>JAHIVH010000129.1 GCA_018816735.1 Pseudomonadota bacterium | reverse complement strand
TGATGTCGCTGATGCCGCGTTTCCATTGATAGCCGATCGTGCCGGTGGCGCCGTCATCATCGGTAACCGTTGCCGTGATGGTGTCGCCCTGGTTCGGACTGGTGTTGTCAATTGAAACTGTACCTGTAACATTTGTATGGGTAACTACACTGGTCGGATCACTGGTCAGGTTCTCGTCTGTACCGCCATCGTCGGTATAACTCGCCGTTACGCTGATGGCTGAACCCACATCGGCCTGCGTCGTGGTATACGTGCTGTTCTCTGCTCCTGAAATATCACTGCCGGCACGTTTCCACTGATAGTCTATAGTGTCGGTTATACCATCTGCATCGCTGACTATGGCTGTCAGTGTATCCCCTTCTGCAGGACTGGTGTTGTCAATTAAAACTGTACCTGTAACATTTGTATGGGTAACCGCACTGGTCAAAGCACTGGTCAGGTTCTCGACGGTTCCCAGATCGTCGGTGTAGCTGGCCGTTACGCTGATGGCTGAACCCACATCGGCCTGCGTTGTGGTATACGTGCTGTTCTCTGCTCCTGAAATATCAATGCCGGCACGTTTCCACTGATAGTCGATAGTGTCGGTTATACCATCTGCATCGCTGACTGTAGCTGTCAGTGTATCCCCTTCTGCAGGACTGGTGTTGTCAATTGAAACTGTGCCTGGTGTATCCGCCAACACCGGCATCGCCGAACAAATAACAATAAAAAACGTTAAAAACAAAGATGCACTTATACTTCTCAAGCTTTTGAATCGTAACATCGTCCCCATTGTGTCCTCCAAAATTTTCTCTCCAGCAACTTAAAGTGAAGTTAAAAATAATTATTCGCTGATGCAGCTTGAAATGGACCAGCGCAAACAGCTTTTTACAGATTAAATAAATTTAATTATGAAAAGGTCATATATAAATGTATTATATGAGCTATTACATCGATATGGGTAAAAAAAAAAATCGGGTAAAATATGATTTCGGGGTTCCTAAATATCTGATAGACGCCTAAGCAATATGATATTTTTTTAGATAATATAGGGGAAATTCCAATTATATCCAACACGTTTCATTGTCAGCCGGGCAATACGCCACACCCAAAACTTATCCTTCAGTGTAAGGTCTTTTTTCCATCCCCCAGGTTTTCCTCTGCGAACAAAACCTTCAGGCTCATGGACAATAATATTGCTTTTCTTTGATTTTAAATTTGTCCGGATTTGAGTACCACCGGATGTACGGGCAACGTCAAGTCGATTTTCGTTTACTGCTTTCCTTATATCCTCGACTGACCATTTCATATCTAAGAAAAGAGCAAGTTGCGATAACATCTCAGCGGGGTGGGATTGGAGTTCCTCATACTTAAGCTGAAATATCTGGGATACAGGTAAATTCTTGCTGTCATTTTTTGACTTGTTGATATGCTGGCACCATAATAGTGCAGCCTTTCTGGCAGTCGAGGGTGCCCATTGTTTTCCCCAGGAATGATGCGCTGCCATGAGTGAAGCAACAACATCCCTTGCATCGCGATGTATGCATATAAATTTCGCTTTTGGAAGTATTTTATGAATCGAATCCATATATAATGCATTTGAGGGCGTTTTTTCCACAAATATGTCGCCTGGTTCAAGCATTTCAAGCATAGGGGTCAATAAGCACTCTATAAAATCACATAGATGGTCCAAAAACGCATCCTCCTCAAAATAACAGGGTAGCCCAACGCCACCTCGCCCATCATTTTGCTTCATTTTTACATGACGTTGCCAGTTATTCCATATCGGGCCGACATATTCAAAAAGATGCGATTCCTGCCCGGTCTGAATATTAGGAAGTGCAGCCAGCAGGCGCTGAATAAAAGTAGTCCCGCTTCTTGGGCATCCTGCTATAAAAACAAGGTTATTGCCATCCAAATGTTTCAAGCGTGTTCTCCTGTGAAATGCCGAAAACCGGTAATTCTCAATGTTTGTTGCAAGGGATTTAAATAGTGAAGAAATGAATTGTTTTAAATCGAGCGTTAAAAGCGCTTAGTCACTTTATTGTCTATCTTCCAATTCGCCTGGGTTAAAAAAAAGCCCTGGCTTTTTTCCGGAAATTCCATTGTACCATAGACATCATCTCGCGACACTTCAATACACAGTACACGTTCCATCCAATCGATTTGCCTTACCTGATTTCTCATCCCAAGGGCAAGATAATATTTGTCAGGAACAAGGGGAAGTTTATCAAACGTACATTCGAATTCGTAAATCCCCTTTTCAGGAAAATCAATTTTGCCGTAATTCCATCTCGTATTAGCAGCATATACACATTGGCCCGAATTCGTTGTTAGATGTATGCCAAACCCACATCCGGTCATGGCTTCAGAAAGATTGAGTTTAAGTTTTATGGTCAACGGTGCCAAAGGGTGAATAAGGTGATGTTCTTTAAAAGGCAAACCGTTTAGTTCACCATTAATAAATATGGTTTCAAAACTCGGTTCACGCGGGATTCTGGACAAATCTCCATCAGGTCCCAAGCTGTTAGGACTTGCCATATCGAGATATTGATTAATCATATCACGTGCTGGGCCAGATCCGACAAGCGCTCCTTTATTAAGCCATACAACCCTTTCACACAGTTGTTCCATCGCAGCCATGTTATGGCTGACAAACAAAACAGTGCGACCTTCTTTGGTAACATCTCCCATCTTTCCAAGGCACTTTTTTTGAAACTCTGCATCACCTACCGCCAGAACTTCGTCCACGAGCAAAATTTCCGGTTCCAAATGGGCTGCGACAGAAAATGCGAGCCGCACTTTCATACCGCTTGAATATCGCTTTACAGGTGTTTCGATAAATTTTTCTATACCGGAAAAATCTACGATTTCATCAAATTTTTTATTTATCTCATGCTTGCGCATACCCAAAACCGTACCATTGAGATAAATATTTTCTCTGCCTGTCAACTCCGGATGAAACCCGGTGCCAACCTCCAGGAGACTTGAAACTCGGCCATGAATCTCGGCACGGCCCTTTGTCGGTACAGTTATCTTGGATAAAATTTTAAGAAGTGTCGATTTCCCTGAACCATTTTTCCCGATAATACCAAGAGACTCACCTTGATTTACATCGAATGACACATTCTTTAACGCCCATATTAAGTCCGGATGGCTGCCATTGTTGTTGTCAAAATCAATTTCTTTGAATTTATACAGCGAACGATATTTGCGATAATTGCTCAAAGGACTGCTTATTAAGCTTAAAAATGCGGTTGCTATATTTTCGTGTATTTGTTCTTTTAAGCCTATCCGGTAGCACTTGCTAATATTATTCACTCTGATAGCGGTGTTATTTGGTTTCATTGTTCCCAACCATAGCTCTCTATATTACATCTACAAATACATGTTCCATTTTCCTAAAGTAGAAAATGCCCCCGATCAAAAAAACAAGTGAGGTTATGGCACCTGGCAATATATACATCCAGACGATATGACCTCCCAGTAAGCAGGCACGAAAGCCTTCAATCACGCAGACAATCGGATTCAGGGAATAAATGAGTCTATACTTATCCGGTATTGTAGATGCTGAATAAACAATAGGTGCAGAGTACATCAGAATACGTACAACAAATCCCATAGAATGCCTTACATCCCTAAATCGAATCGCAAGTGCTGAAAGCCACATGCCGGCTCCTGCGGCAATAATTATCATTAAAAGTAGAAATATCGGAAGGAAAAGCAGGTTCCATGTCGGGTGAACACGATAATACAGCATGGTGATTACAACAATCAGTAACGAGATCCCAAAATCGATCAATTTGGATAAAACCGGTGTCAAGGGGAAAATGATTCTGGGAAAATAGACTTTCCCGAGCATATTCTGACCTGCTATCAGGCTTTGGCTTGACTCCGTCACAGCCTGTGAGATATATGTCCAGGGGACAATCGCCACAGTTGCAAATAGAAAATAGGGTAAGCCTTCTGAAGGCACCTTGGCCACTTTTCCAAAAACAATGGTAAACAGAATAATTTGAACGAGCGGCTGCAATAGAGCCCATGAGAATCCCATGATGGTTTGCGCATAAAGGACTTTAATATCCCGCCAAACCATAAAATAAAAAAGATCCTGGTAATCCTTTAACTCCTTTAAATTCAGGCCTTGCCACTTGGAAGCGGGTTGGATAATACTAACACGATTCGAATTCAATATTAACATTCCTTAAAAATTCCATAGATTTATTGGTTACCATTACTGTCGTAGATCAAATTTCTTACACATCAAGATGTTTTTTCCACCAGGTAATGGTCTCGCTAATCCCTTGTTCCATCATGTACTTTGGTTTCCAGCCAACTTCCTTGAACAATCTACCGTTATTCCCAACTATCAGACCAGGCTCATCAGGTGAAACAGGTATGGCACCGAGTTGAACAAAATCCTGTTTATCAAATACTTCCGCAATATTCATTATAATTTCAGACAACCTAATGGGTATCCCGGAACAAATGTTTACTGATCCCCTGACATCACTCTCCAAGAGAGCAATGAACGCATCAGCCACGTCTTTCACATAGAGAAAATCTCGGATTTGTTCCCCATGAGAGCATTTAGCGGGTTTATCTTTGAGAAGAGAACATATGACAGAAGGTACCAAACGGCTTGGATGCTCTCTGGGACCATAAAGATAAAAAATTCTTCCCCAGGCACTACTCACCCCTGTTTGGAGACTGAAAGACTCTAATATTTTCTGCATTGCGGATTTGCATGTGCCGTATAAGCTACCTGGTACCGTTGGTGTAATTCTTTCAGAACAATATCCATAGTGCCAGTCATATTCAGCACATGATCCTGCCATAACGCATCTTTTACCGCCAACTTCTGCAAAAGTCTTTAACAATGCCAAACTGGCCTGGACCATGGCAAGATTTTCTATAGACGTCCAATATTTCCCCGGAGCAGCATACCACGCAAAGTGAAGGAGATGTGTGGGTTGAATGTCATTTAATAAATCATGCATGCTTTTCGTGTCCATCAAGTCGGCCTTATGCCACTGGACATTTAAAGAATCTTGGCTGATATCATCAATGGTCAGTGCATGAACCTCTATATCGGATCTCATGCTTAGACTTTCTATACAATGACTTCCGATAAATCCGGTTGCACCTGTAACAAAAAATTTTTTCATATAACAAAATCCTGATAAGTTTGATCCTTATCTGAAATCGTACAAACGTCTTCCGGCCACTCTATATTAAAAAGGGTGTCATTCCATCTGATGCCTTTTGCACATTCCGGATAATAAAATTCAGACATTTGATAAAAAACTTCGGTATCATCCTCTAAAGTCAAAAACCCATGGGCGAATAATTTGGGAATATAAAGCATTTTCAAATTTTGCCTGGAGAGTTGCACACCAAACCATTTTTTAAAAGTCGGTGAATCAGGCCGCAGATCGATAATTACATCATAAATTGATCCGTTTGTGCATCGTACAAGCTTGATTTCCTCATGGGGTGAATCCTGATAATGCATACCTCTCAACGTACCTGCCAGTTTATTATAGGAGACATTGCATTGTACCATATCGGTATTCAACCCTTTATCCAACATCTCCTTTTGACACCAGCTCCTGGCAAAAAAACCTCTTTCATCTGAAAGAGGTTCCAATTCGATGATATAGGCGTCGCGAAGCGGTGTTTCTATAAATTTCATATTCTGTTCTTCCTCAGGTTCATTGTCACGCTATTGAGATTTGCTGAAATAACGTTACATTATTTTTTAACGTTCATCCAATACTGACTGAGCGGCCATTTCACCGCTTAAAAAGGACTGATCCGTCCAGATATATTTCCATTCACCATAGCGGCCGCAATAATGAATACCGATATCACTTAAATAGCCCTGCACTGTTTCACGTGCTTCTGCTTCATCAAGATCAAAAATGACGTTCGCGTATGGGATCACCCAGGTATTTGTAAACAGAATCTGATCATCCTCGCGGATAAGATTACATTTTTTTAAATCCCGTATGATGGGGTGAATGCAATCTTCGGGTGAACGATCAAGTGGTCGATACTTTTTTGAATAATAGGCTTCAGCCTGAATACTGCCAGTGCCTTTTGGCACATTGTTTGGTGAAAGCATATGAGGAAAGCTTAAACGTGTGAAGAAAATGTCCCGATCATAGAAATAGGACCAGTGAGCGTTAGAAATATCTTCTCTGTCAATCACAACATTTACGACCACACATGTTGTGCAAGCCAGCTTTTCTGCTGCCGCCAGGACATCATCCGGCGCACCGTCAATTATGGGCACAATTTCAGGAAGAGGTATAGAGGAAATCACTGCATCATAACTTCGGGTTGTACCATTACCGAAATAAAGCATCCTCTTTTTAGGATCGAGTTTTATCAATTCATGGTTTAATTTAAGATCGGCCTGTTTTAGAAAAATATCCAGGTAAGATGCAAACCCATTATGAGAAGGATATCGAAAATAGTCAACATAATGGACATCGGGCGTTTCGGATGACAACGCGCCATTTAACACTTCTTCCAAATTGGGTCGGTAAAGTCTTGGCCCCAGCCAACTGGTATTCATGTTGTCCGCCGTTGTGGTGTGGTATTTCAACCCGTACTCCATGGGGTACGTTTCGGCAAATGTTTTGCCGAAGGCTGCAATTAGCCAGTCTGCATAGTTATTTATCAGGCCATGATCCTTGTATTGCGCATCAATAAAATCTTTTAAAATCTTAACCACCAGTTCTTTTGGCAACCCATATAAATTGCATTGGGCCGGATGCTTGATCCATTGTCCTTTCCAATAATTATTTACTTGAGTATGAATAACTTCATATTTATCGTTCACACTCTCAACAAACAATTTTTGCAAACGTTCATTTTGAGTAAATGAGACATGTGGCCCATCATCAAAAATATAACTATTTTCAAATTTAAATGATGTGGCATGACCACCATGATAGGAATGTTTTTCGTAAACAACTGATGATATTTTTTCAGAAAACAAATGGTGGGCAGCACCGAGGCCAGCCATTCCTGCTCCCAGTATGGCAATATTTCTCATGTTTTTATATTTTCTCCTGCAAACAAGATCGAATCTTTCTTGATGGAATGGATGTTCTGAACGATATTTACCTCAGGTCCACATTGAACGTTTGCTAAATTATGCATGAATCGTTAACTCAGGAATAGGTGTCACGAACTGGCACCCCCATTCTCGCACATGGGCCATTTGTTCCATAATTTCTGTTTTTAAATTCCAGGGTAATATCAATAAGTAGTCCGGCCTGGTTTCTCTGATTTTATCAGGAGGATAGATGGGGATACGTGTACCAGGTAAGACATGCTGCTGTTTATGTGGACTGCGGTCGACTGTGTAATCTAAAAAATCTGATCGAATGCCACAATAATTCAGCAGTGTGTTGCCTTTTGCCGGAGCCCCGTATCCGACAACAGATCTGCCCTGCCCTTTGGCCGTAATCAGAAACTCTAATAGCTTTCGTTTGGTTTCTGTCACCTTTTCAGAAAATGACAAATAGTAATCGATACTATCAAATCTTTTGTCCTTTTCTCTAGAACGTAATTCACCAATCCGTTTTTCAGTTGATTTGGACAAATCATCCTCATGACGTGCATAAATTCTAAGCGATCCGCCATGTGTTGGCACTTCCTGGACATCAAAGAGCACAAGACCATGTTTTGCAAAAACTTTTTCCACCGTTAAAAAAGAGAAGTATGAAAAATGCTCATGGTAAATGGTATCAAACTGATTCTCATCTATCAAACGCATCAGATGCGGAAACTCCATCGTAATGATGCCTTGAGGTTTGAGAAGCACCTTCAGCCCTCCAACGAAATCATTTAGATCAGGTACATGAGCCAGCACATTATTGCCAATAATTAAATCGGCTTGGGTGCCATCAGCCACAAGCTCCAAGGCTGTCTTTTTTCCGAAGAATTTTATCAGCGTTGAAATGCCTTTTGCAATTGCGGTTTCTGCGACATTGGCAGCAGGCTCAATGCCCATGACCGGGACACCTTTTTCTATGAAATATTGCAGTAAATAACCGTCATTACTTGCGATTTCTATTACTTGACTTTTTTTGTTAAAACCAAAACGGTCTATCATCATTTCTACATATGTTTTTGCGTGTTGCAACCAGCTGTCAGAAAAAGATGAAAAATAGGCGTAATCACTAAAAATGTGGTCTGGCGTCTCGAACTTTTCCAGTTGTACTAAAAAACATTCTTCACAAGCATAAGCATGGAGAGGATAAAAAGGCTCCATCTGGTTCATTTGATCAATTTTTAAATATGAATTTGCCAGAGGCGACACGCCTAAGTCGACAAATGTGTGTTTCAGTTTTGCGCCACAAAATCGGCAAAGTGTTTCCATTATTATTTTCCCTGATTTAATCGTAAATACAAATCCTGTTTAAACCCAAAAAAACTTTTCGTCTATTTGTTTGGTTTTAATAAGATATTCAAGCTGTTTTAGCCGAGTGAACGCCCTAAAATTGAAAATGTCTGCGGGCATGTTGATTCGTTCGAATACCTCGCGCAGCTGATTTGCACCAGATACGGGGTCTTGTCTACATTTAAACCCTGGTAGTTGTGTATTGATTTTGTCAAAAGAAACCCTATAACTGCGATTGTCAGGATCGCTTTGTCCAAAAGACAATGTGCAATCAGGGAATACATCTGCGACAATCTGAGCAATCTCCTTAACTTGGTAGTTTGCTTTAGAGTCCCCAACATTAAAGATTTGATTATTAACGATCTCCTTGGGTGCTTTCAAGGTGCAGACAATTGCCTCACAAATGTCGAGGACATGTACAAGAGGACGCCATGGTGTACCGTCGCTTGTCATTTTTATCTCTTTTATTGTCCAGGCAAGACCGGCTAAATTGTTTAGCACAATATCAAACCGCATTCTTGGTGATGGTCCATAGGCAGTACCGTTGCGTAAAAATGTCGGGCAGAAATTATCATCTGCCATTTTACCCAAATCCTGTTCGACATTGACCTTGCATTTGGCATAGGCTGTCTGAGGATTGGTTGTTGATTCTTCTGTCTTAAACTCATTTGATCCTAACCCATATACACTGCAAGATGAAGTATAAACGAACCTCGATACGCCAGCTTCAATGCACTTTTTAGCTAATTCAACAGTCCCTTTGTGATTGATATCAAAGGTTATTTTCGGATTATGCTGCCCTAAAGGATCGTTTGAAAGTTCAGCAAGATGGACAACGGCATCAAAACCAAGCAAGTCCTCTGTTGTAATATTTCTAATGTCTTTACTTATCCAGGCCGGAAACTTTTTGATACTATTTACAAGCCATCCATCCTGATAGTATCCGGTATCCAAACCAACAACGTCAAAACCATGATCAAGTAAAATTGGTGCCAATAATACGCCGATATACCCGCTAGTCCCCGTCACTAATACTTTCATATGAATAATTCCTATATCCTAATATTAATTAAACATTTATAAAATACCCTAATCACTTATATTTTAACGCCACACTTTCCACGGAATTTTGCTTGACGCCCACAGCCTTTCCAAATTTTGTTTATCGCGCAGCGTATCCATACAGTGCCAGAATCCTTTATGCGGAAAAGCTGCCAATTCATTTTTGCTAACAAGATGTTTCATCGGGGCATGCTCCCACATGGTTTCATCTGTTTCGATATAATCAATCACTTTTGGCGAAAGCACAAAAAAACCTCCATTTATCCAGCTCTGTTCGGGTTTTTCTTCAAATGAACGAACACTCCTATCATCGAAATTTAAAACGCCTTTGCTAGAAGGAGGCAATATTGCCGTAACCGTCGCTAACTTATTCTTTGAGCGATGAAATTGGATCAATTCAGATATATTAACATCACACACACCATCCCCGTAGGTAAAACAAAAATCTTCATCACCGAGATAGTGGCGGACCTTTCGCAGTCTGCCACCTGTCCCTGAATTTTGGCCGGTGTCAACTAAAGTCACGCGCCAAGGTTCAGTGCCATTTTGATGGATCTCCGTCATTTGTTTTGCCATGTCAAATGTAATGTCTGAATTATGAAGGTAATAGTTTGCGAAATATTCCTTTATGACATAGCCCTTGTATCCGCAACAAATAATAAAATCGTTTAGCCCATATGATGAATAAATCTTCATGATATGCCATAATATGGGTTTACCACCAATTTCCACCATAGGTTTGGGTTTCATTTGGGTTTCTTCAGAAATACGTGTTCCAAAGCCCCCAGCAAGGATGACAACTTTCATATTTCACCTCTACTCTGTCGCAAACCAACAAATGTTTATAGGTTAATCATTGAGATAATAATAATTCTTTTGTGTGTGCTTATTAGCAAAAAAAGGATTGATTTGCTCACAGCTTGGCGTGTTGGGCAGGTTAAAAGATGACATCGCCTATTATCATAAAAATTAAGGAAATGTCCATGTAATAAAAAAAGTAAATAGGCCTTGAAAGATATAGCTCCGCTCTCTCAGTTACATAAGTATCCTGTTGAAAATTGCATGCCACTCGAATTGTAAAATGAATTTAATAGCGAAGACTTTATGCAAAGAAGAGACCAAATTTCAAAACAACAAAATATACTATGTAAGTATTTTAAAAAATAATCTTTTTTTAAAAAATATAAATAGTCTTAAATATAATTGTGAAAATAACTATATAGTTTTATATAACCTAAAATTCACAATTTTAGACTTTGCATAAGCATTTTCGCCATTAAAAATCCAGAAATTCATCCATTTTTTAATCAGGAATTTATACCTTAAATAGGAAAAAAACTCAAAATTCAATAACAAAATTAATCGTCTTTAGAAGTTTTAGGACGTAACTCTTTATTCTTTTATTAAGGTCAATTACAGTATCTGATTATTTTTAGGAAGTATATTACATATGTATAATGAAACGAATTACACAATATCCGTTTTCAAAAATTAACCATTTCTTATAACCCATTTAAAAAACGTCCTTTTCAATATTAAATTCATATGGCACAAAAATTGCTCATGCCTTACCTTTCTATAAACACAGAACTTCTCATTTAAAAAAATAGCCCTAAAAAAAAACAAGCTCCATTGCATGGCAATTCAGATGTTGATGGGGCTATGTATATATAAATTGAAGTTCGTCTAAGGGAATGAATAACTAAGATTTATAATTCAAAAACAAAAGGAGAGAAATGATGGATAACAATTTTTTGAAGAAGCCAAAGTTTTATTTTGTTTTAACGATCACTGTATTTTCAATTTTGCTGATTTCAAGTGCGTCGATTGCCGGAATCTCAGTAAGTGATCCGACTATTGATGAAGAAACTGGGGGTGACTGGCGCGGTATATACGGAGACTGTTTTTATGTATTGCCAAACACACAGCTTTTACCTCCAGATGAAGAAAAAACAGGACCGGGATGGTACAGTATGTATCCCGATAATTACGACGATAACACTTGCATGGGAGGATTTCTTTTTGATCCAGTGCCGGCCAAAAGCGATATTGATTTTAGAATTTTTCGAGAAACCGAAGATATCTATGTTTTAGCCTGGTGGTTAACTAGTCCAGGCCAGCCACCAAAGCCCGGAGGAGCGCAATATATCCCATGTCTACTTGATAAAGTTCCTCCTGAAGCGCCTTTTAAGGCAACCACATGGGATAGCGGGGACTTTGAAGAACATGGTATTATTGAACCACTTGTTGCTGAAATAAAAATCAATTTTACTGGCTCTTTAAAAATCGCATATTATTTTCTCGAAGCAGAAAACGTATGCCGAACTGAATCATTGAAAGTAATTGTGACCGATATTGAATCTAAAAAAACCGTCGTGCAAGAAGGACAGATTGACAATTTTTCTCAAGGCAAGTACGTGGTTTTTGACATTAGTGGGTTGACTGGAGAAACAAGTATAAGAATTGAAACTAAAAGGCTTTTAGATGGCGATGATTTATGCCCTGAGCGATTTCTATTAAATAACAATTCACACCTATCCGGCATATTTATCTCAGATTGTGTGGAAGCAGAACCGTGTATTGAAATCAAAAAGCAGGTGAAAAAAGAACAAAAATGCAGTTCCTATTGTACGGTGAAATCTCAGTTGGACTATTGCAAAACGTCTTGCGTTTCTGATTTAAACAAATGTTCCTATGACAATTATATATGTAAACCTGAGGTACAATGGATTGACGCAGATACAGCAAAAGAGGCTCTTGAGGTTAAAGACAGCGTTGAATATAGATTCGTTGTCACCAATTGTGGCGATGTGGCGTTGGAGGACGTTATCATCACCGATGAAAAACTCGGTATTGACGGTATTAATATCGGGACTCTGGATGTAGGGGAAGAACGAATTATTACAAAAGAAACACAGGGGTTTGAGGCTCTTTTACAAGAATCACCATGCGACGACGATACCTGTTATGAAACTGTATGTGAACAAAAAAAGGTGTATACATGGAAAAAAGTGCAACTCTGGTGTGGTTTCTGCGTTTGGAAACTCGTTTGTGAGTGGGAAGAGGTTTGTGAGGAACAACGTATTCCATGCGATATTGAAAATGTTGCTGTAGTTGAAGCGGGAATTGGATCAATGCAGGTAACAGATGAAGATTCTGCATTCGTGACCTGCCCCGTCGAATCTTCATGTGATAACAATTGGTGGACATTGACTTGCAAGGATAAAGATTACACATGCAAAAAATGATGTAAGGCAATTGAAATCAAGGCGCCCTAAGATGTTTTGATATACTCTTATACAAAAAAAAGGCAGAGCTGTATTTTGCTCTGCCTTTTTTATTCTTTAGCTTAAGCAAACGAAAACGCTTATCATCCTCTTCCCGTAAAAACCGAACAAATGATAAATTTTAAAATCCACTTGTTTTAAAAATATCTTCTATCGATTGGAGTTGTTCATCAATTTCCATTGAGATTAATTGCGCTATGGAATTCAGGATAATAACGGCATTTTTATCTGCATCACTGTCAGAAATTCCCCGGATTCTGTTTAGGATCCCCGCATCGAGCAGTTCTACTTTGGAATAAAAGGATTCCAGTTGTTCAAGCTGGATGTCTATTGTATCGCTTTTTTCCTGTTTGAAATATTGGGACAGAAGATAAAATGATATGACCCTTACCTTGGTCTCTTCAATGGTGGAGAAGGGCAGATGAAACTTCGCCATGGGTTTAAAAAAGCTCATGATCGGGCAACTGCTGGTGGCATTGATGATGCCGAAAATTGAAAAGAGCCCATTCTGGATATCGACTTCTTTGGAATAGGTTCTTTCAGGTGTGATGCAGGATACCTGGCATTTTTCTGATGACATGACATTTTTGAATGCCTCGATAAGCCCCATTATATTAAGCGCAATAGGGCAATGGGAAACCTGTGCCTTGTCAAGGGGGCAGCACTCGCATTGATGGTAATCGAGCTCCGTCCAGAACGGTTTGTTTTCAGGTTGGGGTAAAAGATTCAACATGGTTGATGAATCGATCTTCACATCAAATGTATTTTCTTTTCCGTTTTTAAAAAGGAAATGATATCGGATCGTATAGGTATTATCTTCCATTCAATGTCATCACTTTTAAGCCGCAGTGTTTTTCAATAGGTCAAAAACCCTTATCACGATATTTGTGTGTATGTAAATCAAATGTTTGCAAAACGTCCGGCAAACGCCTGATTGGCGCTTGCCGGATTTTTTTCAGGGGTTTGAAACGCCTGGATGATAGATAAGGGTTAATCTGAAATAATATGGCGCCTGGCCGTATCCGCCCCAGTCGTCGTCTGGAACGGTGTTGTCCGCCTCTGTTTCGTCATAGAGATAGTTGAAATCACTGATGCTGAAAAAGGCCTGGCCCTGCCATGAGCGGCCCACCCAGAAATCGCTGTCGCCCTGTGCGGGCGTGGTGATATCAAAGGCGGCCTCTGAAATACCCGTGTCACCTGCACTTGCGATAAATCCGTCATAACCGCTTGACTGCTCGGCCATCACATCATTGTCGTTTCTGTCCGGATAGAATTTCCACACATATTCCACATCCGTCGAAGGCGCATAAAATTCCACTGACAGTTCGTAATACCAGGTGCTTGAGCTGTCAAGCGGCTGGAAATCGATCATGAACCAGTCCTGATCTCCCTGATAATCGATATAGCCGCCGATCCATGGGAATGTGAGTCGGGTTTGACCATCTGCAGGCGTGTTCTGTTCCACTGTTGCATTGGCAAAATCAAGGCGGGTGGTATCGGCATTAAAGGTTTTCTTCGTAACCGGATTGTATTCAAGGGTAACTTCGTTTCCGCCAGTATCATTTACTTCATTATAATAGGCGACGGTTGCGCCATATGGGGATGCTGTTTGCGCCACCGCTGGCAGCGTGGGGGGAATATCCTTCAAATCAACACGGATGGTATAAGCTGCATCATCGCCGTCATCATCCTGAAAATCGCCCACGCGGAAAGAATACACAGCTGATTCATCATTGGCAGACACCAGGAATGATGTTTTCAGTTGCGTGGGGATGGTTTCCGGATGACTGTTGTATATTTTTTCATTCACAGAATCGCCGATAACGGTTAAGGCGTAAGCCACTGAAGATAAGGGGGCGTTTACAAACACTTCCAGAATCTGCGGCGAGGCATGAGCGGCAATGGTTAATGAATACCAGTCTGCATCACCTCTGTAGGAAATTTTTCCGGATGTGGCAGATGCCGGATTGCTTGAAGGCGTCAGCGTATCTGCCGTATCAATCGTATCGTTTTCATTTGGCGTCGTGTCTGCATCATCCACGATATTCTGTACCTGAAGGGTGGCCGTATAAGAAGACGATTCAAAACCGGTTGTGCCGGTCACAGGCTCTATAACCAGATATGCGTTGCCGGATTCCAGTTTCAATAGGGTATGGAAAAGGGTTGATCCCCCTTTATATGTCTGGGAAAATACAGTATTCAGGTTTTGATCCAACAGATGGATGTTGTATTCAAACGATGATGCCGCAAAAAAACTCAGTTCAAGCACCCTGAAACCGTCAAGGGGTGATGGAAGTGAAAGCAGGTAGTAATCCTTGTCTTCCGCATAGGCGATGGTACCTGTGATCGTCACATCCGTATTCCAGGAAGACATATTCACGGTTTCCGCCTGAGATGAGGAATCATTCTCATTTGCTTCATCGGCAGTTACGGTATTTACGAAAACCGTATAGGTGGATGCCGTGTCAAAATCATTCATGCCATAGTCATCGATATGAACGAAATACAGGCCGGCAGGAAGAAAGTGAATCAGATGATAGCTTTTCCTGGTGGCGCTGGTCTGGGAACCCACGATATTTCCTTCGCTGTCATATAAATCTACGGACAACTGGACACTCGTGCCTGCAAATGGGGTGAATTCCACGTTGACATCATAAACACCGCCAGTTGATGTAAACTGGTAGCAGTCGATATCCCCCACTCGGCCGATGTTGTCCGAGGCCCCCATACCGTCATCCACGGCCAGGGTGGTTGCTGTTGTAAAACTGTCATTTTCCTCGGCAGAAGCTTCCATATCAACGGAAATATAATAGGGATTATCCGAGAAATCATCATCCATCAGATCCCGGACGGAGATATAAATATCCTTGGGAACATCAATATAGGCATGAAGGGTAAGGTCAGCCGGGGACATGCCTCCGTCCGGCGCGTGATCGGCATATATGAGCACCTTGTTTCCATTGGTGTCTTCCTGATATACGCCCACCAAAAGATCGACTTCCGGCCTTAAGGTTTCACTGGTGCACTTGACCTGCAGAAGTGCATTGGCGTCAACCGCCCGAAAGCGGTACCAGTCCACTTCCCCTTCTTTTGAAATCGTTCCCTTGACTTTCTTGTTCAAAGACAATTCCGCCGTATCCGAATCATCAGACGAACTGCCCAGGCCGCCGCATGAAGCCAACAGCAACATGAATACCGGAATTAGATAGTGTATTTTTTTCATAACGTTTCTCCTTTACTCCCAAGTCCCGTGTTTCAAAACGCCTATTGTATAAGTTTGAAATCCGCAGGCGACAACACAATATGCTTATCATCATCATTGATGTTTACAATCACTTCCGCCACTCTGAAAACCGGTGCATGGTCAGGCGTATCTTCCGGTACTTCCGCCAGATAAAAGCGGATCAAATTATCACCTTCAAGCCACGCTTCACCATTTGCCATTGTATACCCGAGTGTTTCCATGACATCGATGTTTGAGATATCAAATTCATACTGACGTACGAAAGACGCCATTTCCGTTCCCTGATCAATCTCCACCAGTCCACCATCCCTGATGTCGTAGTTATAGCTGTACCGTTCCCGGATGATCTCATCATTGGAGGAGACATTGGAATGCCGCTGAACTTCTAGCCAATCGAGCAGACCATCAAAATCGGTATCCACTGCCTGCTGTTCCTCCAGGGGATTGGTTCCTGTCAGAAACTCGATGCCATCAGGGATGCCATCGGAATCCGAGTCCGGATTGAGCCTGTTTGTGCCCTTGACATACTCCTCGCAGTCCGACAATCCATCACTGTCCGAATCGATTCCTGTGACGCCTGCATCGCAATTGCTGTCAGCCGGGTCAAGGGGATCAAGAACATGTCCGGGTGAGCTTAGCTTGATTTCAAAAAAGTCCGAAAACCCGTCAGCATCCGAATCTTTAAGGGTCGGATCCGTGCCATACATTTCTTCTTCTTCATCTGAAAGGCCATCCCCATCGCTGTCCACGTAGATCAGATCGATTCCCGGGCGCACATTGAAATTATAGGCCACCATAAATTTAACATCGTATTCCACGGTAAGCCGCATATCCACAATATTGATAAAATCAATTGCTTCCGCATTTTCAAACAGTCTGAACTGGCCATCTCCCCTTTCTGCCATGCCCTGAAGGGTATTTTCCGCATGGGCCAGTGCAGCCTGACCGCTTGCATCTGCTCCGAAATTTCCAAGGAGGAGGAATGTATGAAAATTAAACGACCCCACACCATATTCCGCAACCATGTCATTGATATCTTCCACGCTGTTCCAGATATCGGCGTCATCCTGAATCATGCCCTGGGCGTTTGATACACCGTCGCTCAGAAACACCACGACGTATTTTGATCTGACACGGTTCTCTTCATTTGAATCCAGAATATCGTTTCGGATATCCACAAACATTTCATCAAGGGTTCCCAGGTAGTCCGTGGTTGTATCATTTTGAACATCCGTAAGGATATTATCGAGAACAGCCGGGTCTTTGGTAAATCCATGGGTGGTTTCAAACACCGTATTGCTCCACAGCATCACTTCAAAGGACGTGTTTTCATTGCTGTTGTATTCATTGATAAAATTTCTGACCGCTTCGATTCTTAAAAAATAGGGATCCGAACCGGCCACAACGCCGACTTCTTCATCGCCCATGCTTAACGAGCAGTCGATGGCAAAAAGGACTTTGACCGGAAAATTGATTTCATCCGGGCTTTCGGTCAGAAACGAGCCGGACAGCGTCACCTGCCGTCTTTCCTGGGTCCGTTCAAGAGGCGGACTGCTGGTGCAGCCAACCATCAACAGGAACGATAAAAAAATCATAAGATAGGTGTTCTTACCCTTAGCCATCACAAGCATCTCCTTTTCCGTCCTGGTCTGAATCCGCCTGATCCGAATTTGAAATCCTCGGACAATTATCACACACATCTCCTATGCCGTCGCCATCTGTATCTGAATTCAGATCCGAATGTGACCGTGGACAGAGATCGACATCATCTGTAAACCCGTCATTATCCCAGTCGTCGTCACAGGCATCGCCCAGGGTATCGCCTGTCATATAAAAATCCGCATTCGCCTGATCAAGATTCGGTTCCTTGCTGCAGTTATCCACTGTATCCGGGATGCCGTCATTATCATCATCGTCGTCACAAAGGTCCCCTATGCCATCGCCGTCCGTATCTGTCTGAAGGGGATTTGATACAAGAGAACAGTTATCCTGGCTGTTTGAAAGGCCGTCCCCATCTATATCGCCATCGCAGGCATCGCCCGTGCCATCACCGTCCGTGTCCTCCTGATCATTATTGACAACCGCCGGACAGTTATCGCAGGCATCCCCGTAGTCATCCCCATCATAGTTTTCCTGGTCGTTTTCAAGATAGGGACAATTATCCCGGGTATCCAGTACACCATCTGCGTCTGCATCTTCCTCAAGGGACCATAACGGTCCCAAATCATAACTGACGACAATGGGACCGCCCCCTGCGCCACCACCGCCCACACCACCTGCAGGCGGTGCACCGCAATTGGCGTCCGGGCATTCGTCAAACCATGCATTGGGATCGATATCCGCTGTTGCATGGATATTGAACAGCAAAAACGAAAGTATACCTGTTATTAATAATCTAACTGTTTTCATCACTGTCCTCCTTCACGCTGAACAAACATATAAATTGCCTTCCCGACTTTTTCATAGGAACAAATCCGTGCCATATTATCCGTATCAAACCACAGGGTATTGAAACTGCCGATATCTCCTGTTTCTGAAACAACTTCTTTCTTCCAGGCCGTACCATCATCATACGCGACTTTCAGATCCTTCATGGAAATACTGCCGCTGTGATTGCCTTCCGCATAATAGGCAATCCATGGATTTCCATTCTGATCAAAGGATAGCGAGCAGTAATTGCCGCAGAGAACGCTTTCATCCACCATCTGAACCGTCCATTGGTCATTTTTCAATATGGCGAATTTCAGACATTTCTCGTGAGTTCCGGTTGTATCTTCATATTCATCTTCTATATAGTAGGCCACCGCAGGGTTTCCGTCCTTATCCATGGCACAGCTCAAATAGGCGACCTTAATGCCGGTTTCGATCCAGGCATGCTCAAAACGGTCCCCTGTTTTTCGTGACACCCGAAGCCCTTTCTCATCCGGGTCCGGCATGACAGGTGAAAGATCGGCATCGTAAAAAATAACAGGCGCGTCGTTTTCATCCACCATGATAGCCACCCGATCCCCGATTCTGTTCTGCTCGCTTGCCGTACCGTTGGGATTATAGACATTTCCGGTAACGACTTCTTCAGCACTCGCTGCGGAAAGATTCGCGCCATCTTTTTTTACATAAAGGAGGTCCGGAAAATTAAAATTCATGGCATCGCATCCTTCATAAAAGAACTGATAGCAGACATGGATATCTCCTTTCGAATCCATGGCTGTTGCCACGGTTTTCCCGGCCAGGCCATCCTGAAACACGGGATTTCTTTCCACATATCCGATTCCTGCTGTATATTCGGTCCAGGCGTTGCCACTCCAAATGCTTATCATGGCATCAGACTGCTGTTCGGAACCGCATTCCCTTATTTCACCCCCCTGATAAGCCACAACAGGCGTGCCTGATGCAGCACCTGAAACGCCCAATGTTCTGCAATTGTCAACCGAGAGAATTTTATCTTCGGCAGATACTGTAAACGCGCTGTCATCTACGATCAGGTGATTTATGGCATATCCATTTGCCGTATCATCTTCAAAATAGACAATGTGCACATCATGGGCATTTCCTTTGGATGCAATGATGTTAGGTGTCAGCATGCCGCCACCGTCTATTTCTGTGATCTTTGCTTTCTCCCAGACCCATTCCTGTGAGGTTGTGTCATTGTCATTGTTTGAGCTGTCATCACCGCTGTTACCGGAACCGCCGCCACCACACCCGATGAAGAAAATGACAAAACCGATTAAAATATGTTTCATAAAGAACATGGTTTATTTCCTTTTCCCGCCACGCTGGGCCATGTAGAGTTCTTTTGCTTTTGGGTGAATGATCTGACCGGTTTCTTCGATCAGCTTTGTACCCGGAAGTGTGTCATAGATCGAATAGGCACGTCTTTCATGTCCATAATACGAATAAAGGCCTGCCAGATTCACCTGGGCGCCGATATTTTTTCCGGAATTTTCCAATGATGATTTAAATGCGTCTTTTGCAAGCTCGTCCTGCCCCATGAAGAGATAAGCCACGCCAATATTATTGTACAAATCTGCCTTGACCTCACTCTTTCCGGTTTTTATCCCGGACAGGGCATTCTGGGCGATTAAGAGGCCAAGACGATAATCTCCCTTGTTGATGAACGCAGATGACAGAGATAAAAGAAGACCGGCATCATTGGAATGTTTCATCAATTTTTCATGAAGGATCTTTGTATCCTCATCTTTCAGGCTGTTCTGGGCGACCGAAACCCGTTCTTCGCTGCCGTTAAACGATTGCATACGACCTTTTTGGGTCACCTTTCCTGATGACAAATCAACAAGCCCTGCCACTTTGGAATCACAAATTTCAAGTTTCTTGGCCTGTTTGACGAACGTATCCAGATATTGATCCCCTTTTTTTGAATAACCATCCGCTTTCTGCTGAATGATCTTAAGATAGTTTTCCTTCTGGTCGGCGGACAGTTCAGGCAATGGCGATTCAATCAGGAAACGGGCGAATTCATGATTGATCCGGGCAGCATAATAACAGGCTGAAAGCACCCATACCGGAGACGGGTACCCCATGATGGATTGATACCCTTTTTCCAGATCCTCCAAAAGTTTGGCTTTCCGGGCCACAACCGTATTGTCTATTTTCCCTTTCAACTGAAGGGCTGAGTAGTCGTTGTAATTTCTTTGCACCGCATGAAATGCCATTTCGGCAAAAGCCTCATCAAGGGCAGGATCTTTTCCAGCCGTCTTTCCGGAATAGTCGCTATAGGCCATTTTTCTGTACTTCAGTGCATTTTTCTCCTGGCCTTTTTTCAGATATAAACCGGCGATCATGGCTTCTGCTCTAACTTTTCCGGTTTCCGACAACTTCTTTAAGTTGCCCTCCATCACACTGATGGCCCCGTCATCCTTGTTGAGCGCGATGTAATTATCAGCCATGTTGAAGACAACCTCATCGGCAACACCGTCGTTCATAGAATAGGTATTCAGGATTCTGATGTAATTTCTGTTGGAAAGCTCATTCTGGCCCAGATTTTTTCTGATCTGACCAGCCTGATTGAGAAAATCTTGTGCCACCTTGTTTTTGGGAAATTTTTCGGCAAAGGATTCCAGGTAGGAAGCCACCATTCTGTATTGATTGATTTTAAGGGATGAATCGATCATTGCATTCATGGTGCTTTCAAGCTTGTCCGACTTCGGATATTTCTTGATGAATGTGTTGCCGCCGGTAAAAAGCGCCTGAAGATCGTCTTTGTCTTTTGCGGAAATAATAAGCGCATTCAACGCCTGCTCACCCATGCCGGATGTCGTGCTGTCTTCGGCCAGGTCCAGCAGCTCGGATTTCCCTTTTTCCCAGTCATCCATGGCTGCGATGGTGAGATTGGATACCACTTTGGATTCCGTGGCCTTGACGATCTGGACCACATCCTGTTTGAGTTTCGAATCCCTTATACGGTTGTCGGCCAATACTTTCCGGCCATAGGCAATCAATCCTTCATGATCCTCCTTCAGATGATAGGCATCCAGAATCAGATGAACCGCCGCACTCGCCGGTTTGCCGCCCGGATATTTATTCACAAATTCTGAAAAATCTTTGATCGCGTCGTCATAGTTGCCGGCATCGTAGGAAATCCATGCCACATTGAATAACACATCCTCCACATAGCGGGACGTGGGGAACTCCTTGGCATACGATTTCCCTGTTTCTTTCAGTCCGCCTCTGGCAAATGCCAGTTCATATGAATCCAGGTTATCCTTGTTTTTAATGGCGGTATAATAGGATATGACCGAACTGTATAAATTTTCTTTTCTGTTTTTCGGATCTTTTTCAGATGCAAGTGCGAGTTTTTCATACTGCTTTCCTGCATGAAGGTAATCTTTGGAGGAAAAGAGTGCTTCTGAATAATTCACGTTCATTTCCTGTTTCACAGGACTTTCGTTAAAAAATTCGAGATAGGTTTTATAAGCGTCTGCCGCACGCCTGAAGTCATCTGCGGATTTGTCTTTCCTCGCTTTCTGATGCAGGTGGGTGGCCAGATCTCTTGCATACAACTCATAATCCTTGACGTTTTTCGCTTTGACTTCATCCGTGACGTCAGCAGCGTATTTCTGTTTTTTCAACGCTTTTACGATAATGGCCATATCCTGATCCACATCATCGAATTTTCCCATGGCCTGGACGCATTCAAAAATATTTTTCGAATAATCAAGCAGCTTGTCTGCATCCTGCTGCAAAATAGAAAGCTGTCTGTAAACCAGGGCTGCATGATGCCATTTTTTCTTTAAAAGATATCTGTAGGCAAGCTTTTCGAGAACGACCACATAGACCTGTCTGGACCAGCTATATTTCTGGAAGTAAGTAAGTGCCTCTTCAGGGGTGCTGTCTTTGTAACATTCGGTATAACAATAGGCCATGTCGATCAGGGCTTCCTGTTTGACATCCACGCGCCTGTATGTATCAATATCGATATTTTTCAGATTTTCCGACTGACTCACGGCATCTTCGAACAGATGAATGGCACTTTTATAATCCGCATTGTTGATATGACACCAGGCCAGTTTATACCGTGCAATAACCACAGCCTGGCTGAACGGGTAATCGATGACCTTTTCATAATGACGTTTGGCCATGTCCACATCGCCTTTGCCCATGAAGTAATCTCCCAGAAGAAGATAGGATTCCGGCACATATGAACTATTGGGGTATTTACGTATAATTTCCCGGTAATGGGCGATCATCTCATCGGTTTTATTGAGCTCCCTGAATTCATGGGCCATGAAAAAATGCACTTTATCCTGATCCTGAAAATCAGGGAAATCGTCCAGAATTCGCTGATAAATCTCAAGCGCCCTGTTTTTCAGGGTATTTGATTCAAACTGATCGAGGGAAGAGCTTTCACCGTCTCTCTGGTTTTTTCTTACAAAGAAAGCGATTCTCGATTTTTCAATGTGGAGTTCTGCAAGTCTTAAGTAAAGCTCCGGCAGATAGGGCCTGTTCCTTGATTTATCGATAAGGGAACGGGTGTTTAAAATCGCCATTTCAACTTTTTGTCTGTCCTCCAGTAGTTTGGCGATATATTTTTTCCGTTCCTCATCCTGATTCGTCTGCTGATACCCGTACTGATCAACAGCGGCAAGGACCATACCCGACCATTCTGAAAGCAGCAGTACAAAAAGACATACACCGATTATTTTTTTTAACATATGACCTTTTTTCATTTGAAAAAGATATCCCATTCTTCCATTTGGTTGCATTTATCCGGCAGACTCACATGATAATCTGATAATTCGTCATTCCAGAATTCTCCCTGGAACGGATATACCACGATTCCCTTGTCAGATTTTTGTTCCTTGTTTTCTTCACCTGCATAATGGTGATCCGTAACCCGCTGATACATGTCAAGACCGATCTCATATGCCATCAGGTAGGCTTCTTCCTCATATTTCAAAAGCTCATTGGCCATTTCTTCGTAAGACTCCTGAATCTGATTTCTTAGCGTTTCCGCACTTTCCCTTATTTTGAGATCATAGAGCCTGTTCATATAGAATTGAAACACGCTGTCCTTGATACCCTTCACCTTCTCTTTTTCCCTGGTCAAAAGATTCAGGAATTTGAACGTATCGTTGATCTGTTTTTTACCTAAAAGGACGAGTATCAACGCTTCATTGGTGATCGGTTCTTTCCTGTTATAGATATGGGTAAGGGCATCCCCGTAGCGTGCCCTGAAATCCTCGACCACATCCAAAGCACGCTGGTAGTGGCAGACATCCTTATAGATAAACGATTTCAATATGAAGTACTCCGGTGTAAAACTGTTTTTAAAAGAAGGCGCCTCAAATGCATATAAAAGCCCCATGGCTTTTTCCGGATTTCCCTGTCTGTATTGAACCCATGCGAGTTCCATGAGATTCTGGGACTGATCCAGAATATTCTGTTCAATGTCCTGATACAGTCGATTGGCTGCCTTGAAATCTTCTTTTTCATAAAGAAGTCTTGCCAGCATTTTCCGCACATCATCCTTCAGATCCGTTTCCTTGACATCTCTCACCATAATGGTTTTTAACGTGGCGATAGCCTCATCGATTTTATCATTGTGAAGTTCCTGTTTGGCCTTCTGGTACAGGTATTTGTAATAGTAATACGACTCTTTTGAAATATTCCTGAAATGACCGTCTCCCCACTCGAAAAATCCATGCTGCCAGTCATAGACGCCCTGATAGTAATGAATAAAATTGGAGAGTCTGCCATCTACAAAACCATAATCCTGATCACATATGGCCTGATTGATCACCAGTTCCCTGTCAAACGGTTTTGTCCTCACTATCGTTTCAAATACTTCCAGGGCATACGTGACAATTTTCTGATTGGGCTTCCGGGTGACCAGCATAGAAAGGATATCCACCGATGCATGGGAAAAGCCGGTTTTTGCAAGAGAGATGGCCAGAAAAAATTCCGCCCATTCATAGTCTTCATCATCGGCTGTATGATTTTTTACAAACCGATAAAAATAAGGCGCCGCCGCTTCATAATCTTCCTTTTCAAAGTAATGATAGCCTTTTTCAAAATCCTTGCGATCATATTCATTTGCAACGACAGGTTGGACCTTTGGATCTTTCTTATCAGATTCGTTTTTGGAAGAAACGGCATACACGTCGCTCTGGTAAGGCCCTGCCAAGACCGACAGCATCAGAATGAATATCCCCAGGAAACCCGCTAAACGCCTGTTATAAAGCATTTGAATCCCCCATTTTCAGGTAGTCGTTCAATGTCTCGATGGTTTTGTCGCTATCTGTTTTCCGCGGCAGAAGATTGAACCGCAACCCCAGGCTCATGCCAAAGAATATGGTGTTCTGGGTATTGTCTTCTTTCAGGTTGACATAGTCCCGAAGTTCAAAATTCACACAGAGGTGCTTATTGATATAATACTTCTTGCCAACACCCACACCGATGGAGATTGCATTTTCCGTGTCCGGATCTCCATAGCTTTTTTTCCGTTCAAAATTGGCGATACCCGCGCCCAGAAGGAAATAGGTTTCATGGTTGATGACGCGCTTGTTATAAATCGATTCCTTTCCGTAAAACGGTTTTAAAACAAAACTGGAATGAATGGAATAAATCGGTTCGGTGAATTCAGAAGGGGTGGCGCCGAATTCATTTTCAAGATTGCCTTTCAGATCTTTCTCCCGGGTCAGATTGAATTGCGCTCTTGCCACTTCCCAGGCGATATGATCCGAAAAATTGAAGGTATAACTGATGCCAACCGGGTATACATTAAAAAAATCATCATCCGCAACATACCCGAAAGACAGCGAAAGTTCATGATTTTTGTGAAACACCCGGTTTTGGATGACCAAAACCGGTTCCGCTTCTTTACCGGATGCAGTCTGTAAAAACGGACCTGTCATGGAAAAAACAAGCATGATGGCAATGACAAATGACAAAATGTTTTTCATAAATAGTGGCTCCTTAGAATCCGACAATATCGAAAATAAACGGATATGATACGACAACCTCGCTTCCTGTGGGTTTGGGAAATTGCCAGGTTTTGATTGAAGATTTAATGCATGAATGAATCTCGTTTGAATTGATCGAAGAGGACTTGATCGTCACTTCACCGACACGTCCTGATGCGAGAATTTTCCATTCAAATACGACTCTGCCCATTATCGACGGATTGGAAATAAGGGCGGTTTCATAACAGTAACTGATTTCGTCCAGATGTTCGTCAATCACCCGTTTTACCGCTTCTCTGCTCATCCCGCCCTGTATGGTAACTGTTTTGGTCAGATTGGCCTTGACAAGACCCATGACCTGTTTCTGACCGGTTGTTCCTTTTTCAAGGGCCGCAACGGTTCCTTCTCCGCCGGCGCCGTAGCTTCTCAAGACCTGTCTATCCCCTTTGGTTCCTCCGCCTATATCTCCGGGTGAGGTCAACTCGATCCTGGATGTGCCAAGCTTCCCTACGATTCCACCCACCTTGAAATTGGCATTTTGGGATGATGAAGACGACACGGCATCGAGATTGGTGACGGCAGCAAGCGCCTGACTGGGAGCGGCGGCATCCATGGCTGTTCCCAGAATCCCCAAAAGACCGGCTTCATTGATATTCCGGTTTGCCACGTTGCCATCTCCAAATCCGCCACCGGCTTTAGGTGATCTTGAAACAGTGCCCTTCCCCTTTTTGCTGATTTGCCTGGCAGGTGCTTTTGCCACATTTTTTTGAGGGGCATCAGGTTTGGGAACCGGCTTTTTTTCAACTGTTTTTGGGGGCTCTTCTGCCAGATCCATCACTTCTGGTTGAGGTTTGACAGGCGGTTTCAAGACCCTATTTATTTCAGCCAGCGTATCCATATCCATGTTGACGAAATAGGTTTCAGGCGGTTTTACTATAGGTTTCTGGCTCAGTGCGTAAATAAGAGACAGAAGCAGGATCATGACCACATGGAATACAGACGACTTGGCCAGAAATTTATGAAAGCCGATACTCTTTCCGGAAGCAATGTGAACCTCCGGAAGTTCGATACCGTCTACCATCCTGATATGATAGGTAAACACATCATCGGTCAGAATGACGACACCATTTTTCGGAAGGGATTCCCTGTAAACTCCCTTTCCTTTTTTATGAATGCGGTCGTCAGACCGGAGGGAATTTATTTCTTTCTGTTGGGAGGCGTCATACTGAACGATACCTTCTATCTCCTCATCAAAATAAAACAGGCCGCCGTTTTTTTTCTGATGGCGGGCCAGACAGAATTTGTCTTTTCCATGTTGAATGACGTATTTTTCATTTACATTTAAATAAGTGATATCCATAACCGTATCTGAACGGTATTTCATGACTTCAACAAGAGGTTGACCGGATGATTTGGAAGAAGATGATTTTATACCTGAATCAAGAATTCTTTCTCTCAGTAAAAAATCCGCGACTGTATCGGGTTCGTCGTCATCGTCATCGTCGTCATCGTATTGAAAAGACATGGTTTGAAATGGATCTTTTTCCATTTCAGGCTCAGGTTGGGGTACAGCCTCAAATACGGACGGTTGTTTTTCTTCCTTTTGTGTTTCTTTCTGATTATCTTGTGTCGGTTTCGATAGTTCCTGTTGATCGGGGATCTCTTCCACAGGCCTTTCAACCTGCTCTTCCCGGACCGCCGGTTTCGCTATTTCCTGATTCTCAACTGCGGTGCCCGTCTTTTCAATATTAACGATAAGGCCCAATCGCTCAAATGTTTTCCGAAGTCTTTCAGCGGCAGCCATATCGATATCTTTTTTAAGAATAACCCTGGAACCTGAAACCAGCTTCTCGACCTCGTCTTTTTCTTTCTTCATCATCACGGCCAGGTTTTCGATCACTTCCACAGGATCTTTATCAGGGGCGATCTCACCCTGACAGACAAGCCGATAGGATGTTTCGTTCTTTGCAGCGATTGCCGACGGTTTGTTTTCTTCTGGTTCAGAAACAATTTTTTCGGTGTTTGATGCAGGTAAAATCTCCAGCGGGCTATTTTTCTTTAACGGATAATAAATGGCTTTTTTGGGCTTTTGGGTATTGATGGACGATGCCTGGCTATTTACGGTACTTTTTTCTGAAACAGACGATGAATCTCCGCCATGTCCCTGTTTTACAGTGGACGAATCTGTTTTGAGGGCCTCTGAAACCGGATTCTGGTTTTGCTTGACCTTGATTTTAAGCGTATAGGGGCCAATATCGATATAATCGTAATTGCCGAGAATGATCGTTTTGACAGAACGATTGTTGACGACCAGGCCCGTGTTACTGGATTTATCGGAGACAATAACCTGGTCTCCTTTAAAATAGACAACCGCATGAATCGGTTCGATGTGTTCACCAACCAGAATCAGATCCGCTGTGTCGTCACTTCCAATAACAATTTTCTTTTTGTAAAAACAATCCCAACCCAGAAAATTTTCGCCATAAAAAATAAAAAATTGAACAACGAAACGGTTCTGGGTTGAAGACTCACGACCAGATGGAATCGGAAGTGATGCATCTTTATCGTTAAATTCGTCTTGCTGATTGATGTTAAACGCATTTACTGACATGGTGCTATCCCTTTTCGTCTCGTAATTAAGTTGCCCTTCCAAGGACGGAAATCTTACTTTTCTTTTTTGGAATTCCCTTTTTTATCGTCCATGCTTAAATCATTGACCGTAAAATCTTCCAATATCTCTTTTCGATAATTTTCCCTGACATGAAGCATGCTGTTGATATCAGACTTTTTTCGCTGCAAAAGGTATACTGCGCCGGACTTGATGCTCTGCCCCAGGATATAGGAGTTTCCGAAATCTATCCGGTTTTCAAGCCGCTGGTTCGCGCCTTGCTGCTGTTTTTCAGCAGCATAAGATGTTGTCACGCATACAGCCATCATCAGCATAAACAGGATGCCTGACTGAATCATTCTTTTCATTGTCACTGTCATGTTCTTCATCATTTTCCCGTTACTTTTTTAATACGCCAAATTGGAAGTTGGGATATCCTGCCATTCCCGCTGTTTTTACAATGCTGTTTATCGTATCAAACGAAAGTCTTTTATCGCAAAGAAACAGAATGGTGTCCTTTTCTTCATCTTCACGCGTCCTGTCATCGTTCTTTTTTCTTGATTCCAGTTGTTTGTAAAGCTCAGATGCCTTGAGATCATTTGGATTCAACCCCTGAACCTGACCATCCCTGATTTTGGCAACAACTTTATCATCGATTTGCAGCTGTGTTTTGGTGAGCACGAGTTTTATCGAATCATTATAATCGAGCTTGGCATTGGATGTGGGCAATTGCAGGTCATTATCAAGGGAAAGGGTTTCCTGTTTATCTGAAAATGAAAACAGGAGAAAAATCAATATGATGGTAAACATATCCATCATGGACGTAATCTGAAGTTTGGGCGGAATAAATGCACCTTTTTGTCTTCTTCTTTTGCCAAGTGCCATTTACACGTTCTCCTATCCTACTTTCCCGGACAACACGACTTTCGGAAACATGGGGCTTTCCTTTGAGTATCGTGCCACATCCATGGTTTGAATAATGGTTTCATAAATCACACTCTTCTCCGGAATAATGATCACCGTATCGCTTTTCGGATATCTTGCCTTTATATCCCTCAAACAGGTGCTGAATTCGTCAAAGGGATAATCATTTTTCCCTGTAATTCTGAACGTTTTTTCTATACCTGCCAAAATATTTTCTTCCGCATTGTCTGATGATGCCGAAAGGTGGATACCGTCCTTTTTTATTTCAACGATCAATGTGAGCTTGACTGTGTCATCCGGTTTTATGGCATCATTATTTTCACCATTTGAAAGAACAGGAACAGATGTGTTGATGGCTTTTAAGTGAAAAAAACTGGCCGACATCAATAGAAACGGGATCAATACCAGAAACATATTCATGATGGGGACCATATCCAGTTCCACGTCATCTTCACTTTTTCTTCTTTTTCGGCCTCTTCCTAGCATGATGCTTCCTTATCTCTTTTTATGGAGGACAATGTGTTAAATAGGGACAATGCTTTTTCCTCGAACTGATCGATAAGATATTCACCCCGGTTATTCAGTATATAATAACCTGCCAGGCAGGGGATGGCCACAATAAGACCAAATGCCGTGGTCAGCATGGCCACGGAAATACCGTTAGCGAGGATTTCCTGTTTCATGGCGGCATTGGCACTGCTTACGCCTTGAAATGCACTGATCAGACCGATAATGGTTCCCAGAAGACCAAGAAGAGTTGAGATATTGGCGAACATGGTCAGAAGATTGATTCGTGCCTTGACTAAAGGAATTTCCTGTAAAATCTTCTCTTCCAGTACCCGCTCGATATCCTTGTCCCGTTTATCGGCCTTTAAAAGACCTGCCTTCAGGATTCTGCCCATGGGATGCGACTCGATTCGGGTGCATTCCTCAATGGCGCCCCTGTAGTTCATTTTCTCCAAAGCATTCACTATTTTCTGAAACGGGCCCTCAATATTCATTTTCATTTTGAAGTAGAGAAAGGTGGCTCTTTCTGCAAAAAGGGCCAGCGCAATAATAGAGACGCATAAAATCACATACATGAATGAACCGCCGCTTTGAAATAATGAAAACATTTTTTTCCTCCTTATCCTTAAAAGCCCTTAAAAAAATATTCGTTTCTCCCAATTCTCCTGCACACTTCTAATTCCCAAAAGCCGAAAATGCACACCACATGCCAAAGGCAGTATGAATAAAAACAGATCACGTCATCTGTTCTGATAATGAATCGCGTGTATCCTGGTTAAATGACTGTTTATCCTGCTCTTGTGCAGATACCGGCCCACATTTACATAACAACGATTCACCACAGTCATTTTTTTAATGAGATAAAATGATTTTGAAATCCAGGCAGGAAGTATGGTTTTTAGCAAATTGGCCATCTTACCTGTAACTATTTTTATACACCTTGCCTGATTGTGCAAAAAACCTGCTTTCATTCCTTTTATCCCTTTTTTTCGATTCGTTTCCTGTGCGTGACTGCCCTCATGCCTTCAATCTTCTGCATAGATTGTCCACATTTACAGACTCTGTTATCAAAGCCTGTGCCACATACGATATATTACTTTTATTATATTGTTTTTATTAACTATTTATCTTTAATAATCTGCATCAATCTGGCAATATGGCAAATAAATGAAGGATTATCCATACACCTGTTCTTCCATGCACCCTTGTCCCAAATCATCCAGCGACCGGTTTTCAAGTGCCTGAAATGCCGAAGGGTATTTCATACATTCGCTAAAAAAATCCGATATATGCCTCAATGCCAACATGGCATTATTGTGAGCCCAGATATTAAGTCCAAGGCCTCTGGTATATCCGAATTTTTATAAAAGTGATATTTCCCGGCAGAGGAACCTGCTTAATACTGTGTAGGATAATCCATACGATTTATTTGTCATCTGAATCACACATCACCGCGTTTAATGTGAACTGCTGACTTCTGAGATTTTCCTTGACTTGTAATTCCATTTTCATTTAATGATACGGATAATATTCAGGTGCTCGCACTGAGCTTGATCCGGAAAAAAACGGATTAAAAAGGGAACCCGGTGAAAAACCGGGACGGGCCCGCCGCTGTGATCGGGGACGAAAGCTGCCATCTGGCCACTGTCAGGAAACAATTCTGACGGGAAGGCGCAGCAAGTAGGATGATCCGGGAGTCAGAAAACCTGCCTGATAATAGAAACCTCCGTGGACAGGGGCACGACAATGGGACACATCTATCCCCGGCCATGAGTTTTGGTTCGGGGATTTTTTTTTGAGGAGAGTCCGGAAATGGCAACAGGAATCATTCGACAATATCGATATCTCAGCCTGAGACGCATATTTTTGTATTTTTGCGCCATGATGCTGCTGCCTGTGAACACATTGAATGTACAGGCAAAAACGGTAACAGACCAATTGGAACGTACTGTCATTGTTCCAGATCATCCAAAACGAATCGTGTCCCTGGCACCCAGTATTACGGAAATCGTTTTTGCCATTGGCAGAGGGTCGCTTTTAAAAGGGGTCACCCAATTCAGCAATTACCCGAAAGCAGCCAGACAGATTGCCTCTGTGGGATCATATATTCATCTTGATGTGGAAAAAATTGTCGTACTCAACCCGGATCTGTGCATCGCTGTGAAGGATGGCAATCCCAAATCCGCTGTCGATAAACTTGACGGTCTTGGCATCCCTGTGTATGCGGTGGACCCCAACAATCTAGAGTCGGTGATGACAGCCCTCATTGAAATCGGAAATCTGCTTAACGCGGAAATTGAGGCAAAAAAAATCGTGGCAGACATGCAGGCAAGAATCAACCGTGTCAAAGAAAACATTTCCAAAGCCACGCATATACCAAAGGTTTTCCTTCAAATAGGCATTTCTCCCATTGTCTCTGTGGGAACCCAGACCTTTCTTCATGAATTGATTGTTCTTGCCGGTGGCAAAAACCTTTCAGAAGGGCCTATCCCCTACCCCAGGTATTCAAAAGAACAGGTACTTTCATTGTCACCGGAAATTATCATTATCACCTCCATGGAAAGAGAGAAGACTTTTGATCAGGCAAAAAAAGAATGGTCGACCTGGTCCGATCTTCCGGCTGTTAAAAATGACCGTATCCTTATTGCGGATTCAGATATTCTGGATCGGGCCACGCCCCGGCTGGTGGATGGACTTGAACTGATTGCCAGGCTGATTCATCCTGAGCTGTTTACCCCTTACGAGTAAATGACATGAACGCAAATTTAACCTCAGCCCTTATCAAACGCATCTTCACGGTTTCGTTTATTTTGCTTTTGTTGCTCTTCTTTGCCATGGTTCTGGGATTGTCAGAAGGCTCCACGGGTGGTGGTTTTTCCGCCATCTGGCGATCTTTAAACCCGTCCAACGCGGATGACGCCATGCTGGCGTCCATTATCTGGAAAATCCGGTTACCGCGCGTTCTTGTGGCAGCCCTCGTGGGTGCGGCCCTGTCTTCAGGCGGACTTGTGTTTCAGGCGCTTTTAAAAAATCCGCTTGCAGAGCCTTATATTTTAGGTATTTCAGGCGGGGCCGCCATTGGTGCTATTATTGGCATACTCCTGGGTCTGTCCCGATTTCCCGGTGTCAACCTGACCGCCTTTTCAGGAAGCATCACCACCCTTCTCCTGATCCTTTTAATGGCCTCCGGTAAATCCATTCTGATCAAAGATGCCCTGCTTTTATCCGGTGTGATGGTCAATGCATTCTGTTCTGCCGTCATCATGTTTTTGATTTCCCTGACCCAGGATGCCCGGCTGCATAATATCATGTTCTGGTTGATGGGCGACCTGTCCTCCTCTGATCTTCATCAGGTGGGCATCCTTTCAATATTGCTTTTGCCATGCTTTGTTGTCATTTTCAGGTATTCAAATATCATGAATATCCTTCTGCTGGGAGATGAACTGGCCCTCACCATGGGAATTCATATCAAGCGGGTCACCCTGATTCTTCTTACCACAACGACATTCATGATAAGCGCCACGGTCAGCCATTGTGGCCTGATCGGTTTTGTGGGCCTCGTTATTCCCCATTTATTAAGGATGATCTTAGGACCTGATCACAGGATACTGGTACCGGCATGTTTACTGGGTGGAGGTGCCTATATGGTTTTTTGTGACCTTCTTGCAAGAGTGCTTCCTGCCCAGGGAGAAATGCCCGCAGGCGTGATCACAGCACTGATTGGCGCACCCCTGTTTATTATACTATTAAAAAAGACTGCCTCATGACGCCTGCGATTGATGTTAAAAACATATATTTTTCATACAAAAAAGAGATCGTCCTGGCGGACATCTCCTTTTCAATAGAAAAGGGCCGGTTTTTTGTCATCATCGGGCCCAATGGCTCCGGAAAAACCACACTGATGAAAATGCTATCCGGTGTTGAAAAATTTAAAAAAGGCAAATTAAAGCTTTTCGGCCGGTCAATCAGACGACATGCCAGAAAAGAACTGGCCCGTCAAATGGCATTCGTGCCTCAAACCATTCCAACTGACTTTCCTTTCACGGTCACGGAGCTTGTATTGATGGGACGGACCCCGTATCTGGGTGTGTTAGGGGTTCACGGGGAAAAAGATCGGGATATTGCTGAAAAAGCCATGCAATTCACAGGCATTGCCCATCATTCCCAAAAAAAACTCAATCAATTAAGCGGGGGAGAACGCCAGCGGGTATTTATTGCAAGGGCCATCTGCCAGGAACCGGATATTATTCTTCTTGACGAACCGACTGCTTCCCTTGATCTGGCCCATCAGATCAATGTCATGAGCCTGATGGAAAAACTGAAAAAAGAAAAAGGGTTGACCATTGTCATGGTATCGCATGATCTGAATCTGGCATCCATGTATGGCGATGATCTTCTCCTGTTAAAAAATGGAACGATTGTAAAAATGGGATCACCCCGAGACGTTCTGACAGAAAGCATCCTTAAAAAAACATATGGATGCGAACTCATTATCGATCAAAGTCCTATGGGCGATTTTCCCAGAGTGACACTTGTTCCGGGAAAAAGGGGAACGATTCTCAAAGTAAAGGATATTCCTGGGATTTAATTAAATACAGGGAATATCCCTTTTTTATTTAATGATGAATGGGAGACATGAATTGACCATGATTTTTGTTAAACGCATTTTGCTTGTTTTCATCGCTCTTTTCCTGGTGCCGGAATTTTTAAGCCACCTGAACAGGGCAATCGCATCTGATGAAAGTCCGGTCACAATGGCACCCGTTATCGTGTCTGCCAAAAAGGCGGAAGAAAACTTTCAGACAGGAGACGTTGATCCGGAACAGACGACCGCATTTTCCGCCACAATTACTCATGATGAATTTGACGGAAAAATGGAAACCCTCGCAAATGTCATCGAAAAAGAAGCAGGTATTCAGGTGACTCAAACCGGAGGCTTTGGCAGTTATTCGTCTGTTTCTCTGAGAGGATCATCCAGCGAACAGGTCATGGTTTATCTTGATGGCATCCTGTTGAACGAAGCCTCAGGAGGGGGTGTGGATTTAAGCAATATCTCCCTTTCCGATGTGGAATCTGTGGAAATCTACAAGGGCATGGCACCGATCAATTTCAATAGGTCCTCTATTGGCGGCGTGGTGAACATTAAAACCCTTCGCGCCGGAAAAGAAATGCAGAAATCGATCACGGCCGGTTACGGGTCATTCAATACAGTCAAACTCGCAGGCCTTATCAGTCACAAACCCGGCCCCTTTGATTATCTGGTTTCAGCGGATTATTCGGGCTCGGACAACGATTTTGATTATCTAAACCCTAATAATACACGCGAGGTACCTGAGGATGATTACTGGCAAAAAAGGAACCATGCGGCCGTCAACCAGCACAACATCCTTGCCAAACTCGGTTATGATTTTTCTTCTGATTCGCGTATTGATCTCATGAATCAGTGGTTTGAAAAAGATCAGGATCTGCCTGACCGCAGCAACACAAAAGACTCGAATATAAGGCTCGATACAAAACGAAATATCAGCTCCATCAGTCTGATCAAAAACAATCTAACCGATTTTCAGCTTAATACCCGGACCGGCTTTGAATATTCCTGGAAAGAAGAGGCCTACTCCGATGAATTCGGCAACGCCTCCCATGCGCCTATAGATGTTATTTATCTTAATAGACGATATTCAGGTGATTTTTTTCTGGAATCGATTACCGCCTATGGAATTTTAAATGCCCGTATTGAAGTCAGCCGGGAAGAATTTGATGCAGACAACAAGAATACCTCTGAGTCAACAGATATCAACCAGAGCCACAGAAACAGTTTTGTCACCGCACTTCAATACAGCCTCATGTTGCTTGATGACCGGGTAATGATCACGCCTGCTGTTAACTACACCGTATTTGACGATCACCGGGAAAGCGGCACAGAAGCGATCGGCCTCCCTGAAACATCCCATGTGAAAAAAGAATATGTGACCCCCCAGATCGGGTTCAAATATGCCGTAAACACATGGCTGACGTTAAAAACAAATGCCGCCAGATATATTCGGGAGCCGTCTTTTTTCGAACTTTTCGGAGACCGGGGATATTTTAAAGGTGATATTGATATTGACGCTGAAAAAGGAACCAATTTTGATATTGGTGCGGATATTCATCAATCATTCGGCAAAAGACTGATTCTAAATGATTTCAGGCTCAGCACGGCATTCTTCTCGAGCAAGGTGGATGACCTCATCGTCATGGTTTACGATTCGGGCGGCAATGCACAGCCTAAGAATATTGCCACATCAACTGTCCATGGTATTGAGTCAGCCATAAACATACAACTCCTGAATCATTTTTATCTGACCGCGAATACGACGCTGCAGGACACGAACAATGAAAGCAACCAATCGGCTCATAATGGTAAAGAACTTCCCGGCCGGTTTAAAAAATCGTTTCTGGGCAAGATCGAATTCAGATACAACGGATTGAAACTCTTTTCCGAGTATATTCTTCAACAGGATATGTACTATGACATTCCAAACTTACCGGCAGGAAAAGCCGAAGATAAAAAAGAGTTGAACGCAGGCGTTTCCATTCTTTTTAATGACTTACTGGTAACTCTTGAAGGGAAAAACCTGTTCGATGACATTTATGAGGAATTTTATAAATATCCGTTGCCGGGTAGATCATTTTCGGTAACGGCAAAATATACATTTTAATTTAAAAAGGAGATTTGAAGATGACACTTTTATTTAAACCATGTTCAAGGCAAATTAAACACTTTTTACCCGGTATGATTTTGACGGTTATGCTTATTCTTCCCCTAAAGGCATTTGCCAGCCAGACGGCTGTGGTGGGAACCATTGATCCGGCATGGACGTCTGCCGCACTCTCCATCATATCTGTGGAAAAAGTTGATGGGAAACGGTCGGCCAATAATTTGGTCAATTCCATTCTCAATACGGATTTTATACTGGTTGCCTATGGCGATTACTTTTACAGAATAGAGCGTATGGATTTTAACAGCATTACCAAATATGATGTGAAGAACCCGGAGACGATGATTTATCAGTATTCCTGTCAGGGAGAAGATATTGCAGCAGCAAACCCCCATGACCTCATTTTTTTATCCGAACAAAAAGCCTATCTGTTACGATACGGTTCCACCAAAGCATGGATTGTCAACCCTTCCGCAACCACACAAGCTGAATTCAAAACCGGTGAAATCGACTTCAGTGCTTATGCAGACAATGACGGTGTACCGGAAATGCACAAGGGAACCATTGTAGACGGCAAGTTGTTTGTCAATATTCAACGGATCGATTTTTCAGGCGGTTGGGGCAATTATGTATATAACACATCCTATATTGCCGTCATAGACACGGATACGGATACGGAAATCGACACCGGCAAAGGAGAAGGGGGGATGAAAGGCATCCCTTCCACCATTAAAAACACCGGAGAAATTCAATATCTTCCTGAAAATAATATGATTTACATCCAGGGCTCCGGTACAGATGGCGATCTCGCAGGCGGTATCGTGTCATTGAATCCAGATACGTATGAAGTGACAAAACTTGTGGATGACGATACGGCAGGTGACGGAACCGCTCTTTACGGGGGAAGAATTTTCGGCATGGCCATTGTTTCTGCCGCCAAAAGCTATTTTGTGTCTTATCACGCCTGGGGAGACTGCACGGTTTATGAATTCAATCCATCAACAGGCAGCGTGACAGGAGAAGTGACCGGTCTTCAAAATCTCGATATCTCAGGCATGTCAAATGGAATTTATGCGGATGAGAATGACATGCTCTGGGTGAATAGCGGAACAGCAGGTGGCCTGGATGAACCGTCCATCATCATCTATGATCCGTCTTCAAATACAATAGACGAAGTCATAGAAACCCAATTCAATCCGGGAGACATCGTCTTCTGTGGCACGATAAGCACAGCTACCGAAGAAGATGATGATGACGGAAGTAATTCCGACAGGTTATGCTTTATTCAAACAGCCGGGTTTTCATTTTTCAAAACGTTATTTTAATAGGGTAAAAACAGATGATTGAAATATTTAAAAACGGTGGGCCGGTAATGTACCCGCTGTTGCTCTGTTCGGTGATATCGCTTACGGTTATCATTGAAAGAGCATTTTTCTGGGTTGCCGTTGGCATGAGAAAAAATAAAGATCTCATTCATGAAATGCTCGATCTCTGTGAAAAGGGTGATTGGGAAAGTGTTCGAAAAAAAGTAACCGGATCAAAAAACTATGTCATCAAAGTGCTGGTCACCGGAATTGTCCACCGGGAATACTCCCTCGTAAAGGCCATGGAACAGGCTGGCGCAGAAGAAATAAGAAACATGAGACAATATATGGGCATCCTTGACACCATGATAACGGTATCCCCTCTTCTGGGAATTTTTGGAACGGTTCTGGGAATCATCTCATCATTTGACATGCTGGGGCAAGCAGGGATCGGTGATCCGGTTGCTGTCACAGGCGGTATAGCCCAAGCCCTGATTACGACGGCATCCGGGCTTGGGATCGCCATAATCACTGTTTTTCCCTATAACTATTTTAATTCACGGATTGAAAGAGCTGCATTGAATATCGAAAAATACGCCACAAGTCTTGAAATTGTCTATGAAAGGCTTTTGAGTCCTTCAAAACAAACCCTAAAGGAGGGGAACCGTGAAACTCCGCCTTGATATTGACCGAAAAGCAAGAATTGAAATGCTGCCTTTGATTGATATTGTCTTTCTGCTTCTTGTTTTTTTTATCTACGCCATGCTTTCCATGGCTGTTCACAGAGGATTACCGATTAATCTTCCGGTATCTTCCACAGCAGAAGTGGATAAGAACCTTCTTCTCTCGATTTCCATTGATTCGGCAGGAGCCGTATCTGTCGACAAAACCCCCATTCCGGTTGAAGAACTGGGAAGCTATCTGAAGCAGAAAATGACAGGTCAGGAAAAACCGGGCGTTCTTCTCTTTGCAGATAACCGTCTTCCCTATCAACAACTTTTTTCCGTTCTGGACCAGATCAAACTGGCAGGTATCGAAAGAGTTTCCATGCAGGCGGAGAAAGAAAACTGAAAATGAAACGGTTATTGGCAGCTTTGATTCTGGCCATCCTGGTTCACGCGTTCTTTTTTACCTGTAAAATACACCTGAAAAATACGGAAAAAGAACATCCCCCCCAAATCAGGATGGTCACCATGACGCTCTTTCAACAGAAAAAAAAGATGCCGGTCAGACCATCTGTCACCCAACCTGAAAAAAAAAACCCTATCAAACAGAAACCAAAACCCACACATGCAAAAAAACCGGTTCTTCCTTCCCCTGAAAAACCTCCTGCAATATCCGAACCGGAAGAACCTTCTGAACCTGCTGAAAAAATACAAGAGGAAGAGCCGGATGTGCTGCCTGAAGCAGGGAAGGATATGGCGAATGTGGAAGCAGTCAATGAAGCAACACCGCTTTATAAAATCAATCCACCACCCAAATACCCGGCCATGGCTATAAGGCGAGGCTATTCCGGGCAAGTGCTGCTTCGGGTTCTGGTGGATAAACGTGGCCAGGCCATGGAAATAAAAATTATAAATTCAAGCGGCTACGATATGCTGGACAGTGCCGCCCAAAAAGCCGTGAAGAACTGGGCATTCGAGCCTGGCAGAAAAGGAGACAAAAAAATTGACATGTGGGTCAATGTACCGGTCGTGTTCCGATTGGAAGATACCTGAAAAAAAGGCAGAGCCATTATAGCCCTGCCTTTTTTCAGATAAGATATAGAAAACCGTGAATTATTTTTTTATTTTCTTTCTGCCCACACCTGCAAGGCCGATGAGGCCCAATCCCATGAGCATCATGGTTGCAGGTTCGGGAACCGGCTGATGTTCGTCTGAACCTGGTACGACCGTTCCACACTGGGATGCGATGCTATAGTTAAAGAAAAAATCACCCTCTACGGAATCTTCAAAACCTGCCAGAATGATTGGGTCTGATCCGTCAAAAGCACCAAAATCAAACTCGCTGACCCGCAGCAGATAATCGCCTATACCCAGATTTCTTCCAATATAGCTGTTTTAAACCAGCGCCACCATCATCATCGTTTTCAATAAAGTCATCCATTGAAAGAACACCGTCATTGAACAACAAATTGATTTCCGGATCGCCGCTATCAGTGGCCCAGACATTAATATTGAAAAATCCGCCATGAGTCACTGAAAAATAAACTTGAATCATTATTTGAGCAATTGGTTATATAATCCTGGGCAAATGAATTCACATTATGGAAGAATTCACTTTTTCTGATTTTTTAAATTTTATTTGGAACTGGATAGTTTGAAAGGAGAAGGTTTTTATCTTTTCTGAATGGTTTGGGCACATACCAAGCCGATAATCACGCAAATCATTATGCCATAATATTTGCCACCGCATTTTCGACGTCTTCGATGATATAGGCAATATCCGATTCATCCAGATCCAGGAACGTGAAGGCCATTCGGTCTGTTTCCATGATAGCATTTTCATTTTTCGGTTCGACATTGGTTCTTTTGGCAATCAAATCGGCAACGTGAACAATGTAGGCCATACCTTTTTTAAGTTTTGACGGTTCATGATGGAACTTGGCCCCATCCCGGATGTCCTGAGGGATATTCCATACCCGCAACAAATCTGAGGCAATCTCCGCATGGTCAAACCCCAGGAACCGTTTTTCAGCATGATACATCATTCTTTGATGGGTAGAAAAATAGTCATCGAATTCTTCTTTTCTTTCATCCACATAGCGGTCCAGAACCATCTTACCCACATCGTGAATCAATCCGGCAGTAAATGCATCATGCTCATCAATGTCGTCTTTTCGCTTAGAGAGAATTTTTGCGGCAAAAGCCGTTGCCAGGGAGTGTTTCCATATGTAGTCCGCCTTCAGACCATACCCTTTCAGATTCGTTTTCAAAAGCTTTGATGCCCCCACAATTGAAATCAACTCAACAAGCGTCTGCAAACCCAGCACAATGGCGGCATTATGAACAGATGCGATGTTCCCCATCTGACCATAATAGGCTGAATTGGCCACCTTCAACACACCGATAGTAATCGCCTGATCGGTTTCAAGGACTTCACTGATCTCTTTAAAGCTGGCATCCGGTTGTTTGATAATTTTCATGGATTTGACAACCACCTCGGACATGGCAGGCAGTTTATTGATTTTACTCAAAATGACCTTCTTCAGAGAATCACCGGCCAGTTTCTTTTTTTCTTTTTCAACTGGCCCGGCCACTGTTTCCCCCATCGTGTCTGTTTGATTATTTTCTGCAGCATCCCCATATCGCTCCAGATAAGGCCGCAGATCGACCTCAACCAGGGTTTCGCACTCCTTGCAAGGGAAAGCGATTTTTTTGCCTTTAGGAAGCCTGCTGTCAGGAATGTCGTAGATTTTTTTACATTTCCGGCATGTCACTCTCATGAAGGTCCTCATCAGGTCATTAAAATGATTTTAAGCGCCAAACGTCTGCCCCAATCTATATCAGAGAATTCTATTTTGGTGTACGTTCTTTTTTGATTTTTAAATTGAAATTCCGTACGGCTTTTTCTAAAATGAGATGTTTGATGATTTTCACCTTTTAAAAAAAGGAATCACGCGATGCCGTTCATGACCATTCATGGCATTTCATCCTATTATGAAATCGCCGGAGAAGGTGACCCGGTTCTGTTCATTCACGGCCTTGGCTCCAGTACGAGAGACTGGGAAGACCAGGTGGCTGAATTCAGGAAAAATTATCAGGTGATAACGACTGACCTGAGGGGACACGGCCGGACCGGAAAGCCAAAAGGGCCGTATTCTATTTCCATGTTTGCCGATGATGTGGCCGAGCTGATTCAAAAAAGATGTGACAAACCGGTTCATGTGATTGGCCTTTCCATGGGTGCGGCAACGGCCTTTCATCTTTCAATCGATTACCCGGGCATGGTCAGGACCGCAGTGATTACAAACATGAGCGCCGCCATGCCGGTTCAAACATTTGCCCAGAAAAAAATGTATTACGCCCGTGTGCTCACCGTAAAACTCTTTGGCATGAGAAAAATGGGCAGAGTCATTGCGTCAAATGTATTTAAAAAGCCCGATCAGAAGGCCCTGAGGACGCTTCTCGAGGACCGGTGGGCTGAAAATGAAAAAAAACCGTATCTGGCATCACTGGCTGCCCTTAAAAACTGGACGGTCATGGATCGCCTTTCCCTGATCAACTGCCCTGTCCTTGTGGTCCATTCGGAAAACGACTATTCGCCGCTTGGCCATAAAAAGGATTACACACAAAGAATTCCCAAAGGCAAATTGGTTGAAATCCCGGACACAGGCCATATCGTCAATATGGAAAAACCGGATGTCTACAACCGAATCGTCAGGGATTTTCTTGCGGCTCATTAAAAATGTGAAATCTGAATCGGACATGATTCGGGAATGAATTGAACAGATAAAACAGCCCATGCATGAAAACAAAGAAAAATCCGTCCGCGCATTAAAGAAAACGCTTAGAAATTCAAAAGGTAAAAAAAAAGCAGTGCCTGAAATTGCACTTGAAATCTTCGAAGAAGAAATCAACGACCAAAATATCATATCCCAGGCATTGGCAGTTGAGCATGTTTTCCGGAAATCGATCGAGGAAGCCATTCCCTGCGGTATCATCGGTTTTGATCTGGATGGGAAACAGATCTATGTAAATGACGTTTTTTCGCGAATGACCGGATGGAAAAAAGATGAACTTCTTGAAACCACATGGCCATTTATCTACTGGCCGTCTGATATTATGAATGAATACCGGAAAATATTTGATGATTTTAAAACCAGGCCATCTATTCTTCACAACATTGAACTCCCCTTTAAATGCAAGGATGGCAGCTATTTCTGGGGATTGATATCCAGTTCCCTCATCTGCAACAGTGAAGGAGAAAAAAACGGCCTCCTTATTTCAGTCACGGATATCACCCGGAGGAAAACAGCGGAAAACAGACTTCGTGTGCTTTCCGCCAGGTTGATCGATGCCCAGGAAAATGAAAGAAAACGCATCTCCCAGGAAATCCATGACAGCTTGTGCGGCAAATTGACCGGCATCAAATACGGCCTTGAAGAAATGGTCACTTCCTTAAGACCACCCGACAAAAAACGGAGCGTAGCGCTTGAAAACCTCATTCACCTGGTCAAGGTAACCATTGATGAAACCCAGCGGATTTCAAGACACTTGAGGCCGTCCGTTCTGGACGATCTGGGTATTTTGGCGGCCATCAGGGATATATCAAGAGAATTTCAAATGCTCTATTCGCATATCACGTTTTCATCGATTCTAAACGTAGATGAAACCCTCATCCCTGAATCGATCAAAATCCTGATATTCAGAGTGGCTCAGGAAGCGATAACCAATGCATGCAGGCACAGTCAGGCCACATCTGTCAAAATTTATCTGAAAAAAAAGAAATCCCATATCGAACTTGGCATCGTCGATAATGGTATTGGCTTTGAGGCAGATATCCGTTCATTCAAACATCCGGCAACAGGCATGGGGATTTCAAGCATGATGGAGCGGACAGAACTCTTCAACGGCCGCTTCCGGTTAATTACAAAACCGGGAAAAGGCACGGCCATTGAGGCGTCATGGCCGATAGCATAGGGGGTTATCTGGCAACGATCCCCCGTCTTAAGGCATAGGCCGTCAATTCCGGTGCACTATGGAGGTCGAGTTTTCTCATCATGTTGGATCGATGTTTGTCCACCGTTTTGGGGCTGATGCATAACAGATCACCGATCTCTTTGCTTTTATACCCTTCCGCAATCAGCTGCAACACGTCCCGTTCACGCGGGGTAAGCGGCGACCATTCGGTTTCTTCGGCGATAATTTTCCTGCCGTCCAGATACCCTTTAACGACTTTATCCGATATGGATGGGCTCAAATATTTTTTTCCGTTAAAAATACTCTTCATGGCAGCGAAAAGATCTGTGTGGCTGTCACTTTTCAGGCAATACCCATCTGCACCGGCCTTGAACACCGCAAGGATGTACTCCTCTGAATCGTGGACGGTAAGCGCCAGTATCCTTGTTTTCGGATAAAGCCTTACAATTTCGTTCATCGCGGCGATCCCGTTCATCCGGGGCATGGCAAGGTCAATAAGCACAAGATCCGGCTTCGCTTTTCCCACGATCCGAATCGCCTCGAGTCCATCTTCGGCCTCTCCCACAACCTCAATCATCTCATCGGCATCCAGTAGCGACCGAAGACCTTTCCTGACAATCGTCTGGTCTTCGGCAATCACCACGCGATATGTTTTATTCATGGCTGCTCTCTGTTCCTAATCTGTAACTCATAAAAGCATGCGGACGATATACCCTATCATACAGGCCAATATACATAATACTGCGTATATAACATTTATCATTCTTTTTGTAAATTGATTGGATATTCGCATTCATGACAGGTTTGGATATCATTTAAAATAAAACATAAGGAGGACTATTTTTATATGTGCGGTATTTGTGGAGAAATTTCATTTAACGGAACCGATTCTCTTTCTCTCCCATCCCTTCAACAAATGGTCGATAAAATGGCCTCAAGAGGCCCGGATGCATCCGGCATGAAAATCCAGGACAATGTTGCCTTGGGCCATAGAAGGCTAAAAATCATCGATCTCTCGGACTGTGCCGAGCAGCCGATGACAGACGCCCATCTGGGGTTAACCATCGTGTATAATGGTGCTGTGTACAATTACAAAGAACTTCGGGATGAACTCTCAGGCATGGGATACACTTTTTTTTCAAAAGGGGATACTGAGGTCATATTAAAAGCCTATCATGCCTGGGGCAAAGATTGTGTGAGGCGGTTTAACGGCATGTTTGCCTTTGCGATTCTGGAACGGGATACGAAAAGAGTGGTGATCGGAAGAGACAGACTGGGTATCAAACCCCTATACTACGTTAAAACAGCCCGAAACTTTCGTTTTTCATCTTCTCTGCCTTCACTTCTTTCCGGAAACGATATCAGCCATGACATTGATCCGGTTTCCCTCCACTATTATCTGACATTTCATTCTGTCATCCCTTCGCCGTTCACGATTCTCAAATCGGTGCGGAAACTCCCGCCAGCCCATACATTGACTATCAACCCGGATGGATCATATGAACTGTCAAAATTCTGGGATCTTGATTTTAAAAAGCACCCGGAAGAACAGACCTATTCATTTGAAGACTGGGCATATTGTCTGAAACATGCCCTAAAGGAATCCATACAAAAAAGGCTCACGGCCGATGTACCGGTTGGCGTGCTCTTATCGGGCGGCCTGGACAGCAGTCTCATTGTGGGTCTGCTAAAGGATGCGGGCATAGACAGCGAAAAGCTGAATACATTTTCCATTGGGTTTGAGAGCGTGGACGATGAAAACGGCAATGAATTCCGGTATTCCGATCTCATTGCCGAACACTTTGACACAGTTCATCATAAAATCAATATCGGATCGACACTTCTTCTCTCCAACATGGACGCCTGCATCCGGGCTATGAGCGAACCGATGTCCAGTCATGATTGCATCGGTTTTTATCTCTTGAGTCAATCGGTTTCAAAAGTGGTAAAGGTGGTTCAGAGCGGCCAGGGCGCAGATGAAGTATTTGGCGGGTATCACTGGCATCCCCCGATGATGGTCAGCGAAAATGTTTTTGCGGATTATCAGAAATACTTTTTTGACTGCACGTTTGATGCGTACAAAAAGACCATAACGCCTGACTATCTGGATCAGGATTTCAGTGCCGCCTTTGTTTCCGATTATTTCAACCAACCGGGCGCACCCAAAAGACCTATCGATAAAGTGCTTGATATGGATACCCGGATCATGCTCGTGGATGATCCTGTAAAACGCGTGGATAATATGACCATGGCATGGGGGTTGGAGGCCAGAGTACCTTTTCTGGATCACGAACTCGTTGAACTGGCAGCCCGAATTCCTTCAGAATACAAGGTTTCTCATGGCGGCAAATATATTTTAAAGGAAATTGCAAGGCATGTTATCCCGGAAGCGGTGATAGACCGACCCAAAGGGTATTTTCCCGTACCTGTGCTGAAGTATTTCAGAGGCCGCTATTTTGATTTTGTAAAGGAAATCCTCACAGATGACACAGTCAAGAAAAGAGGCCTTTTTTCTCCCAAGTATGTTGAAGCGGTCATCAAAAATCCCGATGACCATATCACGCCTCTCAGAGGCGCCCGGTTATGGCAGATGGCCGTTCTTGAATACTGGCTGTCGGTCAACGCCATTTCCTGATTTTTTTTCATATGAGAAAACGTCATGCAAACGCACCATAGACCGATTCAATCCCCCAAAAGAGGTAAACCCGTTATGAAAAAAACAATGCGTCTCAAAAATACGAGAAATCTGATCAGAAGTCCAACCTTAAGGAACTGGCGGCCCCTTCCAAAGGCGGAATTCAGCCAAATAAAACCGGACGCCACAGTGGACATGGGATGGGGAAGAATCATTTTTGGTCATACATTTCAAACAAATCAAACGCTTCTTTCAACAATTTTAGAAGAGGAAAACCAGAAACGGGATATCGCCATTTATATCAGAGATGTTCATGTACTCCTGTCCATGAGACCGGATAATATTTTTCTTGACCCTTCGCACACCTATCGCCTCTGGCAGCACGACTACAAGCAGGTTAACCGACCTTCCACAGGCGGTTACACAATCCGGCGGATCAATTCATTAAAAGACGCAAATGAAATCAACCGGATCTACGCCCAAAGACATATGATGCAGTGTGCACCGGAATTCCTCCTGGATGAAAAAGCGACAAAGCTCAAAACCTATCTGACATGTGAAACCCAATATGAAGGCCGGATCACCGGAACAGTTACAGGTATTGATCATGTGGAAGCCTTTAATGATCCAGAAAATGGGGCAAGCCTCTGGTGCCTTGCCGTGGACGCACAAGGGGAATTGCCGGGAATGGGTGAAGCACTGGTCCGTCATCTGGTGGAACATTATTTCACCAAAAGCCGGAGTTATGTGGATTTATCGGTCATGCACGACAATGATGAAGCCATGAAACTCTATGAAAAGCTGGGATTTCAACGAATTCCGGTGTACGCGATCAAACGGAAAAATCCGATCAATGAACCCCTTTTTGTGACCCAGCTGCCTGAAGACAACATGAACCCATATGCCGGAATTATTATCGAGGAAGCAAGGAAAAGAGGGATCAGTATTGACATTATCGATGAAGAAAATGGCTATTTCAAGCTGGATCATGGCGGCAGGTCCATCATCTGTCGGGAATCATTGTCTGAATTAACATCAGCTGTGGCCATGTCAAGGTGCGATGACAAACGGATAACAAATAGTGTACTCAAAAAAGGGGAATTAAGCGTTCCCCGACAACTCATGGCCTCAGATACAGATTTCAATGTCAATTTAGAGGCCCTTGAACGGTTAGGACGGGTTGTGGTCAAACCTGCAAGGGGAGAACAGGGAAATGGCATCAGTGTGGACATAAAAAAAGAAAAAGATCTTAAACACGCAATATCACTGGCAAAACACTTCTGCAACGACGTGATTATCGAGGAATATGTGGAAGGCCTTGATTTAAGGGTGATTGTCATTGATTACAAAGTCGTTGCAGCAGCCATAAGAAAACCGCCTGAAATCGTTGGAACAGGAACACATACGGTCAAAAAACTTTTGGAAAAGTACAATAGGAGACGCATGGCAGCCACAGCCGGTGAAAGCAAGGTTCCTTTTGATGATGAAACCAAACGGTGCATCGCTTCTCAAGGATACAATTTAAATAGTGTGCTTCCTTCTGGTAAAAAATTACCGGTCAGAAAAACCGCCAATTTACATACAGGTGGCACGATCCATGATGTGACAGGAAATTTGAATAAAGAACTGGTCAAAGCTGCAGAAAAAGCGGCCACCTTACTGAATATCCCGGTGACGGGACTCGATTTTTGCGTTCCGGATATGACAAAAGATCATTATGTGATTATTGAGGCAAATGAAAGACCGGGGTTGGCAAATCATGAGCCGCAGCCTACTGCTGAAAAATTTGTCGATCTTTTATTCCCTCACACGATTCGCAAATAACAAACCGACACCAAATATATTTAACCAGATAAATCGATCTCAAAAAAAATTGGGAGGCTCATGGAAAACGCAAAAATTGACAATGACTATCTCACAAGCATACTCCTATCCCTCCTGAACATTCACAGTCCATCGGGATATTCCGATCAGATCGTCCACTATGTGGGCAAAGAACTTAAAAAATTGAAAATTGATTTTAACGTCACCCGGAGAGGTGCCATCCGGGCAAGCCTCAAAGGGGTCACAAACGCATTTGACAGGGCCATTACCGTGCACCTGGACACCATTGGCGCCATGGTATCTGAGTTAAAGGAAAACGGTCGCCTGGCCATTGTACCTATCGGAACATGGTCCAGCCGATTTGCCGAAGGGTCCAGGGTGACCATCTTCACGGAGAAGTCACCGTACAGGGGAACAGTTTTGCCGCTAAAGGCCTCGGGCCATGTGTTTGATTCAGAAATCGATACCCAGGAAACAAGCTGGAAATCCCTGGAAATCAGGGTTGATGAAATATGTCCGAATAAAACCCATTTGTTAAAAAAAGGATTTGATATCGGGGATTTTATTTCCTTTGACACGATGCCTGAAATTACAGATAACGTGTTTATCAACGCAAGGCATCTGGACGACAAGGCCGGTGTAGCCATTCTCCTTTCCATTATCAAAGCGATCAGGCAACATGAAATTGAAATACCTGTTGACTGTCATTTTTTATTCACTATATTCGAAGAGGTTGGATCTGGTGCGTCATCTGTGTTATATGAAGATGTAAATGAAATGATCGTTCTGGATCATGCGCCTGTAGCACCCGGCCAGAATTCCACTGAATTCAGCGTAACCATAGGCATGATGGACCAGACCGGGCCCTATGATTATCATTTAAACCGCAAACTTGTAGATTTATGTAAAAAATATAAAATCGATTACAGAAAGGACATCTTCAGGTTTTATCGTTCGGATTCAGCATCTGCCATAGAAGCAGGAAATGACACACGAACAGCGCTTGTGGGATTTGGTGTGGACGGCTCACATGGTTATGAACGGACACACATTTCGTCTCTCATCGCCACAGCCAACCTGATTCTCCTTTATATCCAGAGTGATCCTGTATTTAAACGAGACAGGAAAACCATGTCGTCTCTTGAAGGTTTTCCGAATCAACCGGGACGAAAAATAATACAGATCAAAACATAAACCGGACAATATTCACGTTTTTTTGAAAGACACCATATGATTGTTTCCATCGGCGAAATCCTTTTCGACATGTTTCCCACTCACAAACGCATGGGCGGGGCTCCTTTTAATTTTGCATTTCATTTGAAAAAGCTGGGATTCCCTGTCCGGTTTATTTCAAGAGTGGGATTCGACCCGGATGGCGAAGACATCATATCCTATCTAAAGCAGGAAGGATTTTATCCTTCGGACGTCCAGATCGATCCGAATTATAAAACCGGCAGCGTAATTGTCAACCTTGATGAAAAAGGTGTACCGGATTTTGAAATTCTCCCGGATGCCGCCTTTGATCACATCAAACTCTCCAAAACACTTTTACTGGCCGGAAAGGTGCCGGTCGATCTCGTCTATTTTGGGTCTGTTTTTCAACGTACGAAAAAAGCATCTTCTCTTTTCTCAGACTTTATCAGGAAAAAAGACAAACAGACCAAATGCATGTGCGATATCAATCTGAGAAAAGGATGCTTTGACAAAACACTTGTTTCTTCCTGCCTCACGCATGCGGATATATTGAAACTGAATCTTGATGAACTCAATATCATCAAGGAAATGAACGGATTCACCGGGAAGAACGACGCATTCATCAAAAACATGATGAAAACATATGATATTGAAATGGTGGCTGTGACCAAGGGTGCAGATGGCAGTGAAATTATAAAAAACGGAAAGCACTACACAGTCTTGTGTTTTGACTCCAATTTTGAAATCGCGGATACCGTGGGTGCGGGAGATGGTTTTTCCGCAGTTCTGGCCGTTGGATACCTTAAAAAATGGAAGCCGGATAAAATCATGTCCGTGGCCACGGATTTTGCCAAAGAAATATGTAAAATCAGAGGTGCCGTCCCCGAGGAGGATTCATTCTATCAGGTGTTCCGGCCGCTTTTTGGCAATGGAGAAAAACCGGATGACTAGACCGCTCTATATTCAAATGTTCAGTATTCATGGCCTGTTACGTTCAGAGAACATGGAACTGGGGAAAAATGCAGACACAGGCGGCCAGATCCATTATGTGGTCGAACTGGGAAGGGCCTTGAGCCGGGGAAAAACAGTCAAACGCGTGGATCTGTTTACACGGCTGATTTCCGATAAAACCGTTTCTACCGATTATGCAAAAGAAATTGAAACCGTCAATGACAAATTCAGGATTATAAGAATCCAGTGCGGGGGTAAAAAATACATCCGCAAAGAACGTCTGTGGCCCCACCTGGACGAATACATCGACAAGACCATTAAATTCATAAAAACCGAAGCGTGTATCCCGGATATCGTTCACGGGCATTACGCGGATGGCGGATATGTGGCAGGTCAGCTGGCGGAATTTTTCGGCACGCCCTTTATATTTACGGGCCACTCTCTGGGAAGGCCCAAAAAACAGAAACTGTTAAATGACGGTCTTGATGAAACCGAGATCGAAAAAAAATACAAAATCAATTACAGAATACAAACAGAAGAAGATATTCTTAAAAAAGCAGATCTGGTTGTCACAAGCACCAACCAGGAAATCAAACAGCAGTATGGAACCTATCACCTAAACGGGCTTCCCCGTTTCCAGGTCATCCCTCCGGGCCTTGATCTTGAAAAGTTCTACCCCTATTACTACGGCAAAATCTCAGAACCGGAACTAAATGAGCATCAGTTATACGCCCATGCATCCCTTTTGGAAGAGCTGAACCGTTTTTTCATGAATCCGGATAAACCGGTTATCCTCACCCTGTGCCGGCCGGATAAAAAAAAGAACATCAGCGGTCTGGTGAGCGCCTATGGTGAGGACAAGGAACTCCAGTCCATGGCCAATCTGGCGATTTTTGCCGGCATAAGGAAAGACATCTCCCGGAAGGACGACAATGAAAAGGATGTCTTGACCCGCATGCTGCTTCTGATGGACAAATACGACCTTTACGGAAAAATGGCGATTCCCAAGAAGCATGATTTTCAGTATGAAGTGCCTGAGCTGTATCGCATTACCGGTGAAAAAAAAGGCGTATTTGTCAATGTCGCGCTCACGGAACCATTTGGCCTGACCCTTATCGAAGCCGCAGCCACAGGCATTCCGGTTGTGGCCACCCGGGATGGCGGTCCCAAAGACATTATTAAAAACTGTCAGTGCGGCATTCTGGTCGATCCCACAGATACCCGGCAAATCAGCCATGCCATAAAAAAAATCATCGCTGATGCCGATCTGTGGAAGACCTACTCCAAAAATGGTGTGATGAACATACGCAAAAAATACACCTGGGAGAGTCATGTGAAAAAATACCTCAACGATCTGAAACCGATTGTGAAAAAATCCACTGCATCTGATCTGACACCAGCCAAACCGTCTGACATGATCGGCAGACGCATCATCAAACTCAATTCTTTCCTGGTCACAGATATCGACAATACACTGATCGGAGAAGACAATACAAAACTGAAAAAGCTGATCCGGTTGCTGAAAGAAAACAAAGAGACAATCGGATTCGGCGTGGCCACCGGAAGAACCGTGGAATCTGCTGTGGCGATCCTCAAAAAACACAACATCGACTTGCCGGATCTCATCATTTCATCGGTGGGCTCGGAACTCCACTATGGGGAACAACTCCAGTTCTCAAGAGGATGGGAATCGCACATTTCAAAAAAATGGGAAAGGGAGAAAATAAAGGAACTGCTTGATCAGCTTGATTTCCTCGAATATCAGGAAGATGACACCCAAAAAAAATACAAGATAAGCTATTACATGCCCCCTTCCAAAGACCGTGTGGCAACTATCCATGACCTTCTGAGCAAAAACAGCTGCAGATATACGCTGATATATTCCCATGACCAGTTTTTGGACATTCTCCCCCATAGAGCGTCCAAAGGAAAGGCCATCCGGTATTTGAGCTACAAATGGGAAATTCCCATCGGCAATTTTCTGGTCTGCGGCGATTCCGGGAACGACGATGAAATGCTGAGAGGTGAACCCATGGGGGTAGTGGTGGGAAACTACAGTCATGAGCTTGAGCCCCTTAAAGGTGCAAGAAATATCTATTTTGCAGATGAACCCTGCGCAGGAGGCATTCTTGAAGGGATTTCCCACTATCAGTTCATCGAAAAAGCAAAAAAAATAAATGACTAACCTAAGCACACAGGAACGTATATGCCATTTAAAAACAGAATTCAGGTCATTACCTACCCGGATAGCCTGGGTAAAAATCTTCAGGAACTCCATTACGTATTGAGGCGCTATTTCAGGAAAGCAGTGGGCGGCATCCATATTCTCCCCTTTTACCCGTCATCTGCAGACAGGGGGTTTGCCCCCATGACCTATTATCAGGTGGACCCCGCATTCGGCACCTGGCGTGACATTGAAATGATACAGGAAGACTATGATATTATGATCGATTTCATGGTGAACCACATTTCAAGACAATCCAAATACTTCGTCGATTATCTGGAAAACGGAAAGGATTCCGAGTTTGCGGATATATTTATGAGCTTCAACAAACTGAGCCCGGATGGAAAAATAGATAAAAAGGATCTTGAAAAAGTATACACCCGGAAACCTAGGCCGCCCTTTCAGGATGTGCAACGTCCTGACGGATCTCTTGAAACCCTCTGGTGCACGTTTGACTTTGAACAGATCGACCTTGATGTTACATCCCCGAAGACACGGGAACTGTTCAGGGATTTTCTGATTTTCCTTTCAAGAAAAAAACCGGAATTTATCCGGATGGATGCATTTGCCTATACCACCATCAAGCTGGGCACCAACTGTTTTTTTCTCGAGCCTGACGTCTGGAAACTTCTTGAAATGTTAGCTGGTTTTGTGACGCCTTTTGACTCACGGATTCTGCCGGAAGTCCACGGCCACTACACCTATCAGAAAAAACTTTCGGAAAAAGGGTACTGGGTCTATGACTTCGCCCTTCCCATGCTGGTGCTTCACACATTGTATCACCATACCAATACCGCTCTTTTAAACTGGCTCCAGATATGCCCCAGAAAACAGGTGACCACTTTAGATACCCATGACGGCATAGGGGTGGTGGATGTTGAAGATCTCATGACAGCGTCAGACATTGAAAAAACCATAAACGGGCTTTATGAAAAAGGCTCAAACGTCAAACCGGTTTATTCCAGCGAAGCCTATCAGAACCTTGATATTTATCAGGTGAACTGCACCTACTACTCGGCTCTGGAATGTAACGATAATTCCTATATTGCCGCAAGGACCATCCAGTTTTTTGCACCTGGCGTGCCCCAGGTTTACTATGTCGGTCTTCTGGCCGGGGAAAACGATATCGATCTGGTAGAGAAAACCCGAAACGGAAGAGATATCAACCGGCACAATTTTACCCTGGATGAAATTGATGACGCCGTAAAAAAACCGGTTGTGCAAAGACTGATCCGGTTGATGGAATTCAGGAACACTTATCCGGCCTTCAAAGGAGACTTTGCCATCCAGCCTTCTCCGGAAAACAAGGTGGTCCTGACCTATACCTTTAAAAAATATACAGCCAAGGCAGATATTGACCTCCATACGTATCTCACAAAAATCACCTATACTGATCCGGAGACATTTTCCGAGAAGAATTTTATTGTGTAGGCATCACGGTATATTTGAACTGACCAGTCGGTTTTAAAGTTGACAGAACCATACCGCCTCCCCTATAGTAGGTCAAGAAAAAATCAAACATCCAAGAGGCTCTTTATGGATACGTTCGTACTGACCTATGACCTGGGAACCACCGGGTGCAAAACCTGCCTTTACCGTATCGGAAAAACGCTGGATCTTTTGGGTGCAGCACTTGCCGAATATCCCCTTCATGTTACGGATGACGGCGGCGTTGAACAAAAAGCAGATGACTGGTGGCAGGCGGTTTGCACCACAAGCAGGGAAGTGCTCGCAAAAGCATCCCTTGCACCGGATGCAATCAAAGGTCTGGCGTTCTGCTGCCAGATGCAGGGGTCAATACTCGTGGACCGTCAGGGAAATGCATTGAGGAATCCCATGATATACATGGACGGGCGGGCCACACGCCAGATGGAAGACCATCTCTGCCATGGATTGTTGAGAATCAGCGGCATGAATTTGATAAAAGCATTGAATGCCTTGCGAATAACCGGAGGTGTTGCCGCCACCCCCAAGGATCCGCTCTGGAAATACCATTGGGTTCGCGAGAACGAGCCCGCCATCTTCAAAAAAGTCCACAAATGGCTGGATGTCAAAGATTACCTGATTTTGAGGTGTACCGGAAAAATCGGCATGACCCGTGATTCCGCCCATGTCACGTTCATTTACGACACCCGGCCCGGAAAGGAAAAATGGCACCCCGGTCTCTGCCACACATTCGGTGTGAATATGGATCATCTGCCAAAAGTCGTCCATGCCACAGATGTGGTGGGCACCCTCAGCGCAAATGCCGCATCTGAAACAGGTCTTTCTCCAGGTATTCCGGTATTTGGCGGGGGCGGCGATGTGACCATGGCCGCAATCGGATCGGGTTGCCTGGACCTTTTTGATACCCATATTTACGTGGGAACATCAGGGTGGGTGGCTGCCAATGTGAACAAACGATGGGTCGATATTGAAAATTTCATGGCGTCCATTCTGGGTGCTGTGCCCGGAAGATACAATTATGTGGGTGAACAGGAAACATCCGGCGCGTGCCTGAAATGGGTCCGGGACCATCTGGCTTTAGACGAAATAGGCATCTATCTTCAGGGAAAAAAAGACCCTGAAGAACAGATGGAAGATCTTTACAAACTCCTGAACCAGGTGGTGGCAGAAACCGAGCCTGGCGCAGGCAATCTCATCTTTACACCCTGGCTCCATGGCAATCGTGCGCCCAGAGAAGATGCAAACGCACGGGGCATATTCTTCAACATCGGCATGAACACCGGTAAACGCCAGATGATCCGGGCAGTGCTTGAAGGCGTCTCCTATCACAAAAGATGGATACTGGAAGCCATGGAAAAGAAAATTCCATTTCAGAAAAGCATCTGTTTCGTAGGTGGTGGGGCCAAATCCGATGTCTGGTGCCAGATCATGGCAGATGTGACAGGCAGGAAAATCCGAACGGTTAAATATCCCCAGGATATCGGAACGGTCGGCGCCGCCATTGTCTGCGGGGTGGGGTTAAAAATACTCCCGACCTTCAAAGGTGCAAAAGAATTGATCCCCATGGGAAGCAGTTTTCATCCCCAGCCGGAATACCGGGCAGTTTACGATCGTAACTTTGATGTTTTCAAATCCCTTTATCAAAAAAACAAAACACTCTTTCGCACGTTAAACAAAAGGTAATTCAAACCCTTCCCTTTTTATCAAAAAAGATGTAGGATACCGTCCCATGCAGAACCTTACAAAACAACAGAAAATACTGAAAGCTGCCACGAAAATCTTCTCCGAAAAGGGATTTCATCAGGCAAAAATGGATGAGATTGCAAATGTGGCCAAGGTGGCCAAAGGCACCCTTTATTACAACTATTCAAGCAAATCCAAACTCTTTGCGGCTACCGTCACAGACGGCATGAAAAAAATCATGCAGACCATCAGCAAGGAACTTGAATCGGATCTTCCCTTTCTGGACCACTTCCGGCTGCTTTTATCGAGCAGCATCAGGCTTTACCTCAAGCACAGCGAAGTCACCAAAATTTATGTAAACGAGCTGTCAAGCGGCCTTGATCCGGAGACACTCACGGAAATAAAACAAATCCGGAACCAATTCATAGACTTTGTGACAAACATTCTTCAAACCGGTCAGGAACGAGGCTATTTAAAACCCCTGAACCAGCATCTCTCCGCCACTGCTCTGATAGGAATCATCGAATCCCTCTGCAACAATCAGGTGAATGAAACCGATGATCACTCCATGGAGGAAATCATTGAAACGATATTTGCCATACTCTCCACGGGCCTTTTAAACCCGGTAAAAGTGCAGTTTTAATAGTGTCATAATAATTCCGATCCACAATTCCATCATTATCGCATCCATCGTAAAGCTCAAAAAGGCTTGACAGCTTCCTGACACCGTGTAATAAATCCTGACAAAATAGGAGGATAACCATGTCCCGTTTACGTATTTTCCGCAATAAGAAAAATTGGACACAGGCAGAGTTGGCCCGTCGCTCAAATGTTTCACGTTCCCGCATTGCCGCCATCGAAAACGGCGCGCTGGTTCCATCAGTGCATGCGGCGCTGGCATTAGCACGTGCACTTGATTGTACGGTTGAAGAATTGTTCTCCGAAGAAGGGGAAGGTGCCACCATCGCTTGGGCATGGCATCCCACCCAAGATTTTCCGGCATACTGGGAAGCCTCTTTCGACCAAAAAGTTCTGGCTTTTCCGGTAGAACCTTTGCCTTACAACATTCTGCCGCCTGACGGTTGGTTCGATGGCCGATCACGAAAACCGCTTTCGTCAGACGCCTCAAGTATGACACTGATCATGGCCTCTTGCGATCCGGCGGTGGGGCTCCTATCGGCCATGATAGGCGCAAAGACTGGTATGCGCGTGTTGTCCTTTCACCGCTCCAGTAATGAAGCGCTTTCTTTGCTCAAACAAGGAGTGGTGCATGTGGCAGGCACGCACCTCCGGGAAATCGATGAACCTGGGGGTAATGCATCCGTGGTTTGCGACCTTCTGGGCAAGGGATTTGGTTTGTTAAGGGGTGCGGTTTGGCACGAAGGCATAGCCGTACGCCCCGGAGAAGGCTTGACGGAGATTAGGAAAACCGTTTCTCCTCACATTCGTTGGATTGGCCGCAAGCAAGGTTCCGGAGCCCGTAGGTGCCAGGACAAGGTTCTGCCAAGCGACAGGGCCATCAAGAATGTAGCCCAAAATCACTGGGAGGTCACCATGGCCGTGCGACAGGGATGGGTGGACGCGGGTGTCTGCCACCGTCTGGCCGCCGAACAGGCCGGTCTTGAATTTCTTCAGGTCAGTCAGGAAACATTTGATTTATGCTACCCCAAATACATGGAAAAAGATCCTCGCATCGTGGGCTTGCGTAAGGTCATTCGCAGCGTGAGCTATAGAAAAAACTTAACCCGTTTTAAAGGAATAGATACCCGGACAACGGGTGATGAAGAAACGGTGTAGCTTACGGTAAAATAAAACGGGCAATAGCGGTTGGGGCTGAATCGATTTGTTGAGTGCAGAAACTCGGGAAGTGTTTTAAGGATGGGTGATTATTGAGTGCAAAAAAACTTCATAGAATGAAAAGGAAAAAGAAAAAGAATGAACAGGTTCAGAATCGTTTTATTAATGGTCTTATTAATTGTATGCATTGGGTGGGAAAATGGGTTTGCCGAGATGCAATCCATAACAGTATTTTGCGGCTCTGCCAATAAACCGGCCATGGAGGAGATCGCCGCAAAATTCAAGGAAGACAAGAATGTCGAAGTCAATATGATTTTCGGCGGATCGGGCACCTTGCTTTCTCAAATCGAGTTATCGAAAAAGGGTGAGATCTATTTGCCGGGGTCACCGGATTATATTATCATTGCCGAAAAGAAAAAACTGATCATTGAAAACAGTGATCAAATCGTTGCCTACCTTGTTCCAGCCATTATCACGCCAGCGGGTAATCCCGCAAATATCCATACATTGGAGGATCTGACCCGGCCAGGCCTTCGCTTGGGGATCGGGAATCCGGAAACGGTGTGCCTAGGTTTATACGGTATAGAACTACTGGAAAAAAATAGTCTCTTGGAACCGGTTTTAAAAAATGTGGTTACCTTCGGGGGCTCCTGTTCAAAAACAGCGAATTTGGCAGCGTTGAATAAGGTTGATGCCATTCTCGGCTGGCGCGTGTTTCATTTCTGGAATCCGGAGCGCATGGAATTTGTAGCTATCAATCCGAAACAAATACCTAGAATTTCATATATCCCGATATCAATTCCCGTGTATACCAAGGACGTCAATCTTTCAAAGGCCTTCATTGAATATACCCTTTCACCGATAGGAAAATCCATTTATAAAAAATACGGGTACTTGAGTATTCTGGAAGATGCAAAAAAATTTGCGCCAGAGGCTGCTGTCGGTGGTCTATATACCCTTCCCGACAAATATTTCGAAATTATCAAAGATTTATGGAAAAAATAAATGAATCGCACCTTTGACACCTTGATGTGGGGTGCGACTGTGTTGCTCATATTCGTGTTTATCAGCCTTTTTGGTAGCATGATTATTGAACTCGCTGGCACAAATGCATTGTCCTTCCCTCATTTTGATCGTATTTGGTTTGCAATCAAACTTTCACTGTTAACCGCCACGATTTCATCTGTTGTTGCAATTCTTTCTTCTGTCCCGGTTGCGTATTTGTTTTCACGGCAGTCTTTTTTCGGCAAGGCTTTTATTGATACGCTGTTAGACCTGCCCATTGTGCTTTCGCCCATAGCCCTTGGCGCGATGTTGCTCATTTTTTTCAACACCGCTGTTGGAAAACAGATTGAACACCATTTCGGTGCCATTGTCTTTGAGGTAAAAGGGATTGTTGTTGCACAATTTTTTGTTATCGTCGGCCTGTCCATAAGATTACTGAGAACCACGTTTGAAGGGATCGACCCCGAATATGAAAACCTGGCCCGGACTTTAGGTTACAATAAAATACAGACCTTTCAAAAGGTCGTGATACCCATGGCTGGCAGGGGTCTTATGGGATCTTTTTTATTGGTCTGGGGAAGAGCTATCGGTGAGTTCGGCGCAACAGTAACGCTGGCAGGGGCTACTACCATGAAGACAGAAACTATACCGACTGCGATTTATTTAAGCTTTGAGTCAGCCGACATCACGGGTGCATTAATTTATATCACCATCCTTGTTGTCATGTCTCTGGCCATTCTGTTTTTCGTCAGATCTGTTCAAGGCGGGAAATTGTGAAAACCTCCTATTTAAAAATTGAGTCGTTGAATCTGTCGTTGGGCAAATTTTCATTGCAAAACATTAACCTCTCTTGTGAAAAGGGGGAGTACCATATCCTGCTTGGCCCCACGGGGAGTGGCAAAACATCCTTAATGAAATGTATCTTGGGTTTTCACAGTGTCAACACCGGAACGATTTTCTTAAAGGATAAGGATATTACAAAGGAAGTTCCCGAACGTAGGTGTATGGGCTATGTTCCACAGAATTATTCCCTTTTCCCCCATTTAAATGTAGAGGGGAACATCCGGTTCGGTTTTCACGGAAAAAATAATAAGGTCAAAGACCCGGACCGTATTGTTGATAGACTTTGTTCCATCCTTGATATCCAAAAACTCCGAAAGAGGAATGTTCACCACCTGTCAGGTGGAGAAAAGCAGAAAGTGGCTCTTGCCAGGGCTTTAGCCATACAACCGGATATCGTACTGCTCGATGAACCCTTTTCCTCCATTGACGAAGGAGCCAAACGAACCCTTTGGATCGAATTAAAAACAATCATCAATGAGGTAGGCATAACTGCTTTTCATATTACCCACAATCTTGAAGAAGCATACAGCATGGGTGATAGAATATCGGTTCTGTTAAATGGCAAACTGCATCAAAGTGATTTAAAACAAATTATATTTGAACAGCCCGCGAGTGAAGGAGTCGCCCGGTATTTGACCTATCGCAATATTTTTTCTGGAATCGTGGGGGCCTGCAACGAAACAATGAATCTTGATTTTGGCCATTTCAGTATGGTGATCCCAAAGAAAATACCATCAGGGCAAACGGTAAAAATATGTATCAAGCCGCAAGATATTAAAATCATCAAGGATGGGTTCCCTTTAAAGGGATCATTAAAAAATAATCTTTTCCACGTTGAGATTGTGTCCATTTTGCGTCTTCCGGAGAATTTCATGATATATGCCAAATTAGCGGGCAGCCCTATGGAATATGATTTTGAAATAAAGATGCCAAAATATCTTGAAAAGAAATATAATCTGTTTCAGGGGAAAAAAATTAAACTCGCAATACCGGAAAAACAAATTGTCTTTATTTCGTAGCCTATATACAATCAAAAAAGTGATGCTGATAATCTATTTTTGAACGGAGGTTCCCATGTTGTTTCATACAGCGGGTATTGAAATCGAGCCCTGGTTGCCACCATTGATCGCTTTTGGCATCTCCTTTTTCACCTCCATGGGCGGCGTGTCCGGGGCGTTTCTACTGCTACCCTTTCAAATATCCTTTCTAGGGTATACACATCCTTCGGTAAGTGCCACCAACCAACTTTTTAATATCGTTGCGATTCCTGCGGGTGTCTATCGCTATTTCAAAGAAGGACGAATGATATGGCCATTAACATGGATTGTGATCATAGGCACCCTTCCTGGGGTTCTTATTGGTGCATTCATCCGCGTGTTATATCTTCCCAACCCCAGACATTTCAAACTTTTCGCTGCGTCTGTTCTTCTGTATATTGGTATTAAACTCATCCGGGACTTGATGAAAAAAAACACGGGCAATACGAACAGTGAAAAACGTTTTCAGGAAATGGTCCGTCTTACCCGTTCAAGTTCCTCAGGTTCAGAAAAGCCTGGTAAAAATATTTTACCGGTGGTCAGGGTGACACATTTCAATCTGAGACGTTTGGGATATACATTTTATGATGAACAGTTTGATGTACCTTTCTGGAGTGTTTTCGCGCTAAGCTTCGTCGTGGGCATTATCGGTGGTATTTATGGCATTGGGGGAGGCTCTATCATCGCACCTTTTTTTGTCACCTTTTTCAAGTTGCCCGTCTACACTGTTGCAGGGGCCGCGCTTATGGGTACATTTGTCACGTCTGTCGCCGGTGTGATTTTCTATCAGGCTATCGCCCACCTTTATCCCAATATTTCTGTAGCACCCGATTGGATACTTGGAGCGCTTTTCGGCGTAGGCGGCATGGCTGGCATGTATCTTGGCGCGCGGTGCCAAAAATTCGTCCCTGCAAAAGGGATCAAATGGATGCTCACCGGAATCATCCTGTTTACGGCTTTTAAGTATATGACCGCATTTTTCATGCAGTAAAAGGCACCCAAAGAAACCTGCTTCTCAATACCTTTAGACAGTAATTCTAAACAAGTTTGGTTTCACCATTTTTCACCGACTTTAACTGCCTGATAACTTATTTTTCAAATTTGAATATTTAAACTTGAACACAAGCCGCATGAGCCAGGATTCGATCCAGCTGATCCGAAAACCGCCACCCAAAAATGCCGTGTCGATATAGGCCCGGCATCCCTTTTCCAACACCTGGGACACGGCAAGCGTATCTTCAAAGGAAGCGGCTGCACAAAGCCCCCCCATCTGCGGAATCAATACGGCATTTCGTCTCCGCATCCCTTTCAGGATCTTTCTAAAAAACACCGGGTCCGTTGGTTCCACATAAACAACCCGGGCGGTCACCCCCACAAGCTGAGCGAAATCATCGAGAAGCGGCGGCACTTCATGCCCGGCGCAGGCAGCAGTCATGGTGTAAGACAGCCGTGAAGTGAGAAGGACACGGATATCTTTCCGTTGCCTGTACAAGTATTGATGAAGCCTGCACCAGGCTGGTGTCTGTTCAGGTAGTTTTTCGTCAATTCTTTTGCCATATAAATCAGAGGGGCCGGTCTGTCCATCCGGGAAATACAGCTCCCCTTCAAACTGCATGCTGAAACTTCCGCCATCTTTTCTGATGACACCTGCTGAAAGAAGCACTTCATAATTGTCGGCGACTTCCTTTCTGATATCTCTTTTTTCCATTTATCGGCCTCGGGCATGGTGTTCAAGATAAAATCGATGGATCATGCCAGGCGCGTATTCTTTTACGCCTGCGGCTGCCATGACCTTTTCCGCCACAAAACGCTCGCAAAGTGATTCAAGAGATATGCACACGTGAAACGCCTCCGCCATATTCTTTCCGATACATATCGCCCCATGGTTTGAAAGAAGGGTGGCATTGCTTCCCCGGATGGCCATGAACGCTGATTTGGCAAGCTTTTTTGTTCCGGGAAGTGCATACGGTGTTGTTTTTACAACCGGCCCCAAAATCATTCTATCTTCTCCCTGTATATTTTCAATATCCATACGGGCTGCTGACACACTTGAAGCAGCCTGCTGATGGGTGTGGATAATCGCCTTAATCTCAGGCCGATCCCGATAAATAGCCGCATGCATTCCTTTTTCCGAAGAGGGTTTCAGTTTGCCATGATAAGTTAAATCCCTTAAGTTTACAGGGACAATTCTCTCGGGTGTCAAGTGCTCATAGGCGATACCGCTTGGGGTGATGACAAACAGATTTTCATTCACCCGGAAACTGATATTCCCCCAGGTTCTTGCCACAAGTCCTTCCCGATGAAGTCGCAGCCCCGCGTCCCAGACGATTGTTTGGGCGTTTGAAAGACCCGTTATGCGGATGTTTTCAACCGGGTCCATCAATTCACTCCCTCAATCTCAGAAAAAATCCGGTCAAATCGCGAAAGCGCATCATCGATAATATCGTCGGTATCTGCAGAAGAGGTATACAGCCTGCTACCGGCCAGGGTGACAATACCTTCTGCCATGTAAGCCGCACCCATATGGGTCATCACATCCTTCCTGGCGTGAATCTCCTTGAGACGGGATGGAATCTGCCAGGGTTTGAACAGATTGATATCAAACAGCATGGTGCCCACTGTCTCCAGATGGCAAATTGACCCCTGATTGTAAACCACAAACGGAAGCCCGTATTTTCCCATAATTGCCTGAAGACCTTTTGTCAGACGATCTCCGGCCCGCCCTGCCTTCTCGCAGGCGTTTGTTTTCTCTATTTCCACCAAGGTATAATATCCGGCTGCAGCACTTAACGGGTTTGCGGCAAGTGTCCCGCCCACGTGGGCCTGTTTGGATTTCTTCCCGCCAACGCCTGCTGCAAGGAAGGCCATGTATTCCTCCTTACCGCCAAGTCCGCCTGCTGAAGGATACCCGCCTGCCACTACTTTTCCGAAAACCGTCAAATCCGGTTTCACCTTGAAATACCCTTGCGCACCGTCAATGCCTACTCTGAAGGCCGTGACCACTTCATCAAAAATCAGCAACGCGCCAAACCGGTCACAGAGTTCACGGGCCTTTTGATTGTAATTGTAATCAACCGGCCTGGTGCCGCTCTCCGGTCCCACCGGTTCCAGAATAACCGCTGCCGTTCCGCCACGATACCGGTTCATGGAAAGTTTTTTCTCGAGGGCCTCAATATCATTCGGATAGACCTCCTGGGTATATCTGAAACACGATTTTGGAATGCCATGGGATTCCAGAGATCCAGTGCCCGGAATCCTCATGCCGTAAGAAAGCTGATCACTCCAGCCGTGGTATGCCCCTCCCATTTTGATGATATATTTTTTACCTGTGGCAAGCCTGGCCACACGAATGGCAGCCATGCAGCTTTCCGTGCCGCTCCCCAACATTCGAAACCGGTCCACTGAAGAAAAATGGTCACAAATGAATTTCGCCAGTTTCAGTTCATACTCATGAAAAAGCCCGGTCACAGGGCCGCAGGTCTCAAGAAGATGAATTATTTTTTCCCTCACCGCGTCAGGATTGCTCCCCAGAACCGTAGGGCCTCCGGCCTGCAGAAAATCAATGTAGCGATTGCCGTCAATATCGTAAAGATAAGCGCCTTTTGCTTGTTCAAAGGCAAGCGGGTGGGGATAGTTAAATGCCAGATTGTGTTGAACCCCTCCGGGAATGACGTTTCTGGCCGAATCGATCATTTGTTTCGATTTCGGGCAACGCGCCTTGAAATACGACAGATACCGTTCCATGGCAGACGGTTTCAACGTGCGCATGGGCTGACGAATCAGCGCATGTAATTGGTCATATATCTTTTTCGTATCAGGGTATGTGTTGATGGCATATCCGGTTGTGTTCATATTGTTTCCTCCGTGTCAATGCAGTCTGCATGATTTGGCATTTATGACCGTAACTATAAAAAGGAAAAAAAACAAAGTCAATAAAAACTGACCGGTCAGTGCAAAAAAATAATTCAAGCCAGCCAAATGCATGGCAAATACACTCCTTTTACATGCGTTATACATAATCCACCCTATGCATAACCTAACCCGGCTCTGATACATTTGCACTTCAGAGGGTGATGACCGTGATATCCATTTAAGGGGAAAAAGCATCAATGAAGACCAACTTTATCATTATAAATACGCTGTTAATAACGCTTTTGTCCTATATATTTGTGGACATGATTTACAATATTGCCGATGCAAAGTTCGATACATTTATCGAATCAGCAAATATATCGGGGGCATCCACCCGTTCAGAGCAAAGTGCCTTTCTCCCGAAAAGCAAAAAAACACTCCATCCGTTTTCATACTACAAGTCCATCATCAAGCGGGATCTTTTTAAAACAGATGGGCCATCTGAAAAAAAGGAAAAAAAAATCGTTGATGAATCGCTTGAGCTGACTGAACTTGACTTAAAATTATGGGGGACGGTGACCGGCAACACCCGGAAACCATTTGCCGTGATCGAAGAAACAAAAGGTCCCAAAAGCCGAAATACCCAGATGCTTTATTCCACAGGGGATCAGGTTCAGGGAGCAACGATCGTTCAGATTCTCGATGAAAAAATCATACTGAAGTTTGAAGGGGAAAATGAAATTCTTGAACTGGAAGAATTCAAAAGCGACAGCAGAAGACGTCCATACAATCGCTATAGCAGAAACCGGTCAACGCGACCACCTGTTCGATCCAAAAGAACGATCAAACGAACCGAAATAGAAAACGCCATGGGTGATCTGAACACCCTCATGAAACAGGTCCGTTTTTATCCCCATGCAGAAGGAATCAAGGTTTCCAGAATCAACCGGAATTCCATTTTCAGAAGATTCGGCCTGAGAAATGGCGATATCATCACCGGGATCGATGGCCGGAAAATCAGCAGCATAGATGATGCCATGGGATTCTATAACCAGTTGAACTCATCGAGCTCACTTTCTGTCGAACTGAAACGAAGGGGCAGAAACCAGGTGATCGATTTTGAAATAAACTGATCCCTCTACTTTTTCCTTTGTTTCTTCTGCAATTTTTCCAGATACACTTGGTGAGACATGATTTTCAGATCGCCCTGCCTGTATTTTTGTCGCCTTTTTTCGCCATAGCCTGCCTGCATGGGCCAGTGATCCCTGATTTTTTCATTGATGATTTTCATGGCCATCTGCCGGTAATCGGTGTCCAGCATATCATAAACGGAAAACCATTCCGGGTGGTCTATGGCAAACATCTGAATCTGTTCCGCATAGTCTTCAGGCAGATTTTTGCTTATATATAAATACGGTTCTCTTATGCCATTTCGCTCAATACGGCCTTCCTGAACGGCCAGATCATAAAGGGGGCTGCCCGGAAGGACAACAAACCCCACACCGATCCATCCCTTTGTCACGTGGGTCAGCCGTCCAAGATGGGCCAGATTCCTCCCAAAGGTTTCTTGTGTTTCACCTGGCCCGCCGAGATTGATCCAGTAATAGGTGGGAATATCAAACTGCCTGAAGCAGGCATCGGCATTGATAATTTCTTCCTGGCTGAAATTTTTCTGATAGGATATAAGGGTTGGGCGTGTCAGTGTGTCTATGGTAACCTCAACGCGTGTACATCCGGATTGTTTGAACCGTTCAACAAGACCCAATGTCAAATCTCTGGGGTTCACATATGCTGTCCACTTGATTGCCAACTTTCTTTTTATAATTTCGTCAAGAATGCTTTTACAAAATTCTGATGGGAAATTAAACACACTGTCCGTAAAGAAAAAATGATTCAACGCATAGGTTCCTGTCAGTTCTTCGATCTCGTCCACAATCACCGATGGTTGTCTCATGCGATACTGCCGGCCCTCAAGATAGGGGTAATCGCAATATATGCAATTAAACGCGCACCCTCTTTTTGTCTGAATGGGATAATAGCCTCCGATTTTTTCATAAGATTCATAATCAATGCCCTCATGCCGGGCTTTCCCAAATGTTGTGTAATCCAAAAAAATTTCCCTGGGAATCTCCTGAAACGCCCCGTTTCTTTTTGAAATCAGACCGGCGACAGATGGACTCAATTCATTACCGGAAAAAATAGCATTCAACAATTCAGGAAACGACGCTTCTCCTTCTCCCACGATGCCATAATCCGCCGCCATAATCTCCATGCATTTTTTGGAATACAGAGAAAATCCAGGACCGCCCAGAATCATGGGGACATCTGTTTCACGACGGATCGCAAGTGCGACGTCCTTTAAAAATGGGAAAAAGGTTCGTGGCGGATTCACGGAAGTATCAATATTTCTAATGGAAATGCCCACAGCATCTGGTTGATATGTATTGACCGCTTGTTTGATAAACGCTTCAATATCTTCCTTTTCCCTGGCAAGGGAAAGGTCACAGGTGCGATAGTCAAACCCCTTTACATAAAGGGATTTCTGTATCCATGACAGGCCCGAAGGGGGGGCAACCCCACCTAAAGGGTTCTGAATGGTATGATTAACTGCATAAACCAGAAGTATTCGTTTCATAAACCCATCACAAAAAAATAAATTAACAGACAATGACTCTCTCCTGGCTAAAGGAAGGAGCCCCGACTCAGGTATATCCTAACCATCTGACGATTCTTAAGGTAAGATGTTATGTTATTTCCCGTATCCTTGTTGCGTATCACAAAAGTCGTTCGCAATGCAAATCAATAATTTGAAAACCCTGATTTTTCATTTAACCTATACGCAGCGTGCAGATTTTCGCAGATGACGACTGACGATATCAGACGATTGATTTTAAAAACATCGTTTTATGGCTTGCTGCCATTATTTTCGATCGCGGCCTTTTTTTCCGGTTTAATCCTGAATGGCAATACAATGGTAAAACATGTGCCTTTGCCAATTTCACTTCTGACCTCAATTGTGCCTCCGATCTCCTGCACCAGGCCATAAGTAATCGCAAGGCCCAGGCCCGTGCCGCCACTCTTTGTTTTTGTGGAGAAAAAAGGTTCGAAAATACGCTTGAGATTATCAGGCGAGATGCCACAACCATTATCTTCCAGGTCAATGGAGATGCCTCGATTGGGTTTCAGTACTATACTGATCCGGAGTTTGCCGCCATTCTTCAGGGCCGCAAACGCATTATTCAGAATATTCAGGAAAATCTGCTGAAGTTTGCCCCGGTCACTTTCTATCGGAGGAATATTATCCGGGATATCAATCATAACATCGATCGATCGATATAAGGCTTCCTTTTCCAGGAATCCCATGACTTCGGTGATAAGCTCCTTTAAATTGACTATCTGGATGCTCACATCCAGATGCCTTGCAAATCCCAGAAGCCTTCTTGTGATCCTGCTGCAGCGATCCACCGAGGAAATAATACTGTCAATGGATTTGATCAGTTTGGGGTCAGCCTTATACTCGTTCTTGAATTCAAACATGTCCTTGACAAGACCGGCCTTTTCATTAATGACGGCCAGCGGATTATTGATCTCATGGGCAACGCCTGCGGCAAGACGGCCGATTGAAGCCAATTTATTGGAATATTCCGCCATATGGAAATTACGGATGCGCCGTTTATCCGTCACTTTCAATTTTTTCACCATATAGGACGTCACACCGATAATCCATAAAAGTATCATCGTAATGCTTGCAAGCAGGTATCCGATCAAATTCATGCGGGGAGTATACCACGGCTCCATCAATTTTGTTTTGGGCATAGCCACGATCAGAATAAAAGGGATATCCGGAATGTAACGGTAACCGATTATCATGGGCTCGCCATTGACATTATCGAAGTTAACCACGCTTGTTTTTTCGCAATAGGGAGGAACGGGCATTCGCATGGTTTCAAAAACATTTCCGAAAAACCGGGTAGGGGTCTGCACGACCCCCTTTTTATTGATGAGAAAAACATCTTTCCTGATATCGGCTTCCATGGATGAAAGCAGATTGCTGAACTGATGCTCGAGGGTAGCCCGTAACACAAAGAAAGACCCGTCCTCTGATCTGTGCCTGATGGCAATCATAAGATGCGGCACGTTCCGATACCCCAAAATCACATCGCTGATATAAGCACCCTTATCAGTTACCTCATGGAACCAGGATTGATCTGCATAACTCCTCCCTTCAAGACGATAGGGTCCCACATAGGCAATCTGGCGACCTGTGGAATCAATGACACCGATATCCGTATAATCTCCGAATCCTTTTCTCAAATTTTCAAGCAGTTCTGAGAGACGCTCGGGATTTGAAAGTTCCTCGTATGTGTTATCGTGTGCGGCAAATACAAGCGCGGATTTCTGTTTATCCAGAAAAAAGGATATGGCCCGCCAGGTGTTTGAAGTGAACCGGGATACTCTCATGATAGCTTCGGATTCAACGGATTTCCAGGTGACATTGTAATCGATCAGTGCAAAGAAGACAAGAGGCACAATGGCAAACGCCGAAGTCAATAAGAAATTGGCCCACCAGATTCTTCGGAAATTAAACATATGCTTGAATTGAAATGCGATTGTGTCTTCCTTCGCCATATCTGCCGATTGCAATTTACCCGGTTTTTTCATTCATTGCCCCGAAAGATCATTTGGTTTTCATCTGATTCTGTTTGATAAACGCATTTGCTTTTTTAAGTGTATCGCTTAATACATCGATATCCACCGGTTTTTGAAGATACGAAAACGCACCCAGTTTCAGGCAGGTGTCCTTGTCTTTCTCGGATCCGTGACCGGTTAAAATAATGACGGCAATCTCAGGCCGTGTCTGTTTGACGCGCCGCAAGACTTCGATACCGTCTATTCCCGGCATATTCAGGTCGAGAATCATGACTTCCGGATCATCTTTTGAGATCAGGCTGAGCGCAGATTCACCATCATAAGCCACCAGAGAGCCCATTTCGCGCATCAGGAGTCTTTCAGAAAGGGTCTGGACAAATTCACGTTCATCATCAACGAGCAGTATTTTTGATGGCATTTCAAAATTATGCTTCCGGTATATGTCTGTCTGGTAAAACCCTTTTCCAACCTGGGTGTCAACGCTTTTCACGCCAGCCACCTTTCCTGCGATCGTTTTCAATTCCTCTTCAAGGCGGTTTAAAAGAAGAACGTTTTTATTTATCGTCAGGGTAACATTTCCTTCCCGTGAGAATACGTCTGCAGCATGTCCTTCCTTTGCCAGCGACACTTCAACCTGAGCCGACAAGGAAAAGTCCGCGGCCGCCTTTTTCGATTCGCCCGAGGGTTTGATGACGTCACTGGTCAGATGATCGGTAATCAGCGTGATAATTTTTTCCTCGTCCATTTTATCCACCGGCACCACCATATCATAAAGCGAATTGGCCCAGGGGTCATTGGATTTAAATAGCGTATCCACAAAGGCGCTCAAGTTTTCATCATGATTTTTTATCATGACATGCGCTTCTTTTTCCGACAATCCGTTATCCCTTGAAGCGGATTGAATTCTGAAGGGAACATCACCGATCAGCAAAACCCTTAACACATGGCTCACCGATTTTGGAATAAAAAGACCGGATGCACCGTCGATAATGAGTTTATCCTTCTCAAGAAATTGGGCCATAGAGAGCTTCAGCCAGGCGACAGCGCGTTCCTTCTCGTGTGTAAAATTATTAAAAAGAGACGTCTTTGATGTAAACGCCCTTTGAAGACTTTTTTCACTCAAACCTGACAATTGATGGGCTTTTGCCACGATCATGTCATCATTGACTACCTGATACTTTGCCTTTTCAGCAATGCGGTTGACGATGGATTCCTTATTGCAGAATATTCCACTTACAATTGTAATTACCGGCATAATTCCCCTCTCTCAATTCTTGATTATCGACATATCACGACAGACCGTCAGCAGCGGACATGTCGTTTCCTGGCTATCTCTGTGGGTTTGATCATAAACCGTCCGGATGGCCTTTTCCATTGTGGGAAAGATATTGTCACTGCCAATATTTTCATAAAGGTGAGTTCTTTTGAGAACGGACATGACCGATTCATTCACACCGCTCAATGAAATCCCGTACCCGGAACTTCTCAACCGGTCCACGATCAAAGCCAGTGTTTCCTCACCTGATGTATCAATATCATTTATCCCGTTGGCTGCAATGATTATGTGCTTAAGATTTGGCCGGTTCATGATCCGGTCATCGATTTCATCCTCAAGATAGCTGGCATTGGCAAAAAACAAAGGCCCCTCAAACCGGATAAGATCAATATACTCGCACGCGGACAATTGATTTGCGCCGATTTCCCGAAGGCTTTCATCCTCATGGCGTGAAAGGGAAGACACCTTGGGCCGCATGCTTTTATAGAGAAACATACCCAAAGACAGCACCACACCGACATAAATCCCTTTTTCAAGATGAGGCGCAAAAACAAGGGTGAATACAAATGTAATAATGGATATGGCGCCGTCATACCACTGTGTTTTCCAGGCGTGAACAAACCCGCTGACATTCACAAGACCGATAACGGCCATCATGATAACCGCTGCAAGCGTCGTTTGGGGAAGATGATAAAGAAGCGGTGTAAAAAAGAAAAGCGCGATAACCACCATGATACTTGTCACCACGCTTGAAAGCCCTGAGACGGCACCGGATTGGAGATTCACCGCACTTCTTGAAAACGACCCGGACGTGGGATAGCTTTTTCCGATTGACCCCAGGATATTGGCCAGGCCCTGACCAATCAGTTCCTGATTGGGATCGATGCGCTGACCGGTCTTGGATGCCATGGCTTTTGCAATGGCAATTGCCTCCATGAATCCCAAAAGCGAAATGATCACCGCAGCAGGCAACAACTGAAGGCAAACAGACGTTTTCAACTTGGGCATGCCAAACGCAGGCAACCCTTTTGGCACAACACCCACCACGCTGCCACCGCCTGTGACCAGAATCCCTTTTTCATCCATGTGCTTGTTGCCCAGTTTGATCCGCCAGATTCGGCCATCGGTCTCTGCCCCTTGAGGTGCTGCATCTTTCAGGTATAAAACGATTCCGCTGCCGCCTGATGAAACTGCAGAAAAATGTCTGCTTCTTAATTCTTCCCTGAAGATGTGGGCATTCAGTTTCTGTTTTTCCATTTCCAGCTGAATGATATTGAGCTGATGCTGAAGCTCCAGCTTTTCAATACCGCTCACATGGGCGGATTCCAGGGCCATCATATTCCTGGATACTTCGGTTCGTTGTGACCCGGCTTCGGCAATTTTATCTATGGCTGTATTGAATGCCAGAATTTTTTCCCGGATGTCACCTGATTCAAACTGGGATATGTCCACTTTTTGATTGTGTTCAAACCCTGTTCCCCAGGAAATTAACGTGGTCACCACAACAGCAACGAGCACATTAGGGATTCGCGGGTTCAGGCGCTTTAAAACCACCATGATCGCAATGGAAAAAATACCGATCAAAAGTGTCGGCCAGTGCGTATAGTCTATGGCAGCCTCGACGACTCTTATGATGGTTTCATAATGATGGGTGGCACTGTCCACATCCACGCCAAAAAGTTTGGAAAGCTGGGATGATGCAATAATAATGGCAGCGGCATTTGAAAATCCGTTTACGACAGGGTGGGCCAGAAAATTGACGATCAATCCAAGACGAAGCACGCCCAACGTCAGCTGAAACACGCCCACTGTCAAGGCAAGAACGACCGCATAACCGATAAATGCCTCGCTTCCCAATGTGGCAAGGGGTTCCAGAGAGGCGGCTGTCATCAGGGATACAACAGCCACAGGACCGGTGGCCAACTGGCGGCTTGAACCGAAAAGCGCCGCAACCATGGGGGGTAAAAATGCCGCATACAGGCCATAGTATGCCGGAAGCCCTGCAAGTTGGGCATAGGCCATGGATTGGGGTATCAAAACAAGTGCGACTGTCAAACCTGCAAGAAAATCGATCTTGAATTTGCTTCCGTTATAATCCTTGAACCATTCAAGAAAGGGAAAAATTCGTGTAATCATGATTGTATTTCCTTTTTAACACAATGAGTATATCACGTGTAAATTATGATAACAGACTGATATCTCACATCAATCCGTAGTTTTAGCTATCAAGCGGCTTATTCAAATTTATGATCCCGCAGCAAGTTGGTCCAAACGCCTTTCACGCCTTCCAGTTCCTTTAGCAAGTCAATCACCTGCTCGTTTATTTTACCGCTGTCTGACGATGAATTGTGAAAGTGAACATGAACCACGCCATCTTTGGCATTAACCTTGACTGCAGGAAATTTCTCGATAAGAATCGATTCTGCCCTGGCAGCGAGCAGCCGGTCGGCAAATTCCCTTTCTGAATTGGCTGTGGGCTTGAAACAGGGGTATCCAGCCACATGGGCAAGGATACTCACTGCGTCATCAACGGAAAGATTATCAATATGGAGCACAAGATCATACAGGTTGGCATTAAAGGCATCAAGGCCATATAAATGAAGCCCCCATTTCCGGCGTTCTTCATCATCCTTGATCAATATCTGCCGTGCTTTTCCCTCTGCAATATTTTCACGTTTCATTTCCTCCTTGATCCGGTCGTCAAAATTCGAAATAATTCGAACCTTCATGACATGGGATATTCCCTGGAGAAAAAATTGTCCGGCCAGTCCATGATATACGATTTTCCCTTTTGCCACATGCTCGAGGAGTGCTTTTTTAATATAAGCCACGTATTTTTCCTTGCCATGGGTAAACCGGTCAAGAATGGACGGCGCATCATGAAGCGCCCGGATCAGCTTGACTTCCGGTATGTTAAACTGCTCTGACGTTTCAATGAGAATATCCCTTGAAATGCATTCAAAGTTCAATCGTGAAGCCAGCTTTTCCGCGATTTCTTTCCCTTTACTATAAGATCCTCTGGATATTGTTATAACAGGCATATAAATCCTCTTTCCTAAAATGATGATTTTTAATCGTTCCCAGGAATTTCTTTCTGTCAATTTTTCTTGAAGATGATCCTTGAGAAACGTTATCTACACACATAAGGCCGCTTTCAAATCTGTTATCCGGCTGCTGAATTGAATCGGCCCTGCAATTTCAGGAATCAAATCCGAAGCATGTAATAGCTAAGATTTCAGTTGGTTATCTCCGTCCACCCCATGCACAGCTTTCCTGAGAATAAATAGCAAGGTATGTAACAGATATTCTTTATATTAGCAAGAGACCTATTGTTGGGTTTAACGGGTTTGTTGGGTTGCTTGGGTTTATTGGGTTTATTGGGTTGCTTGGGTTTGTTGGGTTGCTTGGGTTACTTGGGTTTATTGGGTTGGGTTGGTTGAATAGATAAGTGGTTAAAACGGATAGAATTCCTTTCACTATTTAACCATTCTGCCATTTGACCATTTATCTATTCCGCTGAAATGCAATAACTTAGGGGATTCGTGAAAAAAAATTCCATTTACCGAAACTTTTTTAGGTTCAGGGGGTTTAAGTGTCCAAACAGGATAATTTTGAAAAACATGACCAACAAGGAGGAACACACATGAAAAAAATCGTTATCGCAAGTCTGGTATCCATGATGATATTGACACTCGGCATGGGAACATCCATGGGTAAAATGAACAAATTCGCAAAAGGCCTGAAAAACTTTGCTCAGGAACAGAATTTTTACGCAGACGGCCAAACCTGCATCAATAAAATTCACTGGCGGGCCAATATTCATCATGCCCTTCTCAAAAGACTATACCGCTGCCTGAACAATCTCGACCTTTCAGATGACGTGAGAGCGGTACTGGCCACGGTACTGAAAGACTATCGGGATGCTCAGGAAACCCGGAATGACGCCATGAAAACTGCGGTTAAAACCTACTGGGACGTATTGACCGCCCCTGAACTGGATGAAGCTGCACTTGAAGCGGCAGAAAATGCCATTGCAGGCCTGAAAGACCAAGACCTCAACCTGAAATTCGAACTTGTCCTGGCCATTCGAAATCTTCTCTCCGAAGATCAGATTGCCGAGTTGTCCGACTGCTTTGATTTTGACCGATGCATGGCAGAAGTGGATGCCCTGGAGGATATGGAAGAAACAGCGTCGGAATAATCCAGCCTGGATTCGTGTTAAACCGGGACGAGCAAAAAGGGGGTGGCATGGCCATCCCCTTTTTTTTATCGCTGAAGATTCTTGAAGATGTCGTTTTTAACAAGTTGTGTCCCTGCAATCATTTTTTCGCTTTCCCCTGCGCCTTGATTTTTATGCCTGCAAAATGGTCATTGAATAAATGATATTGCATAGTAAATCTATTTATTATACAATATGTGCCGATTTTGAAAGAAAGATGACTTTTTGCCTTTCTCTTTCAAAATGCGCTTCTGAGAACATTTTAAAACAGACAAACGCATTATAAGTACTTTCCATTAAGCCGTGAAAGATTCACAATTATTTTAATCGCTTTTTTGTTCCAGGTTACATTAAACCCGACGTCTTTAAAAAGGAGAAGAAAAATGAAAGTTGGAATCAAAATGATGGTGGCAGCATGTATGGCCTGCGGGGCCTTGATGCTTGGATCTGTATATCATGCATCTGCAGGTGAGATAATGATCATCGCAAACCCGAGCGTGCCTGCGGAAAGTCTTGATCCGGATGCGATCAGGAATCTTTTCCTGGGTAAAACCGCGAAATGGGAAAACAACGATATGGTCACCATCGTGGTGTCCGAACAATCGGACGTGCATAAAGGGTTTCTTGAAAAGTACATCAAACGGACGGAAAACCAGTTCAGCAATGTCTGGCGTCAGAACCTGTTCACCGGAAAAGGCAAACAGCCGGTCAAGGTGAACTCGGTTGAAGAACTGGTGGATTATGTGTCCAAAACCCCAGGGGCCATCGGCTACATCTCCTCTGATGCGAAACTTCCGCCAGAGGTCAAGGTGCTTGCCAAGTAGGCCTTCAAACCGGGCATGACAGATGCGAAAAATACAAATCATATATCAAACATTCGATATTTCCGGCTGATCCGGACAGGGAGGAAAACAGATGAACAAATTATATCATGCGCTGATACTTGTCTTTATTTGTATGCTGGTTGCAGGCAGCCTGCCGGCAGGCGCCGAAGGCGTCAATATTCACGGATTCATTTCCCAGGGGTATTTGAAAACCAACCAGAACAACTATCTGGCGGAAACCGATGACGGCAGTTTCCAGTTCAATGAGATGGGGATCAATTTCACCACGTTTGCGACAAGCGACCTCAAGATTGGCTGCCAGTTTTTTGCCAGGGACCTGGGGGATGTGGGAAACGATGAAATCATCATTAACTGGGCGTTTGCCGAATACACATATCGAAACTGGCTGGGCCTGAGAGCGGGCATCCTCAAATATGCATTTACACTCTACAACGAAACCAGAGATTTTGATTCCTTGAGAACATCCATTTTTCTGCCATCCAGTGTGTATAACGAATGGCTGCGGGACGGCTTTAACAAAATGAAAGGGATCGAACTTTTTGGCCTAACAGGATTGGGCCCATTGGGCATGCTGGAGTATCAGTTCCAGACCGGCGTGGCCCCCACTGCATTGAACAGCGGCACAACCAAATATCTTACAGAGATGCCGACAAGCGAATTAGGCAGCTTGACGAACGCTGAACCAGACACCACATACGCTGCACGACTGATTTGGAATTTGCCTATTGACGGGCTTCGCATCGGTGGCTCCTACATCCGTTCAGGTTTGCTTTATGAGGGTACTGTCAAGGACTATGGCTTACCGATTTCCATCGACATAAAAAAAGCAGACGTGTATTCGTTTTATGCAGAATACACCTATCAAAATCTCAAGATTGCAGTGGAAAACTATTGGTCCGAGAGTGAAGCAACCTCGACAATCACCCTTCCCAATGGCGATCCTTATGTAAGAAAAACGAAAACCAAAGATGGAGACACATATTATGCCAGTCTTGGATACCGGTTTACAGACTGGTTTGAAGCCGGCTATTATTATTCGACTGCTGAGGGAGGTGCTGACGACAAGGGGGATTTAAACACACTCGAGGACCATTGCCTTTCGTTACGCTTCGACATCAACCCCAACTGGATCGCCAAGCTGGAAGCCCACGTGATGGAAGGGAAAGCAGGTGTCGAACCGGATAACGACGGCCATGTCTACAACGAATGGATGCTCTATGCCGCAAAGATGTCTTTCAGTTTCTAGATGAAACCGATCCGCTCTATGAAAACAACTTAACCACAGAGGGAGGGCCAGCAGAGGAAATTTGTTTTTTTCTCTGTGGCCCTCTGTGTTCTCTGTGGTTTTATTTATTTCAATTGATTTTCGATATGTCATCCAATACGTTTCTGATGGCCATGGCGATATCCAGTCTCTCAAAAGGCTTTTCTATATATCGATCCGCTCCGATTGACTCTGCTTTTTGTTCATCCATTTTTTCGCTGAAACCCGTGCAGAGTATGATCGGAATACTGGGCCGGATGGTTCGTATTTCAGTGACGAACCTGCTGCCATCCATGCCGGGCATGGTCATGTCGGTGATCACCAGGTCAAATGATTGGGGAACATTTTGAAAAAGAGATAGTGCATCCAAAGGATTATTCTGAATTTCAACATAGTAGCCAAGTTGTTCCAGCGTTCTTTTGGCCATATTCAAAATCGGTTCTTCATCATCCACAAAAAGGATTTTCTCATTGCCGCCCGGTACATCCTTGCGCTTAACCGGTTCTTCAACCGCCTCTGAAAGGATCAATGGCAGGTAAATGGTGACAGCCGTTCCCTGGCCTTCCTGGCTATCCATTTCAATGACACCTTGGTGGGTCTTCACGATATTTTTCACCACTGCAAGACCGATACCCGTACCTTTTCCTACTCCCTTTGTCGTAAAATAAGGGTCAAAAACCTTGTCACGAATATCAGGGGAGATACCGGTGCCTGTGTCCCTGACTGACAACCGGACATATTCTCCCGGAGAAAAATCAACCATTTTTTTAGCAGATTCAGCAGTAACCCTGAATCTGCCCAGCTGAATCTCCAGCACCCCGCCATTTTCTTCCATGGCATGGGCGGCATTGGTGCAAAGATTGATCAATACCTGATGAATCTGGGTCAGGTCAGCCAGAACAATACTGACATTTTCTGTAATCCGGGTTCGGATTTCGATGCTTGCGGGCAAGGATGCCCGCATGAGTTGAAGGGCTTCCTTGATCACAGGCTGAATGTTCACCGGTTTTTTCCTGTGCTCTGTTTTTCTGCTGAAGCTCAAGAGCTGCTTGATCACATCTTTTGCCCGCAGGCTTGCCGTTTGGATTTCTTCCAGGTGAAGCCGGGCCTGATGGCCACTGGGGACATCATCCAGGGCAAGCTCGGTGTTCCCCAGAATGATACCCAAAAGATTATTAAAATCATGAGCAACGCCACCGGACAAAACGCCAATGGCTTCCATTTTCTGAGAGTCCTGCAGCTTTGCCTCCAGGCGTTTTTTTCCCGTGATATCCGTTAAATTGACCACCATGCCGCTTCGTTCTCCACTGGCATCCACCATAATGGCCGCACTGATAATCAGATCCAGCAATTCACCATGCTTTGACAGGCGTCTGGTCTCAAACTGAACCGGATTGTCGGATTCATAAAGTTTCCTGTAAATATTTTCCGTAACTGCCTTCTGGTCATCCGGCACAAAGGGCATGGGCCTGCCTTTTATTTCATCCAGGGTCCATCCAAACACTTTGGTGAACTGGGGGTTGATATCACTGACAAAACGATTGTTGTCATACACCAGAACCGGATCAGGAATCGTCCTGAAAATCGCTCTCAGCCGTTCTTCACTGATTTTGAGGTTTTCTTTGCTTTTTTTAAGTTCTGCTCTGGCAAGCTGGAAGTAAATCAGGATCATGCCGATGGCGACAATGATTTCAAGAGACGCACCCAAAAGATACCCCCAGGGCGCCAGCCATTCAACCGGCCTTACAAAAGGATAGTCTGCCTTGTGAATTCCCCATACGATGAACGCATAACCGACAATATAACGGCTTCCCCCGCCCTGAACCTGCCTGTTTTTTAAAAATTTGATTCCGGTCAATATGTAGACCCCGCCCAGGAAGATATATATCGGAAGCGTCGCACTGATCAATGTCCGCCCTGATAATCCTGCGGCAATGATCCAGATGGAAAAAAAAGCCGACAGATAAATCAGATATGGGGGTAATTTCTCACTGATAAAGGTATAAGTCCCCCAAAGAAGAAAAACACCACTGACCAGGACGGCCAGTTGATTCAAAATCAGAAACCCGGGTTTCAGGTCTGGTGATATATTGGCCACAACCATCAACATAAAAACAAACCTTACGGCATAGATACACCAGCTGATTGCCCAAATGAACAGATAGGGCTTCCGGTCCAGGTAATAGAGGTAAAAATAGGCGATGGCCAGAATCAGTGTACCTACGAGCGTTGCCACAATGGATGGGAAAAGCCATGTCATGGGAAAAGCCTCTGTCTTTCTGAAACGTGGTTATTCATACCTGTAAAGGCGAATTGACGGCTTAAATGAAATGAAGCATTTACGATGAATCGGTAATGATAGCAAAAAAAAGAAATCGGTTTTTAAAAAATTACTAAAATTTATCTGAAATGTCAATAATTTAGAATCTTGATTTAAGGATTGAAATTATACAGAAATAATAATATGCTCTCCCCAATTTCATTAAGCGAGTAGAAAAACTGGCCAGTCATGCCAGATATTTTTTTTGTTTTTTCCCCTTTTTCAAAATGAGCAGTTTGAATTAACGCCGCATGCATTGCGAACACAGGAAAAGACCTTTCTGAAAAAAAGGAGATGAATGAATGACGATTAAACGATTTCTTAAAGCGGTTGCCGTAATGGTGGCCATAACCGCTTTCAACAATACGCCCGGTATGGCATCCGAATCCGAGGTTTTGATTATTGCCAATAAAGACATGACAATAAATTCTCTTTCAAAAGCTGAAATAAAAAATATTTTTCTGGGCATGACCACGTTCTGGCCGGATAATACGAAAATAACCTTTGCCACCCTTGTGAAACTTGAAGTACATAAACGATTTGTCGTTAAATATACAAATAAAAGTACCGATCAGTTTCGCGCGTATTGGAGGAACCAGCTGTTTATCGGTAAAGGAAGAATCCCCAAAATATTCAAAACCGAACAGGAAATAGTCAACTTTGTGGCTAAAACCGATGGCGCAATTGGGTATGTTTCTCCCTCAGCTGCCATTGATACCGTCAAAGTCATAACTGTTTCTGATAATTAAGGGGGAGAAGAAAGATGAACCTAAAAAAAACAACAACGCTTATTCTGTTTGCTGTCATCATTTTTTCAAAAAATAGTCTGGCCGAAGATCAGTATGGCCAGGTCGATATTCACGGGTTTATTTCCCAGGGCTATTTACAGACAGATAAAAACAACTATCTGGCTGAAACTGAAGATGGCACCTTTCAATTCAATGAAATGGGCATCAATTTCACGACAGACGTGACAGACAGGCTTCGACTGGGTGTTCAGTTCTTCGCAAGGGACATGGGCATAAACGGCAACGATGAAATCGTCGTGGACTGGGCCAATGCCGACTACCACTGGCGGGACTGGCTGGGAGTGCGGATCGGCAAGCACAAAGGGTTCTCCGGCTTTTTTTCGGCCACAAGAGATCTGGATATGCTGCGAACATGCATTTTGCTTCCCCAGAGCACCTATGGCGAGCTGTTCCGGGATGCGTTTTCAAGTTATCGCGGTGTTGAGTTTTATGGCCGGATTCTGTTGGGGAGAGCAGGACTTCTCGCCTATGAATTCAGTGTAGGCGAGCCGAATTTTTCCCCGGATACAGGCATTGCCTATGCATTTAAACAGGCATTTTCCATTCTGAATCTGGAGATCAACAATGTTAAACCCTCAACTACCCAAGCGTATCGCGTAACATGGTATGCGCCTCTGGCAGGATTTAAAATCAAGTCCGGGTGGATTGAAGGAAAAAATACATTGATTTCGGGAAGCCTGAACTCTGCACTTGCAGATCGTGCAGGATTGACGAAATTTGAGTATGAATACGACTTTGACTCGTATTTTGTTTCAACAGAATATCAACGGGAAAAACTATCCCTGATAGGTGAATTCCTATCAGGATCAATGGACGGCAAATGGGATTTGGGTTTGGGATATGAAGACAGGCCACCCCGAACATTTCAAGGATGGTATGGGGCCTTGAATTATGATTTCAGTGAATTTTTTAAAGCAAGCGTGTCCTATTCGGAATTTTACCCGGACGTGGATAACAGACACGGTAAAGATGTAAACCCTGTAACGGACTATAATACCAGACTTCTGTTATCGAATAGAAAGGTATTCGGCAATGATTTTGAAGCCTGGCTCAAGACGACAACACTTTCCCTGCGGTTTGACGTCAATGAATACTGGCTCCTGAAACTCGAAGTGGCTTACAATGACGGGTTCGGCGCCTATACGTCCGCCGAAAACCCCAGAAAGCCTGATGACCCATTTGTAGCGGATGTGGACAGGTACTGGTTCCTTTATGCTGCAAAAGTGACATATACCTTTTAGAAACTGTTGAAAATCAATCGGGTATCGTGTATAGGGCATTTCATCATGATACCCGAATATTCACCCATACCGGACAGGGCCAGGCCCTTTCTGGATGAACTGGAAAACCTTTACCGGGAAATGGACCGGCAATATTACATTGCGTCCACCCATTACGCATTTGATTGCAGCGGCTGTGAAGACAATTGCTGCCTGACCCGGTTTTACCATCATACGCTGGCCGAATTTCTCTATCTGACATCCGCTTTTCTGAAACTCCCTCCTGAGACTGCAGATGAAATCATTAAAAAGGCGAGGCTCGCGGTTCAGACTTATGAAAAGGATGCCCCTCCCCAAAGGATCATGTGCCCGCTGAACACGGACGGCCGCTGCGTATTGTATAACCACCGGCCCATGATCTGCAGGATGCACGGCATTCCAAACGAAATGAGGCGGCCGGACGGCATCACGTTAAGAGGGCCGGGTTGTCCTGAATTCAACAGGCGTCACGGAAAAAAGGAGTATTATACATTTGACAGGACACCTTTTTACATCAAAATGGCAACCATTGAGAAAAATCTAAAAACCGCACTGCAACTCAGTTTGAAATTTAAAAAGACAATTGCGGAAATGATTGTCAGCATCCGGGATGGTGAATGATGAAATCCGTCGATGTCAGGGATATTAAAACGCTTCAGGGAAAACGCCTTGAAATGGGGGACACTTTCCGGTTCAAATGTCATGACAGGCTTGACTGCTTCAACCTGTGCTGCAGAAACCTGAACCTTTATCTTTACCCCTATGACGTGCTCAGGCTGAAAAACAATCTTAAGATATCCTCAGATGCTTTTCTGGACCAGTATGTGGACATTGTCATGAAGCCATCGAGTTTTTTTCCGGAAGTATTGCTGAAAATGCAGGAAAACGACGAGAAGACCTGCCCGTTTCTGTCGGAAAAAGGGTGTTCGGTCTATCCGGACAGGCCGGATACCTGCAGAACCTTCCCGGTAGAGCATGGTCTTCTTTTTGGCGATTCCGGAGAAAAACCGGAGATCGTGCATTTCTTCAGGCCACCTGTTTTCTGCAAGGGCCGGCACGAGACAGATGAAATGACCGTGGCCTCCTGGGCAGAAGATCAGAATGCCCTTATTTACAATGATATGACAGCCAGATGGGCCGCAGTAAAGGCACTGTTCCATCAGGACCCCTGGGGACCGGAAGGATTCCAGGGCCCAAAAGGAAAAATGACTTTCATGGCTGCATACAATATCGACGCGTTTCAGGAATTTGTTTTCAAAAGCAGTTTTTTAAAGCGCTACAACGTAAAGCCCGCATTACAAAAAAAAATAAAAAAAAATCAGGCCGACCTGCTGAAATTTGCATTTTCATGGATCAAACTGGTGGTATGGGGAATAAAAACAGGATAGCGTTAAATAGGTGAATAGATGAATGGTCAAATGGAAAAATAGTGAGCGGTATTCTATCTGTTTTAACCAATACGCCATTCAACCAATTCTCTATTTAACCAATCAACAATTTAACTATTCAACTCAATAAACCCACAACAAACCCTACCCCACCTTCCTATGCACTCTCTCCAACGGATGATACCTGCCTCCTCTGTCGATCATGGCAAGTGTTTCCACATCCCGTATAATTTTTTCAAGCCCGTATGCTACCGCATGTGTGGCGGGATCTTCAATTTTAAGCGCATCCATGATGATGTCACAGGCACAGGCCTTGCACAATTTTCTGGTCTGCCTTGTATCTTCAGGGGAGACGTCCCTGTTTCCCCCTGGGGCTTCAAACACCTTGATATAGGCGGATGTGCCGTCATTCAGCTTTTGCATCATATGTTTCAATATCTTCTGGATTTCCTGATAATGAATCGTCTGGATGCCAAATTGATATCTGTCATCCACATAATCAATTGTTTTTTTCCAGACATTTCTCACAGCCCCCATAATCATGGCAGATAAAAAATTATGAAACGAAAACAAGGATTCCTCCAGAATTTTATTGCCCCGTCCCCTGATGCCAATAATATCCTTCCGGGAAACAGGTATATTGCGACACCGGACCTCTGCCATCGGGTTTAGCTTAAGACCTGAAATATCCTGTAAATAAGGAAAAGCAAAGCCGGTTTGCCTGCTATCCAGAACCATACAGGTCATGCTGCCTTCCATATCACCGTCTTTGGCAAACACGCAGAACTTATCGGCGAAATGAGCATTACCGGTCAGGCTGCTCACGCCTGAAAGAAACAGATGACCGTCTATTTCCTTTAATGAGAGTTTTTCAGGGGAGTCATTTTTTGAAAACAACATGCAAAAAATGGGCGTATGGCGGGTCTTAAGGCACGTTCCACCTGAGAAAAGCCCTTTCAATTGTTCCGCCTCGGCGTGCAGGACAGAGAGACATGCGGCATAATGGTGGGCATACACAGAAGCAACCCCCGGACAGGCCGAGGAAAGCACATCCAGAAAAAGGGCCAGGCAAAAATCCGGATATGCCGCGCCGCCCAGGTTTTCAGACAAGGGGAGTGATGGCATCCCCAGCGTTTCACTCTTTTGCCATACGGTTCTGACCCAGGCGCTGCTTGGCTCAAGATCACCATCTATTGCAAATGGCGCTATTTCTTTTTCGGCAAATGTCCTCAATTTTTCAATAGCAACATTAAAATCAACCAATGACACGGTTACCCTCCTCTAAAAGAATGCTTAAACCTTCTACAGCTATAATGTTGGCTGAATTCCCAGGTGATAGTTATTTTTTGCGCGGCAGCTTTGATTGGATTTTGGCGTGCCTTGTTACTTCCATATCAAAAAAAAACGATTTAACCCTGCCATAGTGATGCATGTCCCGTGCCACGCATCTACCTTATCTGATTTGGATGGGCAGGCCATTCGTCTGCGATCTATAACGGTGTTACGTCGACATATAAATACCACAACCCGGCAAAAGAGTTCAAGTTTTTTTTCAACCTGTTGTTTAGGGTAGAATAAAAGGTTGAAAAATCATATGGTTTTTACTAAGCACTTTCTTTTTCAATTCTTTTTAAAGGATATCATGTATGAATACGACCAACCATCAGGCCATCCTTCTGATCGGTCCTACCGGTTCAGGAAAAACGCCATTTGGGGATTTCATGACCCGATACAGATTGAACGGAAAAACGTGCTTTCACTTTGATTTTGGAGCGTCTTTAAGAAAAGCGGCTGCCAGAGAAAAATTTCATGACCTTCTTTCTCAAAATGACATCCTTTTCCTTGAAAAAGTACTTCAGGAAGGCGCCCTTCTTGAAAAGGAAACATTTTATATTGCTGAAAATATTCTTGATGCCTTTATAACCGGCCACCAGATGACCGAAGCGGATATTCTTGTTTTGAACGGTCTTCCCAGACATATTGATCAGGCCCGTGACGTGGAAAAAACAATTGCTATCCGGATGATGATTCAACTCAAATGCGAACCTGAAGTGGTGTATGAAAGAATACTGAAGAATACGGGTTTAGACCGGAAAGACAGGAATGATGATTCATTAAAGGAAATCAGGAAAAAACTGGCCATATTCAATGCACGAACCCTTCCCCTGATCGACTATTTCAGAGATAAAAACGCGAAAGTGGTATCTGTTGATGTGGATGTGAATACAACCCCTGAAATGATTGCAAGGCAAATACAATCAGATGGGGTTTTTTTTGAAAGCCCCATCTGATATGAAAACCTAAAAATCCTGAGCGATTGAAACCGTCCGGTCCCCTAAGAGATTGACATAGCTTCCCAGTTCATTGTCATACCAGCCATAAATGACCGTCTGTGTCACAGGCACTCTGATGAGGGTATCTGGGAGGGATGAACAAATCTTTTTGTCAAATCCCGGTACGCTCAATAGATCAAATGCTATTTCAGCTGTTCGGGTATGTGTCTCATGGCCTTCTATGATGGCCGCAGCCCTTGGGAGGCCGATAATATCGTTTGATACATTCTGTTTGTCTGAATAATGAAGATATTTATTGGGATCATTTAGCGCTGCATTTCGGTAAACATCATTGATGACGTTTCGCCGGATCTCACCGCCAACCACATCTTCCTGAAGGTTTAAAACCAGAATAATCAGGGAACCGCTTGAAATGGGCACCCGAACAGATTCAGCAATAAATCCGATGTTCGCCATTTCAGGGATAACCAGGCTCAGGGCCTTGGCTGCACCGGTGGTGGTTAAAATAATATTGTTCATGATGCTTCTGTTTTTTCTGAGATCAGATACACCGCTTTTGGGCAATCGATCCAGAACCTGCTGTGACCCGGTGGATGCATGCACGGTTGCCATGGATGCGGACAGTATCTTTTTGATACCGAAATGATCGATTAAGGGTTTCATCATATGGGCAAGACACGTTGTTGTACAGGAGGCATTTGATATTATTGCGTGTCTGGTGGGATCGTAAGTGTTTCCGTTAACACCCATAACCGTTGTCACGGCATCATCCGGCATGTCCTTTCCCTTGTCCTTGATTTTAAAAGGTGCAGATGCAATCACTTTTGACGCCCCCGCATAAAGATGCCCCCGAATCGATCCTTTTTTGCTGTCAGATGGCAGGGTAGGATCAAGAAACTGTCCGGTTGTGTCCACCACCAGTTTAACCCCATTGTCCCGCCATGGAATTTCAGATGGCAACCGTGTGGTTCTTAAAACCGTCATTTTTACACCATCTATCATCATGCTACCCTGTTTTTCATCCACATCCTGAATCGCGGGCTCTGCTTTATACCCATGAAGAAATGCAGCAAGAGACCCGTAGGTCGAATCCCTTTCCATATAATGGGCAACATCCAAAAGAGACGTGCCCACATCGCGTCCCACATTGACGACGATTTCATCAAAATATTTTCTTGCCACATGATGCCAGACTGTAAGTTTGCCGATTCTGCCAAGGCCGTTTATACCCAGTTTCTTTCCGGATTGATTATTCGCCACATTATCCATTTTTCTCAACCTTTCTTAAAAAAACCAAAAACCGTTTGACATATCCTTTTTTGTTCGTTCCTATATCACATATTTTCCCTTGGGGTTATTTTTTTTTGACTGATCTCACAAAAATCATTCATCTTTTATTTTCATCTTTCCCAGATAAATAGACCCTTCCTGGCCATCGATGCTGATAAAACCACCTGTCCGGATTTCAACATCTCCAAACAGGCAGGTTTCATCTGATTCATTGCATACAAAATTCGTACACCCGACCACACAGGTCTTCTGTAACCGGGTGGCCACAATGGACGCATGGGACGTCACCCCCCCGCGTGACGTCAACAAACCGTCAGATGCATAAATTTCCTGAATATCGTCCGGCACCGTGTCATTTCTAACCAGGATAAGGTGGGTATCTGGTTCTTTTTTTCGCCAGGATTCAATTTCAGCAAGCGTGAATACCACGCGCCCGCTCATGGCGCCACCCGAGATGCCGATACCATGCCCCAGAAGCGTGTTTATCAGAACACCTGCACTTCCCTGGCTCATGCTGTCAAAGTCAAATTTTTTAACCTTGTCTCCCTTGATGAGCGACATGTCCCTTGTCTGAAGGAGATAAAGATCCTTTCTGAACGCATCTTCAAAGGTAAACTCCATCTCCTGAGGCCCCCATCCCCTTCTGAACACCAGCTCGTTTGACCAGTCTTTCAGTGCATTGAAAATCTCAGGAAAATGGGTTTCCAGTGTAATATCCGTGTCCCTGTTTTCTATTTCTTTCTGCATCAGGGATATGGGAAGGGTCTGTACAAGGCCTGAAACCACATCTTCACCCTGATTCTGAAGGGAAAAATCTCCCCACAGCCTCAGGATGTCTCCGGATCTGGGGCTATGCGTAAAAAAAACACCTGATCCCGAGCGTCTTGAAAGATTCCCATAGACCATTGCCTGAACCGTTACTGCCGTGCCCCAATCATCCGAGATCCCCATAATCTTCCGGTAGACCTTGGCCTTGGGCGAATCCCAGGAATTCAACACCTTTTTAATGATCATGTAGATCTGATCAAACGGTTTTTCAACGATTTCAATACCTGAATCGCTTATAAATGTCTTGTACGAAAGGGCGACTTCACGCATCTGGGTACCTGAGAACCCGCGCTTGAAAGGAATACCCTGTTTTTTCTTAAACGCGTTTATTATCTCATCAAAGTCATCCCGTTTCAGTCCAAAAGACATGCCATAGCTCTGGAGAAACCGTCTGTAATTATCCCAGGCAAACCAGGGATTGTCCCTGCTTTTGCCGATGGCCGCAGCGATATCTTCACTGATACCCACATTCAGATAGGTGTCCAGCATCCCGGGTTGCGAGATGGAAGACCCGCTTCTTACGGAAAGAAGCAAGGGTTTCAAGGGATTCCCAAAGAATTTGCCGGTTGTTTTCTCAAGTGAGCCCAACTGTCTTGCCAGCTGCTCTTTGAAATTCTGCTCAGCCGGCCTGTAATTGTCAATAAGTTCCTTGCACCTGAATACTTCTGTGGTGATAATAAAGCCCGGAGGAACCGGCAGGTTGAACTTTTTTAAGCGCACCAGGTTATTGCCCTTGTTCCCCAGAAAAATAATTCCTGAAATTCTCGTATCCGCATTATCGATACCGATCATGGCCCTTTTGGGATCGTAGTTTAAAAGCATGTGGAGCCGTTCCCGGTGCAGTTTGTCTGACTGGTAGAAAAGCGTATTCAGCACCCGGCTTAAAAACACATCCAGCTGCTGAAGTCCCAGGGATTTTGCGATTATATCCCGATAAAATATTTCAGATACCCGATATTTTCGTTTTTCAGTATCAAGCGTGTCATCACCGATCCGGTATCTGGGAAGCACCTGATTATACACCACTTGCGACAATACCTGATTCAGGTTCTCCTCATGAAGCTTATTGATATTGAAATTGATGATGTTTTTAACCGCAAGGGCAAATCCTTTGAAAATATCCAGGTACTGGGTAAAAGAGAATTCCCTGACTTCAAGGGAGTGCGCAAGAAGATCAAGCTGGCGCTCAAATTCAATCGATGAGACGCCCTCCAGTTTCAGGGCCTTGTCAAACAGGATTAACCGGTCATAGATCTGGAAGAAAGTGGCTTTTGTGATAATGGAAAGATCTATCGTCTCTATAAATTCTTCAAAAAGCGTATTCACAATCGATTCTATTCTGAAAGACAATCCCAGTGCGTCGAACTTCAACTCATGATAACTGCCATACATGGAGGGGATATCCACGGTAAAATGCCTTTTCTGGTAGATATCCTCCTTGATTTCATATGTTTTATCCGAAATAATCAGGCATTTCAAATCCTCGAGATAATCGAGAAGACCATGAATTCTCTTCTTCAGATCCGTCTCCTTTAACGCAACTTCAAAGAATTCCAGATCCGGAAAAGCTTCTCTTCGCAGATCTGAAATCATGCTCTCCATCTGAACAAAATTCAGGTTGTATTTCTGGTTCAGAAGCTTGTTGAAAGCGATAAAAAGAAGCACTCTTTTTTTGTCTGTCTCCGAAACATCATCTATGGCATCCATCTTCTTCTTCAGGTCATGTTCATCAACAAGAAGCATTTTCTCGGCATCCAGATCGAGCCCCTTTTCTTTCAAACCGGAGAAAAGCCTGTTGATACCATCTACATATACGCCACTTGTTTCAATTTTCCGGTAAATATCAGGGGGAAGGTAGGGTGAAAGAACTGACTTGTCCCGGGTCCGCCAATACTCAACAACGGATTCCATAAATCCCAGGATACGGTTACTGCTTTCCACATGACTTTGTTTTCTTAAAAAATGCACGAGAGGATCTTTTCTTCGGGTCAACTCATCCAGTTCTGTGGACGTATCCCGCAGTTTTCCTTCTGCACCGATATCATTAAAAAAGGCGGGGAATATCCGGGAGAGCTGCTTGACAAGGTTATATACAGGTTCAATATCACTGTTCAAAAGACGGGTGATATCCCTGGGAAAAAGATCTGTATCCTTTATATAGACGCCGCAAACCGACAGATAGATAATCAGTGTGGAAAGAAGACGCGTGGACAGCTTGGGATGCTGTTCGATGAGTGACAGCCAGGTTCTGATGTTCCGTAAGTGGGAAATATTGACCCGCACCTGCCAGTCATTCCCCACACCTTGTATCATGGGGGACTGAAAACCAAGATCGATAACAGATCTTAAAAAATAATGAACCAGATCCAGGTCATTGGTTTTATAAATGCCCCGGCCCATATTCTCCACGCAGTTCAACGCGGTGGCCGGGTATTTGCTGGTCTGCTCCTTAAGGATAGAAAATGTTTTCTGAATGAGATTTCTGACTTTTCTCAGATCTTCATTTTCGATGATCCAGCTTAACGTTCGGTTGATTTCCCTTAACGCCTCATCATGAATGATGGATAGTCCGGATGTATTCATGATAAGAAAAAGAAAAATCAGCTCACGCTGGACGCCTTTGCTTTTTTTCCCGGCTTTTTCATAAAGCATCCGGGGAATTTCACGATAGGTATCCACAAATTGCCTGAATCCCGGGCGTCTGACCAGTATCAAAAGGATCTCCCGGTCCCCGTTCGCTCCTTTTTGAGCCATCTTTTCCACTTCACCGGCCCACTTTTTAATATTTGCATGGGAAATCATGTCAAAAGTGGCCTTGAGACTGTCATTGACAACCACTTCCCCGCATTCCTTCTCAAACCACTTCTGCGGGTCCTCCTCGTTCAGCCAGTAGGTATAGGTATGACGGTAATACCTGATCAGAAGCAGATTTAAAAATTTAAAATTCATTTTGTCAATTCCGGTTGAATTGTTCAGCAGAATCTCACAAAGCCGGTTTAACTGGTAATAGCTTTTGACAAAGAGAAAAAAATACGGGTCGCTGCAGGATAAAATACGGTTGAAAGACGTTTCCAGGACCGGCATGAACCGTTTGATTTCATTTCCTGCATCAGAAAAAATTTTCTGAATATAGAGAAGATAGTTATTGGCGGCATTGGTCTTCTGCTCGGCCTTTACCACAGCCTCAACCGCATTTAAAAAAATATCGAGGAAGATTTCAGCGCCCTTTGGTCCTTCTTTATGGCTTTTAAGCAGATGAAAATATTCAAGGGAGTACCGTCTGGCCTCGCTTATGATAAAATCCCAGTTTTTATACGGATGTGACAATTCCTGAAGGAATGTATCCAGTCCCTTCTTGAGCCCATAATACTCACTCATGATTTTCTGGAGTACGGCATATTTGGGATCAACAGCCACCTCCACATGATAATCCGCAATATTGACCTCAAGCGCTTTTGATCTGATTTTCCCGTCTGTTTTCATATCAGCTGATCTGATCCTTGTTTCCGAAGCAGGGGTAACGGTTTTTCTTAAGTCTCATAAAATTGAGATATTACAGACAATCTGGCTGGTGTCAAGGTGGATCGGCGGAGAGACAAATCATTCATCGCGTTTTATTACAATAAAGGTAACATCATCCTTGTGGTGATAGGCTTTTAACATTTCAAGCAGGGCATTCCTGATCTGCTCAGGTGTTCCTGAACCATGCTGGGCCAGAAAACTCACCAGATTATCATCGCCAAACATGGTTTCAGTATTTCCCTTCAGGCCGGGCTGTTTCTTTTTTTTCGCCTCTGTCACCCCATCTGTATAAAGAAGAAGTGTATCGCCCTTGTTTATTTTCAGGACGGCATCGGTAATCATGGCATCAATATTATCCATCATGCCAATCCACATCCCATGCGTTTCAAAAGTATCCACTCTTCCATCTGATGCACGATAAACCAATATATCCTGATGAAGCCCGGAAAAATGGAATACACCCTGCTGGTGAATGGCAAACACGGTCAAGGTCATATATTTATCCTCACCCAGGCGACTGATGTTGTTTGCGATGACCCGATTGACATTTTTGATGAGATCCGACGGCTGGCTTTCCGGGTTCTCAATCACAACAGTCTGGATGGCGGTCTGGGTCATCATCATGATCAGGCCCGCAGGGATGCCGTGCCCGGAGACATCACCGATCACCACCCAGTCTTTCCCGGCAGCATTGATCACATCATAATAATCACCGCCAACCTCATCTGCAGGCTCCATGTATGCGCATTTTTTCAATATCTGTTTCCAGAAGTCCGATTTCATCATTATGCCCGGATATAACCGGGATATCATAGTTGCCTTCAGCGATCTGCCTGACAAGATCAACAATGGATCTGATGGGTTTGGTAATTTTTATGGCAAGCTGTCTCACCATAAAATAACCGGCGACAAGCGAAATGATCGCTAAGCAGCCAAGCACAAAAATGATTTGATTTCGTGTTCGAATCCCGTCTGATAATACTTCAGAAAGTGCCTGATGCATGGAAGCCGTGCTAATGCCGTAACGAACAAATCCTAAAATTTCACCCCCCCCCCAAAAAACCGGCGCGCAAAATTCGATAATTTCATTATTCTTATTCTGGTAAACCTGATAATCCGGGTCATCATTCACGGCTGATGCCACCAGTGTTTGAATGGATACAAAGGATTTCATGATATCATCACTGTGCTGAGTCTGAAACCTGAAAAAGCAAGCGTTCTCAGGATGAATGGATTTTAAACTGACGGATTGTCTTGACAAGAACTTTTATTGATGCTTTTTACGCAGGATTATATTGGGTTAGGGGTTTGCTGTCAATAACGAACTGGACTCATTGACACTGTCCGGAGTCACTTTATCAGCCCAACCTTCGGTCTCCATCAAATCAAGATCAACAATTTTCAAAGGAACCACCCTATGAACAAACCTAAAATAACCACAAGAAGATGGCGGCGCGAAGATATTCCCGGTATTATCGCTTGCAGCAGAGAAACCTATCATGATTATCCGCCTGAATATATTTACACGGAACGTCAATATGAAATGCAGTTCAGCACCTTTCCGGACGGGCAGTTTGTGGCCGTCTGCGAGGGTAAGATTATCGGATATGCCACCTGCATGATTGTAAGTATCGATGATGAATTCTGGTATGATGTGGATGAACTGACAGGCGCGGGCACCTTCAGCACGCATAACCAGGATGGAGATACACTTTATGGGGCTGACATTGCCGTACATCCGGACTATCAGCGCCGGGGGGTTGCCATGATGCTCTATAAAAGGCGCAAAAGCGTTATAAAACGGTTCAATCTGAGGCGAATGATCGCCTATGGCAGAATTCCCGGATACAAGGATTATGCGGGGAAAATGTCTGCAGAGCAATATGTTGAGAAAGTGAAAAATGGTGAATTAAAAGATTCCGCCCTGAATGCTCACCTGAAAGCAGGGTATGAGGTTAAAAAGGTTCAACTGGATATAACGATTGACCGGTCCAGCCTGAACTATTCAACCTTCCTTGAAATGCCCAACCCTGATTTCAACATGGCCAAAAAAAAAATATCTTCAGCTGTTTTTCCAAAAATGCAGGCCAGAAGAGTCAGGGTGTGCACTGCCCAGTATCGCATGCGCCAGATCCAATCTTTTGAAGATCTTGAAAACAGTGTGGAGTTTTTTATAAATTCAGCGGATGCCTACCACTGCCATTTTCTCCTGTTTCCGGAATATTTCACATACCAGCTGCTGAGTTTCATGGACGGCAGGTCCATGAAGGAAATGATCATGATGCTTGCCGGTCTTGCGGATCGGTATATTGATATGCTGAAAAAATTTGCCCAAAAATACAACATCTATATTATTGGCGGTTCGCATCCTGTATTGCGAGATGGAAAGCTGTACAACACTGCCCATCTGTTTACGCCCAGCGGGAATGTCTATACTCAGGACAAGCTCCACATTACGCCATCGGAACGAACCGAAGGAGATATACAGCCAGGCACAGCCATACGGATTTTCAGTACACCGCTTGCGAGGATAGCGATTCAAATCTGTTATGACATTGAATTTCCTGAAGTATCCCGACTTCTTACCCTTGCTGGCACGGAAATCATTTTTGTACCTTTTTATACGGAAGAAAAAAAAGCTTACTACCGCGTTCGTCACTGCGCCCAGGCCAGAGCGGTGGAAAACTTCGTTTATGTCGTTATGACGGGAAGTGTGGGAAATATGCGCACCAAAATCGGTTCCTTCATGAATTACAGCCAGGCAGCCATTCTTACGCCAAGTGACTTTTCTTTTCCGGAAAAAGGCATTGAGGGAGAAGCAGACCCCAATGTGGAAGCGGTTGTGGTTTCCGAGATCGCACTTTCAGCACTGGCGCAACAAAGACATGTGGCCACAGTAAGGCCTTTACATGACAGACGGCCGGACATGTACGAGCTTTACGCGAAAAACAGAATTGAAATTATCAAAACTGAATAGCAGGTTTGTTGGGTTCGTTGGGTTCGTTGGGTTCGTTGGGTTTAATGATTTCAATAAAATTCATTGATAGAATTCTTTGATCTCAAGCGACCCAAGTAACTCAAGTAACCCAAGCAACTCAAGCAACCCAATAAACTTATTCTGCCAGGACGTTTTCAATCGTTTCCTTCAGCTTGGGGATGGCCACAGGTTTCATGACAGCCGCTCTGAAGCCATAGGCCCGGAAATCCGACAAGACCGGATCTTCAATATATCCGCTTAAGATAACCGCTTTGACATCCGGGTGAAGGTCAGATAAATGCCTGATGGTTTCAATCCCCCCCATGCCGCCTTTCACGGTGAGATCCAGCAAAACAGCGTCAAACGGCTTCCCCTCTTCCATGGCCAATTTATAATCACGGATAGCCTCTTCTCCTGAGGATGCGACCTCAACCGCATACCCCAGTTGCTCAAGTATCTCCCGGGACATGACGCGGATCTGTTCTTCATCATCCATCAGAAGCAGGCGTTTCGATGGGTGATAAGAAGGCATTCTCTTATGAATCATGACTGTTGCGGCGCTTTCATCTGAAGCGGGCCAATAAAGATAAACCGTCGTACCCTCTCCCCATTTTGATTCAATATGAATATATCCTTTATGTTTTTTCATAATCGAATGGACAATAGAAAGGCCCAGGCCCAGGCCCTTTTTGGCCACACATTCCCGGGTGGAAAAATAAGGATCAAACACCTTTTCAAGATGGGCAGGCCGTATTCCAAGCCCGTTATCCGATAACACCACCTTGATATAGTCCCCTTTTTCCATTTCAAGTCCCAGAGTTCTTTTTTCAGTGTCTGCGCTTGTTTTTTCAGAATATATCCTGAGCGTACCGCCATCGGGCATGGCCTGTTTTGCGTTGTCAACCAACGTTGAAAATACTTGATGCATCTGCCCTTTATCCACCTTCACCATGGGAAGCGTCTCGCCCAAAACACAGTCACAGAAAATATTGGAGCCGCTTAAAACCAGATCTTTGACTTCAAGAATGACCGAATTGATATTGATTAAGGATTTCACAGGATCACCACCAGAAGAAAACGTAATGAATTTACGGGTGAGATCAATGGCACGCGAGGTTGCCTGTTCGGCCTGTCCCAGAAATTTAAGTGTTTTTTCATCCGGTGTTGTCAGTGTTTTAATCAGCTCGATGTTCCCCATCACAACAAACAGGATGTTGTTAAAATCATGGGCAATTCCCCCTGCCAGCATACCTGTGGCTTCGAGTTTTTTCACTTTTATCAGGTCTTCTTCCATTTTTTTCCGCCGGGTAATATCCCGGCCGATACCGCTGTTTCCTGTATATTGGCCCGCTTCATTATAGTGAAGATTCATGGTCCAGGAAATGGTATGCGAGACGCCATTTTGGCCGACCTGAATGTTTTCAAGCGTCATGGATTCGGCGTGGTCCTTGATCGCCCTTGAAATGACTGAAAATGTTTTCTCCTTATCATCAGGATGGGTGAAAGACAGGGCAGGAAGGCCGATGCAGTCCTTTGGCGGAAGGCCAAAAAACAATGTCGACATATGGTTGACAAATATGAAATTTCCCGTTTTATCCGTCCGAATGATCAGATCGGACGTCCTCTCAACCAGTTCCCGGTATCGTTCCTCACTCTTTTTCAGGTTGTCTTCTGTTCTCTGGCGTTCAATGACAATCTGAACGCTGGATGCAAATCCTTTGATCTCTTCCAAATCTTCATTTGTAAAATCAGCGGGTTTATTGGCTACAGCAATCAGGGATTTCATCTTGTCCTGAAAAAAAACGGGGATGATCATCAGGTTTGACATCCGGACATGGCCTTTTGGAATGCCTTTCTTGATAGTATCATACCTGTCATATTGGTTGACAATAACCGGTTTTCTTTCCCGCACGGCATCGCCAATAAGTCCCAGATCCGACACGGAAAACACAACCTGTCCATGGTCCATTTCGCAATCCGCCATTACCCCTTTGGACCATGAAATGATGCTTAAACGGCTTTCATCGTCATTTAAAAAACCCAGAAATGCATACTGGCTTTGGGTCATTGAAATCATTTCCGTTAAAATATGGTCGCAAAGTGTTTTGAAATCCGCATCAACCATGCGCGCCATTTGCCATAACGCATTCAGGCGTGACTGCATGCGCACCTGTGAATTCTCGACAGATTTTCTTTCTCCGATTTCCTTTTTCAGCTGAAGATTTATCTCTTTCAGTTCCCTGGTACGTTCGGTGATTGTTTTCTCAAGGTCATTTTGATAGTCAATCAGTTCCATTTCCGCTTTTTTAGATCGGGTGACATCAACCAGCGCAAAAATAAGCCCCTCCACATCGCCCTTATGATCTTTTACCGGATGAAGGGTCCAATCCCAGTAGGTTACACCGCGCTCAGGCTGATCGGGAAATTCAAATGGCTTGGCAAGAATTGAAAATGGTTTGCCGGTTCTCGCCACATTTTCAAATATGGTCTGATTTTCCTTGTGCGGATACAGGTTAAAATGATTTTTGCTTATAAAAAATCCCGGCTCATGACCGCATGTATCGGCATAGGCCCTGTTGACCCGGATAAAATTAAATTGCCTGTCCAGCAAAGCAATATTGAAATGGGTTGTATCAAAAATGGTTTCAAACATTTCATTTGCTTTTGAAAGGGTGTGTTCGATCTGTTTCCGGTTGTCGATCTGTATTTTGAACCGGTTCGAAAAAAAACCGATAGCCATCAAGCCGGGAAAAAACACCAGCATATGGACAAGGCCGGTGTGGGTTGGGTTTTGGACGGCGGCTTTCCACGGGGAAAATATATGAAGCGCATACGATATAAGCATAACGCCTGTCCATAAGACCATACAAATGGTGGATAGCATTATAATTTTATGACTATAATCAAAATATTTTTTTTTATTTGGCATGATATATCTCCTAAACGTCCAGGAAACAGAAAATGAAACGGTTTTGGAAAAATGCGCTTATGCGGACTGATCAAATCATTATTGTCGTTATAGGTAAGCTGTCTCAACCATGGGACTATGGAAAGCCGAAAGCGAATTCTCGACTTACAAAAATTACTGAGATGAACTATATCTTATTTCAAGTGTATTTTTCAAGAAAGATTAATGATATGAACATATTTTTGATCCACTGGTTTCAATTAAAAACCAGTTTTAAAAACGGTTTACTTTTTATGAAAAGTCACATAAGATTTTCTTGTTCATCAGAAATGACCGGATAGAGCCCAAACGGCTTCAACGCAATTTTATAGGCAACATGTTCAAATCTTTATGGGAAAATGTAATCAGACGATCTGGAGACGATGTTTTCGAAAATATCAGGGGAAATTTCCTGTTCAAAAATCTTTCCACAAAAGAACTTCATTTCGTGACCGATATCGTCCATATACGGGATTTTAAAAAAGATGAAATCATTTTTCATCAAAAAGATGCGGGGTCCGGCATGTATATCATCTCAAAGGGGCGTGTGGCCATAACGGTTTACGATCAAAACACCTCCTCAGATGCAGCAAATGAAAAAGAGGCGTTGATTACAGAGCTGGTCTCCGGTGATTTTTTTGGCGAGATTGCCCTGGTACAGCAAAATGGCATCCGGAGCGCCACAGCACGGGCCACGGAACAAACCAGATTAATAGGCTTTTTTAAACCCAACCTGATTGAAATTATTGAAAGAAGACCTTCTGCAGGCGTTAAAATTTTGTTAAAATTAAGCGAAGTGCTGGGACGACGCCTTGTTGAGACAACAGATATGGTATCTGACCTGACAGATCAACTGAACGCATTGAAAAAAAGCTGCTGACATGATGAATTCCGCCATTCAGATAGCAAGGGAACGACTTATAAAAACGATTACGGTTATTCTCATTGTGACGATATGCGTTGTTTTGCTCCTCAAGGTCAATAATATGCTTGTATCTTTTATCATGGCATTCATTATCAACTATCTTTTTTCTCCCCTTGCCGCAACCATCGAAAGAACGGGCGTAAAACGAGGCCTGGCGGTTTCGCTGATTTATAGCTTTTTTGGAAGTATTTTTGTTTGCCTTGTCATCATGCTGCTGCCTGCCATCAGTCATCAGTTTTCTTCTATCAAATATGAATTTCCCGGATACATTGAAGGGGCCACACATTTAACCGCCAATTTCGAAAAGGACCTCAACGCCTTTGTACCGGGCATGATCACCTTTGACTTGAGCAAAACTGCCGAAACCGCAATGAAATCTTTTTCCATGCGCATCTTTGAAGGATTACCCGGGTTATTTTCTGTCCTCCTCCAGACAATGATACTTGCCCCGCTTTTTGCTTTTTTCATGATGCTGGATGGCCAGAGGGCGATTAAAAACCTGCTTGCCATTGTCCCGAATAACCTGTTTGAATCCGCGTTAAACCTTCAATATCAGATCAATCTTCAAATCGGCGGATTTGTGCGGGCAAGGCTTCTTGAAGCTGCAATTGTTGGGGCTGTTGTATGGGCATGCCTTCTTGCCATTCATTTCCCCTATGCCCTGTTTTTTGCCATTTTTGCAGGAATCACCAACCTGATTCCGTATATAGGCCCTGTCATCGGCGCCATTCCTGCCATTCTGCTTGCAGTGATAAAAGGGTTTCCAGGGCTTGAAATCGTATATGTGGCAGGCGCCTTTGGTGTTGCCCAGCTGATCGACACTATTTTCATCGTACCCATGGTTGTTGCCAGAATTGTTGACCTGCACGCAGTTATTGTCATTATTGTTGTCATTATTGGTGCCCAGTTGGCAGGTATCCCGGGAATGATTATTTCCATACCTGTGGCAAGTATTTTAAAACTTACGGCAATTTCCGTTTATCAGCACCTGATTTATCGTCATGCCTGATGATAGCCCCATTCATTTTATCCGGCAGAAATCATGAAAAGAAAAACGGCGGTTGATATATCACAATTAGGAATGAGTAGGCAGTAAAAGTTTTTAAATCAAATAGGCTATAATTAAAAAAGGAGACTCGAATGAAGATTTATGCAGGGAATTTATCCTATGAAACAACAGAAGAAGAATTAAAAGCAGCTTTTGAAGAATACGGTCAGATAGAATCCATTGTTATTATCAAAGATAGAATGAGTGGCCGGTCAAAAGGATTTGGTTTTGTCGAATTTTCAACACGGTCTGAGGGCCAGGCTGCTATCGATAGCCTAAATGGCAAAGAACTTGGGGGTAAAACAATTACCGTAAATGAAGCTCGTCCCAAGACTGACAGTCGCGGAGGAAGTGGCGGCGGCGGCGGTAGAAGTAATCAGAGGAGAAGTGGTGGTGGCGGCGGCGGTAGCAGAGGTGGCGGATACGGCGGCGGTGGTGGCGGCGGATACGGCGGCGGTGGCGGCGGCGGGAAAAAACCTGGAAGAGGCTCTTTTAACAGAGACAGATGATTATCCAGCCAGAATCCCCTGAAACATACAATCATTAATTATACCAGAGCAGAGGCTTTTGATTTTCGGAAAGCCCCTGTTCTTTTGGTATATCGGGTTTGTTAGTTGACATGAACCAGATGGCAGACCATTACAGCGAAGATGCACTTGCAAAAAAATATGACCTGAAACTGCTGAAGCGCATTCTCCCCTTTATCGGCAAATACCGGTTTTTCTTTTTCACGGCGATCCTGATGATCACCATGATTACCATTCTTGAACTGTCGTTGCCCTATATTACAAAAATAGCCATCGACAGATACATCGTCCCTGGAAAAACGTCTTTCATTTTTAAAAATAATCAAAAAAACAAAGATGAGACAGAACGTATTTTCCATGGTCGTTCCGATCAGGATGGGGTCATGCGGATTGCAGAAAAATACCCGGATCTCTTCATGGTTGATGATGAATCTGTAAACATCCCCTTTCGAAAACTTGGCATGCTTTCTGGGGATGACCTCGCCATTCTCAGGAAAAAAGATATAGACGGCATGACGATCATGGCAGGTATTCTTCTGGGTATCGTCATTCTGAATTTTTTTCTAAATTTTATCCAGACAGTCCTGATGGAATACACCGGCCAGATGATCATGCATGATCTGAGGATGAGCCTCTACCAGCATATGCAGCATCTGTCCATGTCCTATTATACTAAAAATCCTGTGGGAAGACTCGTTACCCGAACAACCAACGACATTCAGAACCTTCATGAAATGTTTACTTCCATCATTACATTTGTATTCAAGGATCTGTTTCTCCTGATCGGTATTACAACCGTCCTTTTTTCAATAAATGCAGAGCTTGCCGTTATCTCTTTTTTGGCACTTCCTGTCGTCCTTTTCACCGCATATAAATTTGCAGATATAGCCAGAGATATTTTCAGGGTGTTACGGATCAAGCTCGCTGAAATCAATACCCGTTTTTCAGAAACCATTCATGGGATGCAGGTCCTCCAGCTCTTTTTAAAAGAAAAAGACAATTACATGCGATTTAAACAACTCAACCGGGACAATTATCTGGCAGGTATGCAGCAGGTCCGCCTGTTTGCCATTTTTATGCCTATTATAGAGCTGATGGGCTCTGTCACTATTGCCCTGGTCATTTTTTATGGCGGCGGACATGTCGTGTCAAAAGCCATTACGCTCGGGGCGCTGGTGGCATTTATCTCGTATATGAAATTGTTTTTCAGGCCCATTCGGGATATTGCTGAAAAATTCAATATTCTTCAAAACGCCCTGGCTTCGGCAGAAAGAATTTTTCAGATATTTGACAATAAAAACCATATCCCCGAACCGATCCCGGACGAGCGTCACCCCATGCCAGAGGTTATAAAGGAACTGTCGTTTAATGATGTTTCTTTTTCCTATTTCCCCGGAGAACCGGTTTTAAAACATATCTCTTTCAAGGTCAAAAAAGGAGAGACCATTGCCATTGTGGGGCCAACGGGAACAGGGAAAACCAGCCTCATTAATCTTGTCATCCGGCTTTACGATCCGCAAAAGGGTGCCATTCTGATCAATGACCTGGACATCCAATCGTTTCCGGTAAAGGATTTGAGAAAAAAAATATCGCTGGTCTCTCAGGATCCGTTTCTGTTTTCCGGATCCTTACGGGAAAATATTGCAAGCGATCAGACGCTTTCTTCGGAAGAATATGACAAAATTCTTGAAGTATCCAATTGTGCATCACTTGTCCAAAAACTGCCAAAAGGACTGGACACGCCCCTTTCAGAGGGTGGCACATCCATATCAAGCGGGGAAAGACAGCTCATTTCAATTGCCAGAGCCATTTCCAGAAACCCGGATCTGATAATTTTCGATGAAGCCACATCCTATATTGATTCAGGATCTGAAGAACTGGTCCAGAACGCCATATCCCGTCTTATGAAAGACAGAACGGCCATCATCATCGCCCACAGACTGGCCACCGCCAAAAAAGCGGATAAAATTTATGTGCTGAAGGATGGCCGGTTCATCGAATCCGGACCCCATGATGATCTGATGAGAAAAAAAGGATTTTACTACAAATTAAGCCAGATGACGTCATGGACAGACAGCACATAAATGATTCAATCAATACTCATGGGTGCCGACTTTAACCGGAATTCTGTAAACTTCCTCTATCTTTGCTTTGATGCCCTCCAGATTCATCGGACAGTTCATCAGCATATGGGCCTTTTTGACACAGGTGCCGAAATAAATTTCATCCACGCCAGTCTCAAGTTCGCCAATTACCTGATACTGCAATTGAAGTCTCGGCAAAACCAGGCCCGGACAATCACCGCAACCCGTCTTGAATACAACATCCACATCATCTTCGCCTTCAAAGGCAAATGTTTTGTCATTCACGGCCTTGTAACATTTGGCGCACCCCACACAGCTTGAATCCTGAATTTTTTTGCAATAAATAATCCCAATTCGTTTGGCCATTTCCTTTTACCCCTTTCATGAACTTTATCATTTCAAATCATCATACACCGGTATGTCGTTACCATACTGAAGCCGATTTGAAAACTGCTATTATATCTCTGGGTAAAAGTGGGCCTATTGTTTAAAAAACAGCCGTGAGAATTGATAATGCGGAAAGGATCATTGCATAATCCAATGCGATATATCAGGCAACCTGATAATTTTCTTTTAAGGCATTTCTTCTTTTAAATTCAGCAAATTTTTGCTGTTGTTCTCTTCTGAATGTTGTCTCTTCCCGGACCTGTTGCTGTTTAAAATTGGCCTCATCCAGTTCCTGATCTCTGGAGAAACGGGCTTCCTCGTTCTGCTGGCCCTGACGGAATTCGCTCTCAGACAGACGGCGACCTTCTTCTGATATGGAGACATTGAATGCATTGCCGGAAGTATCGCTTTTTTCCCCCGACGCACTTGCTGATGTTGTATCCGTATTTTTCAGTATTTGGGATGCGACCTTCATGGAACGGGCAATATTATTGCTGATATCTGGTGTCCCCATGGCTTTTAAATACGCATCTATTCTCATGGGTACCTCCGCTTAACTTATTGATATCAAACGGTTTCGAAAAAAAATTCGACACTGTCCGCCTTTTCGAAAAAAATTCCTCTATATTTTCAGGTAATAATAAGCCATTTTCTTCAAAAAAACCATACCCATTTTGTATTATCAACCTGCAATCGTACCTGCCGCATTATAGGTCATGATATCCTGAGGTTGAGGTGCCGGTTCAGGTGGTGGTGATTGTGAAGTGGTGGATTCAACAGGCGCCGGGGTTTCTGCCAGCCTGGCCCTTGCGGCTGCAGATATATTGACACTGTCTGCAGGCGGCGCGGTCTCTGCGGGTTGATTTCCCGCTGCCGGCTGCTGCCGGGTATTTTCGGTGTTTCCGGTCTGGGCAGTCCTATATGCACCCAAACCACTTGAATTTGAAGTATTTATTTGATTAATATCCATAGCCCCCTCCTTTTGTTTTCGCCACGATCAGTCATTTATTATCCACGGAGAGAACATGAGAAAGAACAAGACAGCATACAGGTAAAAACCAGCGTGGCGATAATGGGTTTATCAAAAAGCATAATATCGTATTTAATAGTAATCATTAATAATAAATAGTCAACATTTAAATAAAATATCCGCATTCCCTGCCAATGATCCCTATTGATCGGGCCTGTTTATATATGATATGGATTAAGGTATCATTCCTTGTGCCGGAAAAAAACCGTTTTTGATAGTCACGAGGACACATCAAACAGGATTTTTGAATTGCAAGAAAGGACAGATATGGCAACAGGCGCCTGCGGTATCAATTGTGACGTATGCAAATTAAACCATTCAAATGTCTGCACCACCTGCGGACATGGCTTGAGCAAGGAAGGCAAGGAAAAAGCGGACATTCAGATAAAGCTTTTCGGTCGTGCCTGCCCGATCCTCGAATGTGCACGGCTGAACCATATTAAGTACTGCATGAGTGACTGTGAGGCATTTCCCTGTGAAAATTTCAAAAATGGCCCCTATCCTTATGGAAACGGATTTCTGGCCATGCAGGAACGACGGCGTAAAGACTTAGACCCTCCGCAGAATACGGAAAAATTTATTGTGCCTGTTGAATACTGGGGAAAAGTCAGGGAAAAAGACCTGAAAAAACTCTGTGAGCACGCCCTTGTTCTTCCTTTCAAAGGGCGTGGCATTCAGATAAGATTTTTGCATGAGGATATACTCGTTGACACAGAAGAAAATACACTTTTTCGAATCACACCCGAAAGGCTGATTAAAATGGATGCCCCGATGAAAGAACTTCTGATACTGATATACCTCATCAATGCGTCTTCCGTGCCTTTTTCCACAAAAATGGTCAGCATTAATCAACTGAAAGATGCCCATTTCTTTCAGGGCCCTCATGCTATCAGAAAAGATCATGTTATTGACCGTTTTGGAAATAACCTGAAGGGATTTATGAACGCCGGTAAACGGATTGACGGCAAACCCATGAATATGGCAGACATGGCTTTTATGTTTTTCCCGCTTCCGAAAGTACCGGTTTACTATCTCCTGTGGAAGGCCGACGATGAATACCCGTCGAGGCTGTCGATCCTTTTTGATCATTCCATTGAAAACTATTTTTCGGCAGATGCGATCTGGGGGCTTGTCAACCTGGTTTCCAAGGAATTAATGGCAAACGACACCCCATCCCATGAATACCAGGCATGATGGCGGGCAATCCACCTGATCAGGGGTCAATGTGAATTCCTTGACAGGTTGAAATGAATGTAATACTTAATTTTTCTTGAATATATGAACAGGAGCTGGCGGTGATTATCAATCTGGAAGAGATTCTGGAAAACGGACTATTTCTGACTGTGGCGGAAAACCCGAAAACGTTTCCTCTTTTAGTGGAAATGAAGGAAAACGGCGAGTTAAATTCCATCAGCCCGGTAAAAACAAGTCTCAAAGCCATCCGCATTAAAGATCTGGTCGAAATGGAAGGCACCATTGAAACAGTAATAGGTCTTTCCTGCAGCAGATGTTTGACAGACTTTGACTTTCCTGTGAAAACAGATTTCGCATTTACTTTTACGAAAAACCTGCCTGAATATGCGGACACATATGGTAAAGAAGGAAAAGAGCTTACTGCTGAAGAAATGGGATTGATCTTCTTTAAAGGAGAAAAGATTAATATTCAGGATGCTGTTCAGGAACAGGTCATCCTCTCCATTCCTTTTAAAGCCCTTTGCAGTGAAACCTGCAAGGGACTATGCTTCAATTGTGGCAAAAACCTGAACGAACAGGCGTGTGCGTGCGATCAGGATAAGGGTGACATCCGGTTTTCTGCCCTGAAAACCCTGAAAACCTGATACCCCCTGTTAAAAAAAAGAAAAGGGAGCCGATGCCTGGCCTTGTCGATTTCATAAAAACCGCCCGACCCCATCAATATTTGAAAAACGGTTTTGTCTGGCTGCCACTTTTCTTTGGTCACAAGTTGCACGATCCCTCTGCCGCCCTGATGACCGGATATGCATTCCTTGCCTTCTGCCTGGGAGCAAGCAGTATTTACACATTAAATGACTTAAAAGACGTGGAAGCCGACCGGAATCATCCTGAAAAGAAAAACCGCCCTATCGCAAGCGGAAAGCTAACTTTAAAAGCCGCATGGGCATTCATGATTCTTTTAACCGGCGCCACGCTCATTTTTTCCATATTACTCCTTCCCGGAACATTTGTAATGATCCTTTTGGCGTACCTGGGATTGAATGTGCTTTATTCTCTTTTTCTGAAACATGTGGCCATTGTAGACATCATTCTCATCGCCACAGGTTTCGTCATACGGGTCATCGGCGGCGGCATTGCCGCCAATGTGGCCATCAGTCACTGGATCATTATCATGACATTCCTGATTGCCCTGTTTCTGGCATTAGCGAAACGAAGGGATGATCTGATTCTTTCTGAAACCGGCCTGAATACCCGGAAAAATATTGACGGATACAATCATGAATTTATTTCTCTCTCAATGGGGATCATGGCATCGGTCATTATCGTATCCTACATTCTTTACACGGTCTCGACAGAAATACAGATCAAATATGATACCCATTCACTTTATACAACAGCCTTCTGGGTACTCGCCGGAATCCTGAGATATCTTCAGATCACCTTTGTGGAACAAAAAAGCGGGTCACCCACATTGATCCTCATGAAGGATGTTTTTCTTCAGGCGATTATTGTGTTATGGTTTGTGAATTTTTACCTGATCATCTACCTGCAGTTCTGACATGGATCACGCACGTGCAGTGAATATTCTGGCGGACGGAGAAAAAATGAATATTGAAAGTTGGGGGCGCTATCCAAAAACAACGGGAGAAGGCTATTCCTTTGAAACGGTCAAAACCCTTGCCGCACATCTTGAAAAAAATAATATGTTTATACCTTATGGCATGGGGAGAAGCTATGGTGACAGCGCGTTAAATGAGAAGGTGATTCTGACCCGCCGATATGACAAACTCATTCAATTTGACCCGGAACAGGGGATCGTTATCTGTGAGAGCGGCGTGACACTTGATGAGCTGATCCGGATTTTTCTCAAAAAAGGCTGGTTTCTGTCTGTCACACCCGGCACAAAATTCGTGACCGTCGGTGGCGCCATTGCAAGCGATGTCCATGGGAAAAACCATCACAAGGCAGGCTGTTTCAGCAACAGTGTCCTGTGGTTTGATCTGATGCTTCCGGATGGCCGGATCGTGCGATGCGACAGAGAAAAAAACAGGGACCTTTTTTTGGCGACAGCAGGCGGCATGGGACTTACCGGTATCATTTTAACTGCAGCGATAAAGCTGAAACCTGTAAAAAGTGCCTATATCCGGGAAACCGTAGTCCGATGCAACAACCTCAAGGATGCATTTGAAAAATTCGAGATACACGAAGATGCCACCTATTCCGTAGCCTGGATTGACTGCCTGTCAAAAGGAAAGGCCAAAGGAAGATCGGTTTTGATGGCCGGTGAAAATGCATCAACAGGGGCGATTGACCTTCCTCGGAAAAGAACAGTATCCATCCCGCTTGACCTTCCTTCATTTTGTCTTAACTCTTTTTCCGTAAAATGCTTCAATCATCTGTATTACATGAAAAGCCCCCAATACACGGAAAACAGATTGACGCCTTTGGATACGTTTTTTTATCCCCTGGATGCAATCGGCCACTGGAACAGGATCTACGGGAAAAAAGGATTTACCCAATACCAGATGGTGCTTCCCAAGGCATCGAGTTTTGAAGGCCTTGATCTGATCCTTGATAAAATTTCATCCGCAGGAATGGGCTCGTTTCTGGCTGTCCTGAAATTGTTTGGTCCTCAAAATGACAATTATCTGTCCTTCCCCATGGAAGGATATACCCTGGCCCTTGATTTTAAAATTCAATCGAGACTGTTCGCTTTTCTCGATCATCTGGATGACATTGTAACCGATTACGGCGGACGCATTTATCTGACAAAAGATGTGAGGATGTCACCGGACACATTTAAAAAAGGGTATCCGGCGTGGGATACGTTTTCAGCCCTGCGGCAGCACTATGGCATGAATCAAAAATTTCAATCACTGCAGTCCAAACGGATAGGAGTATAGATAATGAACTTACTGATCCTGGGTGCGAACTCGGATGTGGGCTATGCCACAGCCAGACTGTTTGCGGAAAGAGAGAGGGCAAATGTATACCTTGCCTCAAGAAACATGGATTTACTGGAAAAAAAAGCAACAGATATCGCCATCAGGCACCAGATTAAAGCAACACCTCTTTTTTTCGATGCAACCGATTATGACACCCATCAGTTGTTTTATACTAATCTTGAAATAAAACCCGATATCGTGGTTCTCTGTTTCGGTATTTTAGGAAACCAGGAAGATGCCCAAAAAAATGTTTCCCATGCCAGGGAAGTCATTGATACCAATTTCACCGGTGCGTTAAGTATTCTTGAAGTTATCGCCGAAGATTTTGAAAAAAGAGGCCATGGCGTCATTATCGGAATAAGTTCCGTAGCCGGCTTAAGAGGCAGACAGAGCAATTATATTTACGGGGCAGCCAAAGGCGCGTTATCCACATATTTAAGCGGACTTCGAAACCGGCTCGCCAAACGGGGTGTTCATGTGGTGACTGTGCTTCCCGGTTTTATCAACACAAAAATGACCGACGGCATGGACCTTCCCGAGAAACTCACGGCTACGCCTGATCAGGTGGCCCTGGATATCCATAAGGCTTTTCAGAAAAAAAAGAACATCATCTACACCCGATGGTTCTGGAAATGGATCATGCTCATTATCCGGGGCATACCGGAAACCATTTTCAAACGGTTGAGTTTGTAAGGACCAATAATGATCCCGATTCGAGATACGATCCCCTCCCGGAACTATCCGGTTGTCAATAATACCCTGATTCTTTTAAATGTGCTTTTCTTTATCTTCCAGTACATGCAGGGAGATAACCTGGGTCAGTTTATCTATATCTACGGGATTGTGCCTGCAAAATTTTCCGTGCCCGCCATCACGATCCATTTTTCCATGCCGGAGAAACTGTTTTCACTTGTCTCCTATATGTTTTTACATGGCGGTTTCTGGCATCTTCTGTCGAATATGTGGAGCCTTTATATTTTTGGAGACAATGTGGAAGATCATTTCGGTTCCATCAGGTACTTGGCCTTCTATCTCCTTTGCGGAATTGGTTCCGGCCTTTTCCACCTGTTTCTGAATATCCATGCGAATGTGCCCACCATAGGTGCGAGCGGTGCCATTGCCGGAGTTATGGGTGCGTATTTAATCCTTTATCCCCGATCCAGAATCCTGACCCTGATACCGATCATCATTATTCCCTGGTTCATCGAAATACCAGCTTTCTTTTTCCTGGGATTCTGGTTTCTGATGCAATTTATCAATGCTACAGGAAGTGATGCCATGGGCGGTGGTATTGCCTGGTGGGCTCACATAGGCGGATTTCTTTGCGGGATTCTTCTTTTAAAGCTGACACCCAGAATACCGGATACCGGTTTTACCGAAAGATTAAGGACTGTCACGATGAAAAAAAAGACCCCACGGCTGCAGGTCATTCAAACAGCCGGCGTGGGAGAAGATCCGAATCTTTACGGCACAATCGTTATCTCACCTTTCGAAGCGGTTTCCGGCACCACCAAACTCGTGAACATCCCCTGGGGATATTATAAAAGGCTATACAGAATCAGCATTCCTCCGGGTATTTCCTCAGGAAAAATTCTCCGTTTAAAAGGCATGGGCAAACAACCGGCCAGGAGCGAAAAAGGCGATATGATGTTACGGGTGATCATATCCTGACCAGGGACGATCACCTGTAAATAGCTTATTCTCCATGAAATTTTTAATTGCATTCTTGACAGGGGGACAGGATTGATCATATCATCCACAAATCATTAACAGGATACTGAAACCCTTTAAATGAGCAAAACCCAAAACCGGCAAACGATGAAAAAAATACTCATTCTTGTCATAATCCTTTTTTATACTGAAGCCGGTTTTGCGACTGATCATGACGCAATCGACATTCATGGGTTCATCACTCAGGGATATCTGAAGACGGATCATAACGACTTCATTGCCGAAACCGAAGACGGCTCCTTTGAATTCAATGAAATGGGTCTCAATTTCAACAAGAGACTTTCTGACGGGCTTGATTTCAGCCTCCAGTTCTTTGCCTATGATTTCGGTGGACTGGGAAATGATAGAATCGCCATCAACCATGCTGGCGTAAGTTACTATGTCAATCAGCAATTTACATTCAGAGCGGGCAAGAGCAAGGTTTCTTATGGGCTTTATGGTGACAGCCGGGACATGGACATGCTGAGGACCTTTGTGCTGCTTCCCCAGGGGGTTTATACCGAAGCATTCAGGGATTCCATACATTCGGCCAAAGGCTTTGAAATTTATGGCAGCGGATATCCTGAACCCCTGAAATTCATGGAACCTCTGGGTGAATTCTATTACAAGATCCAGTATGGCATCATGGATATTCCAAAAGATTCCGGTGTCAGCCATGTACTTGCCATGACCCTTCATACAGACCCTGAGGAATCGACTTCCGATACATCATACAATCTGGTTCTGGGCTGGGAAACCCCTGTTCCGGGATTGCGGCTTCAGGGCCAGTATTCAGAATACGGCGTGTTTCTCTCCGGAAAAACCTTTGATGATGAATTCTGGGACGAAATCAAAATTCAGGCGATCGATCAATTATACCCGGATTTGTCCCAGGATCTGAAAAATGCCATCAGCAGTGCCGTTATTATTGGCGATATGCCGGTCAGCTACTCAGGTGACGTTTCCATGTATATCATCGGTGCTGAATTCACGTGGAGAGGCCTGACACTTGCCGCCGAGCAGGTTTTCTTTAATATGAAATACAAGACCCGTATCAAATACAAGGCCGCAGGTGAAGATAGTGTCTTTGATTATACATTTGAAAACCCCACCCTGGGGTATTACTACATGGGCTCATACCAGATTTCAGACTGGCTGAAAATAGGCGGATATTATACGGTCTACTATCCTGACAAAGACAACAAAAAAGGGGGCGGCGGAACCAATCTTGGCAACCCGGATTACTTCGCCTGGCAGAAAGATTCATGCATTGCCGCCCGGTTTGATTTGAGTCCCAACAGTATTTTCAAAATTGAGGGCCATTACATCGATGGTGGAGCCCAGCTCGATTATGTCAAACCGTTGGATGATTACTCAAAAACACATCGCTACTGGTATCTGTTTGCAGCAAAATTGTCATACAATTTTTAAGCGACACCATTGTTTAATAACGATATACGGAATGAAGGTACAGTTGATCCTTTAATCGAAAGTCATATGAATTCCCATTACCCTGTTCAGCCAAAAATCAGATTCATCTTTCTGTCCGCTGTGGTGTATATTCTCCTTTCCGGATTTTCAGTTCAGATAAAAGCTGACGAAAATGAGGTCATTATTATTGGCAATCCCGACATTTTTGAATCAACCCTGACCAAAAAAGAAATCCGGGATATCTTTCTGGAAAAAAAACGAAAATGGACGGATGGTAAAGAAATCGTTCTCACTGTTATGTATCACTCAACGATTCATGAAACATTTATGATAAGATATATCAATAAAACACCCGCCCAGTTTTTGAACTTCTGTAAACATCTGGTATTTGTAGGCCAGGGACGCTTTCCCAAGGCATTTTCAAGTGAAGAGGAAATGATGGACTACATCGAAAAGACAAGTGGCGCTATCGGCTATTTGTCTCAAAAACCGCCTGAAGGGAAAAAATTAAAAATCATCACCCTAACTGAATGAGCCGGGACGAAAAAAAACAAATGGCAGGACATTTAGATTCATGATATGTTCACTGTATGAAAAAACTGGTTTGCATTCTCATTGTCCTGTTTTCAGTTAATCTGTCAATGGCCATGGATGACGAGCTGGATATCCATGGATTCGTTGCTCAGGGGTTTTTAAAGACCGACCACAACAATTTCATCCAGAATACAGAGGACGGCACTTTTCAGTTTAATGAAATGGGATTGAATTTCAATACCCAATTATCCGACTCCCTTCTCATGAGCATTCAGTTCTTTGCCAGTGATTTTGGGGATATTGGAAACGATGAAATTACCATCAGCCATGCGAATGTTGACTATTATTTCAGGGAATGGCTATGCATCAAAGCCGGTATCAATCGGGGTGCTTTTGGATTTTACGGGGACACACGGGATATTGATATGCTTCGAACATATGTCTTCCTGCCGACAAGTGTTTACCCGGAAGCATACAGGGACTGTATCAATTCGGCAAAAGGTGTTGAAATTCATGGAAACATGTATCCATCCCTCCTGGCACTGGAAATGGGTGATCTCTCCTATCGCTTTCAATACGGTTTTATTGACATTCCCAAAGGGTCCGGCATAGAAAGAATCCTGGCAAAAAGAGGCCATACAGATACCCTCTCGTCCAGCACAGACACGTCTTTCAACCTGCTTCTGACGTGGGACACGCCGATGCCTGGATTGCGGATTCAGGGCCAGTATGTCCAGATAGGATATCAATTAAATGGCACAACAAAAGACGATATATTCTGGAAACAGACAAAAGAGGACATGCTTCTTGGCATAGAAGATGATGCATACCGCTCATTCCTCGAAGACAGCCTTGTAATCACAAACGTTCCAATCAATTTTTCCGGTGATATTTCAATGATTGTCTATGGCGCGGAATACACCCGAAAAAATCTCGTTATCGCTTTTGAAGAAGCGATTTACGGCCAGGCCTTCGATTATACCATAGATGCCAGACTTTCGGACAGCATCCTGAAAAAAACCGATTCACTGAATAATAAAGGTCTGGGCTATTACTATGCGGCATCCTACCAATTTTATGACTGGCTAAAGATGGGGGCTTACTATGCCGTAACTTACCCTTTGAAAGACGATAAAAAAGGAAAAGACAATCTGGTATTTATTGACCGGCCCAGTTATTTTGCCTGGCAGAAGGATTCGTGCCTGTCCCTGGAATTCGATTTCAACAGACATAGTTCATTAAAACTCGAAGCCCATTATATGGATGGGGGTACGCAACTCGACTATATTGTGAATCTTGACCCTGAAGGATATTTTGACACCCAAAGATACTGGTATTTGTTTGCGGCAAAACTATCGTTTAATTTTTAAATTTTGAAAATCATAAAAACATGACAATAGTCACCAAACACCATTTCAATGCCTTTCTTCTCTTTCTCCTTCTGGGAGTCTGCCTGATGTTTCCAAAACCTGCGATATCAGGTGATCCTGTACTCATAGGCAGTCCGGACATTTTTGAATCCACTCTCACCAAAAAAGAGATAAGAAATATCTATCTGGGAAAGAAAAAAAAATGGCTGAATGGCCATGCCATCAAACTGACCGTCAATGATACCCCTGAAGTGCAGATATCGTTCACCTCAGTCTATTTGCAAAAAACACCCGCCCAGTTTATCACCTTCTGGAAGAATATGGTCTTTGTGGGCCAGGGGAGATTTCCCAAATTTTTTTCCAATGAAAAAGAGTTGATTGACTATATCCAATCCACGGATGGCGCCATTGGATTTATTTCAACTGACCCGCCTGAAGGAAAAGACGTCAGAAGATTTATCATTTCAGATTAAAGAATACATTAGGCCTTGTCTGTCTTTGGTGTCTGCAATATGGATATTCTCTTTTATGAGAGTACTTCTATTTAATAATTTCCCGTCCACGAGAGGTAAAAGAAACACCTTGCTGATTCTGAGTACCAATCATTATTGATTCAACAATAGGTGGATTAGCAAAGTGGCCCGATTTCCATTCAACAATGAAATTGGCACCGGACCCTCCGCTTTTGTCTTTTTCTGGTATGATATAGCGTAATGATTCTAATGGTTTTAAAATAACTGGTTTATCCAGATATTTTTTTAATAACTTCCCTTGTGTCGCATAATAGTCGATCACGCTGATTTCAATTTGCTGCCTGGGGTCAATGTTTCGTATACTCAAAGTTACAGTCAATAAAAAAGGTTGCTCCCGGTTGCCACTGTAAATATATGAATAAACTGGCACATAAATAGACTGACCGTCAGACAACCCTGTTTTTTCGTCAGCCCGTAAAGGCAGGGGGGAATAATAACAAATGGATAGAAGAATTATCAAACAGGTAAAAAATTGACTTTTTGTCATAGTTATCCTCCAGTTCATGATATGCGCAAATCAGGCATATCACCCCTGCGCCTTGTTTTGCCATCTCCCGGACTGGGTCTTTGGATATTGCAGATACGGAATAATGGCCTCATTTTTATTTCCGCCTGTGCCGTCATAGGTGACAGACACAATGGGAACGCCAAACTGTCTTTCAATCTCGTCAGCCATGGACTCTGTGACCAGAGACGGGCAGCAGAATGCCGGGCTGGTCTGTACGAACAGGGAGATATCCGGATACTGCTTTTGGGTATAATACACTTTCAGAATGTTCTCAATGGATTCTCCGTTGTTCTCAACCTTGATATTGAAATCTCTAAAAATTTTTTGTAAAGGCTCGTCATAAGATATCCCGGGTTCTTTGAGAATCTTCTGAAAATACCTATCATAGGTTTTTTCAAGCTGTTTCATGGCAACCATCAATGCCTTTCCGGAAAGCACATTAAAGTACAGCCCTTCCCGGAACCATTTCTGCAGATAGGGCTTGCAAATCATTTTTAAGTAAGAGCTGTAGGGTGTTGCCACAACTTCTCCGCCATTCTCTTCAATAAAGTGAATGAGGTCCTGATTCATCACCGTGTTATCCCGAACATACAAATCGCCAAAAATCGCCACTTTGGGCCTGAAATCTTTTTTGTTGTGCATGGAAATCACCTGAAAACGGTTCAAGATCTCCAGAAGGGCATCTTCCTTGGATCGACGGCCCAGAAATGCATCGCTCAGAATATGGATGCTTTTCTCAATGGTTCTGTCCGTTTCTCCTTTGATCTGCTCATACGGACGTATCTGACATCCGATTTTCCGGATCATACCGCCAAACATATAGGCAAAATAAATATTTGGAGGAAGTTTAACCGAAATATCCATAAAAGAAAGTGCTCCGGCATAAACTTCGGTTTTCTCCATCCCCTTGCCCCATGTGCTGAACAGATTCTTGATATGAAGGGGAAAGAGCGGGAGATTACATGCAAGGGAAGACTTCACGGTCCACAGGGCGGTTTCCTCCGGGTTAAGGTTATGCCTTTCAATATAGTCAGTGCATTCCTGGGCAACGATATTAAGCGGAATACATTGACCGGTATTATGACGAAGACTTTTCCGGATACCATCTGCACTTTCAGAAAGAAGTCTTGCATCGATACCTTCCTTTATCAAGGCAGCCTGAACAAGACGCATGGAGAGGTTATCCCAGTTTGGCAGCAACAGGGTCCGTCTATCAAGTGTTTTTATCCGGGAATGAATAACGATAGGAGAAAACTTTTCAGATTCAAGTGGTGCATCAAATTGATAATGATTTTTAAAAGACCGTAATGCCGCTTCAATTCGGGTTTCATACCCAACACTTGAATCATGGTCGTCAAGCTGCAGAATCAGATGTGGTTTGTCGTACAATGCCATGATCTTCTTGAAATAATCGACGACAAAAGCATCTGGTGTGCACTTGAAGGACGTTACAAGGACCGGGTATGCCCCCTGTTTTCTGGCCACAACCAGGGCGGATTCCAGAATGCGCGCCGCATAATTCCAGGGGATTTCATCCAGCAGCGGTTCAAGGGACCGGATATGATCCGACGAATAGGCAAGCATATCCTGAAAAAATGCCTTGACGCCCAGTTTTCCAAAAATATTCGGAATCCGCTTGTTCATGTCCGGCGACAGGACGGTGTACGGTCTTCCCATCAGTACCACGTGAAAATCTCCTGTTCCGGATGCCTGCTGATATATTTTCCTGAGCTTTTGCTCACACGTTTTTCTGAAGGAAATGGCAGCATCATAGGCAGATGACACGTCTAAAAATCCGATTTTGCCGGGCAAAATTGATTTAAACATTCGATAGAGTTGAACCTTGTCATGAAACGAACTGTAAAGATAGCTGACCAATGGCATTAACAATTTATAGCGTAAGTTTGGAGGTATTGTGGCTGAAATAGAGGCAGGGGCAAACTGTGAGTAGTAGCAAAAATGCCGCCGCCTGTTTTTCTCCTCCACCTTTCGTTCAAGGTAGTATGGCAAAAACACATAATCGGTGCGTTCAAGGAGATTCGCCACGTGAGCATGAAAAGCCGCCATTGGCGCACAGAATTCTGCGCCGGCCATTTCCTTTCCCTTTTTTACCGCATCCTTGATGCCATCTCCTGACAGGGTGGGTATGGATAGTTTATCAAAAAAGTATTTCCAGAAGACCAGGTCTTCTTTCATATACACCCCTTCGGGTAATCCAATGGTCATCTCGTATTTAATCTCACTGCCGGATTTATAGTTCCACACGGTTTTTCTGTTTTTGACCAGATCAAACCCGGACCGGTTATTGTCCACAAACCGTTCTGTGTCATAATCCCGGCCACAGAGAAATCCATAGGCGACCTTTTTTTCTCCTCTGTCAGCCAGGGTAATTTTGCAATGATTTGTGCATAATCCGCACACTTCGGAAGAGATGGGGATTTCTTTTTTATAAAGGTCAATACCTTCAAACTGGCTCTTTTCAGCCTGTTGATCAAAAAGAGAAAGCGCTGTGCCCAACGCACCTGTCAGATGGCAGTAACGGGATACCTGTATGGACTTTTGAAGCCGCTGTTCGAACGCCGCAACCAGAGACTTGTTCTTGGCAGTTGCCCCTTGAAAAAACACGACATTTCCTATATTTCCCTCCACAGCAACCTTTGAAAGATAATTTTCAACAATCGCATGAAGAACCGAAGCAAGAACATCTTCCCTGGCATATCCTTCTGAAAGATAATGATTGAGATCTCTTTCCATGAAAACCGTACACCGGTCACTTACCATTGGTGAAGGCCTGTTTTCCGTTCTCCGGGAATATTCGGAAAGCGGGCAGGAAAGCTTTTTTGCCTGCTCCTCGATAAAGCTCCCCGTGCCTGTGGCGCAAACCGTATTCATGACAGAAAAAACCACCTGCCCATTTTTAAGCGTCGTAAATTTGGAGTCCTGTCCGCCGATTTCAATGATGGTATCCACGGCCGGATCAATCTCAACCGCTGCCCGTGCATGAGCGGTTATCTCATCAATGACAAGGTCAGCTCCGATAATCTTTCCCACGAACTTTCTGCCGGCCCCGGTGGTGCCAGCACCAAGGATATGAAGCTCATTTTGATATTTTTCCATGGTGAAATGAATGGCCGCAAATAAATTTCTGATAGCGTCCACAGGCCGCCCTGCGGTTCGTGTATAAAATCCTGCCAGTACATGTTTATCTCTCCCCATTAATATTGCTTTGGTACTGGTCGACCCGACATCAATACCCAAATAGGACGTCAGGGGTTTATTATTCAGCTTCTCATAGATATCCACTTCGACCGAGGCATTTTCGTTTGGACCAAGCCCGGCGGGATGATATTTAAATGTTTCAAAACTTGTGAATTCCGGGTAAATGCTTTTTTGAAGTGTCAGGGGAGGATAGTAATTTTTTTTGACATCATTTACCGGAAGAAGGATGTCGGCTACCGCTCTGGCACTGATCCTGTCTTTTAAAAGCATTTCATCAAGAAGATGCAGGGCCGCCCCGGCTGCGCCATACAAAGTCTTTTCTATCTGAATTTCCTGGTTGATCATGGACCGAATGTGCCGGACCACGGCAGTGTTACGGGAGACCCCGCCACTGAATACGACAAGGCCCTCTTTCCTGCCACTGCCAAAAAGGGTGTCAACGATATTTTTCGCAAGGCCTCTGCACAGGCCATCTGCGATCTGATTCAGCGAATACCCTTCCTGCTGGGCATGAACCAGATCGGTCTTGGCAAACACCGAACAGCGGGTCGCAATCTGGGGAACCGTGTCGATATTTTCATCAGCCATGTCGCTTAAGGCTTCGATATTTTCAAGCCCCAGCCGCTCGGCCTGCTGGTCAAGAAAACTGCCGGTACCGGCCGCACATGACGTGTTGGATTTAAATTTTAAATAATTCCCCTCATCATCAAACTGAATCAGGCCAAATCTTTCTCCACCGACGATGAGAATGCCACTGACAGTCCCATGAAAAAACCGGCATGCCCTCATGACAGCAATGCGATTGTCATATTGACGGTTGACTTTCAGGACCAGCGGTGTGGAAGATGTGGATGCGATGCCGCAGATGTCCTGAAGGCGAAATCGGGAAATTGCCTGTTTCAGTGTCTCCCTGATACTCCCATGATGAAACAGGTATTCGGTCCGGATGATCTTTTTTTCCGGCGTCATTTCAACGAGTGATACAGAGACAGACCCGATATCCACTCCCAATATATTTGAATGAAGGTTCATGTTTCCTCCTTTCCGAAGAAAGTCTGGGCGACATGCAATTTAAAAACCAGATATGGCAGGAATCTATACTTTTACAAAAATTTTACATTTCTAAAAGGGTCTATCACACATTTGGCGAAAAAAACAACAATGAATTGCGATTTATTTAAATGTGAATAAAAAAAATAGCATGTGTCATTTTTTTGTGCTAAACGGAATTTTATGAAAAAAATCCTTTTCACAACACTGATTCTCACTCTTTCATATAATATGGTTTACGCTTTGGATACCGCCATTGATATTCATGGATTTGTCACCCAGGGGTTTCTTAAATCAACTGAAAATCCATTCATCAAAGATACAAAAGACGGAACATTCCAGTTCAACGAAATGGGGCTGAATTTCAGTAACCAGATTACAGATGACCTGCACATGGGTATCCAGCTCTTTGCATATGATTTCGGCGACGCCGGAAACGATAAAATCAGTATCAATTATGGAATGGCATCGTATTACTTCAGACAATGGCTGATCCTGGATGTGGGAATCAGTAAAGTCAAATCCGGTTTTTATGGAGACACGCGAGACCTTGAGATGATTCGGCCAAATATCCTTCTTCCTATGGGTGTCTACCCTGAAGTTTACAGGGACAGCCTGGATTCAGCAAAAGGCATTGAACTTAAAGGCAGCTACAGACCTGACCTGATCGATCTCGGGGTGATTTCATATTGCTTTCAATATGGCATTATCGATATCTCACAAGATACCGGTATCGGAAAAGGATTTTCACATGAATTTCACATTAACGCCGGCTATTCATCAGCAGACAAGGCGCCCAACCTCGTCCTGTGCTGGGAAACACCAATTCCCGGTTTGAGATTACAGGGGCAATACGCCTTCCTTGGATATAATCTGGGTGGCACAACCCATGACGATGCTTTCTGGGCAAGCCAGAAAACAAAAGTCCTTGAGGACATAGAAGACCAGGCGCTTAAGGACTATTTAAAAGAAAACCTGATTGTTGGCAATGTACCGGTGGATATTGATGGCGATTTCGAGATCATTACATGTGGCATGGAATATACCAGGCAAAACCTGGTGGTCACGCTCGAACGATCGGTCAGCCTACAGGATTTTGATATCACCCTGTATCCCGGCCTTAAAAACGCGATGCCCCCCAATCCTGAGACAGAGCCCTGGAAAAACACGGTTCTGGGGTATTACTACATGTTATCCTACCGCATTTCAGACTGGCTTCAACTGGGAGGCTACTATACGGTTTTCTACCCTGATACAGATGACAAACGTGGAAATCATATCAACGCAGAAAAAGGGCTTCCCAGAAGTTTTGCATGGGAAAAAGATTCATGCCTGTCTGTCCGGTTTGATTTCAATCGAAACAGTTGCCTGAAGCTCGAGGGACATTACATAGACGGCACATCGCAGATCAATTTTATGAACGATCAGGATGAGGCCGGCTACGATGATATTAACAGGTACTGGTATCTTTTTGCAGCAAAATTTTCCTTTAACTTTTAACCTGAAAGCGATTTGAAAGCCAAACGCCTTAAAATATAAAAAAAGCCATGATGCATACAAAGACACCTCATCTCAATTCAATTATGATTCCAATAGCGATCTGGCTTGTCTTTGGCTTTGCAGGAATTGCCAAATCCCAGGGGCCTGTTTTTATCGGCAGTCCGGATATTTTTGAATCCACCCTTACAAAAAACGATATCAAGGATATCTTTATGGGAAAAAAGAAGAAGTGGGTGGGCGGAAAAGGCATTACACTCACGGTGAATGACCAGACAGACATCGAGAAAACATTCACAAAGGCGTATTTGCGAAAAACACCTGCCCAGTTTATCAATTTCTGGAAGTATCAGATCTTTGTGGGAAACGGCAACCTGCCGAAATTTTTCACTGACGAAAACCAATTGATTGACTACATCGAAAAATCAGAAGGTGCCATCGGATATATCTCATCTGATCCACCCAAAGAAAAAAAGGTTAAAAAATTTATCATTGCCGACTGAATCAATCGAATTTCATATCATTTTATGATAAGTGTCAAACCATGAAAAAATACGTTTTCATTATTACCATCATCCTTATTTCATGCAGCGTTTCCATGGCCGTAGACAACGACATTCATATCCACGGCTTCATCTCCCAGGGGTTCTTGCAGACCGACCACAATCAATTTATCCAGAACTCGGAAAACGGGACATTTCAGTTCAACGAAATGGGACTGAACTTCAACACACAGATAACAGATGACCTCCATCTGGGCATCCAGTTTTTTGCCAGTGATTTCGGGGATATCGGTAACGACAAAATTACTGTGAATTTTGCCCGTGCGAGTTACTATTACAGACAATGGCTGAGTTTCCATGCAGGTATCAACAAGGTAGCCTTTGGTTTGCATGGGGATACCAGGGACCTCGATATGATCCGGCCAACCATTTTTCTGCCATCAGGCGTGTACCCGGAATCTTTCCGTGATTGTCTGAATTCAGCCAAAGGTCTTGAATTTCGGGGAAACTGGCGGCCAACCATGCCGGAATTTCAGGATATACTGGGTGAATTCAATTATACCATTCAGTGCGGCATCATGGATATAAACAAAGAATCAGGTGTTGGAAGGGTTCTTGCAAAAGCATTTCATACGGATTCCGAGTATTCCGAATCAGACACGGCCATCAATATGATCTTCAACTGGGAACCACCTGTGCCCGGACTTCGTCTGATCGGACAATATGCCAAATTCGGATATAACCTGGGTGGAAAAACCATAAATGACATATTCTGGCAGTCCCGGAAAGAAGATGCACTTTCGGATATGGCGCCAACAATCAATCCCGAAAGTATTTCTGTTACCAATATACCGGTTGATTATGATGGATATATTGAGGAAATTCTGTTTGGTTTTGAATATAGCTGGCAGGATTTGGTCTTTTCATTTGAACACGTTAAGCACATTCACGATTTTGACATCACGGTTGATGTTCTTTTTCTTCCGGATACAACCCTGCCGATAACCGTGCCCTTCGAAAACAATTCTGTCGGCTTTTATTACATGTTTTCGTACCGGCATACGGACTGGCTAAAATTCGGCGCCTATTATTCGGTTTTTTATCCCAATGAAGAAGACAAAAAAGGAAACGGACTGGGCACCAACGCAGGCCGTCCTGACTATTTTGCATGGCAGAAAGACTCATGTTTAAGCTTCAGGTTTGACTTTAACAGAAACTGTTCCCTGAAACTCGAAGGTCATTATCTTGACGGTTGCGCCCAGCTTGACGATACTGTGAAGATTGAACCGGATGAATATTTTGAAACCAACAGATACTGGTATCTTTTCGCGGCAAAGATATCTTATAATTTCTGAAAAAAACATATGATACTTGTTAGGAAACCACACCTGAAATCATTTATGGCCATACTGCTTATATGGGTGTTGTTTGGCATTTCCGTTAATGAATCCAGATGCCAGGAACCTGTTTTTATCGGCAGCCCGGATATCTTCGAATCCACACTGACAAAAAACGATATCAAGGATATCTTTATGGGAAAAAAGAAGAAATGGGCAGGTGGAAAAGCCATTACACTCACAGTAAACGATCAGGCAGATCTCCAAAAAAATTTCACAAAGGCCTATTTGAGAAAAACACCTGCCCAGTTCATCAATTTCTGGAAGTATCAAATCTTCGTGGGAAACGGCAACCTGCCGAAATTTTTCACTGACGAAAACCAACTGATTGACTACATCGAAAAATCAGAAGGTGCCATCGGATATATTTCCACAGAACCATCAAAAGAGAAGAACTTAAGACGGTTCACTGTTTCAGATTAACCCCACAGAACAGAATAGTCATTAACTCTTGACGGATATGCGTCGTTACTGGTACAGTAAGGAATCATAACCGGCTCACAAACAAGAGAATTCATCACGTCACGATAAACATGCGGAGGAGAAATGGCAAAAAAGCAAAACAGCTCGTTTGAAAATCACATGATCGCCGTCCAGCAGGGTGAAAGAATGTTTGAAAACGCCTTCCAGGGTGTTTCAAGAATGATTCTCCAGAATGACATCAGCAAAGTGGTTGTAAACGGCAAAACAACCTATGACTTCAGTATATTCAGAACAAGCAAAAAACATATCATCGGTATGTATGACGAACTCAACTCCTTTGTCTCTTTTGTGAAAGACGCGGCTGAAGGCGGTTCTTCAAAGGAAATGGCCTATGTGCTTGTGGGTGAGCCGGGAAACGGTAAAACCTTTTTTGTCGACTTCCTCTGTGCAAAATACCGGGAATTTCTTTCCAGGCCGGAAAACCGTAAATACACGTTCAAATTCATGAATATGGACAAATTGGGAACTTATGGGAGATTGAGCACCATCGAATCCCAAACTTACGAAGATCCCATGATCCTTGCCATGAATGTTTTTGATGATCCGAACGAAACAAAGACTTTTCTTGGAAAAACCATTGGATTCTCCGACAACGAAATCGAAGATCTTTATGAAAACTACAGGCCACTCGGCGCTTGCAGCGGTTATATGTGGAATGATATCAGGCGATTTACTGGTGGTGATTTGTCAGAAATGTTCAAATTTATAGAAATCCTTCCTGTCCCGCTTACAGAAAGTCTCGGCACCGTAACCGGCAAATACCCGGCCAAGGATAAAATCACCTCATCTGCAGTAGACCTTCTGGGTGAAGAATCGATTCAAAGGCTTCTCCATATTACAGATACAAATAACCCTTACCGCTTTGACCTGAGAAGAGGCGCCCTTGCCAGGGTGGCGGGCGGCGGTATTCATTTCAGCGATGAAATTTATAAAAACAAAAAAGACCTTGTGCAGGTTTACCTGGGTGTCATTCAGAACCGGTCCATTGAAATAGACGGTTTCAAATGGCCGATTGACACATTGATCATCGCCACGAGCAACAATTCGGAATTCAACCGTTTCCTGGCTGAAAAAGAAGAAGCGCCCATTGTGGACCGGTGCCGAATCTGCTACGTGTCGCACAACACGAACTACAAACTGCAGAAAGAGCTTACCGCGTATTCCATTGGAAGTGAAACCCGGACAACCATTAACAAGGAAATACTGCATCAGGATCCAAACCTGAATTATGCGGCATCCATCGCCGTTACCTTGACCCGTCTGCCGATTTCAGAAAAGCTGACACCCATTGAAACCATGAAGCTGGCTGCTGGTGAGGTAGCGGGCGAAAAAAGTATCAAAACCCTTTCCGAAGTGATCGATACACTGAGTCAGGACCCGGATATCACCAAACGATTCGGGCAGAAAGGCCTGGGCCAGAGAAACCTGGGCAGAGCCATCCAGCTTCTTATTGAAAGCTCAGAAACCAATGAAGGCAATTGCATGTTTGCCTATGATATTTTCAAGGCCATCGAACGGATTATTCTGGACTATGTGACCGATGCCAACGACAGGGTAAAATTCCTGGAAGATCTGAAAACCGCGAGAGGCTTGTACCGTGAACGGATTATGACCGAAATGTTCAACGCATATATGGATGAACCCCTTGCCATTAAAAAAGATGTGATGAATTACGTGAACATGATCATCGGTATTGATGCGGAGAATCTCGGCCCGGATAAAATGTGGAAATACAAGGATCCCCAGTCCGGTGAATTGAGAGCCCTTAAAATAGACGAACGGTATATCAAAAGCGTCGAAGAAAAGCTCGGCCTGAAGACAGAAGAACAGCGGGAATCCTTCCGAACGTCAATCCGGAAAATTTACGGACAGAAAATATCCGTGAATCCGGATTATGATTTTATGGACAACCTCGAACTTGTAAAAGCCGTGACCGATGTCCGGCTGAAATCTGACATTGCAGGTGCAGGCAGCCTGATAGGCGCCCTTGCCAACCGAACCAATGAAGAAAACCAGAAATTATATGACCGCATGATCAAGACCATGCTTGAAAAGCTTCATTATTGCAATACGTGTGCGCAAAAAACCATTGAGTATTTCTGTACTCAGGAGGATGAAAAATAATTCACCGCATCATTGGCTCAAATCGGGCAGGTTATTTTTTCTGCCCTGAACCGTTTTCAGGGCAGACATGCCTGACAACATAAAATAGATTAACAAGCGCGGGCTGAATGAATAAAAAACTGAAAGCATTATACAAGGAAATTAAAGAAAGAGGGTTGACCCCTGATCGGGAAAAAAGAATCCTTGCTGAAATGGATCATGAAGGCACACACGATCTTCCCGTTGTTTCAGATACACACGCATCTTCCAATACAGGTATTGACGATATATATGCAATAAATGACCTGGCCGTTCTCCAGAACATGACCCTTTCGACCGCATCCTACACGACCTGCCTCCGCTCTCTTGATGAACTTCTGGAACGAGACAAGCTAAGAGAAAAAGACGGTTTCCCCAGAAAAATAAGAGTGGGACGTCTGGTCAAACCCGGAAAAGGGAATAAGGGCAAGGTTGTGGTTGTACCCACCACAGTGGAAGAAAAATTCGTCCACGACAATACCCTGAAACCCCAGAATGAAGAAGATGCATCCGGCGGTTCCGGTGAAGGTGAAGAAGGTGAAATCATCGGCGAACAGCCGGTGCGTCCACAGGACGGTTCAGGCGCAGGTCCCGGAGAAGGCGAAGGCGGCCCCCACGAGATGGAATCGAGCGCCTATGACCTGGGAAAAATTCTTACGGAGAAATTCGAACTTCCCAACCTCAAGGACAAAGGGAAAAAACGATCGCTTACCCGGTATACCTATGACATGACAGATAAAAACCGGGGGTTTGGTCAGTTCCTGGACAAAAAAGCCACATTGAGACAGATTGTTGAAACCAACATCGCACTAGGAAACCTGCAAGATATATACAACATAGATCCCACAAAATTCATTATCTCCCCCAGAGATAAAATTTACAGGATACTTTCAAGAGAAAAGGATTATGAATCCCAGGCCATCGTATTCTTTTTAAGGGATTATTCCGGTTCCATGATCGGTCAACCGACAGAACTAATTGCCTCCCAGCATGTCATGATATACAGCTGGCTTTTATATCAGTACGACAAACAGGTTGAAACCCGATTTATTCTACACGACACAGATGCCAAAGAAGTACCTGATTTTTATACATATTATAATTCAAAAGTCGCTGGCGGCACCAAGGTGGCATCTGCTTATAAACTGGTCAATGAAATCGTCGAAAAGGAGAATCTCGTAACCGATTATAATATTTATGTTTTTCACGGAACAGATGGGGATGACTGGGATACGGACGGCAAGGAATCAATCCCGGAAATCAAGAAGATGCTGTCATACGCAAACCGGATTGGCATAACCATTGCGGAACATGGTTTCGGGAGAAGCGGAAATACAGAAGTGGAGCGATATCTGATAAAATCCAATCTTCTGAAAGACAAACCGGAACATATCAGGCTTGATGTGATTCCCAAAGGGTCTGATGAACCCCGATTGATCGAAGGAATCAAAAAACTGATTTCATATGAACGCGCAAGGGTTCCTTTGACATAATCGCATATGAAAAAAGCAGCTTGCTTTCTCTAAACATAAAAAAACAGGTCGGTTAAATTAACTATGGAACTGATTAATCAGCATACAAAAAAAATCATGGAAGGGTGCAAAATAAGGGCCCTGGACGCAGGTTTGTCTTTTGATGATGAAACGCTGGAGTATATCGTCACAAACAGGGACTTAATCGAGCTTTCTCCCAAAGTCATGATCCCCACACTTTATGATTACTGGGTACACGATGTTGAGGTCCTAAAGGAAAAGGGAAAATACGAACTCTATCCCGGAAACCCTTATGAAACCGTCATCAATACCCGGCCTGCCATCTCATTTTATAATGATAACAATCCGGACTGGCTGAACGTCATGATTTTCTATCATGTCATCGGCCATATCGACTTTTTTCAGAACAATATTTTCTTCAAACACACCTGGGATTATGATTTTACGGCAAGAGCGCTTTCAGATAAACGTCTGATCGCAAGACTCCGCTCTGAAAAAGGCCGGTTTGTCGATTATGTGATCGAGTTTGCAAGAAGCATCGATAATGTTGTTGGCTATCATAGCGAACTCTCCATGTTGAGCAACCCCCACAAAACCAAAAAAGAAAAACGCATCGATTATTATTTTGATGTTTTCCTTCAATCTGAAAAAAAAGTCTCCATCAGCGATTATATCAAGGAAATTGAAAAATATAATGGCTACAAATCCCGGTTCCGGGACGCAGCAGAAGAATCGTTTTTTTCCGATATTGAAAAAAAACATCCTGAATTTGAAACGCTTTTCAATAAATATCTGAATAAAAAGTCCAGTAAAAAGATAGATGTGCTTCAGTATCTGATTGACCATTCGCCATTCATCAACAAGGAAGAAAACAGCTGGATGAAACCGGTTCTTGAAGTGATCCGGACCACGTCCATTTTCTTCCAGCCCCAGATACGGACCAAAATCATGAATGAAGGATGGGCCAGTTACTGGCATGAGAAACTCTTTCTGGCCGATGACAGGATCAAAGGCCATGAAGTTGACTTTGCCAGAGTTAACGCCGGGGTGACGGCCATGCCAAGGGTTGGACTTAACCCTTACGCACTTGGCATGAGAATGTTCTATTTTCTGGAAGAAATGGGTGATAAGGGAAAATACTCTTACGATTTCCAGAAAATAAAAGACGCCAATGAACGGCAAGAGTTTGATGCACACAAGGGGAAAGGGCAAGAATTCATCTTCAATATCAGGGAAAATTTCTGTGACTTCACGTTTATCAATACATTTCTCGACCAGGATTTCATGACCCGAAACAAACTTTTCGTGGCAGGGAAACGATTGAACAAGGAACGAATGGTTTATGAGTATTTCGTAAAAAGCAAAAAAGTGAACGACTACCGGAAAATGATCATCGATGTGTTGTATCATCCGCCATATATCGAAATCGATGAAACCAAAAGTAAAAACGGCTCCCTTTATCTGAATCACCTGTTTGAAGGGAAGCCTCTGGTCAATGAATATATCGCAAATACCATGATGGGTATTGAATACCTTCTGGGGGCTCCTGTTCACCTTGAGACAAGCGAAGTCACCTTGTCCGCCGCAGGACCAGCAGCGCCATTCCTGCTTCCGGGTATTCCTGTACCCCCCCCGCCGCAACCGGATGAAGCTCAGGAACAAATTATAAGCTGGCAACGTGTTCTTTATACCATGGACAAAAAAAAACTGACAAAGAAGAAATTATAATATGGATCAAGACAATCCTATGGAAACAATTACAAGCGCTATCCAGAATCTTGACATTAAGATTTCCGGCCAGGAAAAGATTGAATTCGTCCCTTTTGAGAACTTCCTAAAAGTACTTATGGACAATCCGCACCAGGCATTCAGGAATATTTTCCAGGTGTTCTATGATATGTTCAGTGAATATATTGAATCAGGCGCTGACGAATATCCTGATGATCCGGAATCGATCAACTATATCAACTACAATTGTAAAAGACTTTTTGTGGAAGGTTCGGATAACCCCTTCTTTGCAGACAGAATCTTTGCAAACCGTCTGGTCAATCGTATTGAAGCCTTGAGGCGCGGCGCTCAGCAGAATAAAATCTATATATTCGAAGGGCCCCCAGGGTGCGGGAAAAGTACATTTTTAAACAATCTTCTCATGCGATTTGAAGAGTACTGCAATTCTGAAAAAGGAATGCGCTATGAGGCTGTCTGGCGCCTGGACCGGAAAGTTCTGGGAGATTTTGCCAATGATGTGTCGTTTGTCAAGACACTGGCCCATGTGTTCGGCCATTCGAGTGATGTCTACCATCCCAAATTTAACGACATCAAGGCTGAGAGGAAAGAGAGTAATGCTGAAGACGAATTTTCCCCGTTGTTTACCGAAGAATATATCGAAATCCCCTGCCCCAGCCACGATCATCCCATCCTTATGATACCCAAAAACATGAGGCGGGAATTTTTTGACGATCTTTTTTTAAATGATGAATTCAAGTGGAAACTGTTTACTGAAAAAGAATACCAGTGGGTATTCAAGGATACGCCCTGCACAATCTGCAGCTCTCTTTATCAGGCGCTTGGCACGGCTCTTAAAAGCCCAAAAAAAGTCTTCCAGATGCTTTATGCAAGGCCATACAGGTTTAACAGGCGGCTCGGAGAAGGCATCAGCGTGTTCAACCCGGGTGACAAGCCATTGAGGCAGAGTATCCTTACAAACCCCATGCTGCAGAAACGGATCAATGAACTTCTTAAAAACAGCAATATTGTAAAGTATATTTTTTCACAATACGCCAAAACCAACAACGGGATTTACGCCCTGATGGATGTAAAATCCAATAATGTCGAACGGTTGATCGATCTTCACAATATTATCAGTGAAGGCCTCCATAAGGTTGAAGATGTGGAGGAAAACGTCAACTCCATATTTCTTGCCCTGATGAATCCTGAGGACAAGAAAAACATCCAGGACGTCAAATCGTTCTCAGACCGAATCGAATATATTAAAATTCCTTACGTACTTGATCTCAACACGGAAGTTGAAATCTATAGAAACATATTTGGCAAGCACATTGACGGGAATTTTCTTCCCCGTGTGCTCCATAATTTTGCACGGGTCGTTATCTCCACCCGTCTTCAAAAGAAGTCGGAGGCCTTTCTGGAATGGATTGGTGATCCGGATAAGTATAACCTCTATTGTGATAAAAATCTCCAGCTTCTCAAAATGGAAATCTATACAGGGTTTATCCCCAATTGGCTTAACGAGGAAGACCGTAAAAAATTTACGGCTCCCATGAGGAGAAAAGCCATTGGAGAAGCGGAGTTTGACGGTGTGCAAGGCCTTTCAGGACGGGATTCCATCAAAATATTCAATCAATTTTACTCGACATATGCCAAAGAAAACAAGCTGATTACCATGTCCATGCTGAAGCAGTTTTTCACCAAAATCCGGAAAGACCTGTGTGAATTGATTCCTGAAGGTTTTTTTGATTCTCTTATGAAGAACTACAACTATACGATTCTCCAGGAAGTCAAGGAATCGCTTTACTATTACAATGAAGATCAGATTTCAAAAGACGTGAAAAATTATATGTTCGCCGTAAATTTTGAACCCGGAACAACGGAAGTCTGCACCTATACCAAAGAAAAGCTTGAAATCACTGAAAGCTACTTTGATCATATCGAGCAACTCCTTTACGGATCAAAAAACACAAAGGCCAAACTGCTTTCATTCAGGAAGGCCACGCAAAGGGAATATACCACAAGCACTCTGCCGCAGGATATTTTACTGAACAGCATGAAAATTGAAGACTCAAAACTTTTCAAGACCCTTCATGAAAAATACGTATACAGCCTTAAGGAGAAAGTTCTTGACCCCTTTCTGGATAACGAGAATTTCAGAAAAGCCATCAAGGATTATGGCACCGAAGCATTTAAAACATACGATCAGAAAATAAAAGATGATGTAACCTACCTGATGAAAAATCTCTGCGAGTCTCACAGATATTCAACACAAGGGGCCAAAGAAATCTGTATTTACATGATTGATAGCGAACTGGCGAGAACGTTTTAAAAAAAACCGTCCGGGGGGAATCCTTCCCTCCCCGGACGAATCAAACTATCTTATCGTTACCATCCCAGGGTTAACTGCGCCACATACCTTCGATCGTCTCTCTGGCCGGCATAGGCGCCAATTTCTTCAACATAGGATGCGAAATCAAAGCTGATGAACGTTAAATCCGCTGTTGCACCAAAGCTCATGTATCCCTGGTGAAGCCCTGCCCTTAACGCCAGAATTTTGGGGAACCGGACCTCGGCGCCCATATACATTCGCTTGGCCAGGTCATCGTCGACATTGACATCATCGACACTCCCCAGATTATTCGTCAGATCCCTTATATCAAAGGCGCCGGTCACATGAAAATCATTGATGTCCTTGTTTACGGCAATACCAATGTTGATCTGGGAGTCAATACCTACCGCATCCCCCATATCCATTTCCGGAAAATTCTGAAAACAGATCGCCACATCTGTATCGATTCTTTCTACAAACGGCAGACGGTAAATCACCCCAAGATCAAGGGACAACCCCGATCCACTTTCCCGGTCTTCTTCAAACGGATCAAAATTTTCGTTTACGATATCCGTGGGTGTATAGACCTTGTATAAATTCTCCCGCCGGATGAACTTCGCAGCGACGCCCACACGCAGCCCTTCCACCGCTTCAAGTTCCATACCCGCGCCACCAATGACACCGGCATCGACAATAATGCCGGCAAGCAGATTGGGCCATGGCGGGTTAAATACTTCCGCAGTGACCTTGGCCTGGGCCAAACCGCTTACCATCACACCAGCGTCCTTGACCCGCATGCCCAGCTGGGGTGCCAGAGAAAAACGGATATATTGCACATCACCCACATAATCTTGTAAAAATGTTGAAACTTCTGCTTCATTCTCAAAATCCGTATCCTGAATATCTGAAATCAAACCAATGCCGCTTTCAGACATTTCAAAGACCGTATCCATACCCACCCTGAATTCAGAAATGTGCGACAGGCCTGCCGGATTATAATAAAGGGCATTCTTGTCATCGGCGACTGCGGTGAATGCCCCGCCCATGCCAAGGGGCCGGATACTCTGGTAAATACTCTGATATTCTACGGCTGTCGCAACACCTGATCCCCATATAAAAATGGCAGCTGCAACCCCGATGCATGCATGCCTGAAATACTTGAATAGTTGTGTCATTTTGTTTGATCTCCTTTCCCAGGTTTGATGTCCCAATACCTATAGATTGTTAATATAATTTTCGAACTCGGCAGAAGTAAGCATAAGATCATTATTGCTGTCTATCTTACCCAGGAACTCATCAAAAGCATCCTGAAGCTCATTGTTATCATCTCCCACAACATCCAGGAGAGCATCAATTGAAGCGGAAAGGAGGTTTAAATCAAGTGTAATACTATCAAGCAGGGCCTGCTGCTCGTCTGTAAGCTCAATGGATATATGACTTGCGTCCGGATATTTTGCTTTCAGCCATGCTTCGGTCAGGGTGATTTCCGTAATACCCGCAACTTCCAGATCGTTTAAAACAATTTTTGCAATCGAAAGGATGGCATGGTTCAATCCCAGAAGGCCAAGCTGAACCAGGACATCATTTTCTATATCCGGATCTTCCAGTTTTTCCTGAAGATCGACAAGATCTACGGTCAATGCATTCACCATGGCAAATGCCTTGCTGGTACCCGAATGGATGCCGAGCATGGCTTCAATTGCTTTGTCAAACTTTGCAATTTTATCGTCGATCTCATCTCCGGTGAAGATGCCGGAATGGTCATCAGTCAATATCATACCCACCAGGTCGATACTTCCTTCTGAAGGAGAGTCGTTAATCGCTTGAATTGTTTCGATCAAAGAAAAGGTATCAAGCCCGGCCTGACCGGAATAGGCATTGCTTAAATACTTTTTCACATCCGGATCATTCGGATCCATGTCTTCAAGGATGGATACAGCTTTATCAAAGTCTTCGTCATTTAGCGCGATCATGGCCTCTTCGAGTTTTGCTTCCTTTGAATTGTCATCAGCCATAAATTCAAGTGCGTTTCCCGAGCAGCCGATAAAAAAAACCGTCAGCAAGCAAAAAAGAAGCAGTACTGAAAACCCGTTCAACCATGTCCCGGGTTTCCTGAATGTCAACAATCCTGATTTTTTCATTGTTTCCTCCTCTTTAAGATTAAAAACATCGTTGCCATACTTTTTGGTCACAACCTGATTTTCGGCGATCTTGATTTGAATGATCGGTGTACTATTTTTTAAAAAAGGATTTAAACTATACATCAAACAAAAGGACAAGTAAATAAAATGACGCGCCATAAAACCAAATAATCCATTGGCGAATTTAAAATTGAATTGTCAATGCCACAAGGTCTGTGGTACCCATATAGGGGTTTGAATGATTATTGATATGAACTGAATTAAAGGACAATGGCCTGAAAATAAAAGACGCACGAAATGGACACCATGTTCTCTCAACTGAAACATAAAGTTTATACCCTTTCGGACAATTTTTTCTGCTTGACCGCCCCCAACAAATCCCGGTTTCCCTTCTGCAACGGTTTTCTTCTCATGGGAAATGAGACCATTCTAATTGATACCGGGCTGGACAAGGATACGCTTCTTGCCGTTGATAAAATCAAACGGATCGACACGGTCATCTTCACCCATTCTCATCCGGATCATATTCTGAACTGGCATTTATTCAAGGACAGGCAGATTTGGATGCCCGAAGAAACACCGCCTGCAATCACAGATCTTCATCAACTGGGGTTCCGGTTCATGGGGACGGAAGAAAAAGCCATTTACTGGGCCAGGCTCATCGGTGACGGACTGGGATTAAAGCCTTTCCGGGAGCCGGACATGCGGTTCAAGGACAAGGATATCATTGAATCCGGTCCATTCAGGCTGAAGGCCATTCATGCACCGGGCCATCTTTCCGATCATTACTGCTTTTTTGAAGAAAACTCACAGACGCTCATTACAGGGGACATCGATTTTTCAGGGTTTGGCCCCTTTTACGGTCAGCCGGAATGTAACATCAAGCTTTTCAGGGAAAGCATCAAAAAAGTCATGGCACTGCCTTACAACCAGGTATGCGCCTCACACCGATCCCCTTTTAAAGGCAATGCAACCGGATTGTTTGAAACATTTTTAAACGGGTTTGAACGTCACAGCCAGGCGATTCTTGATCTTCTGGACGCCCCTCAAACCGTTCCCGGCCTTGTCCAAAAATCGCCCATATACAAGGATATGATGCCGGACAAACGATTACAGGAAACCTTTGAAAGCGGAATGATATCAAAAAATATCGCACTGATGCTTGAAACCGGGCGTGTTCTGGAAACAGACGCCGGTTTCATTATAAATGACACCCGTTTTGCCACATGAGGGCTATGGATAAAACATACCATGCCAAACTGGACATCCTGAAGGATATTCTATCAAAAATGAAACATGTCCTGGTGGCATTTTCAGGCGGGGTTGACAGTACCTTTCTTCTGAGGACGGCAAAAGATGTTCTTGAAGATCATGTTGTAGCGGGAACAGCTTTCTCAGAGACCCTGTCCCCATCTGAACTGGACGATGCCAAAGCATTTACCAGGGCTTTCGGCATCGAACATGTTATCCTGAAATCAACCGAATTCGACAACCCCGATTTTATTAAAAACGACAAAAATCGCTGTTACCACTGCAAAAAAGAAAAATTCGGCCTGCTCATGGCGTATGCGGCAAAAAATCGCATTCCAGTGGCCATGGACGGATCAAATCTCGATGATAGGACAGATTACAGACCCGGCACAAAGGCTGCAACTGAGCTTGGCATCAGAAGCCCGCTGGTTGATGCCGGTATGACCAAAGAAGACATCCGGTTTTTGTCAAAAGAAATGGGACTCTCCACCTGGAACAAACCGGCAAATGCCTGCCTGGCGACACGGATCCCTTACAGCCACCCGATCACCCGTGACAAACTGGATGCCATAGACCGGGGAGAACGCTTTTTGAAAAACCTGGGTTTTAGGCCTTGTCTTCGAGTCAGACACCATGATACCATTGCAAGGCTGGAAATTGATCCCGGTGACATGGCCTTTTTCTCAGATGACGCATTCCGGCAAAACATGATCCTTTATTTCAAAAAGCTTGGATTTACCTATATTACTCTGGATATTGAAGGCTTTCAGACCGGCAGCATGAACAAAACCCTGTGATGTATTGATAAAGGATGCCCCCATATGGATCACATTCATTTAAAAACCCTGCTTGAAAACGTTAAAAACGGTCAAATCGACATAGAGAGTGCATTTCAACAGCTTAAAAAACTCCCGTTTGAAGATCTGGGTTACGCAAAAGTCGACCATCACCGAAGCATCCGGACCGGGGTTCCTGAAGTGATTTTCTGTCAGGGAAAAACCATTGACCAGATTCAGGGCATTGTAAAGGTCATCTCAAATCATCACGACAATATCCTTGCCACACGGGCCAGCCGTGAGGTGTATGACGGTATCCGGTCGGTTACTGACGACTGCGACTATCATGATGCGGCAAGAATCATTATCATCAAGCCCAGACCGGTTGACAAAAAAGGAAGCATCGTTATCGTGACCGGTGGCACATCAGATCTACCTGTGGCCGAAGAAGCGGCTGTCACAGCCGAAGTACTTGGCAACAAGATTACCCGGATTTTTGATGCAGGTGTAGCCGGTCTCCATCGCCTGCTTTATTCCTGTGAGGACCTGTTCAATGCCAACGTCATCATTGCTGTGGCAGGCATGGAAGGCGCCCTTGCGAGCGTTGTCGGGGGCCTGGCATCGTGTCCGGTCATTGGTGTTCCCACAAGTGTCGGGTATGGGGCAAGCTTTGGGGGGTTGGCGGCATTATTGAGTATGCTGAACAGTTGTGCCTCAGGCATATCCGTGGTGAATATCGACAACGGATTTGGTGCCGGATTTCAGGCAAGCCTCATCAACCGGGCAGTGGCAGGTTAAAAAACAAATCCTTCCTGATGAAAAATATCATGGCGGATTTAAAGGAAATATATCGAATTAACTTTAAAGAATGAAGGACGTGTAACATGGCAGATACAAAAAAAAAGAACCCGGAAAATCGCCAATCCCTGTCTGAAAGTGAATCCAAAAAAATCCTTTCCGGCTATGGTGTTCCGGTTATCGTTGAAAAGACAGCCAAAACCAAGGAAGAGGCTGTCCGTCTTTCGGAAGAAACCGGTTTTCCCGTTGTATTAAAAGGCCTTGGGGCAAAGCTCACTCATAAAACAGAACGGGGGCTTGTTCATCTGAACCTTGAAAATAAAAAAGCGGTTACAGATGCGGCTGATGCCATTTCAAAGGAGGCAGGCAGTGATCTTGAAGGTTTCCTGGTTCAGCCGTTTTTAACCGGTAAACGTGAATTTGTGGCAGGCATGTTCAGAGACCAGATGTTCGGCCCGGTCATCATGTTCGGGCTTGGCGGTGTCTTTACGGAAGCCCTTTCTGATGTTTCATTCAGACTCGCTCCGTTGACAGATATCGACATTACGGGAATGATCGGTGAAATCCATTCGCAAAAACTTCTGGGCAATTTCAGGGGTGAGAAACAGGTCAACATGGAGGCAATCGTCCGAACGCTAAAAGGCCTCTCCGACCTCAGCATGGCAGCCCCGGACATCGCTGAAATCGACATCAATCCCCTTCTGGTGCAACCGGATGGAAATATTCTGGCAGTGGATGCACTGATCGTGAAGGGGAAAACCACTAGAGAGATGTCTTTTCCGGAACCGGTCAGCCCGGAGTCCATCAAGTTCTTCTTTTATCCCAAACCGATTGCCTTTATCGGTGCCACAGCCACCATGGGCAAATGGGGACACACCCTTCCCACAAATACAATAAGTGGCGACTACAACAGTGAAATTTATCTGGTTAACCCCAAAGGGGGAACCATTATCAACAAAAAAGCATACAAATCCATCGAAGACATTCCCGGAAAAGTTGACCTGGTGGTCGTGACCATTCCGGCGTCCAAAGTCATGGACCTGATTCCCCAGTTGCAGAAAAAAGGCATCAAGGATATGCTTCTTATTTCTTCCGGATTTGGCGAAACCGGTGAGGAGGGGAAAAAACTCGAAAAGGAACTCGTCAAAAAAGCAAAAGAAGCGGGTATTCTCATGCTTGGTCCAAATACGATGGGAATATGCAATCCGCATATCAACCTCTACTGCACAGGCGTTCATGTCAGACCCAAAAAGGGAAGTACGTCCATCGTCTCCCAGTCCGGAAACATGGGAACCCAGCTCCTGGCCTTCGCCTACCAGCAGGACATCGGTATCCGGGGGTTCTGCGGATCGGGAAATGAAGCCATGCTTACCATTGAAGATTTCCTGGATACATTTCATGAAGACGAACTCACGGAAACGGTTATGCTCTACGTGGAGAGCGTGAAAAACGGACGGCGATTTTTTGAAAGCGCCAAAAAAGTCAGTAAAAAGAAACCGATCGTTCTCTTGAAAGGCGGTCGGAGCAAGGCCGGCAATCTTGCCGCATCCAGCCATACCGGGGCGCTGACGTCCGATACCAAAGTATTTGATGCCATGTGTACCCAGGCAGGAATCATCAATGTCAACCAGTCCCTTGAAATGCTCGATCTGGCAGCGTCTTTTTCTTCCCTCCCGCTTCCCACAGGAAACCGGGTAGCTGTTATGACGTTGGGCGGCGGTTGGGGCGTTGTAACTGCAGATCTCTGTGAATACTACAATCTGGCTTTACCTCAGCTGTCCCCTGAAATCACGGCCAAAATTGACAAAATTCTACCGCCATACTGGAGTAAAGCCAATCCCATCGACCTTGTGGGAGAAAATGACAACAGCCTTCCCATGACCGTTCTGGAAGAACTGATGAAATGGGATGGATGTGATGCGGTCATCAACCTGGGCATCATGGGAAAGCGAATCATGAGCAGTCACCTGGCCCAATCTGTGGGAAAGGCAGACAGCTCCTACTCCAAGGAATTTCTCGATGCGGTCGTGAATGCCATTGCCGATTTTGAAAAACGTTACATTGAACATGTGGTTAACCTCATGGAAACCTACAAAAAACCGATATATGGCGTCAATATCATCACCGATGAACAAGACAAAACCGTTTACCGGGTTGACGGGAAAAAGCATAAGGCTGTGTTCTTCCCCACACCGGAAAGAGCGGTAAAATCGCTTGCACGGATGGTCGAATACCGGCGTTTTCTGGATACGCACAAGTAAATGTGACATTACTGATATTTTATGGCGTTCTGATGGATTAGCAAGTTTTGAAACGACAATGGCCCAATGATACAGTTTAATCTGCCCAGAACGCATTTGATATTGTATCTTAAAATGCATTAAATTCCACCCTGCCAATCGCTGGCGAATGCGACGGCTATGAAAAAATTGACTTTGAAATGTTTGAATTTTAAAACTTGTATTGTATTATCCATGCTTGTCTTCTGGATAGTTCCTTATCAAACCGTTAACACATTCACCTCTGAAGCATCGGCAAATGAAATGGCCTTGCCTGATGAGATTATCGGGGTGAACAGTTTGAATTTTGAAAAAACGCTGCCACGATTGCGGGACCTCATTATTTGCCGGGAGGCTTCCGTGCATGACCGGAAAGGGGGAAACGACAATGGCTTTACCAATATTTCCGAATATATCCGGCCGGAAATCTGGCCCCGTGTCGTTGTGATAGATGTTTCCGGCCCAGGCTGTATCTACAGCTCATGGTATTCGTGGTCGAATCATAATCTGATTCCGTTTTGTTTTGAGAGAATGGCCGCAGATGCCCTGGGAAACGTTAATTTTTATTTTGAGGGCAATACCCGTCCTGAACTTTCCATCGCCCTTGATAAATGGAATGGTGACCCGCCGTTTGATTATCCGCTCACCGTCACTGGCAAGGAATCGACCGGAGGTTACACCTCTTATCTTCCGATCCCGTTTTCAGACGGATTGAAAGGAACGGTGGATGGCGGTGGCTTACCAAGTTTCTTCTATCATTACTGGTTCCATTCATATCCATTGGGTACCGAAGTTCAACCCCTTGAAGCAGCCATGGCCCAGGAAAATGCAGCGTTTTTTGATCCTGAAACGGCCATGGAACCGTCTGGCGATATTGCAACAGAATTAGATGATGTAACCGTTTCCCCTTCCTCGACAAAGGATATTTTCGTAAAAAATGAAAGCGGGACCATCACGTGCATCCGGATCAACATCCCCGAAGATGATGACATATTAAAATCCACCTGGATTCAAGCGTATTGGGATGATGAGTCTCAACCCTCCATCAATGCCCCTCTCTCTCTCTTTTATGCAGTGGAAAACCGCTTTTCAAAAAAACGAAGGGTGGTTTCCAAAAATGCCCGATTGAAAAGCACGGTGATTGGCCAGGATCATGAAGGGATGTTTTACTTCAGGTTACCCATGCCGTTTAAAAAAAATGCACGCATCTCTCTCTGTAACAAGGGGGCGGCAAGCGCTTTCTTTGGAAAAATAGTGATAGAGGCGGACACCTCTGTGATAACGGGTTTGGGCACGTCGTCAGGTTACTTTAGGACTATGTTTCATGAAAGCGATGAACTTGAACCCGGACGGGACTATCTTTTTGCCGATATCAAAGGCCGGGGTCATATTGTGGGTACAATTCTTTCTGTAAGCGATACTTCCGAAACCTTCCTTGAAGGGGATGAGCATATCTACACAGACGATTGCAGAACACCATTTATCATAGGCGATGCAACGGAAACCTATTTTAACGGTTCCTGGTATTTCTGCAGCCGCGCATTTTCATGCCCACTTCACGGGGCGCCTACCTATAGAAAAAAAAGCATATCCCTGGGCGATACCTCGGATATTACCATGTACAGATTCCACCTGACTGATCTGGTGCCTTTTCGAAAGAGAGCCCGCTTCTCCATTCAGCACGGGCCTTTCAATAATGTGCCCGGTCATTATCGAAGCATGGTCTTATATTACGGTGTAAATGATAGCAGTCTTTTTAAAACGGATTATATAGATATGACAGATAGGGATAATCTTCAAAATCATGATTTTTATGGCGACGATCCTGTATCGACCAAAGACCTTTCCGGTTTTTTTGAAGGAGAGAATAATGGTCAGGATCTTGGCGTTATTTTAAAAAGGCCGAAATTTTTCCCTGAAATTTTTTGGGTATCCTATCTGACCATAACAGGTATTTTTCATTCACCCCCTGAGGATTCAGAATACCGGGAGCATTTTTCCGTTGTTGAACATGATGCGCCATATGCGTTTACCGTTAAGATCGACCCGGATAACAAAGGAATCCTGCTGCGCCGGCTTTTCAATCAAAGCATTCCGGATCAGAGAGCCCGTGTGGAGGTGGATGGGGAGCTGGCTGCCGTCCTGTACAATGCAGGAAGTAATCAATGGAAGATATGGTCTGAAGACGATATCGTACTTAAACCTGAAACCACAGCCAACAAGGATGAAATCAGAATCAGAATCATTCCGGAATCACCTGTTTTCTCATCAATCGAATACACCGTGTTTTCGATAAAGCTCCCCTAAGCGAAAACTGCTCCCGGGTATGGAAATTCTGATTTATGTCTGCCTAAGAAGACATCAGTTCCTTTGCAGCCTGCCGCATGAATTTTCCAATTGCAATTTTTTGTGGACATTTTTTTTCGGATTCAAAATAATCCAGATTCGCAATATCTTTTCTCATCTGAATCGGGAGGGCATTATAAAGGTAACGCGCCCTGTCACGGTCGCCATAACTATGATAATACATCAGATACCGCATCACTTTGCTTATAGGAACCTTGCCTGAAATGGCAGTTTCACAAACATTTGCACACCCTGAGCAATAGCAGGAAGATGTTTCATCAGAATACCGCTTCAGCAAGTTCAAATCATGGGTTGATAAACTTGTCTTATCCAGAGCGGCTGCCACGTTGGATACCAGTATCGTCATATTCGGCATCAAGGAACAAATACTGGCGATATGCGGATTTTCCCAGATTGCTTTGAGTTTTGCCTGCTGCAAGGTAAATCCTTTTTTCATGAATTGCGCCGTCAGTTTCATGGCTGTAGGGCTCTCCAATCCTATTGTCGCTTTTGGATTGGTTAATTCGGCTTGTGATTTGATGGCACTCAGGCCAATACCGGCTTTTACACAGGCATCCACTGCCATTTTCATTTTATCCGTATTCATGAGCCTGTAATTATAGGTTGTCATAATGCCGTCAATCCAGCCAAACTTGGCCGCGCGGATGATGCAATCTTCCATATTCTGGTGTGTGCTGAATCCAAAAAATTTAATTTTTCCTTCGGATTTCTTCTGATCCGCCCATTTTCTGATGTCAGCATTCAAATCTTCCGCATTGTCAACAGCGTGAATAACGAAATAATCAATATATGATGTATTCAATACGCTTAGGGTTTCATCGAGCTCCTGGCCCATTTTTACCGGATCTTTTGAGGACGTCTTTGCAGACAAAAATATTTTTTTACGGTCCTGGGGATTGTGTTTCAGGTAAACGCCGTATCCTTCTTTTCCGCCTTTGCATGAAAAAGACGACTCCCAGTAGGTGACGCCTGAGAGAATGGCCTGTTTTAAAAGTGACTGATTGTTTAACGCATCAAAGTATCCCCCAAGCGCCAGAATGGAAACATTTTCGCCTGTTTTTCCAAAAGGACGCCGGGGTACAGTATCTTCCGGCTGTATTATTTCCGATGGTGCGGCAAATGCATCTGACATGTCATCCGCAGCAGAGAGTAATGATCCTAATCCTGCCGCACCGGCTGTTTTTAAAAAGCATCTTCGTGTGTATCTGTTCCGTGTTGTATTCATTTTTCCATCACCTTTTCAATACTATTCATTTATCTGTATTTATGATTTTACTTGAAGAATTTAAAATGGCCTTTAAAATCAATTTTTAACGATAATACATTTTGTTGTCCAACGGATATTTTCAATAAACTTATCGAAAATTTCGATTTATAAAAAAAGGAACCCCATGGACTTTCAACGACTTAAAACATTCCGTACTGTAGCGACATTAATGAACTTCAATCAGGCGGCAAAAGTATTAAATTATGCGCAATCCAGCATCTCTTCCCAAATCAAAACACTAGAGAATGAAATTGGTGCCCCGCTCTTCAAGCGGATCGGAAAACGTGTCGTTCTCACAGAAGCCGGTGAAAAAATGCTTCGTTATACACATAAACTGCTGTCGATTGAAGCGGAAGCCCGGGCTGAAATTACAGGAAAATCAGAAATAAAGACCCTGTTAACGCTGAGAATGCCCCAGACAATCGCCACATATCATTTGCCTGAGGCCCTGTGCAAATTTCACGCTAAGTACCCTGATGTTCATTTCGATGTAACGAGCTGTGCCCTCTACTCACTGGAACATGAACTGTCCATCGGTACAGTGGATCTGGCATTCCTGCTGGCCGATTCTATTGATGTCGCCAACTTGAATTTTGAAATGTTAAAAGTTGAGCAGTTAATTCTCGTCACCTCTCCCCGGCATCCATTGACCTGTAATAAACCGTTTCACCACAAAGCACTGCGTGACCACCCCCTGCTTCTCCCCAAATCGGACTGTGGATACAGAATGATGTTTGAACAGATGCTGACACTAGAAAACATCCGCCCTGCGGCCATTATTGAAATGAACAGCATTGAAGCCATAAAACAAAGCGTTATAAAAGGCATGGGATTGACGATAATACCGGAAATCGCCGTCCGGGAAGAACTGAAACAGAAAAGACTGGTTCAACTGTCACTGGCTGAGGAGATTGAAACCGGCATCTGCATGATCTGGCATAAAGACAAATGGTTTTCAGAAATTCTGAAAGACTTTATGACTATTTTCAGACAACACCTTGCAGACTGACGCTCACATAAAAATTCAAACCCCTATGAGGCATGTATGGAAGAATTCCGGGCCACATTTCGCTGTAACCGGAATGCATAGGCAGCCAGTTTCCGCTCATCAATATGGGTACCGTCTGCATAAAAGAAATACCATGGGATATCCTTGTTATGCTTGAGTATGCTCTCTTCGACAAGGCCACTGTCGCATCCCCAGCAGGATGTCAGGACGACACCATCATAATGGCCTGTCTCCCAATTATGCATGACACTGCCGATGGCATAGGGGATAGGTCCGTTTGTCGATCTATCCATAAACTCTTTTGAGCGGTTTGTCACTTCCACGACATCATTCACCGGAAGCCATGAATGATATTTTTTTACAAGACTGTAAAGCCTGTTTCGTGTTTGAACCATAAACATCAATTCAGGTTTTCCTGCCTTTTCCCTGTCATGGTAGAAAATGTGCGGATGATAGCGGGCAAGATATTCAAAAAAATAGGAAACCGGTTCCATGACAATGTGAATGCCTTTTTCAGCGAGTTTTAAAAAAAGATTATTATTTATAAAGTCATTGCCCCTTACAAATCGATCCCCGCTGGCAAAAACAACGGGTAAAGGCTTACTGCCGTTTTTTGAAGCTTTTATTGCCGTGTAATCCAAAGCAGCCTGCTCGATAATCTTTTGAAGTCTGCCCCAATCATTTACAAGTTTTTCAAATGTTTTAACAAAACCCTTTGTAAACGGTTCTTCCATCAAACGCAGCACTTTTTCCGCGTATTTATTGTAAATGGTTAATGAGGCTCCAGGCTCACGCTCTATGGCTATGTGATAGAGATAGAGCTGTCTTAACAAATCGAGTGCAACAATACCAACCCATAACTTGCCTCTGAATTTGAGCCTGCCCTCGACCTTGAATCCGGCCACACCTACCTTGTCTGAGAGCCCCAGATAACCGAGGCCCATTTGATCCTTGACCGCAAACAACCCGACCCGGCACATGGTTGACGTCACTGTGACGATCTGCGTCAGCCCTTTGGGGGGATTCGCCTCCAGATATGATCGGAATGATCCCCACATGTTCGGATAGGCGTAGCACTCCTTGCCGGAACAATCCTTTTTGCCGAGGTTATAATTTTCATGAGAAAAAGGCGGGGCAGGCACAGCGTCATATCCGTTTGATCTGAAGACAGCTGCGACCAGCTCCCCCACGTTTACATTGTTTGAGAAGATAATATAGTGAACATCTGTTCTGAGCGTTGCTCTATCGCCGACATGATCCACGGCATAGAGAATGTTACCGTCGTCAGGTAACGCCTGCGTGCCTTGTCCTTCCGAGCGGTACTGATGAACAGACTGGAGAAAAGCCTGGATTCGTGTGACGAATCCGGCTGTTCCACCATGACCGTCACTTTCCAGAATTGTATGTGGATAGCCTTTAAGGATGTTCTGAAAAACATGCTCGGTAAACGAAGCCGGTCCGCATCCAAAGGATGACAGCATCACCGGAAACGTATTTCCGGTGTTCCGGGCTGAATAGGCCACTCGCAAATACCGCTTTGCCTCCCCCCAGTATATTTTTTTCATGGGCGGTGTTCTGTCAGAAATGGGATAACAGTCCATGGGAATCGCCATTGCGCCATTCTGACGAATAATCTTTGGAATGGTTCCATTCATTGCAGGATCATGAATCACATGTCGGGCGCCACAAAGAACGACCACAGGAATGTTCCCGGCTTCTGCATAATCAATCGCTTTTCGCCCAATTTGAATCAGATGGGTTTCATAATCGAGTTGTGCTGCGGCTGCTTTTTTTATGGCGCACCGATTCTTTTCAGGGTCAACACCGAGTGCGCGTGCGAGTGATCTTTCGCCAGATTCATGAAGAAGGCCGTTCTTAAAAGAAATAGCAGGCCGAATCATTATAGTACTCATTTTACGGGCCTTGATGCTCTGCTCAATCATCTCCGGCATGGATTGCCCTGTAACGCAACTTTCACCGCCATGCCCCATTCTGTCATAGATATTCATAATTTTGGGAAAAAAAAGCACCGGCACATCCGCATCGCAGATCGCATGGCATATCTTGGTCGGCCCGCATGAATCATAACTGTTACAGAGATTTTCTCCTTTTGCCAAAGCTTTTGGATTTGATTTTAATATTTTGGGTTGAAATCCCAATTCTCCTATATAGGTCACAAGCCATGGCAAATGTCCCTGGACAGGACCAACCTCCGGAATGCCGATGATTCTTTTGCCTTTCCAGTCTCCATCGTAAGATGACAAAAGCCTTTCCCTTTCCATGAATGGATCAGGTGCGTCCTTGGAGAGTTTTGGAAAGGTCTGGGACAGAACTTCATATTTCGAACAGGCACCGCCAGAGAGAATCTTGTGCGCCGCTTCACCGACCATGATTGTCGTGCGCTCAATCGGGCAAAGCGTCTGACAATCCTTGTCCGCACAGGGAAATTCACTTCTCCCAACGACATCTGCTTCAAGTATCTTCCCGATATGTATCTGTTGAGAAGGTATTTTTTTTAAAGAATCGATGGCGCACATGCCGATACCCCAGGCACCCATTGCACCGGGATTGGGAGGAACGGTTATTTCACGTTCTGTAACCGCTGCAAGCGTCCAGGCCAGGGATGGATTGGTCGCCGGTTTTCCCTGAAAAAAAATTTTCCTGCCGAACGTACGCTGCCCCATCACCCGATTCAAATAATTATGAATAATTGAATACTGAAAACCGGCAAAAACATCTCCTAAAGAAAACCCTTCTTTAAGTGCTTCTGCTCCGGAATCCGCGACAAAAACCGTACAGATCATTCCCAGATCCGGTGGAGAGTCCGCAGCAGATGCCATGCCTATAAATTCATCCATATCCAGAATATCATAACAGGCTGCCTGCTCTGCCAAAAAAGAACCTGTACCCGCGCTGCAGGCCTTGTTCATATCACTTTCAACAATACGACCGCCACTTAACCGGATATATTTGGCATCCTGCCCTCCGATTTCGATAACCGTCAGGTCATCTCCCTTGTCACTGTCCAGATGCATTGCGGAAGTGGCATGTGCGACAATCTCATTTAAAATGATCATACGATCGCACGCATCAGGAAAGACGGCACGTAACAATATGCCAACAGCTTCACGACCGGACCCTGTAACACCAATCGCGCGAATATCAGGATTCCCTTTCCTGAGGATGGCGTCCACCAAACGCCGGGCCGCATCGACAGGATTACCTCGCGTCGTATCATAGACATCAAAAACAGCCGCTTTTGTGTTTATATCTGTCAATACAGCCTTGGCTCCTGTTGATCCCAGATCAAGACCCAGTATGGTTGGAACCTTTTCCCAATTGTGACGCACAGAGGGCGCGTCAAGAATGGCAACATTATCACGCCATTGGTAAGCCGGTTTCAGTGCAGTGAATTTTGCCTGATGTTTTTTTACGAGTTCCGACGGGTTTTCGGGCAATACACTTTTGGCAGCGCCGCTTTTGTCCTGGCTGGCAAGCAGTGCGGCACCCAGGGCTTCAAAACCAAGAAAATTCTCCGGAATGATTATTTTTTCTTCAAGCTGTTCTTCAAGAGCGTTTACAAATGAGCATATGCGGGCACACCCACCTATAAGATAAACCGGGCCTTTCACGCGATTCAATTTGAGCAGGCCCGAAGAATTTCTGGCCAGAGAATTGAAATAGCCGGCAAAAAGTTCCCGCTTGTCTTTCCCCTGATTTGCGTAGTGTGTCATTTCACTTTTGGCAAATACCGAGCACCTGGCCGTAATGGGAATTTGATTATAGGCCTGCATTGCCAGGGTATCTGCTTCGTCAATTCCTATTCCAAAACGCCCGGCAATTTTCTGAACATTTTCTCCTGTGCCAGATGAACACTTCTCATTTTCAACAAACCAGGTCTGGAATTTCTTGTTGAAAGAATGCTTTGTGGCATCTGATGAAACATTTGGCGTCTGTTTTACAGGTTCTCTGGTTAACGCGCTATATCCGCAAGCACCAATATTGATCAAATTCAATGTTTCAGGGAAAGACGAATCATTTTCCAAAACAGCTTCCTGGCATCCTTCGCCTGGGAAGACAAGAGCCGGAGATATGAAATCTTCCACATAAACCCCTGTTGCGCCAAGCCCTTGGCACTCCCATACTCTTTTTCTTTTATACCAGTTAAAAAATACGTCAAAGGGTTTTCCCTCGTGAATTTCATAGTCCGTGCTTTCCACAGTGGAATTCCCGCGCTCATCAATACCAAGAATGACGAATGACGCAGAAGCCTTTCCAAGATCGCAACCAGCGAATCTCTTTATTTCATTATTCATGTCATCTCCTCGGGTTCTTTGGGATCGTTGGGTGTATTGGGTCTGCCAGGTTGAAAATAAACCGGTTTATTTTAATCAATTTATAAAATTGATTAAATCAATAGCCATTTTCATAATTCACTCTTGATCGCATGTCAAGAGAAATTATCGGGTTGCATTTTAACTGGAAAAATTTTATGCATTGTGCAGGAGTGTCATGATGATATTGCATCTGTAGTTTATCAAGGAGGGTAGAAAAATGAAACGACCGATCAATCGACACCACAGGAAGCAACCTGAAAATACGAATATTGAATGCCCCGGCACACACAAGCAGGCAAAGCGCGTCACACTGATATTTGCACTGGTGCTTGCTGTTTGCATTGCACCTGCCTCAGCCCATGAACCTGTAAAAAAAGACCTAAAGGGGTTCTATCAGCAGAACTGTGTCAGTTGCCACGGGCCGGACGGCTCAGCTATTAGCGTGGCGGGCAAGAAGCTTCGCGGCCAGGACTTCACTGATCCAAAATGGCAGCGCGGCACTCGGGACGACAAGATGGTGGCGGTCATCCTGAAGGGAAAGTTCTTCGGATTGGCCATGCCGGGTTACAAAGACACGCTGACCGGGGACGAAGCCCAGCAGATGGTCACGGACATTATCCGCAAAAGCAAAAAGGGTCAGGTGATCGCGCCGGATGCCGGCATACCGGGCGAAAAGTAGTGCGAAATACCGTTTTCAGATGAGTGGCGTTTTCGAAGGCCCCTAAATCCGGAACTGGCTGACCATCTGTTTCAAATGATTGGACAGCTTTGCCAGGGATTCAGCGCTTTGAACTACCGAACTGCTGATATCTGTCATTTCTCCCACAGATTGATGGACCGCTGAAATATCTTTTGAAATCCGGCCTGCCAGTTGTGAGCCCTGGCCCACATCATCATTGGCCGACGAAATGCCACCGGCAACCTGAATGATATTTTCAGTAATATTCTGAGTCGTTTGAGATTGCTTTTCAACTTCCTCGGCGATCATGGTAACGATATGGTTCACGTTGTTGATGATCTCTGATATCCTTACAATTTCATCTATTGCATCAGAAGTGGTCTGGTTATTTGCCTCGATCTGCACCTTGATCTGTTCGGTGGCTTGTGCTGTTTGCCTGGCCAGTTCCTTGATCTCATTTGCGACAACGGCAAACCCTTTTCCGGACTCGCCTGCTCTTGCCGCTTCAATGGTGGCATTCAGCGCCAAAAGATTGGTCTGGGAAGAAATTTCCGTAATCATTTTGGTAACCTTGGTGATCTCCTGAGCAGATTGTCCCAACTCCTCAATTTTTGCACTGGCAGCACCGACCTGTTCCACAGCCTTTTTTGTAATTTCATTTGCGCTGTTGGCATTTTTAACAATTTGTGTGATCGCGCTGGTCATATTTTTAGTCGCCTCAGATACATGGTCGGTGTGATTAATCGTTTGCGCCATGGTACCCACGATACGCTGCATGGTTTCATCCATGCTCAAGGCTACGGTGGTCACGCCTTGTGATTTCTCTCCTATGGATTCGATACCGCTTGTCATCTTCACGGAGAGTTCGGTTAACTGGTGAGATGAGTTGTCTATAATATCCGTTTTCTCCGTTACATCCTTCAATGTTTCTCTGAACTGGTCAAGAAACCGGGTAAAGTCCTTATCAAGTTCATCAAGCTGGCTGGCTGATGAAAGATCGCGAGCTGCTTCATCTTTTTGATGCGACGACGTAAAACCTTTAAGCATTTCATAAATATGGGTCCCTGTGTCCATGGCATCCTTCATCAGGGAAAACCGGTCGGCAAAGGCAAAGGACAGGAAAAAGACCATGAGCACATTGCCAATCTGAAACCCATATGTAGAGAAGAAATTGACGGGCAGAACCCCCAAAGCCATAAGCGCATAAGCGCCGCCACCTAAAATGGCGCTAAACGTTCCCAGAGAAGCCCGCCATGCCAGTCGTGTCGCCTGACGTTCACCAAACCTGAATGCCATGACCATCATGATGATCATGATAACAATGGTCAGAATGGCAAAATAAATGGTCATCTTCATGCTGATGGAATACGGTCCTATAAATGTAAACAGCGCACAAAGGGACAGGGGAACCACTGAGATATAGGTCATCATCCTGACACGGGGATTTTCGCCCAACCAGACTGTAAAAAGCAACCGGACAGAAAAAAATCCCGCGATCATGGATAGGCAGAGCAATATCGGCACGCAGATATTGGCCCACCATACTGAGTTGGGCCAGAGGTATTGAAAGGCAAACCCGTTTAACGCCAACTGGACGAGACTGATCAGGATAATGAAAGATACCAGAGCTATAAACCCGATATCTCTTAAAGAAAAAAAGATCAGCAGATTGTAAGTGGCCATGGCGATCATAATCCCGTAAAATACCCATAATACCGGAAAAGTGCTGTTGATCTGCTTAACGAACTCGGCCTGTGACCACAAAACTGCCTTGAAATGGAGACTGCTCTGGGTCTGGACCCTCATATAATAAGTCGTTTCTCCTTTGTTTGGGGTAAGGGGAAAGACGAAATACCGGTGAGCCACCTCCCTGGCATCAAATGGCATATGATCTCCGGTTTTAATAATGTCATATTCACCGGAAGACTGCAGGGTAAACAGCGTGACATCATCCAGAAGCGGATAGTCAAGCTCCATAAATATTTTTTCATTGAGTCCGTCATCGAACTTGATTGTAAACCGGAACCAATAGACAGATTTTGTGAAACCAAAAGCCAGAGACACTTTGTCATTTTCCTGCCAGTCTAGCTCTTTTCCGGCAATATCTTCTATTTGCATATCGCCTTGCCGGTCCTCGAAGTACTCAATATTTTGTCCAATGGTGATTTGCTTCAGATGGGCATCAACAAATACGGGTTGTGCGGCAAAAACGATCCTTGTTTCTGCAATCAAAAGCAATAGGAGTAAAGCCAGTATACCCGGATATCCGGAAAATGCATTCATGGTTTTTAAATTCTGGCAGGATACGCCGGGTGATGAAAGGCCATTCGATTTTTTCATAAGCAATTTGATTCCTCCGGATAAACACCGACGTCTCTTCAGACCAATTGATGCTATCCTGTGTTCACGGTGGTTTTCATAATTGAGACAGTTTAGCGAATTCTGCCCCGCTACTTATTTTACTTATTTCGTGAAACTCAAGGTGAATCGGGCACGCAGAAAACCTGCCCAAGAGATTTTGAAGTGTATCCGATATTTGCTTTCAGATCAACTGTTTTTTCAAGAGGTTGAATATACTACTATCCAAATCTGAAAAATTGCTTCAGCCAAGTCACCCTAACGTAGACAGCTTCATTCAGGAATACAGGGTGAGGCTTTTTACTTTTACAGTCAACTTTTAACTGATTTTCAGTCTGAATCGATAAAAAGCCATTTTTTATCAGTCCCAAAATACTTTCTATATCGTTTGATAATGAAGAAGATGTCCCTATTAATTCTCCCCTTTTATTCTTTAATTCTTTAGGCGTTGCGATTATTTTTTTAAGAAAAAATGTATTGATATACTTGTTAAAATTGAATATAAACTTATTTTAAATAATCCAAATTCTTTTAAATTCAATTCAGGAGGGAAAAAATGAAAAAACTGTTGGTTATTCTTTTTGTTTTTGCTTTTTCAGTATCATCAACTTTTGCTGGGGCTTATGTCTTTAAGCAGGAAGATGCAAGCGACCTAAAGAAGTTTACAAAAAAAACACTTGATCTCAATCTTAAAAAGCTTAAAAAACTTGGTATTAAAAAACTCGTAATTATGGAATGTTATGGCGAGTATGTTACCTCCAAAGAAGTTACTAGCAGCGCCAACAGTCAAAGATATACCGGCAGAATAACAACAAATACAAATACTTTAAACTTAGGCAAGGACTTCTATACGGATACATCTAATCTTGTTTATCAGGCTGTAAAGGAAGCATTTGAAAAAAATGGAATCGAAGTGGTTTCAAGAGAAGATCTTCTGGCAAACGAAAAATATGCAAATTTTAATTTAGAAGAAGAAAAAGAGGGCAGAGGCGCATCTGCTGGGCTCTATAAGCCAACCGTTGTAGAAAAAACACAGTCTGTTTCTGCATCGAACCTTGGTATTTTTCCGTCAAATCCTTTGAAGATGATTAAACTTCTTATCAATATCTGTGAGATAACACACAGCGTCGGTGCTGAAGCTGTTGTTCAGGTTAAGTTTAAAGTGGACAAAGATAAAAATTTCAAACCGATTCTTAAACAATTTGATGTTATTATGAGTGCGGAAATAAAGCCACAGGAAGTAGGTTTTAAAGGCAACAAAAAAATGAGATACGATTTTTTGACTCAGAATGAGCCTCTTGTTAAAATGAAAACTGAACTTATAACTGCTGACGAAGTAACAGACGGCAAAAAAGGCCCGTTTAATGTAGAGAAGTATGATAAAGCTTTAATGGGAATCCTTTATACAGTTACAGACAGTTTAAGTTTCGGAATAAAAGAAATATTGTCAAAATAAAAAATTAACACAAAAAGTCGTTGCAAGTAATGGGGTCGCCCATTAAAGGGCGACCCCATTTGGCAAACCCTTCCCTTCCCAATCTGGGGTTAACTCAGTCCGCCAGCATGCCTTTCTCCGGCATTGCCAGGCCATCGACCATCTCTTCGGCTTGCAATTTGAAAGGCCTGAAAATCAATATCAATACCGGTGCGACAAACAAATCCGCGACAAGCGCTGCGGCAACCGTCAAGGACAGCAACAGGCCGAACTCAGTGAGAATGGTCAACCTGGAAAAAAACATCACGGCAAACCCGGTACAAATGAGTATCGAGGTAATTACAATCGGTTTTCCGACGGTTTTCAGGGTATGGATAAGAGCGTCATGATACGTCCGGTGACGGCGGAATTCCTTTTCAAACCGCCAGATAAAGTGAATGGTATCATCCACGGCAATGCCGATGGCGATGCTGGGCATCGCGGCAGTGGCCATATTCAAGGTAATGTGAAACCAACCCATGCATCCGAACGTCACAGTGATGGGGATGACATTCACAATCGCACTGATCACCCCAAGTTTCCACGAACGAAAAAGGAGGAACATCAAACAGAATATGAGGAGGAATGCCAGGGAGAATGTTTTCATCATCTCCGTAATCAGGGACTCAACCATATCCACCCAAACAATCGGCCGGCTGGTGATTTCCACGGACACATCCGTCCCTCTTGATTCCTCCTGCAAAATGGTTTCAGCCTGATTAATCCACTGTCGTGTTGTCTTTGAATCCGGCGCAGTATATGTAAACAATCTGAGTCTTGCCACATCATGATCATAACTGACCACCTCTTCCAAATCGTCATCTTTGCCATCCAGGGAATAGATTTCCATTAAATCATCAATTTCCTCCTGGGTATCGGGGATACGATAAAACGTTGGATCATTGTTGTTAAGCACTTGATTCATTTCTTTCAGATAATCGTTTATCGACAAACTTTTACGCATGCCGAACATTTCTGAAACGCGGCGCTGAATTCGAGCGATCATTTCCAGGTTATCAGGCGTGAGCATGGCACCGGACCGATCACTTTTAAACATGACATCGAATTCAGCCGATCCGGCCATTTCCGCATCAACAAATTGCTGGGCTTCGGTAACTTCCTTTGCCACGTTTTTTTTCAACATACCCAAGATGATCATATTGGGCTCAAGTTTCAACGCACCGGTCAGGCAAACCGAGATGACGACGAGCGCCAATGCCATAACACTCACTTTGTGGTTAAGTAACCATCCGGCCAGACGCGTAAGGAACGTTTCAAAGGCCGCCAGGGTCCGATCATCTTTTTCCTGCCTATTTTTTTTTAATGGCAACACGGCCATGACCAGCGGCAGCAGGGCTACAGACACACCAAAAGCAAAAATTACCCCCAGCCCTGTATATATACCAAAATTCCGAATGCTTCTAATGTTGCTTGTAGCCAGGGAAAAAAAACCGATAGCCGTTGTCAGACTCGTCAGCATGATGGGGGTTCCGATACGCGAGATAATGGTTTTCAGAACCTCCACACGATCACCATCCTGCGAGGTTGTTTCTCTATATTCCGATATAATATGGACGGCATCACATAAACATACGATCATCAGCACACTGGGGATTATAAACGTCACCACATCCAGGGTGTTTCCTTCCATGGTAAAAAGTCCCATCACCCATAACGCGGTCATGCCAAGAACAATGAAAGGAAGAATAACCAACCGAACGTCCCGAAAAATCCAGAACAGGAGACATCCTATTAGTAAGGAGAGAATAACCGGTATGACGAGCTGATCCTGTATCGTAATTCTGTATAGAATTTCAGAAGTGATCGGAAAACCGAACAAAAAAAATTGCCGGCCATCCTTATGCGCACTTAACACATCCTTAATCGCGTTCACCACACGCCAACGCGCAGCGTCATCATTTCCCAAAGGGACGATCCACGCGATGATGGACGTGGCGTTTCCGTCCGTCGAATAGAGCAGTTTTTCGTACATCCGGTTTGAGACGACTTCTTGCTTGAGGGTGTCCGTGTATTGTTCGATCCGATCGTTTTTCGGGATGAGCGCTCTCGTCCCAAATCCTTCATCATCATCTTTCGCAATATCCGCATTGGTAAGACTCAAAACCGATTCCACATTTTCTATTTTTTCAATATCCGTGGTAATGGCTTCGATCATGGAAAGAACCCGTGTTGAAAAAATATCGTGACCCTTGAACGAAATGACCACAAACTCGTTGCCGCCGAAGGTTTTTTCCGCCTGCCGAAGGAGAACTAGTTTAGGGTCATTGTCTATGGATAGGGTTTCGATGGAATTGTCTACCCTGATCTGAAGAATAAAATAAAGGCTTATCAGGGACAATACCGTACTTATGCCGACGATCCATTTCCAGTGTTTGAATGCGAAATTCGCAATATGTATCATAACGTGTCTCCTTTAGGGAAGCTTCCCGGATAGAAATGAGTTTATGACGCAACTGCAGTGAATTTTTCGTGGTCGACGAAAATATACGTTTGAAGTTACTATATCAATGGTAAGTACTGGTTTAATACAACTGAATAGTAAAGATGTCAACTGTTAACTTTTCATTTTGTATGACCATCCACAAAAATGTAGATGTAATTCACAAAATTACCATTTGTTGATTCAAGTCTGTAAACTTTTTACGTATTCATCTTAACGATCAAATCACAGCCGACATGGAATCCCCAATAATCCTTTGTGACAAGCGGATAGGGTTTTTCTTTCGAATCCCTACCCGGGATATCAGACTGCCGGATGGGCCTATATGCAACGATAAAGTGAATATAATACTCACAATATATGTTTAAATATATATAAATTCGATAATACTTTATGTCGATTTATACATAATAAATAATTAAAAATATTACATTTATCTATTTTTACAAACTGAAAAAAATAATAGCTTGACATTTAGTTGAATCCGATTTAGCAATTAAATGATATTCATATAACATTTCAATATTTTAAATATTTGTATTTATTATAAATATTATTTAGAAATGAAAAAGTTCCATCGATATTAACCCATTTTTCCTGTTAGCAGAGGTTACCGAATCATGGATATTATTGAAAGCCGAGTCGATATCAATTCAGAAGAATACGCTAAAAACAAAGAAGCTATGACTACCCTTCTCCAGGACCTGGAAAAGGAGCTTAAAAAAGCCATGGAAGACCGGTCTGAAAAAGCCAGAAACCGGCTGAAAGAATCGGGTAAAATCCCTGCCAAAAGAAAACTGGACCTCCTGCTAGATAAAAACACGCCTTTTCTGGAAATTGGCGCACTTGTCGGCAAGGACCTGTATGACGGCAAAGTGCATAAAGCTGGCCTGATCGCAGGTATCGGTATTGTGGAAGGGAGAGAGGTTTTTGTCTCTATCAACGATGCCACGATAAAGGGCGGTGCCGGTTATCCGATCAGTGTCAAAAAAGGGTTACGCTGTCAGACCATCTGCATGGAAAACCGGTTGCCTAATATCAGTTTGATCGATTCAGCAGGCGCTTATCTGCCACTTCAGTCTGAAATCTTCCCGGATCTGGATGGGGGCGGCAGGCTCTTCTACAACCAGGCCATGAAATCCAAAATGGGTATTCCCCAGATTGCGGCGGTTATGGGGTTATGTACGGCGGGAGGTGCTTACGGGGTTGCCATGTGTGATGAAATTGTGCATGTAAAAGGTCATGGGGCGATTTTTCTGGGCGGGCCGCCTCTGGTGAGAGCAGCCACCGGTGAAGAAGTCACGGCTGACGAGCTTGGCGGTGCACAGGTTCACTGTTACGAATCCGGCGTCTCCGATTATATTGCGGAAGATGACGAAGATGCCATCCGGATAATAAGAAATATCGTCCGAAACCTGCCTGCCAAAGAGAAAACAAAACTGAACAGGATCCAGCCGGAACCTCCCCTTTATGATCCCAAGGAGATTTATGGAATTGTCAGCCGCGATCTTGCCGTACCATATGATTGCAGGGAAGTTATCGCGAGAATCGTAGACGGAAGCCGATTTCTCGAATTCAAGGAGCATTACGGATCGACACTGGTCTGCGGCTATGCGCATATTCACGGATATCCGGTGGGCATTCTCGCCAACAACGGCATTCTCTTTTCCGAAAGCGCATTAAAAGCCACCCAGTTCATTCAGTTGTGCGACAAGAAGGAAATACCACTGGTATTCCTGCAGAACATAAACGGATTCATTATCGGCAAAGCCTATGAACAGGGAGGCATCACCAAGAACGGACATAAAATGGTCAACGCTGTTTCCACTGCATCTGTCCCCAAATTTACGGTGCTTGTGGGTGCGTCGTTTGGTGCAGGCAATTACGCCATGTGCGGCAGGGCCTATTCCCCCCGCTTTTTATGGATGTGGCCCAATTCCAAAATAGGCGTCATGGGCGGTCCTCAGGCAGCAGATGTGCTTGTTAAAATCACCAACGATCAGAATACGAGACTGGGCAAACCGGATCTGACAGCAGAAGAAGTAAACTTTTTGAAACAACCGATCATCAATGCTGCGGAAAAGGAAGGAAATGCCTACTATAGCACAGCCCGAATGTGGGATGACGGCATCATCGATCCGGCAAGAACCAGAGATATTCTGGGGATGAGTATTTCTGCCTCCTTAAACGCACCCATCCGGGACGATATATACGGTCACGGTATATTCAGAATGTAAAATCAAACCCATGGACAGGAATTCGGGCATCATGTTTAAAAAAATATTAGTCGCAAATCGTGGTGAAATCGCCTTACGTATCATGAAAACGTTGCGTGAAATGGACATTTCAACGGTTTCTGTTCATTCAGATGCAGACATCAACGCCGCCCACAGACTTTTTTCAGACCAGTCGGTTTATATCGGGAAATCAGCCCCAAAGGAAAGCTACCTGAATATGGCTGCCATCATCAAGGCTGCCAAGGAAACCGGTGCTGAGGCCATTCACCCGGGTTATGGTTTTCTTTCGGAGAATGCCGATTTTGCGGCACTGTGTGAAAAGAAAAAAATTGTATTTATCGGTCCGCCGGCCCATGTCATCAAAAACCTGGGAGACAAAACCATCGCAAGACAGATCATGATCAAAAGTAATGTCCCGGTCACACCCGGCATGAGTGAACCGGAAACAGATATCTCCTCTTTAATGAAAAAAGCCGAAGAGCTTGGATATCCCGTTCTCATCAAGGCAGCCGCTGGAGGTGGTGGCAAGGGAATGAGAATCGTATTCAAAGAAACGGACATGAAAGATGCCTGTGAAGCAGCCGAAAGAGAAGCCAGTCAGGCCTTTGGGAACGGGTCAATTTATCTTGAAAAGTATCTATTAAAACCCCGCCACGTTGAAATTCAGATTCTTGCAGACACCCATGGCCATGTGATTCACCTTCTTGAAAGAGAATGCTCCATCCAGAGGCGGTATCAGAAAATCATAGAAGAATCGCCGTCTTCTGCCCTGTCAGATGAATTAAGGCAAGCAATGGGGAAGGCCGCTGTTTCTGCTGCAAAGGCCGCGGGATACGTCAATGCCGGTACGGTTGAATTTCTCCTCGATATGAACAACCAGTTCTACTTTCTTGAAGTGAACACCAGACTTCAGGTAGAGCATCCGGTAACAGAGATGATTACAGGAATAGACCTTGTAAAACATCAGATCAGGATCGCTGCCGGAGAGAAACTCACACTTTCCCAGAAAGACATTTCAGCCAAAGGCCATGCCATTGAGTGCAGAATTTACGGAGAAGACCCGGAAAACGCCTTTTTCCCGTCACCGGGAAAAATTCTTTTCATGAAGGAACCCAAAGGCCCCGGAATAAGAAATGACTGCGGTATCTATTCGGGATATACGGTGCCTGTTGAATACGATCCGATCCTTTCAAAACTCGTTGTCCACGCGGAGAACAGGGAACTGGCTATCCAGCGAATGATTCAGGCGCTCAAAGATTATGTCATTCTTGGAATTAAAACCCCCATCCCTTTTTTGATCGATATCATGAATTCAGATGCATTTAAAAAGGGAGACACCACAACAGACTTTATAGACACCCATTTCCCGGCATGGAAGCCCGACAAGAAGGATACTGCCCTTGCTTACATCGCCTTTATTGCAGATGAACTGTCAAAAACGGTCACGCAGAATCCACAGTCAGTGAAAAACAGCGATTTCCCGACCCCATGGGAAACCATAGGCTTTTACCGGCCATAGGAACAATTCCTTTGCCCGACGACAACACGGAGAAATATATGGAATACAATCTCAAACAAAACGATGAAACAAAAAAAATCCTTGCTGCCATTACTGAGGGAAATACGCTTACTCTGACAATGGAAGAGAAGGATATTCAGGCAATGGTTACCCGTATTTCAGACCATCATATTCACATGGACCTGGATGATGGAAATGGCAGAAAAGGCATTAACGTCTATGTGGCTGATGACAATGGAAAAAAGATTATCGTGATAAACGGAATGCCTTACTATATCGAAGACGATGACAGTCACCGTTTCGCGAAAAACAAGAAAAGATCGGGAGCCAACATCCCTGATGTGGTGACACCACCCATGCCTGCTATTGTCATCTCCGTTCTGGTCAATAGGGGTGACCGGATAGAAAAAGGCCAGAAGCTTGTTGTATTGTCTGCCATGAAAATGGAAACAACACTGACTGCACCATTTGGCGGCACCGTTACAAAAGTGAATGCAAAAGAAGGAGATAAGGTCGCCCCTGGCGATATACTTGTAGACATTGAGAAGGAAGAATAATATGAGCAACATCAAAGAAAAACTCGTTATTGCCAACTGCAGCGGATTTTTTGGAGACAGAATCACTGCCGCAAGGGAGATGGTTCAAGGGGGGCATATCGATGTATTGACCGGCGATTATCTGGCCGAACTGACCATGGCCATTCTTTTCAGGACAAAATTGCAGGATCCGCAGAAAGGATATGCTGCCACTTTTTTAAAACAGATGGAACAGGTCATGGGAGAGTGCCTCGACAAAAAAATAAAAATCATTGCCAATGCGGGCGGATTAAATCCCAAAGGGCTTGCGGCTACACTTGAAAAAATGGCTAAGGAACTGGGACTTTCGCCTTCTATTGCCTGTATCGAAGGTGATGATCTGATGGGAAGGATCAATGAACTTCAGGAAGACGGTGAACCCTTCACCCACCTGGATAAAGGAAAAAGCCTCAAAGAGGCGAATGCGGTTCCGATTACGGCAAATGCCTATCTGGGCGGATGGGGAATCTCAAAAGCGCTGGAAGCTGGCGCAGATATCGTCGTTGGAGGCAGGATTGCCGATGCAGCGCTTGTATCCGGGCCTTGCGCCTGGAAATTCAACTGGAAACAAAATGACTGGGACAGACTTGCAGGAGCCTATGTAGCAGGCCATATCATTGAATGCGGTGCCCAGGCCACCGGCGGCAATTATTCATTTCTGGAAGAAGTACCATCATTCCACAACGTGGGCTTTCCTGTTGCTGAAATGCATGCGGATGGGTCATTTGTCATTACCAAACACAAAAATACCGGCGGCCTGGTATCCGTGGGTACGGTTACAGCCCAACTTCTTTATGAAATTCGTGATCCTGCCTATCTCACGCCCGATGTCATCGCAAGATTTGACACCATCACGCTGAAGGCGGATGGTGAAGACCGGGTAAAGGTAGAAAATGTCAGGGGCGAACCGCCCACCGATCATACAAAAGTCTGCATCAATAATCTCTATGGGTACAGAAATTCCATGACCGTGGTATTAACAGGCCTTGATATCGGGAAAAAGGCAAAAATCGTGGAAGACACATTCCTTGAAACACTTGGTGGCAGAAATGCCTTTTCCGCGATCGATATTCAATTGACCCGCTCGGGAAAAGACAATCCGGAAACCAATGAAGATGCCTATTCATATCTGCGAATAACCGTCATGGACCCGGACCAGAAAAAAGCAGGCAAGCTGTTTTCATCGAAAATTGTGGAACTTGCCCTGGCCAATATCCCCGGTTTTACGCTGACAAGCCCGCCTACAAACGGAATGCCGGCCATTCAGCATTGGCCGGCTTTGGTGTCTTCAAAACATATATGCCAGAGAGTAATGGTTGGAGGCGCTGAACATCTCGTTAATGCTGTTCTCCCCATTCCGGATTATCCAAAACCGTCTGTCAACGAAATTCCATGTTCGCCTATGCCCAAAGGCCAAATGATATCAGCACCGTTAGGGCGTGCTTTTGCCACACGTTCAGGAGACAAAGGGGGAAACGCCAATCTGGGAGTATGGTCAAAAACATCCCAAGGCTATTCATTCCTGAAAGAATTTCTCACCATCGACCAATTGAAGAGACTACTTCCCGACATGAAAGAGTACAAGATGGAAAGACATGAACTGCCCAATCTCAATGCACTGAATTTTTACATCAAAGGCGTTCTGGGTGAAGGGGCAGCCGCATCGATGAGAAGTGATCCCCAGGCCAAAACATTAGGCGAATATTTACGGGCAAAGGTGATAGATATGCCGGAATCCATATTAACATCATTATAAAGGTTTAAATAACTCATTTTAAGGAGGTCATTATGGGTAGCGAGATGTATTTTACAAAAGATCATGAGCTGGTCCGGAAAGCAGTCCGGGATTTCGTAAACCGCGAGATCAATCCTCATATTGATGAATGGGAGGAAAAAGGAGTGGCCCCACTCCATGACCTGTTCAAAAAAATGGGCGACCTGGGTTTTTTAGGGATCCGGTATGACTCAAAGTATGGTGGTGAAGGACTGGACTACTGGTATGAAACGGTTTTCCTGGAAGAGATTGCCCATATCAGGTGCGGCGGTATCCCCATGGCCATTGCCGTTCAGACCAATATGGCCACACCTGCCATTGATGAATTCGGCAGCGAATACTTAAAAGAAAAATACCTGACAGCGGCAATAAAGGGGGACATGGTGGCTGCGATCGCCGTAACCGAACCGGATGCCGGGTCAGATGTGGCTGCCCTCAAAACAACAGCGAAAAAAGAAGGGGATCACTATGTTTTAAACGGGTCAAAAACCTATATCACCAATGGCACCCAGGCTGACTTTTTAACGCTTCTTGCAAGAACCAGCGACGCACCAGGCTACCACTCCTTTAGTCTTTTTGTCGTTCCCACCAATCTTCCGGGATTCCAGGTAAGCAGAAAACTGGACAAACTGGGCATGCGCAGCAGTGATACGGCCGAACTTTATTTTGACAACATGAAAATCCCTGCAGAAAACCTGATTGGTGTGGAGAACGAAGGGTTCATTCATCAAATGATGCAGTTTCAACATGAGCGTTTTTCCTGCATGCCAATGGCCTATGTGGCCACAAAAAATATGATCGATGAAACCGTAGACTATTTAAAGGGAAGAATCGTATTTGGAAAACCCCTCATTAAAAAACAGGTTCTCCGACACAGAATCGCAAAATGGGTGACGGAAATCGAATGTCTGAAGCAACTGACCTATCATGTGGTGAGACTGAAAATGGCCGGTCAGGATGCGTCCAGGGAAATTTCCATGGGGAAACTGATTGCAGGAGACCTCATGAATAAAGTAGCCGATGGTTGTCTTCAGATGCATGGTGGCATGGGGTTTATGAACGAAATGCATATTTCAAGAGCGTACAGGGATTCCAGGCTGATCTCGATCGGCGGGGGGGCGAGTGAAGTCATGTGCGATATTATCGCAAAACTGGAAGGGCTGTAAAACAGGATACATCACGATGAAAGAACCCATTATCAAACCATCGAGAAGTGCTTTAAGGCGACAGCGGGATAAGGAATATCGCTATCAAAGCATTTTAAATGCCGCAGAAAAACTGTTTGCGGAAAAAGGATATCATCAGACCAGCATGGAACAGATCGGTGATCTTTCGGAAGTATCAGCCGCTACGGTCTATTCGTACTTCAGGAACAAGGAAGATCTGCTTCTCACGGCCATGCGGAAAAGCGGTTATGAATTCAGAAAAATGATAGGTGATGCATTCGGTGCGGCAGATCACTCCATGGACGGATTAAAAAACGCAGGGCTTTCCTTTTTCAGAGACTTCTGTCTGAAACATCCGGAAAAAGCGATTATTCTGTTCCGCGAGGCCGTGGGACAAGGGGAAGAGGTTGAAGATCAGCGAAAAAAACTATTTATGAAAATGGCCCTGGATATCAAAAACGCCCTTTTGAAACTCAGTGACAATATCGGCTTTAAATACGAGTCAGATCGTTCAGCAGAAATTATGGCTGTCAGTATTGTGGGAATTTATGCTCAGATTGCCTGTCATTACATGATCTGGGACGATTCATCCTGTAATCTCATGGACATTGCAGACAGCGCGGTGGCTTTTACAATTGGTGGCGTATCCAGCCTGATTTCCAATGAAAAGAGCAAACCAAACTGAACGTTAAAGACCTGATACAAAAATATCTAATCATTCATCAAAACAAACGGAGGCATATTTCATGGAATCGATTTTAAAGGACCTTGACGCAGAATACAATTCACTGGATGCAATTGTATCAGAACTAAGAGAAGATCAGTGGCAAATCGTCACCCCATTGGATGACTGGACCATTAAAGATGAAATCAGTCATATCGCCTATTATGACGAAGCAGCAAGATTGTCTGCAACCGATGGGGATGCTTTTGCCGCTCATATGGCAAAAATGCTCGAAGGTATTACTGACATGGACAGTGTGTTTAAAAAGGTGAATGCGATTGGAGGCAAATTGCCTGTTCCGAAACTGCTTTCATGGTGGCGGAATGAACGATCAAAACTTCTTGACGCATTCAGGCTCAAAAATCCCAAAGACCGATTGCCATGGTATGGTCCGCCGATGAGTGCCAGATCATCGGCCACCGCCAGAATCATGGAAACCTGGGCCCATGGCCAGGACATTGTGGATGCCCTGAAAATAAAACGCCCGGGAACGGAACGGTTGAAACACGTTGCCCATATCGGTGTGACGACATTTGGATGGAGCTTCATGAACAGAAAACTCGATATCCCTCAGGACCCTGTAAGAGTAGAACTGACAAGCCCATCAGGAGACATCTGGGAGTGGGGTCCTTCCGATGCCGCAAACAGCGTAAAAGGGGATGCACTTGATTTCTCTCTGGTAGTGACGAAAAGACGACATATAAAAGATACCGCCATCATTACGAAAGGAATAACCGCTGAAAAATGGATGTCGATCGCACAGGCCTTTGCAGGCCCGCCGGAAGGCGGCCCGCAACCAGGTGAACGCATGTTCTAAAAATTTTTTAAAACCATTATACAAAAGGAGACAACGATGACTGTTGGCGCAAGCACTTCAAATACTTACCAGGAATACTTTGGGAAAGAACATCAACTTTTCAGGAAAGCACTTCGTGAATTTGTAAAAAAAGAAATCACGCCAAATGTCACAGAATGGGAAGAAGCCGGTGAATACCCACGGAAACTTTATGAAAAAATGGCTGATCTCGGATATCTGGGTGTTGGCATTCCCGAAAATCTGGGTGGTGCCGGAGGGGATGTATTTACAGCGATTGTATTCAATGAAGAAATGGTGAGATGCGGATCAACAGGACTGGTTTCAAGTATCGCTTCTTTTGGTATCGCCCTTCCCCCTATTGTCATTCATGGGACACCGACGCAGCATGAAAAATTTGTCAAACCCGTTCTTGCCGGAAAAAGAATGTCTGCTCTTGGTATCACAGAACCTTCTGGCGGTTCGGATGTGGCCAACCTCAAGACGACAGCTGTAAGGGATGGCGATCATTATGTTGTAAATGGCAGTAAAACATTTATCACGACCGGTGTCCGTGCAGAGCAACTGACCTGTGCTGTAAGAACGGGTGGAGAAGGCGCCCATGGCATCAGTTTTCTGGTTATTGAAAAGGATACCCCCGGATACAAAGTGGGCAGAGCACTGAAAAAAATGGGCTGGTGGGCGTCCGATACCGCAGAAATCTATTTTGATAACTGCAGGGTGCCTGTTGAAAACCGTATTGGCGAGGAGAACAAAGGGTTTTATATCATCATGGAAAATTTTCAGATGGAACGGCTCATGCTTTGTGTGATGGCCAATACGACCGCACAGCTTGCGCTTGAAGAATCCATCAAATACGCCAAAAGCAGGGAAGTATTCGGAAAACGCCTGAATGGATTTCAGGTCACCCGCCACAAGCTCGTTGATATGGCGACGCTTGTGGAAGCCAGCCGTGAATTTACCTACAGGGTTGCCGCAAAAATGAACGCCGGTGTCGACCAGTTGAAAGAAGTGTCCATGGCCAAAAATTTTGCCTGTCAGGTCAGTGACAAGGCAACCTATGATGCAGTACAGATTTTCGGCGGGTATGGCTTCATGAGAGAAACCCTTGTGGAAAGACTTTACAGGGACAACCGCATTCTCTCCATCGGAGGCGGTACCACAGAAATCATGAAAGAAATCATTTCAGGTTATGTGATTTAACAGGAAGGGCTCATTTAAAAACAAGATTGAATGAGCCCTACGATAATATAAGGAACTGTATCATGACTGCCGTTCATACACCCGTTATTGTTGGCGTTTCTCAATTTACACAGGCAAAGGATACGCCCTCTCCTGCCGACCCGTTGGGACTCATGACCATCACGGCGAAAAATGCCGCAAAAGACTCTGGCATGGAAAAGCTTCTGGAACATGTAGATACCATTCGTGTGGTTAACATATTCTCCCATGCTTATAAGGATGTATGCGGGGAACTCGCAAAAAACCTGAATATATCTCCAAAATACAAATACTACAGTCCTGTAGGCGGAAACACCCCGCAGCTATATATCAACAAGGCAGCGAACGATATTACGGCAGGCAAAAGCCGGGTAACGGTTATTACAGGGGCAGAAGCCGGTTTTGCGGCAAGGCGCGCCCAGAAAGGAGAAATCACCCTGAACTGGCCGGCTTACGAAGCCCCTCAATATCTGGATGGCGAAGAAAGAGAAGGCGGCAGCGATCATGAATTTTTCTATGATATCATGGCGCCGCCATATGCCTATGCCTATATTGAAAATGCATTAAGGCATGCATCGGGCCGGGACATTGAAACCCATAGAAAAATCATCGGTGATATCTGTTCCCGGCTGTCAAAAGTAGCCTCCCGAAATCCTTATGCCTGGTTTCGAACTGAAAGAACAGCTGACGAGATTTCAAAGCCCGTTGCTCCCAACCGGTTTGTAGGGTTCCCCTATACCTTGTGGATGAGCGCCAATTTAAATGTGGATCAGTCTGCCGCTGTACTGATGACCAGTGAGGCATTCGCAGAAGAGTTGGGAATACCTTCTGAAAAATGGGTCTATCCCATGGGAGGGGCCTCCTTTAACAATATCTGGAACCTCTCCAGACGGCCAGAACTATTTACCTCTCCTGCGCTTGAGAATGCCGGAAAGCTCGCCTTGGAACAGGCCGGTCTGTCGATTAATGATATCGACGTCTTTGATTTTTACAACTGTTTTCCATGTGCCGTGGAAATCGCAAAGAATGCGCTTGGCGTGAGTATTGACGACAAAAGAGAAATCTCACTGACAGGCGGCCTTGCATATTTTGGAGGCCCTGGTAACAATTATTCGCTCCATTCTATTTCAAATGTTGTCAATTATATAAGAGCGACGCTGGGGAAAAAGGCTCTGGTGACAGCCCTTGGGTGGTTTAACACCAAATGGTCTGTGGGAGTTTACGGCAAGGAAAAAGGTGCTTTTCCCTGGCATGACAGGGATGATAGTGCCATTCAGGAACAGATAGAACAAGCAGCGCTTCCTGATCCGATTGAACAGGCAGAAGGCATTCTTGAAATCGAATCCTATATAATTGTTTATGAAAAATCCGGTCTGCCCCATCACATGACGGTAACTGGCCGTCTTGAAAATGGCAGGCGGGCATTTGCCTTCATGTTTGGTCCTCCTGAGGTGCTATCCCGGTTTGAAACGCATTGTCCTATTGGGAAAAAGGGTAAAGTCACATATGAGCCTGAAGGAGGTAGGAATCTAATATCACTGGAAAATGAATCTGGCTGATGATGGATCATCTCATTTACTAACCCCAAAGGGCAATTAGAACGCAGAGCATGGAAATGTCAGACTCTTTTTTCTGTGCTCTCTGTGGTTTTATTTTTTTTCCTTCTGTTTTTTTTGCGCTTCTTCCTCACGAAGTACTTTTCTCAGAATTTTGCCAACAGCCGATTTTGGAAGTTCATTCCTGAATTCAACGAGCTTTGGCACCTTGTATGCCGCAAGCTTTTCCTTGCAGAAGGAAATAATCTCTTTTTCCGTGGCAGTTTCATCTTTTTTCAAAACGATATACGCCTTGATGGTTTCCCCCCGGTAGGCATCGTGGATTCCTACAGAAACAGCATCCAGAATTTTAGGGTGCTGGTAGAGAACCTCGTCAATATCCCTGGGGTAGATATTGTATCCGCCTGCGATAACCATATCTTTTTTCCTGTCAACAATATAAAAATATCCATCTTCATCCATTTTCGCGATATCACCGGAAAAAAGCCATCCTTCTTTCAATTCTTCGGCTGTTTTCTCCGGATTCTCCCAGTATCCCTTCATCACAAGAGGCCCCTTTAAAAGGAGTTCGCCGGGTTCACCAATCGGCACTTCCTTCTCCCCGGTTGCCGTGTCAACCAACTTAACGTCCATTCCGATAATGGGAATACCGATTGAGCCATTTTTCTTTAAACCCAGATTGGGATTTGAAAGGCCAAGAGACGTCGTTTCACTCATGCCGAACCCTTCGCTGTATGTTATGCCCAGATTCTTGACTTCATCAATGAGCTCCACAGGTATCGGCCCACCGCCACTGTTTAAAAGGTTGATTTTTTTTGCCAGGTTCAGTTCTTTTGCTTTTTTATGGTGCACAATGGCATTGATCATGGTGGGAACCGCAGGAAAAAAGGTGATGGAATCAAAATTGGCCAGTAAATCCATAAAGGAGTCAATTTCAAACCGGGGCACGAGTATCATTGTAGCACAGTTCAGCATGGCCCAGTTCATTCCCACAATATTTGCGTATACATGAAATAAGGGCAGGGCCAGCATGACATTTCGCTTTTCTCTAGGGGTAAGGTCAGCAGTCGGCGCTCCCCAGGTGACTGCGGTAAATGCGGCAGCAATAACATTGCCATGGGTCAAGGTTGCGCCTTTGGGGATGCCTGTGGTCCCCCCTGTAAACTGAATCATGGCCGGGTCTTCAGGAAGGATATCGACCTTGGGCAGCGCATCGTTTGTGCAATTTTCGATGAGCTGCGAGAAATGATGCCATCCGGATTCCAATTTCAGGCTTTCAGACGTGCTCGAATCCATGCCATCCTTATAATCAAATAGAGATGTTGCAATGAGAATCGGAATGTCAACCGCTTTTGTCACTTCCTTTATATTGGGAATAAAGGCATCCATTGTCAGCACGGCTTTTAAGCCGGTTTGTTTCACGAGTGATTTCAGTTCATCCGGCGTATATAGCGGATTGAAATTAACGACAATGGCCCCCAGGTGCAAAACAGCATAATACATAACCGGATATTGGGGTAAATTGGGAAGATGAATGCCCACCCTGTCTCCTTTTTTAATCCCCAAAGACGCCAAGGCATTTGCCAGGCGGATTGCATTTTTTCTAAGATCCCAGAAAGACATTTCCGTGCCGAAAAAATTAATGGCTGCTTTGTCAGGATAAAAATTGGCTGCCAACTGAAGCAGGTTTTGTGCAGGGATACGTGGAAAACGCATGCTGGTTGGGACATTATAGTCGTAATGCTGATGCCATAGCTTTTCTTGCATGATTTGACCTCTTGGTGTTGTTTGAAGTTTTCTTTCCGGGGTTTCGCTAAAAAAACATAATTTGAAATTACGAACATGATATTTATATTGGAATGGATTATCTCAATATTGTCATCATTTGGCAACTGTTTTTAATCATCCGAATCTTTCCGTGCCCACTTGTAATTTTGTATTGATCTTAAACCGGTTTTGTATTAAATATTTGTAATTAAAATGAAAAAATCTTACAGATTTTTTCATGTAAAAAAACAGATCGAACCACTATCTGCGCACCCAAATACGAATACGTTGTTGAGTTAATCCCAAATCTGAACTGAATCGTTTAAATCAAGAAGCAGATCCTGCTATCTGAATACTGGCAGAAACACCGTCGTCCTTTTTCGGTATTATTAACACTATCTATTCAAATAATGAGGGTTTTATGATTAACAGAGACAAAGAAAACTATGACAGGGCCGTTGAGATTGCTGATGGCGTTTTTTGGGTGGGCTTTAATGACACGCAAGAGGGCCTCCACTGCAACCCCTACCTGATCATCGACGGTGAAGAGGCTGTGGTGATAGACGGGGGCAGTCGTCCGGATTTTCCGACTGTAATGACGAAAATCCTTCAGACAGGAATCACGCCTAAATCAATTTGCGCCTTGATCTATCAGCATTACGACCCTGATTTGTGTGGCAGCGTTTCAAACTATGAAGACATCATTGACAGAGATGATTTAAAAATTATTTCAAAGGAAGAAAATAGCATGTTTATAAGGCATTACTCGTTGTCTTCAAAAATCGTGTCTGTTGAAACTCTTGGGTACAACTTTGCCTTTGCATCAGGAAGAAAGCTTGCCTTCTATTCAACACCTTATGCGCATTTGGGTGGTAGTTTTGTGACCTTTGATTCGAAATCCGGAGTCATGTTCTCAAGCGATCTTTTCGGCAGTTATGGAAGCAAGTGGCAACTTTTCCTTGAAATTAAAAAAGAATGCAGGATCTGTGAGAACTACGACAAATGCCCGCTCAATGAAGACTATTGCCATGTCAGGGAAATACTCAAGTTTCACAAAATGATGATGCCCTGCGAAAGATCGCTGATTCATGCTCTTGAAACAATGGCAACCATTCCGTTTACCAAGATTGCTCCTCAGCATGGAAGCTGCATCTTTAACACGGAGGATATCGTTTTTATGTTCAACAAACTGGTGAAGCTCAAAAAAGTGGGAATTGACGGGATACTGGATGACAGGCCCTATGGTGAACTGGGAAATATTAACCCCCTTCTTGAAAGGTTCCGCAGCAATGAATAGCAAACAAGCGTTTTATATTCATCTTGAAAAACTTTTAAAAAATGAACTCAAGCCATCAGAGATGATCATTATGCTTGTAAACTTTAGGGCTTTTGAAAATGATACGGAAACCTTAAACAGGCTGTTAAAAAAAATAATTGATAATTACGCCATATCAGAGAAGAAACTGTTTGAACTGAACAAAGTGAAAAACCGTTTTCTGGGGATGGCTGCCCATGATCTGAGAACACCTCTGGTATCCATCAGAGGGTTCAGCGAAATGCTTTTGGATGAAGAAACCGATCCGCTGTCCCAGGAGCAGAAAAGCCTGATTTCAATTATTCACAAGGCAAGCCAGGATATGTTGAATCTGGTAAATGACCTCCTGGATGTCTCGGCAATTGAAAGTGGCCGACTGGATCTTGTTTTGGAGACGGTGTCCTTTGGGAAACTCGTTGAAGAGCGGATCAAACTCTACCATATCGTTTCCCGGAAAAAAAAAATAAAGATCGAATTTTCCATAGAAGAACTCAGTCCGGTCAGCCTTGACACCCAGAAAATAATCCAGGTCATTGATAATCTGATCGGAAATGCCATCAAGTATTCCCCTGAAAACACAACAGTCATGATTAGCGTAAAAACAGAAAATGAAAAGCTCTTTTTTCATATAAAAGACCAGGGTACAGGCATTCCCGAAGAAGAGCAGGATAAACTGTTTGGCGAATTTCAGCGTTTGAGCGTCAAACCAACGGGCGGGGAAAAAAGTACCGGTCTGGGTCTTTCCATTGCCAAAAAAATTGCCGAAGCCCATCAGGGGGATATCCTGGTCAAAAGCAGCCCCGGACAAGGCTCACTTTTCTCACTGGTCCTGCCATATCATCCTGTTTCTGATGAAAAATGTCCGGAGGCTGAGTCTAAACCGGATCCCGCTTCAAGTGAAGAAGATACACGCCAGAAAAAAAGGAAGCTGAAAGTGCTCCTGGCTGATGATGAACGCCATATCCGCGTTCTCATGAAAAAGAACATTGAATCCATGAATGGCCAGGTGGTGGGCGAGGCGGAAAATGGGAATCAGGTTATGCATATGTTTCGTAAAAAAAAACCGGACATCCTTTTTCTTGACATCAACATGCCGGGGAAAACGGGCGATGACGTCTTGAAAGACATCATGGAGACTGATCCCGATGCATTTGTCATCATGCTCACATCGGTATCCGATTATGAGACCGTTTCCAGGTGCATTGAATTGGGTGCATCCGGTTACATCAGAAAGGACACGCCTTCACAGGAAATTAAAAAAATGATTAACCAAACATGGACCGAATATAAAAAAAACAAGAGGAATACCCATGACTGAACGATATGACCTTGAAAAAATGCTTAAGGAGATTGTCGAAGATGAAAAAGGAGATAAGCGCATAAAAACAAAAGGTGTTCTTTCGCAGGATGAAATCAAAAAACTTCTTGAAAAAAAACACGCAGACAGGAGAAACCAATCATCATGAAAAATCAAAATTTCATGAACTTTCTTGTTTTAAAAAAGATACTTACCGAAGATGATGTGAAAAAATTGAGGATTGAATACAGTGATGATACTTATGAAATTTTAAAGCATCTTAAGAAAAAAGGGGGTATCGATAAAAATATTTTAGGGAAATTATGGGGCGATTCCATTGGCGTTTCTTATGTGGAACTCTCAAAAACACTTTTCCAACCCTCCATCATTAAAAAACTTCCCCAGGACTTGGCAAAAAAACATAAAATGATTCCCCTTTATGAAATCGAGGGAACCGTAACTATAGCGACAGCAAACCCGATGAACCTGGACGCGATAAAAGATGCGGAAAGTCTCATAGGCAAAAAAGTGAGCATGATCTTTTCCTTTCCGGAAGAAATCGAAGACAGCATTGAAGTCCAGTATCAGTCAAAGGAAGCTATATCCGGCTTAATGAACAATATTATGGAGAATGCTTTTGCCGGTTCGGACAAAATAACCCCTGAAGAATTAAAAGCCATGGCCGGCGATAAAGCACTCGTGGAGTTCTGCCGGGCAATCATGCTTCTGGGCATCAAGGAGAAAGCCAGTGATATTCATATCGAATCACAGGAAAAACTGGTCAGAATTCGATTCCGGGTGGATGGGGTTCTGAACGACAGAATCAAACTGAGCAGTGAACTTATTTCACCCATTGCCAGTTGCATGAAAGTGATGGCTGGCCTTGACATTACGGAAAAAAGACGGCCTCAGGACGGCAGATTCAGCCTTGATCTTTCCAATCGATCGATAGATTTCAGGTTTTCTTCCATCCCCACGATTCATGGCGAAAAAATGGTCTTGCGTATTCTGGGGCAGGCAGGCAAACAGCACATACCCACTGTTGAACAGCTGGGACTTTCTCAGAAAAATATCGATATCCTCAAAAAAATCATTGACACGCCTAATGGCGTATTTTTTGTCACCGGACCCACAGGCTCCGGTAAGACAACGACCCTTTTTTCCGTGTTACAGCATTTGAACGAGCCGGAAGTCAACATCATGACCGCTGAAGATCCTGTGGAATACAAATTGCCGGGCGTAAACCAGGTACAGATTAATCCCGGGGTTGAACTCAACTTTGCATCAATTTTAAGGTCTTTTCTCCGGCAGGACCCTGATGTAATACTGATCGGCGAGATACGTGATCTTGAGACTGCTAAAATAGCCTCCCAGGCTGCCTTGACCGGTCACCTTGTTCTGGCCACCATGCACACCAACAATTCCCTTCAGGCAGTAACCCGCCTGGTTGAAATCGGGGTAGAGCCTTTTCTTGTAGCCCCCTCCATAATAGGTGTAATGGCCCAGCGCCTTGTACGGCAGATATGCCCCAAATGCAAGGAATCGTATGAACCGGATCCTTCCGAAATAGAACGATATTTCATCTGGAACGGCCAAAAAAAAGTCACCTTCTATAAAGGCAAAGGATGCCTGGACTGCAACCACACCGGATATACAGGCAGGGTAGCCATCCATGAAATCTTTATCATGACGGAAGAAATCCGGTCAATGGTGGCCAAAAACGTTTCCATCATAGAAATCGAAAAAAAGGCCAAACAAAGTGGTTTTGAAACCCTCAGGTACGATGGTTTAAAAAAAGTGCTGCGCGGACTTACCACCATTGATGAACTGGAAAGGGTTACGGCCGCAGATATGTGATATTGGACTCAATTTCACATCATGCGGCCACACCTTATAGGCCTCCGGGATCTCCCAAATTAATGGCAGATAACGCAGTTACACAACGGTCACATTCACAGCGGTTGGCCCTTTTGGACCCTGGTTGATTTCAAATGTAACCCTGTCTCCCTCATTCAGGGATTTAAATCCTGAGGCATTGATGCCCGAATGATGGACAAATACATCCGGACCATTTTGTTGTTCGATAAATCCATACCCTTTTTCCTGGCTAAACCATTTAACAATACCATCTGCCATATGAAGTTCTCCATATTCTGATTATTTATATATTTTACATCTTCTCGTCATAACACCTGATTAAAATCACGTGACTTGAGAGTCATCATTTGCATAGAATAAAGGCTTAAAATTTTTCTATCTTTGCATTTTTTTTCAATTCCTGAATATAGGTATCGATATCCTGTTTCATTCTTTCCTGTTTTAAATGCTGGGATATTTTTTCCTTTGCCTCTTTATAATCAACCGTTCCTTCGGGTTTTTTATCTGTTAACTGGATCAAATGCAACCCGAACTGCGTTTCGACGATGTCGCTCGTCTCTCCCGATTTCAATGCAAAGACAGCATCTTCAAAGGGTTTGACCATTTGTCCTCTCCCAAAATATCCCAGGTCCCCTCCGCTGGTGTTGCTGGGTCCTTCTGAAAATTTTTGGGCAAGAGAGGCAAAGGTCGCTCCGTTTTTAAGCTGTTTCTGAATATCCTTTATTTTTACAAGTGCTGCGGATCGTGCAGCTTCATCGGCTTCAGGTTCGAGCTTTATCAGGATATGGCTGGCCTTGACCTGCTCGGGGGTTTTGAAATATTCCGGGTGGGCATTGTAGAATGCCTGGCTTTCCGTTTCAGGAATGTTAATTTTGTCTTCAATCTGAGACCCGATCAACTCTTGTGTTGACAGATTCCGCAAAATTTTTGATATAAGATCGGCTTTGGTAAGCGCCATATTTTTCAAGGCATCTAAAAACTCTTCTTCATTGGCAAACTTGCTTTGGATATCTGCCAATGATTTATCCAGTATCATTTGGTCTATTTTAATATCTTTTTTCCGGCTTTCCTGAAAGAGCAACTCCTCTTCAATCAGATTATCGATAATCTGGTTTTTGAAGCTTGCAAGCATCTGATCATCTGCAGGACGTCCTTGCTGCATAAACTGCTTTTTGATTTCAATCATCTTTTGTGCAACATCCTGATCCGAGATAACCGCATCATTCACAGCAGCAACTTTTCCAGGCAGGTTTTGTGTATCCCCCAAAGCGGAAGTGGCTGTGGACAGCAGCATAAAAATAAGCGTCATGGTCCAAAAAAAAGTTCTTTCTATCTTAAGAATCATCTGTATTTCTCCTGAATATTCATAATGTATATGGTGTTATCATTGGGGTCGTTCCGCTTCATTTTTATACAACACTTCAAAAGATGATCTGACCACGTTCATTTTTGTTAATCATGGCAAATTTCAAGGCAATCATCGGGCTGAATAAGGTTGGATTTATAAGTGTTTCGGGAAAAGGTGGATGATAAAACGTTTAGATTTTCTCGATGAGCTTATTCAACACAACGAAGTCAAAATTTTATGTATACCTATCGTTAACCATAAGTTGTTGTCAAGGCAAATAATTTTCAAAGCATACAATTCAAAGGATTAAATGTGTTGCTGCTGCCATTTCCATATGGCCTACTCTTCTATTGAAAATTCGGGACCAAATGGTTTTAACGCTAAAAGCAGGGCCGGCATCAAAAAGAAATCCGCCATAAACGCCGTAATGATAGTTGCCGAAACCAGTACACCGAACTGGGCAAGACTGTCCATCAGTGAATTCAGAAAAACAAGAAATCCGGAAAACAGCACAACAGATGTGATGAAAATCGCTCTGCCCACGTGATTCATGCTGTTTAAAAGGGCTTTTTCATAATTGCCGCACCGACGGAATTCATGTTGATATCGATTGACAAGATGGATCGTATCATCCACAGCAATACCGATGGATATGCATCCGATCATCAATTTGACATAATCCAGAGGCACGCCTGCCCATCCCATGACACCCAGCGTCAGGACCACGGGAGCCAGATTGGGAACCATTGAAAGCAATCCCACACGGACCGACCCGAAAAGAACGCACATCATCACTGCGATTACGGAAAATGCGATCAAAAAACCGGCGATCTGACTCTGAACGATATACTTTATCAATTTATACCACAACGCCCCCATTCCGGTTAATATCGGTTTTATGGCATCAGAATTTCTGGATTGGAGAAAACGATCCATGCTATCTACAAATTTTTCCGTTTCGCTAGCGTTTGCGAGTTTCGTTCGAATTTCCAGGTTGGCACTGCCATAGCTGGAAGTAATGTAATTTTCAAGTTCCTCTCCACCGGACATCTCGTAGACAAGCAGATATTGGGCTGTTTGCGCTTTGGTATCCGGAAGGACATAATAATCCGGATCTTCATCATGAAAGGTTTTGTTGATATCCTGAAGCAAATCAACAATTGAGTATGTTTTCATTACAATATCCATTTCATTGGCCTTGTCCTGAAGTGCCTTGATTTCGGCAAGGACCTCCGGCTCAATGATACCTTCGGGTGCTTCAGAATTGAACACATAGCTGTAGCTTATCGTTCCCCCCATGACCTCGTCCACTCTCTTTGTCACTCTCTTGATATCTACTTTGTCTGAAAATTCCGAAAGAAAATTTGAATCGATTCTAATCTGAAGCACACCACCTGCCGCAAAGATGCCGACAATCAATGAAACAATGATAATCGTCCATTTGTACCTGATATCAAACCGTGCCACATATTGAAGTGACTTTTTGAGAAGAACATTTCCCAGGTCCTTTTTACGGGATTTTTCAGGTGAATTTCCGTTGATGCTCTTTTTCCCAAATGAAAGGAAAACGACAAGAAATGTAACAGAGAGGACAAATGCGCCGAAAATCCCTACCGCACTGTAAATGGCAAAATGCTTGATGATTTTTATCGGGGAAATTGCCATCGAAGCGAACCCGGCAACTGTTGTGAGACTGGTGAACAGGCAAGGCAGTCCGGTCAGGTAAAGTGTACGTTTAATGGCTCCTCGCCTGTCATTCAGGGATTTGTAATATGTTCTGAAATCAGAGACAATATGAACCGAATCCGCAACACCCACAGCAATAAGTACTGTAGGCAAAATTGAAAATAACAAGTCAAATTTCCAACCCATGATTCCAATAAAACTGACTGAAATCAACATGGAAAGAGCGACAACGGAAAGCGGCCCCACGATGCCTGAAAAACTCCTTAAAAAAAAAGCCAGCAAAATACCGATCACGATGAACGTGATCATTCCCAGCCGTTGAGACTCTTTCATGGCCATAATGTTATATTCGGAATTCAGTTCAACATCACCGGTATTGTAGAACACAATGCCCGTATTCTCATATGCGGAGAGAACCTTCTTTATAGCCATTGCCGAGGCTTGCGGATAAAGGTTATAAATATCATTACCCTTTTCAGGATCGACCTGTATTTCCTCAAGCTGATCGATACTCGATTTGTGCATTTCAACGACAATGGCGCCAAATCGGCCGGATGCATCTGCAAGCCCATTCAGATACAAGGGTTTGGCGAGAACCTTGTCACGGATTTTCAGCATATCTTCCTGAGTCTCCGGAAAATCGTTCAGTATATCATGAACAATCAGCTCTCCATCCCGTCCCTCTATGAACTCTGCATTTGAAAGTGAAAGAACCCGCTTGACAAATGGCGCATTTTCTTCAATTTTAATTGAAATTTCATCTATGGTGCGCATGACGGCGAGATCCCATACCCCATACTTCTTTTCAGGCGCCTCATAAAGGATATAGCCTATCTCATCAGAACCAAAGTGATCTCTGAATTCAAGAAATCCTTTGTAAACCGGGTCATCACGATCAAAATAGGCTTCAAAACTATTGTCAAATCTCACATCTTTGGCAAGATAAAGGCATAAACCAAAAACCATGATACATACAAAAAGAATCACCCATCTGTGGTCATATGACCAGCCCCCTGTCTTTTCAAAAATTCTGTCGAGTTTTTCAACTACTTTTGACCTGTGGTTATTTTCAGCTGGCAGTTTTGTCATCTGTTTTTTCCCCTGCATGTATGAAAAACATCTATGGTCATTTTGTGATTGTCTGATAATCGATATTGGATTGATATGTGAAAAATATTTTAAAATCAACCCAAACTTGTTTCACAAACCATCGATTTTACCAATCGATTCCGAGATGCCTTGCGACTTCAATGGCTGAGTTTACAGCATCGCCGTGGAGACCATATCCAAAATGACTGCCGCAGTAATATGAATGCATGTTTCCATTTAGTGAAGGAAGATCCTGAATCGTTCCAAATGACTTAAAATCATAAAAGGGCACCCGAAATATTTTCCTGATATCAATCAAGTCTTCCCGGATGGGAAAACTTGGATGTTGTGTGGAAAAATAATCACATTTTCTTAAAGCAGCAGGGCTGAGCAGCCAGCTGCAATAATGAATTGAAAAATGGGGCACGCCATTATCTGAAGATTGAATCAAGGTCCATGGCTGGCAAAGTTCTCTTCCGGGAGAATTTGATTGATCCCGGTGAACAACCATAGGTACATCCTTATATATCCAGGCCCCCAACAATCTCTTTTCATCTTCCGTCGGGTTGTCAAGCAGGGATAATGCCTGATCTGCGTTGCAGGCAAATACGACTTTATCAAAAGCATATTCTTTTCCATCCTTCATTTGCAGAAAAACCGCCGCTTCATTCCTCTTTACGGCTTTTATGTTTGAATTGAGAACAACCTTTTCCCTGCAGTCATATATCAGTGCATCCACATAACTTTGTGTGAAATGCTTTGGGAAATAATTCCCGAGCATGGTTATCACAGGATTAAATTTTCCATGGGCCTTCATTTTACCGGCAAAATATTCAGAAGGCCCTTTGCTCACCTCTTTATATTGCATGGACGAAAGCAAACAAAAAGGCGCCATCATTGCTAATTTTTCAAACCTTGTCAGTTCCGGCAGAAGGGAGAACATGTCTTCAACCGTAAGATCTTTCAACCGCCCCTTCTCCAAAAGTCTGACCGCTTTATAATTGGCATAAGCTGTCTTGATAAATGATTTTGTATATTTGAAAAGCGCAAATTTTTGTGCAAACAACCCTTTGATACTCAACGGTGTCAAATAAAGGCCGTCATCTGATTCCAGATCATGGATGCTGATCAAACTGGCTTTGGGCTGCCTGACCAGCTTGACGTCCAGTTCATCACACAATTTTAAAAAATTCCCTGCCACACGATTTAAAACCGAACCAACCGCAATATCAAATGTTTCGCCTGTAGAGGTTTTGTGTGTATATGCATTGCCGCCAACCCGGTCATCTTTCTCAAACAGCGTGATGTCATGTTTTTTATCGAGCAGATAAGCGGCCGTGAGCCCGGCAATTCCCCCGCCAATAATTGCAATTCTTTTTTTCATCTTATCGATCCTCTCAACGGAATACCCTTAAGAACACTTTTATTTATCCTGTTTAAGTGATGGTTATAAGGGTCAGAAATTTCTTTTCCTGCTTCCACTGATGATTCCAGGAAGCAATCAGCCTGAAGAATAATGTTCTGAATAACCGGATATCATAATCGCTCTCAAAATTCAGCAAAATAATCTTCTTCGCAAAACGTAGATGGCAGTTTTACAGGAAATCGAATTTTTAAAATAAAATCCAATTCCCGCAGGGGGAATATAACAATTTTTAAAAAAAATTCAAAATTTAGCCGTGGATACTGTATTTTGCTATTGCAATCATGACAAACACATGGCATATAAGCCGTTAACACCTTTTCATTTCATTTTTTTTGTCTGAAACCATAAACCAAGAGAGGAACATTTTATGACAAAAGCAGAGTTAATTGAAAAAATGGCCAATGACGCGGGTATATCCAAGGTAGCTGCCGGAAAGGCTCTGGATTCCTTTATGGATGGCGTTAAAGGCGCCTTGAAAAAAAAGGATGGCAAGGTAACCTTGGTTGGGTTTGGAAGCTTTGTTAAAACCCGCCGCAAAGCGCGAAAAGGCCGTAACCCCCAGACAGGTGAAGAAATCAAAATCAAAGCAGCGAATGTGGTTAAATTCAGGGCTGGAAAAAAACTTAAAGATGTATTGTAATTAAAAAAATTCCCCCATGAAAACGCTTACTGACATGGGGGAATTGATCGACAGGGACTATTCTGTTGGCGTAGCGGTTTCTTCTACTGCTACATCTGCATCTTTTTTTCTTGCTTTTTTCTTTTTGGGAGTGCTGGCTTTCTGTTTTTTCGCTGAAGATTTTTTTGCTGGCTTCTTTGTTTTTTTCTCCCCTTCCATTTCGATATTTTTCAACATCTTGTCAATTTTTTTGGAAAGCGCATCAATCTCTTTGGCGACAGACTTCAGTTCTTTTTGGATTTTCTCCATCGTCGGTTTCCTTTTGTTAAAGAAAGTTAAGGGTTGAATAACAAGCGTTTTTAAGGAAAATATACCTAAATCAAAATCTGTGCAAGAAAGATCAGCATGGCCTGCATTTTTTTTAGCATCTTTATATTTTTACCAGACTTTTTATGAAAAAAGAGTGATGAAAATTTTTGACCGATTCCCTGGTGCAACAATCATCACGATAAAACCATCCCTTCTACCCCCGCCATTCAGTATCATCGACTGTAGATTTGAAATCAGCCCTAACCACGTCCGGTCTGTCATCATCCATAGTCACAGGAACGATTCCGGTTCCCTCACCCACAAACTGAAGCCGATGACGGGGGCAACGTTTGCTTGCAGCAACCAGCTCCGTCATGCGATCTTCCGTGTATTCAGCATAATTCAAGGTGGACAGGTTGTTTTCAACAACAAACAGATTCGATATTCTTGAACACGCCCGGCATCCCAGGCATCCGACCTTGCAAACTTTTGTCACGTCTTTTCCCGCATCATGATTGGAGCAGATAACCGCAAGAATCCGGTTCGACCTGAAAGGCGTGATCGTGATAATGTTTCTGGGGCAGACTCTGGCGCAAGCTCCGCATCCGACACATGCGCCATAATCAACCGTTGCAAGCCCATCTATCACATGAATCGCATCATAATCGCATTCACGTTCACAATCGCCAAATCCCAGGCATCCATAGGTACACCCTTGCACATCTGCAACCAGATTGGCTGTCCGGCACATCATTTCTCCCCGGTATTCACTTCTGCCAAGTCTGTCAACTGTTCTCGCACCACAATGCACAATGGGCCGCAAGGAAACGGAAACATCCACCCGCACACCCATAATATCACCAAGAGCCAGTGCACAGCTCATTCCTCCCACCGTGCATTTGTTCACCGGTGTATTTTCGAGCACAATGGCCTCCGCATATTCACCGCACCCGACAAAACCACAGCCACCGCAGTTCACGCCTGGAAGTGCGGCAATCACCTTTCCTATACGCGGATCAATCTCAACATGGAATGCCCTGTTTGCCCATCCCAGAATAAAAGTAAATAAAACTGCCATTAAAATCATTGTACCGGCTGCAAGACCGACGGTCACCATCACCATATCACCCTCCTGTCAAAGCGACTCTCAATCCGGAATCAACACCGGTAAATCCCATGAACGCCATGGCAAGTATTCCGGCAACAATAAGCGTAATCGCCGCACCTTGTAAACATTCAGGCACATCACAGAAATCAAGCTCTTCCCGGATACCGGCCATGATGACGATTGCAATCGTAAACCCGACACCACCAAAAAAGGAAAGCGCAAGCGCCTTTGAAAGTCCCCAGACGTCTGCCGGATTTTCAACACCGGCCACATGACTCATAATGGTCAGGCAGGCAAATAGAATCGCGCAGTTTGTTGTGATGAGCGGTAGAAACACACCAAACGATTTATAGAGTGACGGGAAAAACTTTCGAATATACATTTCTACAAATTGCACGGAAGAAGCGATGGCAAAAATATAGACAATATAGCTCAAAGTGGTGAGGTCAATCTGAACGGCCTGTCCGGGGTCAAGAAAAAAACCGGCTATAAATCGGGTAAAAGGTGCGCCTGGTACCAGAACCAACGTGGTAATCGCCCAGCTGATAGAACCGGCGATTGTCATGACAAACGTCACGGCAAAGCCCATGCCGAATGCGATATCCACGTTTCTCGATACACCGATAAAGGGGCATATCCCTACAAAATAGTAGAGCACAAAATTATTGATAAGTGCCGCGCTGATAGCTATCAGGAAAATATCGGTTATATAGGTCATTTCATGCTGTCCCTGTTTTTTATTGATGTGTTTTTTCGATTGACCATATAATTCACACTTCCCAGGAGAAGGCCAAATGTAAAAAACGCGCCTGGGGGCAGAATCATGATAACCCAATCCGGCCATATTTGCGGAAGCACTCTTGTGCCGAAAACCATACCTGTACCGATAATTTCCCTGAAAAAAGCGATGCTCGACAGTCCAATCCCAAACCCTATGGATTGGCCGATGGCATCAGATGCTGCCTTTAAAACCGATTCTTTTGATGCGCAGATCTCACACCGGCCGATAATGATGCAGTTTACGATAATTAACGGAATGTAGGGACCGAGATTCTTGCTCATGGTATACATATAAGCGGCAAGCAACCGGTCAACGATTGTGACAAAGGCTGCAATGACAAGGGTGAACGCGACGATTCTCAGATGGGGTTTCAGAAGATTGCGTATCAGGCTCACCATCACGTTGGCGCAGAACAGAACAAACAGGACTGCTCCGGCCATGGTCAGTGCGGATTTCATGTTATTCGTCACAGCAAGGGTCGGGCAAAGTCCTAATAGCTGGCGGTAAGTCGGATTCTCAGGAAGGATTCCTCTGATGAATCTTTCCGGTGCAGTGGGTTCGGCTGTCATTGTTTTTCCTTTACCCTGTCAATGCTCCCAATTAAATGAAGCCATTATTTTTTTTCATGAACGCTTTCTTCAAGCTTCATTTTCAAAGGTGGCCGTATGTCTCCGACCATTTGATTGATGATCCGGCATACACTTTTTGATGAAATCGTGGCTCCGGTAATGGCGTCAATTTCATTTGCGTTTACCGCTTTTCCTTTTATGGCAGAAATGGCCTTATCCGTTTTTTTGCCCTTGAACTGATCCCGCCATTTGATTTCGGAAATTTTATTTCCCAATCCTGGTGTTTCCTTCTGTTCCAGAATGAACAGGCCTGTAATTTTTTCAGCTTCAGGGTTTAATCCTAAAAGCAGTTCAATTTTATCGGCATATCCCTGACCTGATGCTCTTGCAGCCCAACCCGAAATATTGCCGTCCTTATCTTTTGCTTCAAATACAGCATAGGACAGGTGTCGGCCCTGTTTTTCAGAGTTCACATAAAACGGTGATACGGTAAATGGCAGCGTTGCTTCTTTATTTATGGCGGTTGAATTTTCTTCTGAAATCAGACCCGGAATTATCTGAAGAATTTCATTTTTCTTGTTTGCTTCAATCACAGGAGATAATGTTAACTGAACAGCTGTAAGGGAACCTCCAAATACCAGGCAGAGCAAAATGACCAGCCATCCCTGAACCAGAAAATTCTTATTAAGCCGATCTGTCATTTCCATGTTCCTCCTGGATCAGGTTCCCAACGTTTTTGGTATCGTCCATCGGTTTATAAGTGGTGTAACTGCATTCATGAACAGCACCGCAAACATCACACCCTCCGGATAACCGCTGAAAAACCTCAGCATCATCAGAATAAACCCGATTCCCATGCCAAAGAGAAACCGCCCTTTTTTTGAAATGGGACTGGTCACCGGATCAGTGGCAATGAAAAATGCGCCGAACAAAAGTGACCCACCAGCCAGGTGGTGAAGGAAAGTAAAAGGCACATCCGGATGAATCATATCAGAGAATAGTCCCATCACAGACGCTGAAAGAATGACGCCAAGTGGAATCTCCCAGGCGGCCGTTCTCCTCAAACACAGATAAACACCGCCTGAAACACAGGCAAGCGCACTGATTTCTCCAGGAGACCCATTTGTGAACCCGAAAAAAAGATCCCTTAAGGGTGTAACAAAACCGGACTGCTTGAACGCATCAAGCGGTGTGGCCATGGATATGGCATCAACAGCAATATGTTTGTTTTCATATCCTGCTGCAGCCATAACGCCTGTAAATGCAATCATCACAAAGGCCCGGCCAACCATTGCAGGATTAAAAATATTCATCCCCAAACCGCCGAAAATAACTTTACCGATGCCTATGGCCACAACAGAACCGATAACCCCCACATACCACGGCGCAATCACAGGAATGGAAAGGCCTAAAATCAAGCCGGTCACTCCTGCCGAACCATCCGGAAGAGAAAAGGATTTCCTTCGCATTTTGGTAAACACAGCTTCGGCTGAAAGGGTTGACCCGACAGCAATGATCAATTGCTTCACCACCAGCCATTTAAACATATAGATGGCCATACCCATGACAGGTAAAAGGGCAATCATCACGTCGATCATCATTTTTCTGGATGACAGGGAAAGATTTTTCAAATGAGGAGACGAAGCGACACTGATTACCTGAATGATATTCGTTTCTGAATCAGTGCGTATATCCCTTGTGCTCGATTCGGTCATAACAATTTCAATGTCTTTTGGTTAATTTTTCGATTGAAGCTTCCGGTTTGTCATCACCATGGCTTTTCCTGCACGAATTAATTGAATGAGCGGAATGTTCGCCGGGCAGACATATCCGCAGCATCCGGTTTCAAGGCATCCCATGATGTTATATTTCTCTGCCATTTCAACATCTCTTTTTCTGGCGGCAAGGGCGAGCCGTGCCGGGACCAGAGCCATTGGGCAGACATCAACGCATCTGCCACATCGAAGACACGCGGTTTCTTTGTCCCGTTTTATTTCATCATGGGTTAAAACGGTGATGCCGCTTGTACCTTTAGTCACGGGCATATCAAGATCGGTAAACGAAAATCCCATCATGGGACCACCTGACAAAATTCTTGCAGCATTTTCCGTCATGCCGCCGCAATAATCGATCAGTGCCCTGTAGCTCATACCCAGAGGCACAAGAAGATTGGCCGGTCTTTTTATGCCGCCACCTGTCACGCACACGACCCTGTGCGTAAGGGGTTTTTCATAAAGCACCGCCCGGGCAACCGCAGCAATCGTCGCCACGTTGCTGACGACTACGCCCACATCTCCCGGAAGCCCTCCTAAAGGGATGACGCGATTCATAACCGCTTTTATCATATGCCGTTCACTGCCTTGCGGGTATTTTGTTTTAAGCACAGCCACCTTTATTCCGGTCCCTTTTGCTGCATTTGAAATGGCTTTAACGGCAAGCGGTTTATTATCTTCAATGCAAACGACAATCTGACCGGCATTCGTCGCCATGGCGGCAAACAGGGCACCTGTAATGACGGGCTCCGGTGCTTCAACCATCACACGATAATCTGTTGTCAGATAGGGCTCGCATTCGCAACCATTTACGAGCAGCGCATCGATTGACTTTTTCTGATTATACTTGATTTTTACATGGGTAGGGAATGCAGCGCCACCAAGGCCTACAATGCCGGCGTTCCTGATTCTTTTTGAAATTTCTTCCGAAGAAAACAGGCTGTAAACATCTTTGGGCCAATCTCTGAAAAACATATCATGCCATAACGCATCTTCTGAAACCTGCTCCTTATGGGCATCTATCTGGATGGCTTTCACATGTCTGCCATTGGGAAGCGTTGTCATGGCAAACTTTGCGATTTTTCCGGAAAGAGGGGCATGAAGAGGGGCAGAGATAAAGCCATCGGCATCTGCTATTTTTTCCCCGAATACGACTTCCTGTTTTGGTTCGATAACGGCTTTACAGGCCTCCCCAATATTCTGAAGCAAGGGTATCAGAAGTTTCTCAGGTGGCGGAATGACTTCTATGGATATATCTTGTGATAAATTTTTTCGTTCCGGTGGATGGACACCTCTTTTAAATGTGCCTTTTCCCGGAAATCCTTTTAATCTGAATCCCATATTGAGCCCGGCTCTCGGGCATGATTCCCTAAAAGCAGGTGCTTTTTGGAAAACCTGCCCATTTTTATAAATGATCGTTGTTCCTTATCTCAGAATCCAACACATCTAACGATAACATCCATCAAAAGTGCTAACATATGATGCCAAACGTATAACCGAAATGTCTGTCAAAAACATTGACCTAAGTCAAAAAGCATTCAAAATATGGCGGTCTGAAGAAGGAAGCGTATCGTATTTCGCCATGAAAACAGATCCGAGGCTTCTGTGGTGAGCAAACTGAATTTAGCATTACATATATCACGGATATAATTATTTCACATCTTTTTTTTAAAGACGGTATATCCGTGATGATCATATTTTATCTAACCGATCAACTGATTGATCTTGTTTAAAACAGCATCTTTATCCGCCGGTTTTTCAAAAAATTCATCCGGCTGGAAATAATCTTCGTCCGTCTCTTTTTCAAACTTCACCTTAATTTCATTATGCATGCCGGATATGCCAATAATCGGGATTTCTTTCATTTCCGGATGCTGACGAATCTTTCTTCCCACTTCAAACCCGGAAAAAAGCGTTTCCATCATCACATCCAGAAGAACCAGATCCGGTTTTTCCTTTTCGATCATTTCCATGCCTTTTTCACCATTATTGGCAGTGTGAACTTCAAAGCCGTTTTTTTCAAGAAATACACCCATCGTGAATGTATAATCCTTATTATCATCAATGATAACGATTTTTTTTCTATCCATGCATCTTCCTCCTCTTTAATAGGTAAAAATAATTCGAAAAAGACTTTTTTGGCCGGGCACGGATTCAACTTCAATCTTGCCCTGGTGTTCTTTTACAATGGTTTCAACAACCGACAGGCCCAAACCGGTGCCACTCGTCCCCCGGGTTGAAAAAAACTCCTGGAAAATTTTTTTTCGCATGTCTTCATCCATGCCGATACCATTGTCTTCAACTTCAAATTTATACTGAAGCTCGTTATAGGCAAGTGCCCTTGCCACCACAAAATGATTGTTTTTTTCCCTATCCCTTTCACAGGCTTCAAGTGCATTTGAGATCAGGTTAATCAACATTTTTTTTATGGTGAACTGGTCGAGCCTGGCCTCAGGCAGATAGGGATTGACCTCGGCTCGCAGAGAAACGCCCATTGAAAGGGCTTTTTCATTAAGCATGCTGACAACGCGTTTGACCATCTCGCCTGGCTTTACCTTTTCGATGGTCAATGCCTTCTTTTTGGAAGAATAAAGAATATTTTGAGCAATCATTGAAATATCAATGATGTTATTTTTTACGACTTTCCACCCTTTTTCAACAAGCGGCCAGTTTTCCTCTCTTAATCCTTCATCAACCACATACTCCCCGCCATGAAGCCCTTCCAGCAAATTTTTGATGCCATGAGAGATAAGGGCTACTGATCGCCCCAGAAGCGCCAGTTCTTTCTGGGTATTTTTAATTTTTGAAATATCAATGGAAAACTCTATCACCGATCGGTCCCTTCCGGCAGGTATCGGAACGGCGTATACCAGAAGTTGAATCGGTGCCCCCTCTCTTGTGAGTACGGAATCCTCGCCAAAATGAATGGCATTGTCTTCAAACGATTTTTTAACCGGGCATTCCCCGCACATAAATGCGGAGCATTTGAGAACATCATGACATTTCCGGCCTGTGGCCTCACCAAAATCATTCAAGAACGATTTATTGGTATAGAGAATTTCCAGGTCATTATTCTGAATGGAAATATAGCACGGAAGAAGATCAATAATCATCTGATAAAGCTGGTCCGGAGAAGACGAAATGACTTGAAAATTTTGATTCATAGAAAAAACCTGACAGTTGACATTCTATTTATCCTCAAAGGACAAGGCTCCACGTTTCCCAATTACGGTCAGAATCAATTACGGGTAATTGAATAAAACCTACTTGTTCAACATCGTCTGAATCTTTTTCAATGTTTCCGGATCGGTCTGTTGTATCATCCGGATCAGGTCTTCACGATTGTCATCTCCCTCTTTCCGGCTTTTTTCCAGCATATCGGTTTCAACGTCTAAAATCTCGCTGATGGCCTTGACAAGACTCGATGGGGTAATCGGTTTTTCAAGCGTGCATCGTGGTCGATGACGTGCTGCAAAAGCTTGGAATTCCTGAATGTCTTCACTTCCAAATTCATCTCTGGCATGGGCAGTGATGACAATTACCGGAATATTGGCCCATTCCTTTTTCTCTTTTCTTAATTTTCGCAGGAAATTAATGCCTGACCTTCTGGGCATGACCATGTCAAGAGTTATCAGATCAGGTGTATTTGTTTTAACCTTTTCAAGGGCGTCAACACCATCCACAGCAGTTTCCACATTGAACCCTGCGTCTTCCAGGCATGCGGCGAGAAAATGCCTGACATCCGGTTCATCATCAACAACCAGAATTTTCTTTTCAGATGCGTGTGCCATTTTATAAGTCCTTTTTTATTTTGGCGGCCTTGGCGTATGCGGGAGGGGTATTGATCAAAGCGATACCACACATACGAAAAGGCCGCCTGTTTCAGGTTTATTCGTCCTTTAAGCAAGAGGTGAGGACTGACTTTTTGGGGCCTACTCTTCTCCCCACTTGATAAAACCCGGCTCAACATCAACCATTGCATTTACAATCAGTTCGACAACCCCGCTGTAAGTCATATTTTCCTTTTCGAGCATTTCATACCTTTCAAAAAGATCTCTCAGCTGCCCTTTGCAATTTGAACAGGGGGCACAGACGTATTTTTTTGTTTCCGGCCCTCTGCAATCTGAAAAGGCATTAAAGATCTGCTCCATTTTTTTCCTGCCCGTAATTTTATATCGCCATTCCGGAATATTGTTTCTGGACATAATGGCATATCCGCTTCCCCCACCGCAGCAATAATTATGCGGCCCATGAGGATTCATTTCACGGAATTGGGGACAGAGTTTTGCCATGATTTCACGCTGCGGTTTGATGATTCCCATCAGGCGTGTCACATTGCACGGATCATGAAGGGTGACCGGAAAATTGTTGCGCTCAGGATCGAACTTGATTTTACCTGACATGACAATATCCCTTAAAAGTGGAAAGCAACTTTCTCTGGGCACTTTCAACGGTTCAGGAAGAACCCTGTCTGCAATAACTGTCAATGCTTTATGCGCGTGCCCACACTCTCCAAGAACGATTCTTTTCACACCGAGTTTTTTGGCTGCCTGGGCCTGAAGAATGGCTGTTCTGGCAAACTGGACATCGTCATAAAACACACCGTAGTTAATGCTGTCATAGGCTGCCAGGTCACTTGAAAGCGTCCATGACAGACCGGCGGCCTCAAAAATAATAGAAAACGCGGCGATATTCTCCGGCCAGGCCATGATCTCACCGGCATTATGAATCAAAAGAATATCCGCACCTTCCACATCCCAGGGGGTTTTGAATTCAAAACCCGTTTCTTCGGAAAAGTCCTCATCAATAAATTCCACGTTATCCTTGACAACCAGCTTGGTCATCTGGGTGGAAGAACCGGTTTTAAGCTGATACATGGAGCCTTTTTCATGAAGTTCAGGGGGCGAAATCCCCAATTCCTGACTGAAAATCTTTCGGATTTCACGGGCAATCAGCGCATTATCCACACCAATCGGGCAAGTTTGAGCGCACCTCCTGCAGACATTACACCGATAGGCCAGCTCTCCAAGTCTCGCGATCGTACGCCAGTTCAGATCGACATCTCCGTTTCGCCATTTGGCGAAGGGTTCTTTTTTAACATATTTTTTATATATTCTTCTGAAAATCTCCGAACGGAAATTCGGACGGTACATTTCATGCCCACCGGTTGCTTCGTAGAGATGGCAGGCTTCTGAGCAGGTATTGCATTTGGCACAATGTTCCATGGATGTATCGAGCATGGCCAGAAATGTCCAGTTGTTTTCCTTGGTAAAAAGCTTTCTCATGCCATCAATAAACGTGTTGACGAGCGCTTCCTCTTCCTTGACGGTTTTGGGCATGGGTATGGGCAGTATACAGACATCATCCAGAATACAGGCATATTTTCCCTTTGTCTCTGCAGGAATTTCCGCCCATTCATTTTCTTCTGCATCCCATCCGGGGAGAGGCATTAGATCTTCATTGGCGACACTTGCCAGTTTTTTTGTATCTTTGCCGATATCTTTGATATTCACATTTTTATTGCTCATTTTTTACTCCTTTCCTTCTTCCGGTTCTGCTGCGGGGTTAAAAGTGGCGACTTCAGCCCAGGTTTCCTTGCCGTGTCCTGCAATGTGAGACGCAGACCAGCTTACGGGATAATTCAACACAATACCTATCTTTGCATCGGTTTTCGGGGTATTGATATTTGGCTCGTCACCCCACCTGATATCGTGATAGAGAAAATACTTCATAAAAAAATGGGACATATGCGTCAGAGGAATGTATGCCAGGGTCAGAACGCCCAAAATCACCTGAACCATAAACAATGAACTGTCAATCGGCGCTATGTTGAAACTGATCAGATTGGACACAAACTGTCTGGTAAGTTGAAATGAAGGATCGACAAAAAGCCAGGTAAGTGTTGCCACACCCATGGTCACAATAAAGAGCATCAGATTGAAGAAATGCCCGGGGCTTGAATAATTTTTTAACCCCGGATCGGTCATCCTTTTATAAATAAGGCCCAAAGCCCCTGCGATGCATAAAATGAATCCGGCAGGGCCAAGCAAATTGGTCAACGCAGACACAGGTAACATATAAAACGCATGTTCAAGGCCGATCAGTCCTGAAACGGATGTAACCAGAAGGGTTCCTATAAACCCGACAATCAGATAAAGTCCAAGATGAAAGGGGTAAGTCGCATACCACAGGGGACGATTATGTTCCCATACTGCTTTAAGCAAAAGGATTTCGGGAATCATGACCTTTAACTCACCGATCATAGACACGTCCCGTTCTTTTCCCCACCAGCCCACGTCTTCCAGATAGCTTCCACCATATTGATCTCGCCCACCGCCCTCATGGGCAACCGGATAAAGCTCCCACCTGACATGAATGGGTTTGTCCAGATAATTCTTGATCTTTTTTACGACCGCAACAAAAAAAACAATGATCGACAGATACGCAACAACATACACAAATTGAGACATTTCATTCTCCTTTAATCACTCATTGACAGAATGGGTATCTTCTTCTGACAACAAAGGCTTATTTATTTAAAAGATCCGAAACCATTTTCAAAAGTTCGGCTTCATCTATCGGTTTGTTCATAAATCCTTCCGGTTCCTTAAAACCAGCCAGTTTCTTCAAAAAACTTCTCATGGAATCGCCAATAGCCGTGACAATGATGACAGGTATATCTTTTAATTCTTCATCTTCCTTATAATAGCGATATGTCCTTACACCGGATTGATCCGGCATGGTGATATCCAGGGTGATCAGATCCGGTTTTTCGCTCTTGGCAAGATCAAACCCTTTCAGTCCATCTCCGGCAGAAACAGTTTCATAGCCGTTGTCTTCAAGAAGTGTGGTCAGATAGGTCAGGACGTCTTTTTCATCATCCACTACCAAAATTTTTTTCTTTTCGCTCATCTTCAGTTTTTCCTTTTTTTAGGAAGAGGAAACCTTTGCATCCCGCCTCTTCCGGTTAATTATGGTTAAAAAATAAACCTTATTCAAGGTATGTACGCTGTCTATTCTCCTTGGTAACTCTCTTCCGTACCATGCTGCACAAGTTCTTTCTCAGCGAGTTTTCTCACCTTATACGCCACATCCCGCAAAGTCCCATATACGACGCCACAACCGGTATCCAGCCGGAATTTATCACCATGATCTGCCAATTCCAGCATCTCGTAGCAAAGGTCGATCACCATTTTTAAATGTTTGTTCGCAAGGTCTGTTGTGGTTTTCCCATCCATCGCGTTTTCCTTTTTTTGAACCTCAGATGTGCCGATAGAGTTAAGAGCAGATTTCGTGCCAGACGTGTCTCTAATAAATTAAATTAAAATATATAAATAATTACAATTAGTTATATATTTTTATGATGTTGAATATTTATCGTGTCTCAGGATAATTCAGAGGAATCCGCGTCCTGATCAATGGATCGCTTTTTATAGTTGGCTGAAATTACGAATTAATCAGAAGATGCGTTAATTATGGCATGTCTTTAGAAGTGACCTGAAACGAACTTGAGACACGGGACACGAAACAGTTTTAATTATTATTCTTATAAGGGAATTTAATGTGAGACGAAGGAATGAAATGGATAAATGATAATGATGGGCAAATCGTTTATAAATGACAATAATCCTTGATTGATGCAATATAAAAATGAATAATAAAATAGATATTAAATAATATGCTCTCAAAAATCTTTTCTTTCACAAACAGAAAGGTGCTGTCTATCGCGGCAATACGGTCTTTAAAAGATTCGTGACCGATCTGCCGATCACAAAACCGGAACGTTTGGTATACCCGCCGGACAACACCATGACGATGGGGATTTTAGCGTCCATGGCTGCCTTGAAAACGATTTCATCCCGTTTGACAATGCCGTTATCCGTAATGTTCATCTTTCCCAGTGGATCACCATCAAGAATATCTGTGCCTGCATTATAAAAAATGATGTCCGGGCCTGATGATCGAATGGCATGGGGGACATTTGTTTCAAGTAGAGAGAGGTAGTCGTTGTCTCCGGTGCCTGAGGCAACCGGAAAATGAAAATCAATATGTGCTTTCATGGGCTCATCTTCAGGGTAGATTTCCCGATTATACACATCCATGATAAAACTATTTTTGTCATCCTTAAAATAATCTTCAATACCGTTTCCCTGATGGGCATCAAGGTCTATGACCAACGCTTTAAGGGAATTATTCTTCTCTCTCAATTTCCGGATGGCAAGGGGGATGTCGGCATAAAAACAGAAGCCGTCCCCATCAACGCGTTTTGCGTGATGATACCCGCCTGAAAGATTAATGGCCCAACCTCTTTCAAGCGCAAGCTCGGAAGCCTTAATGGTCCCAAAAGTTGCATATCTCATTGGTGCCAGAAAAAATTTCCGGAGTAAGAGATTGGGCGAAAAAGCAAGGAGTTTCAGCTCTGCAATTCTTGCCACAGTCGAAGACTTCTTCAAAGACTCAAGATACGCTTTTGTATGAACGATGAGAAGTTCCGCTTCACTGATTGCCTGATCCGGTCGAACAAAAGATGAGGGTTCAAGGCCTGCATGGGTCATCAGATAACGTTTGATTTTACCAAATTTTTCCGAATCAAAGGGGTGGAGTCTCTGAACGCCCATAAAGCCCATATTGTATTCGTTTCTGTATAAAATGGGTAGCGGTTTATCCATTGGAAACCCCTGTAGTAGACATCATAGCCCTTCCCTTGATCCCCATTCAGGAATTAAGCTCATAAACATCCAGATACCGGTAAAGTGTCGCTCGGCCGATGCCAAGAATTTTGGCAGCTTCTTTTCTGTTGCCTTCAGATTGTGACAGCGCAAGGATCACTTCCTCCTTGTTGTGCTTGAGAGAGGGGCCAGGTTTAACTTTTATTTTCTGTTTGAAATTCACAATCTCCGGAGGCAGGTGGTCCAGGATAATTTTTCCGGTTCTGCATTTTACATACGTGTATTCGATTGCGTTTCGAAGCTCTCTTACGTTTCCCGGCCAGTCATAACGGGACAATGCATCCATCACATCATTGGACGGTACCAGGACAGACCGCTTGACCTCACTTGCAATCACTTCAAGAAAATGTTCCACCAGCGTGGGTATGTCAAGGCGTCTTTCCCTTAAAGGCAAAAGAGAAATAGGCATGACGCACAGTCTGTAATACAGATCCCGTCTGAACATTTTTTTGTCAATCAGCTCTTTTAAATTCTGATTTGTAGCGCTAATCACTCTGACGTCGACCTGAATGGTCTTTTCTCCCCCAACCCTTTCAAATCTCTTTTCCTGAAGCACGCGAAGCAGCTTAACCTGCATGGCAGACGTCAGTTCACCCACTTCGTCCAGAAAAATCGTTCCCCCGTCAGCCAGTTCGAATCGGCCTTTCCTGTTCTGAACGGCACCTGTAAACGCACCACTGACATGGCCAAAAAGTTCACTTTCGAGAATCCCTTCCGGCAATGCGCCGCAATTGATGGCAACAAAAGGCTTCCCGGTCCTGGGACCAATATCATGAATGGCATTTGCCACCAGTTCTTTTCCTGTGCCACTCTCCCCTTCAACCAAAACCGGAACCATTACCGAGCTCACTTCTCTGATCTGATCAAAAAGCTCCAGTGTTTTAGGGTCTTTCCCCACAAGATTTCCAAGCGTATGATGATGTCTTAGCCGTCTTTTCAGTTGATCCAGTTCAGTATCATCCCTGAATGAAAGAAGTGCGCCAATATCCTTTCCCTCTTCATCTGAAAGCGGCATGATGGACATTTTAAGAACACGTTCATCTCCCTCCAGACGTCTGAAAAAGATTTCCTTTTTCATGACATGACCTTTCATATTTTTCTCTGCACTTTCGCAGAATTCGCAATCCCCACCGCAAAACCTGCCAGGAAAAACATCATGGCAGTCTTTCCCCAGAATATCTTCCCGTCTGTATCCGGTAATATTCTCCGCAGCCTTATTGAAAAAGAAAATCCGTCGATTGGTGGTATGCGCCATAACACCATCCAGGAGGTTATCGATAATCACTTCAAGTTTTCGTCGTGTTACAAAAAGGGCCGTCAATAGTCCTGAAGAAAATATGGTATCCAGTTTATTGAGGATCATGTCCTTTGCTTCTCTCAAGGACCTGAAAAGTTCTTCAACATCTGTACCTGGCGGAGGATCAGGCACATCCCAGTGAAAATGAGGCGGCATGCCCGGCAGCGTGGGTCTGCAATCCTGATCAAAATCTCCAACGGTGATAATCAAATCGAACATGAACGGTTCCACATCAAGAAGTGAACGCAGAGGAAGCGTTGAGATATCAAATCCCGAAGCCTGCATGACCTTGGCGGTTAACGGATTAATCAGAGGTGGCGTCATGGATGCACTGATAAATTCCACAGGCTCCCTGTTTATCTCTCTTGCCAGACACTCTGCAATCAGATGAAGATTATTTACCCCGTCTCCAAGGAATAATACCAGATTTTTTTTCCCGTTCATTGGTAAGGTAATTTCACCAGTTATATTGTCAAATATCAATTGATTCAGGTTTGGGAAGTCGGTTTCTCGGCAGGCGAATCCTGAAAGTGGTTCCCTTGCCCTCCTCAGACTGAAGTTCTATTTTCCCGCCATGTTCCTGAACGATTTTCTTGGTCGTTAACAGGCCGATGCCAGTTCCGCCCAGACCTTTTGTCGTAAAAAAATTGGTAAAGACTTTTTTCTTGACTTCGTAATCCATTCCACATCCATCGTCAACAACTTCATAGACAATCACATCATCTTTTTCGTGAGTTTTAACCCAGACATGATTGCCACCTTGGTTGTCGCTCATCCGGCACGCATCAATGGCGTTTCCCACGAGATTGGTCAGACATTCATGAATGCCTTCTCCATCCATAAGCGCAGGCATGATATTGTCGTCTGTTTCGCAAATCAGCTCGACAGAAAATTTTCCTGCCTGGCTGGCATAAAGTTCCACAACGTCTCTTGCAATTTTTCCAGGTTCGCATTCACCCACTTTTATTTTACGGCCTTTGGAAAAATTAAGAAATTCCTTTACGAAAGTCGACACCCTTAAGATATTTCTATCGAGCATTTCAAGCCCTTTTTGAATTCTATCCACATCGCCTTTCTTCATTCCGGAATTCATCATATACATACCGCCTTCAAGGCCGGTTATCAGATTTTTGACACCATGGGCAAGGCCTGCCACTGTCTGTCCCACAGCAGCCATTCGTTCGGCTTCGAGCTTTTCCGATTCAAGGCGCTTTAACTCCCTTAAATCCTGTATGGAAAATGCCATACCGGACTTTCCGTCTCCAAACTCAATTTTATTTCCTGACAACCGAACCGGCTTTTTATCATCGTCTATGGTTTTGACATATGCTTCAGGAAGATAAACATGTCCCGGTCCCAAGAGCACCTGAGCCATAAATCCTTCGGGAAGAAGTACCTCAAGCTCTATCTTTGTCATTTTCCGCTTGTCATGAATATTGAAAATATCTCTCGCAGCCTTGTTAAAAATGATAATGTCGCCTTCAATGTCAATGGCGATGATACCGTCAATAGCCGTGGCGATCATGGTTTCCATGAAAGAATAGGCGATTTTCAATTCATCCTCGAGTTCAAGTGTATGGGTAATATCCACAGCCATTTCCATCACCATGTCAAATGTCCCGTCTTCCTTGAAAAGAGGCACCGTTGATACGTGAGAATGAATATCTTCACCATCTTTTGTTCGCCACACATGATTCCCGGTATGCATTTCACCGTCTGAAAACGTATCTCTAGCCGTGCATTCCAGACATTTATCGTTGAAACCCTTAAGGGAGCTGTAACAATACTTTCCTGTCAGATCACCAAATGTTTCGCGAATTTTTTTATTGGTTCGTACAATTCTGAAATTCCTGTCAATAACCAGGATACTGCAGGGTACCTGGTCAAAGAGAAGTTGATATTCCTTTTTGATGATAGAAGCTTCTGTGATATCTGTGGCCATTTCAACCAGAAACGGAATGCTTCCATCTGAATCAACCACCGGCATTGTATGTTTGATATATTTGGTGAGTTTTCCTGATTTATCAAAACCGATCTCCTCGTTTACCCGTGGTTTTCCGTCCTGAAACGCTTCTGCGCCCTTGCAGTTCAAACACATGGTTGTGCTGCTTTTATAAACAGAAAAACATTTTTTCCCTTTCCACTTTCCAAACTTCTCCTCAAAAGGCTTGTTTGCATATACAAGGTTGAAGTCTCTATCGATCACCGCGATGGACATGGGCACCACATTAAACAGATGCTCCCTGATCCAGTCCATTAATTTAATTTTTTCAGGCATCACTATCCTCTTTCTTCAACAAGCTGTGTCACCAGCGCAACAAGCTTCTCCACCTGGACCGGTTTTTCAATATACCCGTCTGGCGGGGATACGCTTTTATCATCAACCAGAGCGGGAAACTCCTTTTCAATAAAATCCTTTTCCGGCATCATGCCACTGATCAATGCCACAGGTATGGCATTTAAGGCACTGCATGTCCGAAGCTCCTTGTATATAGAAATGCCGGACCGCTGGGGCATCATGATATCAAGAATAATGAGGTCGGGCTTTTCTGAAAGCACCCCTTTTTTGACCTCCGTATTATCCAAAACCGTGCATACTGAAAATCCATTGTCTTCTAAAATTGCCATCAGATACGTCCGGATATCCGGTTCATCATCAATAATCATGATCTTTTTGGTCATTTTCAAACATCCTGTTCACATCATTACAAAAATACGTTTAAAAGCCTATAAACTATATTCAAGGACCAATATGCCGAATTTCCACCCGGAAAACAACTTTTTTCCAAGAATCAAACATATTATCCTTGACGAATAGATGTGGTGGTATATATTACCGCATAGTAATATGAGGATAAAAATGAACGCGTTCACCAAAGTGATAAAAGCCCTGTCAGATCCAAACAGGACAAAAATTGTTAAATTGCTTCAGCATAAGACCATGTGTGTTTGCGAGCTTCGCGAGGTTTTAGGAATAGCGCAACCTACGGTTTCCAAGCATTTAAAAATACTGGAAGAAGCTGGCCTTGTATGTTCCCGGAAAACGGAAAAGTGGGTCAATTATTATCTTTCAGACGGGAAAGACAGCCCCTATGCAGCCAATCTGCTGGGTAACCTGAAACACTGGCTTGAGGACGATCCTGCAATAAAAGGCATGATCGATAAGCTGCCATCTGTCCGCCGCGAGGATATCTGCGGTCGGTAAATGACAGAATTCTTTTTAATATATTTATGAAAAGCTATATGAATACAAAAACCATCAAAAACGAAAAATTTATTTTTTACCTGATCTCCGGAGCCATGCTTACCTATGTCTGGTGGATTTTATATGGTATGCTCCCGGAATTATCCTCATGGGTAACCTACAGGCTTTTAAACGTTGCTGAAAACTCCCATCTGGGAAAAGCGGTAGAATTTTTTCTTTATGATACCCCCAAAGTGATGATGCTGCTTTTCCTGGTCGTTTTTGGCGTGGGAATTATCCGAAGCTTTTTTACGCCGGAAAAAACACGTGCGGTTCTTTCCGGAAGAAGCGAATTCGCAGGAAACGTTTTAGCCGCATTATTGGGGATTGTCACACCGTTCTGCTCATGCTCTGCCGTACCTCTTTTCATCGGTTTTGTCACGGCAGGCGTTCCTTTGGGTGTAACATTTTCTTTCCTGATTGCAGCACCCATGGTCAATGAAATTGCATTGGGACTTCTATACGCTCTTCTGGGATGGAAAGTCGCAGCAATTTACCTGGGCACGGGTTTGTCCATTGCCATCCTTGCCGGATGGGTCATCGGACGCCTTAAACTTGAAAATGGCGTTGAAGACTGGGTTATGGACACCCATGCCGGCCCCCATGCCATTCCGGACGAAAAACGCTCCTGGTCTGACCGAATTATCTATGGATGGGACGCTGTCAAAGAAATTATCGGAAGGGTTTGGCTATATGTCATTCTCGGTATAGGCGTAGGCGCAGTGATTCACGGATACGTGCCGGAAAACTTGATGGCGTCAATCATGGGGAAATCGGCCTGGTGGTCTGTGCCCCTGGCTGTAATTATTGGGGTTCCCATGTATTCAAATGCCGCAGGAATCATTCCCGTGGTGGAGGCGCTTATCGGTAAAGGTGCGGCACTAGGCACCGTATTGGCATTTATGATGAGTGTCATCGCGCTATCACTTCCTGAAATGGTTATTTTGAGAAAAGTCTTAAAACCCAGACTGATCGCTGTGTTCATTGCCATTGTGACGTGCGGCATCCTGATTGTGGGATATATTTTTAACGTGATTATCTGATACACAGATGAAAATGCTTAATGAATAAGGAAGTATTATGATAATGACACATCAAAAAAACTTTAATATTCTGTTTTTATGCACAGGCAATTCCTGCAGGAGCCAGATGGCCGAGGCATTGACCCATAAACTTAAAGGCGACCTGTTTTGCGCCTTTTCAGCCGGAACTGCCCCAAAAGGCATAGACCCTAATGCCATAGACGTTCTTTTGGAACTGGGGATTGATATTTCCGGAAATATCTCAAAAAGTGTCGATGAAGTGGCAGAAATACAATTTGATTATGTGGTGACATTGTGCGGTCACGCAAATGAAACGTGCCCTTTTTTCCCAAGAGGAACAAAAAGGCTTCATCGGGGGTTTGACGATCCTCCCAAATTGTCGGAAGGAGAAACGGACAAATCAGTCATTTTGAGCCATTACAGACGGATAAGAGACGAGATTCGCTCATTTGTTGAAAACATGCCGGGATCATTGGAAGCATAACGAATATGAGAACAAAAAGGAGAAAATAATGGAAATTAAAATATTGGGGCCGGGTTGTGCCAAATGTGAAAAAACAGAAAAACTATTAAGAGATTATGTCACAAAAAACAAGATCGATGCCACGGTTGAAAAAGTATCGGACTTAATGCAGATAGCGGGTTTCGGTGTTTTCAGCACACCTGCGGTTGTTGTTGACGGTGAAGTTAAAATCTCAGGTAGAGTACCTAAAGAAAAAGAGATTAAAGATTGGCTGGAAAAATAAAAAACCACATTAAACAGGTGTGATGACTTTGGTTAATCATGCTACAGGACATATATCATGAAATCTGCCGTTTTCTTGCTATTCACAGGAATATTTTTTGTCTTCTCATTGACTGCAATTACGTCTGCCGCTGAAACCATCGATTCATTTCCTCAAAAAGGAATGGTTACCATGATCGATCTGGGTGCCCAAAAATGCATTCCCTGCAAAATGATGGCGCCGATTATGGAAAAAATGGAAAAAGTATATCAGGGCAAAGCGTCGATTGTATTCATCGATGTCTGGGAGAATCGGGAACAAGCCACGCGATTTGGCATACAGGCCATCCCAACGCAGATATTTTTTGATAAGGATGGCAAGGAAGTATTCCGGCATACAGGATTCTTCAGTGAAACGGAAATTACAGCTCAATTGAAAAAACTGGGTGTTCCTGCTCCTGAAGATCATCCGGGAAACTAAATATACTATGTTTGAGTCAGCTTTTATCACCATAAACGAATGGATTTCAAGTGGCACAGGCATTGCCGCTCTCGGATGCTTCCTCTGGGGTGTGATCAGCGTTATATTCAGCCCATGCCATCTGGCATCCATCCCCTTGATCATCGCATACGTCGGCGGACAGAAGCAAATTTTAAAACCCGGACAGGCAAGCGTATATGCTGCCGCTTTCACAACCGGCCTTTTTATCACCATCGCACTTGTAGGCATTATTTGTGCTTTTCTTGGCCGAATGATGGGAGACATTGGGAACTACTGGCAAATAATGGTCGGCGCAATACTGATATGGGTGGCGTTGGGCATGATGGGTGTTGACGCCTGTCAGACATCCGGAAATTTTTTGCACCGGTTAAATCTGAAAGGGGTTTGGGGGGCATTTATCTTAGGCCTTTCCTATGGTATTCTTTCCGGTTCATGCACATTTGGCTTTATCGCACCGATCCTTGCCATTATCACTGTCCAGGAAAAAATCGCTGTTGGTGTCATGATGATTTTTCTTTTTGCAGTGGGTCATTGTCTGCCCATTGCCATTTCCGGCAGTTCAACAGCTGTTGTCAAAAAATTTCTCGAGAACACTACATTACAGGGAGCTGGAAACTGGTTCAGGAAGTGTGCCGGCGTGATGATATCTCTTTTGGGAATTTATTTTATCATCCGTCCGTTTATCCGGTTATAACCTGTTTTAAACCTTTAAAGGAAATACCATATGCCTCAATCAAAACGACTTTCATTTCTCGATCGTTTTCTGACCTTATGGATTTTTCTGGCTATGTTCATCGGTGTCACAATCGGCTATCTGTATCCGGACATTCGTGGCATCATCAATCGATTCCAGATCGGGACGACCAACATCCCTATCGCCATTGGCCTTATTCTCATGATGTACCCGCCTCTTGCCAAGGTTAAATATGAAGAGCTGGGGGAAGTCTTCAGAAATTTCAAAATCCTTGCCTTATCTCTGATCCAGAACTGGATTATCGGCCCGGTACTGATGTTTGTTCTGGCGGTTCTTTTTCTATCAGGCCATCATGAATATATGGTAGGCCTGATATTAATCGGGCTTGCCCGGTGCATTGCCATGGTCATTGTGTGGAACGATCTTGCATCAGGTGATACCGAATATTGCGCTGGCCTTGTGGCCTTTAATTCGATTTTTCAGGTTCTTTTCTTTTCCATCTATGCCTATATCTTTATTACACTGATACCCAAAATGATCGGCCTTGAAAGTATTGTTGTGGATATATCCATCGGTCAGATTGCGGAAAGTGTATTTATCTACCTGGGAATCCCCTTTATTGGCGGAATGCTTACACGATACGTCGGCCTTAAAATGAAAGGGAAAGACTGGTATGAGAACAAATTCATCCCCAGGATCAGTCCCTTGACATTGATCGCACTTCTCTTTACTATCCTTATCATGTTCTCTCTTAAAGGGGAGTACATTGTACAGCTTCCCATGGATGTGATAAGGATTGCCATACCGCTTTGTATCTATTTCGTCATCATGTTCTTTTTATCGTTCTATCTTTCCATCAAGGCAAAGGCAACCTACGAGCAGGCCGCAACGTTAAGCTTTACAGCAGCTTCAAATAATTTCGAATTGGCCATTGCGGTTGCCGTGGCGGTATTTGGCATCAATTCAGGGGAGGCATTTGCAGCAGTGATCGGACCGCTTGTGGAGGTTCCGGTTCTCATCGGTCTTGTAAATGTGGCGCTATGGTTTAAGAAAAAGTATTTCCCCTATCAACAGAATACACCCACAGGGGTTTGTCACATGACAATCGATCAGTAAATACGCATAGGGATATTTGATTATGAAATGTCCTTGCTACCCATGAATCCAGGCAGAAAGTCGGTAAACATCACATAAAAAAAAGGGCGATTTCAAAAAAAAGAAACCGCCCCTTTAAAGATCAATCAATTTTGATGATGCATTCTAGTTCGTACCAGCCATCCGTTTATAAGTCTCATACTTTTTCATGGCGTCTTTTTCGATTTTTTCCCTGAGTTTCTTTGATTCTTCCGGGAATATTTTTTCCAGGGCAGCAAAACGGGTTTCCCCTCCCAGGAACTGCTGATAGGTGCCGTCCGGTGTTTTTGACTCGAGCATGAACGGATTTTTCCCTTCTTCGGCAAGAAGCGGGTTGTACCGATAAAGCGGCCAGTGGCCTGATTCTACGGCAAGTTTCATTTCTTCCTGCGTTTTTCCCATGCCTTTCCGGATGCCCTGGTTGATACATGGGGCATAGCAGAGGATGACAGAGGGCCCAGGGTAGGATTCTGCTTCAATAAACGCTTTCATGGTTTGCTGCTTGTTTGCGCCCATGGAAACCGATGCCACGTAAACATATCCATAGGTCATGGCAATCAGCCCCAGGTCTTTTTTGCTGGTCTTTTTACCGGATGCGGCAAACTTGGCAATCGCACCTGTGGGTGTGGCTTTTGAGGATTGACCGCCTGTGTTTGAATAGACTTCCGTATCCATCACAAGGATGTTCACATCTTCTCCTGAAGCGATGACGTGATCAAGACCGCCAAAACCAATATCATAAGCCCATCCGTCCCCACCAAAAATCCAGTGAGATTTTTTCACATACATATCTTTCATGCCATTGATTTCATCAAGAAGGGGATTTCCCGTATGCTCTGAAAGAAGGACTTTTAGCTTGTCCCCGTTTGCCTTGGTGACAAGAGGATCATTGGGAGCACTCAGCCAGCCAGAAATTGCCGCCTTGATCTCCGTAGAGATGGATTCATTGAGTGCTTGTGTCATGAGATCTTTTAATTTTTCCCTTCTTTGATTCACACCCATTGCCATACCAAATCCAAACTCTGCTGCATCTTCAAAAAGAGAATTTCCCCAGGTTGGACCATGGCCTTCTTTATTAACACAATAGGGAAATGACGGTGCAGACCCCCCCCAGATGGAGCTGCAGCCGGTTGCGTTGGCAATATACATTCTTTCCCCGAATAACTGGGTCAATACTTTTACATAAGGTGTTTCACCACACCCTGCACATGCTCCTGAAAATTCCATAAGCGGCTTCTGGAGCTGGCTGCCCTTAACGGAGGTTCTTGCGATCAGGGTATCTTTAAGAGAAATTGTTTGTGAAAAGTCATAATTCGGCACTTCGGTTTCAACCTGACTTTCTAGTGGTTTCATTACCAGTGCCGGTTTTTTGGCAGGGCAAATATCCGCACAATTACCACAGCCCTGACAATCCAAAGTATTCACCTGAATACGGAATTGAAGATCCTTTAGTTCTTTTCCGGTTGCAGAAATGATTTTAAATGCAGCCGGTGCATTCTTTAGTTCTTCTCCGCCTGCAATAACAGGAATAATCGCTGCGTGAGGACACACAAAGGAACACTGGTTGCATTGGATACAGTTTTCAGGAATCCATTCCGGTACATTGATGGCAACCCCTCTTTTCTCATATTTAGCGGTTTCTACCGGAAATGTGCCGTCCACATTGAATGCACTCACAGGAAGTGTATCGCCCTTCTGTTTTTGAATCGGCTGCATGACATTCTTGATGAAATCCGGAACGTCCTTGGCAGGGCTGACCTTATCGACACTGTTTTTCCAGGTGGCTGGCACATCAATTTTGATAAGGTTTTCAAGGGTTTGATCGACTGCATCCATATTCATCTGAACGATTTTATCGCCCTTGCTGCCATAGGTCTTCTTGATATCTGCCTTCAGCAGATTGATGGCCTCCTCAAAAGGCAGTACATCCGCCAGCTTAAAAAAAGCGGTCTGCATAATCATGTTAATCCTCTGACCAAGTCCGACCTTGCCTGCAATTTTTACTGCGTCAACCGTATACAGGCTGATATTCTTTTCGGCAATTTCCTGTTTCAGAGACGCTGGAAGATGTTTTTCCATATCGGCAACAGTGGCCCAGGGTGAATTCAATAAAAAGGTTCCGTTTTCCTTTATCCCTTCAATTACATCATATATGCTCACATAATTCGATTTGTGGCACGCCACAAAATCCGGTTTGTCCACAAGATAAGTGGACTGGATTTTGCTGCTGCCAAAACGTAAATGAGAGACGGTAATGCCACCGGATTTTTTTGAATCGTACGAAAAATAGCCTTGTGCATACATATCCGTGTTATCACCGATGATTTTAATGGCACTTTTATTGGCACCCACCGTGCCATCTGAGCCCAGTCCCCAGAATTTGCATTTGACCGTTCCTTCAGGGGTGGTTTCATAAACATCCTTGACGTCAAGGGACGTATGGGTGACATCATCCGTGATTCCTACGGTGAAATGATTTTTTGGGCTTCCTGATTTCATGTTGTCAAATACGGCCTTAACCATGGCAGGTGTAAATTCCTTGGAGCTTAAACCATATCTTCCTGAGAGGATTTGAGGCCTCTCACCGCGTTCAAAATAAGCGGTACAAACATCAAGATACATCGGATCACCGATGGCGCCGGATTCTTTTGTTCGGTCAAGCACAGTCAATGTCTTTGCCGTTTTGGGTATGGCAGACAAAAATGAATCCACACTGAAAGGTCGATAAAGTCTGACTTTGATCAAGCCGACCTTCTCACCTTCCTTGTTGAGTCGGTTAACAGTCTCTTCTATGGTTTCACACCCTGATCCCATTGCGATGACGACTCTTTCTGCATCTACGGCACCATAATAGTCAAATAATTTATAATTTCTACCCGTAAGCGCACCGACTTTTTTCATATAGTCTTCGACAATCTGAGGCAGCTTTTCATAATACGTATTGGCGGCTTCTCGCCCCTGGAAGAAAATATCCGGGTTCTGGGCCGTCCCTCTGATCTCCGGATGTTCGGGATTCATCGCGTGTTTCCTGAATCGATTGACCGCATCCCTATTTACAAGGGAGGCCATGTCTTTATAATCGATCATTTCCACTTTTTGAATTTCATGGGATGTCCTGAACCCGTCAAAAAAATGAACAAAAGGCACACGGCTTTCGATGGTGGCCAGATGAGCCACAAGAGCCAAATCCTGAACTTCCTGCACGCTGCCTGAAGCCAGCATGGCAAACCCGGTCTGGCGAACAGCCATGACATCAGAATGGTCTCCAAATATTGACAAGGCATGTGTGGCTATCGTTCTGGCTGAAACATGAAACACACAGGGTAATAATTCTCCGGCAATTTTATACATGTTGGGGATCATCAGAAGAAGTCCCTGAGAGGCTGTAAATGTGGTGGTGAATGAACCGGCGGCCAAAGAGCCGTGAACAGCGCCTGCGGCACCTGCTTCTGATTGGAGTTGCCTCACATCAAGGATCTGGTTAAAAATATTTTTCTGCCCCTTTGCAGCCCATTCATCTGCAGTTTCTCCCATTGGCGTTGATGGGGTGATGGGATAAAGCGCTGCGACATCACTCATCGCATAAGCCACATGAACCGCTGCGGTATTACCGTCGATTGTTTTCATATTTTTTGCCATAAATCTGCTCCTTTGTTGAGTGTTCAAAAATAATTAAATTCAAAATTTCCGTCCACGAAAGTATCCTGTCCGGTCATGACCCTTTCAAGCATTCTTAATGTCTCCTTGAGAAGAATGGCCAAACATAAACGCTTTTAGACAGAAAATATTATCAAATGGTTGAGAGTAACTCCTTTTTTTTACAAATACGTTAAAATCGTTCTTGATAAATAAAGTATTTGGGGATATAAAAGCTTATCCTCCAATACTTTCCCCTTTTTTACCGCAAATCTTACGACTGCAAAAATTTAGGGAATTTTTTACTATATATAAATCTTTATTTGATGTAAACAAATATTTTTAAACAAGAGGTGTTTAACCATGCGATATTCCATCATTAAGACAAACAGTATTCATGATAAGATAGAACTACGGGCAATAACTGCATAACCATAATTGCAAATACATAATAACACTCCCTTTTTTTCCACTTTAAGCCTCGCTGTTCAGGATTTTCTCAAAAGAAAATTGTCTTTTAACAGGTGTGCTGTTGCAAAATAGTGATAATATCATTATATATACGGGTGGTGTGTGTGTGAAAACACAAAATTGGACCTGATTGATTTTTATATGAATGTTCGGAGTTTATAAAAAAATGCCAAAAAAATTTTGGGACAAATACGTAACCTTATCCATTTTCGTTCTGATTTTAACATTTATTGGTACCTCAACGCTTTTCGGGAATCATGGCGATAGCCAGGAAATCAAAGCAAGCAAAAAGTTCTTTCTGAAATCGCAGCCACTTGATTTCAATGAGATATACAAAAAAATTGAGCCCATGAAATATCATGGCGCTGTTTGCAAGGAAATCATTAAAAAGCTTAACCAGCAACATTACAAGACGATTGAACTGAATGACGCCTTTTCCTCAAAAATGTTTGACAGATATCTGGAAGAACTCGATTCCACCCGAAGTTATTTCTATGCCAGTGATATTAAAGAATTGGAAAAATACAGGTATTTTCTGGATGATATTTACAAAACAGGTGATCTCGATGGTGCGTTTATCATATACAACAGATACCACAAGCGCATCATCGAACGATTGATCACCATGATTCAAAAGGTTGAAAGCGGCAGTTCAGACATAGATTTTACGATTCAGGAAGAACTTGAAGCAGACCGAAAAGGCACGCCATGGATCGGAAAAAAAGAAGAAATGGAAGATCTCTGGCGAAAACGGCTTAAAAACAGCGTGTTAAGTCTGAAACTGGGGAATAAATCCATGGAAGAGATTCCTGAAATATTAAGCAAAAGGTTCAGAAGCCAGCTGAACCGCATAGCCCAGACAAACAGTGAAGATGTGTTTCGCGTATTCATGAACGTACTGAACCAGTCCTATGATCCGCACACCCTTTATTTTTCACCGAGCATTTCCGAGGATTTTGATATCCAGATGAGTCTGTCACTGGAGGGCATAGGTGCCGTTCTTCAGACCAAAAATGAGTATACCACGGTTTCAAGACTCGTACCGGCCGGACCGGCAGACAAATCCAAACTTCTGAAACCGGGTGACCGTATTGTGGGCGTTGCACAGGGTATTCAGGGTGAAATGGTTGATGTCGTTGGCTGGAGGCTGGATGAAGTGGTCCAGCTGATTCGTGGTCCCAAGGAGACTGTCGTTCGCCTTGAAATTATTCCTGAAAATGAAAAAGATGACCACCAGACAAAGTTTATCAATATCACAAGGAATACGGTTAAACTGGAAGAACAGGCTGCCAAGAAGGAAATCGTACAAAAAGAAATCAATGGCAAACCCTATAAAATTGGCCTTCTGGATATCCCCACGTTCTATATTGATTTTAAAGGAGCCAAAAATGGGGATCCGGACTATAAAAGTACCACGCGTGATGTCAGACGGCTTCTAAAGGAGTTTTCTGAAGAACATATAGACGGATTAATCGTTGATCTGCGAGATAACGGCGGAGGCGCGCTTCAGGAAGCAAATGAACTTACAGGACTTTTTATTAAAAAAGGGCCCACTGTTCAGGTCAGAGAGGCAAGCGGGCAGGTTCTCGAATACCGGGATACGGATGAAGAAATTCAATATGATGGGCCATTGGTCGTCATTGTGGATCGTATGAGCGCATCTGCATCTGAAATATTTGCAGGTGCAATCCAGGATTACAATCGAGGCCTTATCGTTGGGTCTCAAACCTTTGGCAAAGGAACGGTACAGACACTTCGCCCCTTAAAAGAGGGCCAGCTGAAGCTGACGCTTGCCAAATTCTACCGGATTTCAGGTAACAGCACCCAGCATAAGGGAGTGATCCCCGACATTCCGTATCCATCCATTTATGATATGGAAAAAATTGGTGAAAGTTCGTATTCGGATGCATTGGCCTGGGACAGAATTTCCCCGGTGCCCTATCTTCCCTATCAGGATAATGCATACATGATTCAGGAACTGCTAACGGGACACAACGAACGTATTAAAAAAGATCCTGATTTTCTGTATCTTATGGCAGGCATAGACCATTTGAACGGTATAAAGGACGATGCAAAAGTATCATTAAATGAAAAAGCTCGAAAAGAAGAGATAGATCAGTCAAAAGCATGGCGGATGGGAATAGAAAACAAAAGACGGTTGGCAAAGGGACTTGAGCCATTGACCGAACTGTCTGAGGATATTGATAAAGAAGAAGATGTAAACCCGGACAAACTGGAAGATACTGCAAATGCGAGTAAGGACGAAACAGATCCCATACTGAATGAAACCGAAAATATTCTTGTTGATTATATCTCGATGATCAAAAGTCAATCGATAGCTCAAAAAACGATTTCAAAACGGTAATTTCATAATAGCCAACCGTCTTGTGATAAAAGAAAAAAAGCCTTTTTCAGGAATAAATCCGGTATGGGAAAAGAACAATTCGCAAAAAAAACATTTTTTTCGGCAATTATAATCTGCTTTGTGATCATCCTCATGTTTGTGTCACTTCTTGGAGAAAACAATAAGGCAAATGATCTTGTTTCCGGGTTTTTAAAAAATATCAAGGCAAATGAGTATCTTTATGCGGCCCGATGTTTATCCGCCATGAGTATATTAAATCATGCCGCTGATGAGCAGAGCTTTGAGGATTCGGCCTTCCTTCTTGAGCTCTCGTTGCTTTCCCATTTCAATCTTCTTGATCATGACACCTATCATATACAGGTGGCGAGAGAGGCTTTCTGGATACCTTTCTTCAAAAGCAACAGAATAGGGATAAGTGTTCTCTTCAAAGAAAAGAAGGAAAACCTGCTTGAAAGCTTGACACAAGGTGCCGCGCTCCCGCCTGTTCAAACACTTTTTACAGTGGAAAGACAAAACAGTGCATGGAAAATTGTTGACATTGACCTGGGGAAAGCCCCCCTGTCAACGGAATTTGAAAGACTCTCTAAAAAACTCTCAATAAATCAGGGGTTCAAAAACACTCAAAACGGATTTATCATTGATAGAATCGAATTTGACCCTCAAAAGATGACACCAGATGACAGACATGTCTATCAACACTTCCTTCGCAAGGCTTCCAGATTAATTTCAGCTCCTTTGGAAGAAAGACAACATGGTTGACCGTATCAGAACAAGCATGTCGGCAATCGTGATTACAGGCAACATGAATGTCGGCAAGACCACGCTTTTTTCAAGAATATCAAGTAATGACAGCAAACACATAACGATTCCGGGAAATTCTGTCCTCCTTCACACCGCCATTATTAAAGGAACCGAGCTATCCGCGATCGACGCACCAGGTGTTTTTTCAATCTTTTCATCCAATGAAGATGAAAAAACAGCCAGGAATATTCTCATTCCCGGAACAACCGGATACCATGTGAAAGGGATTATTCTCGTGATGGATGCAAAAACCATCAAGCGATCCCTTACAACGGCCATTCAGCTTTCCGAGTATGAAATTCCCATGATCTTTGCCATCAATATGATTGACGAAGCCTCGTCACTTGGCATTGAAATTGAGATTGCGAAGCTGAAAGATATATTCGGCGTGGATATCTTCCCCACGAATTTAAGGGAAAGCATCGGCGTAAAAAAAATTCTTACCGCTATTCCAAACATAAAGAAACCCAAAAAATTAATCGAATACCCGGAATGGATTGAAAAAAGCCTCAACCATTTTGATACGTTACTCAATGATAATGAACTCTCATCAAGGATCACAGGTATTCTCTTTCTTACCGGTGATACGGAGATCGAGCGTTACATCCTTGAGAAATACGGCGCAGGCATGCTGAGCCGGTTAAAAAATATTACCGAACAGTACCGAAAAGAAGATACCACATCGTCAGGCATTCTCTTGACCAATATTTACCACAGAAAGGCCGAACAGCTTACCGAACAGATACAGACCATAGAGACACCGTCCAAAAGCCCTTTCATGGCCAGACTGGGAGACTGGTGCTCAAAACCTGTCACAGGTATTCCCATAGCCCTGTTTGTTGTGGCAATCATGTACCTGTTTATTGGCTCATTTGGTGCAACTTATCTGGTCGATATCATCAATGAAAAATTCTTCAAAGGATTTCTCATTCCTTTTATCACAAAGCTGATAGCCCCCTTGCCAAGCGATTTTTTAAAGGACATGATCATCAACCCGGACTTTGGCATCCTTCCCACGGGTGTTTTTTTGGCCCTTGGACTGGTGCTCCCGGTCCTTTTCTGTTTCTATCTGATATTTGGCGCTCTTGAAGACTCCGGATATTTATCACGACTATCCATCCTTCTGGACAAAGTCTTTCGGAAAATGGGCTTAAACGGGAAAGGCGTCATTCCCCTTGTCATGGGTTTCTCTTGCGTGACCATGGCCATTTTGACTACACGGGTGCTTGATACAAAAAAAGAAAAAAACATTGCCACATTTCTTCTGCTTTTGGGCATGCCATGTGCCCCACTTCTTGCTGTGATGTTTATCATATTGGGCAAAATGCCTGTTTCAGCATCCCTGACGGTATTTGGCCTGATATTCACACAAATTGTCGTTGCGGGCATGCTGGCCAATAAAATTCTTCCTGGCTCGCGTTCTCCCCTTCTGATGGTCATTCCCACGATGCGGATTCCCAAAGCATCTTACCTCTTAAAAAACGCCATATTAAAAACCTATTTTTTCATGAAAGAAGCTGTCCCTGTTTTTGTAGCAGCGTCCTTTGCCGTGTTTCTTTTTGAGAGAATGGGTGGATTAGATGCCCTGGAACGGATTGCGGCACCCGTTATAAAGGGATTTATGGGCCTTCCTGAAAAGAGTGTTCAGGTTTTCATAAAAACAATCATACGGCGGGAAAGTGGGGCCACAGAAATAGAACACCTGCATGGCATATATGATAACGTTCAGCTTGTGGTAAACCTTCTCGTAATGACATTTCTTTCCCCATGCATGAATGCGACCATTGTGCTGTTCAAGGAACGGGGGACAAAAACAGCATCGGCAATTATCGTCATCGTGATGTTTTACGCAGTGATGATGGGCAGTCTTGTAAATTATACGTGCCGGTTTTTGGGAGTGACATTTATGTGATACTGATGATTTGGGCATACCTGGATTCCCTATAAGGAACTGTTAAAACAGGAGGAGGCAAAAATGTTAACCGAGAAACAGGAGGAGATTCTTGAAGCCATCTGGGTTGCGGGTGAATATAAGGATTTTTCCGTTGAGGGTATTAAAAAGCGATGCGCTGTGGATTTCTCTGAGGATGATCTTTATATCCTGAGAAACAAGAGCCTGATCATTTCAAGTGTGGACATGATCATGTTTTCCGGTGAAGGTAAAAAAATTGCAGAAGCAATTATCAGACGTCATCGGCTGGCTGAAGTACTTGTCTCAAGCATTCTTAAAATGAAAAGTGCGGATATGGAGGAAGTGGCCTGTAAAGTGGAGCATTCCCTGGTTCCTGAAGTTGAAGAGGCCATTTGCACATTACTGGGCCATCCTGAAATCTGTCCGGATGGCAAGCCTATCCCAAAGGGGAAATGCTGTGTGAAACGATTAAAGGAAATCAGTAATACAGTAGTAAGTCTGATTTCACTCAAACCTGGCGAAAAAGGCAAGATCACCTATATCAGGCCTGGCAACCATTCCAACCTTCATCAACTGATGTCCCTTGGCCTTCATCCAGGCATTTTAGTGACCGTTCACCGGACAAGCCCGGCATTTTGTATTAAATTTGACAATACCGAGCTGGCCATGGATGAATTAATCGCAAAAAATATATTTGTCTGGCGGGCAGATAATTCCAGTACAGAATAGGAAAAACATTCTTTAACACAGATTTTCACGTGAGTAATATACCGTAATAGCTCGACATTCCAAGATTATCAAAACGGACATAAGCATTTGTAATTAAACATTTTTTTGTTTTGGTTCTCCAAAACCCACCCGCCTTATTTACCGTATAAATATAT
>JAHIVH010000128.1 GCA_018816735.1 Pseudomonadota bacterium | reverse complement strand
TTTTAATTTTATATCTGGTTTTGATTTTCAAAGAGCAAATTAAAAATAAATACAAAGCAATATTACAAAAATGTTATCAAATTCCAATTAATTACAAAATCGTATATAGCTGAGGTCCTGACTTTTTACAGGGCCATCAATATTTCTTTCAAAAGGCGCATCAGACGGCGGTGATGACCGGCGGCCTGATTGGCATTCCAGCCGACCATTCTGCCGGCATTGCTTACGCTCATGCCGTCCTGGTAGATCATTTTAAGAAAAAGACGTTTTTCAGGTGATGGGTTGAATTCAAGGCGCAATCGTTTTTTTATGGTGGCTATCTCACCGGGAACGATTTCTTCTATGGCGTCATCGTTAACAGGTTCGGTAAAAATGGCATCTGTCAATGCCATAAGCTGGTTAAAGGCCATCTGGTCTTCAGGTGATAGCTGATGAATGGATCGGTCATTATTTAATCCTTCACTGGAATCGTAATCCTTCTGAGCTTTACTGACTTCCTTCACCTCGCTTTTTCCGCAGTCCGGAAAGTTTTCATGAATGACCCATACAGCTTCCCGGACAATATGTTCATCCCTTTTTCCCGGGGCTGTACTTTCCAAATATTCCACCACGTCGGTTTCTGATTTTAATTCCCAGCACAACAACCTGTATACCATATGCCACAGATCATTCCCTTGTTTTTCGAGCCATTTCGGAAACCGTCGCCGCTTGTGGTTGGTTTCGATGAACCGGCTTATCAGCCGTTGAACCAGTACAGCAAAGTAGGTTTCAAATTTTGCCCCCCTGCCGGGATCATAAAGGGCAAGACGCCGCATATTATCCTCAACCAGTTTTTCAGATACAAAGGAGAGCGCATCGCCGGCTTTTTCCGGGTCGTTTTGGAACCGTCTTTTAACCGATTTTTCCAGAGCGGGATAGAGTCGGGTTAGTTTTGCCTTCCAAAATTCTGTTTTGGAACTGTCCACAATAAATTCCCTTAATCGTCAGTATTGAATGGAATGAAACGTGCGATTTCGTTTTCTTATCTATATTATATCTCCTTATGTGTCAATGAAACCAGAAATAGCAAGCCTATCAATTTTTAAAAAAAAAGAAATAAATTCGACAAATCATGCGACAGTGTCCGTCCATATTTATTCAAAGCAGTTCTGTTTTGTTGCATCCGTTTCATTGGAAGAATATGGGAAGTCTGCCAGTGGTAGAATTTCTAAAAAACAGGCAGACAATCAACTAATGCTTATTTGAAAAAGGAGGAATTATGTTAGTCAGATTATTTTTATCAGTATTACTGGTGATGTCGTCAGCATTTTTAGGCTGTGATCAGTTGGGTACGACAAGTCAGACCGGATCGATATCTGGAGTGGTGTCGCAGGGTGGAATCGGTGTGGAAGGCGTGACAGTGGAGCTGAGTGGCGACGCACAAAAAAATGTGACTACGGGTAATGACGGAAGCTATTCATTTACGTCCCTTCAACCTGGAACCTATTCGGTTTCGCCGTCAAAAGAATTCGGGACGGCATCACCGGATGGTATTGAAGTCCTTATTGAGGAAGATAACCTCAAAGCGACGGGTGTGGATTTTGATATAGATATTGAGGTCGAAAACCCCAATCCTGCCTGTAAAGAACGGGTATGGAAAGGCGATTATGTTGCTTTAACCACTCTGGGTGTACAACTGCTTTCCGGTATAACCACTGTCACCGGGAATCTGACAATTACCAGTACTACATGGCCTGATTTGGGTGGTCTTGAATGTTTACAACATGTTGGCGGTAATCTGACCCTATCCGGAAACGCCCTTGCCAGTTTAGAGGGACTGAATAATCTCACCACCGTAGGTGGCAGTTTGACCATTCTCGGAAATGCCCTGATCGATTTAACTGGCATTCGCAATCTTCAATCCGTAGGTGGGCATCTGACCCTCTCCGGAACGACAGCACTATCCTTTAAAGGGCTTGAAAATCTGGATACCATCGACGGCAATCTAACCATTGTCGCAAACCCTGTGCTGCTGGACATCAAGTCGTTATCAAATTTAACTGGGGTCAAAGATCTTTATATTACAGCAAATCCCTGTCTGTTAAGTCTTGAAGGTTTAAACGGCATTAGGTCATCTGGGAACGTTGGAATCGTTGCCAACCCGGCAATTACAAGTCTTAAAGGCCTTGAAAATCTTGAAATTGTTGAAGGATTCCTTTCTGAGAGGCGTCAAAATAAATAATGGAGTTTAAATCAAGATAATTGAAGTGTCAGGGTCGTGAAGTGCTTTTGAGTAAAGGTTTTAAAAGAGGTGAAGCATCTCAAATCATGGCTCACCCCCTTTATTTGCTGTTAAAACT
>JAHIVH010000127.1 GCA_018816735.1 Pseudomonadota bacterium | reverse complement strand
TGGGGCATGTCCACATCCGGTCCCAATGCATCCATTTTTGGAAGCCTTTCAACTCTTCGCTCCAGATCAAGGGAACTCACCCGGAACAATCCGTTAGCGTCAGGTGCCATCGATTCCTTTGTTTCAAATCTAATCGGATCGGGAATTTCCCCAAGGTGGCAGCTTGACGATATTGAGCTGAAAAAACAAATTCAGGAACTCTGGGCAGATTCCACTGAAGAAATCGATGCTGCAGGAGTGACTGACTTTTATGGACTGGAAGCCATGGTAGCTCATTCGGTTATCGAAAGCGGAGAGGTACTGGTTCGGTTCCGACCAAGACTTCCTGAATACGGTTACGCGGTACCATTACAGCTTCAACTTTTGGAGGCTGACCACCTTGACGAATCCTTCAATACGGTCCTTTCAAACGGGAACGAAATCCGGATGGGGATCGAATTCAACAAGATCGGCCAGAAGGTCGCATACCATTTATTCAGGGAACACCCGGGCGAGTTTTATCACATCAAAACAAACGACCGGGTACGAATACCTGCATCAGAAATACTTCATATCGGCCGCCCGTTAAGACCTGGCCAGATCAGGTACCGCCCGTGGCTGTCATCCGTTATCGTCAGGCTTCATGAACTGGATCAGTACCAGGACGCGGAGCTTGTCAGGAAGAAATCTGCCGCCATGTTCGGCGGGTTTATAACGGAACTTCCCGGGGATGATACCGAATTTACCCCTCTCGGGAAAGTCGTCAAAAGGGATACGTCCGAACGGGATATCGTGGCCCTGGAACCGGGGACGTTTCCCATCCTTCCACCTGGCATGGACGTCCGGTTTTCTGAACCTGCTGACGTGGGTGGGAACTATGAAAAATGGATCAAGCAGGAACTGCGATCAATCGCTCGGGGGATCGGCATCACCTACGAACAGCTTACCGGTGATCTGTCAGGCGTGAATTATTCTTCCATAAGAGCCGGTTTAATCGAATTCAGAAGGCTTTGCATTATGCTTCAAAAACAGATGCTCTCGTTCCAGTTCTGCGGCCCGGTTGCAAGAAGATGGCTCGACACCGCTGTCATGTCAGGAGCGCTAACCATCCCCTCCTACCGGAAAAACAAACGAAAATATTACCGGATCAAATGGCGACCGGACGGGTTTGCCTGGGTGGACCCGGAAAAAGACCAGAAAGCGGAACAAATGGCGGTAAGGAACGGCTTTAAATCACGGGCTCAAGTGGTGGCCGAACTCGGTCACGACATCGAAATGCTCGACGCAGAAATCGCAGAAGACAACAAACGGACTGACAACCTTGAACTGGTGTTTGATTCAGACCCCAGGAAAACGGCCAAAACCGGGACGTCTCAAACAACATCAGAAATCAAACCCTCAGAGGATAACAGTGATGAACAAAACGATTCTCTCAAAACTGATTAATACACCGCTTATGATCGCAGCCGGGAAGCTCGATGCCATCCTGTCCTCAAAGGATATCGATTTGTCTTTGCAGGGCGGCATGTTCAAGCCCAATAAAGCGCCTCAGCGCATCGGCGTAATACCGGTCTATGGAGTATTGACCCATAGGAGTTCCGGGTTCGATACTTTCTTCGGATTATCCACCTACACCCAGATCAGAAATACTTTCCGCATGGCCATATCGGATGATTCCATAGATGCCATTCTGCTTGATGTTGATTCCCCTGGCGGCGAAGCGTCGGGCGTGTTTGACCTGGTGGACGAAATTTATTCAAACCGTGGCAAAAAACCAATCTATTCCATCGCCAACGAATCCGCCTATTCAGCCGCATATGCCATTGCTTCTGCTGCAGACAAGGTTTTCCTATCAAGAACCGCAAGCGTGGGCTCTGTGGGCGTTATTGCCGTTCATGTGGACCAAAGCGGCTTTGATGAACAACGAGGATTGAAATACACAGCCATATTTTCAGGGGACCGGAAGAACGATTTTTCATCCCATAACCCCTTGTCTGATGAAGCCATCAAAACCGCCCAGAAAAGCGTAAATAAAACATACGACCTGTTCGTTCAAACCGTCGCAAGAAACAGAAGCCTTTCCCCCAAACAAGTCATCGACACCCAGGCAGGCATATTTGATGGGAACGATGCCATCAAATCAGGCTTGGCAGATGACGTCCTTTCCTGGGATCAGGCCATACAAACCCTATCAGGAGGAACATTAACCATGAGTGACCCCAAAAATTTCAAACAGAACCTCGAATCCCTTTTCAAGGAAGCATCGACCGATGAAGTCAAACTGGAACTCGCCCAATTGGGCTACATCCCCAAAACAGATGTCCCGGATACGGACAAGATCAAAGAAGAAGGAATGGCCGCCGGAAAAAACGAGGCCATGACCTATGCCAAAGAGATCATCGGCCTGTGCGACCTTGCTGGCATGCTTAAGATGTCCGTGTCCCTTATCGAGAAAAACGTCTCCATCGAAGATGCCAGAAAGACGATCCTCGAAGCCAAGGCAGCAGAAAGCGGCAAGAACGAAATCATATCAACCGTTGGCGCCACAGGAACGGGCGAGGTAAACCCGCTCATCAAAGACGCCATGAGAAGAAAGGAGGCTTAATATGCCTGTAATGATCGAAGGAAACCGGCTGAACGATGTCCTGAAATGGGAGGAGAGCAACTATTACTCCCGTGAAAAGGCCACCATCGCATCCGGACAGAACTTATCCCTGGCCGCTGTTGTCGGTAAACAGACCGCAAACGGGAAAATCTATCAGATCGATTTCACCGCATCGGATGGAACCGAAAACGCCTATGGGTTTGTGATCGCGGAATACGATGCCACAACCGGCGACATTGAGGGTGTGTTGATTGTCCGTGAAGCCATCGTGGCACTCGGCAGCCTGGTATTTCCGGGCACGGCCACACAACCCGAGATCGATGCGGCCCTGGCCCAATTAAAGGCCGCAGGAATCATAGAAAGAGAGGAGGCTTAAACCCATGCTGAACCCATTTGAAACCGATGCCTTTAACATGGTGTCTTTAACCAAGGCCATTAATATCCTTCCAAATAAGTATGGCCGGTTGAACGAAATGAACCTGATGCCCGGTCGTGGTGTTCGGACCCGGACTATCATGGTGGAAGAAAAGAACGGCGTCCTAAACCTTCTTCCCACCCAGCCTCCAGGTTCCCCTGGGACCCTGGGTACCCGTGGAAAACGAAAAGTGAGATCATTCGTTATTCCCCATATCCCCCACGATGACGTGATTCTTCCCCAGGAATATGAAGGATTAAGGGCGTTCGGATCAGAAACCGAATTCGACACTCTGGCACGGGTCATAAACGATCACCAACAGACCATGCGGAACAAGCATGCCATTACCCTCGAGCACCTTCGCATGGGAGCCTTAAAGGGGATCATCCTCGATTCGGACGGGTCTGTCCTTTATGACCTGTATGCCGAGTTCGAGATCACACCCAAAACCATCGGGTTTGTCCTGGGAACGGATACCACTAAAGTTCGGGTAAAATGCCTCTCGGTCCTTCGATACATCGAGGACAACCTCCTGGGCGAAGTCATGACCGGTGTGAGGTGTTTATGCTCACCGGATTTTTTTGACGCCCTGATCTCTCACAGCGCAGTCAAGGAAGTCTATTTGAACCACTCCGCAGCCATCGACCGGCTTGGCGGGGACCCGAGGAAAGGGTTCAACTTCGGCGGGATCATCTTTGAAGAATACAGAGGCGTGGCGACCGATTTTGAAGGAACGGTCCGCCCCTTTATCGCAGCAGGCGAGGCCCACTGCTTTCCTGAGGGGACAATGAATTCCTTTGAAACACTCTATTCCTCTGCTGACTTTTTAGAAACCGCTAACACTTTCGGCCAGGAGCTATATTCCAAACTGGAACCGAGAAAATTTGGCAGGGGCATGGATCTGCACACGCAATCAAACCCGCTCCCGATCTGTTACAGGCCGGGGATACTGGTGAAACTGACTGTGAGCTGATCATGACGTTTTTAGATGATTTAAAAAAAGGGATAGACGACCTCTTTGACCTTGCCGGAAAGGATGCCGTCTACACCCCAAAGAATGGGTTCCCCGAAAACATCCGGGTGATCTTCCGGCAAGGGGCCACCACCCATGATGGTGCTATGGGGGCAGATGGTAAAATCCGGGTCAGAAAATCCGACATCCCTGATCCGGAGCTTCCAGGCACCATAGAGATCGACGGGAACCTCTGGACCATCACCGGCATCATCGAAGGGGATGGGGAAACTTTATGGGACCTATCCATCAAACGGGACATCAAGCCAACGTTTAAAAGGTAGATATGGAACTGAAAGTAGACGTCCAAAATTTAAGCGCTGTGACCAAAACGTTCATGAATATGCCTGGCATATTCAAACGGGCAAGAAAGAGCGCCCTTCAGTTTATCGGCTGGCAAACCATGGCAGAGCTCAGGAACCATGTTGAATATGGCGGCACGGGCTGGCCGGGCCTTCATCCCCTGACCCGGAACTTCAGGAAAAAGCAAGGCGGCAAATGGTCCAAAAGAAGAAGCGGCAAAAACTCTCCCTTGTTCGGGTTGGGAAAGTTCGCCCGTTACCGGGTGGATGATGAAGGGACAATTATGCAGGTCGATTTCGGGAAATCCAAAAAAGGACAGCCCGGTAAGGTTGACCCAGGCTTATCGAAAATAGCCCGGAAAGCCGAAACAGGCGAATCGATACCCGTCACGGACAAGATGAGGAAGCTTTGGGCGCTTACCCGGATGAAGAAAAAACAAGGCACAATCGGACAGGACTATCATGCCCTGAAAGCGTCAACTCACGTTTTGAAGGTCCCTAAACGGCCCATATTCACACCAGTCTATAACAAAATGAAACCGAAGATCGTGCCTGCTTTTGAAGATAAATTCTGGAAGGCTATAGATAGGTACCAAAAATGATTCAAAATGATAGCCGAAATAGTGATGCGAAAGTGACGCGAGTGACACGTGTTTCGACATTAATACGTAGAGAGTGTCTTATTCCTATAAAAAAATTGGGGGCTTTTACAATATATGGCATCCCATATAGCAAAATGTAGGAATACGCGTCACTCGTGTCACTATTTGGATAAAAAAGGGAAATGATCATGACGACGGCAGAGCTTTTAAAAGAAATCCAAAAATCGATCGTCTACGATAAGACCATCGACGCCTGGTGTAAGTTCACATTCGATAGCTACCCTACCTGTTACCTGGGGATCGACGAACAAAACCCGCCGGTCTTGGATGACTATCCGATAATCGCCATCGTGGGCGTCACCCAAAACCGGAGCGATTCGACCCGCGAACTCTCATGGGACATCGATCTTGGCGTGGGCATTATCAGTGAAGCAGTCACAGAAGTCGAAGGTTCCAAAACCTATGAAGGGTTCCTTCTTGCCGAAGAACTCCGGGAAAAAGCAGAGAACGCCATCCTCTGTTTGAAGCCTGCCCGGATCAGCGCAACCGGTGAGGCAGGAACGATCAGTTACCACCCATTATATGTGTCGTATTCAACCATCAACGTAAAACTCAAAAGAGGCTCCCAGGAGAGCTTACCGTGAAAGGATAATTTATGTTAGCACCCAATACAAACAACTATTTTTACGGGTCCGGACGGCTCTATTTCAAGTCGAATTCCGACTCCGGTTTTCTCGCCCTGGGGAACGTCCCCAAGCTCGAGATCGAAATCACCATTGAAAAGCAGACCCATTATTCCAACCAGGAAGGAACTCGCCTAAAAGACAAAGAGAGAATTGCGGAAAAAGGAGCGACCGCTTCCTTTGACATGGAGGAGTATTCTGCTGAAAACCTGAACCTGGCTTTCCTCGGGAATGGCATCCAGAGTGGAAGCCAGCTTTCAGGCCAGCTCGATGCGGAATCGATCACCGTGGTTGACGACCGGTTCGTGAGCTTAGGCAAGATGGACCTGTCCATTTTGAGGATCGATCATGGGGTAGTTACGGACGGGCCGTTCGAGCCTGGTGAGACGATTACCGGGACTACATCGAGTGCCACGGCAACAATCGCCTGGGCGGACGATACAAACCGTTACCTGGAATGCATTAACGTATCCGGCACGTTCCAGGAGGGAGAAACCATCACCGGCGGCACATCAACAGCCACGGCATCCGTAACCTCCATTTCAACCAAAAAGGATGTGGTGGTAACTGATGCAGCCACTCCCACCACAAGATATATTCTCGGGACTGATTACAGCCTGGATCTGGCAGGTGGCCTTTTAAGGAAATTAAAAACCGGTTCCATATCAACCACTTGCTTCGTAAGTGCCAATTATGGTGCCAAAACCACCAAAAGCATCCGGGCCTTGGCGAATTCGGAAACGACTGGCGAGCTTCTGTTCATCCCCACATCTGACGACGGCCCCAGGTGGAAAATAGAAGGCTGGAAAGTGAGCCTGTCCATTAACGGCGCAGTCGGTTTTATTACCGAAGACGTGGGATCGATCCCCATGACAGCCGAGTTTTTAGCAGATACCGACAACCACCCGGATGAACCGTTCTACCGGGCAACCGAAATCATTTAATAGGCAATAAAGTTTAACGAGGGATTATGAGAAAACTGAAAACCATCAAAATAGACGACCGGGAGATCACGGTCAAAGAACTCCGGGTCAAGGATTACATCACCCTTTTCCAGTTCGAGGAGAAGAAGGAGTCTGACCTTGAAACCATTTTATCACAGGTTAAGGCCCTTCTTCCTGAAGTCGTCAATATCACCGTTGATGACATGCTCGACATGGCCCCGTCAGAAATCGATCTTCTATGGGACACGTTCAAGGAGGTCAACGCCTCTTTTTTAGCGACCGCCCAAAAGCTGGGCCTGGAAAAAATAATAGCAGAAATCAAGTCTGCGATTCTTACGGACTTTTCTCTCTTGGCAGCAGGCTCGTTGAAGCAGGTCACATAAACGCGTTTGAATATGGGTTGTCCTTTTTTGAAGCGGCTCTCACTGAGCACTTTAAAATCAGACAGGACTCGTTAAAGGAAACAGCCCTATCGGTTAGAATCGGCATGCATGCAAACGAAAAGAAATGGCTTGAGTTCATAAATGGCAAATAACATCGACATCATCGTAAACCTGAAAGACCGGGCTTCAAAAGAGTTCGGTAACGTCCAGAAGGCGCTGAAAGGGGTGAAAGCTGGTATAGACGGACTGGTAAAGAACGTCTTCAGCTTGAAAACCGCCTTTGTAAGCCTGGGTGCGGGGATTGTCGCAAACAAGTTTCTGGAAACAGCCAAGTCCTTTGAAAAGTACCAGACCAGTTTGGAGACCATCACCGGGTCAGCTGCAAATGCTAAAAAGGCTATGGACTGGGTCACGGACTTTACGGCGAAAACCCCTTATGAACTTGATCAGGTGACCGAAGGGTTTACCAAGCTCAAAGCTTACGGCATCGATCCGGTAAACGGTACGTTAAAAACTTTGGGTGATACGGCATCAGCCATGGCCAAACCCCTTGACCAGGCAGTCGAGATGTTTGCCGATGCCGTGACCGGCGAATTTGAACGGTTAAAAGAGTTCGGCATCCGGGCAAAGACCCAAGGGGATAAAGTCACGTTCTCCTGGCTCCAGAACGGCCAACAGATGCAAAAGACCGTTCAGAAAACAGGCGACGCCATCCAGAAAGGGTTGATCGAGATCCTCGAGGGACGGTTTGCAGGTGCCATGGATAAGCAGTCCAAGACCTTTGCAGGCATGTGGTCCAATATTCAGGATCAGTTCACCCTGTTCCAGAAGTCGGTCATGGATGCAGGGGTGTTTGAGTACCTGAAGAAGCAGCTGGCCGAAGCCCTCAAAAAAATAGAGGAGTGGAAAAAGTCCGGCAAGCTCGATGAATGGGCAAAGAAGATATCAGCAGCCGTGATATCAGCCATTGAGTCCTTTAAAAGCTTTGCTTCCGTCATTATTAAAGTGGCCGAACCTTTTACTCCGCTTTTAGGTATCCTTTTAAAACTCTCGCCCATCCTGGTTACCCTGGGCGCTGCCATCACCACGTTCAGTGTGGCCTGGATCGCGGTCATTAATCCCATCATCCAGGTGACCACGTTAATCGGTGGATTGAGCCCCACACTGGCAGTATTGGGAACCACCCTGGGAACGGTAACAGGACTTGTGGGAGCGTTTTTTGCCGGATGGAAAGCAGGTGAATGGCTCTCCACCTGGGATGTATTTAATTTGTTGCCCGTTACCATCGGTCAGGCAGTCCAGGCCGGTTTTTCCCTGATCGACCAGTTCGCTTCAAACGTGAAGATAAAATACCTGGAAATCAAAATTGCCATCAAGGGGGCCTTTGGCGGGAACACAGCAGAAATTGAGGCACAGATCGCCAAAGAAAGAGAACACATCAAGGTCATACAGGATTTGAGGAATGAAATCCTTGCGACCAAAGATGTGGCTACTGCCCCTGCCTCAGTGGCACTTGATACAAGCCTTGCCGACATGAATCTCTCCCAAGTGAATCAGAAGCTCGATTCTACCGCCCAGAAGGCAGCGTCTCCGGACCAGGTAAACCTGGATACTCAAGGGGCGATCACGAGCATCAGCGAGCTTGATTCTTTTCTCTCCGGCCTTTCGAACAAGTCCCAGGAAACCGGCCAGAACATGGAGAAGAACATATCGGACAGCCTGTTCAACGCAAGCACCCAGATGACCCTCCATGTGGACGGCATGGAAGTGGATATAAAGGAAATGGCTGATAAGAACGAGTTCCTCATGGCAGCCTTTGGTTCTGCATCCGAACGTGCCGCTCAGCAAGCGGCGGAGGCCGCCAAAAAAGCGGCGGGTGAAGCGGACGTTTTGGCTGAAAAAAAGCGGGAAATGAAGATCGAGACCCTTGCAACCGGCATTGAAAGTATAAAACAGCAGTTTGCCGAGCTCACCAAGGATGAGACCAAAACGATCACCATCGTTAAAAAAACCGTTGAAGAAAAGTCGCAAGGTGGCATTGTCGGCTGGGGATTAAAACTCGCTCGGGGCGGGAGGCTCTCCGGTTATGGCGGCGGTGATAGAATAAGAGCCATGCTCGAAGCCGGAGAATTCGTTGTCCGTAAGGAAGCGGTCAAAAAATACGGCGCCGGTCTTCTTGAAATGATCAATGGGCTCCAGTTCCCCATGCCGGATCTGCCGAGAAGATATGCTGCAGGCGGGTATGTAGCCCCTTCATCGGGTAGCAATATCACCGTTACCATGCCAGTCAATATCAATGCCACTGGTGGGAATGCAACCGATATGACCAAGCTGTTCAGGTCGGAGATCATCCCGCAACTGAAAACCGCATTGCAGAACAATACCCAAAGCATCACCACCGCTATCCGGAAGAGTGTGAAATAATGGCCTATGAAAAGCTAAAATATTCCTGGGATAATTTTCTTGATACGGCAGCCATCTCCTATGACGGCTGGACTGAAGACCCGGATTTCCCGAAAGAGAACCTGTTCAACAAGCGGATGAGCAAGCGGGCGGGGTTTATTAGTTCCAAAGCGGGAAGCATTACTATTGATCTCGTATCGCCCAGGACAGTCAATCATGTGGCTATTATGAATCATAACCTGATGGCAGGCGCTTTCCTCTCCATATCAGGAAATGCGGTTAATTCATGGGGAAGCCCAGCATTTACGGCAACGATTCCCTACAGAGAGCTCGATGCATGCAAGGTATTTGATGTTCCTCAGAATTACCGGTACTGGCGGTTATCAATAAGCGATCCCGGAAGGCCCGATCCGGACATCAAAATCGGAGAACTGATCCTGGGTAATCTGATCACGCTTCCCCGGAACCATGACTGGAACCTGAAAGAGCATCACAATTACACCAACATCACCCACGAAACCGAAGGCGGGAACATCTGGGCCTATACCTTAAACAGCAGGAAATCCTGGGTCATGACCTGGACGGGCATTACCGGATTAGAGTTGAATCCGTTGTCATCGCTCGTGCAGTCCATCCACGGCAGCGCCTATCCCTTTTTGATGGTCCTTGAGGACACACCCTATTTTGTCCGGGCACAGGACAGTTTCTCTTTCGAACGCCCCATTGAGACACCCGGCTTTGAAGCATTGGGACCGGATGTGTTCCCGATTGATTATTCCATCAGCGAACTCTCGTTAATCGAAGAAACCCAAGGAGTAAATTAATGATTTACCGGAACTTTTACAAATATATAGCAGACGGCACCATCGATATTGATTCGGATACGATCAAGGTCATGCTCTGTGATAATTCGTATGTGCCGGATATTTCCCATGAGTTTAAGAGCCAAATCACCGGTGAAGTGACCGGCACCGGATATACAGCCGGAGGCGCCACGTTGTCCAATAAATCGGTGGCACTGGACGGAAACGAAAGCAAGTTTGATGCAGATGACATCATATGGGGAGGATCGACCCTTTCGGCAAGGTTTGCGGTCATGTATGCCAGCACCGGAAATGATACAACCTCCCCCCTGATCGCCGTGTGGGATTTTGGAGCGGATAAAGTCACAAACAACAGTGCTTTTGAACTGACCTGGAGTGCGACTGGAATATTAAGATTTAAGGCAGCAGCATAAGGAGAAAAAAACAATGGCGGCAAGAGATATAGGAGGCATTCGGGTAGAAGATGGAACATCCGGCGAACGGGCTCAGACCATTGAAGCGGTCGAGCAGCATGGCGGGAACCCAACGGTGATCCAGTCTGTATTGTTAACGGATAGAAGAATCAATTCGAACACACCGGACATTATCCGGTCAGGCATCTATTCGGATGATACGGTGGATGATCTGGACGCGAGTCCCCCGCATACGCCGGTGAGTTGCGGAGACAAGAAGACTTTGATCGTCCAGGTGGTGACATCCGATTCTCTTAATATCACACCAGTCGGATATAATTCCGCTGGGGATAATGCGACGATTCTTTTTGATCAGAAGCCCCCGACCTCTCCTGGAAACGGATCGTTCAGGAAATCATCCAAGGAAGAAACCCTAATGGAGGTTTTAACTTGGGATATTTTAGGGGCTGAAAAAATCGCTATCGCCATCACCGGTGTGGGAAAAGGCGTTGATCTGAGGGCATGGCTCATATGACACCCATAGATATCCTGATAAAGATTTGTGATGTGAAGTTTGCTGATATCGGCAAGAGATCTGACGTGGTTTTGTGGACAGACCAAGATCGTGAAGATTTGCAGTCTTGGGACATGAATACTACGAAGCGGGTTCTCACCCGCATGGCCGTCACCAATTGCCCCTGGTGCATCCGGTTTGAAGGGAAATGTGAAGGATGCTCCTACGGAAAGCATCACGGCATCTGCAGGCATGCCAGAAGTGATTTTCGTCAGGCAGAAACCGACCGGAAGAAAAAACATCTTCCTTATTTGAGCGAGGATGCATTGATCGACATTGGCAGATTGCTGAAAGGATATAAAGAATGCCCATAGCGATCCTGAAAGGCAAAAGCAGCTCATCTGCGGTTATCGTCAATCTGGTGACTTTTGAAATAATGATCCAGCAGAACCCGCTGGTAACATCATTCAAGGCGGACACACTCTCCGTTGAAATCAACCAGGAGGCGATTTTTGTCATTGCATCAGCCCTATGGAACCAGCATGTCAGAAGATCAGTCACGGCTCCCATTATCCTGGTTGAAATCGATTTGGATGCCGAAAGACTGCAGTTCTCTTCCCAGGATACGGAACTTCCATCCGGAGAGTTTTTTGAAGGACGGGTCATGCAGTTCGGGACCATATCAAGATCCGTATCGAACACGGATGGTGATTTTCAAATATCGGACGTGACGCTTATTTTAGCGAACACGGACAAAAAACTCTCCCTTCTTCCGTTCAGCGGTTGGTTAAACAGAGAGGTTGCTTACTTTATGGGGTTCAAGGGGTATGACCGTTCTGAATTTATGAGAATATTCAAAGGGGTGATATCCCACTTCAAGTTCAACAACACCCTGTTTGAAATCACCATCACCGATTCGACACGGCTCTGGCTTGAAAAGGATTATAGAAAAATGATCGATCCGATAGACTGGCCCTTTGCCGCATCAGGAGTGACAGGCACAAAGATGCCTATAATTTATGGCGAAATGACAGGATATTTTTAAATGGGAACAATAGAAATTACAGGAAATGTAAACGACGGCTGGGTTGAAACATATGCCACATTCTGGAGCTCATGCCACCTGGGCTTCTGGGGGACGGCTTTCAGTTCAAGTGAAACGGAAAACCCAGGCTGCCTTAAGGCCAATTATGAAGACAGTTTGTGCACCATCAGCCGGGCATTTCTTTATTTTGACCTGACTTCATTAAACCTTCCCAAGTATGCAAAAATTACCGGCGCACGTTTGAAAATTTATGGGTACGGATATTCTTCTGCCGTCAGAATATCCGTTCAGGAAGGGACCCAGAGCGATACGCTCTCATTGGCAGATTACAGCGAATTTACCGGTCCTCTCTTTGGGGTGAATGTGTTTGACTTTGATGCATCGGGTGTGAATGCCATAGCGTTCAATGAAGATGGCCTTTCCTATTTGAATCAGCAGGCAGGATCAACAGCCAAGCTCTGCCTCCGAGAGTATGACCATGATTATCTGGATGTCCAGCCAAACGATATCTTCAAATCCGGGATGTATTTTTCTGACGTATCCGGATCGGACAGGAAACCGGTTCTTGAGCTCACCTATGTCAACATTGAAAGCCCGGTAACAGTTGTTGGAAGTCCCAGTGACGGTGAAGTTTACAGAGTGCCTAACGGTACCTGGCAGGAAAACCTGGATGAGGAAACAGGAGAGGACGTCACAACCGACGAAGCCTTTTTTAGCTTTGAAGATGACGGAAATGCCAACCGGAGGTATTATTTCTACTTTGACGGCTCTGACCTCCCGGACGGTATCACGGTCACAGGGGTCACTTTTAAAGGTAATGGCAGTGTCAGTGACCCGGGTGATGAAGGGATCGGGGCAAGCCTGTTTAAGGGAACTCAGAATGATACGTTGACCGTTGAAGACTATGATGCCTTTACCGGGAACGTCCTTTCAAGCCTTGATCCGGATGACGGAGAGTCCGGGTGGTTTGATTTTGTGCTGAATGCAGAAGGCGTAACAGCAGTAAACGATATGCTCTCTCAAACGGGCAAACTAATCAAATTCTGCCTCAGGAGCACACGTTTTGACGTCAATCGGGAATCCCCATTAGGTACTCCAAACCTCCTTTATTTTGCAATCAAATCGGCGGATGATCCTGATCCGGAACTGCACCCCAGAGTCGTGATCTCGTTTGATCTCCCGGCTGATCAGGAAAACTGTGAAGCGAGCGGCTGGTACTGGTATGACGGGGCATGCCATCTGGAGCTTCCCAACAATCAGTCCGAATGTGAAGAAAATGGATATTACTGGTACGGGAATGCCTGCCACAAGGATCTGCCGGATAACGAATCCGAATGTTCCGGGTACAGCTATTATTGGTATTATTGGGAGTGCCGGTTATCGAACAAGCTCGCTGTCATCCCTTGTGCCTGTATCGATACACTGGAAAACATCTGGCTTGTGGCAGGTCACGAGGTCCTTGAAATCGATGAGGTGTTTGTATCCCTGTCAGGATCTGACGAACCCAGGCTTAGGACAACCGGTTTTGAAAAATATCCGGCTTATGAATACGCAGGCGGCCTTCACGGGAAGATTGCGGTCATTCAGTTCACGTCCGATCCTCCAGACCCGAACGGGAAAGTCTGGTGTAACGTCAAGGGCATGAAAAATAAAAACGGAAGCCTGATCGAAAACCCCATCGAAATTATCACGCATTTTTTAACCAACTATCTCGGCATGACATCGAGCCATTACAACGAAACCGGTTTTGAATCTGCAAAAGTCCAAGCTGGGTCTGATGGCCACAAGGGGGCTGGAATGATCAAAGATCATCCCAAGGGGATCGATGTCATCCGGGAAGTCGCCAAGTCCATCGGGGCCACGCTCTTTTTTGACCGGGACGGGAAGCTCAATATCAAGGGGTTGACCTGATATGGAAACTTACAGTGCCAATGATGATATTCTGAAAGAATCGTTTGGTGTTCTTCCCTTAACGGAAGATATCGCGACCCGGATATCGTATTCTTATGCGTTCAACTACGCCAAGAGCTACTTTATTGAAGCGGACGAAGTATCGGATGCTGATTCAATCGAAGCGCTGAAGAAAGACTATCCGGTCCACCTGGATCTGAACTGGATCAGGGATGATGACACGGCTTTGGATATTGCGGAAAAGAGTCTCGCCAGAAGGAAGAATCTCCTGAAGCAAGTCTCGTTCGGTTCAGCCATGCATGTTTTGGCCCATGACCTGACGGATGATATCCGCATGGTTCATTTTGCAGGGCCTGTTCTATCAGATATCACCATCACCGGGATCAGCATCGATCTGGATAACCTTTCGGTCAGCATAGAAGGAGTGAGCGTGTAACCATGCCCATGAGAAAAGACAATACCATCGAGTATGTTGAGGGAGATATTCCTGATCCCTTAAGGGGGGAATACAAGGACAAGGATGGCAAGGTAATCGATATCACGGGTTTTACGATTACCCTTCATATCGGATATGAAAGTTCGCCTCTGGTGAAGACGGCAACCATTACTGACGGCATAAACGGCATTTTCGAGTTTGCCTGGGAGCCAGGGGATATTCTTGCTGGGGATTACGAAGCGGAAGTCCAGATCATGAATGCATCGGGAAGGCCGCTCACTTATCCGGCATCGGCTGGCGAGTTTTTTTTCAAGATCCGGGAGGCGATTGCATGATCGAATTTGTCCGGGGGAATAGAATCATCTTTGATGGGTTCATCACGCTTACAAGGCCTGTGCATGAATGCAAATGTGAAAAACCGGATGACAAAATTTCTTTTATTCACAGGAACCCTTTGATCCGGATGAGGGAATCTGAAACCAAGCTCAACATATCCGGGCTGAAGCTTCTGAAGGGAAATATGAAAATTGAAATTACGGATCGGGCATAAATGAATGGGATCGGAAGTCGTCATAGAATCCAGGGACAAGCGTGTCATTCTCTATCACCCGGCCTATGTCCCCTTAACCGGGAGTGTGGTCGCAAACGGGGTGAAAGCTGTATTTGCGATCAACCACCGGAGCACCAAACGGCGATGGCTACATTACGGGGAAATCCCTTCAAACTTGTTAGGGTATTCGATTTTGAAAAGCTCAATCTTGAAAAGCGTAACCTTTATGACCCGGAACGCCTCAACCGGAACCGTCCATATCCGGAAGAACAATGAACCGGCTGATATATACACCATGGATTTGAACAACGAAAATATCCGGATTGAAACTGACATCAACCTGTTTCTGAATGCAGGTGACATCCTGAAGGTGTTCACCGAAACCGGATCAGGGTTTGATTACCCGATAGCCATACTGGAAATTTATGAAACACAAGACTGAAAATCGTTGCAGGAGCTGTAAAAAGCTCCTGTTTAAAGGAACACCCGGACATATTGAAATCAAGTGCCCGAGGTGCGGTAGTATTATTATTTATTCAGAGCCTCCGGAAGGCCAAAACCAACAACAAAATGGAGGCAAGACATGGCTGAATGGACAGTAATTATTAAAAACAATAGTGGATCGGATTTCCTTGTGGAGGATATCGGGGTTGATTTTCAGGACGGGTCAACCGTCAATCTTGATGAGGAAGCGGGGTTTGCGGAAATTGCAGATTCTGATGACCTGAAGAATGCGCTGACTGCAGGGACTCTGGTCCTGAATGACGGATCGGCAGATCTATCGCCAGCTGACGCAGTGAGTTATCTGTCGAGAATCCATCGAAAGTTCCTGGAAGACAATTATTTCAACAAGGTGGAGCTTGGTACACCGGGCAGCGCCACAATCGATTACGAAAATATCGCAAACGCCCCCACATTCGAGTATGCATTCTGGTACGACAATGTGAAGTTCAGGGTGGAGGGGATCGGCCTTTCGACCGCACCGGCAAGCCCCGAAACAGGTGATGTCTATGTGGATGATGCGGATCACTATCAGAAATATGATGGAAGCGCCTGGCAGGATCTGGGGCTGGCTCTATCGGGTGACAGGGTAATCGATCTTTCTTCCGGTGTTCAGGATATCATGGAGTTTGACGGTTCAGCCTGGGCCATTGGTGAGCCGGACCTGAAATCAAATGCCGCTGTCACGGTCACGGATGATGGTGACGACAGGGCCGCCCGCTATGTTTACAATAAAACAGAGGGCGAGTGGAAGAAGGATTATGACGTCGACTTCGATCCGCACTTGAAACGCGGAGACCATGCTATCAAGCATGATGCCGATCAGGTTGAAGTGGCAAATGCCTATTCCAATATTGGCAGCGGTGCCAATGACGATGTGGAAACTGTTCTTGCCGCCATCGACACCAAAATCGGGACCATTGAAGGCGGGAACCTGTCTGATATCAATATCCAGAATGGGATCGTATATGGTCGGGACGTTACCCGGAACAAATGGATGGGGCCAAGAGAGGATTTTATCTTCTCCCGAAGCGGAAACACCAAAAGAACCTACCTCATGATCGGGAATGTCCCTTCAAATCAGGGTGGTGTCCGTTTGCAGAGAAACATGACCATTACGGGTATTTCTGCCCAGCTTGACGCATCGGGAAGCTGTACCGTTGAAGTCCGGAAGAATGATGGTGTTACGCCCATTGCCACTTTGAGCATCAATTCCGCTGAGGGAGCGCATAGTAACGCTGTCAATATCGATGTGTCCGAGGGTGATTTCTTGCAGGTGTATGTGGATGGATCGTCTGCTGTGAAATCCCCGACCGTGAAGGTCACTGCGGCGTATAATGGTGGCAGTCTGTAATTGATTAGAATCTGAATGGTGAGTCTGTAAAGGGCTCACCATTATTCCGGAGGTGGTTGATGAAAAATCACGATTGCATGCATGAAGGAAAAATTGCCGTTATCGGTGACAAGGTAGAAAAGATCGAAGAGACAGTTGATAAAATTTTTAAAATTCTAAATGGCAATGGGAAAGAAGGCCTGGTTACGAATGTTGCCCTTAATAAGTCATCCATCACAAGACTCTGGTGGTTTGTCGGGATAATATCCACGGGCATCTTTGGGGTGGCGTTTTATTTTGTTCAGGCAGGTGTGAATTAGGAAAGGAAGAAAAATGAAAAGAATATTTTTTGGTTTTATTTGTCTGTTGCTTTTTGTCCCTGGTGTCAATGCTGTTGAGTATAAGCTAAATTGGGATGATGTTGAAAACGGTGATGGCTATATTGTGTATTATAAAGACCAGGCCGGAAATGAATTTAACAAGGCTGTAACAGAATCAGAGATCCCGCTTTCACAGTTAAACATTCACCCTGGGGTGAAATATGTTTTTACCGTGACTGCATACTCTGCCGAGTGCGGAGAGTCTGAACGGTCAGATTCGATTGAATATACCGTGCCACTTTTTAACCCGCCTGTTGATCGACTACCCGAAAAAACGGTTGTGGTAAGTGTTCCAGCTGGTGTGAATGTTATTTTTGCGGCGCAAGAGGAGTAATATTCTGATTAAGAACAGGAGTGTGTTAAAATGCTTTTAAAAATGGGAGTTGATATCAGTCGGTTGGAAAGGCCTATCAGGCGTGCTTTAAATCATATAGAGAAGGTATTTCAAAAATATGGTAAAGAGGCGGTCATAACATCAACCTACGAGGGAAATCACAGTCCGGGGTCTTTGCATTATGCGAATTTGGCGGTTGATGTAAGGTCGAAAGATTTGAGTGATAAAGAGGTCCTGCAAGAATTGCGGAATTTACTGGGCAGGGCTTATGATGTAGTCCTCGAAGGTGATCATATACATGTTGAGTATGATTCGGAGTAAATTTGAAAAGGATTATTTTTTATGTCGAAACATATGTTTAAATTAAAAAATCAATATGTTATAGAGATGTATTGATTTAAGGGATTGATCGTTCGAGCTTTTGAGTTTAAAAGTAAAATTCCCCTCATTTTTAATCCATCTGCAAACTGTTTTAAAATTCATATCAAAAACCGTTAGAAATTTGTGGGTTATCTTAAATTGACATTAAGAGATCTATATGTCAGGTAAAATTTACGTTAGGGATTTTCCCTTGTAAATAAATAAAAAAATTATCTTTGATTATTTTTGAAATCGATTTTGTTAGGAAATTATCGGCTAACATCGGTAAAGATCGTTTGACATATAGCATTCAATTTATATATAAATGAATTTTATTAGTAATAAAAAATCAGATTGTTTTTCTAACATTCACCTTTGATGAATATATGATTTAATATTCAATCGTCCACGAGGAGCTTAGCTAATGGCCGAAATGGAAGATCGCTGGTTATCGATAATTGAAATATGTAAACACCTCGGTGTAAGTAACGACACTGTGTATAAATGGATTGACAAGCATGAAATGCCCGCCCACCGAATGGGTCGTCTCTGGAAATTTAAAAAAGACGAAGTGGACGAATGGGTGAAGGCTGGCGGCGCGGCAGCAGAAGAGAAGAAACAGGATGGAGGAGAAAAAAAGTGAACAAAGAGAAAATAACTTTATCCCAGCTTGAATCCTTTCTGCTGAAAGCTGCCGATATCTTGCGTGGAAAAATGGATGCTTCCGAGTTCAAGGAATTCATTTTCGGCATGCTTTTTCTGAAGCGGCTCTCTGACGAATTTGATCGGAAGCGGCACCAACTGCGCCATGAAACTTTTGCGCACTTGAAAGATCAGCCCGATCTGGTCGATGAGCTCCTTGAGGATAAAACATCCTACGGCGAGACCTTTTACGTGCCCAAACGTGCCCGCTGGCACGAAACCTGGGTGGATGAGGACGGAAACACCGTCCCAGCCCTGAAAGATTTAAAGCACGACATCGGCAATATGCTCAACAAGGCCATAGCCGCCATTGAAGACGAGAATGATTCACTTGCCGGAGTGCTTAAGAACAATATCAACTTCAATGAAATCAAGGGAAAAACCAAGATTCCCGATCAGAAATGGAAAGACCTTCTCGACCATTTCAACCAGCCCAACTTTGTCCTGGTAAATGGTAACTTCGAGTTCCCTGATCTTCTCGGGGCAGCGTACGAATACCTGATTAAGTACTTTGCCGACAGTGCGGGCAAAAAAGGTGGCGAATTCTATACTCCTGCTGAAGTAGTCCGTCTGCTGGTGCAGCTCGTCAAACCTCAGGCAGGCAATATCATTTATGACCCCACGGTCGGCTCAGGCGGTTTTCTGATTCAGGCACATCAATATGTCGAAGAGCAGGGTCAGGACCCCAACGACCTGGCTCTTTATGGGCAGGACTCCAATGGCACGGTTTGGTCCATCTGCAACATGAATATGATCCTCCATAACATCAGCCGTTTTACCATTGAAAACGGAGATACGCTGGAGGACCCGCAAATTCTCGAGAATGGTCAGATTCGCAAATTCGACCGGGTACTGGCCAATCCTCCTTTTTCCCAGAATTACAATCGGGCCAGCGTTAAATTTACCTATCGCTTCCAGGAGTGGTGTCCTGAGACCGGTAAAAAAGCCGACCTCATGTTCGTCCAGCACATGCTGGCCAGCCTCAAGGGCGATGGCCACATGGCCACCATCATGCCCCACGGCGTTCTGTTTCGTGGCGGCAAAGAAAGGTTGATCCGGGAAATTTTCATCAACGATGATGTCATCGAGGCCATCATCAGCCTGCCGCAAGGCCTGTTTTATGGCACCGGCATCCCCGCTTGTGTGCTGGTCTGCAACAAAAACAAGCCGGATCATTTGCGCAACAAAGTGTTGTTCATCAACGCAGACCGTGAATTTGCCGAGGGTAAGAATCAAAACAAGCTGCGACCGGAAGACATCGAGAAGATCGACACCATTTTCACCCTGAAACAGGAACTCCCCAAATACAGCCGTCTGGTCGACACCTCCGAGATCGTCGATAAACACGATTACAACCTGAACATTCGCCGTTATGTCGACAACACCCCGGAACCGGAGCCGGAAGATGTACAAGCCCATCTTATTGGCGGTATTCCCGAAGATGAAGTAACGGCGCGACATGACGACTTTGCCCGATTTGGCCTGGCCGCTGAAACACTCTTTCAGGCAGAACGTCCAAAATACCTCGCCTTCAAGGAGGCCGTTCAGGAAAAGGCGGATATAAAAAGCCTTGTCGAAGCCGACTCGGCTGTTGTTCAGACGCTTGCCACCCACGCACAAGCGATTGAGGATTGGTGGCAGGTGGCGCAGAACGATTTTGCCCGGCTTGAGCGGGCCGCCTTTAATATAAACGGGGGCAATGGCAACGGCAAAAAAATGCCGGATGTCCGCCTTGAGCTGCTGACAACGCTCAAGGATAAATTTGTCCCCCTGAACGTCCTGGACGAATTCAAGAGCGCAGGCGTGTTTGTGAACTGGTGGCAACAAATTCGCTACGACTTGAAAACCATCGTTTCCATCGGCTGGCATCACACCCTGATTCCCGATGAATATCTGATTGCGGAATTCTTTCAGGCCGAGGCCGACGCTATTGAATCCTTGGAAACCAAAATCAGCGAACTACAAAGCGATCTGGCCGAGGCCGTCGAAACCGCCCAGGAGACGGCTGCCTACGAGCCGGATGAAGACGAAAAGGTCACTGCCGCTGTCATCAAAAAAGCGTTGAAGGCACTCATCGATGACTTGAAGGACACCCCCGGCGCGTCTGCCAGGCGGGAACGGGATGTGCTGAAAAAACTGGATGCCGCCATCAAGAAAATCGAGCAAAAGATCAAGGACGCCAAGGCCACACTGAAAGAGAAGACCGCCGAACTGGAACTGAAACTCGAATTGAAACGTCTGGGTGCTGAAGGGTTCACGGATGAAAACCGGGAACTGATCCGCCAGGTTGATAAACAAATGGCTGAACTTGATGCAGACAATAAAACGGATAAGAAAAAAATCACCGCCCTGCAAAAAGACAGGAAGGCATTGCAGGCACGCATTGCCCGAACCGATGCTCTGATAGCGGAAATCGGCGGCCAACTAACTGTCGAAGAAGCTAAGCGACTCATTCTGAAAAAACTTTACGACATTGCCAGTCGAGAACTGGAGCGTTACCTCAACTCGGGAAAGCGAGCGCTGATTCAGGGAGTTGAAAACCTTTGGAATAAATATGCGACAAGTAGCCAGAAGCTTGAGCAGCAAAGGGAAACTACTATTGATGAGTTGAATGGCTTTCTTACTGGGTTGGGGTATTTGAGATGAATACTGCTTTAGAAGGATGGGATAATATTGATTTTGGAAATCTGGTAGTTTTGATTCGCAATGGTTTCTCAGGCAAACAAGTTGGATGGATTACTGAATACCCCGTAACACGGATTGAAACAATTTCTAATGGAATGATTGATCCAACAAAAGTTGGTTATGTGGAGAAGATTCCCGATTCTTATTTATTAAAAGCTGGCGACATCTTATTCAGCAACATCAACAGCCTCAAACACATTGGGAAAGCTGCACAAGTTAAGAATGGCACATATCTATTTCACGGAATGAATCTATTGGTTTTCCGTAGCTCCGACGACATAGATGTAAACTTTTTGTTTTTTAAGCTTATAGAAGCAAAGCCTTGGTTTGAAAAAATGGCAACACAAGCCGTGAATCAAGCCTCAATTAACCAAACGACAATAAAAGAATTACAACTACACATACCAGCCTCCAAACCCGAACAATCCAAAATCGCCGAAGTCCTTTCCAAGGTCGATCAGGCCATTGAGCAGACGGAAAGCTTGATTGCCAAGCAGCAGCGCATCAAGACCGGCCTGATGCAGGACCTTCTCACCCGGGGTATTGATGAACATGGAAATCTTCGCTCCGAAGAAACCCATGTATTCAAAGATTCACCTTTGGGGCGGATTCCGGTGGAGTGGGAGGTAACTAACTTAAAAAGTGTATCCGAAGTTAATCAAGGACTACAAATTGCGATAGATAAAAGATTCAAGAGTGAAGGGCCTAATCGTTATAGATATATAACAATACAGTATTTAAACAACCCTGAAAAAAATACTGAATATATTGAAAATCCATCAACTAATTTGGTGTGCAAGAAAGATGACATTTTATTCACGCGAACCGGAAATACAGGTCAAATTGTTACGGATAATGAAGGAGTTTTTCATAACAATTTCTTCAAGATTTCATTTGATAAGAAGAAAATAAACCGAGGTTTTTTAGTAACATTTCTTTGTTGGAATCCAATTCAAGAATTAATTGCAGAACGTGCAGGAACAACAACGATCCCCGATTTAAACCATGGTGATTTTTACTCTCTTCCATTATTGCTTCCAGATATTGATGAGCAAAAAAACATTCAAAGTTTTCTCTCCAAACAAACAGCATTATTTAACACAGAAATCGATAATCTGAAAAAACTTCGCTCTCTCAAAGCCGCCCTGATGCAAGACCTGCTCACCGGCAAGAAACGGGTGACGCCGCTAATGAAAAACATGGGGGTGCGCTCATGAGAAACATCAATAAAATAAAACAAGGGGGCTTGAAATGCCTGTAAAAAACGAGATCAAGAGCGAGAAGATTCTTGTGAAAGACATTTTTTCAACCATGTGGTTTCGCATACCCGAATACCAGCGACCCTATATCTGGGGGAAAGATGAAATCAATGACCTTCTCGACGATCTTACTTTTGCCCAGACGGATAAACCGGATCAGGAATATTTTCTGGGTTCTTTTGTTTTTCAGGCCAAGCGTGCGGGTACAACTTCCGGCCTGCAATATGATGAGAATGACCTGCTCGATGGCCAGCAGCGCATGACCACGCTATTGATGCTTTTTGCCTGCATCAGGGATATGTGCTCCGATTCCGATGTGCAGGATGCCTGTATCAGCTCGATCTTTCAAAAGGGTAATACCATTAAAAAGATACCTGAACGCACCAGGATTACGTTTGCCATTCGAGCGACGGTGCAGGATTTTGTGGATACCTATGTCAAGCAGGCCAATGGCACATTGGAAACGGATGCGTTAAATCAAATTGCGCAAAGCAAAGAAGATCCTTCTTTACGGAATATGGCGTCGGCTATTATGGAGGTCCAGAAATACCTCAAAGAGAACAGCGTCAACCTGATCGATTTTCTGACCTTTCTGTCGAATAACGTGCTCTTGATTTACGTTGCAACCGAAGATCTGGATGATGCGTTCCGCCTCTTTACGATATTGAATGATCGCGGTGTTCCGCTTCGAAACAGCGACATCCTCAAATCCCAGAATCTGGGTGCGCTACAGACAGATGCGGATAAAGAGAAATATGCCAAGCTGTGGGAAGAGTCCGAGGGTGAGCTAGGCGATGATTTTGATCGGTTCCTCAATTATATCCGCACCATATTGGTAAAAGAAAAAGCACGGTTAAGCCTGCTGGATGAGTTTGAGCATAAGATCTATAATCCAAGGGAAAAGGATAAGGCCACCGGCCAGCAAAAACCGGCATTGCTCAAAAAAGGAAAAGAGACCTTTGAGCTGATTGAGCGCTATCTGAAGATCTTCAACATGCTGTTTGAAAATGATAATTACAACCACACGGGCAACACCTTCCATTTCGACAATTTGTTGAAGGTGATGTTGTCGGGCCTGCCTTCTACCGATTGGGTGCCGCCGCTGTTAAGGTATTATGAAAAATTCGGCTACAAGAAGATAGTGACGTTTCTTGAGTTGCTGGATAATAAATTCAGCGCCGACTGGATTGTGCAATACACACCAACGATGCGTATTGAGAATATGAACCAGTTGATACGGATCATCGAGAAGGCAGCAAATCCCGATGAGGTTTTGGGCGATGCTGGATTTAAGTTTGAGGTTGATTCCTTTAAGAGCGCGATTGCTTCCGCTGTTTATGGCAGAAGGTTTACTCGCTATCTGCTTCTAAAACTGGACTTTTTGTACCACGATGACAGCCACAAGATGAGTATCGAAACACTTTCTGTGGAGCATATATTGCCACAAAACCCAGCGCCCGAGAGTCAGTGGAAGAAAGATTTCACTGACGATGATCGTAGCGAATGGACTGACCGGCTGGGAAATCTCGTTTTGATCTCAACCCGGAAAAATACGTCGCAGGGACGACTTGACTATGCAGATAAGAAAACAAGGTATTTCCAGAAGCGAATCAATACATGTCAAAACTCACTGCACGTTTTAAACGGATACAACACCTGGACCCTGAGTGACTTAAAGAAAAATCATGCTGAAGTATTAGACAAACTAAACCAGTACTATGGTGTTCAGTCATGAAGTCAAAGGATGGTGCATATAAACTGGATGAGCGTAACCATGTGGAAAAGCCGCTGCTCGATCAGCTTTCCGGCCTTGGTTGGGAAATTATCGACCTGACAGATGAGAAGCAGACTCCGGCCCATACCTTCCGCGACAATTTCACCGAAGTGGTTATGCCGAAGGTGCTGCGTGAACAGCTCAAGGTGATCAATCCCTGGCTGGAGGATGACCAGGTTGAAGAGGTCGCCAAGCAGTTGACGGCAAGTTTTCCAGGAACGGGACTTATCGAGAACAATCAATATGCACTCCACTTGCTGCTGGAAAACACCAGCGTCAGTGAAAACCGCAAGACGGAGGAGCAAAGCCCGACAGTGCGGTTTATCGATTATGATAAGAACCCATTGACGAACAACCGGTTTATCGCGGTTTGTCAGTTCAAGGTCCGCATTCTCGGCACAGAACATCATATCATTCCGGACATCGTTCTTTTTGTGAACGGTCTGCCGGTAGTGCTGATCGAGTGCAAATCCCCCAAAGTTAAAGACGCCATCCCCGAAGCCATCGACCAGATGTTGCGTTACAGCGAGCAGCGCGGGGCCAAAGGTGAAGGCAGTGAGCCGCTTTTCTATTTCAATCAGATCATCATTGCCACTTGCCGCCAGGAAGCCAAGTTCGGGACGATCACCACCCACAGCGAAAAACATTTTTACCGTTGGTCCGATCCCTACCCTCGCACATTGAATGACCTCGACCACGGATCAGGCAGCCCCAACGATCAGCAGCGCCTGGTGGCGGGCATGATGGACAAGGGCAATCTCCTCGACCTGATTCGCACCTTCACCCTGTTCTCCACCAATGACAAGGGGCAGACGATCAAGATTGTCGGCCGTTACCAGCAGTTCAGGGCGGTGAAACTGGCGGTTTTGCGCCTGCTCCAGGGGAAAAGCCCACGCGAACGCAGCGGCATTATCTGGCACACTCAGGGGTCGGGCAAGTCGCTCACCATGATGTTTATGGTGCGCGAGATGTATCGACATGCGGCATTGGCCAATTGGAAGGTTGTGTTTATAACCGACCGTACCCAGTTGGAAGGCCAGCTCAATGAAACCAGTCGCAGTATAGGCTTTACGGTCAAGATGGCCAGCAGCATCAAAAAACTCAAGGAGCTGCTCAGCGCCGACACCTCGGATCTGGTGATGGCCATGATCCATAAGTTCCGCGAGGCGGACCTGACCGAAACCTTCCCGCAACTCAATGACAGTCCCAATATCCTGGTCATGACGGACGAGGCCCACCGTTCACAGTACAAGATGCTGGGCGCGAACTTGGACAAAGGCATCCCGAACGCCGCGAAAATCGGCTACACCGGCACCCCGATAGACAAGACTGAACGGGTATTTGGCGACTACATCGACAAATACACCATGCGCCAAGCTATTGATGACGGGGTCACGCTGGAGATCGTTTACGAAGGCCGCACCCATAACGCCGAAGTGCCCGACCAGGCGGGTATGGACCAGGCATTTGCTGATATGTTCAGCGATTACAACCTGCAAGAACGCCTTGAAATACTCGGTTATGGGTCACGAGATGCGTATCTTGAAGCCGAATCGACCATAGAAGCCAAGGCGAAGGACATGGTAGACCACTACCTTACCCATGTGTTCCCCAATGGCTACAAGGCTCAGGTTGTGGCGACTTCAAGGGAAGCGGCGGTCCGGTACAAGAAATATATAGATGCCGATTTAAAGGCGAAGATAGAGGATCTGCAAAAGGCTAACCCGGGCGGTCTGGACCTTGAACAGCTTAAGAGGATGCAATCGGATGTCATCATTTCCGGTGGACATAACGATCTACCACATTTGAAAGAGTATTCCGATACTTCGAAACATGAGCGCAGTATCAAAAGTTTCAAACTGAGCTTTGGCGGCAAAGACGAAGGGGTGACCGGCGACATGGGCATCCTTATCGTCATGAACATGCTTATTACCGGCTTTGACGCGCCCGTTGAGCAGGTCATGTACCTGGACAAGGTTATTACCGACCACAATCTTCTTCAGGCCATCGCCCGGGTAAACCGTGTTGGCGGCGACACAAAAGACAAGGGCTTTGTCGTTGACTATGTCGGTGTGGGTCATCACCTGAAGAAAGCCATTGATGCCTATGACGAGCGGGAACAAAAAGAAATCATCGATACGCTAAGTTTTCCGGAAGAGGAGCTCCGCGACCTCCAAAACAGCCATGCCGAAATTATGGGCCTACTTCAAAAGCACGGTCTGACGGACCTCACGGACCATGATGCGTTTTTTGATGTTTTCTATGATGAAGATTTGCGTTTTGATTATATGCAGGCCTTCAAGAACTTCACGAAATGCATGAACCTGGTCTTTCCCGCCCGGCAGGCGTTGGATTTCATGAGCGACTACAACGCTCTTGCGGAAATCAATGTTCTGGCCGGAAAGCATTTTCGCGACGAACGCTTAAGCATGAAAGGTATACCGCCCAAGCTTCGTGCGATTACCGACCAGTATCTGGAATCGAAGAGTATCGATCAAAAAATTGAGCCGATTTCAATTCTTGATGAAGACTTTGAAAAAAATGTCAACAAGCGTAACCGCACCAAGACCAAGGCGGCGGAAGTGGAACACGCCATTCGCCATCACTTGGATGTTGAACTGGATGATGATCCGGATTTACAGGCATCCTTCACCGAGGCACTGGCACAGATATTCCAGGATTTTCGCGATAATTGGAAAAAAATTTATGAAGAGCTGGAAAAATTGCGAGAGCGTATCAAAAGCGCCAGTAAGGAGCCGACCTATGGCCTCCATCGTAAGAAGCAGATGCCGTTTTTCCGGAGCTTCAAGCGTGAAGTTTTTGGCGAAAAGGCACTGGATGAGGATGAAATTTCCGTTCTCGTCGATCTCACCCAGCAGGTTTTCCTGGTTGTTGAAAGGGAACTGAAACTTGCCGGTTTCTGGGAAAGCATTCCTGCTCGCAATAAGCTCAAGGCCGATATTCAAGCGACACTTTTGCAGCCTGTCTATACAAAGCTGCCGAAATTGCTTCAGAATCGCGCCCAGATCATCAGCCGGGTGATGGAAATTGCAGAAAAGAATAATGATGTGATTCTTTACGCGGAGTAAGCATGGAACTGGTCTATACCATCAAGCGGTCGCCTAAGCGTAAGCAGTTGACGATTACCGTCGAACGAGATCGCAGTGTGGTTGTCCATGCGCCGGAATCCGCTTCCGAGGAAAAGATTCAGGCTATTGTAGAATCAAAGCGGCAGTGGATATATGAAAAGACCAGACATGCGCAAAAATACGCATTACCTCATCCGCCGGGAAAAGAGCTGGTTAATGGCGAATCCGCACTCTACCTGGGCCGTCAATATCAGATCGAAGTCGTCCAAAACAGCTCAGAAGAGATTCGTTTCGAGCAACGTTTCCTGATCCCTGCGAGGCTTTCCGCTGAGCGCAAGCAGGTCCTGCGAAATTGGTACATGGACAAGGCCAGGGAAAAAATCCTGCCCCGCACCAAAAAGTTTGCCAATGATCTCGGAGTGGCATTCACCAATGCCAAGATCGTTGATAATCGCTATCGCTGGGGTTCCTGCACGATCAAGGACAACATAAATTTCAACTGGCGGCTCATTAAGGCACCGATGTATGTCGTGGATTACGTGATCATCCACGAACTGGCCCACCTATTGGAAGCGAACCACACACCTCGGTTTTGGAATATCGTGCGAGCGCAGTCCTCAAAAATGGACAAGGCAAAGCAATGGTTACTCGAAAATGGCCAGATCCTTGAGGAGGATATTTGAATGTCCGTTAAGGCTGTCGCCACTGAGGTGCTGAAAAAGGTGTGCTTCGCCAAAATGCCATCCGGTTAAAAAATCTAGAATTTTGCGAGGCATTTTGAAAAAGCGTTCAAATAGGGATGAAAAATTAATTTGGTTTTTTAAAAGGATATCTGGAAAGAAAATAATTGATCTTTTTGGGAAAAAGACAAAAACCATTTATTAAAGTTAAGAGCTTGAAATATAAAGTTTATTTTATTTCCAAAAAAGAGAGAATCGTTTGAGAGAGTTAGGATCTTAGTGTCGTCTGCCGAGCCAAAAAGTAAATCATCGAAATTCGATGTCTATATATTTAACACAAAGCCCTGAAGGATGATCCTTCGGGGTTTTGTCTTTTTAGCAAATAATTTAAAGGGTTTTGGCCCATATCCCCTTTCCTGCTTCAGACTATAAAATTCTCACTTTTTTTCTAAAATTTTTCTTCCGACACAATTTTTCCAGAATCCGGCCAAATTTTCAGAAAACTCTCAAATTCTCACTTTTTGCCAGTAAAGTGGTTAACACACCAATATAGCTTGGTGTCCGAAGCAGACAGTTTCCTAACTTTGAAAATCCGGAACTATAAGTGGCTGAATTATTGTTAAATTTAAATTTCGATATAAAAATACGCTTCCCCCAAAGCGTCAAATTTTTCAAAAACCGGCTTGAAAAAAAATTCGACCAGTTAACGTCTATTTAGAGTTTTCGGAGTCTCAAGCGGACCTTCCAGAACAGACAGGTTTCCTAACAAAAAATGACCTGAACCGAAAATAAAAGAGCCATTTTTCGATTTTTTCCGTTTTATATATATTAGAGAGTCTGAAAAAATAAAAAATTAACCTAATCCCACCAGTCAACGACTGACCATAAAAATTGGAGGTTTTTACCGGTGGCACATGAAGGAGGATTGCGCATGTACCACATAAAGAACCCCAATGATATGTCCCCTGAAGAACGGTTCCATGAAATAGCCGTAATTTTA
>JAHIVH010000126.1 GCA_018816735.1 Pseudomonadota bacterium | reverse complement strand
TGCTGGGGCTTCTGGTAGCGGCTCCTCTGGTTGAAATTGTAAGTATTGTGCATGATGAACTTTATCGAAAACGTTTTTTACCCTCGGTAACGGACGCAGACCTCGACCGCCTGGCAGAAATTGTCTTAAATGAAAATCATTTTGCCGGAAAGGTGATATAGGAGACCCTTTAAATCGATTAGGGGGTGTGGAAACGAAGCTGCCCTGAGCGGCAAAGTGGTTGTATGTAAGATCAATAACAAAATTTATTCAAGAAGGAGATTACCATGAAGTTTAAAAAAATTATCTTATTGCTGTTATTTTTAATGACAATAGCGCTGACTGGATGTGAAAAAAGCGGACCGGCTGAAAATGCGGGTGAAAAAATAGACAACGCCATTGAGAATACAGGCCAAGCCATCGAAAATGCAGGGGATAAGGTAAAAGATGCCACAAACTGATAAATCAGGCATGTCCTGTGCCTAAGGAGTCCAATCATGTACCGACTTGTGTTGTTGTCTATAATTACAGGGCTTATGTGTTGGTCAGGCAATATCGGCGCCAAGGAGATAACCCTTGATGGAGGAGGAACTTACCACCAAGGAGACCTCACCGTTACCTGCGGCTGTGGCCAATCATCGACTGATTCACCCCTGGCCCTAAACGATTGCCAGTACTGGGACGATTTCACCAAAACGTGTCTGTCTGAAAAAACGACCTATGTGTACAAAAATATCGAGTGCATTGAAGCGTGCCAGCACTGGGAAAAATTTAACAGTACCTGCCATTACCGGACAAAGTGTACGTTCTATCCGTCTCAAAAATCATTTGTGAAAACAACATGCGAAAGGTTTGATGACTTCAAAAAGAGGTGCCTGCAAACCAAGGATGCGAAGATCGGACGCTGAAGAGAGATGACTGATATTGTGCTAAGCAACATCAAAACAGTATGTGTAAACTTGCAAGTAGAAATAATTAAAGGATAATTTCATGAAAACAGAAACAAACAAAAACCTGAAAGAAACAAACGTGTACCTGATTGGTAGCGGAATGGCTGGACTTGCAAGTGCTGTATATTTAGAAAAAGATGCAGGTGTTCCGGGTGAGAATATTCAAATTTTAGAAAAAGATTCAATTCCGGGTGGCGCCACAGACGGTGCTGGCGATAAAGAGAATGGATTTGTTGTCCGGGGTGGAAGAATGCACGAAATGCACTATGAATGTTATTGGGAGCTGCTTTCTCACATTCCTTCACTGGAGGATCAAAATGTTTCGGTAAGAGATGAATCTTATGATTTTAATGAACGGTTTGTTTCAAATGGACAGGCCCGTCTGTTGAAAGACGGGAAAAAATTAGATGTCTCTTCTTATGGTTTATCGTTTGAACAAAAAACAGATTTTCTTAAATTAACCTATATTTCAGAGCGCTCCCTTGGCAATAAACGAATAGAAGATTGGTTTGATCAAGCTTTTTTCGACACAAATTTTTGGTATATATGGACATCCATGTTTGCATTCCAAAAATGGAGCAGTCTTGCCGAAATGAGAAGATATATGAAACGGTTTATCCATCTAATTGATGGTTTGCATCGATTGGGCGGTGTCATGCGTACCAAATACAATCAATACGACTCTGTCGTAAGACCTATGAAAAAATACCTTGAAGCAAAAGGGGTCAAATTTAAAATGGGCAAAGAAGTGGTTGATATTGATTTTAATCTATCTGCTGACAAAAAGAGTGCTAGGGTGCTCCACCTTAAAGACAAAACTGAAATAGTGCTTGGAAAAAATGATTTTGTGTTTATCACAAATGGCTCCATAACAGAAAGCACCGATAATGGAACCTGGGATACTCCTGCAAAATTGAAAGGTTTGGAAGAATCCGGCTCTTGGAAGCTGTGGAAAAACATAGCGGACAAAGATAAGGCTTTCGGCAATCCGAATCCATTCTGTGACAATATTGATCTGCAAAAATGGTATTCATTTACGGCAACAATGAAAGACAGCACATTTCTCGATTACATGGAAAACTTCTCGGGCAATGTAGATGGAACAGGCGGACTGGTTACGTTGACGGATTCCAACTGGCTCATGTCAATTGTGATCGCACGACAACCTCACTTCCCCAACCAACCGGATGACGTTAAGATTTTTTGGGGTTATGGACTCTATCCGGATAGAAAAGGAAATTACATCGACAAAACAATGGCAGAGTGTACTGGTGCTGAAATGTTAGAAGAGCTTTATTATCATTTGAAAATTCAAGATATGATGAAACCGGTTACTCAAGCAGGAAAGGTAAATTGTATCCCGGTTGCGATGCCGTTTATTGATAGTCTGTTTATGCCGAGGAATATGGGGGATCGGCCAGATGTTATCCCAAAAGGGGCAACAAATTTTGCTTTTTTAGGCCAATTTGCTGAAGCACCTAAAGATTGTGTATTTACAGTTGAATATTCTGTGAGGACGGCTCAAATGGCCGTTTATGGTTTGTTTGATACAGGTAAGCAGGTTCATCCAATGTACGACTCGGCACACAATCCAAAATATTTACTGGGAGCACTTAAAGCAATCAATAGATGATGAAATACGATTGAATTTGACAGAACCCGGCAGGTAGCTGGGCAGAAGGCCGGGAGTACTCCTCACCCCATGGAAGAAAAGTATTTTATTGAATGGATTGAAGTTTTGGACAAAGGTAAATCCTACAGACATTATCTTAATCCAGGAGAATTGCCGGAGACCGTTTTTAAATCCCTGGGCAAAAGCATTACAGCTCTTGAATATTGTAATGTCCACGGGCTTTGGAAGTCTTGAGACTAAAATTAACTGCTTTTTATATATTTAAAGGAAGTATTATGAATAAAGAAGAATTGTGTCAAAAGATTAGGGCTATCTACCCGGATATCGGAGCGTGCGGAATTGATCTGGATGTAGTCTATGATGCCGGGAATGATCGTTGGAAAGTTGGCCTTAAGCGCGATAAAAAGGAATTGAAAACCTTTCTGGAACCTGAGGATGCAGAGCTTTGCATGGAAGGTAAACAATGTCTGAGCCTGGCCATAGAGATCAACCAGTTAAAAGATAGCATCGATCGGATGCCAAAAGAATAATTACATATGTTTTGTTATCAGTGGCAGGGGAAAATAGTCCATTTGCTTGCCTGGGCGATTGGATTCGGAATGCAGGATAAGGATATTAACTGTTCCATAGTGGGCTATCAGAAGAGGTATCATGCAAGACCCATCAACCGGGATTACGAAGCGTTTATTTTAAACCACGCTGGATAGTGTATGCAGAAGCAATAATGATCATGAAGGAAAGATAAACACATCAAAAAGGAGAATAATAATGGCAAAAAAAATGGAAGTTTACAAGTGCGACGTTTGCGGAAATATGGTTGAAGTAGTGCATGGCGGTGACGGTGAATTGGTCTGCTGCGGCCAGCCGATGAAATTACAAACTGAAAATACAGTGGATGCCGCCAAGGAAAAACATGTGCCGGTTATTGAGAAGGTTTCCGGCGGGTTCATGGTCAAGGTTGGGAGTGTCGCGCATCCCATGGAAGAGAAACACTCAATTGAATGGATAGAGATTATTGCTGACGGCAAAGCCTATCGACAGTTTTTAAATCCGGGGGATAGGCCGGAAGCTATGTTTCAGATTAAGGCTGAAAAGATTCAGGCAAGAGAGTACTGCAATCTTCATGGTCTTTGGAGTGCATCATAGGCTCGCTACAGAAATCGGGGGTTAAAAAGGAGATATTGCATGGGCAATAAAACCAGTTTTTCAAACATCGGGCAAGTGGTCTCGGTGCGCGGCAGTGTTGTTGATATACGATTCGATGAACTATTGCCGCCCATCTATTCGTTGCTGCACGCCCAGGAAGGGAAAATTGCCATCGAGGTTTTGGCTCAACTCGACGCCCATCGCGTGCGTGGCATCGCGCTGACCCCCACCCAGGGCCTGGCCCGCGGTATGGCGGTGGAGGACACGGGCGGGCCATTAAAGGCGCCGGTCGGCAAGGGCATTCTGTCGCGCATGTTCGATGTGTTCGGCAATGCCATCGACCGGGAAGGAGAGGTTTCGAATGTGGCGTGGCGTACCGTCCACCGGGCTCCGCCGCCCCTGGCACGACGTTCCACCAAGTCTGAGATCTTCGAAACGGGGATCAAGGTCATTGATGTGCTCATGCCACTGGAACGCGGCGGCAAGGCCGGACTTTTCGGCGGGGCTGGTGTGGGCAAGACGGTCTTGCTCACCGAAATGATCCACAACATGATCGGGCAGCAGGAGGGCATCAGCATTTTCTGCGGCATCGGCGAGCGGTGTCGGGAAGGCGAAGAGCTATACCGAGAAATGAAGGCAGCCGGTGTGCTGCCGAACATGGTGATGATCTTCGGTCAGATGAACGAGCCGCCGGGCAGCCGATTCCGTGTGGGCCACGCCGCCCTGACCATGGCCGAGTATTTCCGGGACGACGAACACCGGGATGTACTGCTGCTGGTCGACAATATTTTCCGGTTCATCCAAGCCGGCTCGGAAGTGTCCGGCTTGATGGGGCAGATGCCGTCTCGCCTGGGCTATCAGCCCACGATGGGCACCGAGTTGTCCGGGTTGGAGGAGCGCATCGCCAACACCGATACCGGGGCCATCACCTCGATTCAGGCGGTGTATGTGCCGGCGGACGATTTCACCGATCCGGCAGCGGTGCACACCTTCTCGCATCTCTCCGCGTCCATCGTGCTCTCGCGCAAGCGGGCCAGTGAAGGTCTTTATCCAGCCATCGACCCATTGCAATCCAGTTCCAAAATGGCCACGCCGGGCATTGTCGGTGACCGGCATTACCGCCTCGCCCAGGAAATCCGGCAAACCCTCGCGCAATACACAGACCTCAAGGATGTCATTGCCATGCTCGGCCTGGAGCAGCTTTCGACGGAGGACCGCAACGTGGTTGCCCGGGCCCGCAGGTTGGAGCGGTTTCTCACCCAGCCCTTTTTTACCACCGAACAGTTCACCGGCCTTAAGGGAAAACTCGTCAGCCTCGAGGACGCGCTGGATGGCTGTGAACGAATCCTGGGTGATGAATTCAAAGACTACCCGGAAAGAGCGCTCTACATGATCGGGGCGGTGGACGAAGCGAAATCTGATCCAAAGGTCGAACATGCAGACGATATTCATGAATCTTAAGGTTCTCCTGCCGTTCCAGATTTTTGCCGAAGAAACCTTTGTCGTGCGCATCGTTGCGGAGACCCGAGAAGGGTCGTTCGGGCTCTTTCCTCATCGACGCGACTGCGTTGCAGCGCTTGCGCCCGGGATTCTGATTTATGAAACCAAAGCCCAGGGCGAGGTATACCTGGCCCTGGATGAAGGGGTGCTGGTCAAAACCGGCCTGGACGTGCTAGTTTCCGTGCGCAACGCCATTGGCGGAACAGACCTTGGCCAATTGAGAAATTCAGTGGAGCAAGAGTTTTTGGACCTGAACGAACGAGAACAGAGTGTACGGTCGGTGATGGCAAAAATGGAGAGCGGTTTTATCCGCCGCCTAGCAAAGTTTCATCATGAGTGAAAAATTGAAAATCACAAGAGAGAAAGATCAGACCCCGTTCAGTCGGGAAATCGGCGTGAAGGCGGCTCGCAAACTCCGTGCCCAACGTCACGTCAACCGAACCGTCTGGTTTGGCCTGGGCATGATGGGACTGATCGGCTGGTCAGTGGTGGTTCCGACGCTGCTGGGCGCGGCCCTGGGTATCTGGTTGGATCAACACTATCCTGGAGGTCACGCCTGGACCCTGGCCTTACTGGTTGTGGGTCTTGCGATCGGGTGTTGGAATGCGTGGCATTGGGTCACTAAGGAAGGCAAGGCCATACAAGAGGAACAGGAGGAAAATGATGAATGAAGCGTTGCGTCTGACATTAGCTATGGTAACGGGCGTTTTGCTCGGTGTGATGTTCTTTGGTGGCCTTTGGTGGACCGTTCGCAAGGGCTTTTCGTCCAAACAACCAGGCCTTTGGTTCTTTGGCAGCCTGATGCTGCGAACCAGCATTGCCCTGGCTGGATTTTACTTTGTTTCCGGCGGTCATTGGGAACGTCTGCTGGTGTGTCTCTTTGGTTTTTTCCTGGCACGCCTTATCGTGACGCGGCTCACCCGCACGCCGGTCGAACACCCCAACGCTTCAACAAAGGAGGCCGGTCATGCGTCTTAGTCCGGATGCAATCATCTTCTGGCAACACGGGTTTTTCAAGCTCAATGCCACCATCGTGTTCACGTGGGGACTGATGCTCGTGCTGGCCATCGGTTCAAAAATCATTACGCGAAGACTCTCCACGGATCTGAACCGTTCCCCCTGGCAGAACCTTCTGGAAATCCTTGTCACCGGCATTGAGAAACAAATTGAAGAGGTGGGCTTACGTCAGCCGCAAAAATATATAGGCTTTCTGGGCACGCTCTTTTTGTTTGTTGCTGCAGCCGCCCTTTGCACCGTCATCCCCGGCTACGAACCGCCCACCGGCTCGCTTTCGACCACGACAGCGCTCGCGCTGTGCGTGTTTATAGCCGTGCCGTTTTTCGGCATCGAGGAGCAAGGGGTGGGCAGCTACCTTACGTCCTATGTGAAGCCGACCTTCATCATGCTGCCGTTTAATATCATCAGCGAGCTGTCGCGCACGCTTGCCCTGGCCGTTCGTCTGTTCGGCAACATGATGAGCGGCGCCATGATTATCGGTATCCTGCTCACGATTATGCCCTTCATCTTTCCGATCATCATGACGGCCCTCGGCCTGCTCACCGGCATGGTGCAGGCCTATATTTTCAGTATCCTGGCAGCGGTTTACATTGCGGCCGCCACGCGTGTCCGTAAACCCAAGCCTGAACCCGAGGCAAAAGAGTGAAACTTGAACATCAACAACAAAAGGAGATACTATGGATAGCATGACTTATATTGCGGTGGCATCAATTGTCATCGCCGGCATCACCACCGGTTTCGGTACTATGGGGCCTGCGTTGGCAGAAGGGCGGGCAGTTGCAACGGCGCTGAGTTCCCTGGCCCAGCAGCCCGACGCTTCGGCTACCATCACCCGGACCCTGTTTGTGGGATTAGCGATGATCGAATCCACGGCTATCTATTGTTTTGTGGTCTCGATGATTCTGATCTTTGCCAACCCGTTTTGGAACCATGTCATCGCCCAGGCCACAGGAAACTAAAGCTATGTTAATCGATTGGTTCACGGTCGGTGCGCAGACGCTCAACTTTCTCATCCTGGTGTGGTTGCTGAAGCGCTTTCTTTACAAACCGATTCGCCACGCCATTGATGAGCGGGAGAAGCGGATTGCGGCAGAACTCGCAGACGCCGACCAGAAAAAGGCCGAAGCCCAAAAGGAGAGCGACGCGTTCAGACACAAAAACCAGGCCCTCGATGAGCAACGGGCCGCGCTCTTGAGCAAAGCAACGGACAAGGCCAAAACGGAAGGTCAGCGGCTTCTCGATGAAGCGCGCAAGGCTGCCGACGTCTTGAGCGCCAAGCGGATGGAAACCTTGAGAAAAGAGGCCAACAACTTAAGTCAGGCCATCCGCCGGCGCACCCAGCAGGAAGTATTTGCCATTGCGCGAAAGGTGCTGACGGATCTTGCCACGGTGAGTTTAGAAGAACGCCTGGGCGAGGTGTTCACCCGCCGTTTGCGGGAGATGGACGGCCCGGTCAAAAAGGAACTTGCCCAGGCACTTAAGACAGCGTCTGAGCCTGCGATCCTGCGCAGCGCCTTTGACCAGCCTGAGGAGCAACGCGCGGCCATACAAAATGCGCTCAACGAAACCTTTTCAGCGGATATCCATGTCCGGTTCGAGACTGCCCCGGACCTGATCAGCGGCATTGAACTGAGCACCAATGGCCAAAAGTTGGCCTGGAGTATCGCTGATTATCTGGCATCACTGGAAAAGGGGGTCGATGCGCTTCTCAAAGAGACGGACAAAGCTGAGATCAAAGCCGAGTCTGAGCCTGAAGCCACGGCTGAACCAAAGCCCACGGGTGAAGCCGAGCGTGCGCTCGAAACGGAAAGCCAATGAATATGAAACCTGAGAGCCTTAAAAACGTTATTAACAGCGCCTTTGCCCAAATAAGCCAGGTGCGGGAAGCATTCACGCCGCAACTGACCCCGCATGAGGTGGGCACGATCATGAGTGTTGCCACCGGCATTGCCAAGGTGTCGGGTCTTCCCGGCGTAGGGTTTGATGAATTGGTGATGTTTCCCGGGGATGTGCTCGGCATTGCATTCAACCTGGACGCGGACGAAATTGACGTCGTTCTGCTCGGTGAATACTGGCATCTGCACGCGGGAGATGAAGTCCAGCGCACGGGCCGGGTCATGGACGTGGCTGTGGGTGATGGATTGCTGGGGCGCGTCATCGACCCCCTCGGTCGGCCACTCGATGGCAACGGCCCGGTGGCCGCAAGCCTTCGCTTAGCCGTCGAACGCCCGGCCGCGCCCATTATGGACCGCGCACCTGTCACGGTGCCTCTCCAGACCGGCATCAAAGTGATTGATGCCCTCATTCCCGTTGGGCGCGGCCAGCGCGAGTTGATTCTTGGCGACCGCCAGACGGGCAAGACCGCCATTGCCATCGACACCATCCTGAATCAGCGCGACAAGGATGTTGTGTGCGTTTATTGCGCCATCGGTCAGCGCGCGTCCGCCGTTGCCAAGGCTGTGGCCACCTTACGGGAAAAGCAAGCCATGGATTACACCGTCCTTGTCGTGACCGAGGGCAACGACCCGCCGGGTCTGGCTTACATTGCGCCCTACGTTGCAACCAGCATTGCGGAGTCTTTCATGGAAGCGGGCCGGGATGTGCTGATCGTTTATGACGACCTCACCCATCACGCGCGCGCCTACCGGGAACTGTCTCTCTTGCTGCGCCGTCCGCCTGGTCGTGAAGCGTTTCCCGGTGACATCTTTTATATCCACTCGCGGCTGCTCGAACGTTCAACGCATTTGTGCCGGGAACGCGGCGGGGGGTCACTCACTGCCCTGCCCATCATCGAAACCGAAGCACAGAACATTTCCGCCTATATTCCGACCAACCTGATTTCCATCACGGACGGACAGATCTACCTTTCTCCCTCACTGTTCGAATTGGGGGTACTGCCTGCGGTGGATGTCGGCAAATCCGTTTCCCGTGTCGGCGGCAAGGCCCAGCGGGCGGCCTACCGCGCGGTGGCCGGCGATCTCAAATTAGGCTATGCCCAGTTTGAGGAACTCGAAACCTTTTCCCGGTTCGGCGCCCGTCTGGATGAAGACACCCGAAAAATCATCGAGCACGGACGACGGATTCGGGCCTGCCTCAAACAGCCGGAATTCTCCCCGGTGGCCGTACCCGCGCAAATCGCTGTGCTGCTGGCATTGACTGCTGAACTCTTTGACCAGGTGCCGCTTAACCGGATGGCGGAAGCCGAGGAGGCCCTGCGCAAAGCTGCAGCAGACATACCGCCCAAGGTGTGCCAGCGTCTGGACACCGCCGAAAAATTGAGCGACGAGGATCATGAAACAATTATCCAAATCGCCCGACAATCACTTGCTCGCTTCCAGCCCAAGCCTGAACCCGAGGAAACGTCATGAGCGAGACGACTGCGAGTCTGCGGCGCAAGATCAGCGGAGCCGGGGATCTCCAATCCGTTGTCCGCACGATGAAGGCCGTGGCCGCCTCGAGCATCGGACAATACGAGCACTCGGTGCGCGCACTGGCCGACTACTATCGCACGGTGGAGCTGGGATTGGGCGCATGCCTGCGGGAAAGCGGGTCAGCGCCCTTGATGCCAGAACAAAAAAAACAAGCAGTTGCAAGTGCGGTGGTGTTCGGTTCTGACCAGGGACTGGTGGGCCAGTTTAACGATGTGGTGGCCGATTTTGCGGTCAAGACCCTGGCGCCTCTGGCGGCCAAACCCAAAATTTGGGCCGTGGGTGAGCGCGTTCATGCGCGCTTGGAAGACGCGGGTCTTCCGCTGTTGGGATGCTTCACCGTGCCCAACTCCGTCAAGGGTATCACCCCCCTGGTGGGGCAGATTCTCATGGAGAGCGAGACAAAACGCAACCAGGGTGAAGTTTTTGAACTTTACCTCTTCTACAACCGCCCCACGTCCGGACCGGTTTATGCGCCCGTAAGTCAGCGACTGCTGCCGCTGGACGAAAAGTGGCAACGCAAGCTGGCCGAACATCCCTGGCCGACAGGAAACCTGCCCGAGGTCATGGGTGGCGGCAGTGCAACCTTGCGGGCGCTGATACACGAATATCTTTTTGTCTCGCTCTTCCGGGCGTGCGCCGAATCCCTAGCCAGTGAGAATGCGAGCCGCCTGGCGGCAATGCAACGCGCCGACAAAAACATCGATGAATTGCTGGAGGAGCTTAACCGGACATTCCATCGGTTGCGCCAGAGCGGCATCGACGAGGAACTATTCGACGTCATCTCCGGTTTCGAAGCACTGACCGTGGAGGAGAAATAATAATGAAGGGGGGGGGCATTACCATCGCACAGAAACTCGATACAGCCATACAGCCGGATATGCCTGAGAGCGCAATTGAAAGCGGTTGTATGGATTTTGTTCTTTCACCTGAGGATATTGCTCGAGAAATTGTACGAATTTCACACACTCCGGATCTGGAAATGGAATCTGACCATGAATAAACTCAAACAAATTTGGAGCAATCTGCGGTCAAGCTTTTGGTTTGTACCTTCGCTGATTGTTACCGTCAGCATAGCCCTCGCGGTGGCTTTGGTTGAAGTAGGTTCCACCTGGAGTGACCAATGGCTGGCCCGCTGGCCGATTTTGTTTGGCGGCGGCGCAGAGGCCGCGCGCGGGATGTTGTCCACAATTGCCGGTTCAATGATTACCGTGGCGGGGGTCACATTTTCGATGACCTTGGTAACACTGGCGCTGGCTTCGAGCCAATACACCTCGCGCATCCTGCGGAACTTCATGCGCGACCGCGTCACCCAGGTCGTGCTCGGAATCTTCACTGGTATTTTCACCTATTGCCTGGTTGTGTTAGGCACCATCCGCGGCGGCGAGGAGAGCCCGTTTATTCCGAACCTGGCAGTGTCTTTCGGTGTCATCCTGGCAATCGGCGGCATCAGCGTCCTCATTTTTTTTATTCATCACATCGCCTCTTCGATCCAGGCATCGAACATTATAGCCTCGGTTGCCGCCGAAACCATGATTACCGTTGATCGGCATTTTCCAGAGGAGCTTGGAAACGGACTGGTTGACGGCGATGAGGATCAGCCGCCGCTTCCCCTGCCGGAGAGGCGCTGGCAGGCAGTTGCAGCCAGGGGAAATGGCTATATCCAAAACGTGGATATAGCAGCACTCCTGTGTTTGGCGCGGGAGCACCATACCATCGTACGGATGGAACAAAGCATCGGTGCGTTTGTTGTTCAGGACACCACGCTGGCCTTGCTCGCTCTGGAGGACCCGCCGGGAAAAAAAATCATTGCCGACCTACAGGCAGCATACAGCATCAACCGTTACCGCACGGTGGAAAACGATTCTGCTTTCGGCATCCGACAAATCGTGGATATGGCGTTACGTGCGCTCTCCCCCAGCACCAACGACACCACAACGGCCGTGATGTGCGTGGATTATCTGACGGCGATTCTGGCCCAACTTGCACCCCGGCAGATACCATCATCGCGCCACTACGAGGAAGGGAAACTGAGGGTGCTCACCATCGGACCGACCTTTGAAGACTTGCTGGCCGAATCCTTCGATCAAATTCGAGGCAGCGCCAAAGGCAATGCCGCCATCATGTTACGGATTCTCGGGGCGCTTCAAACTATCGCCGGTCTGACTGCCAGCCCGGCCCGGCGACGAGCGCTTCACGATCAAGTGCTATGGATCACTGAACTGGCTGAACGTACCATCGCGTCAGTGTATGACCGTGAAAGGATCGATAAGCGGCTGGCACGCGTGCGCAAAACGCTCGAAGCAGAACCTGTTTTGTGCACAGAGAAAGAAAAACAAACTTAGTGCGAAGGTTGAGGTTCACCCAATAAATATGCATATACAATTATTTGAAATAACATCTATATTGATGATGCTGACCGTGATATCCAGCTATATCACTTATCGTTTTCTGCATATGCTCACGATAATCGGCGTAATGTTCTACAAATTCTGTGGTCCGATCAGCTCAATTTTTGTCTGCCAGTGAAAGAGGGTTAAAATAGATCAAATATGACCTTTTGAAAACATATGACCTTTTTTGTCTCCAACCCATGACAGACCTTAAAAATGCTGTTTCAAGGATTTATGCCAATAAATCAGAAAGATGGAAGATCTTGTGCAGGCGCTAAAGTTCCCGGCACGGAACTTGAACATAAAGATAACTAAAACCTGATTTTATAAGGAGAAATATCATGAAACCGAACACAGAAAACATGGAAAAAGCGACACCCGACACCATCGGCAAAGTCAAGAGGGTCGTTCAAAAAATCTATGGGAATAACGACATGGAAGCCGGGGACAAAACCCAAGAAGAAAAACGTGTTTTTATGCTCCATAATGCCAAGGAACTAAACGGGTACAAATTGAACAGTATTGACGGGGAAATAGGAAGGGTCAAGGAATTTTACTTCGATGACCGGCACTGGACGGTTCGCTATCTGGTGGCGGACACGGGCAGCTGGCTTCAGGAAAGGCAGGTGCTGATTTCCCCCTATTCTTTAGCAGGGGTGAACACAATAGCGCAACACATCACCGTTGATTTAACCAGAAAGCAGATCGAAGAAAGTCCCTCCCTGAATAGTGACAAGCCGGTATCCCGGCAATTCGAGGATTCCTTCCACGGATATTACGGATATCCGGAATACTGGGTCGGCTCATACATATGGGGAACCTATCCGGACATTGTGCGCGACCGTGAAAAATGGAACGCCTTCACCAAAGATGACAAGGCATGGGATCCAAGTTTGCGCAGCACCCAAGAGGTGAGTGGTCATCATATCCAGGCCGCGGACGGTGAGATTGGCCATGTCGAGGATTTTATCATAGATGAAAAGACATGGGCGATTCGGTATCTCATCATTGATACAAAAAACTGGTGGGCAGGTAAAAAGGTTCTGGTGTCTCCTCAATGGATTGATCATATCAGCTGGGATGAATCAAAAGTATTTATTAAGCTTCCCTGTGAGGTTATCCGGCAGTCACCGGAATACAGTGAAACCGCTCTTTTAACCCGGGAGTATGAGACCCGATTGTATCAGCATTACAACCGCATGGGATACTGGGCTGAAAAATCGGTTCCCCGGTAGAACTGTCGGGAATATTCATCACAAGAAGAAAGGGGAAATATATGAAAACAAACATGGGATTGTGGATAGATCATCGCAAAGCTGTGATTGTGACGGTTTTATGAGGTTATTTCGATTCTTCGTGACGCCAAATCCATTTTGCTTTTTGGTCCTGGAGAGGCAAAAGGTGAGCTGAAGAAACGGTTAGAAGATGACCATCTCGATACCCTCATCCAAGCTGTGGAAACAGTTGATCAGATGACAGATCGCCAGATTGCAGCCAAAGTCCGGGAGTATTATAACTAAGACAACGAGGAGCAAAACATGACAAACCAAAAAGCCGATCAAATTTTTGAAAGACAAGAATATCATCAGTCTCTGATGAATAAAATGAGCATTGAATCCTCTTCTGTGGACACCTGCAGACCTGAAGGTGAAAAGACGCTTTATATCGAAAAACTGGAGCAGCGGATCAAATCTCTCAAATCCATTGTGGAGGATATGACAGAAAAAAGTAAAAACCTGGAAAAAAAGTTCAGGACAGATTTTGAAGAGGACCGGAAGGTGATAGAGGACCGCTACCACACCTTAAAGGAGAGGGTGAACAATGTCCGCCAGGCAGGCGGAGATGCCTGGAAAGAATTGGGCAAAGGAACCTCAAGTGCCTTGGAGGATTTTACAGCAGGCATAAAAAATGCGGTTTCAAAATTCAAATAAAACAGTGTGCCAGGAAAATAAAGGCTTTTAACAACATCACAAGGCTGAGTGATATCAATCATGTGACGGAGGTTAATCATGTTACGACGTATAAATGAAATTATCGGATATACTTTGTTTGCCAAAGAGAATGAGGTCGGAAAATGTAAGGATCTGCTGTTTGATGACCAACTCTGGACAGTCCGTCACATGGTGGCAGATACCGGAGGGTGGCTCGTGGGTCAAAAAGTGCTTGTTTCGCCGGTGATGGTTCAAAAGACAGATTGGCAGATGCAAAGTATCTTTCTTGATATCACCCGGGAGCAGCTTGAAAAATGTCCTTTTCTGCTGGAGGATGAGCCGGTTTCCCGTGAGCATGAAAGAAAAATGTTTCAGTATATAGACCATCCGTATTACTGGCTGAACGACGGCCTCTGGGACCATTCAGAATATCCGGCAGTACGGACCCATGTTCCTGAAGAATCCGCACAGAAAGCGGATGAAGAAATATTGAAGGAGATAGAGGAACCGGACCGGGAAGAAAATCATCTGCGCTCATATAAGGAAGTAAAAGGGTACAAAATTGAGGCAAGTGATGGAAATATCGGGCACGTGGAGGATTTTATTCTGGAGGATAAAACATGGGCCCTCAGATATGTGGTGGTTGATACCCGGAACTGGCTGCCGGGAGGAAAAAAGGTTCTTCTCTCTTTGAACTGGGTAAAAAAAGTCAACTGGGAGCTATCAACCCTTTTTCTGGATATCAGTAAAGAGCAGGCTGAGAATAGTCCTGAATTTGACCCTGAACAACCGGTTAACATTGAGTATGAAACCCGTCTCTACGACTATTATGGCCGGCCTTTTGAGAAAAATATCACGAAAAAGCTTCAGAAAATGATTGCAAACCCGTTTATTTAGAACCGGTTTATCGGTCGATCAGTCTTGGACAGCCTGTAAAAATAGATAAAAGGACTTGAATGTGAATCCGCCCAAATCAAAGCTCGGCTTCAACGCGACGTGGTCCATGGCCGTTGGCGGTATGGTTGGCGGCGGTATCTTTTCGACCCTCGGCGTGGTTGTCGGCATCGCTGGTGCCTGGGCATGGCTCAGCTTCGCTGCCGCGGGGCTCATCGCGCTGGCCGCTGGCTATAGCTACGTGAAACTCGCCGTTCATTATGACGAAGGGGGCGGAGCGTTCACCTTTCTCCGGGAGATCAATGCAGATGGGTTTGCCGGCAGCCTCTCGTGGGTACTCATCGTTGGTTACGTGCTGACAAATGCGGTGTATGCTTTCACCTTCGGGCAGTACCTCGGATATGTCGTGGGTCTCGGGCCATGGTTTTCACGTCTTGCCGGCGTTGCCATCATGGCTTTGTTTATAGGGCTGAACCTGCGGGGAGTCGGTGAGGCCGGCGGCGTTGAGGTTTTTCTCGTGTGGTTCAAGCTGGTCGTGCTGGTGGGGTTGGCCGGCTGGGGGCTTGCACTATGGGATCCGCCGATGCTGTCCCGGGGTGTGCCGGACGCCGGGATCGGTGCTGCGCTGTTCGGTGCTGCGTCCGTGTTCATGGCCTTTGAAGGATTTCAATTGTTGACCTATGATTACAAGGATATCAAGACCCCCCGGAAGACATTGCCCCGGGCAGTGCTGTCGGCAATTGTCATTGTGACCTTAGTTTATGTTGTCGTTGCCCTTGGAACGGTCATGCTTATCGGAGCGGACCAGGTCGTGCAGTACAAAGAGGTTGCGCTGGCCATTGCGGGTCGCCGAGCGCTCGGAACCGTTGGTCTCCTAGTCGTCACGATTGCCGCGGCGTTTTCAACCGGATCAGCCATAAACGCCACGCTCTTTGCCACAGCACGTCTGGCAAACAAGGTGGCCGAAGATGGGGAGTTACCGGCCGCAATGGATCACAAGAATGGGGCAGGCATACCCGATCGGGCGGTGATCGGGCTTGGAGCTGCCGCAGCAGTACTTGCAGCTGTGGGAACGCTCACCACCCTGGTTGAGGCCGCGAGCCTTACGTTCCTGTTCACGTTTGTGGTCGTGTGCGGACTGGCTTTTTATCAAGGCATAGGCTTGCGGGTCATTACAGGATTTGGTGTGCTGGCCGGAGCCACTGCATCTGTTGCCCTTATGGTTCGTTTGATCGAAACCGACCCACTGGCGCTTGTCTTTCTCGGGCTGCTGGTGCTCGTCGCCTTGTTCGGGCGCCCGGCATTGCTCCGCCACGTGAAAATAGAAGATCGCCATAGATGACCGCTATGCAAATGGTAAAATCAACACGAAGGAATTTGATCGGAAGAGAAAGGAGCTGAAATGACCATCCCCCATGAAGGGGCTGAAAAATCGATTCCGGAAAAGCCCAAAAGTCAAGGCGGGCAACCCGGATTGTTTTCACTGGCCAGTGGGCAGGGTCTGGATTTGAATCCGGAAACCGCAAGTTTCTATATCGGCCGTGAAAACCTGATCCTGGCTGATCCATCCAGTATGGCGCGCTGGCGTGCAAACCTTTTTATTTTTATGTCTCGCAACGCAGCGGATGCGGCCTCATTTTTTAATCTCCCGGCAGACCAAACAATTGAAGTTGGTGTTCAGCTGGAAATTTGACACACCTATTTTTTACCTCGAACCACCCGTGTCGAATAATGGCCATATATGACCTATGCGTATATATAACCATTTATATTGGGTTGCTGATCACTGGGTTGAAACGGCAGGTTTTGATTATTTATGCTGAAAAATCAATAGGATGGATAAATTAATCTCTTGGATTTTGAACCCTGGCACAATGATTGCCATATATGTAAAGATAACCGGCGATCCGGAAGGATGATTTGTAATCAGGCATGAAAGACAAAACCGGAAATTCCGACGAAAGACTTTAAAAAAGGAATATTATTATGCTTAACAAAGCCAAAACACTAAAGGGATACAAATTGAACAGCCTTGACGGAGACATAGGGAAGGTCAAGGAATTTTATTTTGATGACCTGCACTGGACGGTTCGCTACCTG
>JAHIVH010000125.1 GCA_018816735.1 Pseudomonadota bacterium | reverse complement strand
TCAAGGTAACCGGTTTTTTTGCCGTCTTTAAAGGATGCAAGGGATGCTATTTTTTCATTGATTTCCCTCAGCTTCTCGGTACGTGAGGTGATCCCCTGCTTCAGGTGCCAGCCCTGTTTGAGCAGTTCATCTATTTCTGGTGTCATTCGCGTCTCCTTATGTTTTGTTATTTTTTGACCTTTCGTACTCTTTTGGTTTCGATAGTCAGAAAATGGTTCTTTGCCCTCTAAAATGCATTTACTGCGTTTTTTTCATTTTTGGTTGTTGAGACAAAAAAAAATTTAAAAATTGTCCCGGAAAAGTTTTTGCACATCTTTCTTAAGTGTCCTTGCCATGGCCCTTGTCACCCCGAGCTCTTGCATAATGTCTTTTTCAGTGCCGCCATTAATCAGGATTTTGAACGTTTCCTTTCGAAGTGAAGAAAAGTCGGATAAAATGGTTTTTACATGAATGACGAAGTCCAGTTCGTTTTGGGGAAGGTGCTCTGTAATCTGCGAAGTTTTTGAAATGTGCCCTTTATTGCTTACCAAATCTATCTTTTCGATCCAGCTGCCATCTTCTGATTCCACGAGTTCATTCAGGCTGTGTGCAAGAAGCTGATAATTTCGTTTGCCTTTGTGCTGCGCTGAAACAAGCGTGAGGAGTTTGGTTCTGGCTATAAGATTGATAAACGTTTTCACCGAACTTTTTTCGGGCTTATAGTTGCCCAGATTCCGTAAAAGTTGATTTTTAATCTCACCTTCAAGATCTTCTTTGTCTTTTCCTGTGAAACCTCCTTTTTTCTCATTAAGGAGCTTTTGGATTTCAATTCTGCATATTTCCTGGACCATTTTTCTAACCTTCTTGTTATCAAGATCCAATTCCATGGTTCCTCCTTTGATTCGGGGGAGCCATGTTGGCGTCTGCCGGAAACAAGACCGCCAAAAAACAAAAAAGCGGAATCGTTGTGAATCACCAATTTCGGCGACACCAACAACGACTCCGCTTTTGTAAGGGTTAATCGAATGTCTGGCTTAATTATCTATTTTTTAAAGTAATTCCTTTAAAAAGGTGGATACCTCATGTTTTTCAGGAAATGTTCGGGTGAAAGCTCGATGCTTCCTATTTTGGGAAGCCCGTCATGAAAATCGATCTTTCGGATGCATACTTCCATATTCTTGAAGAGGTTAAACGTCTGAATTAATTCAACGTGGCTTTTTTTCAGTTTGAAATTACTGTTGATAACCTCTTTTTTAATATGGCTGTCGAATCCGAAGTGTACTTTCCAGAGCAGTCTTGGGTTATTCTGAAGACAGGGAATTCCGTTTTTAACGATCAGGTTTTCTATTGACCCGAACGTATATTTTTGCATAAGCTTTATTAATAACTGGTTATTCGGGTGTAAATCTTTTAAGTATGCATCCATAATGACCCCTCTCATGTTTGGCTGGTTTTTTTCTAAGAAAAAATTATTTCAAACAGAGAAGCAACGGAATCTTATGGAATATCAGGACAGTCGGGCTTTCCGGGAATTTCGTGAATTTCCGGAAATAGCATGCTTCCCCCCATTTCCCTTGCGTTTTAAAAAAGCTTCAAATAACAATTTAATTTCCAGACAATAATTTAATATGAGGGGGGGGGAGTATGGACTATTTTGTAGACCTGGTGAATGCTTGTGCGGCTAGATCAAACAAGAATATCAGTGAAATCAAAAAGGATGCCGGAAAATTTCTGAAAAAAACTATGGAGGCCCGTGGCTATGCGGATTGCGAAAGCGCGGCATCAGTTTTTAAGGTGACACCAAAATGCTACCGTAACTGGACTAAGGGGAAAATACCGATTGATCGAATCCCTGAAATAGCCAAAATGCTCAATGAAAATTACAAAAAGTTTTTACCAGGCATTTTTCAGACCAGTTATTGCTATCCGGATCACAAAGGAATAATCCAGCGGTATTTTTTATATGCTGAGCATCGATTCACTGGCGAGGTTTTTGCTATCGAGCTTTTGACACAACCCATCGTTTTAGAATATTCAAACGGAAGATATCGGATCATTATCGATCGTAATAACGTTGACTGTGCCATTATCAGTAACGGTGCAAAAAGGGAAATCTGCGATTTCTATGTATCCAACCATTTAAAAAATATTTCTAAAATCGATACTGCCATTCAGGGTTTTTTGACAAGCCACCGTAATGGGGGGGCTTCCGATAAATACACCCTTGACCTGATGGGAAACACGACTACCCCATATCCTATGAGATACGCATCTGGAGGTGTTTTACCAATAATAAAGCGGGGGGGTGATTATTTTATTCCTTTCTTTTTCAGGGACATTGAACCATGTGGATGGAACATCCCCTCCGGCGCCTCACAGCGAAATTTTAAAGATGGTGTGTTGGACAGGCATTACACACTGGACAGTGAGCTGAATGCGCCGATCAGCTGTATCATTCGGGAGTATTTTGAAGAGACAATTGTTGCCAGCAAAAGCGAACTCTTAAATGGCCGGTTGGATACAAAAAAATTCAATCTGAACCTCATTCCTTCAGATGACAGGCTTCGCATTTCTGAAGAATCCATTCAAAAGAACAAAACACTCCGTCTAAAATACGACTCCCTTAAAAATTGTAATTCCGGAACAGCTTTTATAAACAAAATCAAATATATTCATACCGATACAGACATCGAAATCATAGCCCCGGAAGGCACTCATCCCCTGACTGAAAACGTACTTGTTTCCTTTTCCTTAATGGAGCTTGGGATAGAGGTGGTGAAAGTGATCACTTTTGAGTTGGGAGATGATGATTTTATCCTTGATGGCGAAATTGTGGAAGAAGTGGCAGGTCAGCCTGAACTTGGCCGGACGCCGGTAGCGATGATCCCCTTAAAAGAGCTGGCAAAACATTTTGGAGATCAGTATGACCCGAACCGCTACAAAACGCCGGAACATCTAATCCCGTTGATGATAACAACACGGGTGATCGATCAGTTGGCAAAAGAAAAGGTCTCGAATGAAATATTATCAGGGCTTGTTCAGCTGATGAACAAAAAATTCATTGGAAAAAATAAAGAGGAAAGGCTGACAGAGGCCATGGAGCAAGCGATTGGAAAGAAACATACATCGGATTTAAAAGATAAAATATTGAAATGTGCCCAGATTAACATTCAACCATCTTATGAGGTTGAATCGTTACAAGATGTGGACATTTTCCCATGGGATGTTAAAAAAAGGTATAATATCGCAAAAAACAATAGACAATTTGTCGGGAAAGAATACAGCCGGTATAATACCTGGTATGATTTGTTTAGCAGCAATTTTTTCGATGAAAACAACAATCCTTCCAGCGATAATCCTTCCAGGCTTTTCACAGCGGCGACGGCTAAAATTCTCAATCTGTTTTTCACGAAACTGAAGCAGAACAGAATAGAGTTCAACAGCCTATACGATTATATTTACGGATCAGGGGAATAACCTTATAAGGCATTATCCCTCTCATCAGTGTTTGGATGAGAGGGGAATTAATTATAATCCATCGAATATATTGTATTTCCTTCGTTACAATTTTCGTTGATTTGGGCATAGATATGTATATGCTTCATGTAAATCGTACATTAAAGAATTTGCTGAAATGCATGGGGTACTGCCTGAAAAATGACCATTTGAACGCACTATGCCATCATGCTCTCATCAGGATAATCGCCAAGGGAATCTGAAGAAATGCTTATTAATTTTTTCCAGGCATTCCTTTGCTCCTTCCAATCATAAACATTTTCAATTTTCCGTATCTGCCGTTCAGTAACCGAATCATGCCCACTTTTCACTTCAGACAAGAACAAAATTTCTTCCTGAATATTTGGTGCCAGCAGATTCAAATTCATGATTTGAGTGAGCCTCGCACGGGTTACATATCCGAGCCGGGCGATGTCTGAATAATCCGATAGTTTCCCGTCTTTGATCAGCTGATCGAAATGGATGGCAAGGGCCATGAGTTTCGATATCCGGGGGATTCTCCTCATGGTATTTGTTTGTTCAACTGGCTCCTTTTTTTTTCTGAGGTCAATCTTACACTGAACCGTGAAACTTGCCTGACTGTTTGATTTTCCCATGCCTTTTTCCCCTTATTAATTTTTTGAAAATTCCCTGACAAGATTTTTGATGCCTGCCGGTCTGAAGGTTATTGAAATATTCCCGTGCTCACCGTCATAACTGACCTGCTCGATCAGGAGACGGATGATCCGGGCCTGTTCTTTTATGGTCAATGAACTCCAGACAGGGTCAAAAATAGAAAAGACGCTTTTCAGATCCTTTTTGTCTATCCGGGCATTTTTTAACTCATCTATTTCTTGCACCTTTGCTTCAAGCCGGTTCTCATCGGATACGATCAAGTCCTGCAGATCTGCCATTCTTGATTTCACCGGGGAATTGATGCCTGTATCTGATGACAACTTTGCCACAAGCTGTTTCATTTCATTATTGTGCTTTTTCAAATTGTTTTTGATGATCGCCTGATCTTTTAATAATGCATTGAGATGGGTTTCGATCTGGCTATTTGCCTCCAAATAGGTTTGATCCAGCAAGTCAGAATCCCGACCAATCAGACAGACCCGGTCAACCACAAACTGCTCGATGGTCGGAGCAGAAATCGACTTGGTCGGGCAGACATTCCATCCCTCTTTTTGTGCCCTGCTGCACACATAATACCGGTACATTTTATTTCCGGTTCCATTTGTATAAGTATGAAGCATGGCAACTTTGCAGGACGAGCAATTTATCAACCCTTTGAGCAAGGCCCGGTATTTATTGTTACCATTATTTTCCCCGTTCCGGCTATTACGTTTCAGAATTTTTTGAACATCCGACCATTTTCCCTTATCAATAATGGCCTCATGTTCCCCATCATGAATTTCATCTTTATTGGTCAGCTTCCCAAGATAAAGGGGGTTGGTTAGGATTTTATGGACTTTCCCTTTGTCAAAACGCTTTCCCTCTCTGAATTTCCCCTTTTTAGTGGTCCAGGATTTGCCCATCCACTCCCGGCTGTTTAATTCCCTGGCCGTGGAAATCAGCGACTCATGCTCCAGGTACAGGTCGAATATTTTTATAACTACCAACGCCTCATCCTGATTGACGATCAGCCGCCCTCCTCCCTCGGCCACATCATAACCAAGGACCGGCATCCCACCGGTCCATTTTCCTTTGCGCCGGGCAGCAGATATTTTATCCCGTGTTCGTTCGGATATGATCTCACGTTCAAACTGCGAAAAGGACAGGAGGATATTCAGGGTGAGCCTCCCCATGGATGAGTTGGTATCGAAATTCTGTGTGATGGAGACGAAGGAAACATTTTTCCGGTCAAACACCTGGATGAGCTGTGAAAAGTCCAACAAAGACCGGCTGATTCGATCCACTTTGTAGACCACAACACAATTTATCTTTCCGGTTTCGATATCATTGAGGAGCATTTTGAGTCCGGGCCGTTCCATATTCGCACCGGTAAATCCACCATCGTTATATTGATCCGGCAGGCACACCCATCCGTTTCCTTTCTGGCTCGCGATATATGCTTCAGCTGATTCCCGCTGGGCATCAAGGGAGTTGAACTCTTGTTCCAGTCCCTGGCTGGTTGATTTTCGGGTGTATATCGCGCAGTTGATCGTTGGTTTATCGCTTTTCATATTTCGCCCTTTTATAAATTGAAAAACTTAAATCCGTTCCAATGGGTGCCGGTAAGATCCTTTGCTATTCCGGAAAGGGACCGGTATTTTTTCCCATCCCAATCAAAACCGTTTTCAAGTATGGTCACCATGATCATTTTGCCTTTGTATTTACGGGTGATGATGGTTCCCGGACCGGGGAGTCTCTGATCTTTCTTGTATGAGTGGACCGTTGTCCGGTCTGGTGGATTTTCAACGGAAAATGTTTTGGGTGCTCTCACTCTCAATTCCGCTTCATCGACAAGTTCCTTTGCCCTGAGTCTTGCTCTCTCTGACAGACCGCCTTCGGCATTTGCCTGCAAGCGCCAGGCTATCTTTTTTATAAGGTATTGTCTGTTCCGGGCATTGGTCTCTTCACCAAACACTTCAGAATATTTTTGGCGGAGTTCCTTTACCGTCATGTTCTTCAGCACTATCAATTCTTTGTTTAAATCCATCATCTTAAATCCTCCTATCTGTGACTGTTAACTTCGGTGTCCATGTGCGCTCTGGTCGGGAAAAGAGTCAAGTTGAACCTCAGAATTATCCTTGCTTTCAGATAGTTGCCGCTGTTTTAAACGGATGTATCCTTTGGACAAGATGTGGGCTATTTCTTTGAAGCGCTGTTCGGGGGTCATTTCATTGGGGTCATCTGTGTGGTACATGAGTATCCTCCTTCATGTGCCACCATCAAAAACCTCCAATTGCTATGGTCAAGAATTGACTGGTGGAATGGTTGAAAATTTCCTTTTAACCGGGAAACCGAATTCTAATATACTTATACTGCGAATTTCGGAAAATTGGTTGTTTTGGGGTTCAAAAAATTTTTTGTGTTAACCACTTTTTTGCCAAAAACAGAGAATCAGAGAGTTTTTGAAAATTTTGACCGATTTTTGAAAAAAATACGATAGAAGTAAAATTTTGGTAAAAAAGGGAGAATTTTGTGGGGCTGGAGTTAGAGAGGGGATATCCGTCAAAACCCTTTAAATTCTTTGCTAAAACGACAAAACCCCGAAGGATCATCCTTCAGGGCTTTGAGTAAACTATTGTATCACTTTTTTTGAGTGAATTATTTGTTGGCTCGGCAGACGACACTAAAATCCTAACTCTCTCAAACGATTCTCTCTTTTTATAATACCATGAAAATATTACATTTTTTATAAGTATAGCCATTTTGAGTAACATAGCAAAACAGCGTTTCAAGGTAAAATTAAACAACAATTACATTCCGTTTGATAATGATGTTGATATGCGGGATATGCAGACATTGTTTTAGAAATCATAAATACTGCAGCGATGAATGTCGCAGAGCCGGTTATCTGGAAAACCACCGGAAGGCTCAGAAAAAATACAGCTCAAAAAAAGAGGTAAAGAAAAAACACGCTGAAGACATGAAAAAACGCCGCTATAATAGAGAAAATAAAAAAAAGCACGATAAAGAATCGGGCTGTCAGGATATGTATGTGTATGATGATGGTCATGCGCAGAATGTTTTTTCAGCTTGATCCTGTGTGTAATAACGTTGTGTGTGCAAACTGTGGAAAAAAATTTGATAGCATCATTGAGTACAGAGAACCGCTTGATGACGAGGATTTTATTTATGATCTGTGAGGCTTTGCCGGTAAGGTAGGGTCTGTGGCGGGATAGGCTGGGTATTATTTTTTTATATTTTGGGGCTGGGTAAAGCGGGATAAAACTCACAACTTTACCCAACACGCAACATAACCCCAGAGCAAACTGAAATCCTAATAGTCTGAAGCGATTCCCATTTCTTATAAAATGCTGATTATAATAACTTTTCATTCAAAACCTAAAATTTAAAACCTATTATCTTCAATTTTAAAAATTGAAAAATCTGTTATAAAGGTTATCTACAAAATATATAGATAATTAATCCGTAATATTAAAATGTTCAATAATTTCAGATGGGATTTAATTTTAGCAAAGCACAGCATTCTTAACTTAAAAAATGAATCATTGATAAAGAACTTAAATGATTGACATAATGTATCATGTGCTTTATGTTTTTAACGTTTTTACTTCGATGCATAAAAAATTATTTTAATATTACTCATCAAAAGACCAACCAAACATCGATAAGGCAAATCACATGGATATAATTTCGATTTCGATTAAATCTGTAGCAAAAATAAAATATTCTGTAGCCTTGATTATCACAATATATACAGCGATATTTTTTTACAACGTACCACTTTGGGCAGCTGATCCCCCTACTATTTCAATTACGTACCCCAGTTCAACAGTTGCTGCAGAAACTGACGAATCTATAACGTTCAGTATTGAAGCCACTGCTGCATCGGGAATAAAGGGCATTGAATGGTTTATTGGAACCTCATCAG
>JAHIVH010000124.1 GCA_018816735.1 Pseudomonadota bacterium | reverse complement strand
GGGCGACGACCCCACGTTTTCAATTACAGTGCCATTACCTGTTTCAATCCACGCCCCCACGCGGGGGGCGACGCGATCATTTTTCCAGGGCTTTAACTCATCACAGGTTTCAATCCACGCCCCCACGCGGGGGGCGACCAAAATAATGGTGCACTGACACTTTAAAATAGCCGTTTCAATCCACGCCCCCACGCGGGGGGCGACTTGTTATTGATGAGGCCCACCGTATCGAGATCGGGTTTCAATCCACGCCCCCACGCGGGGGGCGACTTCTACCTTTTAACTTATTAAGCGCTATTGCCGTGTTTCAATCCACGCCCCCACGCGGGGGGCGACTTTCATTGTCATCCAAGTAATACCCGAATTCACCGTTTCAATCCACGCCCCCACGCGGGGGGCGACGGTTGTTTTTGCGGCGGCTTGAGGGAGAGCAGTTGTTTCAATCCACGCCCCCACGCGGGGGGCGACGCAGCTCCAACCACAGATTTTGACATCACAATCACGTTTCAATCCACGCCCCCACGCGGGGGGCGACATATTTCATATTATGGGAGGAGCAGAGGTAATGCGTTTCAATCCACGCCCCCACGCGGGGGGCGACCAAGAGCTAACATTCCTCAAGCTGATTTTTTAAGTTTCAATCCACGCCCCCACGCGGGGGGCGACACGATGATATCGAGTACAAGTGCATCGGTATCAGTTTCAATCCACGCCCCCACGCGGGGGGCGACGGGCATGGATTTAAAAGAACTGAAAGTAAAGAATGTTTCAATCCACGCCCCCACGCGGGGGGCGACAGTAGCTACAATAAACCCTTTATTTCCCATTGTTTTGACACTTCATATCGCGAACCTATCTGCAATCTTAAAGCAACAACTGAGTTATCAAAGAGCCAAAGAAAAATACAATTAAATTTCAACATTTTAAGTATTCCGCGAACCTGTTTCAACCCATACTTTATCAAATGGTATCTCCATCAACGGTTTACCGACTTTTTGCCAAATGCCAGCTTTAGGTTCGCGAAGCGAATTAAACAATTAATGGCCCTTCCAGATCAAGGCTCTTTTTTGCTCCGATATGTTCGACTCGGTGTCTCCAGTTCGACCCAAGGAAATAAAAACGCAGGCTGTCGGTTTCGGGTGCAATTTCATCAATCAGACGCTGTCTCAACATGGTCCATTGCGCCGGATCCACATTACATTCAAAAACAGAAAATTGCACCCGCTGGCCATAATCTTTACAGGCTTTGGCGACCCTTCGAAGCCGTCTCGGGCCATTTTCATTCATGGCGACATCGTAGCTCACAAGCACAACCATGTTTTTTACCTCCAGAAAAATGACGGATACCCATCAAGATCATTCCGCATATAACGGTTCATCAAAAGGGCTTGGATATAAAATAACTGGCCGATCATGACTTTTTCCTCGGTAAACGGATGAAGAATTTCATCCTGTTTTTTTTTCTGGTACGCCATTAAAACTGTTTTCCGACCATCGTCTGTCATATAAATCTCTTCCGAATCTTTTTTAAAAAAATCTTTTTTCTTAACCTGACAGAGGTTGATCAGAGAAAGGACCAGCCGGTCGACGATGAACGGCCTGAATTCTTCCATTATGTCAAGGGCCAGCCCCGGTCGCCCTGGTCTGTCACGATGAAGAAACCCAACAGCGGGATCAAGTCCCACACATTCAAGGGCCGATCTAACATCATGCATGAGGAGGGTATACAAAAAGGATAAAAGGCAGTTAACTTCATCCTTCGGTGGGCGTCTGTTCCTGCCATTAAACGCAAAATCGTCTTTCTGAGACGTTATCAAATGATCAAACACGCTGAAATAATCCGCTGCCGCATCCCCTTCGATTCCCCGTAACTGGTTCAGCGACTTCAGGTTTGCGGATTCTTTCAGTGAATGCCCCATTCGTTTAACAATCTGTTCAACCCGTTCCGCATCAATCTTGTCTCCATGATCCCTTACGGCTCGTTGAAGTACCGTCCGGCAGTTGGAAATTTTTGCGGAAATGATGGATGCGGCGATTTCAGAGGATGTTTCTTCGCTGTCCGCCCGCCGGTATTGCTCACGCCGGACAAGAACGTTTCCTGAAACCGGGCCTTTGATTCGCGCCAGAAACCGTCCATATTCGGTAAGAAAGCTTACCGAAACATCCTTTTCCGCGCAAAACCCCATTAGAAATGGACTCATGGAAACATTCCCGAAGCAGACGATCCCTGACAAGGTATGAATCGGAATACGGACTTTTACCACTTTTTCTACCTTGACCACCACAGTTTCGCCCTCCTTGGCAAGATAGCTGCCCTGGGTGGTGACAAAAAGTGTATTCAATAGTTTTTTCATTTATCCCGTCATCTTCTTTAAATAGGATTTCACGGATTTTCCTTTGCACACACGGGGCATGCAGAAATCAACAAAGGAACAATTTTCACATTTCTTGTTATAGGCAGGTTCAGGCGTTACCCTGTTCTGAATCATATCTTGCAGCAACCGGGCAGTGTCAGCCGTTTCCTGTCTGAGTTCGGGGCTAAAAATCACCAGCTGACGCCGCCTGGTTGTGCCATAAAACAAAACGCCTTCAGGAATGCCAACATGATACATTTCTTCGAGACACAAGGCCTGAGCGCAGAGCTGAACTTTATCGCTGTTGTCTCTCTTGGGTTTGCCCCGCTTGTATTCCACCGGACAAGGAGCCCACGCATTGGATTCCTTGTCCGTCAGATGAAATTCAACCACATCCGCCTGACCGAACAGCCCCAGTTTATGGCAGACAAGATGAAGGCCGTACTCGACTCTTACAGTTCCCCGGTCCCTTTCTCCACCCTTGTCCACCCGCTCATGCATCACCTTGCCCTCGGCAGTGAATTTATTTTCAAACCACAGCCGCTCAACGTGGATCAGCGCACACTGCCTGGGGCAGAAAATGTAATGTTGCAAGGCGGAAATCGGGAGGAAGTCAGCGTCATCTATCATGACATATCATCCCATCATTCTCTTTCAATGGTGACGGTTGCAGGCAATTTACTTTTATCGATTTCAAAATTGTAATCGTTGAAGCTCCGGGCAGGCTTGGTTTCATCTTTTCGTTTTATCGAAATAAGATCAAACAGGGAGTGGGCAGGTGCATTGCCAAGTGCTGAATCATGCTTGAAAACAACAAGTTTCTGGGTTGACATGAGGCCCCGTGCTGCCGAACGGTCGTGTTCGAACATATTGCTCAATGCCTCCCAGAATAAGGAGAGATCCTCTTTATTAAAGCCCGTTTGCGAGGCGAGGTGGGGAGAAATAAAACCATAGGCCACATAAACGCCATATGGCACAGTGTTTTTCCGACCCATGGTCCGATTGTCGCCTTTCTGCTTTTCCGCTTCGGCTTCTGTGGCAACAGCCATACGGGTGATGGAATGTTCAAGGGTGACGATCGGTTCCACGGATCGACCAAAGGTCATCTGAACTGGGCCTCGCACCTGACCTGCATTTTGTCCGGTGCTCATCACAGCGCCAAATGTCCGGATATCGAAATATTTTCCGCACATCCACATTCGAGCTGCTTCGGTTTTTTCACCTTTTTCTTTACTCTTCACCGCCTCCTGATTATGGGCTTCGTCGATAAGTGTGTTCAGGACGGCCTTTTCTTTGACAAAAATATCAAAGGGATCATTTGTTTCTTTTACGATCTGAACGTAGTTTCGAACTTTTCTTTTCAGACAGACATCGGTAACAAGGCCATGCCCTGTTTCGGAATCAATGCGGGGTAAATTCCCAGCATCCGGGTCACCGTTTGGGTTGCCGTCTTTTACATCAAAAACAAGTATAAAATCATAGCGGTTTGAAATTGCATTATTCGATTTTGTTTCAGTCATTTCCGTTCTCCTTATCTTCACTTTGATAGATTCTCTTCATTTTGGACATTCTTCGTGAAAAATTTCTGAACCTGATGATAGTAGCCAATGGCGAACTTCCCCTGATCTTCAAGGCTTAAATGGGTTGGAAAAGAAATGGCAGCATCAATACCGTCAATGATCTGACCCAACAATTTCTCAAAAAATATTTTCCTTCCAACGTTTTCGAGTTTCGCAAGATGGTGATTTTTTAACCTCATCAGATTGCCAAATACCGTGCTTGGCGTGCCTGAAGCTGCGCCATAAAACCTGTCCCGGATGGTGGCGTTGATTCCGGGGTTGGCTTCCTGTTGAATTTTTTCAAGCGTTGCAAAGAGCCGCCCCAGCCTGTACCCTATGTTTGTGTTGTTTTCATCTAAACTCATATGAAGCTCCTCCTTGATATGTGGATTTTTAAAACGGGTTGACCGGTTAATACAGGCTTTAATCATAGCCGCCCGTGGATAAGTGACGTCATGTTCCGCACGGATACGGCGAATGGAAGCCTGAAGCAGTGTGTATGGATAAGGCAATCCCTGAAGGATGGCCCGCATGGTTTCTCCTGCAAGATTTGGCGGAATATTTTCCGATTTTCCCAGAACAGCCGTTGAAACCAAAAGCCGGAAAAGGGACAAAACATCCTTCTCCTTTGGACCGTGAACGATTCGGATATCTTCGAAATGCCGACTTATCTTCTCTGCCATTCCTGAAACGGTATCAACGATCCAGAAACGGATGGCGATGCGAGCGGCGTTGGGTGAAAGCCCCAACACATAAAATCGGTTTCGATCATTATTATCAATCATGTACGAACCATTCTCGATCGACCTGTAAAGACTTTCAACTGCCTTAGCACCTCGGTCAGGATCGTCCTTGGGGGGTTCCCCGAAGAGATCCGGAAGCTTATGCTCAAGATCACTCTCTTTTTCAGCCCAGAATACCGTGGAAGCATCGCCCACCTGCATGCGTTGTTTGGAATCTTTGGAAAGAAGATGATTCAATGCTGTGGTATAGGCAAAAACCGTATTTTTGCCCACAGGGGAATTGGCCCCTTGGGACTTCCCAAAAGATTTAAAGGCGTCGAGGTTGAATGATACAATGTTTGCCCCAGAGGATTGCGCACCGTAAACCCCTTTTATTGGAGGATGAAGTCTTTCAAAATCTTCTTTCTGACCTGTAACGAGACAAGTGGCATACACCTCTTGGTCGCTGGACGGCTTCACATCGGAAATGGCCGATTTCACATTTGGACGTTCTGAAACGAGCCATGGGTCACCAGCAAGCTGAAAGGTAACGTTACCGCCTTCGGATATAAGCTGTTGCCAAGTATCGCCAAAACCTTGTAGCAAGAACACCTTTTTTTCCATTCTTAAAAAGGATTTGACCGCTGAAACGCCTTCGTCTGACACCACTTCCAGCGCCTCAATTTTTTTTACAAAGGTCTCATGCTGCTCCACCACACGCTCTGGCTTGCCTTTCAGGTCAACTCCCAAAACATATTCCGGGTTGTCCCAGAACAGGTTGGAAGCGATGCCGCTTGTTTTTTTCACTGCTTGAGGCACAAGAAACCGCTTTGCCCTCCGTTTTTTTCCGTCCCCTTCATAGGTTGAATTGATGCTGATCGGTGTGCCGTCGGATTTAAGCATAATAACAAACGGGATCTCTTTCCATTCAAAACCCGGGGGAGCCATTTTCGACTCAGCGTCCGATGATTTTCGATCATAATAGTCTTTAAGCGCCTGAAGTATCATCCCCGCACCTCCTCTGAATTCGAACGATCCGGCACAACGATCACACCGTTTTTCAATTCCGTTCTAAAAAAGAGCGGTTTAACATTTTTGGGATCAGAAAAGTCCATATCGTAGAGCATCCACCCCAGATCCCGGTTTTCAGGGATAGGTTCTGCCGGTTGGGTTTGTGGGTTCACCAGACGGAAATCCGCCGAAAATTCCCGGCAGCCCAGATAAGGCTGATTAAAGCACTGCCCCTTTTTTGCCCTCCGTTCAAACATGGCGGCATATTTGGCGGGTGTTTCATCTTCTCTGTTGGTTTCCTGTTCTTCCTTGTCGCTTAAATATTCCGGCGTGGGGTTATAAACTTTGCAGCGCTTTTCAGGAGAAATATAATCGAATTCGGCAAAAAGCCTGTATTTGACATCCCGCAAAAAAAGACCGGCCCGTTGCTGTCTGTCGTCTTCGATGAATATCTGCTTTTTCCGGGTTGAAGCCACTGCCCCCACTTCATTTCTCCTTACTGAAATCCATCGAATGGGCGAAAGCACCTCAATTCGTTTCACCTGCCAGAAAATAGCGGGTTTCCACAGGATCGCATCGAAAATCGATCGGGCGGCGGATGGGGTTATCACATCGTAGCTGACTCTCTCCACCTTCATCTCCGGTCGAGTAAAGCAGGCGTAAGGCCCGCTTACCTCCAGACAAAATCCCTTCATGGTTCACCTCTCGTTTTTGTCATTTTTTCCTCCGGTTTATCTTCGTTATTGATAAGCGAAAAAATACTAAACCACCAAATCCTCAGGAGCCCAGCCCCGGCCAAACAGATCCAGCCCATGACATGAATCATAGGGGCCGAGCCATGCCCAGAAACCAGGCCATAACTCCTCAACCATTCCTTCACTGTTCATTTTCTCAAAGTCCCTTTTAGAAACATTGACCGTGTAACGTTGAAGTTTCCGCACGTTGTTGCGGGTGGGACCGATCCTCCTCAGTTCGTCCATCCAAATTTGACTGTTCCCGTATTTTACGAAAAGGGGTTGGGAAACATCCTCAATCAGGTTAAATTCTTTGGCAGCAGTCCGGAAATGGACACGGACCTGAGGTGATGCCTCATTTTCCAGCCACTCTTTGAAACGGCTTCCCGTGTCGTTGACCCTACTGTAAAACAAAGAAAAATACCGGGTAAATGCGTCTGATTGCTGTGAATCGAATCCAGATAGACTCATCAACTCCTTGGTTGTGTCTTCACCTTTGCGGAGCAACCCCCTTGGTGCAGGTTTGGGCGGAATAAAAACATGGACCTCGCCCAGTTGTCCGCTTTTATTGAGGTTCCCTTCTCGATTGCATCTGCCCCCTGACTGGGCGATGGAGTCCAGGCCAGAAAGGGCGCGGTAAACAACCGGAAAATCAATATCAACCCCCGCCTCCACTAATTGGGTACTGATGACACGAATGGGTGTACCATTTTTAAGATCTTCTTTAATTTTTTGAATGATTGCCGAACGGTGCTCCCCGCACATAAGGGCGGAAAGATGAATCGACCCTTCTGGCATAAGCCTGAACAAATCATAACAGCCCCTGCGTGTGTTGACCACGCAAAGAACCTGATCGTGTTTTTTAAGGTTTTCCGCAATCTCTTCCCATGTGGATGGGGCGTTTAGGTCTTTCGGAAAAATGGTTTTTGTCCGTTTGAGTTGTTCATAAAGTTGGGCGCGATCTGGGATGATCTCATGGGGGTTATCCAGATTCGGAAGGGCCGGTTGGGTGGCGGTTGCAAGAAGCAGGGTGACACTGAAATGCCGGGTCAGATGATTGATCACATTGACGCAGGGTTCAAGAAGCCCCGGCGGCAAAAGTTGTGCTTCATCAAGAATGACAACGCTGTTGATGATATTGTGAAGTTTGCGGCATCGGCCCGGTTTTGCGGCATACAAAGATTCGAAAAACTGAACGTTTGTGGTGACGATGACCGGAGCATCCCAGTTTTCGGATGCAAGCCTTGAACGATAGGTCTCCTTTTCCGGATCAAGGTTGCTGTGGTGCTCGATAATATTTTCTGCTCCGAAAATATCAGATAGAATTTTTGCGGTTTGTTCGATGATGCTCGTGTAAGGGATCACATAGATAATTCGGTCTTTTCCGTGTTTTTCGGCGTGGTCAAGAGCAAAGGCCATTGCAGAAAGTGTTTTACCGCCGCCCGTGGGAACACTGAGAGAAAAGAGCCCTGAATTTTGAGGGGCCGCATTCCGGCAGGCAGTTAAAACATAATTCCTGATGACATTGATGGGTTTTTCAGGATCTTTTTTCGTCATATGCGTCATGTGGTTATCGAAAAGCGTCTTCAATTCGGGCAGCCTTTGATATCCTCCCCGGTTTTCTGAGCTGAGCGGAGTCATGAAACTTTCCGTGTCCAGATAATCGGCATCCACCAGACAGGAAAAAATCATTCTTACCCACAGATTAAAATTGTCTTTTTTAACGTAAGGCGGCAGTCTGATATCCCGCCGGGTGTTCTTTCCGAACTCGTCTGCGGCAGAACGAATCCGGATCAGATTGTTTTCCCCCTCTTCCAGTCTGTTTTGAAGGGAAGCTGTGCCTGTATCGGTGGAATAATAATCGGGGAGACCGGCATGGTGACCCGCTGCCAGGTAGGCATAGATCAATCCCATTTGCGGGCCAAAACAATCCAGCGCATAGGCGGCCCCGGCGCTTGAATGGTTTATTCTTCCTTTGTCCGTTCCATTATACTCAGAATCATCTATATCATTTTCTCTCAGAAGATATGCCTGAAATTCATCAGCAGCCTTTCCCATGTCGTGTAACCAGCCCGCATTCCAGGCCCAGTCTTCAGATCGAAATTTTTTCGCGGATTGAAAAGCCCTTTCTGAAACCTCTTTTAAATGGTCGTAGAGCCGCTGCCATTCCTGACGGGGTTTCCCTTCTTTACTGTGCGCATAATATTCGTTTGTCATATAAATCCGATCTTTCTCCTTATAGATTTCATTATTCCATACACTGTCCCTCCGAAATATTTGGTAACAGCTGAAATAATAGGCACAATTAAATAATGAATGATTGATCTACAAAATTTGCATAACGGAATTTTCCCAGAGCTACAAAAAAATGTAGGTTGAGTAGCTTTGTTAAAAAATGTCTAATGTTTTCAACCACGACGCAATTTTGGCGATGGACAGGTAATTAAATTCCATATACTAAAAAAATATAATAACCCACCACATTACATTAATTGAATACATATACCCCGCCAAGACCAAAAATCAATATATTTCACCAACATTTTAGCAGGATAGATAATCTCATCCTGGTCTGAACCAATTCAAGTTACCTAAGCCCCCCCAAGTTACCCAAGCACCTTCACCCATCCCCTTATCAGTGCAATATTCCCATCATGAACTACACTAAAAAAAAACGCCATCATGGATTTCTCGTCAAGATATCAGTCATGGGCCAGGTCGTTGAATATGGAAATGCCCAGTTAAATGAACTCCGGGGCCTTATATCAGAAATGAAATCATCCACTGGCGAAAAACGACGATTTATCCTGACAACAACCACATAGAGGCTTTGATTTGGCATTTTTAAAAATTTTCGATCACCAGGGATGGCTACTGGTTCATTTGAATTGCGGCTGTTTGATCTGAATTTTATCCGACAAAACGGCAATCTGATTTTATTAGGTCCTCCGGATAACGCTGTCAATGTCGATGTGGCTGAAGGTGATTTTCTGCAGGTGTATGTGGACGGATCGTCTGCTGTCAAGTCGCCCACAGTGAAAGTCACTGCAGCTTATAACGGCGGCAGTCTGTAATTGATTAGATTCTGAATGGTGAGTCTGTAAAGGGCTCACCATTGTTCCGGAGGTGATTAATGAAAAATCATGATTGCATGCATGAAGGTAAGATAGCCGTTATCGGAGACAAGATAGAAAAGATCGAAAACACAGTCGACAAAATTTTTAAGATCCTGAACGGCAACGGCAAGCAAGGATTGGTTACGAACGTTGCCCTTAATAAGTCATCCATCACAAGGCTCTGGTGGTTTGTCGGGATAATATCCACGGGCATCTTTGGAGTGGCGTTTTATTTTATTCAGGCTGGTGTGAAATAAGGAGGGAAGAAAAATGAAAAGAATTTTTTTTGGTTTTATTTGTCTGTTGCTTTTTGTCTCTGGGGTAAATGCGACTGAGTATAAGCTGAATTGGGATGATGTTGAAAACGGTGATGGCTATATTGTGTATTATAAAGACGAGGCCGGAAATGAATTTAACAGAGCTGTAACAGAATCAGAGATCCCGCTTTCACAGTTAAACATTCACCCTGGCGTAAAATATGTTTTTGCTGTGACTGCATACGCTGCTGAGTGCGGGGAGTCTGAACGGTCAGATTCGGTTGAACATACGATCCCTCTTTTTACTCCGCCTGCAGACCAGTTGCCTGAAAAAACAGTTGTTGTCAGTGTCCCGGCTGGTGTGAATGTAATTTTTGCGGCTCAAGGGGAGTAATTACCAAATGGAAGGGGATTGGAGGGTAAAAACCAAATACATAGTTTCAGTTCAGTAAATTCAAACCAAATCCTATGTATTTTCTGTGTCCATATTTCCTTCCGTAGGTGTAACATCCGAAACGTTTTTGCAACAGTCATTTGCAACACCCCTTATAACTGACTCTTGGTAAGGTATTAATGGACGTATAATAAATATGTTTTTATCTTGATCAATGTCATTTTCATAGTCTCTTTTTGGTGTCCAAAATAGAGCAAGTGGATTCCAACTCATTTTGTCTCCTTATGAGCAAGTAGAATTAGTGTTTCCATTTTTGTTATGTAGTTCGCCGCACAAGTATATATATCTTTCCAAATATCTATATATCACATCGGCAAAAGCTTTGCAAATCTCAACCATATATTCAAGATTATCATCTCTAAATGCGGAAGTTGATGGAGAGTCAGCTGTAATAAATCCGAGCAAATCATAAGACTTACCTTCTACAGCACTATTTCGTAAGAAACTCATATCTAATTGTATGGGAACTGTAATTTTTGCTTTGTATGTATCTTTCCACGAGGAGTTTGAATCTAAATATTTTTCAAATTTCGTAGTTTCTTGTAAGCGTCTATTAAAAGACTCTAAATCTGGCTCAGCAAAATGTTTATATTTTTCAAACGTTATCCACTTTAAATCAGTGTTATCGATAATTTTATCTTTGGTGTTAGACCTACGATTTTCAGAATATTTACACCTTGATAGCACTGTAACACAAAGATTTTCTTTTTCTTCATGTGTTAGCTTGCTAAAATAAACTGGCTGGTCAATACAAAAATATTTAATACAAACGTTAATTTTCTCTCCTGTGATTTCATTTAATATTGTTGATAAATTGTCCAACACTATTTTACAGACGTTGTTTAAATTTAAGTTTAATTCTTCCAAGGTCAACTGCTTTTCACCGTTTTTAAATCTTTTACATATAGCTGCATGTTGATTTCTTACATGATGTGCTGTTGCATGAAAACATTTCGACAAGTTTTCAAGATTAGTAATGGCGACTTTTCTTAATTTTCGAATTTTTATAAGACTAATAATTGTTCCGCATGTTACAATTGAAATTGCAACTATAATAGCTTGCTTTAGGCTTGGTTCGGATGAATAAACTGACCATATTGAACAAACTGAACCTATTATACCTACGATAATAAAAATTAATTCAATGAAATCGTAAAGTTGATAAATCCTAATATTGAATCTACGCATAATGTCGATACCTGAGATGAACACTTTTTAGTATGTTCATGTTGTAATTAACTCTCTATTTGTTTGATTGTATTTTCTTGCTATGATTAAGTATTTGATAATAAAGTCCACTGACAAGTACAAATCAAATCATTCCTTTTTTGTCAAGAAATTTGTTTTTATCGCCTAATTTCAAAAAATTAAAATCAATAATTATACTTTGGCAATATATCCAAAAGACGTGAAAATCCACCAATATACCCAATTATCCAGAATTCTTTTCTACAACTTCTTTATAGCAGTGTACCAAGGTGATTTCAGAGACTTGGGGATGGATTGTATGGATAGCGAACGCCGGTTTTCGATGATTTTCAGTAAATAACGCCCAAAATCAATATAGTTGGCAGATTACACCTTATGGGACGTTGCATCAGAATAAAGGGCCAATATAAAACATTTATAAAAAATATTGACATTTTTATGTAAATGACCGATGGTTCCAACCAACAGCTCATCTGCCATGTGTAGAAGGAGTAACAAAGCCGTCCCTTTTGGGGCGGCTTTAGCCTTTTTGGGCCTTATTTTTCCAATATACTTCATATTCCCGTCGTAATTTACGTTGACTATGTGGCTGTTCCACCAGATACGCCGTCCATGGAAGAATGTATTTGCCCCTGTCTGCCAATATGACAATATAGTTCTCTTGAACGAACCATAAACATATCCGGGTATCTCTGCGTCGTTCGTTTTTCCATACTTTTATTTCTGGATCATCATCATTTTCTATGATTGGCTTGGGCCAGCGAATTCGTTCGCAGCGTCGAAGGTCGGGGGTACGTTCTTCCTCAATCTTTCCTTCTTGAATCATATGCCAGAAAGTCGCTTCTTTGCCATCGGTCATCGGATGGCGTTTCAACCCCAGTCGTCGCCCCTGAAATATGGGTTTATCATCAATGAAATCTTTTTTAAACCAAGTATAAAGGGCTTCCAGGTAGGCGTCCCAGTTGCCTTCATAATCATTGAACAGGATAAGCGGTGGCAGCCAATTTGGAGGAGTCGTCATTTTTATATCTCCATAGAATGCCAGCGAAAAAGGTTCATTTTATCTTCTCGCAACAGTGTGGTCTTGCTTAGGTTGTAACCGGATCTTTTTTGTATTCGTTTTATCAATGCCATTTTCCCTGAATTATCAGATAATCCTCGGTTTACATAAGCAACCGCACCGATTAATAAATCAGCCAACTGCAACTGTTCAATTTCATGAGAGTGGACCAGCTGTAGCCGCTCGATCACCTCCCGGGAAAAATCGTACATGTTGTTACATAAAACATCACGAAGTTTTGCCGCTTTTTTCGCACCGCGCGTATCTTTGATATCCAAATAAATTCGGTAACGGGCATCTGGCCGGAAAATAACTTTCAACATGTCGAAATACATTTTGTAATACCATTTATCATGGTCCTGACCAGGAAAGGCATCGTGCTTCAGCTTGGATTTGTCTGGCACAATCAGAGCCCTGAAGTGCAGATCATCATCATCAAAAAAATAATCCACCAAATCTATATACAATTCTGTTTTTGCAGGAGATACTTTAGTCCATTTGACTTCAAAATGAGGTGCAAGACCATGTTTTTGCTTAATTTCACGCAGTCTGACAGCAATTTCCCTGGTCTTATCGAGCGGACACCAAATGGCACCTAACACCATTGCTCTTTGGTTGTCGTTTTCCAGGTGACAGGATTCATCGCAGTATACATTGTATGTCTCCGTCATGATATCAAGGTCTCCTAAAAAGCTTTTCAGTGCCGATTTTATTTCTGCAATCTGTTCTGTTGTTGGTCAGTATAAAATCAAGTGGCCGTTACCATTCTTTTCATCTATCGCATTTGATATAGAGGACGCAAATAAAAAAGCATTAAAAATTGAGAGGTTGATGGGCCTGGAATTTGAAATAATTTTCATTGGAGGCGTTTTCGGGCGAAAAATAAAGAAAAGGTGAGATCTGTAATTTCAGAATGTGCGTCTCTTTGTGAGGAAAAAATCCGCTCTAATCCCCCCTCAGCCCGGCTAATCATCCCTGAGCGCCCGCTCAACGTCGGATAAAACCCAGATATGTAAACTTTTTATGTCACTATCACTAATATTTGAGATAAAAGCAGTATTTTATTCAATCATTTTTTCCCATTGAAAAAAACCATTTCAAAACCTCTTATTTTGTCCGATTTCAGGGCCAAGTCAAAATTTAAATTTTCGAAATACTTCATGTACTCCTGTTGTTATAATTTGAATCTTCCATGAGCTTGAACAAAAATTTAAAAACAGCTCCTAATAAAATATATGGGGCTTCTATTCTTTTAGCGAATGAATAAAACACATCCCCTCACTATCATCATCACTTCCATTGTCATTTTCCTCCTCAAATGAGATTCCTGTTCCAGATAGTGTAACATTCGATAGTGTTTCGTCGGGATCATTGGATTCAATAAATATCGAAGCAGATATAGCCTCTTCTGATGCCGGGTTAAAAGTAACTATAATGTTTTTTGACTCATTAGGCATAATAGAAAAGGCTGACGTATCAGTAATCATAAAGCTGGATGTATCAGAAAGACTAATAGTTAAAATATTTAAAATAGCACCTCCAATATTACTAATTAAAATTGAAGACTCTGCAGTGTCATGAACTGCCACATTGCCAAAGTTATGGTTAGGTGATAAAATTTCAATATCTGGAACTGCTGCAGCTTGTATCCCGGTAAAATGGTAAAGTTGCACTTCAATTTTCGAAGGAGTGCCCTGATAATTAATTCTTGAATTTGGAACAATGCAGCCATCACCTCCTGGGAGTACTTTTCCTGCACCATCACAGGCAATAATCCATTGATTTTTTTTAAATAAGTAAATACTTGATAATCCAACATCAGCCTCGTCTGAACACGGAATAATAATTTTTACTGGCGTTGAAAACACAGTTGGTGGCTGTAAATTAAGGGGATCGCTAATAGTTTGACCTGTATCTATTTCAAGTTGAGGTATTTCTTCGGTTGGACCAAACGAGGGTTGAAGAGTTTCGTTGCTTTTATAAATAATAGAAGCACCTTTTAAAGTGTCATTAATAATTTCTATACCTGTATCATGGCTTTCATCCAAAAGAGGGCTGCTTTTTTCTATCTCCTTAGTTTGGGGAGAATTTTCTTGAGTCCACATGTGTTTTTCTTCTGATTCAATTTTAAAACTATATATAACATTTTCATTTCGGTCATACCTTATATCTGTAACTATAACTCTTATTTTTATTGTACTATTGTAGGCAAAATTACCAAATTGAGTATCTTTAGTTCTATCATAAATTGCCCACAAATCGGTCACCTTTTGCTCGTTCTCCTCCTTTAATTTAACTATTCTTACAACCTGATAATCCATCAAGCTTCTATGGTATGAAGGATGTATGCCATCGTCTATTTCAAAAATAATACTGTCCGGTAAGACAGTGTTAATACCGTCATCATCTTCGATTCTGACTGAAAAAGAAGTATTATTTGGTACACTTGAGTCATCACTTATCCCTGCATTTAGGTGGGGATTCGTTTCTTTTATTTCTGGTGGTGTCGGCAAGGGAGATAATTCATCGTTTGGAATGGTGCCTTCGAGAAACTCTTCGTAATTTGTCCAACCATCATTGTCATAATCCTCATCTTTATCATATGATAATGAATCCAAACCATTCGCCAATTCCCAATCATCAGGCATGTCATCTCCGTCATCATCACTATCTTCGTTGTTTCCAACACCATCTTTATCTGTATCCATCCATTCGTTTGGATTGTCAGGGAAATCGTCATAGGGTTTGAGAACATATCCGGCTGGTTGGAAGCACGCTTCTATATAATCGTTGATTTCACCAAACCCATCACCATCTTTATCACGGAAATATACGTATGTATCAAAATCCTCGTCAATTAAGTCATTACAATTATCGTCAATGTTATTGCATAGTTCTGAGGCTCCGGGATTTTTATCATCATCGTAGTCATCGCAGTCACCCGAAAGGCCCAATAGTTCTGATTCCAAATAGTAGTCATTTGGACGTTCACAGGCGGTTTGGGTTGTACCGTCTGAATATTTATCCTTATCCCTATCGCAGTAATAAATTTTCGAATCGCAATTTGTGGGATTACATTCGTTATGGCCCGGCATTGTATTGCAACGAAAAATACTTTCGTCTTTCAAAGTTTTAACGATTTTTTCAACTGTTTTTGTAGAAAGATCACGATCCTTAGCATGATAGACCCAATCAATATCATAAGTGTATGAGCGCAACTGTGTACTAGGTCCTAAACCGCTATTTTTTTTATCTGTAGTAAACCAGTGGTTAAAATCTATAGTCATTACGACTTCTGGATAAACATTATTTCCAAGTTGCATACTTGTCTCATGCGGCGGGTTTATTAGAACACCATCGACATAGTATCTTACTACTTCACCCCCCATTATTTTAAACATAAGTATAACCCACCTATCGTGGCTTCCTTTGATCGGAGTATACATCTTATCCAATGGCGTTACAGTTTCGTAAGTAGTTAAATACAAACAGGGGGAGTGATCCTCACCACTCCATAAATCATATGGGAGATACTCGAAATCACATTCAGAATAATTAGGGTCGGCACCCATTGTATAGGGCACAATTGAATAAAATGTTTGAACGCTTCCGTCCTGATAACTAACTGGCGCATCTGTAAAACGTACACGAGCTACATATGTACCTTCATAAAACATTCTTTCAGTAGTTCCTATGTGTGCCTGACGCATTCCTGAAAAATCACCATTATTAAGTGCTGTCAGTGACATTATTTTTTGGTTATCCTCAATTCGAAACGTCACATTATTACGATCATATATCGCGCCATCAGGCGGCCCATCAACTCCATCAGTCACATGCCAACCGAAATTGGTAAGCTCTATATCTCCTGAAGATTCATAATGGAAATCGTCAAAGAATTGCTCTTGCACAGGTTCAGCTTGATCAACGTTTACTGTCCATGTAATTAAGGACTCTCTCTGATCGGTTCCCCGCTCATAAACATATGCACTGACGGTATAATTGCCAGCTGTACTGAAACTGTGCGACCATGATTCTTGTTCGTAATAATCATAGGAACTAGTGTAGGAGGTATATTTTTCTGATGAGGTTCCTATGAACCATTCAATGCCTTTTATTCCCAACGCAGTTGAAGTTTCGATACAGAAGGTTGCTGGCTCTCCGATCTGAATATCTATCGTTTCACTAGGTAATACTCGAGAAATCTTCAAGGGGCCGAATGTTGATTCCTCAACATTTACTGTCCACGTGACAAAATCTTCCCTTTGATCAGTTGCCCGATCATAAACATAAGCACTGACAGTATATGTACCGGAGGTACCGAAACTATGTGACCATGATTTTTGTTTGTAATAAATATATGAGCTTG
>JAHIVH010000013.1 GCA_018816735.1 Pseudomonadota bacterium | reverse complement strand
GCAGATATACTGTAGAGGGGTTTTTCATTGACAAAGGGATCTGGAAATCTTCCGCCGGTTGTTGCAGGTTCCCATCCTTTAACACGCTCGGGAATGCTTGTCAGGCCGCCTTCCCAGGCAGGAATGGTTCCGTCTGCGTTTCCCGAACGCTCTGCCCCATATGGCGTGAGACCATCTTTCAATTGAGCTGCCTCCTGAATCTCCACACGGGCCTCTAAAGGATAGGCAATACAAAGCATAAAAATCGCAATGAGTACTGTCCGATTGTTCATCAGAACATTTTTCACCATGTTTTTTCTCCTTATTTAATATATTTTAGAAAGTATATTTCAAGTTTATGCCAATAACATCCCGATCTGCAAGGGTATTGCGTTTCGGATTAAAATAACCAGCATATTTGATTTCCAGTTTATAGACATTTTTCCAGACAAGTGTCGCTCCAATAGAAGCGCTATTGGCCCCTTCCGTAAATGTCTTGTTTGGAGAAGAACCGTTTGGATTGCCTTTGTATGAAATGGGCAGGCTCAGATCAAGATCCGTCACCACCTGGTAATATTTCGGTGTTACAGTGAGAGAATACCCCCAGGCAAAATCACTGGATGCCATATCTGCTTCGTCTTTACCCAGTACCTTGTCATAACCGATTTCTCCGGCAAAACTCACATCATCAAAAATAAGGTTTTCGCCAAGGGCGTACAACGCTGCAATTTGGGCCTGAACCATATTGCCGTCCTCATAGACACCTGGAGCAATGGTCAGAGGATAATTATGGCGATAGGTAAATTCACCACTTAAGCTTACATCTTTGATAAACGTACTGACACTCATGCCATATAGCTTGATGTCTTCCGCGTAACTGAAATAATAGTTGGAAAAGTCGGGGGCGAATTGAACCAAAGGGGATTTCTCATGATAATTGATATAATAAAATCCAAATTCTGTTTGAGCGAGTCTCTCGGCCCGATAGATAAAGCCAAGACCATATTGTCCGTCATCCCTGGCGGGTTGATCCTTTCCTCTTTTAACAACCATGTAGTTGGGTGGAACAGCATTAGGCGGTATTATTAATCCTCTTCCTGCCTCACCTACCAAATCCTGATCACTAAAATAGCTGCCCGGTTCATTTAAAATGTGGTGTTCCCATTCCCATTGGTAGAATCCCATCACGGTTAAGTTGTTAAGAATATCCATACGAAGTGAAGCCGATTCCGAGGGCATATATACTTCTTTGAGTTCCACCCCAGGTAGGTTCGCCGCTGTCAGGTCCGCATGGGACATGGCCGATGCCACGCCGCCTTGGAGGAACAATTGCTCTCCCCATGCCACCACCTGCTGCCCAACGCGAAAGTCCACTGCATGGTCGCCCAGAGAGAAATTGGAATAAAAAAACCAATCCAGAAACTGAGCATCCGTACCCATAGTATCTTCAACACCGTCGTCAAACTTGTCCGGCTTGCTGATGGCCCCGGCCAGATAGTTATTGTTGGACCAGTGTTTGGCAAGTCCAGGATTGGAATTGTCACCCATGTAGACAAAATCATAAAACGCTCTTGGCCGGGCAAATACGCCCACATTCTTGTAGTGTACGTCGATATCTGCAATGGCGGTCCACCGGTTGTTGGTCATATTCCACTGATCAAAATTCCACCCACCATCATCTGCGTTAACGTCTTTCATGGCCATGGTGTCCAGATCCCGGTCCTCGGCGCGTACTCCGCCAGTCCAGGACAAGGTTAGGTCAAAATCGATTATTGTATCGTCGTTTGGCTCAAAACGAATGGCATGTGCTGATCTGGAAAATGACATCCAAGCAAAAACCACTACAGCCAATAATAAAATGTGCCTTTGATTCTTTTGGTTCCTCATTTTCATCTCCTTATTAGTAATTGAAATCTCAGATATTCAAGACTGACGAGTCAGTCCTGAATATATTACACAATATCAGATGTCAAGTATTTTTTATATCAACCCGATTCGTAACTATTTTTTTTCATTATTATCATGCTATGGCAAAGAATTATGGGAATAGGACTGAAGTTTGTTTTATTTCAATTGTTTTTTCAATATGATATGGCAGCTATTGTTCAAGCCTTAAAATAGGGTTCTGTTCGCGAATAGGTTTCGAACATATTTCAATACAATTTCCACCCAATTTACATAACCTGATCCTTAATATAGGACCGCCAGGTCCGTCCTATTATTCTAAACATCAAATTTGTTGACCTTTAACTTTTAAACCATGATGATTTAGCTATCCACGATTCACAACTCAAATAGGGATGGTAAACAAAGACACTATCCATTATTCCTGCCCCCCAGTTCTGTTTTTATGCAATTATTGAGTATTGTATTGTATATTTTATATATATTTTGTCGATTAATTAGCGGTGTGAATCGATTCTTGATCTTGATACAGGGGCTGTTAATTGGTCTATGAAAATGAATGATCTCGATGCGTGGACCTTTGCCTGCAGTCCGGAACTTATTCCCTGGCTACCGGTGAATGAAAAGAATGGCCACGATCTTGACGCTGATGATTATGATTTTGGACAGGCGCCAATGCTTTTTCAGGAAAACACATATGATCTTTCTGACCTTTTAATTGCACCCTCTGCCCCAAATAATACTTGCGAAAGCGTTATTACTTTTGACAAAAAGGCATCAAAATTTTATTTGTTTGAATGTGCAGCATGACTCACCGGGCAATTTTTCCGTTATCCTACCAGATGAGGTTGGTTCATTCGCTTGAAGATCGCCTCCAGTTGCTCGGGTGTTGCCCGGCTCATTTCGGTTGAAAATCCGTATGTTGCTTCAATGCTGCCCATTATAATGACGGTGCTTCCGGCCTGAAGAAACCGCTCCGAAATGGCAAACCCAATGCCGGAGCCCCCTCCTGTAACAAGAACCGTATTTGCATTGAAGTCCATAAGCACCTCCTTTCAGGTGTTCTCATAAATCTGAAAAACGAGCAGCCTGAACTATTTGTTTATAACCGGAATCATCCGGCAACTTTATAAATTGTTCAAAGCGAACCATCGAGTTTGTCTGCGACAGAGGCCTTGCAAGCTCTGCATCGCTGGGCGCCACGAAACAGGGGCTTGCCGCAGTCAGGGCAATGATACCGCTCACATTCGGAGCGTGCCCATTCGATGCTTCCCTGTTCATCGCCAAGTTCCTCGACCTTTTTCCGCCAGATGGGAATCGTTCGTTTCATGACCCTTTTTCCGGTAGCCAGACCGAAATTTTCAATCTGGCCGCAGGGCCAGCCTTCGCACTGGTGGCAGGAGTAGAAACTTTTTTCTTTCACGCAATCCCTGATCGTGCACATTTTGCAGTAGAGGTAGAGTTTTTCCGGTGGATCAGGTTGCATGCATCCGATGCATGCGGTTTCTTCGGGCCTGGTGCCATAAAGGTTAGCCATTACGGTCCTGAATTTTTCATTTTTATCCCTCGTGGCGATATACACACCGCATGTACCGCAGTACAATCCGCAAGGGGCCATCAGGTTTTTATCCTTGAATTCTTCATCACGCCATCCATCCATTTTTATGTCCTCCGTCTTCTTAATGTCGTTTTTGACAGGGTTTCGAATTCAGTAGGGTCATGGGTGCAGCAAATGGTGATCTGATCCCTGTTTTTATCGATCACATCCCATAGCCGGTTTTTTTTCTTGATGGCTTCTTTTTTGTCCATATGGGCGAGATATTCAAACAGTTTGAATCCAATGGTACAGTCTATGGGATTCGCCATCTGTTTGTCGTAATAATACGTATCTCCGGCATGAAAAAACCACGATTCATCCATTTTAATGGCCACCCCGCAGTGTCCTTTTGTGTGTCCTGTCAGGGGAACAATGACAATATCCTCGGGCAAGCCCCCCTCCCCTCTGATGCATTCAAGGCCAAACCATTTTTCATCGGATATCTTTTCATGCAAGATCCATTTGGGCTGATGGGCAAAGTGGCATTTCCGGTATCTCTCCCTTTCGCGGTAATTCTCCGGATGCATGGCTGCATCATATTCCTGCTTTAGGACATGAACGTTGGCCCAGGGAAAATCCGGGAGCCCGCCTGCATGATCAAGATCCAGGTGAGTGATAATGATGTGTTTGACATCTTCCGGGTTATACCCCAGCTGTTCGACTTGTCTGAAAGCCGTGTCAGCGTCATCTTGCCGAAGATTCAACATCAGATGCATGGGGCCAAGCCGTTTCGGGTTTTTCATGTCTGCCATGCCCACACCGGAATCCACAAGGACGAGTTCTTTGTCGGTATCGATCAGCAGACAATGACACGTGATAATGGAAGGACTGCGATTCAAAAGACTGCCACCAAGCGGCCGGCAGGTGCCGCAATTCAAATGATGAATTTTCATAATGGTACCATCCTTTCCTAATGGGTTAGGTGAATCTGATTCGTTTCAAGATATTGCTTCAGTTCTGCTAAAAAATGACGCATATCCACTTGATCAATGGCGCCGATGTTCGCAATTCTGAATGTATGGGTATCGGCAATTTTTCCGGGATAGATGGTATATCCTCGCTCATACAGATGATCGTGCATCGATTCGAAACTGAACCGGGGATGATCCGGCTCAAGGATGGAGGTAATAAGGCCTGCCTGTGTTGAAAGCGGCAAGAGAAGCTTGAATCCCAGTTTTTGCAATCCTTCGACCAGTACTTCCCAGGATAGGCGATATCGATCAAAGCGTTTTTGAGGGGTTTCGATAAAAAACTCCGATAGCGCCTGCACCAGTGCGTAGATCACCTGAACGGCCGGTGTAAACTGCATCTGGCCGGTCTTTTTTTGAGAGATATACTGATCATAGAGATTGAAATAGAGGTTTCGTTTGGGAATATCTTTCAGTTTTTCCAATTTTTCCTTTGCCGTAATCACAAAGGCGATACCTGCCATGCCCTGAATATTCTTATTGGAGGTGGAGACCAGATAATCGAACCCGTCCTTTTCAATATCAATATCAATACCCGCATAGGAAGAAATCGCGTCCACGATCATCAAAACGCCATAAGCCCGGGCGACCCGGGCAATCTCCCTGACAGGATTGAGCATACCTGTGGTGGTTTCATGATGAACGACTGCGATATGGCTGATATCGTCGTTCTTCTGAATGATTTTCTGAATGGCCGACACATCCGGATATCCACCATAGGGAATTTTATATTGCAGGACCTGGTTTTCCGGATAATAAATCCGGGCGATTTTATGTATCCGATCCCCATAGGCGCCGTTGATCACAACGAGGATTTTCTTTCCCACAGGCACCACCGAACTGATGAGCGCCTCTACGCCACCTGTGCCTGATGAGGTAAACATGACCGCTTCGTGTCTTTCATCTCCATGAACCACTTTCACAAGGCCTGTCGCCACCTTTTTCATCACTTCGCAAAATTCTTTTTCTCTGGGGCAGATATCCGGTACGACCTGGGCGTATTTGACCGTATCTGTTGTGGTCGCCGGTCCGGGGTTCAAAAGGATGTTTCGTTTAATTGGCGTTTGCATGTTTATTGATCCTGTCATTTTTTTCAAGTTCTTTAATACGGGGGTAAATCAAGGTTTTGGCCCGGTTCAGGTGGTCTTCCGTGTCTATCTCTGTCCAGGCCAGATCGGATATGACATCTACTTTTATGGGGAATGTCTGTGAAAGCCGGGTCAAGGCCGTTTCATAATCGATCTTTCTGGTTTCTTCCATATGTGAATGAAAGTGTTCGATCAGCATTTGAAATGTATGAAGAGAAATTTTTGATATGCCGACCAGTTCACCCGCAATGGATTTCAGATCATTTCTCTTTTTGGACATGTTGACCAGCATGCCGGTTTCATCTGTTTCAATGTAGACTTCATCACCGGAGTCTGTCTTGCCGCTTGCCAGAATGATATCTTTTGTCGCCTCCGAAAGAAGATGAACCAATGCCCGTTCTTCATACAGAAGATCCGATTCCAGAAGCAAGAAGTCATCTGAAATGAGTTCCTGCATGTTATATAAGGTGTAAAAACTGCTGGTCTGATCGAATATATCGTTTCTCCGCGTCATCAGCCCGGCATAACTGCCTTTCAGATTCTCATAAAAACCGGAGAGGTACCCCGTACCTATTAGGACAGTATCTATTCCCTGATTCCTGAGCAGCCTCAAGGATCGTTCGATCAGGGCCTCTTTGTCGATCTCAAGAAAGCCTTTGGGCATATCCGTCGTATACTGTTTGAGACGGCTTCCCAATCCCGCTGCAAGAATCACTGCTGTATGTATCATTTCATTCTCCGCATATCTATCCGATAAACCGCATCAGTCTTTCCTTGACCTCATAGGGCTTGACTTTCGGTCTCCCTAAATCCGGTTTGGTACCTCTTTTCACACGGACACGGATGAACGTGAGACAAGGATATTCCTTCCAGGCAGTTATTATCTCTTTTAATTCTTCAAGGTCTTTCACGTCATAAGATTTTAGATATCCGCAGGCCTGTGCAATAGACGGAAAATCCACATGGTGGGACACGGTTTTCTGACCGCCGGTTGAGTCATGGCAGTTATTGTCTATCAGGATATGGAGGAGATTACCATTGGCATAGAAACCGTTTGTGGCCATTGACCCCATCCGCATGAGAAGGGCGCCGTCACCGTCAATGCCAATCACGTTCAGGTTTGGTTTAGCAAGGGACATTCCCAGACCAAAAGAGCTGATGCATCCCATGGAACCGACCATGTAAAAATTATGGTCTGAATCGTCGATTTCGTATAGCTCGCGGCCGCCCTTTCCTGTGCTTGCCAGAAGAACCGTATGATCATCCTTGAATGTCGAGATGACTTCAAGCGCACCCAACCGGGTCATGTCCTGAAGGGGAACCCTCCTTCTTACAAGTTCACCCGGTTTCATCTCCCCTTCTTCTTTGGCATTTAACTTTACGTCTGAAAAAGTATTTTTGCGCACGATAAAAAAGAAAGGGCGATTATTCTGAAATATCCCATCTGCTTTTTTCAGCTGCTGAACTGCTTCGTTCATATCCGCGGCCAGATAATCGAATGCCACACCAGAGTCCTCGAGCATCCGGTCGGTCACTGTTCCGGTCAGCTCATGCTGGGGTTCGTCATTTAACCCCTTCTCACCCCGAAGACTGACAAAACCCAGTACCGGTATTCTGAATGGATAATTCAGAGAAGTCAGCGGCGAGATGGCGTTGGTCAGCCCGGAATTCTGCATCAAGACCATGCTTTTTTTCCCGCCCATATACGCACCAGCAGATATGGCCACCGCATCACCTTCGTTTACCGCTCCCACGTAATTCATGTCGTTTATCGCATAGTTGATCAGATACTTTAAAAACGAGCATGGTACGCCGCTTGCGAAATTATATCCGTAATCTGATAGGCGCTTTCCGAATTTTTCCGTATCTATCATTTAAAAATCTCCTGCCTGCTGATAGTCAAATATATCGTCAATATCAAGCCAACCACCTTTGGTGTAAATAACCTGAATCGTCGTGATTTCAAGAAGCGCTTTTAACAGATCCGTAATGGAGAGACGTTTAAAATTTTCTCTTGAGGCCATCTCTTTTAGCTTTTGCCGGATCAGGTCACTTCCCTTCTGGTTTGTGGCGATCAGACCTGTCCATTCCCCATGAGAGTCCTCTTTATCTTTCTTTATAAAAATATCTTTAAGAAAAATGTCCGTGTTGAAAAAGTCATTGGCATAGGGTTTTGAACACAATACCAGATCCTGGGACTTGTTTTTGCCTGAAATATCCGCATCTACAATGATCCTTATGTCAGACGGGTTATCGAGAAGATCGGCAAACAGATGGGACCGGTACAGACAGTCCCCATAGATGATCAGGCTGTCTCCCTGAATCCGGTCAAGCGCCAGATACAAGGAATAGAGATCCTTTGTGGAATCATAGGCGTCGTTATCAATGGTCTTAAACTGGGCGCCGTCGATCATGTCTTTCAGATACCCTCTGACCACGGTAATATCCTTGATATTCAACCGGTTCAACTTCTCGACCGTGTCATGAAGGATCGGGGTGTCATTGATTTTTAAAAGCGCTTTGGGGCAGTCTCTGGTAATATCCCCCATTTCCTTGCCCTGGCTGGCGGCGAGGATCGTTGCCTGAAACACCTTACCTGAGGCAGGAAGGTATTTTTTCTCGGCTTCCTGAAGTTCGGATGCCCCCTGGAGTCTGAAAATTTCGGAAACCGGGACAATTTTGTCTTCAACGCCCACCAGGCTCTGGTCTTCAAATATGGTTCTGGCGGTCCGTTTCATATGTTCCGCTGCCGTTCGGATCAGGTGATTGGCCCAGATCACGAGGCTGATGCCAAGTTCCTGAAACCGGTCTGTGGGGGTGGAATAGTATTTTGTGGGTACAATGACCACCGGATGACGGTCACCCCACTCTTTCATGAACAGCTCTATGTCATGGGGGGTGGACTTTTTGCTGTGAACCAGAATGGCATCCGCCCCTGCCCGTCTGTAAGCCTCCGCGCGTTTTAAGGCCATCTCCAACCCATATCCGGCGATAAAGGCTTCGACCCTCGCCACAATACAGAAATCATCGTCTTTCTGAGTATCTTTTCCGGCCTTTATTTTGCCGCAGAATTCATCGATATCCGCCAGAGGCTGCAATTCGCCGCCGATAAAGGAATTGGTTTTGGGGAACAACTTGTCCTCAATACACACCCCGCCGATTTCCCTTTGCTCCAGTTTTTGGACGAGCCGCCTCATGTTGTTGAAATTGCCATAGCCCGTGTCCCCGTCCAGAAGGATGGGGATGGCAGTGGCGTCGCTCATGAACTCGATCACCTCAAGCACCTGGGTCCAGCTGGCCTCATTGTTGTCGCGCACGCCCAATGAAGCGGAAATTGACAGGCCGCTCCCCCATATCCCTTTGAAGCCGGTTTCCTCGACAATTTTCGCGCTCAATCCATTGTGGGCTTCACAGATGAATTCGAGTTTATCGCTATTGATCAGAGTTCTCAGTTGTTTGCTTTTTTTCATGTTGATGCTATTCGGTTTAGGGTTAAAAAAATAAAATTTCTCACATTAAATCGATGCTGTCCTTCTTATACATAATGTTTTTATGAACTCAAAAGAATAATTTCCAAAAAGGTCCAAAGATTCAAAACCATATGCATGAACACACATGTATATACGGATGCCGTCTTTATCCGGGCATAGCAGAAAAACATACCCAGCATAAAGATCACGGTCATATCAAAGAACGTATACTGCATATGGGTTAGCGCCCACAATAAAGAGGTGACAACAGATGCCCCAAAGACGCCAAGGGCTGATTTTGATAGCCTGTTAACCAAAAACCCGCGAAAAAAAAGCTCCTCAAACACAGGGGCAACACCGACAAAAGAAAGCAGGAACAACACCCAGGAATGCGTTGTCAGATAAATGGATACCAGCCATTCAGGGACAATTTCACGGCACTCGGCATACCGGATCGCGTCATAAAGGCAGGCTGTGACAATGCATAAAAAAAGCCATTTGCCAATCTCTTTTATATGGAATGAAGGGGTACCCCAAATTTCTTTTGAGGGAATGCCGATGGTTCGAATGACAAGACGAAGGGTTAATATCCCAGCCAGACTTGAGAACACCGTGGATAAAGAAATTATCAATCCGGAGAAATCAGATGCATCCCCACTGATGATAAAGGCCTCGAGTCCGAATTGAATGGCAAGGCGTGACGCGGAAAATACGCCAAAAACAATTGCGCCATATAAAAAAGTTTGGACAAGTGAATGATTATCCGGTTTCTCCACGGGATTTTCCGCTGAAACTTTTCTGAATAAGGGTTTTAACAAGCGACAGCACATTATTCATGGTCCAGTACAACACCATGCCTGCAGGAAAGGTATAAAAAAGCACGAGGAAAAACAAGGCCATGATATAAAGATTCAGCTGCTGCTTCTTTAGTAAGTCTTCCGACAATGATCTGTCCTGAAAAAGAAACGCCGTGACCACCGTGATGGCGGTCATCAGAAACGGCAGGAGATTCAGGTATTCCCCAAAGTAAAACAGATGAAATGGCAGACGCGCAAATTGATCCGGCTCAGCCAGATCCCTGATCCACAAAAAAGGGATGCCGCTCAAAGATACGTTCTCGCCCAATGTATGATATGCGGCAAAAAAAATCGGGATCTGAACAAAAAGCCCCAGAAAATTTTTCAAGGGGTACATGGGATGAATGCCAAGCTCTTTATGCAGGGCAAGGGTTCGTCTATGCTGTTCCTCCCCTTTATATTGGGATTTGATTTCTTTCAAATGGGGGTGAAGAAGGGTTTTCTTTGTATTGACATCCGCCTGCCATTTGTCTGAGACATGGACCAGGGGAAGCATCAGGATTTTTACGGTTAACGACAACAGGATAATGGACAACCCGTGGTTGCCGGTAATCTGAATCAGCCATGAAAGGAGAAAGAACAACCCGAAACTGATATACCGCACCCAGAACCACAGGTGATTGTATAGCAATGGGGAGAGCGTTTCTTTTTCATTGCCAAATGAATACCAGTCAATGGGACCGGCATATATCCTGAAAAAAAAGAAATCGTCAAACGGCTGAAGCGAAAACTGAAGCAAAGCGGAATCTGTTGACGCCGGCTCACTTGTTTCAAGCTTTATAGAATCATTTAACGGTTTGATCAGTAAAGCGAAAAATCTGTCCCGAAAGCCTGCCCAGGTCTCTTTGGTCAGTACATTATTGAATTCTTCAGCAAAATTTGTTGGTGAAAAACAATCCTTGTCGGCAATGAACACAGCTCGCCTTGCTTCAGGCGTGTCTGAATGGGGCGAGGTTGAAAACATGCCGGTCTGGTGAAGGGTTATTTGGAAACGGGTGACATAAAGATGGGAAAACTCATCCGGTGTTTCTATAGCAAATGACACATCCATGAAATATTCTTTTTTGGAAAGGGTGTATATCTTTCTGAAATACGCCCCTGAGTTTAACGGTTCCGACTTAAAAATGAGGGTAATATTTTGATGATTTTCTTGTTTTTCTTCAAGTAGATACCGAAGATTGATAAACGCATCGTTTAACGCCGGATTATCCAAAACCGCGAATGACAAAACAGGGGCAATCGTATCGACCGATGGGACAGATTGCGCGTCTTTGTATGAAGCATAGGTTGAATGAATGGCCAGTAAATCGCCATTATCACTTGAAAAAATATATTGCTGATGATCGGTCTGAACCGGCATTCCTGCCATAGCGCCATCCAGCCGGACAAGGCAGCAAATGAAAGCAATCAGGTAGGTGATGAATCGTTTGTATGTTGTCATATGTCAGAAATGCGAAAGTCTGGTGCCAACCCCAAAAAAGGTCACTTTTTATAAAATCTGCCGGATTCGTTCAATGCTTCCCTGAGCACTTTCCGGTTCAGGTGTTTGTTTGAAATCACGGCATATGCATTGTCTCTGATTTCGAAATATCCTCCAGGATAGCTGATCGTGATCTGGTCAGGTTCCAGGATGGCAAAATTGTAATAACTCCCGGAGATCATCCACTCCCACTCAGGTCCCTTAAAAATATCTGTACCCGAACAGAAGTCAGAAGCCGGGTTGGTGCATCCCAAAGCTTCTGTCAAAAGTGTTGCCGGGATGTCATTATGGGATGTCCGCCTTTCTATTTGCCGTGCTTCCCTGCCTGGCCATGAAATGATCATAGGCACCTTAAGCTGAAATCTGCTGTAGGACGATCCGTGACCGGCATAGCCCATCTCGTTATCATCGAACTCCTCCCCATGATCTGCGGTGATGATGACAATGGTGTTGTTCAGGAGATTTCTTTCCTCAAGATCACGCAATACCTTTCCTGCGAGGTCATCGTCAAAGCAAACGGCTGTTTTGTATCGGCGGTATTTTTTTTCTATCTTTGATGCATTCCCATCTTCAGGAAACCGGCTTTCATACTCAGGCGGATAACTCTTGGCCGTGGGCGCGTCAAAAAAGAGGAACCCGAAAAACGGCTGTTTTTTGTCTCTGTCCCCGAGCCACGACATCCATTCCTCGGTGATTTTTATATCCCTGGCATAGGATGCATCGATGTCGCAGGTCGTTTCCATTCTCAAATCGTGAATGTTGGCAAAGACCGTTCGATCGAGGCTCGTTGGCCTGTAAAGAGGCGCACTGCCAAAAATCCCGAACTGATAATTCTCTTTCTGGAGCCTGTCAATCAGAACAGGCGTTTTGCTAATGCCTTCAAAATATTGCCAGTAGGTGGAAGGCAGACCATAGAACAGGGAGAATGCCCCCATTCGGGAGGAATTCCCGCCGCTGTAATGATTTTTGAACACGACCGCATGTTTTGAAAACTCGAGGAGATTGGGTGTCAGCGCTTCTGTAAAGGCATCAGCTCTCAAGGCGTCGATTACAATGACACAAATGTTCAGACCGTGCTCCGGTGTCTTGTATTCCAGGGGATTTATGGGGTACAACAAACTTTCTTTTGCATGTTTATCGTTGAGGTCGTTTAGTTTTTTCTCATCCCGGTTTTGATTGATACTGGCAAGACCGTGTTTCATCATGAACCGTTTTGCGGTTGCTGGATAATATAGCGGCAGGTAGGTTGTGAACCGGGTGACCGGGGTGTAATAATTCGCATCCGCCCAGATATGAATGGCATGGGTCAATAAAAGGAGAAGCACACAGATTACCGATATAAAATAACCGCATAGCCGTTTTCCGGGCTTTCCGGCAAATGCCAAAACTCTGCCGGACAGAAAGGTTGTAAAAGCAAAAAAAATAAACAAATAGACCAATCCGAACAGCCAGGTCTTCATGCCCAGGATGGACATAATCAGTGTGCTCATATGGAACCGGTTGTCTCCGAAAACAAGGCTGTCAAGGAGCGTTGCAGACAAAATCAGGGAAGATGTCAGAACGGATAAGGGAACGATCCATTTTTGTTTGGGGATAATAATAGTGAGGGGCAAAATAAAAACAATCCACACCAGATAACTGATAAAAATAAAGTGGCTGAAAAATGCGGAGATCGTGTAGATAAGCCCTATCGCATCCTGGGGAAAGGTATACGTGGATAAATACCTGAGCCCGATGATGACCTGAATCAATCCGGTAAAAAAGAAGAACCAGCTTCCCCATTGAATCAATGGTTTTCGCTCAGGAGATTTGAGCCAGTTTTTGAATGAGGGACCCACGCCGGATGTCATGCGGATGCCCCCCTTTTTTTTTCTTTGAAATTCTCTGAAATGCGAACAATTTCTTCTGCTCCGGTCTGTGCACTTTTTCCCAGATTGAAAACGATTTTCTCCCTCAATGTCTTGATTCTGTTTTTAAATGCATCCGGGTCGGAGAGAAGTTGCCGGATCAGGTCAGGTGCAGTTTCGATCATCAATGGGTCAAGTATCTTTCCCACCTCTTTTCGTATGGCTATTTCCAACGGCTCCAACCCCAAATCTTCGTAATTTGGGTTTCTCACCCGTTTGGGAACGTCGATAAAGAGGACCGGTTTTTCAAGGCCAAGGGCATATTCCATGGACATGGACGACCAGTCGCAAATCAGAAGATCGGACTTGAACAGGGAATCGGTCTCTCCCATCCGGTCAATATATTCAAACCTGTCGTGATCGCCAAATCGACCCAGAATCGCTTTCACCACTTGGGGTGTTCGTTTGAGCGTCTGGTAATGGGGACGCAAAATCAAGTTGAATCCGGCATTCAAAAGTGTTTCCACCAGTTTCAGGCCGCAGGTGTTTAAAATACTTGTATCCCCCCAGGTGGGGGCAAGAAGAATGGTCGGGTTTTCGTTATCCTCATGGGAATCTGCATAGGCCCTGTTCTTTTCAATCAACTGCTCCAGCCGGGCATACCCGTGATCAAACAGATGTTTTGGGGGCAGTTTTTTTAATTCTTCCCGTTTCCGGATTTCCTCTTTTTGATGGGGGCCTGCGCAAAAAACCGTATCATAATGATCGTAGGAGTCTTCCAGATCCACCATATGGGTGCTTCCCATGGCATGGAAGACGTATATGTAATGAACCGGATGGATGGACCGTTTCAGTTGAAAGTGATTCAGGTCGAGCATGGTCAGCACCAGAACATCCACTTTTAAAAACTGAAAAAAAAGAATCTGCACCATGCCTTCCCGGATGTAAAACGGGCGCAAATTTTTATTCTCCTGATGTAAACCCGGATCATTCGGATCTGAGGATACATAACAAACCGTCTTTCCCAGCCGTTTTGTAAGGTCATGGATCAACGGGGACAAATGATGCCAGTCCTGCCCGCTTTCAGAATAAAAGACAATGGCTTTCTCGTTCGGGTCTTGTTTTTTAAATTTCCGGTAAAAACCCCAGGAACGAAAAAAGCCGGGTATTTTTTGGGGCTCCCTCATTGATTGTTATCTGAAGGGTTGTTTTTTTTGCCGGTAAAAAATGAGGTCAGTTTGTACCAGATGGTTTTGAAGCCTAACACGACCGTGGCAAAGATGCCCACAATCGCTGAGATGATCATTGTCCCGGTACCCGGATCAAGATAATTCATAAGCATGGCAAATACACCTTTTTTATAATGATTATTCAATTAACAATCAATCAACAACGTCACCCTACATACACCAAAAAACAATGAATGACCATCATTATCTTAAGCCTGAAATAATTGCAATATCTCATCAAATCAGACTGTTAATCATTTCAAACCCAAACACGGACATTTCTTCACCCGATAGCCCGTTTTGAAAAGAAGGTATCATATATCGATTTTTAAAAAAATCAAGGCCGGCGAATAGTCATTAAAGGGTCGCATTTGGATTTACTCGTGGTCGTTAAGAGCAGAACACGTATCCGTGCTTTCAGCACTTGCCTTAAACCCTCCGACTTTCAGTCGATGGTTGTATATTTATTCGCGAAGTCATACACGTAGTATGTCGAGTAAATAAAAAAAAGCTACAAAGCCGTAGATATGACTTTTTCGACGCCATCAGAATGGGTTATTTGGAAATGCTTGATTTTTGGACTTTCAGGGGAAACGTGACCGTAAAACATGACCCTTTGTTTACCTGACTTGCCACATCGATTTTCCCGTGGTGAAGTTCAACCAGCTGCTTTGTGATGTACAACCCCAGCCCGGTGCTTTTTTCGCCATTCGTGCCTTTATGGGATGCTTTGGAATACCGGTCAAATATGATCGGGATGACGTCTTCGGCAATACCCACACCGGTATCTGTTATTGAAATCGATATGGATTCATTGCCATTATTATTAAAATCTATGGTAATCAAGCCTTCCGGAGAAGAAAATTTGACGGCATTCGAGAGCAGGTTAGTGAATATACGTGATAGTGCATTGGGATTCCCGGTTATCGTGGGCAGGTCCATACAAGGAGTGGTCTTTATTTTAATATTTTTATTTTTCGCACTGAACTGCACGTTATTTACACATGACTTAACCACGGAAACAAGATTCATAGGTATCTTTGAAATCTCTTCGGGTTTATTACCGGCAAGGGAAAAATCGAGCAGGGAATCAATCAGTTCATGCAGTTGTGTCACGGATATCATGATGCTGTTTAACGTGTCGAGATGAGATTCATTAAGAGAATCTTCGAGCATTAAGAGTTCGGTGAACCCCATTATTCCCTGAAGCGGTGATCTGAAATCATGGGAACAGGCGGCCAAAAAATGATCTTTCATTCGATTCAGATCACTCAGTTCCTGTATGGTTTGTTTGAGAATTTTGTTGAGTTTCCGTTGCTCCAGATGGGATTGTATCCTGGCCAGAAGCTCTGGCGGGGTGAAGGGTTTAAACAAATAGTCATTGGCTCCGGCCTGAAACAATCTTAAAATCGTGTCCTTGTCGGTTTTGGAACTTAAAATGATCACGGGGAGATCCTTAAAGCCCAGACCTTCCCGGATTGTTTTGCAAAGTTCATCCCCATGCATGACTTTCATGACCAGATCACTGAGAACGAGATCGATAGTTTCCGTTTCCTGTTTTAAAATGGACAATGCGGTGGTGCCGTCATCCGCTTCCAGGATCACGGCATCAAGACCCTTCAGGGTGTCTATAATTTTAAAACGTGCGGACGGGCTATCTTCTACAATTAAAATTTTAAACGAATTCGAATCTTTATTTTCCAAAGGTGTGACCGCCATGAAGTAATGATGATGACTGACAAATCTGAACCAATTGGCCGATACGTAGGGATTTCTTACTTGAATATATAGTTGAATGAAATCAAAAACCCCTTGTAAAAAGCGGCTTTTATTCAATTTTCAAGTCAGCAGCCCTGATCTAAAACCGCTATTTCACGGTATAGGTAAATTCATCGACGAGCTTGGTTTTTCCCACAAGTGCTTTTACTTTGATGGTATAGTCACCTTTTTTCATCAGGTTGATATCTCCGCCAAATCCATCACTCATTCCCATGGCCATAACCTTCTGCTCCTCTTTATCCGGACCTGTAACAGAAAAACCCAATATGGCATCGGCCACAGTTTTCCCATTCTGATCTTTTAAAGATACCATCAGGTGATGGCTGCCTTTCATTTCAGGCATGTCTTTCATGTGTGCCGTCATGTCAATCAGGTGGTACATCATGGAATAACCGTCAACAGTTGAGTGATGAATCATGTCACCCATCATGCTTGAATGGTCCATTCCCATCTGATGACCGCTGCCATGCGCCATGGTTTTGCCATCCCCCATACTCCCATGACCTTGTCCGGAGGAATCCATGGCAAAGGCATAGGTTGAAAGCATAAAAATAATCGCACTGATGAATACACATACATTTAAAAAATTTTTTCTGTTCATTGAAATTCTCCTTTATTGCTTTTACGTTAACTTGACTTTACAGTTCAAACTCCCGCCGTTTCCAGATATCGTAAACAACGGGAATAATGATAAGCGTTAAAATGGTGGATGAAATAAGGCCACCGACCATGGGGGCGGCTATTCGCTTCATGACTTCCGAACCGGTTTCAGTACCCCACATGACAGGGAGAAGCCCTATCAAAGTTGTGGATACGGTCATGAGTTTCGGCCTTACCCTGTCAACGGCACCTTCAATGACTGCGCCATGAAGATCTTCTTTGGAATTCATCGCATTCTGTGATTTTCTGCGGGCATAGGCTTCATCAAGGTAAACCAGCATCACCACGCCTGTTTCTGCCGCAAGACCGGCCAATGCAATGAATCCGACGACGACTGCCACTGAAATATTATAGTTTAGCAGATATAGAAGCCAAATGCCTCCTACCAGGGCAAAGGGAAGACTTCCCATGACAATCATGGCTTCTGTTATGTTCTTAAAATGAAGATAAAGCAGAATAAATATGACAAATAAGGTTACCGGTACAATAAGATTCAGCGTTTTACGTGCGCGCTCCATATATTCATACTGCCCGGACCAGACCATGGAGTATCCGGTGGGAAGCCTCACTTCCTTTTCTACCACCTGTTTCGCATTTTTGACATATGTTCCCACATCCACGCCTTTCAAATCCACGTAGATCCATGCGGTTCTTCTGGCATTTTCGCTTTTTATCCCCGCAGGTCCTTTATGAATCCGGATATCGGCAAGCTGCGCAAGAGGAATTTGAGCACCACTCATTGTCGGTACAAGCACCCGTTTCAACTTATCAATGTCATCTCTGAGTTCCCTGTTGTATCGGAGGTTCACGGGATACCGTTCAAGACCTTCCACGGTGCTTGTTATATTCATGCCGCCTATGGCCGTCATAATCACATCCTGAACATCACCCACTGTGAGCCCGTATCTTGCAATATAATCCCTGTTAATGGCAAAATCAAAATAATTGCCGCCCGTAACCCGTTCGGAATACGCAGACAGCGTGCCCGGTATATCCTTTACTACGGCCTCGATCTTTTCGCCAAGATCCGAGAGTACGGAAAGATCCGGCCCCATGAGTTTAATCCCGACCGGTGTTTTGATTCCGGTTGACAGCATATCCGTTCTGGTCTTAATTGGCATGGTCCAGGCATTGGTCAGGCCCGGGAACTGAATGGCCTGATTCAGGCCGTCAGTCAGTTCCTCCATGGTGATATACCTTTTCTCCGGCCAGATCCAGGACAGCGGTTTTTGAATGATCCCCGGCCAACCTGAAAAAAAGCGATCTATTTTCTTCTTTCGCCATTCATGAAGAATTTTTCCTTTTGTTTCCTCAGGCCATATCCAGGTGAGCGGTTTTTTCAACCAGCCGGGCCATCCGGAAAAAAATCGGTCCACATGAATCCCTTCATATTCTACCTCCGGCCGAAGCATAATCGTTGTCTCGATCATGGATAACGGTGCCGGATCTGTGGGGGTTTCGGCGCGGCCTATTTTCCCCAGCGTATGATGGACTTCCGGGAACTGCTGAATGATTTTATCGGTCTGCTGCAACAGCTCTCTGGCTTTGGTGATGGAAATACCCGGAAGCGTTGTGGGCATATAGAGCAGATCACCTTCATTCAGCGGCGGCATAAATTCACTACCCAGTTTTTTCATGGGATATGCCGTAGCCATAAGGATCAGGATGACGAGAAGTAATGTTGTTTTTCGCCGTTTTAATACCAGGTGAATGATCGGTTTGTAAATTTTTATAAAAAATCGGCTCAACGGATTTTCAGATTCTGTCATGATCTTCTGGGGAATCAGGCAGATCAGGGCGAAAATGGAAAGGCAAATCGCTGCCACAAGACTGTAATCAGGCAGATGAACACCTGCCAGAGCGGATAAAATGACCAGAAGGGGTGGCCCAATAACTGCCGTCAGATAAATTCCCATTTTCCGTTTTTTGGTGGTATCTTTATCGAGTACTCTTTCCCTCACAAAAAAAGTCATCAGGACCGGAATAATTGTAATAGCCAGAATGGATGATGCAGCCATGGCAAACGTTTTGGTATAGGCGAGCGGTTTGAACATGCGTCCTGACTGCTCCTGTAGTGTAAACACCGGCACAAACGAGATCGTGATAATCAACAAACTGTAAAAGAGTGCAGGGCCTACTTCTTTTGAGGCATCGATGATGATTTGCGTATGGGATTTTTTTCCCTGGTCTTTTTCAAGATGCTTATGGGCATTCTCTACCAATACCACAGATGCGTCCACCATCACGCCTATGGCAATGGCAATACCGCCTAAGCTCATGATATTCGCATTGATACCCAGAGCATACATAACTAAAATGGACACGAGAATGCCCACCGGCAGGGTAAAAATAGTCACAAATGCAGACCGGAAATGCAACAGAAAAATAATACAGATAATGGCCACCACGCTCATTTCTTCGATCAGCTTTTGTTTGAGTGTGTGAACACCCCTTTCGATCAATCCGGACCGGTCATAACCGGTATCAATCTTCACACCTTCAGGAAGGCCTTTTTCAAGGTCTGAAAGCTTTCCTTTCACCCGCTTGATGACATCCAGGGCATTTTCGCCAAACCGCATGATCACAATGCCACCCACGATTTCGCCTTCACCATTCCACTCCAGTATCCCTCTCCTCAGTTCAGGCCCGATGTTTACGGTTGCCACATTTTTAAGAAGGATGGGCGTTCCTTTCATATCCACGCCCACAGCGACCGATTCCAGATCCTGTTTGGAGCGGATATACCCCAACCCCCTTACCATGAATTCGGTCTCTCCCATCTCAAGGAGTTTTCCGCCCACGTCACTGTTTGACCGCTTGATGGCTTCCTTTACTTTTTTAAGGGAAAGGTCATAGGCCATGAGTTTATTGGGGTCCACTTCTACCTGGTATTGTTTCACAAACCCGCCGATGCTTGCCACTTCGGATACGCCGGGGATGGCAGTCAATTCATATCTTAGGTACCAGTCCTGAAAGCTTCGAAGCTGTTGAAGGTCATATTTTCCGGTTGTATCCTTGATGACATACTCATAAATCCAGCCCACACCGGTGGCATCCGGCCCGAGGCTTGGGGTAACGCCCTGCGGCAATCTTCCTGAAACAAAATTCAAGTATTCCAGCACGCGGGAGCGCGCCCAGTAAAGATCGGTGCCATCCTCAAAAATAATATAAACAAAGGACAACCCGAAAAAAGAATACCCCCGAACCACCTTGGCAAAGGGGACGCTCAGCATGGCGGTCGTTAATGGATACGTGACCTGATCTTCCACAACCTGCGGTGCCTGACCGGGGTAATCCGTATAAATAATGACCTGAACATCCGAGAGATCCGGGATGGCATCCACAGGCATATGAATCATCGCGATTATGCCAGCCAATATCACAAATGCGGTGGCAAGAATCACCATGAATTTATTTTTAACTGACCACTCAATGATGTTTTCTATCATAATCAATGCCTTTCACCTGAATATCCGTGTATTAAAGAGAGACGTTATTTTTAAAAATCATTAAAAAAATCGTCCGTCTCTTTTTTCTTATTGGATTCCGGATTTTTTGCTTCCATCATTTTCATGACCGCTTCCTTAAGTTTTGATTCGGAATCGAGCATAAACTGGCCGGATGTGACGATGATTTCCCCAGGCGCAACACCTGTCAACACCTGAACCATTCCGTCATCAAGGCTCATCCCTAAAGTGACATCGCGCGGAGAAAATTTCCCCTCTCCCCTGCTCACAAATACCACATTCCTGTCACCTGACCGGATAACCGATTCAGAAGGAATGGTTATCCCCTCTTTTTCTGCTTTTGTTTGGATCAATACATCTGCATACATATCCGGCTTGAGCACCAGATCCGTATTATCAAATTCAAGCCGGATAATTACATCCCTTGTTTTTTCCTGAAGATAGGGGGTGACAAAAGTCACCTTCCCTTTATATTCTTTTCCGGGGAGATAAGGAAGTGTCATGATCGCGTCCAAACCAATCCTGATCAAGGGGAGCTCATATTCATAAATGTGAGCTTCAACCCACACCCTAGACAAATCGGAAAGTGTGTAAATATTTTGTCCGGACATGACAAATCCACCCTCAACCGCCTTTTTATGGATAACAACGCCCGTTGCAGGTGATCTTATGGTAATTGTATCTCTTGCCTTTCCGGATATTTCAATGTTATGGATATCCACATCTGTTAAATCAAAAAACTTCAGTTTCCGTTTAACTGAGCTTAAAAATTTTTCACCGGTTTTTCCCGGATACTGTCTGGCATTTTTAAAGGCTTCAAGATATTCATCCTGAACCGTGATCAGTTCTGGCGAATAAATATCAAACAGCGGGTCTCCTTTTTCTACCTGTTTGCCAGTGAAATCCACATACAGTTTTACGATCCATCCATTGAATCTCGGGCTGATCTGAACGGTCCTTGTCTCATCATAGGTGATGTGGCCGTAAGTCCTTATTGTATGGACAAGCTCTCCTTTTTTGACAAGAGCCGTCCTCACCCCCATATTCTGCTCAGTTACCGGATCAATACGGATCTCCACACCACCTTTTGATTCACTCCGCTTTGGCGTTAGTTTCATGCCACAGATCGGACAATTCCCCGGCCCTTCCTGAACAATCCAGGGATGCATGCCGCAGGTATATAAATGGGTTGTTTTTTCATGGGTGTGATCTGAAGCATCCATATTCTCATTTGCGTTACGGCTGCCAGTTAACAGATGACCGGACAAATAGACAGCCAATATTGTTACAACAGCAGATACCAAAACAGTCATCAGAACAGTTCTGAATGGAAATTGCGTGTTCGTGTTCATTTCATTCATGGGTGATATCCTTTCCATGTTTCGTAAAGTTTCCGAAAACAGGTTTTCCGATGAGCGCCTCTAGTTCAGCCTGTTTCTGATAAATAGAATAGATATACATTTCCGCCTGAAGCTGTAATCTTAAGAGACGAATCCTTGCATTCATCATGGTTCCAAAATCGACTTTCCCGACCTCAAAGTTGGAAAGGGCTGACCGTGCCCACTGATCCGCCTGAACGATGAGTGTATTTTTATACAGATGGTAATTCTTTCTGGCCGTGTCAATTTCCGTAACAAGTCCTTCGATCTGATAGGGGAGTGCGACCATTAAATTCTGATACGATGCTGTCGCGGATGCATTTTCTTTTTCTGCTGAGTTGAGAATCTTGTCCTGTTTTGAATTTTTCCATAAAGGTATCGGGAACGTCACGGACGCGGAAAGAAAGTCATCCAGATTCTTTCCTGTCATATCCTTATCCCTTTGACCATAGGCCAGCTTAAATTCAATATCCGGATAATATTCTTTTTTTGCCAGATCTGTTTCGATACGGGTATTTTCTATTTCTCTTTTTTGGGTCATAAGCAAAGGATTATTTTCGATCATAATTGTTTTCAAATCGCTCAGGGTCAGTTCAATCAACGGTTCTTTTAAATCAACCGGCGGTTTGATAACAGAGACTTTATCCCTGTTTATGAGTTCATTCAGTTTGAGCACCTTCATCTGCTTCATCTCTTCAAGATTATTTTTTTCATTGAGAAGTTTAGACAATTCCACCTGGGCCTGAAAAATATCCTGTTGCGCGCCGTTTCCGGATGAATATCTGGCTTCTGCGATAGATACTGTCTGCGACAGCATCTCGATAAGCTTTTTATTCATACGAAGGCTTGTTTCGACGATCCCCAGATCGTAGTACAATTGAGCAATTTTTCTCGACAGATCGATCTTTTTGGCCAGAATAATCGCTTCGTACTTCTGATAGTTCTTTTCCGCCATGCTGGATTGAAGCGATCTTTTTCCATACCAGGGAACTTTCTGGGAAATGGCAATCTGCTTCTGCGTCATTGCCTGTTCGTCAAACCGGTAGCTGCTTGTGGGAAGATTGAGAACAGAAAGGCCAAGCATGGGGTCAGGAAGACTTCCTGCAGCATCGGTTTTCTCCTTCATGCCTAAAAGCTTTTCCTGCATGCTTTTGATATCGTTATTTTCTGTAATCGCCTCGTCAATAAGCGATGACAGATATGGTGACGCGGATAAATATTTCCCATCATTTAATTCAGCAGAATTTCCCGTGGCAACTCCGGATAATCCAATTAAAAATGTAATCATAATAACCATTCGCTTCATGCTTTCCTCCGCATTTTATTTCTGACTGATTTAATGATAGAGCAACAGGTATGCCAGACTTATATCTTATTGATTTTATATTTATTACTGATTTTTAATCGACTATCTCAACACATGGAGTGCGCATTTTTTACGCAGTGTGCAATTATTTTTCGCACGCATGCGTGACATTGACATAAGAATATGATCTCAGTCTTGTAGAAAATAGTCTTAATAAAACAGATGCTGCATATTTCTGAAGCAATATACACAATATTTTTTTGCATTCACTACGGATACGGCATGTGTTTTTGAAGACTTGTCTATCGGAAAATGAGTAATCAAAAACGCTGTTTGATATAAAAAAGCAATTTTCCTTGTATGGTGACTTTTCAATCTGTTGGGTACATTAACACATTGATTTCTGGGCTTCAATCTATTAATTTTTGCTACCGCATGATTAGTATTAGGGGGTATCTATGGCAGATATTCTGAAAGACGATTCGATTTCCGCTGTAGCTGAATTACATCGCCATAAGCTTCAGGTAATCATGATGACCGGTGATAATGAAATGACTGCAAAAGCCATTTCAGACCAGGTTGGCATTAATGAAGTTTTCACGGATGTACGACCGGATGAGAAATCATCGAAAATCAAAGAGCTTCAAGCAAAAGGACTCAAGGTCGGTATGGTGGGAGACGGTATCAATGATGCACCTGCTCTGGCCCAGGCGAATGTGGGATTGGCCATTGGAACGGGGACCGATGTGGCCATTGAAACCGCAGATGTGATTCTTGCCGGTGGAAGTCTTTCGGGCATCAGCCGCGCCATAGAAATCAGTCGAAAAACCATGCGAACCATTCACCAGAATCTTTTCCTGGCCTTTGCGTATAATGTCATACTGATTCCTGTGGCCGCGGGTGTTCTCTGGAAATTGACCGCCTTACCGCTTATACTGCGCCAACTTCACCCGATCCTCGCAGCCCTGGCCATGGCGATGAGCAGCATTTCGGTGGTTTCCAACAGCCTGAGGTTATATAATACCAACATAGATTAGCACAGCTTATAAAAAGCAATTCTTAGGATAGAATTTGTGAGTTCATGGAAGATTATCAATGCGATTAAGATTAAGAGCTATTCTGTAATGGTCTTCTCGGGTGCGGGAATTGCTTATAATTTCATATTTTTATTGATTTTACTGCGTGAACATGCTCAGTTAAATAGTCGAAATTTGGAAGTCACCTGTCTCAACCATGTCAAACTTAAAATTTTCTATTACAAAGAAACGTATTGAATAATTGGATACAAATGGAAACAAGAAGCAAGCTCGCAAAGATGTTTTTGATGACAGGACTCTTTCTTCTGGCCCACACCATACAACCACAGTTGGTGTGCGCTATGGAGCGAACCGTTCAACTTGTCGTGCCCGGATGCGGCGCTTGAGGGGCGGCGACAAGGATAAGTTCTATCCTTTCGAATATTGATGGCGTAAAGCGTGTCACTGTTGATAAAGTCAATACAATAGCCACCGTTCTGTATGATGATGAAAAAACTGATGTAACTGAAATGACCGCTATGCTTGCCCAAAACGGTTACCCTGTGGAAAAAATTATTTATTTCAATAACCCGCCGATAGCTGATGCCGGGGAAAACATAACAGTCTCAGAAGGAGATAATGTAACCCTTAATGGATCGGCATCTTTTGATCCGGACGAAGATGAAGTAATCGTTGAATGGATACAAATTTCAGGACCGGACGTCATCCTTTTAGATCCGAGCTCCGAATATCCCAGCTTCACGGCACCTTATGCCGGGGAAACGGATAACTCCCTTATTTTTGAAATAAGCATTATTGACAGCTCGAATGAAGAATCGACTGACAGTGTGACCGTATTTGTAAATAATCTGCCGGAGCCGTCTGGTATGGATATCACTTCGGAAGATGACCATACCGACATCCCCCCTCTTACGCATGCAGATATTACTTCCGAAGAAATGATGAACATGATGAATACGATATTGGATTTGATAGTTATAGATGTCCGTGAACCTGATGAATACTGCGGCGCATCCGGGCACATTCAAAATGCCAGAAATTATCCTTATACGTCCGGTATTCTTGCTGAAAAATATACCGAACTATCGATCAATGATACGATTATTTTAGTTTGCAAAAGCGGTGCTCGCAGCAGTTTGGCTGCTGATTTCTTATATTCTGAAGGATTCACGGATATATATGTTTTGGCAAATGGCCTGAACGGATGGGAAAAAGAGACCGTAGCCTGTGAGAACTCCGATGTGGAAACACCCCTTCCTAATGATGTGACTGGGCAATCCGGTGAGGGCACAAATAATAATCAAAAACCGGACAGGAATAACGAAGGCGCATGTTTTATAAGCATGTTAAAGGTGTCGTATTTTTTCGCGTCAAAATAGAAACCATTGATAAAAGCGAAAAAAGGTGCTTTCGCTTCAGCCTATCTTTGATCGCTGATTAATTCAGGAGAAACCGTTATGGTGTCATGTGGTTTAAAAACAATCGCCGTGTTTCTTCTGATATCGGTATCTGTTTCGCTTGCACAGAATGTACCTGACCTCCTTCTGGATGAGCTTGTCAAGGAAGCCCTTGACAACAATCCCGGTTTAAAAGCCGCCCGGTATCAGACACTTACCGTAAAGACAAAAATTCGCCAGGTCAAGGCCTGGGAACCGCCCCAGGTCGGAATTGAATTCGCCAATACCCCGACAGATTCCTTTCCGAATCCGCTTAAAGACCAAATGGAAACAGATTATTTCATCCAGCAGAAATTTCCTTTTCCAGGCAAGATCCCTGCCATGAGCCAGTCCATGGAAAGCAGCGTATCCATGAACGAATATGCGGCCATGGCCCTTGAAAATTCAGTGATTATGGATGCGAAAAACGCCTATTACGACCTTTATCTTGTCCAACAGAAAATTTTGATAAACCGTGATACACAGAATCTGATGCGGGAATTTGCCGATATCGCCAAAAAGCAGTACGAGGTCGGCCAGGGCATTCAGGCAGATGTTCTCAAGGCCCAGACCGAACTTTCCATGCTGATCAATGAGGGATATAATCTGGAACAGGACAAGCGGGTTGCCGAAGCCATGATGAACACGATTCTCGGACGCCCGACCGATCAGGCTCTGGGTCGCATTCCGGATATCGAAAAAGAAATACAGCCCACCCCCTCAACCGATCTCGCTGCCATGGCGCTAAAAAATCGACATGAACTTATGGCCATGACGAAAAATATCGACATGAAAAATGCAGAGCTGGCGGTTGCCAAGCGCGAGTATTATCCGGACGTCATGCTGCGCCTGATGTACAAGAGCATGGTGGATGCAACCGACTACTGGTCCACCATGATCAGTGTGGACATTCCTTTCCTGTTTTTATCCAGAGGCATGGTGAATGGCAAGGTGGAAGAAAGCCGGATGGACATCATGAAAGCCAAAGAAGATTACAGGGCCATGGAAAATATGACGCTGTTTCAGATCAAAGCGGCTGTTGCCAATATAAAGACCAGCAGTAACACCATTTCTCTTTATCAATTCACCATCATTCCCCAGGCGGAACAGACCGTGCAGTCCACGAAAACCGCATACCAGACCGGAAAAGCGGATTTTTTTTCTCTCGTTGATGCATCCCGGACACTCCTGAAGGTCAGGCTGGATTACTATACGGCAATCATTGAGCGCCTGAAAAGCATGGCCACACTGGATCAGGTTGTGGGAACTGATATCCATAAACCATTATAATTGAGGTTATCATGAAAAAAATATGGATGACTGCATTCTTCTTCGCCCTTGCCGGTTTTGCGGCAGGCGTTTATCTTCTTCACACCCATCCCGGACTGATAGCCCCAAAAAAGGAAGCCAAAAAAAGTTCTGTTCTACCGGGACCCCATGAACCCGGAGATGACATCCCCTATTCCCAAAAAAGCGCCGGACGGCATGGATTATGTTCCGGTGTATGAGGAAAAAAGCGCCGGGGACACCAAGGGCAAAATCGCGTATTACGTGGCCCCCATGCATCCCTGGTATACATCGGACAAACCCGGAAAAGCACCGGATTGCGGCATGGATCTTGTCCCGGTTTATGAAGGGGAAAAAAACGTAAAGGGCATCCATGTCGATCCGGCCATCATTCAGAGTATCGGTGTTAGGACTGAAGACATTTCCCGAAGAAAACTGACAAAAACCATTCGGACTTCCGGGGTGGTTGAGGTAGATGAATCCAGACTATACACCATCACCCCGAAATTCATGGGCTGGATAGAAACGCTCCATGTGGATACAACCGGACAGAGCGTTCAGAAAAACGACACCCTTCTCACCATTTACAGCCCTGATCTGGTCAGCGCCCAGGAAGAATATCTGACCGCCCTTAAATACCAGAACAAAATGCAGGAGAGCACCCTTGACGAAGTCAAAAACGAAGGGAAGGATATGGTGGAAAGCGTGCTGCGCCGGCTCAAATACTGGGACGTTCCCGACAATGAAATCGAAGCCCTGGTCAGACGGGGCAAGCCCGAACGGACCGTGAAAATGACATCACCGGCAAGGGGGATCGTGCTTGAAAAAATGGTGACCTCCGGCCAGAGAGTGGAAGCCGGAATGCCGCTCTACAAAATAGCCGACCTTTCAAAGGTATGGGTATCAACGGATATCTTCCAGTCCGATCTGAGCTGGATCAGGACCGGCCAGTCCGCGGATGTCGAGCTGTCTTACATGCCCGGAAAAACCTTTAAGGGAAAAGCAGTTTACATCTACCCCTACTTGAACATGGATACCCGGACAGCAAAAGTGCGTATCGAACTGGCGAACACCCCGGACTTCGATTTGAAACCCGGCATGTTCGCTTCGGTGAATATCGACTCTCTCATCGCTGTTGACGCCATTGCCGTGCCGGAGCAGGCGATCATCCGCTCAGGATCGCGATACGTGGCTGTGGTGGCATTGGGCGGCGGATATTTCGAGCCCCGTGACATAAAAGCCGGTGTGACAGCCGACGGATTTATTCAAGTCCTTGGCGGACTGCATGAAGGAGAAAAACTGGTCACATCCGCCCAGTTCCTCATCGATTCTGAAAGCAATTTAAAAGCCGCTGTGTCTGGCATGACAAAACCGCCTATCACGGATCAGGCGGCCATGAGCATGGATAAAAAAGATGCGCCTGTGAAAAAAGAAGATAAAGTGTCGACATCTGCAATGGACACCATGACCAATATGAAGCCGGATGATAAAAAACCGGAAAAATCGATTATAAAATCAGATTCTGTCCCGTACACCTGCGTCATGCATCCCCAGATCATTAGAGATAAACCAGGAAGCTGCCCGCTCTGCGGCATGACGCTGGTCCCGAAAAAATAAATCGATTTATTCCCCGGTCATTTTGATAACCCTGTTCTTGCTTGATGTGACAAGCGAAAAACGGAAAAAGCCATGTTAAAAAAAATCATCGAAGGATCCATCAAAAACAAATTCATGGTTATTCTGGCCACTGTTTTTTTAATTGGCTGGGGTCTATATTCCCTGCTCACGATCCCCATTGATGCGATTCCTGATCTGAGCGACGCCCAGGTCATCATTTACACCGAATTTCAGGGCCAGTCCCCCCGAATTGTGGAAGACCAGGTCACCTATCCCCTGACAACCGCCATGGTTTCCGTTCCTTTTGCAAAAGTCGTCCGGGGCTATTCCTTTTTCGGTTATTCCCTGGTTTACGTTATTTTTGAGGATGGGACCGATATCTACTGGGCCAGAAGCAGGGTCTTGGAATACCTGAATTCCGCTACAAAACGCCTGCCATCCAATGTTGTTCCTAGCCTGGGGCCGGATGCAACCGGCGTGGGCTGGGTGTATGAATACACCCTGGCCTCAAACACACGGTCCCTTCAGGAATTGCGGTCCATCCAGGACTGGTATATGAAATACGGCCTTTCAGCCGTTGAAGGGGTTTCTGAGGTCGCCAGCGTGGGAGGCTTTGTCAAACAGTACCAGATCACAGTCGATCCGTCAAAACTCCTTGCCTACAACATACCGATCTCCATGATCGAAATGGCTGTCAAGAACTCCAATAACGATGTGGGCGGTGAAATCATCGAGATGGGTGAAACGGAATTCATGATCCGGGGTCTGGGATATATCAAATCCGAGGAAGATATCCGGGATATCCCGATCATGGTGGACAAAGAAAGGGGCACGCCGTTGTATCTGGGTGATATCGCAGATGTCACGGTAGGCCCCATGATGAGACGAGGCATTGCGGAAAGTAACGGTGAAGGTGAAGCCGTGGGCGGCATTGTGATCATGAGGTATGGCGAGAACGCCCTTGATGTGATCAACAAGGTCAAACTGACAATAGAGGAACTGAAATCCGGTCTTCCGGATGATGTTACAATCGAAACCGCCTATGACCGTTCAGGCCTGATCCTTCGCGCCATTGAAACCCTGAAAAGCAAACTCATCGAAGAAATCATCGTGGTCGCCCTGGTATGTGCTCTTTTTTTGATGCATATCAGAAGCGCCCTGGTGGCTGTATTTACATTACCCACCGCCATCCTGATCGCGTTCATCATCATGAAATTCCAGGGAATAAATGCCAATATCATGTCTCTGGGCGGCATCGCCATTGCCATCGGAGCCATGGTGGACGCGGCCATCATCATGATTGAAAACGCCCATAAACACATTGAACACGAATCGTTGAAGCCCCCTGACCAGCAGCGGGACCGGTGGCAACTCATTCTGGAATCGTCCAAGGAAGTGGGGCCGCCTCTTTTTTATTCCCTCCTGGTCATCACGGTGTCCTTCATCCCTGTCTTTACCCTGGAAGCCCAGGAAGGAAGATTGTTCAAGCCTCTGGCTTTTACCAAGACCTATTCCATGGCAGCGGCAGCCCTCCTTTCCGTGACCATTGTGCCGATCCTCATGGGTTTTTCACTCAAGGGAAAAATCATACCCGAAGCCAGGAACCCCTTAAACAGACTGCTCATATCCCTGTATCATCCTGTGGCTGATTTCATATTGAAATTCCCTAAGACTATGATTTTATTCATGGTTATCTCGATGATGATCACGTTGTACCCCTACATGCACATCGGTTCGGAATTCATGCCGCCCCTGTACGAAGGGGATCTGTTGTACATGCCCACCACCATGCCCGGAATATCCATCACCAAAGCGCGGGAACTGCTTCAGCAGACAGACCGGATGATCAAACAGTTCCCGGAAGTTGAGAGAGTATTCGGAAAAATCGGACGCGCCGAAACCGCCACAGACCCGGCCGGGCTGGACATGATGGAAACAACCATCATGCTGAAGCCTGAAAGCGAATGGCCTCCCGGAATGACCGTGGAAAAACTGATCGAGGATATGGACAACGCCATCAAGATTCCCGGTTTGACCAACGCCTGGACCATGCCCATAAAAACACGGGTGGACATGCTGAGCACCGGCATAAAAACACCTGTTGGTGTAAAAATCTCCGGCCCTGATCTCATGGTTCTTGAATCCATTGGAAAACAGGTGGAAGAAATTCTTAGAAACGTTCCTGGGACACTATCTGCTTTTGCCGAAAGAACCGTTGGCGGGAATTACCTGGACTTTGAAATCAACCGGAAGGAAGCGGCACGTTACGGGCTGACCGTGGGAGACGTTGAAAAAGTGATCCAGGTCGCCATAGGTGGCATGAGCATCACGTCCACCGTGGAAGGACTGGAACGCTACCCTGTGAATCTTCGTTACAGCCGGGAACTGAGGGACAATATCGAGTCCCTTAGACGGGTTCTGATTCCCACCCCCACCGGCCAGCAGGTTCCCATAGGGCAGATCGCCACGCTCTCTCTTACAAAAGAGCCCATGGTGATCCGAAGCGAAGACTCACGGCCCAATTCATGGGTCTTTGTGGATCTCAAGGACAGTGACATCGGCTCCTACATCAAGCGGGCGAAAAACGCCATCCATACACAGTTGAAACTGCCCGCCGGCTACTCCCTGATCTGGAGCGGTCAGTTCGAATACATGCAACGGGCGGAAAAACGCCTGATGCTCGTCATTCCCATGACCCTGTTCATTATCTTTGTCATTATTTATCTGAACACCCGGTCCCTGGCCAAGGTCGCCATTGTGTTCATGGCTGTCCCCTTCTCCCTGATCGGCGCATTCTGGATACTCTATCTTCTGGGGTACAACCTCAGCATCGCGGTGTGGGTTGGCATCATCGCCCTTGCAGGACTTGACGCTGAAACCGGCGTCGTCATGCTGTTGTACCTGGATATCGCCTATGAAGAACAGAAAGGAAAGGGCCTGATGAAAACCTTGTCAGACCTGAAGCAGGCCATCCACAATGGCGCTGTCCAGAGGGTTCGCCCCAAAATCATGACAGCCTCAGTCATTATTGCGGGCCTTGTCCCCATCATGTGGAGTCATGGCGCCGGAGCCGATGTCATGAAACGCATCGCTGCCCCCATGATTGGCGGCGTCATCTCATCCGTCCTCATGGAACTTCTGATCTACCCCGTAATCTACCTGATGTGGAAAAAAGGGCGGGTCGGAAAAGCGTAACTGCTAAAAACAAGTGTCATAAAGATATATCATATGCATAATGCATAAAATACATTTTAAAATCATCTTGCAATGCTTGCAGTCATGCCAGTATTATTAGGGGCGTACCCTTTATGAACAGACGAACCGGTGAGGACTTTTAAAATCCATGATTAAGATCAGCCGTCCCATACCTGACGGAGAATATATAAGGCATCGTCTGTTCCGGCGGATGGGTGAGCTTCGGAAGAAACAAGTGACATGGCTCAGCGCTCCGGCAGGATCGGGTAAGACCACCCTTGTGGGGAGCTATATCCAGGAGGGCAAGATTCCGTGTCTTTGGTACCAGATGGATGCGGGTGACACGGATCTGGCCACATTCTTTTACTATATGGGCGAGGCCGGAAAAAAGGCTGCGCCGAGACGGAAGAAGGCACTGCCCCTGTTTACCCCCGAGTACCTTATGGGTATCAAGGCCTTTACCTTGCGTTATTTTGAGGCACTATTCAACCGCTTAAAAAAACCCGGTCTGATCGTCTTCGACAATTACCATGAAATCCCTTCCGATTCCACGCTTCACGAGGTGATGCTTCATGCTTTTTCAATGATTCCTTCGGGAATCCATGCCGTTGTGATCAGCAGGAATGAACCCCATCGCGCATTTATCCGTCTGAAGGCCGGCATGATGATGGACATGCTTGGATGGGAGGAAATGAAGCTGATGGAAGAAGAGTCGAAGGAAATTATCCGGATGAGGATGCCGGGTGTGCTCGATGATGAGACGATCCGCGAGATTCAGAAAATGGCCGGGGGTTGGGTGGCGGGTTTAACGCTCATGACCGAGGCCATGAAACGGAAAAACCAGCTATTGAAAGTGATAGGGACATCCTCCAGAGAAGAAATCTTCACCTATTTCGCCCAGGAGGTTTTCAACGGACTGGATGAGAAAACCCGATCCTTAATGCTGAAGACGGCATACCTTTCGAAAATGACGACCGCCATGGCTTGTGAATTGTCGGGAGAGGCTTTCACCGGCAGGATTCTGTCGGATATGGTCAGTTGTAATTGCTTCATTTCTGAACGTTTTGACCCGTTGCCTTCATACGAATACCATCCCCTTTACCGCGAATTTCTGCTCTCACGTGCCGGAGAGGAATTTTCACCTTCGGAGCAGACAGTCGTAAGACGTTCTGCCGCCGTTATTCTGGAACAGTCAGGTCAGACCGATAAGGCCGTGGACCTGCTCAGGGATATCGGTGACTGGGAAGGAATTGTCGGAATCGTTCTTGCTCACGGAAAAGATATGGTTGCCCAGGGCCGCTTCGTCCCCTTGCAGCGATGGATAGCAGATATCCCTGAAGAGATTCTTTCAGGCAATCCCTGGCTTCTTTACTGGAAAGGGATGAGTCTTCTCACGTTTTTACCGCTTCAGGCCAAGCCGCTGTTCGAAAAGGCATACGGTTTGTTCAGCAAAGGTGATGACTCCATGGGTGCACTTCTTTCCGCTTCCGCTGCCATGAATGCCATTTACATCGGCACGGAAGATTATAAACCCCTTGACCACTGGTTTACGGTGGTGAATGACCTTTGCCGTGAGGCCGGTTCTTTTCCAGCCCCGGGAATCGAGGCCTGGGTGACATCGGGAATGATGGCGGCTTTAGGGCTGAGAGAGATCATTCATCCTGAAGCGGATGAATGGGTCGAACGGGTCTACAGGCTTGATGAAAGCCCTGCCTCGATTATTCCCAAGGCAAATGCGCTTCACCAGCTTTTCTGGTTCGGGGCCATGAGAAGCGGACTGCCCTCGATCAGGAGGGCAGAAGCGGAACTGAAACGCATGGCCCGTCAGCGGGATGCCCACCCCATGGTGGTGATCACGTCGAAACGGGTGGAGAACTCGTATTATCAGCTTTCCGGGATGACCGAAAAGTGTATCGAATCGGCTAACGAGGGTCTTGAACTTTCACGAAAGCATGGCATCCTGTTTTTTGATTTTGTATTCATGATCACCAAGGTCACAAGTCTTCTGGATGCGATGGATATCAAAGGGGCGAGACGTGTCCTTGGGGATCTTCTTTCTTCAGACGCATGTCTGTCCCGTCACGGGCGGGCGGCTTTCCTTATGTACAGCACTCGGGAAGCGCTTATAAGCGATGAACCGGAAAAGGCCCTGGCTCAGGCCGATGAATTGTATCATCTGGCCCGGTCCCTTAACTCTCCCTTCGGTTACGGAATGTGTCTTCTCAGAAAAGCCCTGGCCTTTCATCTTCTTGGAAAAAAAAACGAGGCATGGCTGAATCTGGAAGAGGTTCTTGAAATGGCCGACATCCACGCAAGCCAATGGCTCCGGATGTTCGCCCTTTATCATCAAGCCCATTTCGCGTTTGAATGGGGCGACGAGGAAGGAGGCTGGAAAGCCCTGCGGGAATCCCTGATCCTTGCCAGAAAATCCGGTTATGTGTTTTGCACGGACGATCATCCCGGAATTACCGCCCGTTTATGCGTAAAGGCCTTTGAAGGTGGGATCGAGAAAGAATACGTCAAGGAAATTATCCTCAGGCGCGGGTTCACGCCTCCCGTTGAGAGGGTCACTGTCGTTCTTGCCCTTGAGGATTGGCCCTGGCCTGTCAAAATATACACCCTTGGACGCTTCGAAATAGTCAGGGATGGCGCCCCTCTTGTGTTTTCCGGCAAGGTACAGAAAAAACCCCTGGAAATGCTCAAGGCTATCATTGCCATGGGTGGTTCACATGTACCGGTAGAGCATCTGACCGATGCGCTGTGGCCGGACGCAGAGGGAGATCTCGCGCGTAAGTCCTTTGAGGTGACCCTGAGCCGTTTACGCAAACTCCTGGGCCGAGAAGAAATCATCACATGCAGCGCCGGGCAGCTTGGACTTGATCATCTCCGGTGCTGGGTAGACAGTCTGGTGCTGGAACCTGTCATGAAGTCTGTGGTCACAATGGCGGGTGACACTTTTGCGGGGATTTGCGAGCAAGCCCTCCGAATATACAACGGGTCTTTTCTTCCGGGGGATACCGGTCTTTCATGGTCCTCACCCCGCCGTGACCTACTGAACAACCACATGCTGCGAATCTTGATGAGAGCCGGCCGTCATTATGAATCCCTTGGACAATGGGAAAAGGCGATGGATTTTTATTCAAAGGGAATCGAGACAGACGGTTTGGCCGAGTCCTTTTATCAGCGGTGCATGGTCTGCTGCCGGGAGCTCGGCCACCGGGCCGAGGCCGTCAAGACCTATCATACCTGTCGCCGACTCCTCAAAGACCACCTGGGCATCACCCCTTCCGAGGCCACCGAGGCCATTTATACCTCTGTTCTGAACAAACGATAAAACACCCCCCATTTTTTTTCTGTCAATCCGTAAGCCATCTGTGGGTGGTGCCGTTGTATGTTGGCATTCGATTGATTAGAAATATATTTTACGCATAATTTGTTTGGGAAATAAACTTGTCAATTAACCCGTTGACAGGAATTGCGTAACTGATTTCAATGACTAAAAAAGGAATAAATTAAAATGAAAAACAAAATTTTAGCAGTTTTGGTAATTGGCCTGTTTTTATTAATGGGGACTGGTATGGCAAATGCCAGTATTATGTATAGTTTTGAGGCTTATTCCTCATTTTATGATGATGAGAATGATAATGTTTATGGAAGTATATCAGGTGCATTTACGCTAACCGTATCGGACTTCATTACTTTCGATACGACGTTCAATCCGTCCCAGTTAGACAGCGGCTTCATCAATGGAATTAATCCTGCAATAACATTAGGCGATGTATCCTTTAATTTTGGATACAGTCCATACAACATGATAGGATTTGGCGGGCGCTTTGATGGTTTTGATTCATCCATATATTACTATTTTGACGGTGGTGCTTTTGGCTCGGTTGGATCTTATGACACGGTGTTATTCGGTACAAATCAGGCAGCCCATTTGGTTGTAAGTGAAATAAATAGTGCGCCGGTCCCGGAACCTGCCACGATGCTGCTTCTTGGGACAGGCCTTGTGGGCCTTGTATCTCGGAAAAAGTTTAAAAAATAACTTTTTACATAACACCCACTGTATGAAAGTCGTGGGTGTTATGTTATAAACTCGACTCTTGCTTCCGGATTGATGTATTCCTGCTGGTCGCTGTTTTCTGAATAAAACAATAAAGGTAACGTAAAACGAAAATACGAATGTGAGCCTGCCCAACCGATTGAGGAAGGCATTCGAAAAACATCAGAATAACTGTTAAGTTGATCCACTGCTATTCGAATCTTCATCGGTCATCATATGATCACGCATGTTCCCCATATTCATCATTGTGCTTTTCATGTGTGCTTGTGCCTGTTCGCTTGAAACCATTGTTCTTCCATTTTCAAAACCGGTCACGCCCATCAGTGATTCCATCATTTGAACCATATTTGTCTGATGCTCGAAGTCATCAAAATTCATCATAAAGGTCATCGAACTGACGGTGATAGTGTCAGATGTATCCGGTGTGATGGTGATGCCATTTTCAGGATCTTCATCTATATCGAGCGTCTGAAGCAAACGGCAGATATTTGTGACAGCCATATTGGTTTCATCAACAGCCCCGGTAACCAGATCTATCGGTGTCATTACAGAACTTCCTTCTGCTTCACCAATCTTAAGACCACCAACATAAAATGCCACCATCTCCCCATCCATATAAGCGAATGTGCCATCTTTACCCGTCATGCCGGATTGCGTCGCTGTTTGATAGAACAGACCTTCAACCGGGCTGTCTTTGAATTTGCCGCTATTAACCATAGATGAATCGTCGTTAGCCCCCCCTGTCGAGCTACCGCCACCGCCGCTGCATCCGATCATAACCACCCCAAAAGCAACGACACAGGCAAACAATGCAGAAGATTTGGGCAATAAACGTTTGCTAATTTTTTCTGGTGTTTTCATCATGCTTTCCATTCTCTTATTTCCTTTCGTTAATTATTGTCTGATCTGCCTGATATATTCAGGCAGACGTTTTAACCGATGCTTGTCACCCCCCCGGCTGCAGTGAATATGCCAAGACCTCTTTCTTCCGGGTTGATCTGATTTCGACGATGGGGCTTCTGAAATTTAACCATCTGGTTTTTTATGATTTATTTTAGATTTAGGTATAAAATCAAAAAAAATAGGAAGCATGTCGGTGATGACAGGCTACCGGATTTTCAGTTAAAAGTTATCGATGACAGAAACAGATTTGATGAAAACTGCGAAAAATTAATACACCTGTATCACGTGCATGTGAAAAATTAGCGCATTGAATTGTTACGAGATGGGAATACAATTTGCAATAAATCAAGTGTTCATGTAATTTTAACCGGAATGAAACAGCTAAACCAGAAGGCATCCATAGAATAAGCCAATGAACGTTTTTTTAAAAAGAAAAATGTACCTGCCTGCACTTTCCATCGTTGCGGTCGTCTCCCTTCTTCTCGTCACGATCGGTATTTCCACGTATAACAACATGAATCGTGACAAGATGAGAGCAATTCAATCCGTTCAGCAGCAAGGCATATCACGCCTTACATACATCGAAGCCATCTGGGAGAATGAAACTGAATTCAATGGATGTCAGGAAAAAACGGCTGAAAACATCATGGCGGTGATGTCCGGCGAAAAGGACGTTTCTTATATTTATATCACCACATCTTCCTGTGTTCTTTGTGCATATCCGAAATCCATTGATAAAGAAAAATTTAGCGATTTATTTCCGATCAGCCATGATTCTCCTGATTTTCAAAAGAGAACCGTATTCCTTTCAGATGGTTCTGAAATATACGAAATCGCAAAGCCCTTGTCAGGCAGAATGCATATCAATTATAATAACGGGAGCCGTATGGTATCCGAACATGCTTCACGAAACCCAGACCATCCGGAAATGTTCATTGTGATTGGTATGAAAATGGATGCCTATGAAATGGCGAGACAGTCAGATGCACACCATGCCATGCTGATGATGACCATTCTTGTCGTTTTGGGTGTTGGCGCCTTTTTCTTTCTCTTTGTCATTCAGAACTACTATCTGGTGGATAAAACACTGAAAAAAACAGAAGATTATACAAGGCACGTACTTGACAACATGGCAAACGGCCTCCTGAGTATTGACACGTCAGACAGAATAGTTACCTACAATCAGCTTGCCCTGGATTATCTTGGTGTGGATCAATCTGATATCAATGAGTTTGATCTTGAAAAAATCATTGACTTCAAACATTGGGATGTCTGGAATACGCTGAAGCGATCCGGTGCTATTCGGGACCGGGAAATTTTGTATAAACCTGAAAATGGGCCTCCCCTGCCATTGGCTTTAAGTATCACCCCTATTCTTGACAAAAATCGTGTCTGCTCGGGAGCGGTTATCGTTATCCATGATCTTCGGGAAGTAAAAGCACTCCAACATCGGATCAAGCAAACGGAAAAAATGGCGGCTGTGGGTGAAATGGCAGCAGGCATTGCCCATGAAATCAGAAATCCCTTAAGCTCCATCAGAGGATTCGCCAAATTTCTTCATCATGCCTTGAAAGACAAACCCGACGAACAGGAATATGCAACGGTAATCGTCAACGAAATGGACAGAATCAACAAAGTTATCACAGATCTGCTGAACTTTGCCCGTCCGCTTTCCCCCACGCTCACGTTGACGAATATTCAAAAACTGTTTGACCATATTGTTCGTCTCGTAAAAGAAGATACGGACCTCAGAAAAATAAGTCTTATCGTTAATGTGCCCGAAGACATGCCGGATATCCTCCTTGATTCCGATCTGATGACCCAGGCGATCCTGAATCTTACTCTAAATGCCCTGGATGCAGTTCAACAGCAAGGTCAGGTTGAAATAGGCACGGCCATCCATAGAAATAAAAAAGAAGTGACCCTATGGGTCGAAGATGAAGGCATCGGCATTCAAAAAGATCACCTGGAAAAAATTTTTGAACCCTATTTTACGAGAAGAGATAAAGGAACAGGATTGGGACTTCCCATCGTCAAACGTATTGTTGAAAACCTTAATGGCAGCATTGATGTCTTTAGCCCGCCTCCCGGCAAATCAAAAGGATGTAGATTTGTCATTCATATTCCCTTTTCCGGAGATGTGAACCATGCATAAAATACTTATCGTTGACGATGACCAGACCCATCGGCAAATGATCGATACGATTCTTCGAAAAGATGGATACGACATATATCAGGCAGACGACGGTGACCAAGCTATAGACAATGTTCAGAAACAATTTTTCGATATCATTCTGATGGATATACGCATGAAAAGAATGGATGGCATATCAGCCCTGAAAGCCATCAAAAAATTAAGTCCTTCCATTCCGGTGATTATCATGACTGCGTTTTCTTCCGTAAATACCGCAGTAGATGCCCTAAAGTCAGGGGCATATGATTATCTGACCAAGCCGGTTGATTCAGATGAGCTTTCCATTCTGATCAAAAAAGTACTTCATTTGAATCAGCTGGAAAAGGAAAACGTTTATCTCAAGGAACGACTGGGAAAGACATTTCATTTTAAAAATATTATCGGAAATAGTGCTGCCATCCAACCCCTTTTTGAAGCCATGACGCTTTCTTCTCCTACGGATGCAACCATATTGATTTCCGGTGAAAGCGGTACAGGAAAAGAATTGATCGCCAATGCCATTCATGAAAACAGCCCCCGAAAAGACATGCCCCTGATCAAGTTGAATTGTGCGGCGCTACCTGAAAGCCTTCTTGAGAGTGAACTTTTCGGGCATCTTAAAGGCGCATTCACAGGTGCTGCAACAAACAAAAAAGGACGGTTTCACCTGGCCCACAAAGGAACAATCTTTCTTGATGAAATTGCAGACATGCCCCTTTCAACACAGTCTAAAATATTAAGGGTCATCCAGGAGCAGGAATTTGAACCCCTGGGAGGCACGCAAACCATTAAAGTGGATGTACGGATCATCGCAGCCACCAACAGAAATCTGAAAGAAGCTGTGCAAACGGGCCGGTTCAGGGAAGATCTCTATTTCAGATTGAATGTCATTCATCTTAAGGTGCCTCCGCTAAAGGAACGGTCTGAAGATATTCCGCTTCTGACAGAATTTTTCCTGAAAAAATTTACTCAGAAGAACAAACGATTCATCAAAGGCTTGACGCCAAAGGGTATGGATATACTGATGCGTTACGACTGGCCGGGGAATATCCGTGAACTTCAAAACGTGATTGAACGATCGGTGATCATGTCAAGAGGAGACCTGATTGAGCCGGATGTTTTTCCGGAGCCCCTGAAAAAACTTTATCAATCGTCAAATGAAAACAGAATGGCCCTGAATGTTGGGAAATCATTGAAAGATATGGAAAAGGAAATGATTCTCCTGACATTAAAGAAAACTAACGGGAATAGAACCCATACTGCAGACATTCTTGGCATCAGCCGCCGCACACTTCAGCTGAAGCTTAAGGAATATGGGGTTCATTAAGTTCTGGGTGGCGTATCGAAGACGTGATCCATATTCCTGTAAAAAATTGCATTCACAGTTATCCTTTCCTTCTGCAATATGAGTGATGCCTTTTTTTCAGGTAATAGAGACCGATAGGAATTCGTAAAATCAAAAGAGATGTGGAATAGGTTATACTAAAGGCCAGAATGTTCGCTTCAGAGCTATATTCTTTGAATAAAAACAGCATGGAAGCCTGAATGGTCCCCAGGCCTGAAGGGGTTATCGGCCAGCAACTGACCCAGAAAATGAGGGGCACATAGACAAAAAGTCTGGCCAAAGGAATGGTAATGGAAAATGCCTTTAACCCAAAATAGAAAAACAGAATAAATGAAATAAAATAAACACTGCGCCATAATGGTAAAATAAAAAAACTGCTCACTCTGGCATCATAAAATGTTTTCCAGATCGGCGCATCAGTGATCTTTTTAAAGTGGCCTGTTGCAGGCAGTTTTCTTCCAATAATGCCCATACAAATGTAAAATATGATGGCGGAAATGCTCAGGTAATACATTTGTGTGAAAAACAGGCTACGGTATGTGAGAAAAATACTGCCTATTGTAACAAGACACGTGAGACTTATCATTTCTGTATACGAATAAAAAATCATCAAACTGGATGTACGCACAAGCGGTATATCAATATCTTTACTGAGGTAGTAGGCAATGCCGCCCAATCCGAGAAATGGATTGATAAGCATCAGCAGATAAGTGACGCCCCTTATCTCAAGAACCTGTTTAAACGTGATTCTGTGGCCCAAATGATGACATAGCATCATAATATTGTGGGATTCTATCAATAACCACAAAAAAATAAACCCCACAACCAAAGGCAGATACACTGCCATGCCTGCAAGTTTAAGTGATTCTGCAAAACTCCCGATGTCAATGCGCCAGAAAAGATATCCCAGTATCAGCCCTGCGGTTATCCATGACCCCAATCGCTTGCCGATAAATTTCAGGTTTTTGTTTGAGACATAATCAGCAGATCTTTCTTGAGACATTTCCATGATAAGGCACCTTCCCTATAATTTACTGAAAATGTTTAGCAACCAGATCATAAATTGCGTAAAAGACGGGATGAAGGGAATGTCATTGTTGTCGGTCAAATCATCTTCCTCTGATGGTTCTCCAAAATGCCATGCTTCAAAAGACGCGGATTGATTGGTGTAGTTTTTATAAACAAATCCTGCCGTATAATGAGACAGATCATAAAGCGCCTTTTCTAGAGTTTTTCCTTCAGGCAATGCACCGGTCCTGTATTGTTCAAGCAGATCATAGGTATGTTTAATCACGTCCTTTTCCAGAGGAATCGTCCATGTCTGGATATCAAGAAGCACTTCGTAATCGATCCCGCTGTCCATGGCCACAAAAAGATTGGGGCTGATATTGTTGCTGTACATGGTCAATTCGGTATCGTTTATCATCTGATTCAGCGCACAGGTCGTTGATGCGTCAACAGGATTTGTCGATTCCAGGTCTGATTCCGCCCAGACATAGGGTGTGACATTATGGGCGGCAACAAAGTGAGGGGTTGCCACACCGATGGATGGTTCTCCCAGATTGAGCCAGAAGGTTGTAAATGCCGGACTTTCACCTTCAGCGGCCCCATCTACGACCATCGCAAAATTGGTCTCATACCGGCTGATACAATAAGTCGTATCAAAATTGTTGGGGTCATTATTATCCGGATCTTTTGTCGGCAAGGTCTCTCCTGCGACAATATCATCTCCGCAAACATCTTTTGCAAGTTCAGTTAAAATATTTTCAACAGATAAGGCATTCTGTTGATAAAGAGTTTCCAGAATAGCATGTCCTCTTTCCTCTCGGCGGTCATCGCTTGTTCGCTGAATAAAATAATTTGAATTTGTACGGTTCACGTATCCATGGGGTGCATCTTCCAGACTATTGGCATCAAATTTCCTAACAGAAATAGGTAGAAGGAAGCTATCATCAGGCGTCCATAGCTCATAAAGGGCCGCCCCCCCTTGGGCATCCAAGACAACAAAGTTACCGCTTATAACCTTATCGAAATTTAACAGGGTGGCATGAAATTTTGCTATCATTTCATCGAAATCATTGACAGTTTGACACTTTTCCAAAGCCTGTTCCATCAGATATACATTTGCATTCATTATATATTCACGGATTGGATTATCTTCATAAACAGTAGTATTGGTAATGGCAAATCCTGACTCGTTAAGACCCCCGGACATCACCGGAGCAAATGCAAAATAGTCAAACTCATCCCCCTCACCCTCGGAATCCAGCCAGATATTGTTTCTGTCCATGATACGAAGGCTGGCACCAACCTCAGGTTTAACAGCATTGTAATAGACAAGCTCCTGTTGCCAGGCTGCTGAATGATCCCTGTTTTTCCATATGATGGGCCGTCCGGTCGTTGTCATCTTGCCTGAAATCACGGCTATATCGCAGGCTATCGTTCTATCGGTTAAAGAAACACTCCCTATTATCGCAACAATAATCAGCAATGCGGATATGATTGAATGTCTATTTTGTCTTTCTCCCATCTCACAACTCCCGGATGAAGGATACTGTTTTCGTATTGCTCTGATTTATCTTTTTATCTGAACCACAGGCCACAAAAAGTGATAAATTCAAAGAAACGTTGTTTACACATATATGTCATGTTTATAATCAATCGCTGAAAGAAAGTCAAGCATTATGTAGGATTATAAAATCACTGAAAATATTAAACAATAAAACGAAAACAGGTATTACTCATACCAAAATATCAACTGACTTAAAAATCAACTATTTACCCACACGCGATTCAATGGCCTTTCGTTTGATGCTTCCTTTATAATCAATCGATTCCACAAACGCCAGTTTGATCGTTACAGGTTCACCCATGATCCCATGAAGAACATCAATCAGCCCTTGAAAAACAGTTTCATCATATTCTTTTCCCTTGACGAGATAAATCACGATCAAGTCTTTTTGTTCCTGAATAACCTTGAATTCCTCCATGAGATGGAGATGGTTTTTAATGAATTTCGTAAATGTATTCAGCACTTTTAACGAAGATATATATTTACCGCTGGGCAAAATGAATGAGTCGTCCGCACGACCGTCAAAGGATTCGATTAACGGGAATCCCAGATGGCAGGAGCATTTTTCATGGGTATATCTTCCAAGATCACCGATTCGATACCGAATAAAGGGCATCACGTCGCTTCGTGTGGTCGTCAAAACCATCTCACCGATTTCTCCGGGTAAAACATCATTCCCGTCTTTATCAAGAAACTCCACCCAGACATTATCGATGAACAGATGGTATCTATGTTTTTTACATTGAGATGTAATCATCCAGGTTTCTTCTGTGGAATATTCATCATACACCGGACATCCGAATCGTTGGGAAATGAAATCCCGCTGATCCTGTGTACTCATTTCCGAATTAACGCCGATGATCTTGATGTGAAGGGTTTGCAACTGATCGGTTGTGATCCGCTGAGCAATTTCATAAATAAGGGATGCATACCCCACCAAGAGATCCGGCTTTTCCTTTAATAACATAGCGATCTGTTCGCCAATGGTGATCGTTGAAGGAATATGTGCGGTTCTGAAAAACGGCCCAAAACGGGGCGTTTTAATCGCTGTGTACTTGACATAGACCAGTTTATGCCATGGCCGGTAACCAATCATGGTATACACTCTTAAACTGGTCATCATATAATAGGCAAATGTCTTTTGCGAAAAAACAAATGGAAGTGAACGCCCAGTAGATCCGGTTGTGGCAGAGTAATGGCATTTATCAATGTCTACCCCTTTTTTCACTATTTTATCCGGGAAATTTTCTCGAATCTCATCTTTGGTGATAAAAGGCACTTTTTTCAGATCACGGATGCTCCTGATCGATTTTATATCGACACCGGCCTTGTCATATTTCTCACGATAGTATGGAATGGTATCATATGCATGATGAATGGTTTTTAAAATTCGCTTTTCAGAAAGCTTTTTCTGGACAGGCAAGGGAATGAACTGATTAATATGAACTTTAATTGCAGCAATGAAAAGCAGAAAGAGATGTCTGATCATAGCAATACCCTATCAATATGGAGTTGATGTTTAGTTTGAATTTGGACCACACGTATCCGTTAGAAGCGTTCCGCTTCATTTAATATTTAAATTTTTTATGATTTAAATGATAAGGCCAGTATCTGTTTTTCATATCTCATGAATAAGCATAAGTTTCTTTCCCGTAACAAGTTTTTCATAAGGATATCCAAAAGCATTGTTAATGTATATTGTTTTGTCCTGTTCTTTCTTCAGGTTGACATGGCTATGCCCAAACACGTGTATATCTGATTTCAGTTCCCGAATCTGCTCTTCTATTTTGACACTGCCAAGTACAGGGTAAAGCTTTCGGTTATCCTGAGGAATAATCGATGGCATAATATCAATTCGTGGTAAAAAGTGGGAGAAACTGATGATGAATTTGTTTTTTATTTTCAGATGTTCATTATTCTGGCTAACAAAAAACTCAGTAATTGATGCCTCATTAAAGCCCTCAGGCCAGATACAGGCTTTGTGATCCACCCACAAATCATCCAGTTTTTCTGATGGCTCGCCAAAAGAATAATCATACCACCCCAAAAGCGGAATAATGGAAAGAGACCCAAAATGTGCAGGTTGCACCAATATCCCTTTATCTGTCGCCAAGGCCATAATTTGGTTAAATTTATCTATAGAATCTTTGGCAGAATCATCTCTCACCCATAGGTCATGGTTTCCTGGGACAAAAAGAACTTCTCGAAATTTTTCTTTTAACAGTTCAAAAACATGGCTGATCATCCCTATTTTGTATGAAATATCACCGGCAAGAATAAGAATATCATTTTGATATGTTGTCTGTGAAATAGCAGATATTTGTTTCAAGTTATCCTTATGATCCACATGAATATCAGAAACAGTATAAACTTTCAATTTATGAGGCCTCTTTTTGCGTATTAGCTGAAATTATTTCCTGTAGATTTTCATTTCATTACGATAACAGACAAATATTATATCATTTCTTGCCAAATATAAAAATAAAAAATCAGCAAATATCCCTAAACAGGTATATTTTAAAAATATACAATTATATCAATTTGTTAAAATTTAATACGTTTAAAAACTGTTCTCAGCAAAAAAAATAAAAAAAAAGGTTGAAACCTCGTTTTTTCTTTGATATACGTTTCTCAAATTTTGATTCACCCACACGGTGCTAAAACACAATACCCTGATAAAAAAAATTTAGAAAATAACCTTTGAGGAAATTTTTTTATTTTTCTCTTTACAATTTTGATTAATATGATAATTTGCAAAACAACGTTCACATATACAATTAACGTTATTTCACTTTGCTGGTGTTAGAAAGTAAGTATGATGTATCTAATTAACAACAAATAATATTTAGTGATTGGTTAGTGTTATGCTTGAAATCTATGCCTTACAACAAAACGAAATTTTAAATGACAAGAGCTTTAATTCCCTTTTACCTTATGTTTCAACCGAAAAGAAAGCCCGAATCAACAGATATATACAACGGCCTGCCGCACAACAGGCTCTCATGTCCGACCTTCTCGTGCGATCGATTATTCACGAAAAACTCTCTATAAAAAATTCAGACATTCGTTTCGGCCAAAACGAATATGGGAAGCCTTACCTCCTGGGGAACGATAATTTTCACTTCAACCTGTCCCACTCCGGAGACTGGGTTGTATGTGCGATCAGCGACAGTGTGGTGGGAATCGATGTGGAAAAGATAAAACCGACCGATTACAATATTTCCAAACGGTTTTTTTCCAAGGATGAAAATGATTATCTGATTTGCCAGAAAGAAAGACAAAAACTGGACACGTTCTACGATCTGTGGACCCTTAAGGAAAGCTATATCAAGGCCGTGGGAAAAGGCCTTCACATGTCATTGCGTGATTTTTCCATTATCATCTACAATGGATTTATTTTTCTCAAGCATCAGATTGAAAATCACCTGTTCAACTTCAAGCAGTTCTCGATTGATATCAGATATAAATTATCCGTATGCCTGGGGAGTGAATTCAGAGATGAAGAATTATCCGTAATCTATATGCAGGACTTTCTGAATTCAATTGAAAGCAAATCGCGAAATGGCTTTACACATGCTTATAACTAGCAGACAAAGGCATGTTCGGTATCCACGTTACTATTTGGTTGGATGTCCGTTATCCTTTTTTCTGACAACGTGATTTAAATACCTGTTGCTTTGCTTCAGGCCTTCTTCGCAAAAATCGCCTAAAAACCCCTTGATATCCTCAAGGAAACGGATGCCCTCTTCCGGGCATCCGTTTACAAGAAGGCGTTTGCCCTCTTCCATAGCTTTAATAAAGGTATCGATCACGTCGGGAACATATCTGTTTTTTCCAACAAGCATCGAAAATAACTCCAGATCCTGAGCGAACAATCTGCCTATCAGATCGATATTCATCCTGAAAATGGGCGTGGCATACAATACAGCGTCATCGGGCGTCATATTGATTTTCTGTAAGGTTCTTCCGGTGCAGATCGTCAGCAAATGGGTCAGCCCCTGGACCACGGCCATATTTTTATCATGGGTGATGGCGGGCATGACAAGAATTTCTGCCCCAAGTTTTTGAAATTCACTCTTAAGCCAAGCCTGCCACTTATCTCCTCTTCCCGGACAAAGAACGATATTCTGGCCTTCAAGGGATTCCGTAAAAGGACCAAACATGGGATGGGTCCCCACGACTTCCGCTTTCTCTGTATAGGAAAGCATGGCGGTGACGATATCTTCTTTCAGGGAACAAAAATCCATCAGCAACTGATCTTCTGTCATCAACGGGCCGACTGACTTACAAATTTCGATTGATGCATCAGCAGGTGCACTTAAAATAACAACATCACTTTTACGGGCCAGGTCCTCATAGGTCAGAACTGTTTTTCTGCCGGCAATCAGCACATGATGACCGGATTTTTTGAACACCCCCTCAAACAAACGCCCCATGCCGCCTGAGCCACCAATTATACCGATCGTAACTGATTTCATGAAATCGCCTTCTGTCTCAATAGATGATCTGCAAGCACCAGATTGACCATGGCTTCGCACACAGCATTGATTCTTGGTATGGGAGAAATATCATGACGCCCGCTTGTTGAGATGGTTTCAGGACGGCCATTTTTGTCGATAGTAGCTTGTGGAATGGATATGGATGGAATCGGTTTTACGGAAACCCTCATCACAAGCTCATCGCCATTTGAAATACCCGCAAGGATACCGCCAGCATGATTACTCGAAAAACCATCCGGCAGAATCGGATCATTGTTTTCTGAGCCCAGACGCTGTGCTGCCTGAAATCCCGAGCCGATTTCAATACCTTTAACGGCGCCAATGCTCATCAACGCTTTGGCAAGTTCGGCATCCAGTTTATCAAACACCGGCTCACCTAAACCTGCAGGAACGCCTTTTGCGACAATCTCAACCATTCCGCCCAGTGAGTCCCCTTTCTTTTTGACCATATCTACCCGACGGTCCATTTCTTCAACAACATCCGGATCGGATGTGTAGTACCTGTTCTGATAGACTGCGTGAAGATCTCTTTTTACAGCTTTGATACCGCCCAATTCAATCGTGTATGCAATGACCTGAATGTTGTGCTGCTGCAACAAAAGAGATGCCACGGCACCTGCCGCGACTCTTCCCACAGTTTCCCGTGCAGATGAACGCCCACCGCCACGCCAGTCTCTGATACCATATTTTTTTTCGTAAGTGATGTCGCCGTGTCCCGGCCGGAAAAGATGGGCATTGGACGCATAGGCTCTGGAATCCGCATCCTTATTATTCACCATAATCATGATAGGCGTTCCAGTGGTCATTCCTTCGAAAATACCGGACATGATAATGGCCTGATCCGGCTCCTTTCTTTTTGTGCTGGTATCAGAACCTCCTGGCCGTCTTCTGTCGAGCTTTTCCTGAATCACGCCTTCATCAAGAGGAATCCGGGGAGGACAACCATCCACAATCACCCCCACACCTTTTCCGTGAGACTCTCCCCATGTGGTTATTCTGAACACCTTTCCAAATGTATTACCGGACATTAAATCTCCTTATGTTTGATCAAGCTTCCAGAAGATATTTCTCTTTCAGCCTGGAGAGTATTATCTTTTCAATGTCAGTCACAGACGACTTGTCTGTCTCAACAGAAAAATTCATGGCCCCTTCGTATAAAGGCAATCGTTCCTGCAATGTATCTAAAATCTCCTGTGCCAGTTTTTTGTCCGTCAGCGCAGGTCTCTGATCGTCTGTCATCCGGTCTTTCATCATGCGGTCCATGATTGTATCCGGCTGTGCCTTGAGCCAGATCACAATGCCTGTGTCCTTCATTATCTGGCAATTTTCACTGTCCAGAATTACGCCTCCTCCTGTGGCGATGACATGCTTTTTAAGCGTTGATATTTCCTTTAAGACTGATTGTTCTTTTTTCCTGAATCCGGCCCAGCCTTCCCTGGAAACCATATCAGATATGGTCATGCCATAATCATCGACGAGCTTGACATCTGCATCTATATATTCCCAGCCCAGGGATCGCCCGATCATTTTAGCGATGGTCGTTTTTCCTGTACACCGATACCCGATCAGATAGACATTCATGATGCATACATCCCTTCAAAAACATCCCAGTAATTGGGAAATGATTTTACCACACAGGTTTCATCCTTTATGAAGATACCGGACACCACAAGACCGGCCACAGCAAAGCACATGGCCATTCGATGATCGTTATATGTTTCGATAATTGCGCCTCCGGGTTTTCCGCCTGTGATGGCAAGGCCGTCTTCAAATGTTTTAACCGCTATACCCATTTTGGTCAGCTCTTTTGCAACACTTCCTATCCGGTCACATTCTTTTGCTTTGAGATGGGAAACATTTTTTATGATGGTGGTTCCTTCTGAAAAAGCAGCCACAACTGCCAGCGTGGGGACCACATCCGGCATATTGGACATGTCGGTTTCAACGGCTTTTAACTTTCCGCCGGTTACGGAGATCCCCTCCTTGTCTTCTTTTACAATACACCCCATTTTTTCCAAAACACCGACAAATTTCACATCTCCCTGGCGTGATTTCATGGAAATGTTGTTCACCTTAACCGTTTTTCCGGTGATGGCTGCTGCGGCCCAGAAATAGCTGGCCTGAGAGCAGTCCGGTTCCACCACATATCTGCCATGCCGATACATCTGGTCTCCGGGCACAAAAAAAGAATCGTACCCGTCTCTCTCCACAGAAACGTTCAACCGGTTCATTATATCAACCGTCATATCCACATAGGGTTTTGATACAAGACCGTAGGGAAGTGTCACTCTAATCCCTTTTTCCGTGCAGGGTGCCATCAGAAGCACAGAAGAGAGATACTGACTGCTGACACGGCAATCCAGCGCCATTTCACCCCCCTTAAGATTACTCCCCTGAATTTCAACTGGGGGACAACCGGAATTGTTTAATGAAATCGCCTTGATGCCAATCTGTGAAAGGCCGTCAAGCAGTTCCCGAATCGGTCGTTCCTGCATCCTTTCTGATCCGGTCAGGATATATTTCCCATTCCCAAGGGCTGCGATCCCCGTCAACAACCTCATGGAGGTTCCGGAATTCGCAAGATATACCGGTTCTTTTGCGGATTTCAATTCTCCCCTTGTACCTGTCACTTCTATACAGCCATTTTTTTCTATGATTTGAACGCCCCAGGATTTCAATGCGTTGGCAGTCAACGTTGTGTCTTCACTTTTCAATGTGTTTTCGATGATGGATGGGCCGTCTGCCAGTGCTGTAGCAATTAAAATTCTGTGGGTGTAACTTTTGGACCCAGGTACCGTTACCGAGGTATTTTTAATTTCTCCTTGTTTTATTTCTTTCATTTTCTACCCTGATATTGGTTCGTTATTTGGAAAGTGCTTTTAGCACAACCGCTTTCATCAAATCCACAGGCGCTTTTTCACCTGTCCATGACTCAAACTGGGAAACAGCCTGATAGACAAACATGGAAACGCCATCTACTGTTTTGCATCCGGTTTTTTGCGCCTCTTCAAGAAGACGTGTTTTAAGCGGATTATAAACAATATCCATGACAACCATGTCTTCTTTTAAAAAGTCTGCAGGTACAGGCATGGCCTCTGTTTTGGGTGTCATACCCAGAGGGGTTGCATTTATTAAAATCTGGCTGTCAAATCTGCGGTATTCTTCAAGGGGATAATAATTGACCCCCAGATCTCTCGCAAGGGTTTCGCCTTCTTCTTTGATGATATTCAGAATGGTCAGGTTGCCGCCTTCTTCCCGAATACCGAAACCAATGGCACGTGCAGCCCCACCTGCACCCAGGAGAAGGACCTCCTTACCTTTGATATCCGTTTTTTCCAGAAGCGCCCGCATGGCCCCTGAACAATCGGAGTTATAGCCGTAGAGATGCCCGTCTTTATTGACAATGGTATTCACTGCCCCAATATGTTTTGCTTTTTCTTCTATCTCGTCAAGACAGGCCATTACGGAAACCTTGTGAGGAATGGTAACGCTTGCTCCCCTGATACCAAGTGCTCGAATCCCTGCCACCGCGCCGTTGATATCTTTTACATTAAATGCCAGATAAGCGCCGTTGTATCCGATTTTATCAAATGCGGCATTATGCATGACAGGGCTTAAACTGTGAGAAACAGGATCGCCTATTACGCCATAAAGATATGTATTTGCATCAATTCCAGACCTGCTCAATGTTTTTATTCTCCTTATCGTGTGCTCAATATACCAATATTGTTGTTCTGAATTTCCTTGTACCCTTCCTGCATTCTCGGATAAGACCCCAGACATTTTAAAAACAGGCATCTATGTTTCATTCTGGTGATAATTGTTTCCAAAGGCTGATCCTTCATATGTCCCTCAAGGTCCATAATAAAAAAATAATTCCAGTTTTCATTTTTTGTGGGTCTTGATTCCAGCTTGACCATATTTACCCCAAGCTCTGCAACAGGTTCAAGTGCTTGAAAAAGGGCTCCCGGGATATGTGACGTCACGAACATGATGGATGTTTTATCCTTTCCGGTATTCGGCAAATCCTTATCTTTGCCAATCACCAGGAAGCGTGTTTCATTTCTGCAGCTATCCTCAATTCTGGATTCAACCACTTTGAGATCGTACACCTGCGCAGCTTTGCTGCTTGCAATGGCAGCAGCATTTTTTTTGCCTTTTACAATTTTAGCCGCATGGGAGGTACTGCTGCATTCCTCCAGTTTGGCGTCCGGAAGATTCTTGTTCAGCCAGAGCCTGCATTGACCAAATGGCTGCGGATGTGAATAGATGACTTGAATATCCTCAAGGTTTCCTGTTTCAGATAGGAGGTCATGAGATATCACCTGATATATTTCCGCACAAATACGAATATCTGATTCGAACAGGAGATCCAGAGTATGGTTTACCGCTCCTTCAATAGAATTCTCAACAGGAACGACACCATACTGGCAGGCTCCTCTTTCCACTTCCAGAAAAATATCACGGATATTTCGCTGGGGAACAAAAGTTCCCGAATGCCTGAAATGATTGAGTGCCGCTATGTGCGTATAGGTGGCTTCCGGTCCCAGGTAAGCGATGGATAACGGCCTCTGGAGTTCCTTTGATGCCGCCATAATCACGCTGTAGATATAATGAAGAACCGTATCTTTTGCAGGTCCCTTGTTGAGATCGGAAATCCGTTTTAAAATAATATTTTCCCGGGATTTATCAAGAACAGGCAAGTTAAACTTCTTTTTAAGTTCACCGACTTCTTTTGTAATCGAAAGCCTTTTATTGATCAGTTCCACGATGTGGGTGTCAATGTCATCAATACCGGACCGCATCTCTTCCAATTGTTTGTGGCAGGCATCACTGTCTGAATTCATTTGTTTATCCGTGTCGTTTATGTTCATAACAGCCATCCGTTATTTTTCAGTGATAGATTCATCTATTTTAATACCGAAGTGGCGTCCCCCCTCTTCCAATGCAACCAAAACCTTGTCCCCAGGTATCAGAGAAACCACGGACAGAGGTTCGCCTGATGGATGTGTCAACCGGATGGTCTCTGCATTTTGCACTATTGTTGAGACTTCCAGCTCCCCCACTCTCGCACGGATCAACATTAAAGGCCGCTTTTCAATCTTCAGGCGGCCAACAACGCCTATTCTGTTTATGCCTTTATAATCGGTAATCATGACCTGATCGCCTGCTGAAAGCTCAGACAAGTACCGGGTTTTTCCGCCAGGTACCCGTGTATAGGCATGAACCGCGCCGGCATTTACCCTGAAAGGCCTGGGGGATACATACGGGTTTGAGATACTCTCGGAGTGAACCAAAAAAAGAACGCTGCTGGTATTTCCAATAAGCATTCCTTCACCGATATTCATGGCCGTGCATGTATCCACACAAACCCGGTCGCCCATGCCCACCTGCTTGATTTCTATGATTTCAGCCTCACTTAACAGGGTTTTAACTTCAAAAGATTTCAATGCGGTTAATGTCTTTTTCAATTCCGCAGAATCTTTTGGATAATAAAGAATCTGACTAACCCCTTTTTCAAGGATGCCAAAGGCAGTCTCTGCTTCTTTAAGGCTATCCACACGGGCAATCACATCAGCCCCCTTGGCAATCAAATTTTCTAAGGGGATAATGGTCCAGTCAGAACACTCAAGAATCACCTTTTTGGTTGAAGTGAGCTTTACAATTTCCTCTTCATCGTCACCGCTTGTGATTCTGAATGTCACCACATCTTCACCGGGTTTTAAATCACCATCTTCCGATATGGTTTGAATTTTCCCCAAAGCTTTTACTTTTTCTGTATACCCAGCAGGCACAACCAATCCGTCAGCACCGCCCTCAAGGGCTGTAGTAACCATCTTTTTGTCCCAGGGGTCTATATTTACCCAGATTTTCTTCATGTCAGGGTTCCTTTGTCCATTTTTAAAATCCGATTTGTTTTTGAGGGTGAATATTAATCAAAACCAGCCGGAATTCAAACGGTTTCCAATCCTATGATAGGGTATTATTTCTAACACATAAGCCTTAAAACATTTTCCGGCAAAAAAATCACCAACTTTATTCCATATTCGAATAAAAAGAAAATTGCAGAGACAAGCCGGTCTTTACACCGCTTCACTCCGAAGTATGGAAAGTGCATCATCCACACTGCCATTTTCATGAATAATCTTTGACATGGCTTTGACCATTCGCGTGACATGATCATGTTGAAATACGTTTCTTCCGATAGAGACGCCTGCCCCGCCTGCATCGATCGACCCTTTAACCATTTCCAATATATCTCGATCCGAATCCATTTTCGCGCCACCTGCGATAACGACGGGGATGGAGCAACCTGAAACCACTTCATGAAACAATTCTGGACTTCCCGGATAGGATACTTTGACAATATCCGCGCCCATCTCATCCCCAACACGCGCAGCATGTTTGATGACTTTAACATCATATTCATCAGGAATTTTCGCACCTCTCGGATAAACCATGGCAAGGAGCGGCATGCCCCAGTTTCTGGCTTCGCAACTGATTCTGCCGAAATCATTCAACATTTCTCGCTCATTTTCATCACCGATATTCACATGGATGGAAATGGCGTCTGCACCCAGTTTAATGGCTTCCTCGATTGAACAGACAAGGGTTTTTGCATTTGGATAGGGTGACAGTGATGTTGAGGCGGAAAGATGGATAATCAATCCGATATCCGGACCGGAACCCCGTAATCCTTGTTCAACAACACCTTTATGTTCGACAATGGCATTCGCCCCGCCATTTGCGACTTTCTGGATGGCGGATTTCATATCTTTGATGCCATCTATTGGTCCCATGGACATGCCATGATCCATAGGCACAATAATTGTCCTTCCGGTCTGTCTGTTAATAATACGTTCCATACGAATTCGTTTACCAATATTGCTCATTTTTACTCTCCTTTGTCAGGTAGACGTAAAAAAAGGCCGCGGGAAAATTCCCCCTGCGGCCTTTATCTGAAAATATAAAAGCCGCAGGGTTTTGATCCGCCTGCGGCTTTTTTACGTTTATTTGAGGTTAACGTTACTTCAGCGCATGCCCAGGCAGACCGGTGCTAAAATAAAAATACCAAAAATAAAGAACCGATTTGTCTGAGTTTAGATACGCCATAGTCATTTTTTTCCAAAAAAATTATTATTTCATGCTGTTTAATGGATGTGCTGGAAGTTGTCAAGATCAAATTTCATAAAAAAGCCCCTATTTGCTCAGGACAGGGGGTGAGTCCTATCTGCATTTGTTTCTGTCTCATAAATGGTCACCCTGTTTCTGCCATTTTGCTTGGAAATATATAGCGCCTCATCTGCTTTATTTAAAAATCGTTCCTGATCTTCCTTTTTTTCTGGTACTTCTGTGACAACGCCAATACTCACGGTAACAGGGATGGACGCACCTTCAGCAGAAAATTTAAGTTTTTCCACGCATAGCCGAATGGATTCCGCCAGATGAAGCGCCCCTTGTGTCCGGGTATTGGGTAGAAGCATGCAAAATTCTTCGCCACCATATCTCGATAAACAATCACATTCCCGCCGTATCATTTCATGCAATGTTTCAGCAATCATTTTCAGACAATCATCGCCGATGAGGTGACCAAAAGTATCATTAATGTTTTTAAAATGATCAACATCAATCATTAACAAGGCAAGAGGGGTCTTATCCCTGACTGCCCGTGCAAATTCATAATGAAACATTTCATTAAAATGTCGTCGGTTTTTTAGTCCGGTCAATCCATCGGTCGTACTCAATTCCTTTAATTTTGTGTTTACTTTCTCAAGGTCCCTTGTTCTTTCGTAGACTCTCTGTTCCAGTGTCTCATTGGCCTGTTTCTGAATAGAAAGTGCTCTTTCCTGAGCTTCTCTTGCCTCTTTCTCGTGTTTTAAGGCTTTTTCCTGGGCCAATCGCGACCGCTTCTCCTGGTCCAAAGCCTGGGCCTGGGCAATGCGGGCTACTTTTTCATTTTCAAGAGCAGCAAGCTGTGCTTCATACCGAATTTTCTTTTCAATATTCAACCTGTCCGCCAATGCAAATGAAAGAAAAAGGACTTCAATGGCCGAACCGAACTGAACCGCATTTTTTGTCAAAAAATTATCCGCAACAAACCCGAATTTGCTTAGTGCAAGCGTCACGCCGCCTAAAAATAGCGCAACCCAGGCAGTTGTATAAAATCGGGCGGATGAGTCTCCGGCAAGCCACCTGATAATCCCTATGACAAATGCTAAAACGATTAAAAGGACCGCCGAAATGATCACAATCCGTATTGAAATGTAATAAGGAATCAGAAAACAGCCCAAAATCATCAGGACGCAATATATGATCAGAAGCTTATATACTCTTATCAACCGGGGCATGGTATGATGTAAATTCAAAAAGGATGCCACGAATAAAAGAGCGAAAAAGCAAACACCGGAAAGTCCAACAAGAATACTTTCGTCATTCCAGATGGTCGCATTGGGCCACAAATATTGAAAATTCAATCCATTCAAAGATGCCAGGAACATGGACATGGAGACGACATATAGCACATAATAAAAATAGCTGATCTCTCTTACGGAAAAGAATATAAAAATATTGTACATGGCCATGACGAACATGATACCAAAATAAATTCCAAGACCCAGGAGTTGTTTCTGCCCGTTTTCAAGAAAAGTTCTTTCTTTCCATATAATCAGGGGAAGCTGCATGGAACTGCTTGTTTTTGCTCTGAAATATAATTCCAAAGTCATATGCCCCATAATCTCAAGCGGGACGACGAAATGTCTGTGTTTGATCGGTCGGTTTGAAAACGGCTGCTTATCTCCTAAAGTATACATACTTTTGATTTTGCCCTGGTGGACAAAATATATGTCCAGATAATCAAGAACCGGATATGCAATTTCAATTAATCTGGATTGTTGTTCATCCGTATCATTGATTAATGTTGCCTTGATCCAATACGCGGAACCGGTATATCCAAAGCTGAGAGTGTCGGCAGTGCTTTTCTTCCACGGTTTCTGGCTGTAAGAATTTAAAATCGCATCTATCGAGATTTGTCCCACCTTGTCTTCAAGATAAAAAACCTTATTGCCTAATTCAAGATGATCCGTATCCGGGTTGATATGGATCTCATCGCTAAATGCCTGCAGGTAAAATAAAAATATTCCTGTAAAAAATATAGCGGGAAAAACAAACACCCGTTTGCCTTGCACTGAAATACGATTTTGCAAGCAGCGCTCCTGTAATGTGTATAATTCTTTGTATGTATTCGTTTTGATGAGGATGTATTATAGAAACATATGAAACACACATATGCTATCTGATCCGATAATTCAACCTATTTTGAGCCTATTAAATTCAATTGAATGAATTTAAATGCGCTCTGTTATTAAATCATCAGACATGAGACAGGGGGTTTAGTAGTATACTGAAAGTAAACTTAAAAAAACAGGGCCACCCATTTCCAAAAATATTCCGGGCCATAAAAGGCCCGGTTCAATAATCAGTTGAAAATCAATTGTCCATCAGGAATTCATTCCGCCCATGCAATACACTCCGTTGGGCAGGTATCAATAGCGTCCTGGACCTTGTCCACTTCTTCATCATTAACGTCTTTGATCACCCTTGCTTTGCCCTCACTGTCATCCATCTCAAAAACTTCAGGGCATAGCTGCACACAAGATTCACAGGCAAGGCATTCATCCACATCAATCTCAATCTTTCTTGCCATAACTATCTCCTTTCAAACAGGTTTTATCAAGAAATCATACTTGACTCTTGTTTATGGAAGAATGTAAGTCTGCGGAATTCATCCGTCAAGTTACAATGGGACGATCAAAGACATGAAAACAGTATTTTTTTGCTAATCCTTAAAAAAATGATCGAGAATGTTGAAAATTTCCATAGGCTGTTCCATGGGAATCAGGTGGCCGGCGCCATTTACCATGTGATATGTCCCCTTTTCAAAAAGGCTTGCGGCTTTTTTCAGGTCAATCCATGACCTGTTTTCACTCATCTCCCCTTCGACGACCAGAACAGGGCATGTAATTTTCGGCAGTACAGGCCAGGGATCATAAACCCCTCCTCCCATAAACAACGATGCTTCGCGTTGCGGGGAGCAGGTCAACTCAAACCCACCTGAATCCTTCTCCATGATGCCGTATTTGATATACAGTTCAAGAACGCGCTCATCCCATGACTGGAAAAATGATTTTGATTTGAAGTAGGTGAGCACTTCATCCTTATCCTGCCAGTGGTTTTTCCGTTTAATCGATTTAGATGCAAGGGGATGATCTTCAACTTTAAGCGAGATATTATAAAAATCATGGGGCAGAAAAATTGGCTCAATCAACACCATTTTTTTTGCAACATCACCATGCAGGCCATTCGCAAGCGTCATAACCGTTGCCCCCATGGAGTGACCGGCCAAAAACGGTTCCCGGATATCAAGCGCGTCACAAAGCTTGCATAGATCTTCTGCAAGAATGGTCCAGTTCAAGCCGCCTTTATTGGGATCAGATTCCCTGTGATCACAAAAATAAGGTGCAATGACATTATAATGATCTGCAAGCGCAAGCGAAATAGGATGCCACAACCAGGGGGAAAATCCGGTTGCATGCAATAAAATAACCGTTGGTCCATCACCGCCATATTTAAGATACTGTACCTCTGTATCGCCGATGTCCTGAAATAACAATTCCGGATGAATTTCCTTCATGACCACTCCTTTTCTTTGTTCCCTTTCCATATGGTGTTATATTTTTAAATTTGTCCGGCTACATTAGCATGTTTCGAAAAAAGGCCAAAGTCAAAAAGGATAACCCATTTAATGAAAAAATCATTTTTCCTGGTCATCCGGTTTCTGAATTGACAGTCATTGCCGGGATGGTTATATTTTAAAACTATTTCCGATAAGGACATGACCCCTAATAACATCTTTATGTCATCATTATTATCATTTAAGGAGAAAAAACATGAAATCAAATTATTTTCTGAGCTGTTGCCTGTCTGTTGTGTTATGCATACTTATTTACACACCTTCCTATTGCAGCGCTGAAACGTCAGAACTGATCGGCCTTCTCACGAGTCAACTGGGCGTAACTGAAAAACAGGCCGAAGGCGGAGCCGGCTCACTTTTTAAAATCGCAAAGAACAGTCTTTCCGGTGAAAATTTTAGCAAAGTGGCCGAATCTGTGCCAGGCATGGACCTGTTGCTAAAGGCAGCACCTGAACTACCCAAAGTCAAAGGCATGGGCAATATTGCCTCATCCCTTGGCGGAGGTTCCGGTGGTGGCCTTGATATGGCCGGTCTGCCCGCCATGTTTGGAAAATTAGGAATGGACAGCGGCATGATCGTCAAATTCATTCCCACCATCCTTTCATTTGTTCAATCAAAGGGAGGAGACTCTGTCATGAATATGCTTAAAGGCGTCTGGCAGAAATAACAAACACGGATATGAACATGCAACGGATACATATTTTTTTAAACGTGTTAATGGTTTTCAGCATGTCTGTAATACTGGCCTGCTCCGGGAGCTCAGGATCAAAAACTGATAGCAGCGGCGGTACCGGGACGTTATCATTAAATCTCGTAGATGCTTCGATAGAGACATTAAAGGCTGTTTATGTCACGATTGATACGGTCAAGGTTCATATAGCGTCAACGTCTGATGATGACATTGACGATGGGAACGAATCAAATGAATTGAATGCTGACGTATCACTAAAAACCAGGCATACTAAAAAAACAGGGTCTGAAAATGGGGATGCATCTTCGGGCTGGCAAATTGTTGCCTCTCCTTCCAAAAAAACCTACAATCTGTTAGAACTTGTTAACGGGACAATGGAAAAACTGGGAGCAACAGAACTGTCTGCAGGACATTATTCCCAGATCCGGTTAATTCTTGGCGATACACCAGACAGCGAAAAAAACATCAATGATGAAAACCATCCATATGCCAATTATATTGTCACTGAATCTTTGGCATATCATGAACTTAAAGTTCCCAGTGGTTATCAAAGCGGTATAAAGCTCGTTCATGGATTTGATCTCGAAGATGGTCAAAACCTTGAACTGGTTCTTGATTTTGATGCATCGAAATCGGTTGTTCAAGCTGGAAAGAGCGGCACGTATCTGTTAAAGCCAACCATTAAAATTATCAATCAGGAAAAAAGTGGTGCGATTCAGGGAACAATATCTGATAGCGGCGATCCTCCCCTATCACTTGAAAATGTCTCGGTCAGTGCACAAACAAGCGATCCCGCTGACTTAGATGCGCTAAATCAAGTGATCGTCAACGGATCAACATTCAGTGACGCAGATGGCGCTTTTAAACTTTTGCTTGAATCAGGATCATATACCCTTGTCGCCTATAAAAATGGTTATGTAATATTCTGCCAGAACATTACAGTTGAATCAGGAAAAACCATCCAACAGGACATCGCCCTGACAACCGACGATGCCGGTTCAGGGACACTGTCCGGTACAATTACGATGGCCAGCGGAAATGATGAAGACGATGTTGCTCTAAGTATCAGGCAAACGGCGATATGCTCAGAAAATTCGGAAATGATTGAAACTGCCTCTGTTCAGATTTCAAATGGCGGTGCATTCAGCGTAAGCCTTGCTCCAGGGACATATGAAATTGTGGCTTCCGGCGATGGGCTTGCGACCAAAACATATCCGGGTTTAACAATTACGGCAGGTACTGATGCCGCACAGGATATTTGGTTTGAGTAACGTCATTCAAAAACTGACGCAGATGCCTGCCGGACTTTATCAAAAGTACGGCAGGTTTTTTATGAACTAATAATTCACAATCAGTGTTGTTGAGAGTGTGGTGTCTGTGTCGTCCAATGTTTCCGGTACAGGCAAGTGGTCATACTTGACTTCATAGGATGTCTTCAGCGAAACACTGTCATTAAAGGAATACACGACCGCTGTTTCCGATTTGACCTGATAATCATCGCTCTCTTCAAAATTGATCAGATATTCAACTGTTTGGAAAAACTTGTTTTTCTTCTGAAACGCAAACTCATATCTGGCAAGTACCCTTCCCTGAAAGAAATCCTCATCGGTTTCATCAACATATTCTTCCATAACATAATCCACACCGGCTTCAGTTATGAATGTATGATTCGGCCCGTTCAATATTTTATACCCGCACGCAGGACCAACATAATATTTGGCATCCACACCGGCGAATTCATCCTTTAACGCACCACCAATAAATGATGAATAAAATTTTTCAGTTAAAAGATAGTCGCCTCTCAATTCTGTTGAGTATTTTTCGCCGTTTTTAGTTTTGTCGCTTTCACTATAAAGCCCCGCAAGCTGCCAAATAACGTTCATTTTATCGTTTACGGCCCATGTCAGGGTATTTTTAGCGTTGAAACTAATGGTTTCGGTATTGCCTTTAGTTTCAAGATAGGAAAGCTCTGCTTCGTTTTTGATCGGCTTATCCCCTGCAAAAACAGGTAATGCTGCCATAATCGTGATCACTAAGATAATTCCAAACAGTTGTCTGACGTTCATCATTTTTCTCCTTTTCCTTTGATAATAATCATTTTAATAATCTTACTGGTCGCCGTTCCATACCGAATGGGCGATATTGTCCTTGCCACCGTTTTTGACCTTATACATCAAAGTATCAACGAGATGAAGTATATGGTCAATATCGTCAGGCGCCGATTCAAATGTCATTAAGCCTATACTGAATGTCACTTTGCAATCCATTGCCTTCATTCTATCAAGTAGATGCCCCCTTATTTTATGGATGGCTGACTGGGATGTATTTCTGTCTGCACCCAACAACATCACCGCAAATTCATCACCACCAATACGGGATACGACATCTATTTTCCTAGTAGTGTCCTTTATCTCGGATACCACTGATTATTGGGGCCATACTTATTTGCAAAAATCTGGTTGACAATGGTTATGGCAACAGCGTCGCTCCCGTCTTTATAGTCTTCCTGTTCAACGCATAGTTTATCAAAAACCGCATGTCATCAGGTTATCGACATTTTCCGGTTTTTTCCCTTTCAAAAAAGGCATAATCGCCATTTTTATATTCCCGGAAGGACGGGGTTCCGCATGAGCAGAAACATTGTAAATGAAAATGAGCAATAAAATGAAGACCGAAAAAAACCAATCCGGTCTGTGCCGGGTATCTCTATTTATGTGGCGTTTCATATGAGTCCCTTATAGTGAAATATTTCAAATCACTTTATACTAAAAATGTGCCTCATAATTCCGTGAAGATAAGCAGAAATTATATTGCCAGCCACTATAAGACGATTCATATCCCAACTGCAAGAAAAGATTGCATCCCCCCTACTCACCTGAACCATATTGACATTATTTTACGATGATTCTACCATGAACAAAACACGCCGAGTACAATGAACGTTTTCTTATGGCATACAAAAGTTAAGGACTATAAATTTGGATAACACCGGAAAAGGGCTACTTGAAAAAATACTGGATATCATAGCGAGATCGGACAATCCGGACAGATCGATCGATGCTATTGTTACATGTATCAAAGAGGCATATCACGTGGACGTGTGTTCGGTTTACGAACTGATGCCTGGGAACGCTGAGCTGGTCTTGCGCGCCACGGAGGGATTGACCAAGAGTTCGGTGGGTGCCATTTCCATGAAAAAAAATGAAGGATTGACAGGTCTTGTTCTTGAAACCCTTCAGCCTGTTTTTGTCGTCGATCCGTCATCTCACCCCCGATATAAATATTACCGGGGAAGTGGTGAGGAAATTTATAAAACATTCATGGGGCTTCCCCTTGTTTATCATCAGAAATTGCTGGGTGTCATGGTTATCCAGACCATTCACGACAACACCATTTCGGAAAAGGATATTCCCTTTTTTATGAACCTGGCGACACAAATTGCATCAACCGTTGCCTATACAGGCATCATGGCGGATCTGAAGAAAAAAAACAATCTATCCGCTATGACAAAACCTACAAAGGATAAGGTTCCGCAAAATTTCCTGAGAGGGATTTCATCAGGCTCCGGATTTGCAAAAGGCAAGGCCTTTCTTTTCAAAGGGAGTATGGGGTTTGATCAGATTGATGACAGGCCTTTCAGTGATCCGGATCATGAAATCAATCGATTTGAAAACGCTTTGCAGAAGAGTGCCAAGGATATTCATGAAATCATGAAAAAAACAACTGAATTATCCGGAGAAGAGAGCGCTATCATCGAAGCGCACCTCATGTACCTTAACGATAAATCGTTTAAATCGAAAATAATTAACCATATTAAGGAAGGTTCCTCAGCCGAATTTTCATTAAAAAAGGAAGTCCTTTCCTATATCCGGTTCTTTGAAAAATTAGAAGATCCCTATCTCCGTGACCGGGGCGCTGATATTGAAGATATCGGAAAAAGAGTTCTTTCGCATCTTCTGGGGGACACGGGCCGATCCTCAGAAATCTTTGAAACAGATACCATTCTATTTGCCAGAGACCTTTCCCCGGTTGATATGATCAATATCAATCAGACCCATTTAAAGGGGATCGTACTTGCCAAAGGCGGCATCACATCTCACACGGTCATCCTGTCAAAGTCCTTTGAAATTCCCATTATCATTGGGGTAAAAGGATTGCTCCAGGTTATATCCGAAAATGATTATGTCATCATGGACGCGACATCCGGGATTGTGTTTAAAAACCCGCCTGAAGAAATAAAACTGGAATACCAGCGTATGGAAGCATACAAACTGGACCAGTTTAAAACACTGAACAAATTGAGAGACGAACCCGCCGTGACCATAGATGGCCATCATGTTCAAATGGGCGCAAATATCGGTCTTCTATCGGATATTGAGGGTATCCGGAAATATGGCGCGGATTTTGTGGGACTTTATCGAACAGAATTTCCCTTTCTCATCAGAAAATCGTTTCCAACTGAAAACGAACAATTTGAATTATATAAAAAAATCATTGAGAAAGCAGATGGGAAGATCGTGACCATCCGGACAATTGACCTGGGTGGTGACAAATTAATGCCTTCCGTTGATTACGACAAGGAAGCAAATCCTTTTCTGGGATGGCGTTCTGTAAGATTCAGCCTGGATGAGGAAAGCATTTTCAGGGAACAGATCAGAGCCATTCTTCAGGCATCGGCTTTTGGGCCTACCCGGATTCTCTTTCCGATGATCACGACCGTAAGCGAACTTATAAAAATAAATGATATTATAAGAGAAGAGAAAACCCATCTGAAAAATACCCGAATACCCTTTGATGACGCCATCCATACCGGCATCATGATAGAAGTGCCTGCCGCTGCCCTTATTCTTGATAAACTTCTGAAATATGCGGATTTCGTCAGCATCGGCACAAACGATCTGGTTCAGTATCTGCTTGCCGTGGACAGGAATAACGAAAAGGTGGCCCATCTTTATCATCCCCTTCATCCTGCTGTGATCACATCTGTAAAGGATATTATCCATACCTGCCAAAAACACGGCAAGCCTGTATGCATATGCGGTGAAGCAGCAACCAACCTGAATTGTGTCGCCCTTTTTGTGGCAATGGGTGCCACATGTCTCAGCATGAACGCCATATCGATTCCTCAGGTAAAGCATTTTATAAGAAATCTGGAACAGAAGGAAATGGGAAATATCCTTGAACACGTGCTGACCATGGATACAGCGGAAACAATCCGTGATTTTTTATCCCATGTACTGGTGGACAAAAAGCAGATATGAGCCGTCTTTCTTATTGCTCAGACCGTGTTCCGGTTGACAGGCATCTCATTATATGGACTTTTCCCATCACATTTAACAAAACGACGATTTTAAAGGATAATTGATCAGTGGCCCATTGCAGACATAAGGAACTGGTTATGATTGCGCCGATAAAGGACCGGCTGAGATGTCTTCACTGTCATCTGGTGCTGACGAACGATGAACTTCAAAACGGATTTTGCCCGGAATGCCTGGAAGAAAAAGGCAAACGAAATAAAGATTTTGAAACCGTATCAGTCGAAAACCAAAAAGTCCAATACCGCTGTGAACAATGCGGTATTCTTATAAAAACAGGTAAAATTGAAAATATTGCTTGACTATAATTTAATTCTAAAATATGGTTCTACAATGAAAAAATTAAACACAACACATTCAGGCACAGAAAACAGAAAACAGCAAATCCTGGCTGCCGCCCTTTCCTCTTTTACGGAAAAAGGATTTACGGAAACAAGCATCACAGATATCTGTAAAGAAGCGGGTGCAAGTACAGGTAGCGTCTATCATCATTTCAAAAGCAAGGAAAAACTGGCGGCAGCCGTTTATCTTGAAGGCATACGCCATTATCAAGGCATAATCATGCGTGCCCTTGAAGCCGAGGAAAAACCCAGGGACGGTATATTTGCAATTATCTACAATCACATCAAATGGGTCGAAGACCATCCTGACTGGGCAAAATTTCTGTTTCAAAAACGCTATGCTGAATTTATGGGGGAAACCGAAAAAGAAATGGCGCTGCTGAACGCCGATTTTTTCAGCGCTATGGCCAAATGGTTCAGGGGGCATATCGAAGCAGGCCTTCTCAGGCGTTTTCCCAAAGATATCTTTGTTTCGGTTCTGATGGGACCGTGCCAGGAATTTGTAAGATTATATATTTCAGGGAAGGCAACGACGGATATAAAAACAGCCGCCCAATATCTGACCGAGGCATGCTGGTCATCCCTGGGTATCTGATATTATACTTTTTCACCTAAGGAGGAACACCATGAATGCGCTTTCCAGGATTGACAAATTGGATATCAAAGAACTATTGAGCAAAGGCTGGATTACGCATGACGCCATGTGGTTTTACCATTCCCTTGAAGAAGTTGGCATTGAAAAAACCAATAAAATTAACAGGGCTGCCGTTAAATCGATGGCAACCATCGAAGCCATGCGTATAAAAAAAGCCTTGGGGTTTCAGGATAAACCCTTTACGTCGTTTGTTGATCTTGTTGATTTTATGAATGGCGCCATGGATATCGTCGCCGCAAGATTCATGCATTTCAAATTTATCTCACCGGAAAAAAACGTTGTCCAATGGGCATTCGAAAAAGATAACTGTTTTGCATACAAGGGTATTTGCAGGCTTGGCGTTATCGATCAATACGAATGCGGTGTCATTCACCGGATTGAAAGCTGGCTGCACGCTCTACAGATCAGTTTCCGCATCGAACCTGTGGTTGACAAATGTATCATGCACACAAAAGGAGAGTGCCGCGGCAAATTAATTTTCAATTTGTTATGAACCCTCTTCCAATGACTGCCATTTTGCTTCTTTTTCAAAAAAAAGAGACAGTCTATCCATGTATGAATCTATTTGGTTTATTTTCCTGATCTGTTTGAAAAGTTTCTGCCCATTTTGAAAGGACAGATAAAAATAGGACCAGTAGCCTTTCATCTTATCAAGCACATGAGAAGGGCCATCAAGGGTTTCAACCAATGCGTTAACAAGCGCATCATGAAAGACTTTAAATTTTTGAGCTTTGTCCACACAGTCATCTGTTCCGGTTTTAATCATTGATGCCAGAAAAGGATCAGAGATTGCCCCTCGACCTATCATCCATCTGTTTACTGTATTGAACCTGGAAGATAATTTTTTATAAATTTCATAATTTTTAATATCACCATTATACACTATCTGATGATGGGTATTTTCAAGACAGATGGCAAACACATCAGAATCTGCCGAGCCTTGATACATTTGAATGCCTGTTCTCGGATGAATGATAAGCTCTTGTAAAGGATATTGATTGAAAACCGGCATGAGCGTTAAAATTTCATCAGGGGTATTCATTCCCGTACGGGTCTTGATTGACAATTGATTTGGAATACGTGCCAATACCTGATCCAGTATGAACCGCACAAGATCAGGAAATGGAAGCAGGCCAGAACCCCTTTTTTTTTTGGCAACCATAGGAAATGGGCAGCCCAGATTCCAGTTTACCGTTTCATAGCCCAGATCATACAGTTTTTTAGCCACGCAGATAAAGCCTTCAGGGTCGTTGCTAAGAATTTGAGGAACAAGATGAAATCCGGCGTTATTTTCCGGTAGAATATCCCGGATGTGTTTCGGGCTGATACGGTGACTTCCCATGGTGGTTATAAATGGTGCGATAGCAAAATCGAAACCGTCGAAATGTGCTTTATAAATGTTTCTGAAAAGGGAATGGGTGTATCCTCTAATGGGTGCAAGATAAAGTATAGGTCTCATATAAATCAATTTCTTTCAAGTTGGTCAAATGCATACAAAGAAAATTATTGGAACGATATAATTAATAATAAAAAATAGTTACATTGCTTTTAATGAACCCGGATTTCAATTACAGATCAAATATTATAAACAATTTGAACTAAAAATAAATAATTCTTTGAATAAATGCCCAAAATACTTGACTTATCCTTTTTTTGGGTATAATTTCAGCCGATTAAATCGGAAAGATCATCCATTCCAGCCGGTAAGACAGTTACACCGCAGATAAAAATAAAACTGTGGTTAAAATAGTGTTAGATTTTTCTTGTTTTGGAAACGAATAATTGTTGATGGAGCTACGATACCATGTCACTTACAAAAACACATATTGTCACGAGAATTCAGGATTATCTGGGATATTCACAGAAAGAAGCCACAGAGGTTCTTGAGACACTTCTTGAAATTATAAAACAAACCCTTGAAAACGGCGAGGATGTTCTAGTAAGCGGGTTTGGGAAATTTTGTGTCAAAGAAAAAAATCAACGAAAAGGAAGAAATCCTGCAACAAATTCCGAAATGGTTCTGCCGGAAAGACGCGTCACTACATTCAGATGCTCGAGAAAACTTCGAGATCTTGTAAATGGCAATTAAAATTCCCCATAATCAACTGACGTCAGAGGCTTTAAGAGGAGTAATCATTCAATTTGTTACCAGAGATGGCCCGGATTCCGCACATGTCGAAACACCATTTGAGACCAAAATAGCTCGCGTGAAAGAACAGCTCGATAAGGGTCGGGCTGTTCTTATGTATGATCCTAAAACCAAAACCTGCAACATACTGCCAATAGACAAATGAACGATGATGTTTTAAAACATATCATCAAACCTGAAAGAAATATTTTCACAGGTATTCCAAAGGAAATTGACAAAGAACTGTTTCAGGAAGTTCTTAAATCAGACCATTTGAAAATAGAAAGAATTGTGTCAAATGGGCAATGCTCTCCTCAAGGGTTTTGGTATGATCAAAAACAAAATGAATGGGTTCTTGTTCTTCAGGGAAGCGCCGGTATGCTATTTGATAATCAAGATGATATCATTGTATTAAAAGCGGGTGACTATCTTTTTATCCCTTCTGGAAACAAACATCGGGTCGAATGGACCGATTCGAATATAAATACAATCTGGCTCGCCATATTTTTTGATTAAAATAAAATGGTTAAAAGAAAACAACATACGCTTTTTCCGCTCTTTTGCTTATGCGTTATTATGGGGGCTATCATATTTGACTGCCCGGATATTATTGCCAAAAATTTTAACGCTGTCATGGATATCACTTTACAAAACAATAAACTATCCATACTTGCCAAAAATGCGACAATCAACGATTTGATCACCAGCATAAAAAACAATTCCGGTATTCAAATTGAAGGGCTTGAATACAGAAAAGAAGACACGTTCTCTTTTAGAATTAACAATACCGCCATTGAACATGCATTTAAATCATTGCTAAAGCATCTGGGTGAAACAAGCTATGCATTCGAATATAAAGGGGATAAGTTATACCGTATTGCCGTTGTCAGGGAATCGAAACTAAACTTTGTTCTTGGGGAAACATCTGAAATTCAATCCATCCCTGAAACCAGTGACATGGCGGAAAATCCCACAGACCCGTTCTTAAAACATTCAATGATTTCTCAAATGTTCAAAAGACCGACACCGAATAGTTTTGAGGAGAAAGACAACGGCACCTCCTCGGAAGATTCAGAAGAAGATAATGAATCAAAATCCACAGCGGTAAAAGTCGTACGTGTTGTCAAAACATCTCAGGCTGACAATGCGGGTGTTCATGAAGGTGATATTATACTGGATTATGATGGTGTCACTATAGAAAACCCAGAAATGCTTATTCGTGAAGTTCAGGAAAAAACGGGCGCGGAAAATATAAGGATGTCCGTTAGCAGGGATGGAGAAATCTTTGAAGTTGTTTTGCAAGGCGGTTTTATAGGAGTATCTATAGTACCTGTCAGTGTTTCCGAGTAATTTTTTTCTTTTTTATAGATGTGTCAAGATTAATTACTTGACACAAGACGATGGAAAAAGTAGGTTGTGTTGCAGCACAGGGGGCATTGTTAATAAAAGCTGTCTTTTGGTCCTTTAATTCTCAGACCAAAACCCATTAAACCATTAAAACCAAATAATGAATATATGTCGAACTTTTTTCGTTAAGTTAGTCTATTACTTTTTTGCTGTTCCTTTTATCTTAAATGCATGCAAAGAACACACTTTTGCCTGAAATAAAAGAGAAGCGGTCAGAAAAAGACTTTATGCGTGAATAATGAAGCAATTTCTATACGGATGATATATACAAAAGAAAATTCTTTTTTCCCGTTAAAGAATATTCGATAGCACTGGTTATAGTTGCCAGACATTACAAACCTTTTATGGAGAGGAGACACTTTATGAATAAAGGTGATCTTGTTAACGAAGTCGCAAAAGTTGTCGGTACCAAAAAAGAAGCCCAAGCCGCTGTTGATTGCATGATCTCATCCATTACGGACGCTCTCAAAAAAAATGAAAGCGTGACCTTGGTTGGTTTCGGAACATTCAAATCCGTTCACAAGGATGCAAGAAAAGGTAGAAATCCGCAGACGGGTCAGGAAATTAGTATTGCTGCCCGGAACACACCTAAGTTTCTGCCTGGCAAGGCTTTAAAAGACGCCTTAAATTAGATTTAAAATGGCAGTGAGATGAACGCCTGTTAATTAAAAAAGCTCCTCTGGAATTTTTAAAAGACATTCAGGAACTGTTGCTTATGGGCGGAGCCTGAATTTTCAGTTTCAGACTATTCCCTGTATATTGCAAAAAATGAACTTGTCGTTTGCCGGCAATACAGGAATGAAACGTTCCATTCAGATATTTGAAACCGGAAATTCAGGCTACCCGTATTATCTATTATAATCTTCCCCCGGCTCAACATCTTCTTCAGGGTTAAGCACAGCCTTCCGTACCTGTATTTTTGCTACTCCCACTGGGCATTGCCTTTTTTGTTAAGGTCAATATAGCCGACAGCCCCTCTCTCGTTAATAAAGACATTAAGGACCCAACTCACAATACTGATCGTAAGCGATCCAAAAACAGCCGTCCAAAAACCACGAACCTCAAATCCAGGTATAATGCCAGCCATATTCAACAACATGGCATTAATTACAAAAGTGAATAACCCTAAACTGAGGATATTGATAGGAAGCGTAATAATTAAAAGAATCGGTCTTAAAACAGCATTAAAAATACCCAACACAGCTGCCGCAAAAAAAGCGGAAAAAAAACCACTGGCATAAATACCATCAAAAATATATGAAGTTACAAGGATGGCACATGTCAATACAAGCCATCTGACCAATAATCCGTTCATTTCTCATTTCCTTATTCAAACAACGACGTATCAATGGCAATACCGTTTACATCAAGACCGGCTTCCTGCTTCAACAGAATTTGCATGGAAACATTCTGAATGGCCAATCCTCCCTGATGGGCGATTGCATTCACGAGCATAATGATATCTTCCGGGAACTGCCTTTCAACGCCAAAATACATTTTCATGACACCGATAACTTTATCTCTCGATCTCACCGGCACACAAAGCATGGACACTATACCTTCCCGGGTCATGTCTTCTTTATGTTTAACTCTGTCGTCGATGTAGACATTATTAATAATAATTGTTGTCCCGCTCAATGCATCTTTTTCAATATCTTCGATTGCCGCAGGGCATTTTTCAATAAACGATGAACTTAATCCATAATCATACACCAAATCAATTGTATTCTTTTTCTCGTTTACGATTCTTACTGTAGCGCCAATCATTCCAAGCGCCTTGCACATGTCTTCAGCCATGATTTCAAGAATTTTATGAACATCCATGCACGAATTAAGACCGGAAGCAAGTTTGTGAAAAAGTTCCGAATTTTTTCTTATTCTTTCACCAAGACGGGCATTTTGAATTGCCATGCCCCCTTGTTCGGCCATAGCGCTTAAAAAATTCACTTCATCTTTATCAAAATTTCTGTGTTCAGCCGTATACAATGCCAGAACACCAATGGCTTTATCCCTTACCAGAACAGGGACAACAAGAATTGACTTGATCCCTTCTGCCGTTTTCAAATCTCTATTGTCAAGCCTTAAATCAGATGTGGCATCGTAAAAGACAAGAAAACCGCCTTCTAAAATACCTTCGACTTCACGTTTGGAATGAATAAAATCAGAATGAATATAATTTTCAGATAACCCTGCCTGAGAGACAGTGACGAACACGCCTTTTTTTTCATCTTCAAGAAAAAGAGAGGCTGCTTTCCCCCCCATGGTGTCAATGGCACCTTTTACGATCATATCGAGGAGCACCTCTTTTTCTTTTGTTGTGCCAAATGCACGGCTCACGTTACAAAGCGTTTTAAAATACTCGCTTTTTTTAATCATGATTTTTTTCCTCTCCCGCACCCATTATTCATATAGTGAAAAGCAGATATATTATTCAAGAAAGCTTTGGCAATGCTTTGTAAGGACGGCTCCAGTGTAGGTATTGTACCAGTAATAGTCAATCACAAAATATGATTATCTTGCAAAAACATCTGCAGTATTCATGTATACCGATAACAAAAAAATAAAAAATTTTTATTGACAACCCATAATATTTCGACTACATGTTTTTCTTTCAAGAGCTAAAAATAGAGTTTGATGAGTATAGGTTTCCTATTAGGTCACTAAAGCAGGAACCAGAATAAATAATTACCTCGTAAAACCCCATAGAAAATTAGCTTAATGCTCAATCGGAATCCGATTACGGACTATATCATCCGGAGCAATTTCAGTACGATCGGTTTATCTGACCTTTTGAAACCGGCAAACTATATAAAATAACTGAACAGTTCGATACAATATTCAGTAACTGTTTAAAAATATTAAAAAATTAACTCACAGTCACGAAAAAAAAGGAACACAATGGACATCGCAAAAAAAGAAGAACTCGAAGCCAGACTAAAAGACCTGATCAAAGAAAGCCAAATAGGCAACTCCAAACCTGAAAAACGACTGATAAAGACCGTTTCCGGTAATGTTATTCGACGACGTAAAGGCGGCCCTATAAAAAGAATTATGTAATATTTCAATATTATAATAATTCAATTGTTTTATCCTGACAGCCAAAACTGAGCGAAAGATGATTTTGATCTACCACATTTTCTTACCGAATATGTTTTAAATCCCGCTTTTCGCATGTCGCAAGCATGTTACTCAAAAAGTAAACGTCGATCACAAAAAAATGTCTGCTTTTGAAAATAAAATCGCGATTTTTTTACTAGCAAAAATTCTTTCTCGTATATGAATTCAAATAAAGATTGGAACGATTAAAACTGGCTCAGCAATTCTTGCTCTTTTTTAACAGATTGCCGCTTTTCTTGCTTTAACCGGTATTTTCTCAATTTTTTACTGAAATATTCCACCCGACAGGTCTTTCCTTTGTCGGGCTGGAGCAGGATTTCAGTCAGTGGCGTGTCCCATTTATAATAAAAATCTGTAATCCCGGTATTTCTTTTTGAAATGGGCTCTCCATATTTTTTTGATATTATGCGTTCTATTTCTGTATAGTCGTTTTCAGTTTCTGCAAGAAACAGATATACTGCATCTATAAGTTTATTATCGATAAACTCATAGATCAGATACATTTCTTTTCCTAACAGCAGCGTCCGGTAAGTAATACTTGGGCCTGCAAAGGATTCCGGTTTTAAATCCTCACTTGAAATGACTTCTATTTTTGTCATTCCCCACCTAACTTTTCTAAAATCGACCTCATCGCCAAAACAGATTGCAGATAAAGATATAAGCATGTATGTCAGTATAAAAATGGATATATGTTTCATCCAGCCCCCTGGTTATTCATTTTCGATATTCCGGCTATTTTTTGATAACAGCCTTTTAATATTTTCGGTCGACTGGCAGAAAAATTTAGGATTCTCTCCAAAATATAAACATTTCGGATTCTCAGGTTAAGCCGAAACCTCGTTGGGCAATACCAAAGATCGATAATCCAATCCTGGAAAAGTGTCTTGCCCACATCACCACACAATCACTTCTGCGGGATTCAGAGGTCACTCTTTTTTTCTTTATTTAATCTTTTTCTGGAAGGTCTATTTGTTTCATTTTGATAAAATCGAAGACATTTTTTACAGAAAACCTCTGGATGTTTGGCTTTGCCTTTTCTGACTGCAAACAAAATATCCGAGGAACCGCATCTGCATTTCAATTTTTCCTGCATATAGCTCATAACACCTTTATATAGTCGCCTTTATACGGTAAGTCAAAAAATATTCATCTTTCAATTTACAATTATCAGAAAATATTTGAATTCAGACCAGTGTGCGTTTTTTTAAGCGTCAAAAATCTTTCAATAATTCAATTTGACAGAGTCAAATAAATGTCACATTTCAAACTTCCTTTTGCCTAAAACATATTTTCAGCCAGCGTCACCCTGTGAAAGCCAATAATTTCTTCAATCGTTAATGAATTTTTCTTAAAATGTGGCGATGTCTGAGCACTTCTGAAAATTTTGGTACGACAATTGCTATAGTAGGAAATGAACAATGGTAATCAGCGATGCGGCAAAGGTAGGCATACGATTTGATATGTTTTGTATTTTTTTCAAGACATCTAACGCCGCGCACATTTTGGGAATTTGATATAACGTGCATTAAATGACAGCGTTTGCAAACATAAGAGAGGGAATGTCATTACGTGAAATAAAAGAAGGATATTATGGAAACAAGGCTGATTAATGAGAACATCATGCTGGCGCGCGCTTATACAGCTCCTGGCAGCACAAAAAGTGATTACGGCTTTTCAGATATTTTAGAGCAGGAGCTTCTTGATAAAAACGAAGCTCAAAATACAATACAGGCTTCAAAAAAGACAGATATGCTCCCTGAAAAATCAATTGATAAAAAAAACCTGGTGATGATAGGTGAACTTACAGAAAATGATCCGACTGTTTCAAATGTGCTTATCAAAAATCCGATTTATGGGAAAGAATGCTGGAAAATCATCTATAACAACATCAATCAAGATAAACCTTACAACAGGATGCTTGCGGGAACAAAGATATATATCAATCCTGAAACCAAAGAACTGGTGTGGGGTAGTATGATTAACAGCAGCGAACAGATTAATCAATCTTCCCCATCAAGTGCTTTCAGTGCCATGCAACCATCTGTTGATGAAAACGTATCCGGTGATACTTTTTCGGCCAAACTTGTGGATGCGGTAAAACCGTATTTTGGAAAAAACTATGATGATATCAATTGTTATGAGCTGATTATCAAAGGTTTAAAAAAATTAGGCATTAAGTATCAGGGGGCCGGAGGATTGGGGCATCAATTGATAAAAATGGCCATGGAAAACGGTTTGCCCATCAATGCATATTTTAATGGAGAAGGGCTAATAAAAGCTTCTGGATCAAATATTTATTCAAAATCGATTCATAAAGTCAACAATTCTGAAAAACAGGCAATGGAAATTATAAATGAGCTCAAGCCAATGCTTGAAAAAGGACAAATTCTTTCATTTTCAACACCTACAAAAGGTCATACCGGAATAATATCGAAAAAAGATGATATGTGGACGTATATCAATTCCGGAGATATGGATAATTCCCTGGGTCAAACGAAAAGAAGCAAAGGTGTAGGCGAAGAAAACCTGATGGAGGAGGTCATTAACTGGTTCAGAATGGCAGAAAGCCGAAATGAAAATCTCAAAATATCTCTGGGAAGGCTTAACGAGGAAAAATTGGCAACATATAACACAGAAAGAAAAGAAGTCATTAAGCCCGTATAAAAAAAAGGGAGGCAAAACGTCACCCCCCTTTTTTTCCCCAACAATGATTTTGACAGCGGAATCGGTTAAAACCCGGACATTTTGGCAATGATTTCTCTCATGACCTCGTTTGCACCGCCCCCAACAGATATCAATTTTGAATCTCTGAAATACCGTGAGATCAACATTTCATTAATAAATCCGGCTCCACCAAACATTTGAAGACACCCATCTGCTACCTTTTGAAGGACATTGGCAGCAATGAGTTTGCCCATTGAAACCTCTTTTGATACATCCATTTTCGCCATTTTCATTCTAACGATGTGATACGTCAACTGTCTTAATGACTCGATCTCTGCCATCCATTCTGCGATTCGATGACGAAGAACCTGTTTTGCAATGAGTGGCTTTCCAAAAACAATTCTTTTTCGTAAATAGTCAAGCGTCTCTTTGATAATATTCTCAGCACAGGCATAGGCAAGTGGCAGCGCCGTAAAACGTTCATGCTGGAACTGTTGCATCTGTTGAATGAATCCCTCCCCTTCTTTTCCAATTAAATTTTCAGCAGGGATCTTCATATTATCAAAAAACAATTCTGCCGTATCACTGCTTCGCATACCCAGTTTGTCCAGTTTTTTACTGACACTGAATCCAGGAAGGTCTGTGGGGACAACGAATAAACTGAAACAATGGTATCCGGGATCGTCGCTTGTTCTTGCAAGAAGGGTTAAAAAATCCGCCTGGGTGCCATTCGTTATATAGGTTTTTGAGCCGTTTATAACATACTGATCGCCATCGCGCTTAGCCGTTGTTTTCAATGCTGCCACATCTGATCCTGCATCCGGTTCCGTGACGGCTATAGCTGCCACCATATCGCCTTGGATGGCTGCTTTCAGATACTTTTCTTTCAGGTATTCGCTTCCGAATTCATCGATGGCAGGCGTGGCCATATTGGTTTGCACCATCATGGCAAGCGGAACACCTCCGCATTTGATATTCGCTATTTCTTCCAGGAAAACCAGTTCATACCAGTAGTCCAATCCTTCACCACCATATTTCTGGTCATAACGGATACCTAGAAAACCAAGCTCTCCCATTTTTTTAAACACATCGTGAAGTGGTGTAAATCCCTTTTCTTCCCATTCATCAACATTCGGGTTGATCTCTTTGTTTACAAAATCCCTGACTGCTTTTCTGACCATTTCATGATCTTTTGTAAAGTATAAATCTTTTGCCATTTTTGGAATTCCTTTTATTTATTATTCGTTAATCAAGCAATTTCCGGTAACTTTTTAAATCTCTACTACTTGGCTTTAAGTTTCTCAGGTAACTGTGCCTTTGCCCCCCATTCTTTAGGCAAAAGCTGACCTGGTTCTTCATTGAATTTTTTCTTCAATTTAGCCAGTCCGGGTCTTGCATATTTCATATGCCCTTCTTTTAGTGTCCGGCCGTTTATCATGGCCTCCGACCGAAGCCGTCTGCCAATGGTCTTTTCCATCTGTTTGCCCAGCCACAGGATACGATCCACATCATAACCGTGTTCGATGCCCATTTCATCAATTTGAACCAGTGTATCTTCGAGGCAGATCAACCCCACATACCTGGGGTCATCATAATAATAATCTCCCGTTCCCTTGGTGGGGGAATCATCCAGAAAATTGGCCGGCTGTCCGCCAAGACCGCCTAAAGTGGCTTCAAAATTCATGATACCTGCCTGAAGCGAAGCAAGCACGGATGCGGATGCGACCCTTTTGGTTTCATGGAAATGGGCAATATGAAGTCTGGGATCGGGAATTTCATCCAATATCATGGAGAAATATCGATATACGTCAGGAGCTGAAGCACTTCCATCATGATCCGCATGCTCAATATCATGGGCACCTATTTCCAGCCATCTTTTAGTAAATTCTACCGCGTCTTTTAAATCTGTGGCGCCGCCTATGGGACTTCCCCAGATCGTGCTCACCGTTCCGCACATCTTGATACCGGCATCACTTGCCTTTTTAATACATCGCTCCGCTTCCTTCCAGTAATCCGGAAGTGTGGTTCCTGAATTGGCGAAATGGTGTTGCTCTTCGGTTGAAACCATCATCAAAATACGATCCGGACCAATGCCTTTTTGTTTAAGCTGGATGGCTCTTTCAACGGCAGGTTCTCTTATGGTAATCGCCGTCAGACAAATATCATCGTAATTGATACCTTTATTCTTGCATCTTTTTTTGAATTGATCGCTTCTCAAATGGGTGAGGAGTTCTTCTGCATCCTCAAATTGAGGCATCAGAAAAGGATTGCCCAGGTTGGTGACCTCTATATACCTGCAACCGGCAAATATGAGTTCCTCAAGATAGAATTTTTTGGCACGAGTAGAAATAAATTTTTCTTCATGCTGGAATCCATCACGGATGGTTATATCACCAATAGTTACCTTTTTAGGCATTTTGGGAAAAATTTTCCAGTAATTTTGTTCTGTCATGTAAATGGCACCTCCTCATAAAAAACTATTTTTTATCATTCTAAAATCTGAAATTGCCAAAAGCAGGTTCTCCGATAGGTTTTAGCAGGCTCACTTCAAACGCCATGGACAACCAGTCCCGAACTTCCGAAAATTTCAACACCCGGTCATTCAAAAGACGCGCACCACAATAAAACGGATGCGCCTCACCGTCATATTTATCGATCATTTTTTGTTTAAACGAATTTTTTTCATCTTCGGTCATGGGTTTACCCTTAGATGCTCTTTTTTTCTCTTCAATGGATAAAAGAACACCTGCCGCACTTCTTCCGCTCATGACAGAGGTCCTGCCTCGCATGGTCGTAAACAAAAAATGAGGTTTATAGGCCCTGCCGCACATGCCATAGTTTGCCGCGCCGTTGTCAGGGCCGATAGCAATCTGAATGCGCGGCACCTGGGCACAGGATACAGCCCGAACCATGTTTGATCCGTATTTTCCGATTCCCATATGCTCGGAATCGGAACCGACCATATATCCGGGTGAGTTCTGGACAAAAAGAAGCGGAATTTTCTCCTGTGAACATCTGACAATCCACTCGGCAGCTTTTCTGGCTGCCTCATAAAAAATAATACCTACGGAATTCGAACAGATCACGCCAACCGGCATCCCTTTTAAAAGAATTTTTCCGGCAAGGATATTGTCTCCTCTTCCTTTTGCATAATCTTTTTTATATTCAATGAAATACCCGTCATCTGAAATCGCCTGCAAAAAAAGCCTTCCGTCAATGGCCTGATGAATGGCGGCAGGCATCATCTCATACAGGGCTTCTGTGGGCAACTGGGGTGGTCTTTCCTGATACTTGAAAAAATGGGGTTGTTTTATTCTTTCAAGAGAAAGAATTTCCCTGACCTTTAAAATGGCATCTTCCTGATTATTTAAAAAATGATCCGCGCCCCCGGAAACATGGGTATGAACTTTTGCGCCGCCCAAATCTTCTGCTGAAATCTCCTCCCCTGTGGCCATTTTAACCAGCGGGGGCCCCCCTAGAAAAGAATACGATTGCTTGTCTATCATGATTGACTGGCATGCCATAAAAACGATATAAGCGCCCCCTGCGGTATTTCCTCCCGTACTCAACGTAATCTGCTTCATGCCCAAGGCAGACATTCTTGCCATATTGTAAAACATGGTGCCGAAATGCTGGTCATCTGGAAACACATCAGCCTGCATGGGAAGATAAGCACCACCGGAGTCTGCGATATACACGCAATTCAACCCGCATTTTTCTGCGATTGATTGGGCACGGATATGCTTTTTAAGGGTAATCGGGAAATAGGTTCCCGCCTTCACCCTGCTGTCATTTGCGATGATCATGGTCCAGTTTCCATGAATTTTCCCGATCCCTGTGACCACGCCGCCGCAGGGGACATCCTCCACGCCGGGATAATTCATACCGAATCCGGCAATACTGGAAAGTTCGTAGTATTGTGTACCCGGATCGATCAACATGTTAATCAAATCACGAACCGGGCGTTTTCCCTGTTTTAAAAGACGTTCAACGCCTTTTTCGCCATCAGGAAATGTGGCCTGATAAACGCGGTCATCAAGCTTTTTTTCTTCATTTTCCCAGAATTGTCTATTGTCGCTTTCGATTGTCATCTTTTCTTTCCATGTAAAGAGTTGATCATGAAGGTAACGTCATCAATTAAGAAATCTTCTTTATTTGCCTTTGAAAACTGGTTTCCTTTTCTCTCTGAAGGCAGCAAGCCCCTCCAGTCGGTCTTCAGTTGGGATGGTTATCCAATAGGCATTGGATTCAATTGCAAGTCCCGTGTGAAGATCTGTTTCACACCCTTGATTGACGGCATATTTCGCTTGTTCAATCGCAATTGGCCCTGTTTCAAGAATCATGGCTGTCATTTTTTCACATTCTGCCATTAGCTGATCAGGCTCACAGACCTTATTCACCAGGCCCACCTTTTCCGCTTCATCCGCACTGACTCTTTTTCCGGTAAAGATAAATTCTTTGGCCTTCCCTTTTCCGATCAGGCGGGGGAGTCGTTGGGTGCCGCCGGCGCCAGGGATAATGGCAAGCCGGGTTTCAGTAAGTCCCATGATGGCCGTTTTCGAGGCGATCCGAATATCGGTGGATAGCGCCAATTCTAGCCCGCCGCCAAATGCAACACCGTTTATCGCTGAAATGACAGGTTTCCCCAGATACTCGATCGATGTAAATAAATTTCTGATGGTAAAAATAAATCGTTTTACTTCCATGTCGCTTAGGGTCGCACGTTCTTTCAAATCGGCGCCACTGCAGAATGATTTTTCACCTTTTCCGGTGATGACGATGGCGCGGATATCCTTTCTAAATCTCAAGTTCTCGATGGCTTGGTTAAGTGCATTCAGCATACTGAAATTAAAGGCATTCATTACATCCGGTCTGTTCAATGTAATCCATGCCACTTGATTTTTTTCTTCTATCAAGAGAACATCTTCTTGCATTTTTGCCTCCTGTGATTATTTTAAACCACTAATCATCAACATCCAATATATCTTGATATAACCAGGCGCTGAATTTCTGACGTACCTTCTCCAATGTCGAGCAGTTTCTGATCCCGATAAAATCTTTCAACCCCGTAGTCTTTCATCAAACCATAACCACCGTGAATCTGGACAGCATGATTGGCCACTCTGCCCATCAATTCAGAGCAATAGAGTTTTGCCATGGCCGCTTCTTTCTCAAAAGGTCTTTTTTTATTTCTGAGCCAGCAGGCTTTGTATAGTAAATTTCGCGCACACTCAATTTCCGTGGCGCAATCTGCAAGTTTGAATGCAATGGCCTGGAATTTGCTGATCGGTTGTCCGAATTGAACTCTTTCCTGGGCATATTTGATCGCTGCATCATATGCACCCTGAGCCCCACCCAAACCCATCGAACCGATGGATAGGCGTCCGCCATCAAGGGTTTTAAGCATCTGATGAAATCCGTCTCCTTTTTTGCCTAAAATATTATCTTTGGGGATACGGACATTGTCGAAATAGAGTTCCGCGGTATTGGACGCGCGCCACATCATTTTTTTATGCATAGGCACTGCTTTAAATCCTGGGGTGTCTGGTTCTACCAAAAAACAGGAGTACTCAGGCCTTCCATTTTCCTTTTTACCGGAGATGGCCTGGACTGTGACACCCAATGTCATGTCATTTGCCGCATTTGTAATAAAAATCTTTGATCCGTTAATGACCCACTCATTGCCATCCAGCACGGCAGTTGTCTTGCTTCCGCCGGCATCAGAACCTGCTGTAGGCTCTGTAAGCCCAAATCCCCAAAGTGCTTCGCCCTTGCATAATTTGGGAAGATACTTCTTTTTTTGTGCCTCTGTTCCAAAATAGTAGATTGGGCCAATACCCAATGAATTTCCGGCTGCAATTGTTGCTGCCTGTGACCCGTCGACTCTGGCTATTTCTTCAACAGCAATGATATAGGAGATATAATCAAGTCCCTGACCTTCATATTCTTCTGACACAAACATGCCAAAAAGGCCTATTTCTCCCATTTTTTTTGTTAGATCAACGGAGAACATCTCTTTTTCATCAAGTTCAGGTGCAATAGGTGCCACCTCTTTTTTGGCAAAATTTCGCACTTCTTTTCGGATCATTTCCTGTTCATTCGTCAAATCGAAATCCATGTGACCTCTCCTTCACCTGATTCAAATGTTAATGAATTTGGCATGCAGTTAACTCCTCCAAACAGTTAATGAATTTCATAAAATTTCTAAACCGGTTCAAAATGATCAATATCAAGGATTGTATTTGTTGTTTTTTCAGCAAAGACCGCTTTGACTTTTAATCCTTCTTTGACATCGTTTATGGAAATCCCTTCGACGATATGAATGACAGGAGTATCTGCTTTTCCGAGTTTTATCATTGCAAGAATAAAAGGTGCTTTTCGAGGTAGATGATTATCGTCATAACGCACAACCGTATAGTTCAGGATCTCACCTTGATTTTCAAGTTCTACCCAATTATCACTGATCATTGACAAGCATTTTTCACAAGTCTGCCGCGGCGGTATGAAGACTTTATTGCAATGATTGCATCTGACACCCATGATTTTTTTATTATCCCGGATATGGGTAATAAATGTACTTCCTGTCCGGCCGGCAAAATATGTATAAGGTAAAGCCAATTTTCCTGATATCGTATAACAATTATTTATATCAAAATCTTTCTCTTTTTTCATGGCATTACTCCTCATTCAGCAATTTCAAAATATTTGATATCATTTATACTTCCGGTTCTATTCTCGGACCATACCGGACGGAGTCTTGTACCTTTGATAACCTTTTCGCCAAGTACAATCCCCATTTTTACCCTATCCAGGTGAGCAGGGTTCAAGAGATGCCAGAATACTTCTTCATCTTTACATTTGTCAAGAAGAACACCTATTGCACCATATGGTGTTTCTCTTGTTTCACCTGTCAAAGGATCGGGACTGGCGTAATAACAGTATTCGAGCATTCGAAGTTCACCTTCAGGGCCTACTTCTACCCATTCCGTATTTTTGACCCGGCAAATGGCACATACTTCTCTGGGTGGAGATTGAAGTCTTCCGCATTCGGGACATTTTATAGCCAGTACTTTCTCCTCTTTCAAACCTTTGAGAAACTTACCCATAACAGGGCCTGTGGCGAATTTCTGTTTCACAGATATGACTTTTTTTAGAACAAGCAACTCCTGCTCCTGTTTCACATCCTTTTCCTGAGTGCTGAGTTTTAAAAAAAGCCGAGGTAATAACGCCAATACGCCCTGATCACCTTTTACCCGGAATTTTAAGGCTATAATCGCTTCCATGGTTTCGATCTTGCCGACGGTGACGCCTACGAATGTTCTCTCATCTGTCTTAATGACGGCATTACAATCCGAGAGGTCATCCGTCTTCTCCAATGACATTTTCCTGTTACTGATAACAAGTTTCCTTTTCCCGAATTCTCGTATATCATATCCCACCTTCACATCAACATCTGCGGCTCCTTCCGGCCGGAACCTTTCTGCCATTGAATTGAAGATGTCATCTATTGCCACGCCAAAATATTTAGTCATGATTTCCCCCTTACCAGTTTAATTCTTTTTCGAGCATGAAAAGAATCGTCCACATTGTACCACCAAAAGATGAAGCAAGCGCGTGATTGACCTGCCTGGGAATCTGATGGGGGCCGGCATTCCCTCGAATCTGTTTTGCGGCTTCGGCCACTCTTACCATAGCTGTCGCCCCTATCGGATTTGCGGCAATAACACCTCCAGAAGGATTGATAGGAATTTTACCATCAATCATGATGTCCTTGTTTTCGATTAATTTGATGTGCTCATCATCTTTCAGAAGGAAAAAATCTCTTATCCAGTCCATTCCCCACCAGGCCGAAGGGTCATACATTTCAAAAACATCAAAATATTCCACTGGGTCTGTAATACCATTTCTTTCATACAGTTTTTCGGCTGCAAATTTATGGGTCGTTTGATTGGGATAATAATTATTGCAGAGGTTCAAGGTTTCTTCCCGATGAATGCATATATGATCTCTGACCCACACGGGTTTATCTGTTATCGATTTCGCCTTTTCTTCTGAGGCAAAAATCATGGCGCAAGCCCCATCGGATTGAGAGCACATATGGATCAATCTCAGGTTGCCTATAAGGGGTGGTGAATTTTTTATAAGATCGTCCATTTGATCCCAGTCAAGACCGAATGCCCGATGTGAATTGGGATTGAGGCATGCATGTTTATCCATGATGATTCGATAGGTCATTGCAGCCCGTTTTGCACGTTCTTCCCCAAACTCAGCTATCACCTTTACAGCTGCAGAATCTGTCAGTGCTCCGGATTGTAGTTTTCGGGCCCACAAGGGATCCGCCATATTGGTAATGCCCCCTGTTGTGTGACCTTCCTGAAGTTTTTCAAATCCAATTGCAAGAACCACATCGTACATACCAGACGCGACCAGATTATCCGCAGCAGCGACCAGGGTTCCACCAGTCGTTCCACCGGTCGTCAAGCGATAGGCATCTTTTCCATAAGCGCCTGTTCCCAGAGTGTGCCACAAATCCGGCTGATGAATCATCTCAAAAAGTTCCATATTCCCGTGAACCACGCATTCTACGTCATCTATAGAAAGTCCGGCGTCATTCAGTGCGTCCCTAACAGCTTCGTTTATCATTTCAGGCTGGTTGACATCTTCCCTGTGACTGGAAAATTTGGTTTCCCCGATGCCAACAATGCCAACGTTTCTATTTTTTTTTCTGTGTCCCATTATCCCCCCCTTACTTCTCTAAAATGATCACACCATGATGCTGCCCTGCACCACCGGTCGTTCCATGGGCGAGTGCTCGCTTCACACCATCGACCTGACGATTTTCAGCCTCTCCCCGAAGCTGCAGGAAGCACTCAACAGCTCTCGCTAAACCACTCAGCATGATGGGGTTACCATTTAACATGCCACCTGACAGGTTGACATGGTGACGGTCCATACCATCACTTTCAACCCATAAATCACTCTCTCCTTCAGGAACAAGCCCTAATCCTTCAGCCCACAGTGGTAATTGATAGGCAATGGCATCATTGAGTTCAAAAAGGTCGATGTCAGTTTTGGGATCTTTAACCCCTGCCATTTTGTAAGCACGGGCTGCGGCTTTTTTGAGTGCAAAATTTGATGTAAGTTCTCTGTCTCCGGGGAAATAGCTGTCCATGCAATTTCCAAAGCCTGTCAGCCAAACAGGTTTATCCGTAAATTCGTTCGCTCTTTCCTCGCAGCACAGCAAAAGACCTACCGCCCAGTCAGTAACCGGATATTGATGCAGTTCTCTTACCGGATCAGACAGATATGGCGATGAGATGACATCCTTTTCGGAAATGCTTCCATTTTCCCTGGCAAATGGGTTTTTGGAAGCGTTTTTTCTCGATCGAACCACTATCTTGGCAAGATGCTCGTCCGTAATATTGGACTTCTTCATAAATTCCCTTGCCTGAAACGCACTGACATTTAGAAAATCGAGCCCGAGAGGTCTTAAATAAAAGGGATCATATGCCAGATTAGTACACATATTACGGCTTTCGGATTGAGATTCCTTGCAGTGGCCCATTACAAGCACCAGATCATCATGCCCTGAAAGAATCATGGACATGCCATAACCTAACGCATTGATGCCATTCTGTGCTGATTTTTTCTCACCTCTCAGGTGTGCGCCCACAACATCGGCCATACCGCTATCAGAAATCGTCCGGGCGTCAAACACATCGTCCGAACAGGTAACAATATTCCGAATCCCCTTATCCATATCGAACGTAACGCCCGTTTTTTTTATAAGTTCTTCAAAGCATTCTAGAAGCATTCCCTGAAATCGCTGGTACCAGATATCAGGCTCATTTTTTATCTGTGCCACAGCACAAACAGCAACTCGCCGGCTCATCTGTTCTCCTTTCGCTAAAAATTCGCCTTATTTGTTAGGATGTCAAAACTCAAATTCCACATGAATCCATGAACAGATCATGCATACATGGAGTCAATTTCACTTTTATAAATATTATAAATTACGTTTCGCTTCATTTTCAGTGAGGCAGTCAATTCGCCGGATTCCTGGGAAAATTCTTTTTTGATGATTCTGTATTTCTTGATTGTCTCATATTTGGCCAAATGGGTATTCCGGTCTGCCACGCGTTTGTCGATAATGGACAGGAATTGTTTATTTTCCAGAAGGTCCATTGGATTACTAAAGGCTATATTTTCCTGCCTGGCGATCAACTCGGCTTGTTCAAGATTGATATTCACAAGCGCTGACAAATAATTTTTCCTTTCGCCAATCACAATGAACTGGGAAAAAAGCGGATCGAATTTAAACAGACCTTCGATTTTCTGAGGTGCGATATTTTTTCCGCCTGACGTAATAATGAGATCCTTCTTGCGATCCGTAATTTTTAAAAATCCATCTTCAAACTCGCCGATATCACCTGTTCTCAGATAGCCATCAGAAGTAGTTGCCGCTTTGGTTTCAGTTTCCATTTTCCAGTAACCGGCAAATACATTTTCTCCTTTAATGAGGATTTCACCATCCTTATCTAGTTTGACATCCACAAAGGGAAGTGCCTTACCGACAGTGCCGATTCTGTAATCTTCAAGATTACTCATGGTGGCTGGCGCACAACATTCCGTCATGCCATAACCTTCAATGACCTGAATGCCTGCGGCATTAAAGAACAGGATAATATCTCTTGATGTAGGTGCGCCGGAAGCAGTCATCCATCGAACCCTGCCGCCAAGTGCTTCGGCCAGTTTTTTGAAAATAAGATTATATGCCACTTTATATTTAACATCGAGAAAGTAAGGGATGGGTTTTTTCTTTTCTCTAAGCTCACTGATGGTTACACCGATATCATATCCCCAGTGAAATACTTTTTGACGCCATTTCGGCTGGTTTTCAACCTGCATTAATATTTTTTGATATACTTTTTCGCACACCCTGGGGACAGCAAGTACAACTGTTGGACGTTTTTCTTTTATGTCTTCAGCAAACGTCTGGATGCTTTCTGCATAAGAAGCGGTTAATCCCGTATACAGACCGTAAAAATGGCCTGCCATCCTTTCGAAGACATGACTCAAAGGAAGAAAAGGGACTGTCTGATCGGTTTCATATGCAAACTGGGGCTTAATCGCCTCCAAAGATCGAATAACGGCCATAATGTTATTATGGCTAATCATCGCTCCTTTGGGCACACCTGTCGTCCCGGATGTATAGACGATGGTCGCAAGATCCTCTGGTTTTACAGCGTCTGAAAGTTTTTCAAAAAGGTCGGGATTGTTTAAGTATACCTGCGTACCCTGCTCGATAAAATCTTTAAAACTGATGACTTTGTCGCTTTTAGCACGACCCGTATCATTGTTCAGGACGACAATCTTTTTCAGATCAGGACAGTTTCCGATGCTCGCAAGGGCCTTCTCAAGCTGCGTCTGGTTTTCAACAAAAATGACCTTTGCTTCCGAATGATTGACAATATATTCAACTTCATCTGATAGAAGCGTTGTGTAAATGGGGACCACACATATACCTGCTCCCAGGGCCCCCATATCTGTGTAAAGCCATTCCAGCCGGTTTTCGGAGAGAATGGCGATTTTATCACCTTTTTGAATATTCTCTCTATGAAGTGCAAGTCCGACAGCCCTTGCACATTCATAGTATTTGTTCCAGGAGGCCTGCTCCCATTTTCCATTCAACTTTTTTTCAATAGCAATCCTGCCCTTGTACTTTTTAACGCGATTCCTGAAAGCCTCATTAATTGTTTTTTCCATTGAAATCACCCCTTAATATTTGCTTTAAAAAAGGAATAAAAGTACGGTCAAGGCTGCCGCCTGTCATTCAGGAAAGCCTCTGCATTTAATTAAGCGGCCTGAAACCCTGGTCCTTGAACGAATATCATCCCATTAAATCTCCTGTTTCTTAAAATAAAACCATGCCCCCACGGCAACTTCCATCAAATCTGTCTATCCTTCAGATTATCCTGCTGGCATAAAGCAATTGATATCCATGATCGTTGAAGTGGTTTTTTCTGCAAATTTGGCTTTTACCTTTAATCCAACCTTCATGTTTTCAATCGCTATTCCCTGCACAATATGTGCAAAAGGCGTGTCTGCACCGTCCAACTTAATTAAAGCAAGAATATAAGGGGCTTTAACAGGTTGGTGAGGTTCCGAATAACGAACGACGGTGAAACCGGTTACCGTACCGGTATCTTTTACTTCTACCCAGTTATCCTGGATGGTTTCCCCACAGATTTCACACGTTGATCGGGGGGGAACAAACACTTTGTTGCAGGCATTGCACTTCAAACCGTTTATTTTTTTGTCATCTCTTAAACGGATTAAAAAACGGCTGCCGGTTCTTCCTGAAAAATACTGATAAGGGAGAGCCAGTTTTCCTTCAATTACAAATTGATTGTCTTTTTCTATATTCATGAGGACTCCTTATTTTAGACAAAAATCAGTCAATCACTTCAAAATATTTAATGTCTGTAATTGCGCCAATTCTTTCTTCATTCCATACGGGACGCACGCGCACACCTTTTTTTGCTTTGGGCAGATCTTCATCTTTTAATTCATGCCAGAGTGTTTCGTGATCCTTGCATCCATCCAGTAAAAAGTGAGCCGAACAATATGGGGTTTCCCTGCTTTCTCCTGTCAGTGGATCAGGGCTGGCGTAATAAGCGATATCCGGTGTTGCTATAGAACCTTCCGGTCCCACTTCCACCCATTGATCCGCCCTGACAACGCATATCGCGCAAACTTCCCGCGGCGGAAGCTGAAGCCTGCCGCATTTGGGACATTTGTTGGCCAGTATTTTTTTGTCTTTCAACGCGTTTAAAAATTTGCCCATTACTTTCCCAGTGGAAAATTTCTGAGGAAGGGAAAGAATCTGTTTGAGAACAATCAACTCTTCGCCGACTTCTTCTTCCATGCCTGATGCCGGTACATATTTTTTAAAGAACTTGGTGGCCGGACCTAAAAGCCCCAAATCACCATCCACTTTCAATTTGCCTGAACTGAAAGCCGTCATACCATCCAGTTTGCCCAGCGTAATGGCGATCCAGTCTTCATCCTGACAGGTCGTCGTCACTTTGGGATCATGCAATCCCTCTTTTACCTTTACGGTGCCATCTGCAACGCAAACGGTCCATTCCCCGCCGCCGTCACCGGTGATCACATAACCGTAATTGGCAGTTATACCCTTAACACCATCAGGATTCACACGGGATTCCATGGTACCGAAAATGTCTGCTACTGTAACCTCGGGCACAGGTGGTGTATATTTGTGAAAAAATTTGGCAGCCTTGCCCAACAATCCCAGATCACCTTCGACTTTCAGTTTTCCTGAAGTGAATGCCGACATGCCATCCAGTTTGCCCAGCGTGATGGCTATCCAGTCTTCAGCAGCACAGGTGGTCGTGACCTGAGGTTTATGAATCCCATTTTTAACTTCAACATCTCCATTATTTACTGAAACGGTCCATTCTCCGCCACCTTCGCCTGTAATGATATAACCATAATTGGCGGTTACACCTTGGACGCCTTCAGGATTCACACGGGATTCCATTGTGCCGAAAATATCTGCCACTGTGACCAGTGGCTTATCTTTATTATCCATGATTCCTCCTATGAGTAAACCAGTCTGTTTTTCAACATGAGATCGTATAATTATATATTCTTGTTTACCAGGGCACGTCTTTTGTCAAAAGGAAGAGAACCGTCCACATGGTTCCTCCAAAACCCGACGCCATCGCCTGGTTCACTGGTTTGGGTATTTGATGTTCACCGGCATCTCCCATGATCTGGAGTGCGGCTTCTGCCACACGAACCATCGCTGTTGCGCCTATTGGGTTTGATGCCGTAACGCCTCCTGACGGATTGATTGGAAATTTTCCGTCAATGCAGATATCCCCATTCTCAATCATTTTTATATGCGAATCGCCTTCGAGCATCAAAAATTCCCTGATCCAGTCCAATCCCCACCAGCTTGAAGGATCGTACATCTCAAACATGTCTATCTGATTTAATGGATCGGTGATGCCATTTCGGCCAAACAACTTTTCAGCAGCATATCTATGTGACGTGACATAGTCTGGTTCTCCGAATATACAAAAGGATTCCTCACGGTGAACGGTAACGTGGTCCTTGATCCACGCCGGCTGTTTGCAAAATTGTTTCGCTTTTTCCTCTGACGCGAAAATCATGACGCAAGCACCGTCACTCTGGGAACACATGTGAATCATTCGGAGTTCACCAACAAGTGCGGGTGAATTCTTTGCAAGATCCTCTGCCTGATCAAATTCCAGACCAAGCCTTCTATGCGCCTTGTCGTTTTTCATGGCATGCTTGTCCATGATAATTCTGTATTTCATGGATGCCATTTTGGCTCTTTGTTCACCGAATTCTTCTATGACATCTGCTGCGGTCATTCCTGTCAAGGCACCGGTCTGAAGCTGTCTTGCCCAAAGCGGGTCAGCCATGTTGGTAATACCGCCTGTGGTGTGGCCCTCCTGGAGTTTCTCAAAACCAATGGCCATAACCACATCATGAAGTCCGGATGCCACGAGCTGGTCTGCGACAGCGACAAGTGTTGCACCGGTGGTCCCACCCGTTGTCACCCTTAACGTTTCTTTTCCATAAGAACCGGTTCCAAGCGTGTGCCATAAATCCGGCTGATGAACCATTTCAAAAAGCTCCATGTTTCCATGCACAATGCAATCCACATCGTCAAGCGTGATTCCTGAGTGGTTTAAAGCCGCAACCACTGCTTCATGAATCATTTCCGGTTGATTCACCTCTTCTCTGTGGCTGGAATATTTAGACTGTCCAACACCGATAACGCCAACATTTCTATTTTTTTTCATTATTCCCCCCTAACCTCTTTCGAGCACTGCTATAGAATGAAACTGACCAGCCGGTCCCATCACACCGTGCGCCAAAGCTGTTTTTGCGTTTGCCACCTGCCGGTCACCTGCCTCACCTTTCAACTGAATCGCAGCTTCGGCCGCCCGAACCAGACCACCTAAAAGCAAAGGCGAGCCCGCAAGTGTTCCACCGGAAATATTGACATTATTTTTTTGTGGCCCGTCTTTTTTAATCCACTCATTTCCTTTACCATCGTCAATGATACCCAGGCCCTCCATCCACATCGGCTGTTGATAGGCATATTGATCAGAAACTTCTATAATATCAAAAGCCTTTCCTGGATTATCAATACCTGCCCTTTTGTAGGCAATCTGGGCAGCCTTTTTGAGTGCAAAATTGGATGCGAGATTACGATCGCCCATAAAAAAACTGTCCATACAGTTTCCTACCCCTTTTATCCAAACCGGGGTATCCGTGAATTCCTTGACGCGGTCTTCAGCGACAAGAAGCATTCCCACGGCGCCATCGGAAACAGGATATGCATGAAGTGCTCTTATCGGATCTGCTATCATGGGAGAAGCCATGACTTCTTTCATGGTCAGCTTTTTTGCCTCAGGCAGCATTGGATTTTTAACGGCATTTTCACTTGATCTTACAACGATTCTCGCAAGTTCTTCATCACCAATGCCAGATTTCATGGCATACGCCTGCGCCTGAAGACCTGCAGCTGCACAAAAATCCAGACCCACAGGCCGGGTAAAAAATGGATCAAAAGCCAGGTGGGTTACCATATTACGGCTTTTTCCCTGGGATTCCTTGCAGTGCCCTACAATCAGGACAACATCTTCGTGACCGGATTGAATCGCTGCGAGACCATAGTACAATGCCTGAATTCCTTCCTGGGCAATTTTCTCCTCACACCCCAGGTGTGCACCCAAAACGTCTGTCATGGCATTATCTGAAATGGTTCGTGCATCAAACACATCATCAGACACGCTGATACTCATGGTAATGCCGGTTTCAGAAAAATCGACACCGGTCTGTTGCTGAATCGATTCCAGCACTTCGAGGGCCATTTCCTGAAATCTGGCTCCCCACTTGTTCTTTTCATACGTTGTTTGCGCGATTGCGCAAATACCCACTTTTCTTGCCATTTTACGCTTTCCTCCTTAACTATTATTTCTTTTCCGTATAACAGTTCCAGAAATCGTTATTTTTGATTGCCCTGATAATTTTGTCCTTATCTTTAAAGCAATCCATTTCAATCCAGGCTCGTCCGCATCCTATTCTTGTATGGGAATCGTCTGTCGCCACTTTGGGAAAAGCCAGTTCAGGTATTTCAAATTCCTGATCCCGAAAGCCTTTTGACGTCACCTCAACTGCATCTATCCTTATTTTTTCATTTACTGCGTGAATTCTTTCAATGGCTTTCATTACCGGCAGATCAAGTTCTGAAGGGTGATTAAAAATATGCATCACTTCCGAATCCCCCTCAATTTCATTTACATGAACATACCCTTTTTCAAACACCGTCAGTTCAACCCCTTTAAAAATGATCATATCCGTTTTGATATCATTGACCGCGTCGTAACATCCCGGACGAAGCAGATAATCATGATCGGTCAGTGCCACAAAATCAAAACCAAGTCCTTCGTAAATTCTTAACGTTTCTGCGATTGACAAATTGCCGTCTGAACAGGTTGTGTGAACGTGCAGTGCTCCTTTTAAGTGCATTCTTTTTCTCTGAAAAGGTTTTTGATACCACCAATTAAAAAATCAACGGCATCATGTCCAATCGCCTTCAGGCCATCTGTGTTGCCCTGCCAGAAAATGTATTGATAAGCCACACGCTCATATATTCCCAAAATGCTTACTGCAATAATTTCTGATGCCAAGTTTGATTTAAATTCATAATTCATGCCTTCGCATACTTTTTCAAGCGCATTTCGAACATCCTTGATAAGTCTTTCGGAAGCATTCTTGCGTCTTTCTTCCACAATTTTACTCTGGCCAACCGATTCCCGAAAAAGAATGGCCAGTTTATCAGAGTGGTTCAGGCAGTAGTCCTCAAAAAAGGCATGCCCTGCCTTTTTAAATCCTTCCAGATCCGGTGTTGCTTCCAAAAATGCCTTCCCCAACACTGATCTCAGGCAATAGCCGCTTTCATCAATAAGACAGGCCAGGAGATCTTCCTTGTTCTTGAAATAAAAATAGACCGCACCAACAGACACTTCTGCTGCATCAGCGATCCGTTCCATGCTCGTATTGTGATATCCTTCCTTGGCAAAAAGAGACTCCGCTGCAGAAAGAATCGTTTGATATCTCAGCTCCCGTTCCCGTTGTCTTCGCATTGCCGACTTTGAAAGCGGCTTTGTTTCAGCAACATCATTCATTTTTTTCTCATTACTCATCGTTGTTGAATCACTATTTATTTAAAATATATTCCAGAATGCCATGTGTTCAGTTTGAAAACTATATTCATTTACTGAACATGATTCAAGCATATAATCACATTCAAAAAAAAAGTCAAATTTTTCTTTTCCAATACCCAAAAAAAATCCATATCCGCATTAATTGAATGACTTACGAATTTTTACACCAAAAAATGGTCCTGTGAAAGTGCAGGGTAAATGATATGTAACATCTGAATACAACAGGCTTTAATTAATGGGATAGGTTTTTATAATAATCGGAAATATCCACGATGATGGCAAGAATGAATTTTTTCCCCTTCAGGGTGATGATATCAGCAGAAAACAAGCCCCTGCTTATGCTTTTATCAGCGCGGTATACGGATATTTCAAAATTCTTAACCGGCGCTTGCTCCTGTATGAGCTTGCGGCAAACATGTCCCTTTTGCGCCTGATCCACCCACATGGATAGATCATCCGCAGATTCACCGATATAATTCCCTTTTTTTGTTCCGAATATATTTTTGAACGTGTCGTTGACATCAATAAAACATCTTTTTTCCATCGAAATAATAGCCATTGCCGCAGGGCTAGTCTGAAAGGCCTTTACAAATTTTTCCTCACTTTCCTTTAGCTCTTTTTCAACCAGCTTTCTTTCGACGTTTTCCTGCTTGTACTGACGATTGACACGCCTTAAATTTTCTGTAAGTTTTATTTCCCTGAGAAGCCTTTCATCCCTTGCACTCACCACAATAGAGACTGGCAGAATGACGACTGTCGCCAGAAACATAAACGTTGTGCTCGTTGTAATCCAGTGCTTTAGTTGAATCAGGTGTGAGTATTCCCATGTAAGAACACCGGTATGCAACATCCAGCCGATTACAATAAAAGTCAGGCAATCAATTAAAAGCGTCAAAAGCCCGGCTTTCAATCCCAATGTCAGGCACGCAATAATTGCAAATGTGAAAGCCATATCCGCCCGCTGCCTACAGGTCCGAATTTCAAAAGGTTGATGAGTCCCAGAATGTAAAATGATCCGGTGCCGATCCAGGCACGTGTTCTGAATGGAATAAACCGGCCAAAGGTCACAAAAACAAACGTCAAGTAAACCACAGAATAAAAGGCAGCGATGTAGTATTTGCCCAGTTTAATGGTTAAAAAAACGCTCGTTAAACACGTAAAAACACCCAAAACAGAGGCACAGAGAAAAATCAGGAAAAAGATGGTGATCTGCCAGTCTTTTAACGTTGAATCTTCGGATACTGCATATTTCGCAAGGAGTCTGTCAAAAAAAATTCTGAAGGAACTGGTCCACTGATTCAAGAGTTTTTTTTCTTTAGCACTCGACATATATTAATATTCCGAATCGAATTTAATTCTGATGCTCTGATCCAAGCCCTATTCGGTGATACAGGTCACATAAAATAAAATTCTGTCATTATGCGTATCATTAACCCATCATCCATTTGGTTACAGTCTCTATCAAATCTTTTCTCCGAAACGGCTTTGTTAAAATCGCATTCATGCCTGCATGTAAACATTCATCTCTGTCCTTTGGGCAGGCATTTCCTGAAATACCGACAATACGGGTACTGGTATTCTGGGTTTGGCCGGACCGGATAACTTGAGTCGCATGATACCCATCCATTTCAGGCATCTGCACATCCATCAGAATCAAATCAAATTTTTTGTTTACACACGCCTCAACCGCATCTTTGCCATTAAGAGCAATATCAACACTGTAACCCGCATTTTTCAGATGTTTTGCTGTAATATCCCGATTGACATAGTAATCATCAACAAGCAGTATCTTCCCTGTATGTGAACCCTTATCACCATCACAAGGTTTAAAACAACCAAATTCTTTCTCAATTCTCAATTCAATATCGCTTGTTGATCCATATCGTTTTTCAAGCCATACCGTAAACCAGAATTTGCTTCCGCAACCGATTTCACTCTCAACACCAATCCTGCCATTCATCAGTTCCACAAGAGCCTTTGTAATGCTCAACCCCAGGCCTGTTCCCCCATATTTATTTGTCACATCCCGATCGGCCTGCACAAACCTTTCGAAAATAACCATCTGTTTTTCCAACGCAATCCCAATGCCAGTATCTACAACTTCCACATAAATCTTCACTTTATTGTCCGACTCGTCCACCTGCTTGATATTCACCAAAACAGACCCTTTTTCTGTAAATTTTATGGCATTTACAATGAGGTTAACCATGACCTGGCGAAATTTTTGAGGGTCGCCATTGAGCCGCACGATGGTGCCATTTTCAATATTTATTTTAAACGCCAGACTTTTTTTCCGGGCATCAATGTTCATAAATGGCGTCACACCATTTACGATCCTCTCAAGATCAAAAGGCAGATGCGCAAGTTCATCCTGGCCGGACTCAATTTTTTCAGAATCAATCAAATCATTGATCAAATCCAAAAGCATCTCGGTCTCTGAAATAATTAATCCAGTATATGTTTTGACATTTTTCATCGATCTGGCACCAATAATGAGTTCACTGAAACCGATAATGCCGTTTAAAGGTGCACGTAATTCATGAGAGACGTTTGACAGCAGTTCTGTCTTGAGTTTGTTCGATTTTTCAATCTTCGAATTTGAGGCAGTGAGTTCTTCTACCATTGTGGTCAATTGGGACACATATTTTTCAATCAAAAACTGCTGGCGCTTCAACAGTAAATGAATATCCATTCGCGCCAATAACTCATTCGCACATATTGGCCTTGTAACAAAGTCAACAGCACCTGCATCAATTTTGTCAATCCATGGATCAACATCATGCCGATTTTTAATGAAAATGATCGGGATTTCAATTGTTTTTGAATCGTCTTTCAGTCTTTTGAAAACAGGATACCCGTCAAATGCGATATCAATAAGAATAAGACTGGGCTGACTATCTCCTGCAACAGCAACCACCTCTTTTTCATCTGCCACAGTTGCCACACAAAAACGGCTTTCCAAAACGCTTTTAAGATACACTATTTCTTCAGGCAGGTTACTTGCGATCAGAACTGTATCCTTTGATGGCGCCAATTGTGCCACACATCCCCCCAGTTAAAGTAATGTGTTCATAGACAAGTCACCCCAAAGCATATACGCCGGCAACCTTTCTATCTTTAGGCAATTTTAAATGTTTGCTGGAAAAAAACTGAAAAAACCAAATGCTGCCTCAACAACCAGACCCGTTATTTGCAAAAGCCCCCACTTTTGCAAGTATCGCATCAATACTTACCTATTACTTAAACATGTATAGTTTATAAACCTGAAGCAACACGCAGTCGTCGCCTTTACTATACTGATATAAATATATAAGTCAAATAATTATTACTAATAATTCACTCAGCGAAATTCATAAACAATATTATAATTAAAATATTTATATAATTTCAATATATTCAATTGTTTTATTTCAACATCAAATGGTATAACTAGTTGATTGGATATGTATCCAGTTTAAGACAACCGTGCCTGGCATCCCGCCAAATCATTATGAGCCTTAAGTTCATTTTGACAATCCTGCCTAAAAAAAGTACAAGTCATATTTACGATAAAATCAACCCAAAAAGGAACCGCACCGCTCGCTAAAAAATGAAATCCTTTAACCTCATAAAACCTTATTTTATTGAAAACCGTTTTAAAATAATCCTTGGCATATTTTTTCTGATCATTGTCGATCTCCTGCAGTTGTTTATTCCACGAATCATCAAATGGACTGTGGATGATCTCACGTATAACACCATCAACAGAGAAAAACTTTTTTTCTATGCGCTGTATATCGCTGCCGCAGCATTGTGCATAGGCATCTGCAGATATTTCTGGAGAAAATTTCTAATCGGCACATCCAGAAGGGTTGAAGAGGGATTAAGAAATCAGATCTTCAGTCATATCCAAACGCTCTCCCAGTCGTACTTCATTAAAACCAAAACCGGCGAGCTGATGGCCCATGCCACCAATGACGTAACGAATATCAGAATGGCTACCGGCATGGGAATGGTCGCATTCACAGATGCCGTATTCCTTGGTACGTCTGCCATTGGTTTCATGATATATATCAATCTCAAATTAACGCTTTATGCCATCTTACCGATGCCTCTTCTCATATTTTCTGCCAGATATTTCAGCCGCAAAATGCATCGCAAATACAGAACGGTCCAGGCCTCTTTTGGGGATTTGACGGAAGTCGTAAGAGAAAGATTCGCGGGTATCCGGGTTGTAAAAGCCTATACCCTTGAAGACAAATCATACAAAGACGTCAAGCGATCATCAATAGATTATGTATCTAAAAACATTGCCCTGACCCGAATAACCGGTTCATTTTTTCCTTTGATGGTTTTATTCACAAATATCAGCCTGGCAATCGTCATCTATTTTGGGGGCAGGCAAACTATCATGACGACCATTACCACAGGGGACTTTGTGGCATTCATAAGCTACCTGAACCTCATGACATGGCCCATGATGGCAGTGGGTTGGGTGATAAGTATGATTCAGAGAGGAAAAGCGTCCCTTGACCGGATAAATACAATCATCCAGACAGAGCCCGGCATTAATGATTGCCCGGAGACCTCATCTCTGAAAGAGCCGCCTGGCACGATCCGGTTTGACCATGTGACATTTTCCTATGACCCAAACCATCACCATGTGCTGCATGATATCAATTTAACCCTAAAGAAGGGTTGGACGCTCGGGATAACCGGACCGCCGGGGAGCGGCAAAACAACACTTCTCAATCTGGTACCCCGATTGTTTGATCCCGCATCCGGTCGTATCCTGTTTGACGGCAGGGATATTCGATCAATCAAACTGACTGATCTGAAAGCAATGATATCATTTGTCAGTCAGGAACCGTTTCTGTTTTCAGGCACGATCGCCGAAAATATCACCTTCGAACCCTACCGGTCCGATGATAATGACCTCATTTCCGCCACAAAAAGTGCCATCCTTTATGAAACAATCCTGTCATTTCCAAATGGATTCAACACCATTGTGGGAGAGAAAGGGATAGTCCTTTCAGGTGGCCAGAAACAGAGAATTGCGATCGCCAGAGCTATCTATCATAATACCCCCATACTGATTCTGGATGATCCGGTAAGTCAGGTTGATGCAGAAACAGGAAGCTTGATTATAAAAGAAATACAAACATTATCCGGAGGGAAAACCGTTTTTATCGTTTCCCACAGGTTATCGACAATTAAAAACGCAGATTTGATTGTCGTTATGGACAATGGCAAAATCACAGAAACCGGAACCCATGAAAAACTGGCCGTAACCAATGGCTATTATGCAAAGATGCTTAAACTCCAGCAACTTGAGGAAGACCTTCTCTGAATAAAAATATTATCGGGCCTCTTCCTGAAGTTTTTCCAGGGATTCATCCGGCCCCAGTAAAAAAACAACATCGCTGTCCTTTATAACAAAATTACCCGTAGGAATCATATTGATGTTTTCCGGGATGATTTCCTTGATAGCCACAACCTGAACACCAAAACGATTGATCAGATCCAGTTCCTTTAACGTTTTTCCAATAAATTTCCTGGGCGGCGCCAGTTGAATAATGCTGAATCCTTCAAGAAATGGTAAATATTCAATAACATTGGGATTATGAAGATGGTTGGCAAGTGAGAGGGCAGAATCTTTTTCAGGGAAATAGACGTCCATTGCACCAATTTTCTGAAGAATTCTGCCGTGGGGTTCACTGATCGCCTTGGCAATAATGTTTCTCACACCAAGTTCTTTTAAATTCAAAGTAACCAGAATTGAATTGCTCAAAATGGAACCGATGCATACAATAACAGCATCCATTGTTTTTAGGCCAAGTTCCGAGAGGGCTTTTGGATCTGCGGCATCACAAACAACTGCACGGCTGACCTTGTCCTTTATTTCCTGCACCGGATTGGCATGCTTGTCTATGGCCAGAACATCATGCCCTTTTTCAAAAAGATTCGTGGCCAGATAATACCCGAAATTACCCAGCCCAATAACGGTAAACTGTTTCATTTTTCACCTCATCCGATCATGATATTCTCTTCCGCATAATGAATACGGCTCATTTTTTCCCTTCGCAACCCCAGAGCAATGACGAGTGGGCCCAGACGACCCACAAACATCACAAAAACAATAACCAGTTTCCCTGTGCGGGAAAGTGTTTCAGTGATGCCGGTTGACAATCCCACGGTGCCAAATGCGCTTACGGTTTCAAACAATAATTCCAGAAATTTTCCACGGGTTTCAAGATGGGAAACCTCTCCAAGCTCTGTTGCGAGTAAAACCATTGTTGCCATGGTGATCACAGATATGCTTAAAAGAACGACACCAACAGCTTTCCCCGTACAACTCTCAGGAATGGTGCGGTTGAATACACGGACCTCCTCCTGCCCCCTGAACCGGGATATACCCAATAATATCAATGTCCAGAGTGTTGTAACTTTAATCCCGCCACCGCATGATCCGGGAGCCGCACCGATGAACATCAGGAGCATGATAAAAAAAAGGGTCTCATTGGCCAATTCTCCAATGGATATTGTATTGAATCCGGCGGTTCGTGCACTTACAGAATGAAACAAGGATGACAGGATTCGATTTTTGACTGGCAGGCCCGCAAACGTGTTTCCGGTCTCCATCATAAAAAATAACAACGCACCTGCAACGACCAGAATCACTGTTCCGGAAATAACCAGTTTGGCATGGAGGCTCAATCGTGTCCACCGCCTGTTTTTTAATGACGTCACATAATGGAGATCGAACATCACGATAAACCCGATGCCACCACTAATAATCAAAACAGAAATGACGATATTGGTCAACCAGTCTCCCTGATACTGGACAAAACTGTCTCTGAAAACTGAAAATCCGGCATTGCAGAAAGCGCTGACCGAATGAAAGACCGAGTACCCTAGGGCCGTCACCCAGTCATGGTTTGATAAAAATCTGACAAACAGAAATGCAGCCCCTATCGCCTCAATTACAAACGTCACCAGAATGATATTCCGGATGAGCGATGCAATATCCTTGATGCCACCATAGGTAAACGAATCGTGAATCAAAGAATTTTCTGCAAGGCTGGGCCTTCGTCCTGCAAGAAAAATAAAAAGGGTGGACAGGGTCATAATACCAAGACCACCTGTCTGGATAAGTCCTAGAATAACTATTTTACCAAACAAGGTGAATGTGCTGCCTGTATCCACTACTGACAGACCGGTTACACAACTGGCAGACGTCGCAGTGAAAAGGGCATTGATAAATCCAAAATCACCCGTGACTGTAGCCGAAGGTATCATTAACAGTAACGCGCCGATAAAAATCAGAATCAAAAAGCCGCAGATTGAGATACGGGCCGGGGATTTGGTGACTTCACGGATGAAAAAGTTGTTTTTTATGGCATACCATTTCATATGGAATGTCTTCATACATCATTCGAAAAAAAACAGCAAATAATATGCAGGTGGAGACGTGTTTAACCTTTTTTCCTGCCGATAAACTGCTTGTGATGGAAAACCCTTTCATGCTAAAAACAACACATGATATCACAAAACACTTTTGAAAAAGCACTTGACCTGATCTCAGCACAAATTATCAGGACACCCATTGTTTATTCCCCATCCATGAGCAGGCAATTTGACTGCCAGGTTTTTCTTAAACTGGAAAATCTCCAGGTGACCGGCTCATTCAAAATAAGGGGGGCCATGGTCAAGTTGCTCTCTAAAAGCACGATCATTTCAAAAAAAGGTGTGGTAACGGCTTCTGCCGGCAATCATGCCCAGGGAGTGGCGCTTGCAGCGAGACAGGCCAAACTTCCGGCCACGATTGTCATGCCGGGATGGGCATCCATAACGAAACAGGAAGCCACCCGGAATTACGGCGGAAATGTCGTTATTCATGGAAACAGCATTGGCGAGAGTCTTGAAAAAGCCCATGAAATTGAAAAAAAAGGACACACCTTCATTCACCCGTTTAATGACCCGGATATTATTGCCGGTCAGGGCACCATCGGCCTTGAAATCCATCAAGACCTGAAGGATGTGGATTTAATTGTCGCTCCCATCGGCGGCGGCGGTCTTATTTCAGGCCTTTCCTGCCTTTCGAAACAGATAAGGCCGGAAACAAAAATTATTGGAGTCCAGGCAGCCGCCTGCCCATCTGCATTTGAATCCTTTAACAAGGGAAAAGTCCTGCGCGTGGAGGCCACACCATCCATTGCAGACGGGATCAGTGTGAAAGAGACAGGCGATCTCACCCTGAAATTTATATCCGCCTATGTGGATGAAGTTGTTCTTGTGGATGAAGAACATATTGCTGCGGCCATGCTGATGCTTCTTGAACGAAAAAAACTCCTGGCAGAAGGTGCAGGGGCGGTTCCCCTTGCCGCACTGATCGGCGGCAAGATCAGCCATATCAGGGGCAAAAAAATTGTTCTTGTAATCAGTGGCGGAAATGTCGATAGTCCCCTTGTGGGCCGCATCATAAACAGAGGCCTGAACAAAAGTGGCCGCGTTATCCGGATAACGGTTGTGCTGCCTGACAGCCCGGGATCGATTTCAAAACTTCTGGCTAAAATCGCTCAAATGAATGCCAATGTGCTTCATATCCATCATGACAGAAATGCCCTCGATATACCGATAAACAAATCCAGGGTAACCTTGGAGCTTGAAACACGGGGAACAAATCACTCCGAAGATATTATCCGGACGCTTGAAGAAAAAGGATTCAATATAAAGCAAACCATATCTTCAGGCACGCACCAGTGACAATGCATTTCCCAGATCTGCAATAATATCATCTCCGGATTCCAGACCAACAGAGAGACGGATCAGCCCGTCTGTTATGCCGGCTGCCTCCCGTTCTTTTTTGGTATATGTGGAATGGGTCATGGATGCCGGATGCTGAATAAGGGTTTCACAATCCCCCAGGCTTACCGCCAGCGTACACAATTCGACACTGTCCATAATCCGCTTTCCTGCAGCAATGCCACCCTTTACCCTGAAGGCGATCATGCCACCGTATTTTTTCATCTGCTTTTTGGCGATCGAATGCCCGGTGTGGGTTTTCAGGCCCGGATAATAAACAAAAGTCACCTTGGGATGGGATGACAGCCATGTGGCAATCGCCATGGCATTATCGCAATGTTTTTCCATCCGGATCGCAAGGGTTTTGATCCCCCTTGATATCAGCCAGGCATTAAATGGACTCATGGAAGGGCCAAAATGAATAATGTAATTTTCCCTGATCCGGTCGATCATATTCTTTTTACCAACAATGATGCCGCCAATAATATCTCCGTGCCCGTTCAGGTATTTGGTCATTGAATGGACAATAATATCCGCGCCCAATTGCAGGGGTTTCTGAAGATAGGGCGTTGCAAATGTGTTATCCACGACCAATGGGATGTCAGCCTTTTTTGAAATATCGGCCCACAGGCTGATGTCTACAATATCTAATGTTGGATTGGCGGGGGTTTCAACAAACATTAACCGTGTGCGGGTATCGATGAGAGAGTCAATTTTTTTCCGGTCATAAGCCTCTTGCGGAGAGACAAACCGGCATTGGATGTCAAAATCAGCCAGATGCTTGTTAAGCAAAGCAAATGTACCGCCATAAATGGCATTACAGGCAATGATATTGTCGCCGGGTTTACACAGGGAAAAACAGACTGCGGCAATGGCTGCAAGACCGGAGGAAACTGCGGAAGCCGCCTCACCACCTTCCAGCAGTGCCACTTTCTCTTCAAGGATGTCTGTGGTCGGATTGGCAATTCGTGAGTATACGAATCCTTCGCATGAGCCATCGAATATGCCTGCGCCATGAGCCATATCCTTGAATTTGAACGTGGATGTCATATGAATGGGGGGCACCAGATCCCCTGATGTGACAAAATTCCTGGTTGTGCCATGAACGATTTTGGATTCCTCTGAAAGCTCAAGATTCTTTTTTTTCATGCCTATCTCCCGGAATAGTGGATTGAATGCCTTAATATACAAAGACAACTATTTATTCGCATTTTACTAAATCAAATGGTATAATCATTCTCAAATTAAATTATCATACAGAACCTATACTATTAAATTAACCGCTGAATGACAAGAAAATATCATGATGGAAAAAAAGGGTTGCCCGTAAATCACTAGCCCGTGAACTAGAAAAAAATAAATGCCGGACAAAACGGATTTAACTTGCGCCGTAATAAAAAGGGGTGCCATGCAAAAAAAAGGAAATCCTTACGGGACACATCGAGTAATTGACCCGAAGAATGTTCTCCCCCAGCCTGCCATTCGGCTTGATAATGATTTCACCCGGATTTACGACAATGAAATTTTGTGTGATGTCTCTACATTGAATATCGATTCTGCCTCGTTTACGGATTTAAAGGATCATGGGTCAGGCGATCCCGTCAGAATAGAAGCGATGATGATGGAAATCGTTAAAAATTTTGGCAAGCACAAAAATCCACGAACAGGTTCAGGAGGCATGTTCATCGGAACCGTCAACACAATCGGAGACCACCTGAAAGATAGAATCAATCTCAAACCTTCTGATCGCCTGGCAAGCCTGGTCAGTCTATCCCTGACGCCATTAAGAATAGACAAGATTTTAAACATCCATCTGGAAAAGGATCAGGTCGATATCATCGGTCAGGCGGTCCTTTTTGAAACCGGAATCTGGGCGAAACTGCCCCTGGATATACCGGAATCCCTGGCATTGGCCGTACTCGATGTGGCAGGTGCACCTGCCCAGGTCGATAAGCTGGTCCATCCGGGGGATACGGTTGCCGTTATAGGCGCCAGAGGAAAATCCGGGCTTTTATGCTGTTATCAGGCCAAGAAAAAAACCGGGAAAACCGGAAAAGTCATCGCAGTCGTTCATAGCAAAACAGGTATGGCAGATGTAAAAAATGCGCCTTTTGTGGATGACGTCGTCATCGGAGCCGCAGATGATGCACTTTCTCTTCTTGGAAAAATGGAAAAAACGACAAAAGGAAAGCTATGCGATATCGTGATAAACTGCGTATCCAGGGAAAATTGTGAAATGGGCGCCATACTGATTGCCCGGGATAAAGGAAAAGTCTATTTCTTTTCAATGGCCACAAGCTTTACAAAAGCGGCACTGGGAGCCGAAGGCGTGGGTAAGGACATTGAAATGATCATCGGAAACGGCTACTGCCGGGGTCATGCGGAAATAGTCCTCAATATCATGCGCGAAAGCGACTATTTAAGATCGCTATATACAAAAAGGTATTGCTGAAAAGGAGATACAGAATGACGGACACTGAAAAGAATATCCCGTTTGCAGACATTTCGGAAAAACTTTGGAATGACTGGAAATGGCAAATCGAAAACCGTCTGAAAAGCATAGATGATGTGGTGAGGATTTTAAATCCTTCTGAAAAAATTCTGGAAGGCATCCGGACAGCCACCAAACATTTTCGCATGGCCGTCACCCCTTACTATGCCAGTCTCGCAGACTTAAGTGCCGCTCATTGTCCGATCAAGGCTCAGGCCATACCTTCGGAAAAAGAAGCCCTGTTCCTTGAAAGCGATATGGATGACCCTCTGGAAGAGGATCGGGACTCTCCTGTCCCGGGTCTTACTCACAGATATCCGGACAGAGTGCTTCTTCTGGTTACCGATATCTGTTCCATGTACTGCAGGCACTGTACGAGAAGACGTTTGGTCGGACATACCGATCATCCCATCAACATGAAACAGATCGAAACAGCCATTCAGTATATTGCAGATCACGAAGAAGTAAGAGATGTGATTATCTCCGGTGGGGATCCGCTGACCATGAGTGATGAAAAAATTGAAAAGATACTCAAGGGACTGAGAGCCATCCCTCATGTTGAAATCATAAGGATAGGCACCCGGACGCCCGTGGTTCTTCCCATGAGGATCACTCCCAGTCTTATTAAAATGCTCAGAAAATACCACCCGTTATTCATTTCCACGCATTTTAACCATGCAAAAGAGATCACACCCGAATCCTCAAGAGCCTGCACCATGCTTGCAGACGGCGGTTTTCCCGTCTTCAACCAGACTGTACTTTTAAGACAGGTCAATGACTGCCCCCATGTGATAAAGGAACTCAATCAAAAGCTGCTCACCATCCGGGTGCACCCGTATTATATTTATCAGTGCGATCTTTCCCTGGGGATTTCCCATTTCCGGACCTCACTGGGAAAAGGCATACAGATCATCGAAGCATTGAGAGGTCATACATCAGGCCTGGGTGTCCCCACATTTGTTGTGGATGTACCGGGTGGCGGCGGCAAAGTGCCGCTCATGCCTGAATATGTTCTGGCGAGATCGGACGATAAGGCAGTCTTGAGAAACTATGAAGGCGCCATTACGGTTTATACGGAGCCTCACAGATGGGACAGCATCTGCGGCCATGATCCGGCATGCGGCAAGGCTCGCTACAAATCGCTTAAGGGGCCGGGCATGCTGATGACAAAACCCCACACCGTGCTTGAACCGACAAACAGGATAATAGATTAAACCATCATGACATGATTACGGTAACCTTTATAGGCTCAGATAAAAACGCTGGAAAGACAACCGCGTTCAATCATATGTATGGTGCGCTTTATGAAAAAACAAAATCCGTGTGCCTGACATCCACCGGTATCTCAGGAGACCGGATCGATGCATTTTACGGTCATCCGAAACCGGATATTCTGATCAGGAAAAACAGTTATTTTATAACAGCAACAGAACGGCTTTCAGATAAAAAAAAAGACTACTCACCAATAATTGAATTGAAGGCTCCTGATTTCTCAAAGTCTTATATGTTCGGAAAATCGATTAGAAATTTCAAACTGGTTTTAGAAGGACCAAATACCAAAAAAGAACTTCTTCTCATGAAAGATGTGATTCGCACGAACATGGAAAAGACCATTTTGATGATCGACGGTTCCGCAGACAGACAGTTTGTGGCCCATCCAGCAATCAGTGACGGGTTCTGCTTCTCCATACTGATTTCCGAAAACCCCCGATCGATGGAACGAACCCGTGCATTTCTGGTTCCGTTTTCACTTTCTGCCTGTCCGGTATGCATAAGGAAACCGATCATCCTCAATCTTGAAGACGGAAAAAGAAGTCTTCTGCTTGATGAGAATTTCCAGGAGGTCTATGCAGGACGGACTGTGCCATTTCAGGATAAGGCGCTTTATTCACACCTTAAAAAAAGAAAACACCGGAAAACGGTTTTATATATAAACGGGGCACTCTCCCCTTCCCTGTTTTCATATCTCCGGTCTTACGACCGCTTGACTGTTGTTCTTGATAATTTCACGCTATACCAGACCATTCCCACCGAAAGCCATTCCAGCCGTTTTCACCCGGCCTTGCATCTTCTTCACAAGGCACACATAAACGGCATATTTATCAGGGACACCACGCCTACAGGAGACAAACGGCATTCCGTCCATATACCTCAAGGAATCCCCGTCTGTGACCTTTTCAGGGACACAGCCAAAACCATTCAAAAAATGATGACCCCCTTAACGGGAAATCTCATTAAACATTGTAAAGGATCAGATCGTCATGGCCCGGTTGCGCATTAATTCCAGACAGGTTTCAAGAATGAAAAAACTGGCAACTGAGATTTCCTCAGACGTTCAGGAACTCATCTCCAGGCATTCATCCGTTTCCATTGAAAGAACGATTTTAAGACTCTACGGTGTGGACGGCGTGGATGAAGACGGCACACCTATTCCCAATCTTGTTGCAGATAGGGTGAAAGAAAAAGAAGGGATTGAAAATGGCATTTCGCATTTTTTTGCAAAAACCATGGCAAAAACGGGAAAGTCCTCACAGAAAACAGCAGAGATGATCGTAGGGGGGAAAATCGATTTCAGCAAACTGGATAAGGTTCCACAGGAAAAAGTTATTCAAACGGAAACCGCCCTGGTTGACACGGCTCTTCATGTGCTTGATTCAAGCCGGGAGCGAAAACACGAAAAAGAAACCACATATCCTTCTCCCAAACCCCCTTTGCGATATCTGATTGTCGCCACAGGAAATATTTATGAAGACCGCACTCAGGCCGAATCTGCGGTGACATCCGGCGCAGATATCATTGCCGTAATCCGGAGCACAGCCCAGTCCCTTCTCGACTATATTCCCCATGGCCCAACAACAGAAGGGTTTGGCGGCACATTTGCCACCCAGGCCAATTTCAGGATCATGAGGGAAGCACTGGACCGGATTTCTGAAAAAGAAGGCCGGTTCATTCGTCTGGTCAACTATGCATCCGGGCTTTGCATGCCTGAAATCGCCGCATGCGCCGCTTATGAAGACCTGGATATTCTCCTGAACGATTCCATGTACGGGATCCTTTTCCGGGACATCAACATGAAACGGACCTTTGTGGATCAGTATTTCAGCCGGTTGATCTGTGCAAGGGCAAATATCATGATCAACACGGGCGAAGACAATTATCTGACCACCGCAGATGCCATAGACAATTTCTATACGGTGACAACCTCCCAGATGATCAATGAGGCCATGGCCAAAAAGGCCGGATTGTCTGAAGAGCTTATAGGGCTTGGCCATGCATTTGAAGTTGACCCGGAAATTGAAAACAGTTTCTTGTATGAACTGGCCCATGCCCAGCTTACCCGGCAACTGTTTCCGCGATCGCCGGTCAAGTACATGCCGCCCACACGATACAAATCAACAGACATTTTTTATTCACACACTCTTGATACACTGTTTAACCTGGCCTCCATCCTGACCGATCAGGGTATTCATCTGGCAGGTATTTTGACAGAGGCGATTCACACACCACTGATGCAGGATCGTCATAAATCACTCTCAAGTATCAATTACGTATTTAACACAGCCGCATCGCTTAAAGATGAAATCGAATTCAAAAGAAACGGATTCATCGAAAAACGGACCAGGCAAATACTTGGGCAGGCTGAAAAATTCTTGAAGGAAATTCAAAAAAAAGGACTGATGAAAGTCATTTCCGAAGGAAAATTTGCAGATATCAAACGATCGAAAGACAGCGGAAAAGGGCTTGACGGGGTTTTTGAAAAAGGGCCCTTATATTCGAATCCAATCATGGACCGGCTTGAACAAGACATAGAATGAGACATGGATATATGAAACATCAAATGATCAAACCATACGGAGATACACTAAATGACGGTATCGTTCAGCTCTCCTTCACCCTGCCTGTGGAGTATTCGGAAAAAGCAAAAAAAGCTGCAGAGCTATATGCATCTCAGTTAAATCTCGAGAATATTGTTGTCGCGCACGCATCCAGGATCGCGGACAATTTTACGTTTTTTATCATCTATGCAAGCGCGGTCCCGATGCTCGACTATACATCGGTTGTCTCCACAGAGGTGAAGGTCCCGCACATGAAAATTCATCAGATCAACCGTCTGATCCGGGACAAACTGAAACGAAAGATCGTTGCTGTGGGGGCAGCTATCGGGAGTGACGCCCACACCGTAGGAATCGATGCCATCATGAACATGAAAGGTTATCATCAGGACTACGGCCTTGAGCGGTATTCCCAGTTCAGGGCCGTTAACATGGGTGCACAGGTGACCAGCGAAGCCTTGATTTCAAAAGCACTTGAACTGAATGCAGATGCAATTTTAGTGTCACAGACTGTGACGCAGAAAGACACGCATATCAGACATTTTACCGAACTTGTCGAGCTTCTCGAAGCTGAAAATTTAAGGGGCCGCTTTATTCTGGTTGCGGGCGGCCCGAAAATCACCAATGAGTTGGCCATTGAACTGGGATATGATGCGGGATTCGGCCCGCACACCGTTCCTTCGATGGTTGCATCGTATTTAATTGTCAAAATTCTTGAAAAAGAAGGAATCAAGTGATGGAAGCAACAATCAGACTGAGACTGAGTTTACACGATGCCCACTATGCGGGGAATCTTGTGGATGGATCGAAAATGCTGAATCTGTTCGGTGATGTGGCCACAGAACTCCTGATTCGATATGACGGGGATGAAGGTCTTTTCAGAGCCTACGATACCATAGAATTCCTGGCTCCGGTTTATGCCGGGGATTACATTGAGGCCAAAGGCAGAATCGTTAAAACCGGAAATACATCACGAAAAATGACCTTTGAAGCATGGAAAGTGATCACAGCCGCTCCCGAATTTGGGGAAACTGCGGCAAAAACGCTTGATCCACCCGTTCTTGTCTGCAAGGCGGAAGGAACATGTGTCACCCCCAAAGACAAACAGAGAATCAGCCATGGCAAATGACCCTCTTATTATTACATGCGCTGTCACCGGTGCGGAACTGTCAAAAACCGACCATCCCGATCTTCCGGTGACGCCCGATGAGATCGCCCTTTCCGCTGCACATGCGGTGGAAGCGGGCGCAAGCATCATTCACCTTCATGTTCGCGATGAAAAAGGAATGCCGACGCAACGAAAAGACGTGTTCGCAAGCGTGACCCGGAAAATAAGGAAGGCCTGCAACTGCATCATCCAATATTCCACTGGCGGTGCTGCTGGCACGCCGCTTCAGGACCGGATTGCCCCTGTCTCCCTGAAACCCGACATGGCCACACTTTCCATGGGAACGGTGAACTTTGGTGCAGATATTTTTGAAAACAGCGAAAATACGATCCTGTCTGTTTATAAGGAAATCCGAAAATACGAATGCATGCCTGAACTGGAAATTTTTGATGTGGGCATGATCGACACAGTCAACCGGTTTCTTGTAAAAGGTCTTCTGGCGGAACCGTTTCACGTCAACTTCGTCATGGGAGTCCCCGGTGGCATAGCAGGTGAGGCAAAAAGACTTTTAATGCTTAAAGACATTCTCAAACCCGGCCAGACATGGACTGTTTCTGGCATTGGCAAATGCCAGCTCAATCTTGCCACTCATGCCATGGCCCTTGGGGGTCATGTCCGGGTGGGTTTTGAAGACAATATCTACTACCGGAAAGGAGAACTTGCCGTTTCCAATGCGCAGTTTGTAGAAAGGATCGCAAGGATCGCAAAAGAACTTGACAGGAATATCGCCACGGTCAAAGACACGCGAAATATTCTGGGAATTCAATAATTGTTCTTTACAAACGAAGATGAATCCGGTTTAAAAGGTTTTGACCCGGCCTGACTCATATTGGAGAGAAAAGATGATTTTCGATCAAATATTCAACATGATAGATGCAGGAATTCTTATCCTCGACAAGACATATATCGTCCGTCAATGGAACAGATGGCTTGAGGTAAGGACCCATATTCATGCCAATGATATTGTCGGAACATCTTTGTTCTCCTGCTACCCGAATCTGAAAACCTCATGGTTTATCAGAAACGCAAAATCCGTATTTGCGTTTGGCAATTTCTGTCATTTCTCCCAGAAGATGCATAATCATTATTTTCCCATGCGCGTGGTACAACGGTTTGGCACTCATTTCGAAGAAATGCAGCAGCAGTGCACCATGGGACCTATCCGGAATGACATGCATGATATCACCGATATTTATATCATGATCCAGGATGTTACCGAACTTGAGGCCTCCAAACTGAAACTTGAAGAATCCATGGATAATGCCAACAGACTCGCCCGGGAAGCAGAAGCTGCCAGTCATGCCAAAAGCTCGTTTCTGGCTAACATGAGCCATGAAATCCGCACCCCAATGAACGGCATCATCGGCATGACAAGACTTCTCATGGAAACGACCCTTGATAGTGAACAAAAAGATCTGGCCCAGACCATCCAGCTTAGTGCAGATGCACTCCTGTCACTCATAAATGATATTCTTGACTTTTCGAAAATTGAAGCCGGCAAAATGGAGCTGGAAACAATCGACTTTGATCTGCGCACAGTCATAGAAGATGTATCGGAACTGATGGCCATCAAGGCCCATGAACGCGGGCTTGAATTTTCATGCATCATCAGCCATGACATCTTTCCTTTTCTGCAGGGAGACCCTGGCAGACTTCGTCAAATCCTTCTCAATATGACCGGAAACTCCATTAAATTTACGGAAATCGGAGAAATCACCATCCGGGCGGATCTTGAAAAGGAAACACCTACCCACGTCACGATCATTTTTTCAGTCATCGACACAGGGATTGGCATTCCCAACAACCGGATCAGCAGGCTTTTTAAAACATTTTCCCAGGTGGACATATCCACCCATAGGAAATTCGGTGGTACAGGCCTGGGTCTTGCCATCTCAAAACAACTTGCAGAACTGATGGACGGTAAAATCGGTCTTGAAAGCAAGGAAGGCAGAGGCACCACTTTCTGGTTTACAGCCACTTTCCAAAAACAGCCGGCCCATGCGTGTATGCCTGAAGCGCCACCGGATATCAAAGGAAAACGCATTCTCGTTATCGATAGCCATCAAACCAGCACGGAAGCCCTTTCAGGATGTCTGAAGTCATGGGAATGCCACCATGAAATTGCAACAAGCACCAAACTGGCCCTCTCCATGCTTAAAAAAGCCGGCGCTCAGCAAACACCCTTTGATCTGGCCATCATCAACCATATCATTCCGGATCTGGATGGAGAGGATGCCGGAGAAAAAATCAAAAACCATTCAGATCAGGCAGTCCGTAAAACGCCCCTCATCATGTTGACTTACCGGGGGATGCGCGGAGACGCTTCCCTGATGAAGCAGATCGGTTTTTCAGCCTATCTTACAAAACCGATCAAGCAGACCCAGTTGTTTGACTGCATTGTATCGGTGATTAAAGGCGTTCCTCAAAAAATTTCTGATGACCCTCAGCCCCAGCTCATTACGCGCCACTCCATTTCAGATGATCATAAGCACAAAATAAAAATACTTCTGGCGGAAGATAATTTGGTCAATCAAAAGCTTGCCATAAAGCTTTTAAACAAAGCCGGATATTTTCCGGATATTGCAAGAAACGGTTATGAAGCGATCAAATGCCTTGAACGGGAGAATTACGACCTGGTTCTCATGGATGTTCAGATGCCGGAAATGGACGGATTTGAAGCCACCAAAAAAATACGGGCAATACATTCCAAAGTATTAAACCCAAACATTACCATTATTGCCATGACTGCCCATGCCATGAAAGGAGACAAGGAACGCTGCTTTGAAGCCGGCATGGACGATTATGTTTCCAAACCGATCAATCCGCAGCAACTCATTGAGACCATAGAAAAATATTTCCTCAAAACCACACTGAAGAAAGGTACTGTTGAACAGGACATGGATCTTTAGAAACCGGCTCAAATTTCAAACAGGGCACGTCTTAATCCTTTGCTTTATTTACACAGAAAACCGCAATAAAAAAAAAGACCACACCAATACCACAAAGCACCAAATAAGAAACCATTAAGGGCAGATCCCCGTATGCCGCTTTTCGGATAGCTTTGGTCGCATGCGTAAGCGGCAAAAAATAGAGCGCATATTGTGCCCATTCCGGAAGCCTTTCAATGGGGAAAAACGTCCCTCCAAGAAATGCCATGGGTGTGATGATAAAACTGTTCAGCAACGACTGGTCTGCATGAGACTTCACCAGCATGGCAAGCCCCACTGCAAGTGCGGCAAACACAAAACTGTTCAGAAGAAGCGCCAGCCAGAACCAGAAATTATACGATAGTGTCACGCCAAAAATATACCCTATCAGTAAAATAACGGCTATGGATAACAGGGCACGTGTCATCCCGGCAAATACTTCTCCCAGCACATAGGAGATATTGCTGATAGGAGCTGCCTGAAATTCTTCAAAAATATGCCAGTAAAACCGCGACACATTGATTTCGCTGGAAATGGCAAACGCCTGAGTCATACTGCTCATGGCAGCCAGACCGGGAATCAGAAATTCCATATATGTATGACCGCCCACGTCCATGTGCCGCCCCACCGCATAGCCGAAGGCAAGAAGGTATAAAAGCGGGGAAACCGACCATGAAGGAATCAGACGGGTAATCCTTCGCCTTAATATCAGCAACTCTCTCACATAAACTGCAATAAACCCCTTCATTCAGTTACCTTTTTCCCGGTTAAAGTAAGAAAAACATCTTCCAGATTGACGCGGCGCAGGGTGTAGGATTTGTGCCGGTTGACATTGTATTGATCCGCATCTTCCCGGGTATTGAAATACTGGGTTTCAACCTGCCCGTTTTCGATAAGGTCAATGGCCCATGCCCCCTGTTTTTCCATCAAATGGTGAGGCGTGCCAACTGCCACTATGGTGCCTTTATCGATAAAGGCGACCCTGTCTGCCAGAAATTCCGCTTCTTCAATATAATGGGTGGTTAGAAAAACCGTTGTCCCGTCCTGTTGTATTTTTTTTATTAGCCCCCAGATCCGCCTTCTGATCGTTGCATCGAGACCCACGGTCGGTTCATCCAGAAAGAGGATCACCGGCTCATGTAGAAGCGCCCTTGCAATCAGGACACGCCGTTTCATTCCTCCGGAAAGTTCTTTTACCGGACTTTTTTTACGGTCTTTCAGCGCCACATAACTTAAAAGCATATCGATCCGTTCTTTGATCTTTGCGCCTTGCATGTGATAGAGCAAACCGTGAATATAAAGGTTTTCATAGACCGACAGTTCATGATCGAGATTCGTCGACTGGGGAACCACACCATATTGCCGTTTCGCCTTGAGTGTCTCTTTTGAAATATCAAACCCATTTAAATATGCGGTCCCGCCGGTTTTATGCGTAAGGCCCGTCAATATACGGATCGTTGTGGTCTTACCAGCCCCATTGGGCCCCAGGTAAGCAAACAGCTCGCCTTTTTTGACCGTAAGGCTGATATCTTTTAATGCTTCATTTTTTTTATAATTCTTGGATAATTTTTCGATGTTGATCATTTCGCATGCGTCTTTGTTTTTAGGAAATTATTCATCCGATTTCAGGTTTCGGCAGATGGCACCCCAGTCTTCAATGCAGCATCTTTTCCAGATCAGACTATACAGTTTTTCAATGAAAAGAAAAGAGCGAAGCGATTCATTACCGTCAATTTTCCACTTAAATCCGATACTGAGATAGCATTCGTTATAATTTTAATTGACAATTCTTTTTTAAAGCGTTAGGTAAAATTTTTTGAAGCATCATGAAGATGCTGTAAAAAAGAATTTCTGACGGATGGTAGAATAGGCCCGAAAAAACAATCGCCCTGCTGAAAAGGGCAGTATAGATTTAATTGAACATACTGCAGCAAATTTCTGCAGACCGAATATTATAGAGCCACGAAGGCAAACACAGACAAAAAATCTGTGATCGTCTTCGTGGCTTTTTTTTTGAAAAAAGGTAAATCATGCTGGGTTATATCAAACACGATATTTACAGGTCCAGGCGTTTGAAGTGGCGGTTTTGCAACGCATTACGATACATGATGGTATATATGGTCTTTATAGGCGTCTTCTCTAATGCTTCATTGAGAGAACTTTCTGCAAACGAGACATTTTCATCAAATCTAAAACAAATTCGAAAAGATACAGACAGCAATGGCATCATCGACTTGATATCCTACTACAATAAGAACGGAGAAATAACCAAACTCGAAATCGATTCCGATCAGGATGGTCATATAGACCGTATCCAGCATTATGAAAAGGGGACCATTATAAAAATTGAAAGTGATACTGATCTTGATCTTCATATCGATTGCCTCGATTATCTGGATAATGCAAAACGAATTCGTCAGGAAAGAATCAACCCGTCAGGAAAAATCCATCAAATCACCGAATTTGATGCCAATGAACATCCGCTGTCCATTAAAAAAGATACCACAGAAAGCGGACTGTTTGATCTGGTATATCATTTTGGAAATGGCAAACTTCTGTCTTCCTCCAAAGACTCAAACGAAGACCATACCATCGATACAGTCATCTTTTATGATTCAAACGGTCTTGCACTGAAAAGCCGCCATGACTTCGATCTTGACGGTCAGTTTGAAACGTTTCGGTTTTATGAAAACGGCATCATTGCAAGACAGGAAAAAGACACGGATTTGAACGGCGCCATGGATATCATCATCTCCTTTCAAAATGCGAACCCCATCGATCAGAAAAAAGACGGAAATCTGGACGGCGTATTTGACACATTCACCATATTCAAAGACGGGAACCCCGTGTCCACGAAAAAGGACACCAATTTTGACGGAAGCATCGATACCTATTGCCAATTTGACGAAGCAGGTGCATTGCAGAAAATTGAAGAAGACACCACCCATTGCGGGAAAATTGACCGAACCCGTCTATTCAAGAAAGGCATTCCTTTGATAACGGAAGAAGATAAAAATCTGGACGGGCATCCGGATATTATCACGCACTATACTTCAGGCAAAAAACATCTACAGGAGAAAGATGAGAATTTTGATCAAAGACCTGACATCCGTATTTTTTACACCCAGAAGGAAGAGAAGGAGCGGGTTATAAGTGATACAGATTATGATGGCAAAGATGATCTGTTTCAGTATTATGACAACGACCAGATTGTACGCCTGGAAAAAGACGAATCTAAAAATGGTGCGATTGACTTGCGCATTTTTTACAAAAACGGCACCAAAGTCAAACTGAAAAAGGACAGTGACGGAGACGGTTTTTTTGAAACCACAGAGCAGTTTGACGACCCGCTATGGTCCATGATCCTCACAAAAGACATGAACAAAGACGATGTGCCGGATGCTTCCTATTTCTATAAAAACGGCGTGCTTCTGAAAAAAGTGACAGACCAGAATCTCGATACCAGAGATGACCTGGCCGTTTATTATAATGCGGAAGGAAAGCTCGTAAAATGCGAAGAGGATGACGGTTTCACCGGCACCTACAATTTGACATGGTTCTATGATGAAAAGGAAAATCCGGTTCGGGCGGAAAAGGATGCCAACCAGGATCATCGGACAGACATCTGGTTTTTTTATGAAAATGGTCATCTCTCATCCGTTGAGGAGGATACAAACCAGGATGGCCGGGCCGATCTTTGGGAAACATACGACGAGGCCGAAGCGCTTGTCAAAAAGGAACGCGACCTGAATTTTGACGGTGTTCCTGATATTATTGACTCTTAGAAAATTAACCAAATAAAGGAAACTGAAATCATGATCGAATTCATATCAAAAGGCGGTATTCTACTTATTCCGATTCTTTTATGTTCCGTGCTTGCGCTGACCATTTTTGCGGAGCGCCTGATCCGTTTTACACGGATGAAAAAAAGAGGATCGGGTCTTGCGGAAAAAGTAGCCAACCTGCTCACACAAGGAAAAGACAGCGATGCATTGACTATTTCGGAAGAAAGCGATTCTCCCATGGGTAGGATTCTCAGGAAAGCCATTGAGGTCAAGGAAAAAGACAGGGAGATCATCGAAACCGTCATCGTAAACGCAACAGACGAAGAGGTTCGAAATCTGTCAACTTATCTGCAGGCACTGGCAACCATCGGGAATATTGCACCGCTTCTGGGCCTTCTGGGAACAGTGATTGGCATGATCAAGGCATTTATGGTTATTCAGCAGATGGGCGGCAAAGTCAATGCCGCCGTGCTTGCGGGCGGCATATGGGAAGCCATGCTGACCACGGCGTTCGGACTGGCAGTGGCACTTCCGACCATTGTGGCGCACAGTTATCTGATCGCCAGAGTGGATGATTACGAAGCCAGACTCCAAAATGGCTCTGTCATGTTTTTAAAGACGATCATCGGCAGATAGGAGAAAAACACGCATGCTCGTTCACAAACACAAAAAACCAACATATCAGATTCAGATGCCGTTGACATCCCTCATCGATATTGTGTTCATGTTGTTGATCTATTTCCTGTTGACCACCAGTTTCATGGTGGATGAAGGTATCAAGATCAATCTCCCTCAGGCAAAAGCATCTCAGCCGCAAACAACAGAAGAAATCGTTATATATGTCGATAAGGAAGGAAAAACCTTTATCGCTGAAAAGCAAATTCCTCAGGATGTTCTTTTCAACCGGCTGAAAGAGATGATCGGAAACGACAAAGACCGTCTTGTCATTGTCAAATCCGACCGCACTGTCATATTGAACAAAGTGGTCAAGGTCATGGATCTGGCCAAGGCTGCAGGTGCGGCGCGATTGTGCCTGGCAACGGAAAAAGGATTTTAAATCGTGGCTGCCTTTCCGGAACAACTGCATGAACCCAACCGGCTTATCCGGTGGATTTTCATTTTCTCGTTCATTGTCCATATCCTCATATTTTTTTACGTTTCCGTAATCTATAAAAAAAACGAACTGAGCGTTATAGAGCTTAGTCTTCAGCAGATGCTTGCGCCGTCCACGCGATCGATTCCAAGGCCCAAATTGCTCAAGAACCTGCCTGAAATCAACCCGGTAAACGCGCTCGACATTGCAGATCAAACGCCGCATGCGCCGGATATCGATCCTTCAGAAATTCAGACGGAAAAGTTACCGACAGAAGACGTGATTTCAGCTGTTCCTGGACAGATCATGGCAAACGTGCCGATCTTGGGTTCGGGCGGAGCAGCTGCCTATTTGACCCAAAATGACTATGTGGATGTGCTCCGGCTTAAAATCGAGAGCAGAAAAAAATATCCGGAAGATGCGAGAAAAAAACATATTGAAGGGAAGGTCCTGGTGAGATTTCTTATTACCCGGGACGGACAGCTCTCTTCTCTCCAGGTCGTCAAAGGTTCCGGTCATAAGCAGTTGGATCAGGCCGCCTTGAAAGCGGTTGAAGATGCAGCACCTTTTTCTGCGCCACCTTCGAATCTGTTCAATGGCCCCCTTCATCTGGAACTTTCAATCGTATTTGAAATCATGTGAGTGAAAAAGGTTATATGAGGCATTAAAAAAATTAAGCTACAATAAAGGAGGAAAAATGAAAAAATGGGGGAGTTTTGTTTGTCGGTTTGTAATGGTTTCTATTCTGGCAATCTGCACTTCAAAGGGGTTTGCAGAAGAAAGTGAAAAGAAAATGTCTCCCGGCCCTGGAGAGGTTTTCATGAATATCGGCGAGGTGATCGTTGAAGCTGAGTACGACACCAAAGGGAGCGTCGATTTGCCCGGGTCGGTTGATGTGCTGGGACAGAACCAGATTGAAAAGGAAGTGACAACGAACGCACTGGAACTGCTGAGGCGAATTCCGGGTTTTGTCTACAGAGATTACGGGAACGGCGGTGTCCCCAGCGGATTTACCATGAGAGGATTCAACAGCAATCACGGTTCGGACAATCTGGTAAACATAGATGGCATTCCCATAAACGATCACTTCTGGCAGGAAGATGGCGCGCCTGATTTCAATCAGCTCACTTCAGACGAAATCGAAAGAATCGACGTGATCAAGGGACCGATCGATGCACGATATGGGAACTGGGCCAGAGCGGGTGTGGTCAATATTTTCACACGGACACGCGGTAATTTTTTTAAAAGCAACCTGACCACAGGCACCTGGAATACCGAAAAAGCCTATGTTTCAGGTGGCAGCGAACATGCTGACGGCAAATTCAGCCAGATTTATTCGGTAGAATATTTTTCGACCGATGGCTGGCGGGAAAACACGGATCAGGAAAGACAGAACGCCTATGCCAAATGGTACTACAGGCCGGCAAAGAATCTTCAGTTGGGCATGCAGACCCACATCTATCGGGCAAACTGGTACACCGGAAGCTACATAACCGAAGAACAGTATAAAGATAACCCGAGACAGGCTTTTGCTGCATCACAGGATGACGGTGGACAGAAGGATTTAAGCGAAGTGTCATTGCACCTTGACTGGGATGTCAATGAAAACACTCCTGTTGAGGCCAGATTCTGGTACAAGGAGAATGCCGCCAGCCGCTATGCGGACTGGGGGTCAGGCCAAACCGAAATCTTCTGCACCGAGTATGTCTATGGCGCCCTGGCCAATGCCGCCCATACCATGGAATTCAGCGAAACAAGCCGCTTGAGGATAGATACCGGCTTTGATTACCGGGACTTCAATTCCAATGCATCTGAATGGCAGACAAATGCCAGGGTGAGGCAGGCGCTAAACGCCAAGAGCAACTATGATTTCAGAAATATGGGATTATACTTCAAGGCGAATTACGATCCTTCCTCCCATATCCGTCTTTTTGCAGGCATAAGGGAGGATCTGTTCTACGGGGATACAAAAAATGAGCTGACCGGAAACAAAAAAGACATGGATGATTACGACATCACCACCTATAAAGGCGGGATCATCGGAAATCTCACGGAAAGATACAGTCTTTATGCCAACATCGGCACGACTTACACCCTGCCTAAAAAAAATCTGAAATATGCAGAAAAACATCCTGGTGTAAACGATCTGCTGTTCTGGGAAATCGGTTTAAAAGCCCGGCCCATCGACCAGATTCTGTTCAGATATGCCTATTTCAACAGTGAAGAGGATGTGATCCGTGAAGTTGAAGGGAAATATGTGAGTGAAGGCGACGCGATCCGCAAAGGCCATGAGATTGAACTCACGGCGTCCGTGTTAAAAGGCCTTGAACTGTTCACGTCTCTGACTCTGGACGACTCCAAGTATGATGGCGGGGAAAATGACAACAAGTGGATTACAGCAGTTCCCAAATCCATCTGGAAAACCGGTGTTCAATATGATTCATCCTTTGGCACAGGTGCAAGAATCTGCTACAGCGACGTGGGGAAATGGTATACGGATGCCACCAACGATCACAGCTATAAAGGATTCCATACAGCTGATTTGACCGTTTATCACAAACTGGCTCAAAAATGGAAAGTGTCACTGGATATTAAAAATCTCCTTGATGAAACCTATGCGGAATACGTTGGGTTCTGGAGTGACACCAATCAATACATAAGCAGTAATCCGCGCGCCTACTATTTGTCGTTCAGATATGAGGGTTGAAATTAAAAAAGATGCGGGCAGGGTTGGTACCTGCCCTCATCGTTTAAAAAAGGTCGTTTCTATGCAAAAGAACAATCGGACAGACCACCTGAAGATAATGATATTCATGAGCGTGATCATTATAACCCTCTCCCCTCTCCTCGCTCCCGGTTCTGAAAAACCGGATGCCCTGTTATCCGTTCCTCCACACGCACTCATTGTTGCCACAGGCAGCATCAATCCTGAAGGATTCGATCCCACACAGGGATGGGGCCGATACGGCAATCCGCTGTTTCAGAGCACGCTTCTCCGGCGCGACGAACATATGGCGATTGTGCCAGATCTGGCCGAAACCTATACGTTGTCTTCAGATGGGCTGTGCTGGCATATCCGGATACGGAAGGATGCGCTATTTACCGACGGCACAAAAGTGACCGCCAGGGACGTTGCTTTCACCTGCAACCAGGCAGCCAAAAGTGCTGGTAAAACCGATATGTCCCTCCTTGATACAGCGGTTGCCACATCCGATCATGATCTTTCCATTTATCTTAAGCATGCGGCCAGCACCTTTATTTTCAAACTTACCACACTGGGAATTGTTCCCGAACATGCCTATGGTGAGGATTATGCCAGAAACCCCATGGGTTCCGGGCCTTATCGGCTCGTGAAATGGGATGAAGGCCAGCAACTGATCGTCGAGGCAAATCCTTTGTATTACGGCAACAAACCGATGATCACGCGGATCGTTTTCATGGAAATGAACGAACAAACCGCTTTCGCGGCAGCCAAGGCTGGGAGGGTTCATCTGGTAAGAGTCCCTCAGGCACTGGCGATACAGAAAATAAAAGGCATGAAACGCCATATTGCAAAAAGTGTGGACAACCGGGGATTGTGTTTTCCGGTCCTGCCATCAGGCCAAAAAAATACTTCCACCGGTTTGATGGTCGGGAATTCGGTCACGGCTGATCTCTCTATCCGGAAAGCGATCAATTATGTCGTAGACAGGCAGGCGCTGGTCGCCGGTATTCTCGAAGGATTCGGATCGCCTTGTCAGGCTCCTGCAACCGGTCTTCCATGGGATGAAGAAGGTGCAAGGATACAGGATGGGGATCTGAACACAGCAAGAAAAATACTAAAACAGGACGGCTGGCAAGATGAAGATCAGGATGGCGTGCTTTCGAAAAATGGCCTCAAGGCCATGTTCACGATTTACTATCCGGCGGATGACAGTATTCGCCAGGCACTTGCCATTGCCGTATCAGACAGGATCAGAGAAATCGGTATACAGGCGGACGTGATCGGAAAAAGCTGGGATGATATCTACAAACTCATGCATGCGAATGTTGTCCTGTTCGGGTTCGGCAGCCTCGATCCCCTTGAAATATACCGCCTTTACCGAAGCTCTTCCACGACTGACGACGTCTACAATGCCGGGTGCTATCAAAATCCTGTGGTTGATCAATATCTGGACCAGGCACTTTATGCGACATCCGAAAAAGAAGCGATATCATTCTGGAAAAAAGCCCAATGGGACGGCCAAACCGGATTCACTGCCAAAGGGGATGCCGCATGGTGCTGGCTGGTCAATCTGGACCACACGTATTTTGCCGATGAAAGGCTTGTCATGGGTGAACTCCCCATCGAACCGCATGAAAACGGCATGAACATCACCGCAACTATTTTATCATGGAAATGGATAGATGATCAGACAACTTCTCGTTAAAAAAGTGACGCATCTGGCAAGCATCGTTCTTTCGATTTCCGTGATTTCATTCATGCTTGTGAGCGTGTCGCCGATCGATCCGGTTCGTGCCTATATCGGTGCGGACATGCTTGCCATCAGTAGGGCTCAGAAGGAGAAGATTGAAGAACGGTGGGGCATCAACGAACCGATGCATGTCCGGTACGTGAAATGGTTTACGGAGCTTTTGCATGGAAATCTCGGCCATTCATTCATATTTAACCAGAAAGTCACCAAGGTCATTTCAACCCGCTTCGCCACGTCACTCTGGCTGATGGCCGCCGCCTGGGTCATCTCAGGAATGCTGGGATTTGTTATGGGTATTGTTTCAGGCGTCATGCATGGAACGTTTGTCGATAAACTGATCCGGTTTTATGCCTACATGCTTGCCTCCACCCCTACCTTCTGGATGGGCATGCTGCTTCTGATATGCTTTTCCATGTGGCTGGGTTGGACGCCCATCTGCTGCGCCACGCCACCAGGCATACTCCTCGAAAACGTCACATTCGGGCAACGTATCTATCATCTGATACTGCCTGCTGCCACGCTGAGCATCATCGGCATCGCCAATATCACCCTTCATACACGCCAGAAGCTTATCGATGTTTTGCAAAGCGATTTTATCCTTTTTGCCATAAGCCAGGGAGAAACCATATGGGGGGCGACCCGGCACCATGGGATCCGGAATATCATTCTTCCGGCCATCACGATCCAGTTTGCCTCATTCAGCGAACTTTTCGGAGGATCATTGCTGGCGGAAACCGTATTTGCATACCCTGGGCTTGGCCAGGCAACGGTTCTGGCCGGACTGAAAAGCGACGTTCCCCTTCTTCTGGGCATTGTGCTTTTCAGTGTTTTTTTTGTCTTTACGGGAAATACCATAGCCGATTTGATCTATACGCTTGTCGATCCCCGAATAAAAGCAGGTGCGCCCAAATGAAAACGGTTATCGTGACATACAAAACCATTCTGAGGAATAAGCGCCTGACGACAATCCTTTCAATCATTCTCTGCATATTGGTGTTCGCAGGCCTTTCGATTGCCGGTTTCACGATCAGCGAAAAGGGTCTTCGAACCGATCTTGAAGAAAGAAACCTTTCGCCGGATGCCTGTCATATTTTCGGTACGGACTGGTTGGGCCGAGACATGCTGACACGAATTGTAAAAGGCCTGAATCTCAGTTTAAAAATCGGTCTCATTGCAGCCGGCATAAGCACGATGATCGCCGTCATGCTGGGCCTGTGTTCAGCGCTCTTTGGGGGTATGGTTGATTTCGTCATCATCTGGATGATCGATCTGTTTATGAGCCTGCCCCACCTTGTATTTCTGGTGCTGATTTCTTTTGCAGCAGGTGGGGGTGCAAAAGGCGTGGTGATTGGCGTCGCAGTCACCCACTGGCCGGCACTTGCACGGGTGATTCGTGCCGAAGTGCTACAGCTTATGAATACCGAGTATATTCAAATTGCGTCCAAATTGGGTCAGTCCAATACCGGGATCATGACCCATCACCTGCTGCCCCATATCGTGCCCCAATTCCTGGTGGGCATGATTCTGTTGTTTCCTCATGCCATCCTGCATGAAGCAGGCTTAAGCTTCATCGGTATGGGCCTGTCGCCACATACACCGGCCATCGGCATCATTCTCTCCGAGTCGATGCGTCATCTTTCCACAGGGTATTGGTGGCTTGCGGTGATTCCCGGCGCCTGTCTCCTGTTCATGGTCAAATTGTTCGATATTCTGGGCGAGAATATCAGAGACTGGGTAAATCCGAAAATTCTAAGAGGCTGATCCATGCTTTCCGTTCATCAATTGTCCGTCCGGTTCACATCTTACGAAACCGGGCTCAAAAAAAAAGAAACGCTTGTCACCTCCGATCTTGAACTCGCGGTTGAAAAAGGTCAGGTCGTGGCAGTGGCAGGGTCCAGCGGTTCTGGAAAGAGTCTTCTGGCCCATGCCATTCTGGGAATCCTTCCCGGGAACGCCCGTGTGTCTGGTGAAATAATGTTTAAAGGCACTCCTGTCACACCAAAACGGCAAATAAAAATCCGGGGAAAAGAGATGGCATTGATCCCCCAGTCGATCGGCTGTCTCGATCCGTTGATGCGGATCGGAAAACAGATCACCCGTGCCGGTATACTGAGCGGGATTGAAAAAAATAAAGTCCGTGTCACCAATATATTACGCCGATATGGTCTGCCTGACCATACAGCAAACATGTTCCCCTTTCAGTTATCCGGCGGCATGGCCAGACGGGTCCTTTTGGCTACCGCAACCGTTGGAAAGGCAGACCTTATCATTGCCGATGAACCGATTCACGGTCTTCACGAAGAAGTTGCATCGGATATCCTGTCGCATTTACGGGAACTTGCCGACCAGGGCAAGGCAATACTCCTCATTACCCATGACCTGTCCCGTTCCCTCCTGATTGCAGATAAAGTTGTCGTGTTCTATGCAGGTACAACCGTCGAAGAAGCCAGCGCAACTGCTTTTTCAGGAGAGGGAAAGAATCTTCACCATCCATACAGTCGTGCACTTTGGCAGGCACTTCCCCAGAATGGCTTTTTCCCGGTTTCAGGCACGCAACCTGTGTTGGATCATCTTCCGGAAGGCTGCGTGTTTGCACCGCGCTGTGATAAAACCAAATTCATATGCAAAATCAAACGGCCGCCGGTTATGCCCACAGATGGCGGTTTTGTGAGGTGTTTTCATGCTTGAAGGCCGTAACCTCTCTTTCAGATATCACCCGAAAAAGGATTGGATACTGAAGAATATCTCCCTGACCGTATCCCCCGGTCAGGTCATCGGACTCAAAGGAATGAGCGGTGAAGGCAAGACCACGCTGGGGAAAATAATGGCCGGATATTTACGTCCTGATTCCGGTTTTATACAGGTAGACAAATATCCGTTACCGAAAAAGGGCGTTTCACCCGTCCAGATGATCTTTCAGCATCCGGAACTGAGCGTAAACCCCAAATGGCGAATCCATAAAATACTAAGCGAAGGCATTGCCGGAAACCAGACGTTGCTCATGGATGAATTTGGATTATCTCCGTCTTTTCTGAACCGGTATCCTCATGAACTGAGCGGTGGCGAATTGCAGCGGATCGTTATTGGACGATCTTTGGGAAAGGATACCCGCTATCTGATCGCTGATGAAATTACAGCCATGCTGGATGCCATCACCCAGGCCCAGATATGGCACACGATCATGACCTCGATCAAAAAACGCAACATCGGCGTTCTGGCCATCAGCCATGACGAGAACCTGCTAAACCGGATCTGTGATGATTGTCTTCACATCAGGGACTTAAATAATTAATGGATCTTTTTATTGCGATACGCATCGTGGAAAGGAGGGGAAAAAGTTAAATAAAAAAATAATCAGCGTTGAGCGGAGGCAGCCGAGCCCTGGCAGGAATACCGGCTGCCCCCTATGACTAACACTTTTCCCGGATCGAGAAAAGCTGGACCACCCTATCAGTGTTGCATTTTCTCGTCAATCTTTTCTCATTTTTCTCCGGGAGTCCGTCTGTCGCAAACAGACAGGAAAATTTTTGGGGAGGAAATATTCACATGCAACAATTGTATTTTGAAAGAATCATGGCAGGTATTTTCGTGATGATGCTGTCCTTTTTCACCACTATCCATATATCTTTTGGCGATGAAACAGCAACAAAAGACACTTCCGAAGATGAAAAGGAAATATTTCATCTGGAAGAAATCGTGATCACCGGCACCAAAACACCTCATACACTGAAAGACGTACCAGTCCATACGGTGGTTGTAACGAATGATGACATTGAAAACGCAAGTGTTCAAACGGTCAGCGACATTTTGCGATCCGTTCCCGGTTTTTATGCCGCTTCTGAAGATGTGCCCGGCGAGACCTCCTGGCAGTCGAAATTAAGAGGGCTTGATATCAACAATGGGTATGGGCTCATACTGATCAATGGTCAGCGGGTCAAAGGCGAAGGCATGGGAGAATACGGCTATGGCGTGAACCAGATCCCTTCAAGCATGATCGAAAAAATTGAAGTGATTAAAGGGCCGTCTTCCGTGCTCTATGGCAGCGATGCCTTGGCAGGCGTAATCAATATCATCACCAAATCGGTGCCGGCAGAGCCGCTGTTCGGCATTGAATATGCGTCAGGCAGCAATGACACCACAATGGCGTCCGTCTATGCCGGGAAAAAAGAAGGCTATATCGGGGCTTATATTAATGCATCCATCAATGAAGCGGATTCCGGTGCTTTTGGATATGACAGCTCAAGAAAAGAGGAATTCACCACAGACCGGATGGATACAAAGCTTACCTATGATCTGAACAAACATTTAAAATTCAATCTTGAGCTTGCTACGGAAGATAAGGAAAGAGAGAGAATATATAAAACAAAGGATATATTCAGGCATGACTGGTACAAGAAATATCGCATTGCACCGGAAGTAAACGTGATCATTGATGACACATCGAGTCTTACGATAAACGGATACTATTTCAACTGGAATATGAACAGACAGGAAAGCGGGGCTGATTCATCGGGATTTTCCGCGGCAATCGGCGATATGTATTACCAGGACGTGGAAACCCGATATTCAAAAACGTTCAAGAATACGTATCAGTTGACGATAGGCGCGGAATTCCTTCAGGAAGAGCTTGATTATACTTATGCCGATGAAATCATCGAGACTTACAGCGGGTACAGTCAGCTGGATACCGATATTCGGAACAACCTTTCGGTTGTTCTGGGGTTGAGAGTCGACGACCATTCGGAATTCGGTTCCCATGTTTCTCCAAAGATAAGTTTCATGTATGAGCCCTTTGAAAACACCCATATCCGGGGATCCGTCGGCATGGGTTTCAAATCGCCGACCATCCGGCAGATGTATTATTCCGAATTGTATCAGCATGGGGACTACTGGTACAGATCCAATCCGGATCTGGAAGCGGAAAAATCGGTAGGGTATTCGCTCTCTCTTGAGCAGATTATAAAGGATAAAATCATGATCGATCTGTCCCTTTTCCGAAACGACATCAAAGACAAAGTCCTTCAGATAGATACCGGAGAATACGAAGATGATTTGCCGATCGTTTCGTTTAAAAATGTATCAAAAGCCTATACCCAAGGCATCGAGCTTTGTATGAAAGCGATCCTTTCCAAAGGATTTTCAACAACATTATCCTACACGTTTACGGACACCGAGGATGAAGATTCTGGAAATGAACTCACTTATGTACCGGCCAACAATGTCACGCTTGGGTTTGACTACAGGTATGAACCTTTCAAGGTCAATTTCAACATTAATGCCCAATACGCTGATGAAATGTTTACAGACGATTCCAATATGGAAAAAACCAATGATTATATGGTGGTTGACGCAAAGATCTCCAAAAAATTCAAGAAGTACTACACGGTTTCAGTTGAGGCGAATAATCTCACGGATTCGGATTATGGTCAGGCGGACAAAGAATGGCTGGGAACAACCTGGCTGGTAAAACTTAAAATGGACATATAACTAAAAGGGAAAAATCATGAAAAAATATCATTTAATATCTGCTGCGTTGTGTTTGCTTGCATTACTGGCTGTTTCAAACAGCGTTTTTGCCCATTATGTATCGGTTACAACAGACAACTATCATCCGCAAACGGGTGAGGAAGTCACCATTCAGATTGGATGGGGTCATAAATTTCCCGGAGACGGTGAAATGAGAAAGGAGGGATATCAACACACGAATATAGAAATCATTGATCCAATGGGAGCAAAAAAGTCGATCGCAATCCTCCCCAGGGAAGAAAAAGGCAATGAACCCATAAAAGTAAAATTTGCAGAACAGGGCGTTTACACAATACTTATCTCCCAGAAACAATTCTCAACAAAAACGGCAAAAGGTTATAAGTATTTACCCAAAGACCAACTGGACCATGTGATTCATTCCAGGTGGAGTGAAACCGTATCCAAGACAATCGTTAACGCCGGCCCTGTTGACCTGAGCTTCAATAGTTCAAAAACAGACACCACCGACCGGTTCCAGATCATTCCCCTGAAAAACCCGTTGATGCTTGAAAAAGGGGAAATCCTGCCTGTAAAGGTTACACTGGACGGAGAGCCATGGGGAGGCATGGTTTGCGCCACATATGCAGGATTCAGCGATATGGAAGACACATTTGCCTACACGACAAAGGCAGACAAGGAAGGGATTGCAAGGATTAAAATTCTTGAAAAAGGGTTGTGGCTGATCAAGGCAGACCATGCCTACCCCTATGAAGATCCAAAAAAAGCTGACGAATACAGCTTGAAAGTTACACTTACGTTTAACAACAACTGAATTGTTTTCTTATTCAGTTAACAACCGGGAGAGGTCCAATCCATTCACAGGCGGCCTCTCCCCTGAAGGAAAATACATGAAAATTCAACTGCTGATTTCAATGGCATTTCTGATATCATGGCCTTTTTCTGGCTTCTGTCACGGCGTAAGCGGCAGCATCAGCTCCGGCGGCGTCGCCATCACCGCAGAATACGATGATGGCAGTCCCATGAGTTATGCGGAAACCGAAATCAAAGCCCCGGATTCCGATCTGTTGTTCTCATCCGGCTGGACAGACAGAAATGGCAGATTCTGTTTTTTTCCGGATGTGAAAGGGATATATCAGGTGGTTATTCAAGACGGTATGGGACACAGACTTCAGGTGGACGTCCCGGTTGATGCAAACATGAAGCCGGAACCTATTGACCGGAATAACAGTAAGATCAATCGGATCTTTATCCGCTATGAAAAAATAATGATGGGATTGACTGTACTTTTTTTCCTGTCTGGATGCGTATTGTGGTATAAAGGAAACCAAAATAAAAATAAAGGACCATCAAATGGCAGCGCATGAAAAAAACAACCTGTTTTCCATGAGACCTGTTGGACGTATAAAGAACAGCTTATCAAAGCCGATGCATCGACCCGACCCGGATGCCGAACCGGATGTCAAACGGGAACAGGGAAAAGCGAATCAGCGGATCATCAAAAAAACGATCTCCCAACTGATCATTGATCCGGCATATGAAGCGCTTCTGGACGGGATTGAAGAATTTTCACACATCATGATAATTTACTGGCCTCACCTTCTTCCTGAAAATGAAAGGCACATTCAAAAAGTCCACCCCATGGGCAGAAAAGATATGCCGGAACAAGGTATTTTTGCCACACGAAGTCCGGCCAGACCCAACCCCATTCTGGTATCCACCGTCCGTCTTCTAAAACGGGATAAAAACATATTGCAGGTTATAGGTCTTGAGGCATTAAACGACAGCCCGATCCTCGATATCAAACCGTATATCGCATTTGACGAAGCAGATGGGGAACCGGTTTTCCCAGACTGGATCAAAAAACTGCATGAGGAACTTAAATCTGAGTAGGTGTTCCTTGAGCCCCAGAAAAAGGTCATTGGCATGATTTTCAAGTATATGTGTTGAAAGAAAAACTTGCCACCAGTTAAATGCATCTTAAAGCGGATAAAAGAGCCGCATCCAGTCTCACCGGTGTTGCCCTAACGGACCTCCGCCCATTGTTAATATTTGCTTCATTTGCAGCATTATGCTGCATATCTGTCAGACACTTTCATAAATGGATATTTCGTACTCTTTTTTCTGAAAGTCTCTTTGCTAAAATGCTTGACAAAAAAAAATGCGCGAAATATGTTCAAACCATTACACCCATACATTCAATGTAAATTCAATATTATATTACATATATTGACGCCAGGTTTTTCAGTTTTTTAAAATTACATGATGCGTCTCTCGCATGATGTTTACTATTTAAAACAAATAAATCTTATAAGGAGGATAGTATGAAAAGAAAGGGACTCTTATTTTTGGTTGCCTGCCTGTCTGCCGCTTTAACCGGGTGTGTCTTGTCGGTCTCACCCGACACATCCGAAACGATTACCATGGATCCCGGCCAGACCCAGATTTTCACGATCAAGACCTCGGGTACATCTATGTATGACCACCATTTCTTTATTGAAATTTCAGACGATGACACATCGAATACAATTGAGAGTAACAATTTCGTTCATACAACGGATTATGACACCCTGATGGATACGGCCATCTACACCCCAAATCAAGAAAGCGCCGGCAAATATAAGGTGAGATTCCTCTTATCGACCTGGGCAGAGGATCCAATCGGGGAGGCTTTAGCAGCCTCAGCAAATAGCAGCCACAGTCGCACCTGGAAGGTTTTGGTGCGCGGCGTATCGGTAACACCCAAGCAGAATATCTCCAGTTTGCCTGGAATCACTTTAACGTACACGGCCAAGGCATACCCAGATGGGAATTACACATATCAATGGATGCTGGACGATAACCCGGTGGGCACAGGCGAGACTTACAATTTCACCCCAACTTTGGTGCAATGTGGAAAACATATGCTGACTGTAACCGCCACTTCAGATGAAACGGTTTACACCCTCTCACGTGAGATTGTCGTGCCTCTGACCAAAGCCGGTGGTGGAAACCATGATGATGCCCGATGCATCCATACGACACCGGATGGTGGGTTTATTTTGGCTGGAGAATCCTATTCCACCGATATCCCGGATGCAATCAATCATGGTTCGAGGGATTGTTATGTTGCCAAATTCGACAGTTCCGGGAAAATCGAATGGCAAAACCTGTATGGGGGATCATCCTCGGATAACGCCCGTTTCATTACACCTTTAAGTGATGGCGGCTATATTGTGGCTGGCTCTTCCGATTCAAACGATATCCCAGGTGCACCTTTAACCGAATTCCATGACATCTATATCCTGAGGATTGGCGTTATTGGAGAGGTGGTGTGGCAAAAGCTATATTCATGCGGTTCAGATGAAGAAAATTCAAATTTCGCACATGCCGTCTACCCTACGATTGACGAAAACGGATTCATGGTTTTAGGTACCATGATCATGCGCCTGGATGGAGCCGGCAATATGATCTGGGACAAAAACTATCAAGGGTATATGGCCGCTCTGACACCGGACAACGGGTGCGTCATCGCTGGAGAAAAGAACAATGAACCAGCCATTTTCAAACTTGATGCAGATGGTAATGAACTGTGGTATCAGCCGGTTGATGCAGGGGCGGAATACACCCTTGATTCCTTTGGCGGTCTTGTTGCAGACGGGGAAGACGGATTTGTCGCGGCTATAAATTGTAAGAAAAAGACGGAAAATTCATATCATAATTTTCTGATTGGGCTCACCGTCGATGGTGCCATCTCCTCGATAAATGAAATCGATAAAACGAATGATTATAATAAAATTGAATTTTCCGCCCTGTTCCAGACACCGCAAGAAGGCTATAACCTGCTGGGCCTTGCTGATAGCAGAATCTATCTCATGCAGACAGACGTTGGTGGCAATAAACTGAGTGACAGCCCTAAAATTCTTTTGGACAGAGATATAGAACGCAGTTTGATATTGATTGATGATATCGATATGGATGGGGGATATTTGGTCTCTAATAAAATAGACGACATTTACGTCTTCCGCACAGATAATTATTAATTTAGGACTTCGGGCGCTCGGCATTGAAGCATTAGAGCGCCCGAATTTTTGGGGAGGGTGGGGAGTAAATACCTTGAGGAATCTTTATGGAAAAGAAGAAGTGCGAACGTCGCCTTCTTTTTCATTTCAAGTAATAACCCATACTGCATTGAACCGTGCCATTTGAACGATTTTATTGCTGACGCGGCCCATGAAAAATTCCACGACCTTGTTGAGTCCTCTGCGCCCGGTGACAATTGTTCCGATAGTGTGGTTGTCTGCTTCATCCATAATCGCTTTGGCCCGGCTGCGTTGTTTGGTGAGAATCTTTGTGTATACGCTTTTTTCATCAAAACCGTTTTCGATCAAATGCGACTTGGCTTCGTTCATCGATGGCACGATTTCATTAATGAATTGTTCAGTGATTGCCGGTGGCGTGTCCATATCATCTCTGATGACATGCACCAGGTGGACGCTGTTCTTTGTTCCGGAAAAATTGGCAGCGGTGAACTGAACGGCTTTCATGGCATATCCCGAATTATCCATGGCGACCAGAATTTTTCCGGTATCTGGAATATCCCTCCCGATCAACGCCAACGGCATATCTTTTATTCCGGATAAAAGTTTCATGGCAATGCTTCCCAATAAAACATACTTCATCATGCCAACACCTTTTCGTCCGATCATGATTGCGCCATACCCGTTAAGCGCTTCTTTGATAATGTCTCTTGCGATACCGACTTCTTTCTTTTGCAATTTAACCGAAATATCCCCTTCGTTGATACCGGCCCTGATCAGCTCTGATTTCGATTTTTCAAGAAAGGCCTCAAGATTCCGTTTTTGCTGGAGTTCCCACTGTTTCACCTCGTTGTAAGAAGTATGATATTGAGGATCCATGCTGAGATCTAAAAGATAATTGGGAACAGCTTCATAGACACTAAACAGACAAATACGGGTCTGATTTTTTTTAAACAGCTTCGTGTTGGCAATATATTTTATGACCTCAAAAGAACGGTCTGAGCCGTCCAGCGCAACCAAAACACTTTTTAATGGTTCAAAAGACATGACATCCTCCTTTTTATGATAAGGACTGCGATATGAAAACTTTATTTTCCTAATATAGCAACCTCCATGCCAGTCAAACGAGTTGGCCATTTTTTCATAACATTTTGAATTATTATGGAATTTTAACTTCAGAACGCCGCATGCAAAATGGTCGATGTCAGTATTCTTAACAGGTTGTATAAACATTTTATGATGATAAAAACAAAAAAGGGAAACAACGTTTCCGTCATTTCCCCAAAAATACATGAGCCTATGCATTTCGTTACTTCAATTTTTTGAGAACCTCTGTAAGTTCTTTTACGGCATCGGCAGATTTCATGAGCGCCTTTTTCTCGTCATCGGTCAATGAGATCTCAATCACTTCCTCAACACCATCCTTACCCAGTTTTACGGGAACACCTATAAAAAGATCGTTAATCCCGTACTCCCCCTGAAGGTATGCCGCACAGGGAAGAATTTTCTTCTTGTCCTTCAGAATGGCTTCCGCCATTTCTACAGCAGCAGAAGACGGGGCATAGTATGCGCTGCCTGTTTTAAGAAGTTTTACGATTTCAGCGCCACCGTTTGCCGTGCGTTGAACGATGGCATCGATTCTTTCCTTGGACATCAATTCTGTAATGGGGATACCTGCTACGGTGGAATATCGGGGAAGGGGTACCATGGTGTCGCCATGCCCGCCAAGCACGAATGCATGGGTATTTTCCACGGAGACGTTCAGTTCCATGGCAATAAAAGCTCTGAATCTTGCGGAGTCAAGCACACCGGCCATGCCGATCACTTTATTTTTAGGGAAACCAGATGCTTCGTAGGCCACATGACACATGGCATCCAGTGGATTGCTGACAATAATGAGAGTGGCATTGGGCGATAATCTGGCGATTTCTTTTGTAACCCCTTTGACGATAGCGGCATTGGTTCCGATGAGATCATCCCGGCTCATGCCCGGCTTTCGGGGAATACCCGCTGTAATAATCACCACATCCGAATTTTTTGATTCTTCATACCTGTTTGAGCCTGTCAGTTTGGCATCATGTCTTTCAATGGTTGCGGCCTGCATCAAATCAAGGGATTTCCCCTGGGGCAGCCCTTCTGCGATATCGATCAGGACCACATCACACAATTCTTTTTCCGCAAGCCGCTGAGCAGCGGTTGCACCCACATTGCCTGCTCCGACAACAGTTACTTTTTTATCCATGTTTTTCTCCTTAATTGTCTCAGATATTTCAAAGAGATCTTTCTTTGAACCTTTTGTTATTTTTCGTTAGACAACAGCCCTGCCTTGATGAACTCCCGATTCAACCGGGCAATGTTCACAATGGAAATTGATTTGGGGCATTCTGCTTCACACTCCCTTTCATTGGAACAATTTCCAAAAAGTTGATTGTCCATTTCCTTCACCATATTGATCACACGCGTGGGGGCTTCAGCCCTACCCTGGGGCAGAAGTGCCAGTTGAGATACTTTGGCACTGACAAAAAGCATGGCGGACGCATTGGGGCATGAGGCCACACATGCGCCGCAACCGATGCACTGGGCTGCATCCATGGCAAGGTCTGCTTTTTCCTGGGGAATGGGAATCGCATTTGCATCAGGAACACCTCCCGTGTTTACTGAAACATATCCACCTGCCTGAATAATCTTGTCAAATGCACTTCGGTCTACCACAAGGTCTTTGACCAGTTTGAATGCCCTTGAACGGAACGGTTCGATAACAACAGTATCCCCGTCACTAAAATGCCGCATATGCAGCTGGCAAAGTGTCGTTCCTTTTGAAGGCCCATGAGCACGTCCATTGACTACTGCACCGCACATACCGCAGATGCCTTCCCTGCAGTCGTGATCAAAGGAAATGGGGTCCCCTCCTTCCAGAACGAGTTTTTCATTGACCACATCGATCATTTCAAGAAAGGACATATCTGTGGAAATATCTTCTGCCCGGTAGGTTTCTATCTTTCCTTTTTTATCCGGCCCCTTTTGCCGCCATACCTTTAATGTCAGATTTATTTTCTTTTCCATGCCGTCACCTGTGCTCATTTGTAACTCCTTTGTGATAATTTCACATTTTCGAAAGAAAGCGGTTCCTTGTGCAATACAGGTGGTTTGCCTTCCCCCTGATACGCCCATGCCGCCACATGGCTGAAATTCTCATCATCCCTTCTGGCTTCATTCTCCTCTGTCTGAAATCCTTCATTAAAGTGGCCCCCACACGATTCCTGTCTGGCCAGCGCATCTTCTACCATCAATTCACCAAAGGACAGAAAATCAGATACACGGCCCGCATTTTCAAGGTTCTGGTTAAATTCCTTATCGATTCCAGACACCTTGACATTTTCAACGAATTCACCTTTAAGGTTTTGAATCTTTGATAAAGCGATTTTTAGCCCATCGTTATTTCGGGCCATGCCGCAATAATCCCACATGATAGTACCCAGTTCTCTGTGAAAATCATTGGCCGTCCGTTTTCCATTAGTTGAGAGCAGTGTTCTGATTTTTGATTTGACTGCACTTTCAGATGATTTAAAATCTGCATGATCGGTTGAAATCGCATTTAACTTGGTCCCGGCAAGATACCCGCCAATGGTATAGGGAATGATGAAATATCCGTCCGCAAGTCCCTGCATCAGTGCACTTGCGCCCAGACGATTGGCACCATGATCGGAAAAATTGGCTTCTCCCAGTACAAATAACCCTTCTATCGTGCTCATCAGGTTATAGTCCACCCAAAGGCCTCCCATGGTGTAGTGGCTGGCCGGATAGATCATCATGGCCGTTTTATAGGGGTCATCGTCCGTGATGCGCTGATACATGTCAAAAAGATTGCCGTATTTCCGCATGATCACGTCCTGGCCGTCTCTTTTTATGGCATCTTTGAAATCAAGATATACGGCGTATCCGGTTTCTCCCACACCCTTTCCCTGATCACACTGTTCCTTGGCGTTTCGGGAGGCCACATCTCTTGGTACGAGGTTTCCGAAACTCGGATATTTATTTTCAAGATAATAATCCCGTTCAGACTCCGGGATATCTTCCGGTTTTCTTTTGTCTCCCGGTTTTTTCGGCACCCACACCCTGCCATCGTTTCTCAGGCTCTCACTCATGAGCGTCAGTTTGGATTGATAATCGCCGTGAACCGGTATGCATGTAGGATGAATCTGTGTAAAACAGGGGTTGGCAAAACACGCACCTTTTTTATACGCGCTGAATGAGGCTGATACATTGCTGGCCATGGCATTGGTGGAAAGGTAGAACACGTTTCCATACCCGCCTGTAGCGAGAATGACGGCATCGGCAGAATAACTTTCGATTTCGCCGTTTATGAGATTCCGAACCACAATGCCTCTTGCCTTGCCGTCTGCCATAACAAGATCTAGCATGTCCCGACGGGTGTAGAGTTGAACTTTTTTTAATGCCACCTGTCGGGATAAGGCACTGTAGGCGCCTAAAAGGAGTTGCTGTCCGGTCTGACCTCTGGCGTAAAATGTCCGGGACACCTGGGCGCCGCCAAAGGACCGGTTGGCCAGAAGTCCGCCATACTCCCTTGCAAATGGAACGCCCTGGGCCACGCATTGATCGATGATAGTGTTGCTGACTTGTGCCAGCCTGTAGACATTTGCCTCCCGTGACCTGAAATCCCCGCCTTTGACCGTATCATAGAAAAGCCTTCTAATGCTGTCGCCATCGTTCTGGTAGTTCTTGGCCGCATTGATGCCGCCTTGTGCGGCGATACTGTGGGCCCTTCTGGGAGAATCCTGAATACAAAATGTCTTTACCTGATAACCCAGTTCGGCAAGAGATGCCGAAGCAGATGCGCCTGCAAGTCCCGTACCCACAACGATAATGGTGAATTTTCGTTTATTAGCCGGATTGACCAGTTTCAGTTCAAAGCGGTGTTTATCCCATTTGGATTCAATCGGGCCGCCTGGAACGTTTGCATCAAGTTGCATGATTTTTCTCCTCTATCAATTTTTATCACTCTTAAAACAGGTGAATTTGGCTAAATGAACATGTTGAAATATATAGGTAGAAATCCAAAACCTGCGGCAACGATGCAGGCAAACAAAAGACTCAGTATTTTCAGCATCGGCGTGTATTTTCCGTGATTGATGCCAAGGGTCTGAAATGCACTCCAGAATCCATGGCTCACATGAAAGGCAGCGACAATCATCACACATACATAAGCCCCGGCATAAAAGGGATTTACAAAATAACCGGTAACAATTTCAAATGTTGTTTTTACGGTGTGATCGGCAAAATGAAAGTGCAGCACATGAAATACCAGAAAGATGAGAAGAATGGCTCCGGTGTAAGGCATGGTGGCAGATCCCAGTGTTCTCCCCCCGGCATTCCTGTTCATTTGGTAACGAACGGGCCGTGAGAGAAAATTCTGAAACGTGAGAACCGCGCCTGTCAGCACATGGATGAGGGCAAACGTCAAAAGGCCTATTTCAAATACATGCAATACAGGTCCCAATGAATGCAGATGGTCCACATAGCTGTCAAAATAGTCCTTTCCGCCATAGATGGTCAGGTTTCCGATCAGATGGACCACAAGGAACCCGATGAAGCTCATGCCGGTAATCGACATCAGGATCTTCTTTCCTACGGAAGTTGAAAAAAATGTTGTAACCCAGTTCATGTTTTCCTCCAATCAGATGACTAGTTAAAAACCGTTTTGCAAAGCTCGCCAAGCTCACCCAGATTTTCACAGATATGAATACCGTTTTCTTTCATGGCGGCGATTTTCCCCTGGCCGGTTCCACTCTTTCCGCTGATGATGGCGCCGGCATGCCCCATCCGTCTTCCCGGAGGAGCAGTAAGTCCTGCCACGAATCCGATCACCGGCTTGGTCACATGATTCCTGATGAACAGGGCGGCTTCTTCTTCGGCTGTGCCGCCTATTTCTCCCACCATCACGATGCCTTCCGTGTCTTTATCTTTTTGGAAGGCGTCCAGCACATCGATGAAATTGGTACCGTTCACCGGATCACCGCCGATGCCGATACATGTTGTCTGACCGATCCCCTGTTTGGAGAGCTGATGAACCACTTCATAGGTAAGCGTGCCTGAACGCGATATGACACCGATGGGGCCGCCGGGCTTATGCATGGGGCCGGGCATGATGCCTATTTTACATTCTCCGGGTGTAATGATTCCCGGACAGTTGGGACCGATCAGGCGGGATTTTTTTCCTTTCATGATATTCTTGACGCGCATCATGTCCATGACAGGAATGCCTTCCGTAATGGCCACGATAATATCGATTTCCGCATCCACCGCCTCGAGAATGGCATCTGCGGCAAGGGGGGGCGGCACAAAAATCATGCTGGCGTTGGCACCCGTTTTTAACTTTGCTTCTTTAACTGTATTGAAGACAGGAACATCATCCATTTTCTGTCCCCCTTTTCCCGGAGTCACGCCAGCCACGATCTTCGTGCCGTATTTGATACACTGCTGGCTGTGGAATGTGCCTTCGTTCCCCGTAATGCCCTGTACAAGTACTTTTGTATGTTTATTGACGAATATGCTCACTTTACGACTATCTCCTTTCGGGCTTTCTCAGTCAAAATCGATGACTGAGCTTATTGTTTGACGATATCCGCAACTTTTTGGGCAGCATCCTTCAAATCCACAGCGGTAATGAGATTCAAACCGGAGTCGGCCAGAATTTTTCTTCCCTCTTCCACATTGGTGCCTTCCATGCGAACGACCACAGGCAGATTGAGACCGGTTTTCTTTGCCGCAGACACGACCCCTGTGGCAAAAACATCGCACCTTAAAATGCCTCCGAAAATATTGATAAGAATGCCTTTGACCTTTTCGTCTTTCAGGATGATCCGAAACGCGTTCTCCACCATTTCAGATGTGGCCCCGCCGCCAACATCCAGAAAATTGGCCGGCTCGGCACCAGCCAGTTTGATGATATCCATGGTTGCCATGGCAAGGCCTGCACCATTAACGATGTTTCCGATATTCCCGTCCAGGCTGATATAATTCAGATGAAACGTGGATGCTTCCACCTCCAGAGGTGATTCTTCATCAACGTCCCTGAAACCGACCACATCCGGATGCCTGAAAAGTGCATTGTCATCAAAGTCCATTTTGGCATCAAGCGCTAGCATTCTGTCATCTTCCGTCAATATCAGCGGATTGATTTCAACAAGCGAACAGTCGTAGTCCACAAAGAGTTTAAATAAATTCCGGATCATGGCGGCAGCCTCTTTCATGGCTGGCTTGGGGATACCTAAAAAAAACGCCAGTTCGCGGCAGTGATACCCTTGAATGCCTGACAAGGGATCAATATAGACTTTTATAATTTCCTCAGGCGTTTTTTCCGCAACCGCCTCGATGTCCATCCCTCCCTTTTGACTGGCCATGATGACGATCTTGGCGGTTGACCGGTCAGGAATGATGCTCAGGTAGAGTTCTTTTTTAATCTTGAGACCCTGTTCAACAAGAACCTTTCCAACCCGTTTTCCTTCTGGTCCTGTCTGGGGAGTCACCAGGTTCATCCCGATAATTTCATCTGCCAGTCTCAGAAGGTCTTCAGAAGAATGCGCAAGTTTCACGCCGCCACCCTTTCCACGGCCGCCTGCATGAATCTGCGCTTTGACGACAACCGGAAATGCGCCAAAAGACGTTCCGATTTTTTTTACATCCTCCCTGTTATCTGCAACCTTTCCGTCAGGAACCGGAACCTGGTATTTGCGGAAAAGTTCTTTTGCCTGGAATTCATGGATCTTCATTTAATGTCCTCCCGGCCATGCCTGATAGAGTAAAACCGGGCATGGCAAACCTGTCGGTTCTATCTGGTTTCAAGTATATTCAAAATCTTGTTTGCCGAATCCGCCACAGCCGTTCCTGGTCCGAAAACTGCAGAAACGCCCTTCTTAAAAAGATCGTCGTAATCCTTTGGCGGGATGACACCACCTGCCACCACTTTGATGTCATCTGCGCCCTGCTCTTTCAGACACTCAATCAGCCTGGGAACAAGGGTTTTGTGCCCGGCGGCGAGGCTTGAAACACCGACCACATGGACATCATTTTCCACAGCCATTTTTGCCGCTTCTTCAGGTGTCTGAAACATGGGGCCGATATCCACGTCAAACCCCAGATCGGCAAGGGCTGTGGCAATCACCTTGATGCCTCTATCATGGCCATCCTGACCCATTTTCACGACGAGTATTCGGGGACGTCTGCCTTCTTTCTCCTGGAATGCATCGGCTCTCTTCTGAATGGACTTGATGATTTCGCTACTCCCGAACTCTGCTGAGTATACGCCTGAAATGCATTGCGTGGTTGCCACAAACCGGGAGAAAACTTTTTCAAGGGCATCGGATACTTCTCCCACAGTCGCTCTTGCACGGACTGCAGGGATTACCGCTTCCAGAAGATTTCCGTTTCCTTCAGCGCAGCTGGTAATGTTCTCCAGCGCTTTTTTAACGGCCTTCTCATTTCTATTTGCCTTGATCTGTTTCAACCGGGCAATCTGATCGTCCCTGACCTGACTTGAAACTTCGCGGACATCCAGATGATCTTCCCCTTCGATTTTGTATTTATTCACACCCACAATGACATCTTTTCCAAGATCGATCCGGGCCTGTTTTCGTGCGGCAGATTCTTCAATTCTCAGTTTGGGCATGCCGGATTCGATGGCTTTTGCCATGCCGCCCATATCTTCCACTTCTTTTATGATTTTTTCAGCTTCGCGCACAATGGATGCAGTTAACGATTCCACATAATAGGAACCACCTAAAGGATCGACCACATGACAGACCTGAGATTCTTCCTGAACGATAATCTGAGTATTTCTGGCGATCCTCGCTGAAAAATCTGTGGGAAGTCCTATGGCTTCGTCAAAAGAATTGGTATGCAAGGACTGCGTTCCGCCAAGTATGGCAGAGAGGCATTCCAATGTCGTTCGAATGATATTGTTATAAGGATCCTGTTCAGTCAAACTCCAGCCGGAGGTCTGGCAATGGGTTCTCAACATCAGTGAATCCTGCTTTTTGGGGTTGAATCGTTTCATCAGTTTGGCCCAGAGTAACCGTGCCGCTCTCAGCATGGCGATATCCATGAAAAAATTCATCCCGATACCAAAGAAAAACGACAGACGCGGGGCAAATGTATCAATATCGAGCCCCGCTTTAATGGCGGCATTTGCATATTCAAGGCCGTCGGCCAGAGTGAATGCGGTCTGCAATACTGAATTGGCGCCAGCCTCCATCATATGATAACCACTGATGCTCACCGTATTGTATTTGGGCATGTGTGTCGAACAATACGCAATGATATCTGAAACGATTCTCATGGAGGGTACCGGCGGGTAAATGTATGTGTTTCGTGTCAGGTACTCTTTTAAAATATCGTTCTGGATCGTTCCGGTGAGCTGTTCCTGTGATACGCCCTGCTCTTCTGCCGCCACTATGTATCCGGCAAGAATGGGAAGCACTGCGCCGTTCATGGTCATGGAAACCGACATCTGATCCAACGGAATCTGGTCAAAAAGTATTTTCATGTCTTCTACGGAATCGACGGCCACACCTGCTTTTCCCACATCTCCTATGACGCGGGGATGATCCGAATCATACCCTCGGTGGGTGGCCAGATCAAACGCAACGGAAAGCCCTTTCTGGCCGGCAGCGAGATTCTTACGGTAGAACGCGTTTGATTCCCTGGCGGTCGAAAAACCGGCATATTGACGGATGGTCCAGGGCCTCCCGGTATACATGGTTGCCTTGGGACCGCGCACATAGGGGAAAAAACCGGAAAGCGTATTTGTATATTCGATGTCTTCCAGATCTTCTGCGGTATATAGGGGTTTGACCTTTATGCCTTCAGGGGTTTCCCATGTCAGCGAATCAATGGGTTTTCCTCTCATTTCCTTTTCCGCCAGTTGAATCCATTTTTTAATTTCAGGGTGTTCAGCCATCTTCTGTCTCCTTCTTATTTGGTTTGAACATTTTTTTAGTCTGATTATCCGTTATTGGTCATGTATTTTTACCTGTCAGTCCCAGAATCAATGCGGTCTGAAACTTGATATATTCATCCAAGGTGTACTTTCGGGTGAGGAACCATCTCCTGAATGTCCACATATGCCCGAGAACCATAATGTTGTGTGCCATCATCTCGATGAAGCGCTGATCCATATGGGTCAGTTTTTCCGATTCCGCCACATGGGAAAGGACTTCGACGAAAATATTGGTGATCCGGACTTCGTTTTCCAGTACTTTCTTCCGCCACTTCTGGGGAAGCGATTGGGTCTCCTGGTAAATTAGAAGAAGATGATTACTCATGTGATCACATACGTTGATATACTCCTTGATGACCTCCTTTAATGCTTTTAAATCGTTTGAGGACCGCTTCTTTGCTTCCAGAATGCCACTTTCCACTTCGTCATGGATGGCTTCGCACACCAGGTAGAGAATATCTTCCTTTGATGCCACATATTCATAAAGAGATCCGATTGAAAAACCGACGGCCTTGGCAATTTCCCGTGTGGTCGTTTTATGAAATCCGTTTTTAATGAAAAGCTGGACAGCCGCATCAACGATCTGACGGTGTCTTTTTTTGACCAGTTCCGGATTCTTGACCTGGGTTGTCACTTTGGCTTTGTTTTCTTTTTGGGTCATGGTCACCTGTCTGAATGATACGTGATGGGATGAAACCCGAATTTTTCAACCTTCATCTAAATGTCAAACACCAAAACTGAACGAGCGCTCAGTCACATTTGGTTTTTTATAACTCACAACCACAGGAGTTGTCAATATATTTTTGGAGATGAAAATGGCGGATGCGAAAAAAAGAGCTGATAAGAAAACAAAACCGAAGAGAAGAATTTTTCTTCTCTTCGGTTTTTTAAGGTTTGGATATAATGGATGGGCTGAATGAAGGATTAATCCCTGTTGCCCAGGATTCGAAGAAGGAAAATAAACATATTGATGAAATCGAGATATAGCGTCAATGCACCGATAATCGCACCTTTTCTGACCACACCTTCTTCAAGACCTGCCGGCTGGCTAATGGCCATGTGTTTCAGCTTCTGCGTATCATATGCAGTAAGGCCCACAAATACCAGCACGCCCACATAGCTGATAATCATATGCATCATAGGGCTTCTGAAAAACATATTTACAAGGGACGCGATAATCAGACCGATAAGCCCCATGGCCATAAATCCGCCCATGGATGTGAGGTCTTTTTTGGTCACCATGCCGTAAATACTGCAGGCGGTGAATGTGGCGGCACAGATAAAGAAAGTTGACGTGATAGATGCACTGGTATAAATTAGAAACAGCAGAGACAAGGTTGCCCCATTTAACGCAGCATAAAGAACAAACAGAAACGTCGCTGTTGACGCCTGTATTTTCTGGACTCTGGCACTCAGATAAAAAACAAGTCCCAGCTCTGCGGCAAACAGGATCATCAAAACCATAAAATTCCCGGCAATCAGCCTAACCAGATTCACATTGGAAGAAACGGCATACGCAACCCCGCCTGTTACGGCAAGGCCAATGGCCATCCAGTTATATACACTTGCGATAAAAGAATTGACCCCTACGTCACTCCGGGTCTGTTCAACTTGCATGTTTGGCATGATAATTAACCTCCTTATGTATAAATTTTTCAAGCCGGATTTCGGCTCGCTATTTCAACGTAAAATCACTATCGGGCGCCATTACCTGTCTTGGTGGTCAAGATAATAATGAAACAGGCGTCTGTCAACCATTAAACGGAATAGATTACCGGATATACCCTTGTTCCTCAAGATAAAGAAAAACTTCCTGAGCCGCCTCTTCGGGTGTCACTTCACTGGTGTCGATGGTAATTTCTGAATTTGTCGGCGAGATGTAAGGGTCATCGATACCGGTCACCCCTTTCATTTTACCTGCCTTTGCCTTGGCATAAATCCCTTTTCGATCACGCTGTTCACAGACAGAAATGGATGTGGACAGGTAAACTTCAATATAGCCGCCATATTTACTGATCTGCGCTCTGTTGTATTGACGGGATTCCTCATAAGGTGCAATGGGCGCACAGATAGCGATACCACCGTTTTTGGTGATTTCACTGGCAACGAACCCGATCCGTTTGATGTTCAGATCCCTGTGCTCTTTGGAAAAGGACAGTTCGCTCGATAGGTTCCTTCTTACGATATCTCCATCCAGAAGTGTAACCGGCCGGTTTCTCATTTCCAGAAATTTGACCAACAAAATTTTTGCCAGTGTCGATTTTCCGGCACCTGAAAGGCCTGTCATAAAAACGGTAAACCCCTGTTTGTATCTGGGCGGATTGGCATATTTCATTTCATTGATCACTTCCCGGTATGAAAACCACTCAGGTATTTCCAGGTCATATTCAAGACGCCGCTTTAACTCTTCCCTTGAAATATCTTTGACACGCATCCCCTCTTTCACATCTGCTGCAGAAATGTATTGGGCTTTGTCTTCCGAATAGACCATCCGGTTTAAGGGGACCATTTTAATGCCGGTTTCTTCCTCGTATTTCTCCACAAGTTCCCTTGCTGCACCCAGAGGATAAAATCTATTGATATCACTATGATCAAATGGATCTGCATGATCTTCAGTCACCATGAAATGGGTGCATCCATAATTCCTTCTCACCACAGCCTGCCATAATGCCTCCCTGGGTCCGGCACCTCTTTTCTGCAACGTGATTAGACTCAGGAGCATCATGTTTTTGGGATACTTTTTCGAAAATTCCTGATGGCACCGGACAACCGTATAATGGTCAAGATCGCCAGGGTGTTTCAAGCCCACGGTGGGCTGCATGAAAATGCTGCCACCTGCTTCACGGGCCGCCAGAAGCGACATCTCCTTCTCCCGGCAGTGCAGCGGACCTTCCACGTGAAAACCGATGACGTTCCGCCAACCGTTTTGGGAAAATTTTCTGTGTGTTTCAGACGGGGTATACCTCATTTCCTTGAAATCATAATGCACGGGCAAATGAATACCTTCGATCATCCCACCCAGGTATACATCTTTAACCGTATGGTAAAACTGTCTGACACCGGGATGGTTGTCCGGGTCGTCAGTGCCGAATATTTTCATCGCCTCTTTTTTCTTGTCCGGCTTGAAAATATCCGAAACCGTAAGCACAGCCAGAAGAAAACCTTCCTGATCTCTTAAGGCGACTTTATCATTCACTTTTATCTGGCCGGCAATTTTATCATTTACATCAAGACACACCGGCATGGGGAATACGGTGCCATCCTGAAGCCGCATATGATCAAGAACAGATTCATAGTCCAAATGGCCAAGATATCCTTTTAACGGATAATACGCCCGATTGATAAGCAATTCCAGATCACACAACTGCCTTTTATTCAAATCCACAGACACATAGTTGATCGCTTCGTTTTTTAGACTCTCAACCCTTCTGAAATGGACAAGAAGATTTTCAGAATAATCGTTCATTAATATACCTCTATACAGAAAAACAGATGAATATCCATAAATGGGACAAAGTTCTTATTTTTATTCATGTTTAAGGGGAATAGTCAAATTGAAACTGGACGTGCCCGTAAAATAACGGGCACATATTTACAGATCAGAAGTATTTAAAGGCGCTCTTTTTATTTTCACGACGCCATCCCTGTGGCATATGGATTTTCTGAGTGAAAAAATGGTGGCCTTCTGTTTTGATCATGTCGATTTTGTGTGCAATGATGGTTTCTTCATAATCCATCTCACCACAAAGGTAGGCTTCCATCTGTCTGCACATGGCGGGCACAAGATACTGCATGTGCTTATGGGAAAGTTTCGCAAGAGAAGGTACGCGCTTCACGCGTCCCACAGGTTTTCCAATAACAGAATTTCTGCCATTCTTGATGGATGCCAGAAATTCCGAAATCGATCCGGCCTTGGCGCAAGTAACAATAGACCCGATTTCAAACAATGAATGACTGTCACTGCCACCGGTATATCGCATATGAAGCGCCTTGGCAAATTCAGCGGCATTTTTGTTTCTGTTTTTTGAAATAGCGCCGTTCAGAACTTCCACAGCATCCACATAATCAAAAAATGAAGGATCGGTAATGCCATTCATGATACTTCGGGGCACATTTGTGTATGCATGCGAAAACGGATGAGCAACACTTACAAGAGAATCATAACGACTTGCACTCACAACCAGATCCTTTATGCTAACCGATGTATTGGTAAATGGATCCGCATTTTTGAATGGCGCAATATATCGTTCATAAAAATCTATAATATCAAATATTTCAGTAAAATATACCAATACATGAGGGCCTTCAAGGGTCCCCACTTCAATCCCGGGAATGACTGGCACAGCACTTTTTATTTCGGATGCTCTCAATACACCCTGAATTTCATTATGGTCAGTAATGGCAACCCCAATACCCAGTTTTTCGGCTTTAGATAAAATTTTACCCACCCGGGAATAACTGTCTGAAAATCGAGTATGCACATGCATGTCAATCATCATGACATTTTTCTTTTTCAGAGACTTGAAATCGGGTTTTTCCTGGGTGATTCTAATTTCTGTATCATGGATATCCTTGGCGGAGGTAAAGACCTTTTTAAGAATTCGAAGCATTATACTCCTGACAGGTTAAAATTAATTTTCAATACGTTTTCAGATCACTGAAACTGCCATACGATCAAAACGCCGGAGAATAATATCATGGAAAAATAAAATAATCTCCAATTTATTTCTATTTCACGATAAATAAGAAAAAAGGATGACTTTAAAATTGGCCTGGATGAATAGTCCATGTTCCCGAATGCTCAATCCGGACAATTGCATGCGCCTGTCTGGTTGGATTCTTTCCTTAAAGGTCGCTTATAGGCTGTCTTTTTCTTTGGCACGGGGGACGGGAGGAATGGCTTGTACTCATTATAGTTGACTGTGCCGCCGCCATGGATATTCCCTTGCGGCCGATTGGTGATGTAGGTCCAGTCCGGGCTGTTCTTCTTGCGATCTTCCAACTTCTTATACCCCGCGTATTGACCTCGCATGTATGGATGGACCCAATCCGTGGCCATTGATGTGTTGCTCTCGGAAAAGAGGAATATTGAAAAAATAACGAATAATATTAAAAATTTAATGGGATGCATATTCTCAACTGTTTCGTTTTGTTTTGTTTTATATTATCGGAGAATTGAACTTTTTTCTTTACTTTAGGATCGATTTTTTGATTACATGTGTCTATATGTTTGTGATTAGGTGGCTTGAATTTTTCCTGATAACCGGTTTGATCGTTTCAGATTTTATTTGAATTGACCGATGCTATAAATTATATAAAAAAACATGTGCCGGACAATACAATTATGAACCAGGAAGAAGCAACGATCGAAAAAATTCCCATATGTACTGAATGTATCCATTGCAGTGAATACAATGAAGCACTCGCCTGCTTCAGGAAGAAACCGGCAATCGATCCGGTGGATGGCTCCGAGATCTTCCCCAGACCGAAAATATGCCGTATTGAAAGGGCTGAAATGACATGGGCCTGGTGGGCATGTGGGAAAAAAGGTAAATTTTTCATTCAGAAAGAAGAACTGCCTCAGGAAAAGAATTTCATTGAACAAAAAAGCGCCTGAACCGGATAACCATTCAGTCATTTTAACCCGCCCCATATTTATCTTGACCTTGCCTGTCTATTATATTGTCCAGCATTGTGCTGAAGCATCTATCCAGTTCTTTTTCGTATGACATTGCATTGTGGGTATCCCAATGAAATCCAAATGTATTTTCAATATCCATAATTTCTCAAACCATTAAAATCCGTCATGTTTCCGCTTATTTAAATTCTATAAAATGTGATTCTGTCAGACCATTCAATAAAAGAACAGATTCGATATCAACACAAATGACAGCGGCATCTGAATCTTTGATAAATTTCTTCATATGGGAATGGGTCTGAACAAATCGATCCCTGACTCTATCTGTTTCCGAATGATCCATTTCTTTATATTTACCGATGATGGTCATTGCCTGGGCATTTTGCATGTCACGGGTATCGATCAGCAGACTGACCCGCGGATTTTTGCTGATGTAAGAAAACTTTCTTGTATTTCGGTGTGTTATCATATAAACACACTGAACGTTTTCGTCCGTGATGTAGGTCATGAGTGAACAATAGGGTTGGTCTTCGTTTACGGTGGCCAACACGCAGTGAGCTCTTTCTTTTATCAGTGATTTAATAGTCTCTATCATCATGTGTATCCTGTTTGTTTAAAATTCCAATAGAAATCCTTACTTCATTCATAAATATATACAAACAAAATTATCCTGTAAATTCAACAGGCAAAGTTCCATTTTAGGATTTATAGTCATGTTTCACATGAAAATATATTTTTCCCAGACATTGTGAATTCAAATATCATAACTAGGTTTAGACTTATAAAAGGAATAAATGTACATCCGGTGAAAAGGGAATTTCTTTTATAAAAATAAAGTCTTGTGCTTTATACTGCGTGACAGAGCATGGCAGATATTAATCATTTAATGTTAAGGAGACAAACAAATGAAATTATCTGTTAACAACAAAATAGGAACGCTTCACTCAACGGTGAGATGGGGGCATAACGGTATTTACCATACCGACTGTTTCGGTGACCAGCAAATCAACTTTTACAGGGACTGTTTTCCGGAAGCTGTTTATGATGCTGTTGAAAACAGTGAAACAGGAAACCGAATCGACCTTGAATTCAATGTGGATGAGCTGATTCCATTTGAAAACAAAAATGATGTAGTTAAAATACCCCCCCATCAATTCAATCGTTTTGTCAGAAAAGACCAACCTGTTCATCCATTTGCCGGACGGTTTTATCCAAAAGGGATGTTACTTGGTCAGCCTGGTATATTTAAAGTAAATATGACTCCTTTCCGGATGGTGGATGTATGTGAAGACCACCTGAAAGTTGACCTTCGGCACCCCATGGCAGGAAAAACGATATCCTTAAATCTGGATATTGAAAACATTCAAAACAATCATTCCGAAAGGGGAGGTTCCTGCAATGACTGGCGGGGAAACATTCTGGATGGAATTGGAATGAAAACCCGGTATAACGGAACCCCCACAGATTTTTTCAAAGAAGATACATTTAAACGACTGGATGAAAGCCCGGATACCCGTTTCTATCAGATGCCCCGGTATGTCAATCACCTTGACGATACCGCCATCCGAACGATAAGGAACCAGTATGAAAAAATTCTGAAACCGGAGACTAAAGTGCTCGATCTCATGAGTAGCTGGACGTCTCACCTGCCTGAAGGCCGTCGCTTCGAAAAGGTAACCGGTTTGGGTTTGAATGAGGCAGAATTAAAAAGAAACGAAAGGCTGACAGACTATGTTGTTCATGATTTGAATAAAAATACGGATATTACCTTAGAAACAAATGGTTATGATGCCGTTATCTGTGCGGCTTCCATCGAATATCTCATTCATCCCTTTGAGACATTTAAGGAAATATCCCGAATTTTAAAACCAGATGGCATTTTTGCCATATCCTTTTCAAATCGCTGGTTTTCTCCCAAAGCTATTCATATCTGGAAAGAGCTCCATGAATTCGAGCGGGTGGGTTTTGTGCTTGAACTTTTTTTACAATCAGGAGGATTTAAAAATATTCAAACCTACTCTATGCGCGGGCTTGAACGGCCGTCAAATGATAAATATTATGGAGATCATTATCATTCTGACCCTGTATTTATGGTTTGGGGACAGAACAAATAACAGCGCAAATAAGGAAAAACTGATATTGACAATTGACTATCGGAGGACACCGGGATGAAAAAAGAAATAGATGACATTATTCAGTATGTGTCGAATAAATATAATGATTTAATTAGCAAAAACGGTAACAATTATATAGAATTAAATATTGGAAAGTTAGCTGATATGTTGGGACATTCACATGTAAAAAAGAAGTTTAAAGCAGAAGGCGTGATTGTTCCCCTCAAACAGCATGTAAATGGCATGAAAGTAAGAATCGACGGCAGAACCTTTGTCAAGTATTCACAATTCGAGTCCGGTATCGCCCTTCCCGGCCATTTGGCAAAAGAATCGAGCCTGCCCCGAAAGCCTTATGTAGCGGACGAAAATATGATTTTAAACTGTGCCTGATATAGAAGAAGAGTTCCCCTAAAAACGAAAAGGGGGACTCTTAACCACTTGTCCGTCCTGCAAAAATTGCTATCAAGGGAAAATATTGAACCCGGAGAAATCATACATTCGGCTGGAAAAGAGTCAAGTGCCATTGACTGGGTGCTGGACCAGTCTATTCTTCCGTGTATGCTGGGGTTCAGCAAACTGGGCTATCATGTGGGCAAAATATTCTGGGATACACATCCAAATCTGCTGACAGATAAAAAAGTTGTAATAACCGGAGCGACATCAGGTATAGGCAAGGCTGCGGCAATGCAGCTGGCAAGACTTGAATCAGATCTCACCTTCATTGCCGGGATAAAGAAAAAGCACGGGCGACTCAAAATGAAATTATTAAAATAACGGGGAATCAAAACGTAAATTTCCTATTGGCAAACTTGAGTGTGATGGAAAATATAAAATCCCTATCCAAAGCGCTCGTCGAGACAGAAAAGAACCTGGTGTCATTTCTTCTCTTCCCGGATTTTATCGCCTTACAAAAAAAATTCTAAGAACTCCCAAACAGGTCACAGACACCATCGTATGGCTGGCCTTATGCTGCCTGAACCGGAATGCTTGAACGAAAAATTATAGCTCGACCGAAGACCGCATGTCACCCATGTCTTTCCAGGCACAAGAGAATCGGTAGAAGAAAGAAATGAGCTGGTCAATAAATTGAATGCATATGTGGAGACATTTTCATGAAATATAGGTTCAATCGATAAAAGCTGTTGATTTTTATCAGATCACCCGGATACATATTGAAAAATATACAGATAAAAAAACAATGGAAAAAATACCACACCTTTTGGAAGAGGGCGTCCTTTTATCCTGGTGGGCTCGATTTTACTTGCGACAAGTGTTCTCTTTTTGTTTAATCCCGGGAGTATAAATACGTCACAGGCATTCTGGTGGTTTTTGAGCTGGCTGGCAGCAGTATTTCTATTCTGGACAATCGCCGCTGCTGTACCATATGAATCATTAGGGCCTGTGCTATGCCGGGATTATCATGAAAGAACCCGACTATTTGCCCTGAGAGACGGTCTTCTCATTTCCGGTACAATAATGGCAGCAGCCACTCCTATATTGATACGCAATATACTTTCTACATTGGAGCGTCCTACAGATGACCAAACCGTTTTTTTTATCATGTCTCTCATATATGCATTCCTTATTATCTTCTGCTGCCTGTTATGCGTATTCTTTGTAAAGGAACCGAATACAGAGACAAAACATGATCGGTCAAAATCATCTTATAATTTTAGAATTATACCACAAAACAGGCCATTTATAGTCCTCTTTTTCTCCTTATAATCAACTGGTTGGCCGATAGGATCATAATGAATCCTGAGAAATTCTTGAACTTGTTGGAAATGTATTGCATACCGGTATCATTGGGATGTGTGAATTTTAATTTTCACATTGACGTATTACCCAAACGCCAATGCAATCAATTAAAAAAGGATAGTCATTTGAAAATACTTCATGTTATTGGGCAGAGACCGGAAAAAACAGGAAGTGGTATCTATCTCCAGGCCATGGCAAATGAATTGAAAAAACGTGATTTCTCCAATTATTTGGTAGCAGGCGTCCCGCTGAACAATACACCGGATTTAAAAAATATACCGGCTGACTGCTGCCAATATGTATATTTTGAATCTGATATATTGAAATTCCCGGTCACCGGCATGTCGGATGTCATGCCCTATGAGAGCTCACTTTTTAAAGACTTAAACGCGGATCGCCTGGTTGCGTATAAAACAGCTTTTTCCAAGGCATTGCGAAAAGCCGTTGATCTTTATAGGCCGGATATCATTCATACCCACCATTTACTGGTTCTAACTGCCCTTACACGAAAACTCTTTCCAGATATACCTGTGATTACAACCTGCCATGGGACCGATCTCAGGCAATATAATAATTGCGAACATCTAAGAGAATATGTAAAAAAATATTGCTGCCAGATAGACCGAATTATTTCTCTGACACATGATCAAAAAACAGATATTATTCAATTATACAATATTTCGCCAGATAAAATTTCTACCATTAGCAGCGGTTATGATGATAAAATATTTTATCGCAGCCCAAAGGCATTCTCTAAAAGAGTCCATATTCTTTACGCCGGTAAATTCAACAGGAGCAAAGGGGTCCCCTGGCTCTTAAAATCTCTGATTCAGATAAAGGAGCATGATTGGCACCTTCATATGGCAGGCAGTGGCAGAGGACCGGAATATGATGAATGTATAGCGCTCTCAAAAATGTTAGGCAATCAGGTTACCATTCACGGGTATGTTACCCATCATCAATTATCAACCTTGATGAAAAAAGCACACATACAGATTTTGCCATCTTTTTTTGAGGGTTTGCCCCTTGTCCTTTTTGAGGGCCTGGCATCGGGTTGTCGCATTATAACAACCAAGCTGTCCGGTTTCGAGGAAATATTCGGCTCTGCAGAACGGGATACGATAGAATTGATTCAGTTGCCCGAACTTGAAGCCATAGACAAACCCTTTGAAGAAGATGAGAGGCGGTTGGAAACAGCGCTGACTCAAAAAATTATTGAAATGATCTCCAGAGTAAAAGAATCCCCCGATTACCAGGATCCACAGGCGGAAAAAATTTCAGCAGACTATACCTGGGAACAGGTGTTTAACAGGATTTTATCAGAATATCAAAAATTGATGTGCTCAAAATAAAATTTCAAAAAATATTTTCAGACTTGAATTTCGTTCTTATAAAATTTGTATTTTATTAATTTTAAAAATTTTTCATTAATCCGCATAAAAAAAATTTCTGCGTGCTGGATATCATTTGGAACCCTCATTCGAAAACAGGATGAAGAGGTATTACATACAAAGTAAGATGGTGCTCTTGAAATATTTCCCATTTTGCTCTGCGCCATAGCTAATGTGTGTAAGCATTGTGTGTAAAGAAGCAATTAGCTAATATTTTGAAAAATTAATAAATTTTTTTGGTATTATTTCAAAATTTTAGATGTGAGATGGTGCCGAAGGCGAGACTCGAACTCGCACGGGGTTTAATCCACTAGTCCCTGAAACTAGCGCGTCTACCAATTCCACCACTTCGGCATTTTAAAAAGAATCAATTAACCATTGCTTTGATTCAGGAATTTTTTTATATATGGGGCTTTGAGGTATTTGTCAAGGGCAATGTTGAATTGGAAAAGATAAAATGAAGCTTATTGAAGGCGTTGAAAACATAGGGGAACCAATCAAGAATGCGGTGGTGGCCATTGGAAATTTTGATGGTGTTCATAAAGGGCACCGTGCACTTTTTGAAACTGCCACAAAAAAGGCAAAAGAAACCGATGGCACCTCTGTGGTCATGACATTTGAACCTCACCCGCTCAAAGTCTTAAACGTGAAGAATCCACCGCCTCAGATTACACGGTACGAGCAAAAAGTGTCACTGATTTCCAAGGCAGGGATAGATGTTCTTATCTGTATTCCTTTTAATAAGACATTTGCTTCCCTGTCACCCGAAGCGTTTGTCAAGGAACTGCTGTTAAAAAAGATCGGCATGAAAGTGCTCATTGTTGGAAAAGATTATGCATTTGGAAAAAATCGTCAGGGCAATCTCGAACTTTTACAAGCCTATGGAGAGAAATACCATTTTGAAGTGATTGTCAAGGACTGGATCAATTCATCTGATGAAACCTCAAAAAGGGTCAGCAGCACCCGTATCAGAAATCTGGTCCAGGATGGATGCGTAAAGGAAGTCAAGGATTTATTAGGGCGGTACTACCAGATAAAAGGACGGGTTTCACAGGGAAGAGACAGAGGCGGGAAACTCCTTGGGTTTCCAACAGCCAACATCAATATTTATGATGAGCTTTGTCCCAAGACCGGTGTATATGCCGTAACCGTTGAATTTGAACACCGTGTCTTTCAAGGTGTAGCCAATATCGGCTTCAGTCCCACTTTCGATGACCACAAGTTCACCATAGAAATCCATATTCTCGATTTCAAGGAAGATATTTATGAAAAAAACATCAAGGTCAATTTTATCGAGAGACTTAGAACTGAAAAAAAATTCAACAGCATCGATGAATTATCCCTTCAAATAAAGAAGGACATCGCGGTTGCCAGGGAAATTCTGGCTGAACAAGAAATTTAATGGCCCTGATCCATAGCTTAATGAGTGCCAGTTTATGAATAAAAAAATGATGGTGTCATTGATTACCGGTATTCTGTTTTCTGCTGGCGCCTTATATCTTGCGTTTAAAAACATACCGTTTGGTGAGTTGTCGGCATACCTGGCCTCAATCAACTATTTCTGGATGATTCCCACAACCCTGGTGATCATTGTCTGTTTTATCTTGCGGGTAATCAGATGGCAGATTATTCTGTCTTCTACAAAAAGGCTTGATTTCTGGCAGGCATTTCATCCTCTCATGATCGGGTTCATGTTAAACTGCGTTTTGCCGGCAAGGATTGGAGAGCTGGCGCGACCGGCTATCATCAAAAAAAAACACAATATCCCTTTTACAACAGGTTTTGCCACCGTTGCTGCGGAAAGACTGTTTGACATGGTTTTTCTGGTCTGTTTTCTGGCCGTGGTGCTGGCCACTGTTCCCATGGATCCGGAATTTCATTATTCCTACAAGGAATATCAGTTAGATAGGGAAACACTGAAGACAATCGGACAATCGATGGTCGTATTTTGTCTCATTCTGATAACCGGTATCGCGACCATTTCGCTCGACAGGTCAAGAAATATGATCATAAAGATCCTTCAAAAGATACCGGCCCTGCTGTCTTTGGGTGTTCACAGGATTTCAAACGCAATCAAAATATATTTAACAGGTCCTCTGGAAAGTCTTGTTATCAATATTGCCTCTGGTTTTTCTCTGGTTAAAAACCCGCTGAACCTGTTCAATTGCATTTTCCTGTCCATGGCAATATGGGGACTCAGCGTGCTTTCATACTACCTGTTTTCCCTGGGATGCCCGGGTGTGAGTCTGTCTTTCTTTCAACTTGCAACCGTCATGATTATTATCTGCTTTTTCATAGCGCTTCCCTCTGCACCAGGCTTCTGGGGATTATGGGAAGCAGGCGGCATATTTGCCATGATGCTTTTTGGTATTTCAGGAAAAGAAGCAGCAGGCTTCAATTTGGCCAACCATGCCATTCAAATGATTCCGGTTATTATCATAGGTATTGTTTCAGCCATGCTTTCAAGTATTAACATTTTTAAAATTGCAGATGACGCGAGTTAATATGATGTTTATGTTAACTTTACGGGTTGTTAATTTATCGCATTCAGTGAGTTAGAAAAAAAATGGGAAACGTAATATGACCGTACTTGAGATTATCACCTATCCGGACAGCCGTCTGAGCGAAATGTCAGAACCGGTTAAAGTCATTGATGAAGAGGTAAAAAGACTTGTTGAAGACATGGCAGATACCATGTTCGAAGCACCAGGTTTGGGGCTCGCCGCTGTCCAGGTCGGTATTCTGAAAAAAATTCTGGTCTATAGTGACCAGCCAGAGGCCGAAAATAAGTCCTATAAGGTCTTGATCAACCCGGAAATTGTAAAAAGCGACGGCAAGCATCTGTCAGAAAACGAAGGGTGCCTGAGCGTTCCGGAATTTCGTTCAAATGTTCAGCGTGCAGCAAAAGTTAGCGTGAAAGCACTCAATCTTCAAAATGAGCCCGTTGAAATTAATGCGGAAGGTATGCTGGCTGTTGTTCTTCAACATGAAATCGATCATTTGAATGGCATTCTATTTATTGACAGGATCAGTTCACTTAAAAGGCAGATATATAAACGAAAAGTTAACAAGTTGATAAAGGAAGCATGAAAATAGACAAGACTATCGTTTTCATGGGAACGCCTGAATTTGCCATACCAGCGCTTGAGGCCTTGCATGAGGCCGGTGCGGCTATACCACTTGTCGTGACTCAGCCGGACAGGCCTAAGGGAAGAGGCAAAAAATGTGTGCCGCCTCCTGTAAAAATAACTGCTGAACGCCTTGGCTATCCGGTTGTCCAACCGGAATCGATAAGAACCGTTGAATTTCTGAAATCCATTGATGAACTGAAACCGGAATGCTTAGTGGTGGTAGCCTTTGGACATATCCTCGTAAAACCCCTTCTTGATATACCCAAAATGGGAGCAATCAATGTCCATCCCTCATTGTTGCCCAAATACAGAGGGCCAGCTCCGATCCAACACAGTATCATTAATGGGGATCGATTAACCGGTGTGACAACCATGCTTCTTGACGAAGGCATAGATTCCGGAGATATGCTTTTGACCGAAACGGTTGAAATCCGTTCGACCGATACATCTGAATCGCTTCATCATACACTGGCTGAAAAAGGTGCCCGGCTTCTGATAAGAAGCATTGAAGGCCTTGCCAACCACACCATTCACCCCATTTGCCAGGATCATGAGAGAAAGACGTTGGCGCCAATGTTCAAAAAAGCAGACGGCCGGATCAACTGGCAGGATTCAGGCAACAGGATCGACTGCTTTGTGAGAGGCATGTATCCATGGCCAGGCGCATTTACGGATATCCATGACAAACGTCACAAGATTTTCAAGGTTCAACCTGTTGAGCTTGACAGTACTGAACTACCTGGAACGGTTATTGATGGTGGCTATGACAAACTTGTGGTAAAAGCCGGCCAAGGTGCAGTGACTGTTCTTGAAATTCAAAGTGCCTCAGGGAAACGACTTAAAATAAATGATTTTTTAAGAGGAAATCCCATCAAGCCAGGCACGTTATTAATCTGATAATTGTTCTTGCAGGGTCAAATATGCCAGATGACGCCCGATACCTTGCGGTATCCATCCTGAATGCCATTACTGAAAATCCGCATCTCACACTGGATAACGCAATTGACACCCATGAATCATCCCTTGGCCTGCTTTCCAGAAAAGACCGGGCGTTCTTCAATGCATTGGTTTTTGGTGTCATAAGATGGCGGAACCACCTGGATCATATCATCCGTTTTCTTTCAACCACACCTGTTAAAAAAATAAATCCCATGGTATTGAACGTACTGCGGATTTGCATTTTTCAGTTGAAATTCATGGACAGAGTCCCGCCATCCGCAGCCGTAAACACTTCCGTAGAGCTTGTTAAAAAGGCCCTCAATCCCGCATGGATTGTTAAATTTACAAATGGCCTCCTTCGAAACGCAGTAAGAAAGCTGAACGACATTCCGTTTCCGGAATATAAAAACAATCCGGCGTTATATCTTTCGGTTCATCAATCCTTTCCGGAATGGATGATCAAAAGATGGATTGCCCGATATGGTATTGAACAGACACTGTCTCTTTGCGTGGCCATGAACGATATTCCGCCGCTGACACTTCGGGTCAACGCGCTGAAAATCAATCGCAATGAACTTCTTGATATGCTGAACCAGCAAGGATTTGATGCCTGTGAAACGATATATTCCCCTGTAGGTATCACGCTTAAAGGATCTCATGATTCGGTTACCCGTTTACCAGGATTTGAAGAGGGGCTGTTTCAGGTACAGGATGAGGCGGCTCAACTGGTCACTCTTTTCCTGAATCCTCAGCCCATAGAAAAGGTACTGGATGCCTGTGCCGGTCTGGGTGGCAAAACCGCACATATGGCTGAGCTAATGGATGGCAGGGGAATGATCCTCGCCACAGATCTCGACGAACAGAAACTTGTAAAACTAAAGCATGAGGCAAACCGGCTGGGCATTCAAATGATTGATACGGCATGCGAGGATATGTCCCAGGAATGCCATCTGAAAGATCATATGATATTTGACAGGGTATTGGTTGATGCCCCCTGTTCAGGCCTGGGTGTTATCCGAAGAAATCCGGATATCAAATGGCATCATCATAAAAAAAATCTTGAGCGATACAGAAAACGTCAGGTATGTTTGCTTGAAAATGCGGCTTCTCTGGTGCGACCGGGTGGGATTGTGGTATTTGCGGTCTGTTCCACAGAGCCTGAAGAGAATGAGCAAGTGGTCCGTGCCTTTCTTGAAAAGAATCCGTCTTTTATATTAGACAACGACCTGGAAGGTATTCATAAACCGATTTTGTCCCTTGTAACTGACGACGGGTATTTGCAAACCGGGCCGCAGTCTTCCGGCATGGATGGCTTTTTTGCTGCCCGGTTAAAAAAACAGTCTATTGAATGACCACAGAGGCTGTTCCCGTATAGTTATACCCTTGATCATCAGGTGGTAACATTGTATTCCAGAGATCCTCTGTTACTGATATTTTATATTCACAATAATCTGTTGTGGCATCTGATACAACCAGCTTAAACCCGGATGTCAACTTGAATCCTTTGACTGTCGTCGAAGCTGTTCCTGTGCCTGTGAAACTTAATTTCCCTGATGCAATTGTTGCTGCAGCATTACTGAACGGGAACTTGATGGTAATATCACCGTAATCGGTGCCGGCCATGAATGCCGTCCAGGTGCCTGTGGCGTAAAGGCTGCCACTTTTTTCGGTGATCGTCCATTCTCCCTGACTTGTCTGATCGGCTGCCACAGTGGTATCTGTTACAGTCCAGCCGCCAATAAACTGATCCGTATTCACTACGGCATCATCATCGTCGTCATCGCTGCTGTCTTTTGTGAAGCTCGCCTTAAACGCAACAATCCCCTCTATCGTCGTCCACAGAACATCGCCATTTGTGTACCGGGTGACAATGGTTGTTTCCGTGCTGCCATTATAAAACTCATCAACAAGAATTCTGCCCTCGTCATTTATTTCCCATGTTATATCCTGATCATCGTTAAACGGGTAAGGAGGCGTATACGTGACCGTGCCCGTGCCGTCAGACGAAAAGCTGTAGTAAAAATTGTATTCGCTCCCTTGCTTATTTTTGACCGTTGCTGTCCAGTCTCCTTCGAGTTCAGCTTCCGTAAAAGGCTGGATGGTGCCATACCCATCATCTGTCTGATAGTTACCATCATCCGGAATATCCGTATTGTCACCGGCATCCGTGTTATCATCGATGATATCGTCGTCATTCGTATCATCATTGATCACATCATCATCATCTCCTATCTCGATAGCGAGAGAATTGGCCAGATGGGTCTTTGCTGCCGCTATGGATACCAGCACAGGTACGGTGGCATAATCATTTGATTTGGTAATAATTCTTAAAATTTTCTCTGCATCATCCTCAAATGTGGCAGATGAAAAAAATAGGGACTGATCCACGGCAAGGGCATGAACAGAAATGGGAATTTTTATATGGTCATCTGCCGGGTCCACGTCAAGTGATTGAAGGAATCTGGCGATGTTCAGTACTTCATCATCATCAATTGTGCCATTTGAAACCAGATTGAGCGGCGTCACAACAGTGTCGCCCCTTGCGGATCTTCCCAGCCTGATATCTCCGATATAAAAAGAAACCAGAGCCCCCTCTTCGTATCTGAAAGCGCCTTCCGCATCTGTGAAAGATTGGGAGTCTCCGGTGATATATGACAATCCTTCTACCGCAGAATCAATAAACAGGCCTTTTTCCTCATTGGATTGATCGTTTTTATCATCATTTTTCACTTTGCTGCTGCCACATCCGGACAACAGCATAACGATCAGGCTGATAGCAATTATAAAGGTTAAAATGTATGGCAGCATATGGTTGATTCTGACGTTTTGCAAAAACTTTAATCTGTCATTACCATTTTTCATTTCTTTTGTTTCTCCACTGTTATATTTAACCTTCAGGCTGTTTAACAGTTTTAATGCAATCAAACATAGGTCTCTAAAGACAACATCGTTCACATAATATACTTTATTTTATAAAAAGTCAAATGTGACTTTTTCACCAGTTACAACGATGCCATCATTTGAATCTGGGTGTGATGAACATTACGAAATATCCACAAATCTGTCAAAATAAATCGGATAGATTCATTTATCCTTCAAGTCGTTCAATAAATCGCCCCACCCTTTCTGCTCCAGTTTATTAAGCATCCACCGGTAACCATCGCCATAAGCGGGATCAGGATCACGCGCCAGATTTTCGAGAAGGATACTGGCAAGCTTCGATTGATCATTCTGATAAACCAGCATGGAGCCAAGATTACAAAAGCCTTCTGTTTCGCGCTGCGTCAGCGATATGCCCTGATCATTCAACCATACATGCATCAATTCATGTGCAAGAACACCTTTGAATTCAAGCTCGGGCAGACCATACAAGATAAAGATATCATGTTTTGAAGAAATATTGAGTGACCGGATGGACATGACTGAACTTTTTGTAAATCCCTTTGTATTTTTATTGTCACTGCCTGATTTTTTTTTCATTGTGTCAAAATCGACCAGGCTGACATTGATTTTTTCAGGCAGCGAATCCATGCCTGTCGTTTTCAAAAGCATCTTGATGCTCTTAATCAGTTGATCCACGACAGTCATATGAAATACAGCTGATTCCCGGCAAACACCGCATATCAATCGGCCGTCACTGTATTCATATCCGCCCTTGGACGTCCGTTTCGAAATAATCACAGAACAGGAACTGCATAGATTGTAAGATTTGCCATCATGATATTCATGAGAGATATTTCCCCAGAGATCTTCAATGTACTTGCCTTCAATAGGCGCTTGACACACATCGCATCTGGGCAGTTTTTTGTTTTTATAACAGGCAATGTGATAAATCCCCTCACTGTCTTCCGTGTAATCCCCCACAATACTCAATCCGCATATGGCACATTTGGGCTGGATACTCTTTTTGAAACATTCAGGATGAAATTTTTTACCATTAAACACCTTCCATTTTTCATCCAGTAGTTGACCGCAATGATCGCAGATAAGCCCTTTTAATTCTTTATAGCAATCTGCATGAAAAAAACGGCCATTATCTATCTTGTATGCTGTATCGATTACACGGTTGCATTTTGAACAGGTAAAGCAACGGGTATGGTAAAATTTCCCGTCAATCTTCAGATACTTGCCTGTAATTTTTTCACCGCACATGGAACAGGTCAAATCCTCTGCCTGAACCAGGATAATTGTCTTTTTCGGGGTGTCTTTTTCAAATCCATCGGCCGGGTATTGGACAACAGGTAAACAGAGAAAAAAAAGGATTAAAATCAATTTCCCAGGAGTGTGTTTTAAAGATAAGCAAATCAACTGCAATTTCTTTGGTGGTCTTTTTGATACTGGTTACGGTTTAATTTGAAAAATATATTTTTAACCGATCATATAATAAAAATTATTATTTCAATTGAGTCTTGTCCTGAGATTTTTTGCGGATTGTATAATTCCGGATGAAATAATCCAGCTTTTGATTTTGATCATCTGAAAGTTCCAGAAACTGGACGCCACACCGTCTCATTGTTACTGTTCGAAACTGGGATGGATTGAATTCCTCTATATCCGTTATCAGTTTGATGGGAATACGATTCATGTTGAAATCATATCGTGGAAAAAACAAGTTAATGGTATCAGACAAATACAGGTCATCGCCTATCTGCATATAGCGGAATGACATCCCGCCTTTGCTTATTTCTTCAACATGCCCCAGCTTATTGACAACCGTTTCCATAAAAGCAACGACGCCATTCCTTACCGGATAACGCTTATACAAACGCCTTTCCTGATTTTTTTGGAAATCATACATGTTTAAATGGCATTTACCTGTTTTTTTTCAACGCCATCCTCTTCGGCGCCATTTTTATAAATTGGAATCTTTACAATAATCCGGGTCCCCTCACCTATTTTTGCCTGAATTGAAAAAGCACCTTTAAGTATATGCGCTCGTTCTTCCATATTCCTCAGTCCCATGCATTTCCGGTGAAGCGATTCCTGGATGACATTTTTAACATCAAACCCTTTTCCATTGTCTTCTATTCTCAGAATCAAGTCAGGGTAAGTGGCAACAAAACGGATTACGACATGGGTCGCCCCCGAATGTTTTTTGATATTGTTCAATGCTTCCTGAATTAAACGATATATATTGATTTCTGTATCAAAATCAAGGATTAAATCATCCATGCCGGCAGAATAAAAATCCACCCGGACGGTATGGTTAAACGAAAAATCCTGGCAGTAATGATAGATGGTCTGTACAAGACCTATTTGGTCCAGCCGGGGTGGCTGAAGATCGTAGGCCATATTTCTGACCGCTTCAATGGAATTTTGTAAAACCGATGAAAATTTTGAAATCTTCTGCTTCAGGCCGTTTGTAACCTCTTTTTCATTGTCAAAAATCGTTTCACAGGTAATTTTCAATGATGCCAGATCCTGGGCGACATTATCGTGCAAATCCCTTGCTATTCTCTGACGTTCTATTTCCTGCGCTTTTATCAGATCCTGGGTGAGGAGATGAATATGTTCCTGGGCCCTGTTTTTTTCGACCTGGGTTCGTATTGACTTAATGCCATATGCCAGGTCTCTGGACAATTCTGTCAACAGGGAAATCTCGTTTGAATCAAAAGCATTTGGCTCTTTGGCGTATATATTCAATGCGCCTATAATTTCAAGATCGATAATCAACGGCAGGGAAACGACAGACGCATACCCTCTTCTCAGGGCCTCGCTGCGCCATGGTTTGTATCTGATATTGGTCACAATCTGCTGAATGATGCAGGGTTGGCCTGTTCTGATAGCGGTCCCTATGGGCCCTTTTCCCTGCTTATTGTTGCCCCATGAAATACTGAGCGTATCGAGGTACCCTTCTTCATAACCATACTGGCCAGCGGGTTTAATCGTTTTTTCCTCATCATTGATGGCAAAGCCAACCCAGGCAAGGCAGTAATTGCCCTGTTCAACGATGATGTGACATATTTCGTTTATGAAATCAAATTCATCAAGGGCACGGACGAGCGCCTTGTTGCACTCACTTAAGGTCATCAATGCCCGGGAGCGCTTTTGCACAATCCCTTCCAGAAGATCCTTTTCCTTTCTTAAAAGAGATTCTGCTTTTCTTATGCGCAGCATGACATTGATCTGAGCAACAAGTTCGGCACCTTCAATAGGCTTTGTCATAAAAGCATCGGCACCGGCGTCAAGGCCTTTTATTTTTTCAGCCAGGCCCATTTTGGCGCCGGTTAGCATGATGATCGGAATATGCCGGGTCAGGTCATTTTTTTTCAATTTGCAACACACTTCATACCCATCCATTTCAGGCATCTTTACATCTAAAAGGATCGTGTCCGGCAATTCGTTAATCGCCTTGTTAATTCCTGATTTCCCGGAAATTTCAGTAATAATGTCACAGTTCGGTATGAGTCTGGTCAACAAACTCGAAAGATAATCCAGATTTTCGCGGATATCATCTATGGCTAATATTTTCGGCATACAGATGCACTATCAGTCGTATTTGAAATTAAAAACTCACAAATCTGAAACAAAAAAAGTCAGCAACGTTACCGAAAAATCTTAAATGCTGATTCTATTGATTTTTTTCTGTTTCAGGGTTAAATATAACTATTAGATCATATGGTTTTATTGCTATCGTATTTCATACAATTGTCAACATAATAATTGAATTGAAAGAATGTCTATTAAATAATGGATAAGTCCAAACAAAATAATGAGAAATTAACACCGGAAATTGTCCTGAACCATATCTCCAAAAAAAGAAAAGTATTCATAAATTATAATATCAAGAGGCTGCATGAATTAATCCGAAATTTAACCTCTGAGAAACGAAAACTGTTTCATACCATCCCTTTTCTTTTGCATGTCAACTCACCGGATTTTCCGGGATATGTGGATCATCCGTCCTGCCCTTATGGTATTTTCGGGTTTCACGATTCAGGATTCTGGAAGCTTTCTTTAAAACACGGCAAATTTGATGAAAAAAAACTTCATCCCTATCTTTCAAAAAAATTTCATATTCAAGGCCTTTATTTGATGGGCAGTTCAGGCACGCTGGCCCAAAGCCAGAAATCCGATTTTGATTACTGGGTATTAATTGATCAATCAACATGTACAGACACCCAGATCGCTTACTTGTCCTTGAAACTTGATCAGATAAAAGACTGGAGCAAAAAAAAATATAACCATGAAGTCAACTTCTTTATCCTGGATGTAAATGAAATCAAGGAAAACAGATACAAGGCGGTGGATGAAGAAAGTTCCGGTACAGCCCAGAGAACCATTTTAAAAGAGGAGTTTTACAGAACATTTATTCTCATGGCAGGTCTTATTCCGTATTGGGCAGTCACGCCTGCAGGTATTGATGATTCTTCCTACAACAACATAATCTCTCTTAGTCTGACAAATGACTCTGATGGTGTGATCAGGGAAAGCTATATTGACCTTGGCAATCTGACTGCCATTAGAAAAAGCGAATGTCCGGGCGCTATTTTATGGCAACTCTACAAATCAAATTTCGATCCGGCCAAATCCCTTATCAAGGCATCCTTGATTGCTTACTTCAACTTTCTTCCTGGCGATGAGCTCCTCCCTTGTGATCTGATAAAGAAAAAATTTGCAGAGAGCATATTCGGGGGATCGCTTTATGATCCTTATGCCATTATTTTCGATAAGGTCACTTCATTTCTGGATGGATATGATTATGATGAATTTTCCGAAGTGATTCGGGAATGCGTATTTTTAAGACTTATTGAATATTTGTCATCATCTGACAAAGACATCAAAAATACAAAACAGAAACTTATAAATAACTACACCGGCAAGTGGTTCTGGGATGAAGACAAAATAGGAAGGTTTCAATCCTATGACGAATGGACTGAAATAGAAAAAACAGCCTATGACGAATATGTTGTCAGCAAAATTTCCATATTGTATGAAAAAGTACTGAAGAACCTGGGCACTTCAAGAAAAAAAACCGATATGAGACCCTCGGATTTTAAAAACTTAAGGAACAGGATCGCAAAATATTTTCGAAAGGCCAAAGGCAAGGTGCCAAGATGTTCTTCATATCTTAAGGCCAAATCACAAAATCTCTCTCTTATTGTATCCCCTGAAATCTCAGCAGAAGGAAAACCGGAATGGGCGATCCTGAATGCTTCGGTTTCAATGAAAAAAACATCAAATACGCTTCTTTATAAAACAGACAAATTATTCAAAGCCCTTGCCTGGATCATCGGAAACGACCTGTACCACGGCACGCCGGACACCATCATGCTCCAGCAGACCCATCATACGATTTCTGCCAGATATATGAAGAGGCTATTTACCAGAATTGTTGAACTCATGCCTGGAATGGATCCGGAAAATATTGATTTTCTAAAGCCGCCGGATCCATTCAGAATGGTTATCATTATTGATGTTGAATCTTACTATGATCTGAACTCATTTCATTCTGCAGAGTGTATCCTGCAAAATACATGGGGTGAATTTTATTTTAACACGATTGATATCTCCCATATCGACCCCATGGACAAGAAATGTAATAAAATAGCTGAATTTATATGGGATTATAAAAAGAACGCCACGCCAGGACAATTTATTTATGAAATTACGCTCCTTAGAATTCAAGGCGCAAATGAAGTCACACAGAAAATCGAAGACTGTCTGAAAAAATTCAGACAGGCAGACAGGCAACAACCATCGACCATGAATACAGATTCTGTTCAGACCAATTCAATAAACCGGAATGAAGCATTTCTTCTGGATCAATAAGCACCCAAATCAGGATTAAAAGCAATGAAACCAAGCTCGATTCTTCTTGTTGATGATAATCATATTGCGTTGAAGGAACTTACAAATATTTTACGATATGTAAACTATGAGAATATCGACCAGGCCAAGAGCGGAAATGAGGCATGGACCCTGTTAAAAAATAATACGTATGACTGTATTATCACATCATGGGATATGCCTGACATGTCGGGGCTTGCGCTTCTGAAAATTATCCGGAAAGAAGACCGTTATACCGATACCCCTTTTTTTTTAACCCATTCCGCCTTTACAAAACTCAAGGTAATCCAGGCTGGTCAGGCCGGAGTCACCGGATTGATCGTCAGGCCTTATGATCTTGAAAATGTTACCCTAAAAATGGATCAGATCGCGCATATCGAGAAAGACCCTGACATCTCAGATAAAACCCAAAAATATGAAGCAGGTTTGGCACTCATTGAAGAGAAAAAGTTCGACCATGCCCTTGAAATATTTGAAAATCTCATCACGCAGAGTGAAAGTGCAGAATATTGGTACAACATCGGTTTTATTAAGACCAGCCAGGAAAAATATGGTGAGGCGATACAGGCATTTCAAAAAGCGACCCAGTTGAACCGTCTCTTTGTCAAGGCATTTGAAGCCATGGGACGAACGTACCATTTGATGGGCAAAAAAGATGACGCTATCAAATGCCTTCAAAAAGCAGCCCATATTCATATGGAAAAGGGAGAGATAGAAAATGCCGAAGACCTGTTAAATGAGGTTCTTGAGATTAATCCGGACACCTTGAATGTATTTAACAGCCTGGGCGTTTTATACAGGAAAAAGGGGAAACTTAAAAAAGCACTCGAGCAATATTTAAAAGCCCTTAAAATTCACCCAAAGGAACCTCATATCCTCTACAATGTAGGCAGGCTCTATGTCGATATGAAAAATTTTGACAAGGCAAAAATTTTCTTTGCAAAAGCGATTAAATATAATCCAGACTTCAAGGAAGCAAAGGAAGTACTCAAGGCAATCAATATGGGAAGTATAGAGTCGTTTTTCAGATAGGTATGAAGCGGTCGCGGTCTGTGTGAGGAGTATGTCTTTCGATTATTTGCTTTTGTTTTTGACACTCACAAAAGCAAAAAAAAGATCATCCGGGTTTTCGATATTAAACCGGCCGTCCTGAATAAGATTTTTAAGAAGTTCTTCTCTAGAAAAATGGATATAACCGTCATAGATGAAATGCGCATAAAGTTCATCAACTGAACGCGGTTTTCTTTTGTTTTTCAAGAAATCATAACAGCTATTGATAAAGTCATGGGTCAGTTTAATCACTCTTGGTTTTTTCACCCAGTGAAAATCATTTTCACTCTTCCCAATTGCATAAAGAGCGTCAATAATAAGATATTGAATGTCGATCCTCTCTGGCTGATCTTTATGAACATCCCATAAGTAGTGCAGCGCCTTTATGTATTCCTTGTTTAAAATGTAAGCTTCTGCCAGATAGTACTGGGCAAACTCATTATCAGGGAAATTTTTCACCCTTTCCTTTCTGATGTGAACAAGTGCCCTGTAATCTTTGTTTTCCAGCAATTCATAATCTTTTTCCCAATCTTCAAACTCAAAAAAATCATCCCCCCATTCGTTGAATGTATCGATTTTCTCATCTTCTGCACCTGCATGTTTCAGTCTTTCAGGGAATTTAATAATAACAGCGGACTTGTCTTTATTTTCGTTCATTTCATTCATGGTGAAAAGTGGCCTTAAGTGATAGGTGTCATCGGTTTTTGGAGTATTTTTCAGTTCTTCCTGCTTAAAATCCATTTTTCAATCAGGTCGAAGACAGCTTCCCTTTTAATGGGTTTGGACAAATAGTCGTTCATGCCGGCTTCCAGGCATTTGTTCCGATCTTCTTTCATGGCATTGGCCGTGACTGCGATAATAGGGATGGGCGGATTTGACAACAGGCACTCTTTTCCGCTCTTTCTTACGGTTTTATAAATGTTTTCTCTTTCCCATTTCCGGATTGCAGAAGTAGCCTCATAGCCGTTCATACCGGGCATCTGTATATCCATAAGAATGAGATCATAGCACAATGGTTTTGTTGTATATTTTTCAAATGTTTCTATACCACTATTGGCGATATGCACTTGGTATCCTGCTTTATTTAGCATGATTGAGGATAGTCTCTGATTGACGGGGTTATCTTCTGCCAAAAGTATCACAACAGAACGCTTTATGCTCTCTATCATCGAATATTGGGTTAAAATGTGTTGGCCTTCTCCAGGCTCTTTTCTACCGACTGGTTTTTTGAAGCCGATCAGTTGATCAATCATTTTTATCAGCCGCTCCCGGCGGAGCGGTTTTGCAAGAAAAGCATCGAAACCGGCATCTTCACATCGTTTTGCAGCGCCCGGTACCGGGGATGACAATGCCAGCAGAGGAAGATCAAAAATACCGGTCTCCCGGCTTTGTCTTATTTGCTTCACAATTTCAATGTCATCTGAGCCTGGCATATTGGTATCAAGAATACAAAGATCATATTGTCTATTCAGGCCAAATGCGTCCCGGATAGTGTTCAGGGTATCCTGGCCATCATTAAGAGAAACCACATTCATGCCTGATTTTTTCAGTTCGTGAGACAAAATGTCAAGGCAGGTCCGGTTATCATCAACAACAAGCACGTTCTTATCGGTTAAACCAATATGCCGATATCGTTTGGGATGAACAAAATCACGCTTTCCCACCCGGGCTGTAAAATAAAAAGTAGTGCCTTCAGATACATTGTTTTTGGCCCAGATATCTCCTTCCATCAAGGCCGATATTTTTTTACAGATTGAAAGTCCCAGACCTGTTCCACCATATTTTCTGCTTGTAATCCCTTGAGCCTGCCTGAATGGTTCAAAAATATCGGTGAGCTTGTCCCGGGGGATGCCTATTCCTGTATCACGGACCTTGGTATATAGAACGACCGTATCGGCTGTTTCTTCCAAAATATCAATTGAGAGTTCTATTTCACCCTGTTTTGTAAATTTGGCAGCATTCCCCATGAGATTAAGCAGCACCTGTCTGTAGCGATGAGGATCACCAATGACCAGAGACGGCACATTATCTCCGACCCGGCATAACAATTCGACTTTCTTGTCATCCAGCTTTGGACGAATCAGGTCAGACACATCATAGCACAACATTTCCGGATCAAACTGAATTGTTTCAAGACCCATCTGACCAGCTTCAATTTTTGAAAAATCAAGTATATCATTAATTAATAACAGAAGGGCTTCACCGCTTGATTTGGCAATTTTTGCATAATCGACCTGCTCCAACGTAAGATCGGTATCGAGAAGAATATCTGTGAATCCGATGATACCGTTCAGCGGCGTTCTTATCTCATGACTCATATTGGCTAGAAACTCGCTTTTGGCCTTTGACGCGATTTCAGCTTTCTCCGCCAGATCATGGGCGATCATCACTGCTTCTTCCAGTCTGTTATTGGTTTTTTTCAATTCATAAAGAACTCTTTTTTCACGGTCGATCCTGCCAATTCTGGCTTGCAATTCCTTCATATGGAAGGGTTTGGTCATGTAGTCTGTGGCACCGGCATTAATAATTTCCATATAGGAATAATCATCTGAGAACGCGGTCATAATGATGAATTCAATGTCCGGGAAAATTTCTTTTTTCCTTTTCATGAATTTGACGCCATCCTGGCCGGGCATTCTGATATCTGAAATCACAAGATCAGGCTTATACGAAATAATCAACTCGTCCGCCTCTTCAGTATTGCAGGCAGACATGCAGAAATAATCATTGGTTGATAAGAATTTTTCAACAGCGCCAAGAAACTGTTTGTCATCGTCAACGACCAGAATTGATTTTATCATTTTCCCCGCCATGATTTCCACGTGCCCTGTTTCATAAAAACAAAACAGAGATCTCAAACTTCTCCCAAACCCCACACCACCAGCAATTCAAAATATATAAACCTGTAAAAAAGCCTTCCATATGTCTTCTTTGATATCCGGATTTAGTCACCGTTTATTTGACGCGTTCGGCATAGGCCTTTGTTCGTGTATCCACTTTGATGAGTTCACCTTCATTGACAAAAGCAGGCACCTGAATGACGTATCCGGTTTCAAGCGTTGCCGGTTTGGTGTCATTGGTGGCTGTATCACCTTTGGCCCAGGGATCTGCCTGGATAATCTTTAATTCCACAAAATTCGGCATGGAAATCGCTATCGCCTTATTATCAAAAAAAAGCACATTGCAAATCGTATTTTCCTTTAAAAGATCGATGGCGTCGGCGACCTGGTTTCTTGTCAGGAATTCCTGCTCGTATGTTGACGTGTTCATGAAACAAAATGTATCTCCTTCCGAGTACAGGTATTCCATTTCACGTTCGTCAAGATTGGCAGGATTGAATTTGTCACCGGATCTGAATGTGCGGTCGAACTGGGCGCCGGTTATCATATTCTTCAGTCTGCATTTATAAAGGGCCTGGCCCTTCCCTGGCTTTACAAAATCAAACTGAGAGATAATAAAAGGTTCTCCATCGATTTCCACCTTAAGACCTTTTTTAAGATGACTGCAATCATACATGATTAAAACTCCTGTTTTTTTTAAAGTGGCATTCAAGCCAGCATCTGTTTTTGTGACATAAATTTAACCGGGACTTGATTCTGTTATTACAAAAAATCTGTTTTTAATCTCTTTAACAAAACGACAGGGTGTGTCAAAAGCTTTTTTAGGGATTTGAAAAACATAATTTCCTTACAGGAACACTGAAAATCACATTTTTTTGTTTATACAACTTGATTATTTTGTTTCTTCTGTTAGAAATATCTCACCTTTTTTTTAAAAAGCAATACTTTAAAACAGATACCGGGGAAATGAATGATACAAATTATCGATTTTGGCTCTCAGTTTAATCAGCTGATTGCAAGGCGGGTCAGAGAATTAAAGGTCTTTTGCCAGATTGACCCTCCGGGTAAAGTAACGCCAGCGTACTTAAATGAAATAAAACCTGAAGGCATTATACTCTCAGGGGGTCCTTCAAGCATTTACAGCAAAAACAGCCCAAAAGTCGATCCTGAAATTTTGAATTTGGGCATACCTGTTTTGGGTATCTGCTATGGCATGCAGTTTATCGTTCATGCCATGGGCGGGGTCATCCAAAGGGCTGAAAAAAGAGAATACGGTTTTGCAGAACTTAATATCAATAACAAAAACGGTCTGTTCAAAGATATTCCGGATAAGAATCCCTGCTGGATGAGCCATGGTGATTCAATCCGGGAAATACCACCCGGATTTACAATCACAGCATCAACCGATAATACGAAAATCGCAGCCATTTCACACACAGAAAAAAATATCATGGGATTCCAGTTTCACCCGGAAGTTGAGCATACGCAAAACGGAAAAAAAATGCTTGCAAACTTTGTGTTGGATGTATGCAGATGCAAAAAAAACTGGACCATGAAATCCTTTGCCAGGGAATCCATTGAAAATATCAGAACAGAAGTCGGCGACAAAAAGGTTATTCTTGGATTAAGCGGTGGGGTGGATTCATCTGTTACCGCTGTTCTTATTCATAAAGCCATTGGCAAACAGCTTACCTGTATATTTGTGGATAATGGCCTGATGAGACTTAATGAAATGGCTAATCTTAAAAAAACCCTGAAAAACCATCTTGAAATGAATATCCGGTTTGTCAATGCCCGATCGGCATTTTTAATCCCCCTTAAAGGCATTACTGACCCGGAAAAGAAGAGAAAAATCATTGGGAAAATATTTATGGATGTTTTTGAGGCTGAAGCCAAAAAAATTAAAAACGCTGATTTTCTGGCCCAGGGCACGCTATATCCGGATGTGATAGAATCCCAATCTACTTTTGGGGGACCATCCTCTGTGATCAAATCCCACCATAATGTGGGTGGGCTTCCTAAAAAAATGAAACTCAAACTCATTGAACCTCTGAAATACCTTTTCAAAGATGAAGGAAGAAAACTGGGCAAACAGATTGGCCTTCCTGATGAACTGATATGGCGTCAGCCTTTTCCAGGGCCGGGTTTGGGTATCAGGATCATGGGAGAAATTACACAAAAAAGGCTTGATATTTTAAGAAAAGCAGACGCCCTCCTTTTAGAAGAAATAAAAAAAGCAGGATACTATAAAAAAGTCTGGCAATCCTTTGCTGTACTTCTTCCCGTAAAAAGCGTCGGTGTAATGGGTGATCAGCGAACCTACGACAACACCATTGCCATAAGAATAGTAAGCAGCAATGACGCCATGACAGCAGACTGGGTGAAACTGCCTTATAAACTGCTTGGTAAAATTTCAAACATCATTGTCAATCAGGTTGATGGTGTAAACCGGGTAGTTTACGATATTACCTCAAAACCTCCTGGAACAATTGAATGGGAGTAGAAAACATATGACCGAAAAAAAATCGAATGAATTTGTTCTTGGTGATGATCAGGAAGAAGCCGTTGAAATAACCCCAAAAAAAGAAATTGAAGACCTTCAATTTCATAGACTCAGTTATCGTGTGACCCTGATCAGTATTCTGATTCCTATTCTGATCGGCATTATCGGATATTTTATATACAACGATATCCAGAAAAAAGTAATCAAGGTTCATGATACCGGATCGACAGAAGTCCAGACACTTTCAAAGGACACGGAATCAAAGTTCTCCTCCCTTTCTGTTCAACTGTCCAAACTGGAACAGAACTTTGCCGAGAAGACCAAAACACTCGATGAAAGCCTTACTGCCATCAAAAATGACATATCCGGTATTTCAAAAAAATTAAAAACCGCTGAAAGCAACCTGGATGATCTGAAAAAATCGACATCAGGAATCTCAGGTAAGCTTGCACCCATGGAGAACAGTCTGGAAGCCATCAAAACAGATATCAACGAAACAGATAATAAACTGGGTGAAGCCATTTCTGACATAGAAACAGAACTCGGGAAAACAAAAAGCGATCTGTTAAATCTCAATTCCAAATTTTCAGGCATTTCTTCATCCAAACTCGATCGAACGACATTTGTCTCGGAATTGAACAAAATCAATGAGACAATGGATCAGAGTTTTTTCGACATGAATAAAAAATTGAATAACCTGGATGCCAAAATAAACAGGATTTCCAGTTCGGCAGGCACAACCCGAAATACCCCGGCAGCGGAAACGGGAAGCAAGGATAATGCATCAAAAGAAGTACAGATGATAAGAAACAAACCGGCAATCAACCCATCATCACCGGAATTGCTCGAGCAGGATATTCAAGAATAGGCATTGTTCTATTCATATGATGTAGGCGATATGACTTCTTATGTATGACATAACACGATCTATCATGAATACAAGAATCATGAGCGCCCTTTTTATTCTGGCACTTTTTATCCTGACCCCGTTACTCTCAGTTGCAGATGAAGCCTGCCAAAAAGAAATTAATCATCTCCTTTCATTTGTTGGGTCTACAGGCTGCCAGTTTGAACGAAACGGTGTACTTTACACTGGCACAGAAGCTGTCAAGCACATAAGAAAAAAGTATGATTATTTCAAAAATAAAATATCTACTGCAGAACAATTTATCGAGTATTGCGCGACCGGAAGCACGGTTTCCGGGATGAAATATCACGTGATCTGCAGAGATAACAACTCTTCCGAAAGCGGGAAATGGCTCATGGAAGAACTGCTTTTGTATCGCCAGATATCAACCGTCAAGTGTATCCCGACTTCAAAATAACCCTGTTGGTTTCAACTGAAAGAAATTTATTATGCCCAGCTATTAGCTGTTTATGGCGTAGCAAGAATGGTCGCCATCCAAGCTGAAATGTCTGACCTGAAAATTCAGGTGTTTCGGGAAATGAACGAAGCCCTCGCCTATCTTGGCCTACCAGGCATGCCTGACCCACATGAATGGAATGAAAATTGAATAGAATCAATAAGTTAGCTGGCATAACATCCGTAAAATGACATGCCACATGCGCCTGAGTTCTCCCGTAGTCATACTTTCTTATAGGATATTTACCTATCAAAATGAGATTTTTCATCTATGGACAAGTATAAGAAGGTTCTTTATGATGTCCTTAAATTCATAATCATCCTCCTTCAAAGATCATCCCTTTCTCCCCTCCCCCAGCTTTTTGGCGACTCGCAACGAGTCGCCATTTTTTTTGCAAATTTCATGGCACGATGCCTATTGTTGCATGACTGACATTTCAACTTGACCCATCTGAATGTTTTGGGTTATTTTAAATTCATTTCATGGAAACTGAGTATTGACGGTTAATTAAATCAACCATTGCGGCGAATTGACGGAATTCTGCAAAATGATAAGAGCCCCAAAAAAAGGCGAGTTTATGACTGAGACAACATCTGATTTTGACATGATCAAGGAAACACTATCAAAACTGGGGATAGGCACGTCTTTAAGTATCGGTTTCAGTGATGTATCCGCCAACATCACCAGCGTGCTTGTCGGTATGGAATTTGGGGAATATATCATCATCACCCCCCCTGAGCCCCTATCTTCCATCAGAACCAAACTGTTTCAGGGAAATAAAATCGTCATCCGGTTTCTGTACAAAGGACAGGTCATTGCCTTTCCGTCTGAAATCATAGATTATATAACCGGGCCTAAAAACCTTGTATTTGTAAGCTATCCCCGGAAAATGATCCAACAGAACATTCGTTCTGCAAAAAGAATAGAGTGTTTAATTCCCGCAATCACATTTATCAATGCAAGAGAGGTCAAAATGGTGATCACAGACATCAGTCCAAAAGGCTGTGGTCTTGTCATCAACCTTGCAGATGATCATGACCTGCCGGAAATAAAAATCAATTCAGAAATCAAAATCAAATCCGAATACCTTCTGGGAAGCAACGAGCTTGACCTGAAAGGGATTGTAAAAAACGCCAGAAAAAAACAGGGCAAGCTTTTTGTCGGCCTTCAGTTTTCAGAACTCCATCAGCAGGTCCGAAAAAACATCGACTCATATAATTTGTTTCTTGAAAATTTCGTCCAGTAAATACTGGCTTTTTTCATGAACCGATAAAGAGAAATGTTGCCGCTTTGAATATCGGATTGAAAATTGGCATAAGCAATAAACTTAATACAGGTGTTTTAAACAGCCATTCCACCACGATCATCATCAAAAAAAGTTGAGGCACAAAAGCCATGGCACGCATATATTTTTCAAGTTGATACCGTGGCAGGAATGCCATCAGAATCCTTGATCCGTCCAGGGGATATACAGGTAGCAGGTTAAACACGGCAAGACCGATATTGATCATAAAAAAAAGGGATATAAAAAGGTAAAATATCGTGCCTGGTGTGACCAGTCCCAATCTGAAAAACAGTCCTGTTAAAGCTGCCAGTGTTATATTTGACAAAGGCCCTGCCGCAGCCACAAGGGCCATGCCCTTTCTGGGATTCTGAAAATTCATGGGATTCACCGGAACCGGTTTGGCCCACCCGAATGGCCCGAAAAAAAGCATCATGGTTCCAAGAATATCCAGATGGGCTAAGGGATTCAGGGTTAGACGGCCCTGCAATTCAGCTGTTCGATCACCCATCATCTTGGCCACCATGCCATGGGCCAGTTCATGCACGGTCAATGCAATCAGAATGGCAGGAACCCTTACGATCAACATTATTGGCAAACCATCCATATTAAAAAATCTCCTTGATCGAATTAAATAGTCATTTTTTCAATTTCTGCAACCCGTTTGAGTATTGGCGGATGAGAATAATGAAGATAAACATAAAGTGGATGAGGCGTAAGATTGGACAAATTATCCACAGCGAGTTTTTTTAGCGCCTGGCCAAGTGCTAAAGGTTTTTTTGACGTTGCCGCAGAAAACCTGTCCGCTTCATATTCATTTTTTCTTGAAAATCCCTGCAACAGAATTCCCAGGAAGAAATCAATAGGGGCATAGAGCATACCAAAAAAAATCAATCCGGCATAAATCGATACTTGTGTCATGAAAAAGGCCTGAAAAAGCGGTTCATATGAAATAAAGCGGGAGATGAGAAAAAGGAGAAACCCTGAATGACAAATACTGATAATCATCATCTTAAGGATGTGTTTTTTTTTGTAGTGCCCCATTTCATGGGCAAGTACTGAAACAAGTTCATCTATGGAATGTTTTTCGATCAGGGTATCAAACAGAACGATTCGTTTGTTTTTCCCGAATCCTGTAAAAAAGGCATTTGATTTACTGGACCGTTTTGAACCATCCATCACAAAAATATTATCCAGTGAAAATTGAATGGATCTGGCATAATCCATGATCGCTGTTTTTAATGAACCATCTTCAAGGGGTTTAAATTTATTGAACAACGGCATGATCCATGTGGGAACAATGTATTGCAGAATCAACAGAAGGATTGTCAGGGCGATCCAGCAATACCACCAGCCGTTTTTGCCAAAGTATTCAAAAAACGACATGACAAGGGCAATCACAATGCCTCCCAGAATGGCGGAAAGAACAAGTCCCTTCAAAAGGTCAGCCCCAAAAGTCCGCCATGTGGTTTTATTGAATCCGAATCTCTCTTCAATGACAAATGTTGAATAAATGGAAAAGGGCAAAGACAGAATCCCTTTTAATAAAAGAAGCGAACCAATATAAATCAATCCAGTGATAACCGGACCCGTATGCCATGATCTTGCCCAGTGATCCAGATAGGGGAAACCTTTGCCAAACCAGAAAATGAGCAGAACAACCAGGTTAAATGTGGCGGAAACAATCCCGAAGCGTGTGTTGACTCGCAAATATTCCTGGGATTCCGCGTATCGCTGGTCGTCGTATAATCCTTTGAAAGATTGTGGCAACTCCTTTTTAAGTGAACGGATATTGAGGTAATCGGCAACAGCATGCAGAAAATAATCGGAAAAAAGTGCAATAATAATAACAACAGCAATAAAATTCATGCCATACCTCGTCTTGTCTGGTCCTGTTTCATTCCTTTCCGGTAAAATCCTTCCAGAAGGCCAGTCCTTCACATGATGACTGAAGCGCCTACTCAAGGGGCTGTTTCCTTAAAATCCTATCCCACATAAACTGAAGCACTAACCGTGTCAATACATATCCATGGTCCGGGGTAAGACCAACACGTCGGCATTGAACCTGCAAATCAAAACAAACATTTCTCTATATCCTAAAAATTTCAACTTTTTAGGTTGATTTTTGTACAGGAATCGACAATATAGAATGAATAGAGTCATCTGGGCCTTCAATCTTATACGACGACGAAGCCGTATCATCACAGACAAATTATTAATTTTTAATCAATTTCCAGGAGGGTCTCGTGGTAAAGGATGAAAAGAAAACCAAAAAAGAGCTGATCGAGGAACTCCAATATTTACGAAAGCGCCTGTCCGAACTTGAAGCCGGACAAATCAAAGATACGATGAGAAATGAAAAAAATCTGGATCAGCTCAGAGGCAATGAAACGATTCTGGTCGTAGATGATAATGACCTGTTCAGAAAATTCATCGTCCACACACTTAACCTTTTGGGATATCATACGTTTGAGGCGGAAAGTTCTAAAAAAGCAATTGAAATTATTGAAAAAAAACATAGCCATATCGACCTGATGCTTACAGATATTGTCATGCCGGATATGAGCGGCAGGGAGCTTGCCGAGCACTTGAAAACGTTCAGGCCCAAAATTAAAATGATTTTCATGTCCGGTTATGCTGAGGATATTGTTGTTCACAGGGAAGTTTTTACCATTATCGACAAAGGATCAAGTTTTCTAAAAAAACCTTTTTCGCCATTTGAACTCGCGGAAAAAATAAAACATAAACTCACTGAGGCCTGAGTTCTGCCTTTTTAATTTTTTTGGTTGATTTTCAGACGGTTAATCATTATGTAACACAATTCTTATATCAAGGAGAGGATAAGAACCAATGAATTATTCAGAAAACCTGGAAAAATCAGGGGAGTTTCTCAGGCTTGCCCTCGTTCACATGGCCCAACACAATATTCCCGTAGATCCTGACAATTATTCCGTATGGTATGAATATGTTGCAGGAAAAAACAAAATGCTTTCAAATGCAATTGACGAATTTTTAAACCAGGCCAAACCCATTTCAACAGAGCTGAACAGGTATCTGTATCAACGATTTATTGCAGACGAAATGTCTGCTCTTTCCGAAAAAATGTTGAAAGAACTCCGACGGGTCATTCAGGAGATGTCAAAATACATCAAAAATTCAGGATGTGAAATTGATCAGCACGGCGAATCTCTTGAAAAATATGCGATTAAACTGTCGGCCCCCAAAGATTATCAAGAATTTTCTAAAATAATCAATTCGATTGCAAAAGAAACCAGAGCGCTTGTAAAAACAAGCCGAACCATTAAAAATAATTTGGAACTGACCCAAAAAGAACTGGACATCTTAAAATTAAAACTAAAGGCGACAAAAGAAGAAGCCTCGACAGATACACTTACAGGATTAACCAATCGGCGGGGCTTTGAAGCCATGCTTATAAAAGAAATTGAATCCGCCACAAAAACCAAAACCCCGCTTTGCCTTCTCATGGCAGATATTGATCATTTTAAAAAAATTAACGACACGTTTGGTCATCTGGCAGGAGACAGTGTGTTAAGGATTATCGCCAATACCATCAAGGATTACACCAAGGGAAAAGATTTGGTCTCCCGTTATGGCGGAGAAGAATTTATGGTCATTCTGCCAGATACCCCACTTAAAGGTGCGGTAACAGTCGGAGAAAAAATACGCCGGTTTCTGGAATCGATGAACTGGAAAAACAAGGCCTCTGGAACATCCCTGGGAACCATTACCGTTTCTATGGGCGCATCCCAGTATAAAACAGGGGAGCCACCTGAAACATTTATCCAAAGGGCAGATAAAGCCCTTTACCTCTCAAAAAACAATGGCAGGAATCGGGTTACAACTGAAACCATGACGCCAAACTGATATCGATAAAGGCGCCTTTATAAATACCCCGCATTCCCTGTGGTGTACTTGCAGAAATGCATGTTTAATCAGCTATTTTGAAAAATACCGGTCCACAAGTTTTTCAGAAAGACCCGTATAATTTGCAACCGAAAGCGCTTTCATTCGTTTCTTTGCGTCAGGCGGAACATTTTTGAGGCTGTCAATAAATTTGTCCAGGACATCCCTTGAAATTTTTCTTCCGCGAGTGAGTTCCTTCAATTTTTCGTAAGGATTTTCTTCTCCGAAAACCCGCATCATTGTCTGAATCGGCTCGGCAAGAAGCTCTAAATTTTCCTCGATATCCTCATTTATTCTGTCTGTGTTCACTTCGATCCGGGTCAAACCTTTCAGTGCATTCAAAAGACCGATTTTAAAATATCCGAAAACAGCACCCAGATTTCTCAAAACCGTACTGTCGGTCAGATCCCGCTGGAACCTTGAATTGAGAAGTTTTACAGACAGATGTTCCATCATGCTGATCGCAACGCCCATATTGCCTTCGCTGTTTTCAAAATCAATGGGATTGACTTTATGCGGCATCGTTGAAGATCCGACCTCACCTGCCTTAACTTTCTGTTTAAAATACCCCAAAGAAATATAGCCCCACATATCTCTGTCAAAATCAATAATGATCGAAGCCACCCGGATCATGCCATGCAGTAAATTTGAGAGATAATTGTTCGGATTGATCTGGGTCGTAAAAAGAAGCGGTGTCACCTCCAGGTATGAAGACAGGAAACGTTCACTGGCCGCTATCCAGTCTATATCCGGAAAAACAAAATAATGGGCGTTATAATTACCGGTAGCTCCGTTTATTTTGGCCTGGATATCTGCATCCTTGATATTTTCAAGCTCATATTTAATCCGCCAGGCAAAATTGACAAGCTCCTTTCCAACTGTTGTGGGAGAGGCTGGCTGGCCATGGGTTCTTGAAATCATGGGTATGGATTTGTATTGCCGGGCCAGCGATTCAATTTTTTCAAGGACATCTGAAAGACTTTTCAGAATATTTTCCTTGCCTGCTTTTGTCATAAGTGCATAGGCTGTATTGTTTATATCATCAGATGTGCAGGAAAAATGAACCCACTCTTTCACGGAACCAATTCCTATCTGGTCCAGCGTCGCCTTGATAAAATACTCCACTGCCTTGACATCATGATTGGTTTCTTTTTCAATTTCCTTGATTTTTTCTGCATGAGCAGGTGAAAAGGTGTCTGAAATATGGCTGATTTTTTTTGTATCTGCGTCACTGATCTCTGCTATTTTCAGTTCTCTTACGAGAAATTCAAGCCATTTGATTTCTACCTGCACACGGTATTTGATCAGGCCATATTCAGAAAAAATATCACTCAAGTCTTCAACCATCTTTCTATATCTGCCATCAAGCACCGACAATGCTTTAATGCTTTCCATGTTGTCTCCTGTTCATTTTTGTAACAGCTTTATTGTTTAATTCCTTATATTCGAAACCCCGGAAATATAGGAAAGCAGCGTAAAAGTGTCAAGCTGCAAACGATTGGCATGGTGAAATAGTCGGAAAACAGTCTGAAAATAAACATTTGCAGGCAAAAAGCCAATTGACACCCCTCCGAATTGCTGATAATTTCTATTCCATCTGCCGGGCACATATCAATTGCTATTACGGTTTATTAACAGTTCAACCCTTTCTTTGATCAAGGAAACAAAATGACCAGTGAAACACGCCATGCAATCGTTCTTGTTGATGACGACAAAATGATTCTGGATACATTCCAAAAACGTTTCGAAAAAAAATATACGATTTTCGCCTTTCAGTCTCCGGCTGAGTTCCTCAAATCCCTTGACAAGATAAAACCGTTTCTCTTTATCGTTGATTGGGAAATGCCTGAAATAGACGGGCTTGAAGTGTGCAGGCAGATTCGGAAAATCAATTCGTTTGACCTTGTTCCTGTGGCCTTTTATACAGCCAAAGACCCTACAAAGGAAAATGTCCAGGCTGCCTATGACGCAGGTGCCCAGCTTTTTATTCCCAAAGGCCTTTCAAAATCATTCATAGAACTTCAAATCAACAACCTGATAAACAGTTACAAAAGAAGTATCCATTTTCTTAAAACACAGAAAACAATGATCTCCGTATTGAAACATAATATGGCATCAAAACTCACGGGGGTTACGACAGCCATAGAAGTACTTTCCATGCACCCGTCCTTTTCTGAGAAAGAACTCAAGGAAGAAGTGCAATCCATCATCGAATCCAGCAACCAAATCCGGATATTGTTTGAAGATTTAAATGAGACCCTTGTTTTAACTGATGCTGCAAACAAACGTGACATGGCGGACCATCCGGTTTCCGATATTATCGAGCAAGCTGTTGAATATACCAAGGTCGATATCAGGGGCCGGGATATCGCCATCAAGATCAAGGGGACTCCAAGGGTCACCTGCAATAAAAGATCGTTGAGCCGGGTCCTTTATTATCTGATAAAATTTATCGATATCAACGTGCCTATCAAGGAGCCCATTACCATTGAAATAGAAGACGGGCAGGCTGTTATATTCACCATATACGTTAACGGTAATTACAGAAATAAAATAGAGCAAACAATTTCAGTAATAGATGATATCAACAATACATCCTATATGGAAAATCTTTTTTACATCCAGTATTCCCAGAACACCCTCTATATGCACGACACGCTATTTTCCGTTGTTGAAGAAAGTGGCCGAACCGGCATCCGGTTTCAGCTTTAACCCGCTTTTGAATCAGGGAAACGACCAATAGCGGGAAAATGTATGGAAGGCGTTGTCATTTTTGGTCCAATAGGTATATTTTCTATAAATGCCCGACTACCTTTTCAAGCTCAGCAATTGAGATGCCTTTGATAATCGCATTTCCGATGCCATTTAGAAGTACAAAGTCAATATCATCCCCTTTTCGCTTTTTATCTTTTCGCATGGCATCAATTAAAATATTTCTATCTGCGTCAATGTTGACGGGAAGTGTGAGTTTCTGAAGAAGCGTAATTATTCTCTCGACGTCTTCATTTGAAAGCAGGCCCTTCTTTTGGGAAAGCCTGGCTGCGACAACCATGCCGATGCTTATTGCTTCCCCATGAAGCAGCCCGGCAGTCTTTTCTATGGCATGACCAAAAGTATGCCCGAAATTGAGTTTTTTCCTTTCTCCCTTTTCCTTCTCGTCCCTGTTTACGACGCCTGATTTGATCACTACGGAATCATACACGAGCCTTGCGATAACATCCGCATCAAGCGCAATGGCCTTTTTATGGTTCTGCTCCAAAAAATCGCACAAAGCCATATCGCCTATGAAGGCATGCTTTGCAATTTCTCCAAATCCACAAAGCACTTCGCGTTCAGGAAGTGTTTTGAGCAAGGCCATATCACAAATGACGAATTCCGGCTGATTGAATGTGCCAACCATATTTTTATAACCTGAAAAATTGACGCCGTTTTTGCCGCCAACACTTGCATCAACCTGTGCCAAAAGGGTAGTTGAAACAAAACCGAAACGTATCCCTCTCATATATGTGGATGCAACAAAACCTGAAATGTCACAAACGATCCCACCACCCACGCCCAAAACAAAACCGGACCGGTCAACTTCAAATTCAACCAGTTTTGCAAAAATATCCTCGACAGTTTTAAGAGTTTTGACCTTTTCACCGGTTCCGATTTCAATCACATCATAATCTGTAAATGCATCGCCATACAGGCTATTCACATTTTGATCGGTAATTATCACGCATTTCCCCTTGGGGATATATCTCTCAAAATGATTTAGACTTTCCCCAACCAGAATTTTTGAATGCCCTGTTTTTCCCTGTATTTCGAGAATTTTCATGTGTTTCTCCTTTTTCAATCCGGATTTGTGAAAGGATACTTAAAGCGACTGTTATTTTTTTTCAACAGCTAAATTCACTTTTCAAATGAATTCGCCATATGAACGACCGCCGATATGTTGGTCAAACATCAGAAAATATCACCAAATTCTTGCTATTTTATTTGCCCTCTGGTAATGGCCTTGAGTATTTCTAAAAAGATCGAACAGTATCCATTCAGTAAATGGAAAATAACGTGTAAGGAGCAAAAAGAGACATGTACAGGGAAAAAATAAAAGTTCTGGACTGCACCATCCGTGATGGCGGGTTGATCAATAAACACAAGTTCAGCCATGAATTTGTGCGCAAAGTATACCAGGCGCTATCAATCGCAGGTGTTGATTATATGGAAATCGGATATAAAAACTCACCCCATTTGTTTTCCGAAAGTGAATTCGGACCATGGAAATTCTGTAAGGAAGAAGACTTAAGAAGAGTTATAGATGGCATCGAATCCAATACAAAAATTTCTGTAATGGCAGATGTGGGGCGAGTGGACATGGATAATATTTTTCCCGCATCGGAAAGTCCTGTGGACATGGTTCGTGTTGCCTCATACGTCAAAGGAATTGATAAAGCCATTGCCATGGTGAATGAATTTGCAGATAAAGGCTATGAAACCTGTATCAATATTATGGCCATCTCCAGGGATCAGGGCATTGAACTGGACGAAGCCCTTCACCAGATCGAAGAAGAAAGCAAAGCAAGCGTCATCTATATTGTGGATAGTTTCGGATCATTATACCAGGAGCATGTGGAATACCTGGTCAAGCATTTCAAAACAATCCTGAAAACCAAAGAAATCGGTTTTCATGGCCATAATAACCAGCAACTGGCCTTCTGCAACACCATAGAAGCGATTATTCACGATGCCAATTACATGGATGCAACCATTTACGGGATCGGGCGGGCTGCGGGCAACTGTACCCTGGAGCTGTTGATTGGTTTTCTTAAAAATCCCAAATATGATATTCGTCCCATTCTCGATATTATTGCCAAGGAATTTGTCCCGTTAAAAAAACAGATTGAATGGGGTTACATCATTCCCTATGCAATCGCAGGCATGCTGAACGAACATCCCAGGGCAGCCATGGCATTGCGGGAATCTGAAAAAAAAGATGAATTCCTGGAATTTTATAACACGATCACTCAGGCACAGATGGATTGATTTCATCTGTAAATAATTTAAAAACGGTTAAAAAATGAATCTTGATGACTTTAAAAAATGCCCGATCCTGGGCATTTTAAGGGGCATATCTGAAAAAATGGTCGGGCCTATAGTGGACCTGTCACTGTCTGCCGGTCTTCGGGCAATCGAAGTAACGATGAATACCCCGAATGCGCCTTCCCTTATTCAAAAAATGGTCAAGGCGGCCGATGGCCGCCTTGCCGTTGGTGCAGGAACGGTTCTTGCCCTGAAGGAACTTCAGATGGCGCTTGATGCAGGTGCGACATTCATCGTATCCCCAATTCTAGTCGCTGAAATTGCAGTGGATTGTGTCAAACGTCGCATCCCTTTTTTCCCAGGCGCCCTGACCCCCCAGGAAATTTACAGCGCGTGGCAGGCGGGCGCCACAATGGTGAAAGTATTTCCGGCATCCCAGGTGGGGCCTTCCTATTTCAAGGATATCAAAGGGCCATTCGACACAATTGAGCTTCTTGCCTGTGGCGGCGTTAATGCTTCAAACATAAAGGATTTCTTTTTAAACAAGGCATCGGCAGTGGCGTTTGGTAACAATATTTTCAAGCCCGACCTGCTTGAAAAAAAAGATTTTTCAGGTATTGAAACAGGCATCAGGGACCTTTTGGCAGGCATTCCTTGGCAGACAAAATAATTAACATCGCACAATCAACTGGCAGCGGTTTTCGGGAAAAAAACAGAAAAAACAGTACCGCTTTTTCGCTGACAGCAATTCATCGCATCCTTCATAGAACACTGACTGATCCTTCCCGGACACACATTGCTCTCGAGTGGCAAATGGGAACATCTGACGGAATTCATCTTCAACGTGAACTGATATCTTTCGGAAAAAATTTTCATCCTTAAAAGATCAGCCCCTTTTCCACCGGCATTGAAATCATAGGGGCGTTTGGTGGAATAGAACATGGTATCCTGAGTTGTAAAAAAACCCTCAAAAATTCGTTTCTGAGCATCTTCTATAATGCCTACGCCATGGTCTTCGACGATCAATTCAATGCCTTCAGAAAGCTGTTGAACCGAAACATTTATTTCTCCCTCGTCCGGTGTATTCTCAATGGCATTTTTAATCAACCCGTCCACAATCTTTCGAACCGATTCAGATGGTAGTATAAGAGGGGATACTTCCTCTAAACGGGTATTTATTTGAACCGCACGGTGACTTGATTTTAATGTGGCGAATTCGATCCTTTCCCTGACGATCTGGTCCAGTTTGATCGATTTCATTTCATCCTGCTTTGGGCCAAAGTGGTCATCAATGTGTTCTCTTACTGTATTCAGAATATCTTGCCCTACATGGGCCTTGCCCAGAGATACTTCAAGAAAATCGGTACAGGAATTAAACATGGCATGAAGAAGACCATGGGCGACGTGATGCGTGCTGTGCATAATGTCTGACACCTCTTCCTGAATTTCGACAATCCGGGTCAGATTTCTATGGGCAATTTCCATGGTAGACTGCCAGCTGTCAATCGGCAAAATTTTCAGTTCATGCTCCAGAAGTTCCATAACACCCGTGAGTGTGGAAACAGGCGTCCGAAGTTCATGGGACAGATGGTTGATCGCCTTGTCTTTTGCACGATTCATGCTCTTTAATTCATGAAATGCTTTCTTGAGCGCGTCTGAAAAGCTTGTATTTTCTATCGACAGGGCAACAGTGCTTGCAATCATATTTAAAAGCCGGATATCGGTTTCGTCAAATATCCCTTCCTTTTTATTGATGGCAGCCAAAACCCCTATGATATTTGTTTTGCCTCTCAATGGGACCTCAATGAGATTCCTGGTATGATATCCGAGCTTCACATCTCTTTCAGGAAAAACATCTTTTTCCGCATTTGTGTCATTGATAATAACCGGTTCTCCGGATTCAATCACTTTTCCGGCAACAATCTGATCAAAAGAGAACCTGACCCTTTTGACTTTGTGGCTCACCGTTCTGTCATCGTAGGATGCACCCTTGAAATAGAGCTCACCGGTTTCTTCATCCTTTAAGATGACAAGCGCGCCTTCTGTCCCCAACAGGTTTTTGACTTCCTCACTGATATAATCAAGCAGTTGATCAAGATCGCGATACCAGGGGAGCGCGACGCTTATCCTCAATATGGCCTCGTTGTCTCTGGAAAGCTTTTTTTCGTGTGTAATATCCCTGAAAATGACAAGCTGACCAGCAGGTTCATTCCTGGAATTTAGAAACGTCGCCACCCTTAAAACAACATCGCGTATTTTGCCGTCTTTGGTCAGCCTTTTGGTGATTTGCCGCTTCAGGCCTTGCCCATCATTCAATTTTGAAATATCATCGCCATTTAAGGTTTCAATACCTTTAGGACTGAAAGGTATCTGTTTTCCTTTGGCTTCCTTGAAGGTCCATCCAAACGTATTTGTAAAAGCAGAATTTAAATAAATCGGGTTCCATTTAAGATCATAGACCACAATCGGATAAGGTGAGAAGTCCAGAAGGGATTTGTATCTGCTCTCTGATTGCCGGACCTTGTTTTCCGCTTTTTTACGATCCGATATATCCTGGAGCGTTTCAATCCCTCCTATAATCTCTCCGCTTTCGTTCTTTAAAGGCGTGGCTGTAAAGAAGAGCCATTTGCCCGCCTCTCCCAATGCTTCAAAAAATCCTTCTGCTTCATAAGTGCCGGGAGATAGGTTGGAATGGTGATAATACGTCTTATAATACCGTCTTATTTCTTCTTCTGAAGCGCCGTTCACAAGGAGATCGGCCATTACAGGCCTTTTTTCCTTGTAAAATGCTCTCCATTGATTTTTTGTTCCGATCAGCCGTTCCCCGGGAATCCCGGTAAGTTCTTCCAAGGCCTTGTTGTAATGGGTGATGATATGATTGCTGTCAATTACAAAAGTGGGAATGGAGCCTTCCTGAAAAATCTGGAAGAGAAGTTGCTGCTTTTTTTTCAGTTTATCAAATTCATTTTGTTTTTTTTGCAGTGCATCTTCGAGCAGTTGAATTTTTTTTTTAAGTGTTTCAAGGGATACTTTATCGTCCATCTTATGAAAACGCTCCATTTGGTGGCATCAACCTTCAACGACCCTTTAAACGTCTGGCAATCATTGAATGCAGACAAAATAAATCGGTTTTAATGTGCATCATTCAACGGAGGGGCAAAAGTAAAAATGAATGATCCGGACTCCTGCAATAGAATGGTTAAAATCGTTAATGCTCACCGACTACAAAGGTTTGAACGATAGTGAAAAGATCATTTACACTGAAAGGTTTTGCAAGAAATGCATCAGCACCAATATCAATAGCCATTTTTTCGTTTGCCGGATTACCGGACATCAAAATACAAATCTTGCCCGGGAATTTATTTTTGATTCTCGATATCAGTTCAAATCCGTCCATTTCAGGCATTTCAGCATCAGAGACAACAATATCCGCACTTTCCGCCCCCTCAAGGTAAAGCCATGCTGAATAAGAATTTTCAAAAGAGATCACATCCCTATTTACGCAATACATTAATGCGTTGACAACGAAGCCCCTGTGGGGTTCGTCATCATCAACCACTGCTATTTTGACATTTGAAATAATGGTCACACCTCAGGCAACTTTTAAAAATTCAATATCCAGTTTGTTGCGGTTAAAACTGATCGCCTCACATATATAATCTGCATTATCCCTAAGGGCTTTGTCTCTGTAATGTCCCATCGGGTTTCCTTCTGCAACACCTTTTATCATGACAGAGAGAAGTTTGACACGCTGAAAAAATAGATGGTCAAGAATAATCTCTCCGTTGGATTCATGATATGTCCTGAAATTATTTATTCTGCCCCCCCAGTCCACCGCCCCTTTTGCAACTTGTATGGCATTTTCAATCAGGGCTATTTTTCTGAACTCCCCGACCGGATAACCTTCCAGGTAGGCATATGCCATCACAACAAGCAACTTCAACCTCACGCAAAAAATATCCTGCAGCTCCGTATCTCTCATATTCGATTGATTTGCCCCGAACCGGTACATGGGTCTCCTTAAGTTAAATTGTATTTAATAGCTATCAGGGTGTTTGATAAACAATGAATGAAATTTCTTCTTTAAAGGAGCTGCAATTATCTTTTTGCCATGATGCTGTATCTGGTCAGCCCCTTACCCACGCCCATTACAAGTCGACCCATGAAAATTAACTCAGGCAGGACATCAAGTCAAGAAAAGAATACGTGAACCCGTTTCCGGATGATCGTGCCAAATATTTCTTTCCACACGAAACCACTATATTTACAAATGAATTCGAAGTGTGTTATATTTAAAACCAAATTGACTGATCGTTTAATGATCATCACACTGGCATAACTTTTAGGGGTCACTCAAAAAAACAGAATTCGCGCAACACGCTTTTGGGTCCTCCCTCAGACACTGAAGATGACTTTATGGTATTTTTGGCATCCATGCTATCTGCTTTTATCGTTCATACCTGGTATGAAACAGGGATGATCTATGCCATTATTGTGGCAATCTCTGCTGAAATCATCTATTTATCGTATACTTACAAGATCATCAAGAGGTCCGAAAACAATATTCGGGAGAAATATACAAAAATTATAAACGCTTACAAGGAAAGAGAAATCCTTTATGAAAAACAGATGATGGACGATGAAAAAAGAATAAGGAAACTGAGGGAAAAAAACCTGGAAAGAGAGAAAATCATGGAAAAATCGGTGACGCCAGTAGCACAAAAGCCTGCAATTCCTGAAAAAATTCGTAAAGCCTGACCTTTCTTCACGCCTATCCCATAAATAAGCCGATCAAACCATTCCCATCTGTTTTTCAAGACGTTTAATCTCCTTAATCAGCTCTCTTTTCTGTTCTTCACTCAGATTGCCGGACTGAAGTCTCCTTCTAAGGCCCAGCAAGATCATTTCTTCTCTGTATTCTGTACAGGTATATACGGGCTTTGTCACAAACACGACTCCTTTTTTATCAGGCATCCTAAAAAACCTATTGGGAAAATACGGTCTTTTTCTTGGCCTTTTGATTACTCGAATCCCTCACATCATACTCATTTATTGTGATTTTCGAGTAATTGATTTTAAACCGCGAAGAAATCAGTTTTTTTATCGTATTATTTGAGATACCCCGATTGGTTAATTCATCGGAATTATAACTTTTGAACGTCAATGTAAGGGCATATTTTATCTTATCTGAATTTTCTCTGAAAAAGGCGCGACTTTCCTGATCCGGGAACTCTATATCAAATGTCATTGCAAGTGATCCGTTATCCCCAAGTATGGCGGATATACTCATGGTATCTTTCAGATTTTGCTTTCCGCAGGAAAGCATCATCAGGCTTGCTATGGCTATCAGAACCGCTGTTTTTCCCATTTTCAAATCTCCACTGTTCAATTACTATGCCGGATCAGTTAAGGTTGCCTTTTTCAATTTCAGACTATGCATATCAAAAATAAAAATATAAGGTCAAGTACGAATAGATATCAATACATAGCGTATGGGTTTCAGTAATTCAGATCCGCATATTCGACCCAGCCGCCTTTTTCAACGAGGGCCTTGTCAAAGCCTGAAATTGAGAAAACTATTTTTTCTTCGAAACCGTCTGCCCTGATGATCATGCACTGGCTTCCAAAATCCGTTTCAATGGTTGTGGCTTTTCCACCGCAGGTTTTAAAAATATGATCGATTGTATCTGGAGAAAGCTCAACAGCCATCATACCGCAATTAAACATATTCTGTTTGAATATCCGCGCAAACCCTTCACCAATAACCATATTGATATCATTCACTTCAAATGCCCAGGGTGCGTGCTCTCTTGAGGAACCGCATCCAAAATTCCCCCGGGTGACAACCACATGTTTTCCGGAAATGTCTTTGCGAGGGTCAAACCCCTTAAGCACCAGATCTTCCAGAAGATATGGTTTTAACGCTTCCTTTGAGTTTTCCGTAAGATATTTTGCAGGTATGATCTCATCTGTATTGATATCCGATCTATCCAGAAAAAGGACGTTTCCACTGAAATTTTTCATCTCTATCCCCCTATTTTTTCGAAAAGCGCTGAATTGGTGATGAAACCCGTTATCGCTGACGCAGCTGCAGTGGCAGGACTCATTAAATGGACCATGCCACCTTTTCCCATTCTGCCGTTAAAATTACGGTTTGTGGTGGATGCGCATACCTCGCCATCGGCAAGGACGCCGTTGCTCATCCCTAAGCATGCCCCGCAAGTGGGATTGGTCACACAGAAACCTGCGTCCATGAAAATGCCTATGATGCCTTCCTGAAGCGCTTCATTGTAGATTTTTGGTGTTGCCGGTGAAACAATGGCCCGAACAGAATCACTGATTCTGTTTCCTTTTAACACCCTGGCGGCAATGCGTAAGTCTTCCAGCCTGCCGTTTGTGCATGAACCGATGTAAACCTGATCCACAGGCAAACCTGCCATTTCAGACACAGGTTTGACTTGATCCGGTTTGAATCCATAGGTCATTTGCGGTTCCAGTGATGAGACATCCAGCCCGATAATATTATCATACAAAGCATCAGGATCAGCCCTAAACTGCTGGTAATCCTCCAGGGCAGCTTCCGTTGACAGGTAGTCACCTTTTATAAACTCCCAAAGATACGACACAGTTGTCATATCCGGATAGCATATCCCGCAGGTGGCACCAGCTTCCACTGCCATATTGCAGAGGGTCATCCGTTCTTCCATGGCCATATCATCAACAACATTCCCTGTAAATTCAATTACTTTGTTAGTCGCTCCGTTTACACCCATTTTTCCGATGATGGAAAGGATCACATCCTTTGCATATACCCCTTTCTTAAGGCGGCCATTTATATTTATTTTTATGCTTTTGGGGTAATGAAAAGCGCAAACGCCTTTTAATATACCGACTTCAAGATCGGTTGTTCCCACGCCTGCGGCAAATGCGCCAAATGCGCCATGGGTACACGTATGTGAATCTCCCATAATAATGGTGTATCCGGGCCGTGCGAACCCTTTTTCCGGAAACAGGGCATGACAGACACCATTTCTGCCAATATCAAAAAAATCCTTGATATGGTTCCGCCTGGCCCAGTCCCTTAAAATTTTTCCCTGCATGGCTGTTTTGGAATCTTTGGCAGGGGTGACATGGTCAATGACCACTTTGATTTTATCCGGATCGAAAACCCGGTCCTTTCCTCGTTTCACCAGGTCATTAATCGCTATAGGTGTTGTAATTTCATGGCAGAATACGGCATCGAGCCTGATGACTGTTATATCTCCAAATGGACGATCCACTGTATGTGCGTCAAATATTTTTTCTGCTGTGGTTTTTCCCATATGACCTCCTTTTCAAATAATCAAACAACAGGTTAAATTGTGCATGACCGGTTACTTTTTTCCGGTGATCATCATGTTTCGCGGTGGTGTTATCACCCATATGGCTTTTAGCGTTCCCCTGCCGGTATTCCTTAAAATATGAGGGATATCCGATGGAAACGAAACGCTGTCGCCCTGATTCAGCTTATAAGTCTCTGTGCCGTAAACGAGTTCACCCTCACCTTCCAGAACCACGCCCAGTTCCTTTCCCATATGGCCATATTCCCTGTCACCTTTTTCAGCATCTTTTCCGATTTCAAGGAAAAAGGCTTCTATGGCGTGCTCTTCAGCCACATCGGGCAAGGTTGACAGTTGATGATAAGACACGTCTCCCTGAACAATCCGCTGTCTTTCACCCGCCCTGACAATATGGACTTTCTTGTTTTTCTTGTAATCCTGAAACAGATACTCAAGGTCAATATCAAGGACATCCGCCAGGGTCAGCAGCGTATCAATGGATGGCGACACCTTGTTTCGTTCAATCTGGGACACCAGGCTCTCACTTACCTTTGCCTTTTCTGCCACATCCTTCAGCGTAATGCCCCTTCTCTCCCGAATCGTCCTCAGCTTGTCACCAAACCGGAATCTAACAGTTGACTTTATCAATACTTCACCTCCTTCAGTATAAATAAAGTTCTCTCTGGTTTTTGTCAAGCCATAAATTCCCGCCTGATCGTTTTTATCCATTGGATATTGCATCAATTTTTCATTATATATTCAAATATTATTTTATCATTACGCCAGTTTCATGCATCAGAAAAAGTTTTTATGTTTTTTTTTAAATGAAAGTGTGTTTATATAATCGCCATTTTGAAAATTTAAAAGGCACGGTTATGGACCCTCAGTTAATTATAGGTGCAGCAATCAGTTTTGCTGCCGGCAGTTTTATTTATATTGTCATCTATTTTTTTGTATACCCGATATATAAATATCGTAAGATTAAAAACCAGGCTGTTTCAGATCTGATCTTCTATAGTACATCCATCTGTTCGGAAGACCCGGACGAGTCTATCAGAAACGAATTGACCAGAAAAATCACATTATTCAAAAAACATGCGCTTGATCTTGGAGAGTGTTTTGATTGCCTTCTTCCCAACTGGTACAAACTGATGCTTCAAAAACGCAAGGAATCTCCCGGTGATGCATCAAAAAATCTGATGGCACTCTATAACACAAGCAACCTGAATCATGCTACTGCCAGAATTAACATGATCAAACTGAATCTGAAAATCTAATCTGGAAAAACATTGCCCACCAACATCTGTTTTAGTTTGCATGTTGACACTTTCCCAGTCAAAATAATGACATTCTTTGCAGCGGGAATGAAAATGTTAGTTAACCCTGTGCCGTGACTGCCAAAGCTTTATTATTTTTAGCCCACTGGATATGTGGTATTTATAATTATCCAGAAAAGCATCCTTATGTTATGGCATGGAACTTGCTAATTAACGTCATCAAGCATGCATTTTTAGATTGACACCAAATGGAGATAATACTGACTTAAATCGCATGACACCCGTTGTGCCTGTGACGCATTTTTAATAAAGTTAAAATGAAACACCTGAAATACAAAGAAATAGGTCAACGCGTGATAATACCAATGAATACTGCCGCTCGTGAATGGAGGTAAACATGGAAGTTCTTGGCATCGATGTTGGATTCGGCTTTACAAAAGCCATTAATAACAAAAAATCTGTCATCTTTAAATCGGTAATAGGCGATTCAACCGATATCCAGTTCAAATCAAACCTGGGGGAAAAATCTTCCTCAAGCAATCTGCACGTGACGATTGGAGACAGAGCCTTTTTTATTGGTAATTTTGCAGAACAGCAATCCAATGTACGCCAATATACACTTGACCAGGATAAGCTGATGAGCGATTTCCTCAAAGTGCTGGCATTGACAGCCACAGGCATCTGCTGCGATGACACCGCATCCATCAATGTGGTATCAGGACTTCCTGTAGGCTACCTGAAGCAGGATTACAAACGGTTCACGGAAATTATTTCCGGTCATCATAATGTCACCTTTCACAGACAGGATGGCGAAGACATTACAAAAAGCATCTATATTCACAAAGTCCAGATGATGCCACAGCCTGTGGGGAGCATTTTCAACCTGCTCATGGATGAAAAAGGAAATATCATCAACAAGGATCTTTCCCATCAGAAAATTGGCGTGGTTGATATCGGTTTCAGAACAACAGACTTTACCATCTTCGATAACCTTCATTATATTGAACGCGGCAGCGTTACTATGGATACCGGCATCTCAAAAAGCTTCGGCATCATCGCAAACAAACTCCGTCAGGAAAGTGGTGTTACGATAGAACTCTACCGGCTATATAAGGCTGTTGAAACCGGATATATCAAGATCAAGGGCAAAGAGTTCAACATTTCAAACCTGCGTGACCGGGTTTATGCCCATTCCGCCTCAGCCCTGGCAGGCGACATCAACCGGCTGTGGTCAGAGGAATGGGATATTGACGCCATTATTTTAACCGGTGGCGGCAGTGTAGAGCTCGCCAAGCACCTGGAGCCCCTCATTGACGGGAATGTGCTGCCCATTGATAAAAACACAGACGCCAGACTCAACAATGTCAAAGGCTACATGAAATTCGGAAAATACAAATGGGGGTCCGACCTTACAGCAACGGGCGGCCCGGACCTCACCCCCAAAGATCTGCCTTCTGAAACCGAAAAAAACGATGATTCAAATGGTACTTCTGGCGCCGCAGATCCGAAAATCAATGGCAACGATCCCAAAGCGCAGAAGAATCTGAAATGGCTTAAGAAACAAGGATAGACCTCTTGCAATTTAACGCTATATTACAAAATTTTACATGATCTGCTAAAGCAAGTTAATTTTTTCTTGACAAAAGCACAATTCCGCTGCTAATTCTTTCTGATCAAAGTTAAAGGTAATATAACATGATCATCAAAAAAGCGATTAACAACCTACTACACATTATTCCCGCCCACATTATTGTGGTGGGCGTGCTAGGTGTGTTTATTCTAAAGGATTGGTAATGGCTTAAAAAAACAATCAATTAAAACCAAAAAAGCCGTTATCAGCCTTCAAAGCTGTTAACGGCTTTTTTATTAGGAGCGATTCAATCATGAAAAGTGACAATGTCAAAAAAGGTATTGAAAGATCCCCTCACCGGGCGCTTTTCAAGTCTATGGGCTATTCAAACACTGAAATTGACCGGCCGTTGATAGGGATTGCCAACTCGGCCAATGCCATCATTCCCGGCCATGTCCATCTCGACAAAATCGTTGATGCCGTCAAAGCGGGTATTTACATGGCTGGCGGCACGCCAGTGGATTTTGGTGTTATCGGCGTATGCGACGGCATAGCCATGAACCACACAGGCATGAGTTATTCTCTGGGAAGCCGTGAATTGATTGCCGATTCCATAGAGGTAATGGCCACAGCCCATGCGTTTGACGCGATTGTCATGGTTCCCAATTGTGATAAAATTGTTCCTGGCATGCTGATGGCTGCTGCCCGGCTGGATATCCCAACCATTTTTATCAGTGGCGGCCCCATGCTGGCTGGTCGGCATCCGGCTGACAGCCGTAAAAAAATTGACCTGATCACCGTGTTTGAGTCCGTTGGTGCAGTCAAATCAAATAAAATGACCGTTGAAGAACAGTCCGCCATAGAAGATGGGGCCTGCCCCACCTGTGGGTCCTGTTCGGGTATGTTTACGGCAAACTCCATGAACTGCCTCACAGAAGCGATTGGACTGGGGCTTCCCGGCAATGGTACCATTCCTGCGGTAATGGCTGCAAGGCAAAGGCTTGCCAAGGAAGCCGGCATGAAAATTCTGGAATTGCTGGAAAAAAACATCACACCGTCAAAGATTCTGACCGCTCAGGCATTTCATAATGCACTGAGTGTGGATATGGCACTGGGGTGTTCCACAAACACCGTGCTTCATTTAAAAGCCATTGCCACGGAAGCAGGTATTGATGTGGACTTAAACCTGATCAACGACGTCAGCAGAAAGACGCCCCATCTCTGTTCGTTAAGTCCGGGCGGAAAAGACCATATTGAAGATTTATATTATGCAGGCGGTATTGGTGCGGTATTAAATGAACTGTCCAAAGCCGGCTTGATCCATTTGGATTGCATCACCGTAACCGGTCATTCGGTGGGAGAAAATATCAAATCATCCCTCATTAAAAACACGGATGTCATAAGGCCGCTATCCTCACCCTATCATAAGCAGGGAGGACTGGCCGTTCTGTTTGGCAATCTCTCTCCTGACGGCTGTGTGGTCAAACAATCCGCGGTCCTTGATGAAATGCTCGTACATGAGGGGCCGGCAAGGGTATTTAACTCTGAAGAAGAAGCGACCAAGGTGATCATGGATGGAGGCATCAACAAGGGAGATGTCATCGTTATCCGGTATGAAGGCCCTATGGGCGGCCCGGGCATGCGGGAGATGTTAACGCCCACGTCCGCCATTGCAGGAATGAAGCTCGACGACTCTGTGGCTCTTCTCACAGATGGCCGTTTCTCCGGAGGCACAAAAGGCGCATCCATCGGTCATATTTCTCCGGAGGCCATGCAGGGAGGCGTCATCGCCATCGTTCAGGAAGGAGATAAAATTGCCATCAACATTCCTGAAAAAACAATTACATTAAAGGTACCTGACGAGGAGATCAACCATCGTCTTGCCGACTGGAAACCACCTGAGCCGAAAATAAAAAAAGGCTATATGGCACGTTATGCCCGGTACGTTTCTTCGGCAAGCGATGGCGCTGTGATCCGTTAAGAATATTTCAAAAAACTGTCTGGCGCAGTGTCGGTCCTTGTAGGCGCTGTTATATCAGTCAGTTAATCAAATGTTATGGTGAAATATAGCAATTTACCAAGTCGACGAAAAAAAAACACGCCACTCGGTATAATATACTCAATCGGCAGAAATTGTATTGATTTCGGTCGTTAAATTTTTTATTCCGGTTCGACAGGCAACCGTGCCGCAAATTGGCATGAAAGCCTTCGAACGATCTTATTCATAAAGGAATTCTATTATGGAATTTACTGGCGCACAAATCTTGATGAAAGTTTTGAAAGAAGAAGGTGTTGATACGATTTTCGGGTATCCGGGTGGAGCTGTTCTCGATATCTATCATGCCCTGGCACAGACAGATATCAGGCATATTTTAGCAAGGCACGAACAGGGTGCGGTTCATGCAGCAGATGGCTATGCACGGGCTACAGGAAAAGTCGGTGTAAGCATAGTCACCTCCGGCCCCGGGGCCACAAATGCGGTCACCGGCATTGCATCCGCCAATGCGGACTCTATTCCCCTGGTTGTCATCACCGGTCAGGTTCCGACCCATCTGATCGGGAATGATGCGTTTCAGGAAGTGGATATTGTAGGGATTACGAGGCCATGCACCAAGCACAATTATCTGGTAACCGATATTAACGACCTTGCCAAAACCATCAAGGAAGCGTTTTTTATCGCAAGGTCCGGCCGTCCCGGGCCTGTACTTGTGGATATTCCCAAAAATATATCTGCATCAAAGGCAGCCTACAAGCTGCCGGGTGAGATTAAAATGAGAACTTACAACCCCACCTACAAGCCGAACCTGAAACAGTTGCGGAAAATTGTTGATCTGATAAAAAGCGCCAAAAAGCCGCTTATTTTTTCAGGCGGGGGTGTCACCATATCCGGCGGTTCTGAAGAATTGACACGGTTTGTTACAAGAACCCAGGTCCCTATCACCTCTTCTCTGATGGGGTTGGGCGCATTTCCGGGAACCCATCCGTTATGGCTTGGCATGCCGGGAATGCATGGTACTTACAGGGCGAACATGGCGATTTCCAACTGTGATTTCATGCTTGCCATAGGAGTGCGGTTTGACGACCGGGTAACCGGAAAGACCGATGTGTTTGCAAGCAATGCCACCATCGTTCAGATCGATATCGATCCCACATCGATTCATAAAAATATACCGGTTGAAATCCCCATCGTCGGAGACTGTAAGGTCTCACTTGAAGAACTCAATAAACTGCTGGACGAAGAGGACTTCAACCATGTAAAGGAAAAAAGACAACCCTGGCTTGATGATATCGAAAAATGGAAATCAACCAATCCCCTTGCCTATCAGGCCGGAGATATTATCAAACCCCAGTTTGTCATAGAAAAACTGTATGAACTGACAGGAGGAAAAGCGATCATCACCACAGAAGTCGGTCAGAACCAGATGTGGGCGGCCCAGTACTACCATTTTGAAAAACCGAATCATTTCATCTCCTCAGGAGGATTGGGCACGATGGGGTTTGGTCTACCCGCCGCCATTGGCGCACAGGTCGCCTGTCCGGACAAAACCGTCATCGACATTGCAGGAGACGGCAGCATCCAGATGAATATCCAGGAAATGGCCACGGCTGTTCAATATGGTCTTCCGGTCAAGGTCGCTATTTTGAACAACAGGTATCTGGGCATGGTCAGGCAGTGGCAGGAATTGTTTTATGAACGGGTTTACTCGGCAACAACCCTGGACCATAACCCGGACTTTGTCAAACTGGCAGAGGCATTCGGTGCAGTGGGTTTAAGGGCCCAGAAATCAAGCGAGGTCGAACCTGTACTGAAAGAAGCGCTTTCCACAAAAAGACCGGTCATCATGGACTTTGTAACGGAAAGGGAAGAAAATGTTTATCCCATGGTTCCGGCAGGCGCACCCATTTCTCAGATGCTTCTGGTATAGACAATAAAGGATTGATGAAAATGACTGAACAAAACTATGTGTTATCCATTTTTGTTGAAAACAGACCCGGCGTATTATCGAGAATTGTGGGCCTGTTTTCAGGAAGAGGCTATAATATCGAGAGTCTTTCTGTTGCGGAAACCATGGAACCGGATGTGTCCAGACTCACCATGGTGACCAAAGGCGACGCGGTGATCATCGAACAGATCAAAAAACAGCTGAACAAGCTCATCAATGTGATTAAAGTGTATGACCTGACCGGCACCAATTACATTCAAAAGGAGCTTGCGCTGATCAAGGTCCACGCCAAATCCGAAGGCCGTGCCGAGATTTTGCGCATCGTCGACATATTCAAAGGCAAAATCGTGGATGTGGGTCAGGAGCACTACACCATAGAGATCACCGCCAGCAAAGATAAAATGACGGCGATCTTGAACCTCCTGAAACCCATGGGAATAAAGGAAATCGTTAGAACCGGCATCATCGCCCTTCACCGGTAAACACGAGGGCGATGTGTGCCATAACGGTTTTTTAAAAAATATGTGGAGATAAAAAATGGAACCTGTCTATCTGCTAGATACGACACTGAGAGATGGTATGCAGGGAGAAAATATCAATTTTACTCCTGAAGAAAAGATACGGATCGCTAAAAAACTGGATGACCTCGGTGTTCACTATATTGAGGGCGGATGGCCCGGCTCCAATTTAAGCGTGATGACCTTCTTTGAACTGGCAAAAGACGTCACATTTCAAAATGCCAAACTGACGGCATTCAGTTCCACAAGGAGGCCAGGGAGAACGGTTGAAGAAGACAAGCATCTGAATGCACTGATTGAATGCCAGGCTCCTGTGGTGACTATCTTTGGAAAAACCTGGGATCTTCATATCGAAAAGATAATGAACAACACTCTGAAAGAAAATCTCTCCATGATCCGGGACAGCGTTTCCTATCTGAAAAATAATGGCCGGGAGGTCATCTACGATGCCGAACATTTTTTTGACGGGTACAAGGGGAATAGGGAGTATGCCATTAAAACCCTTTTTTCAGCCCTTGACGGCGGAGCGGATTTTGTAACGCTTTGCGATACAAATGGCGGAACGCTTCCCCATGAAATAAAAGCCATTATCGAAGATGTGAAAAAAACAGTAGAGAATACAAAAATGGAATCCGGTGATACCTATACCATAAGAATGGGGATTCACGCGCACAACGACTGTGGCGTGGCTGTGGCCAACTCCATTTCCTCGGTTCAGGCAGGCGCGGTCATGATCCATGGAACGATTAACGGCTATGGAGAGCGGTGTGGCAATGCCGACCTCACTTCTATTATACCGATCCTCTGTCTCAAGATGAGCATCCCCTGCTTGTCCATGGAGAATCTTAAAAAACTGAAAAACGTGTCCCGGTTTGTCAGCGAAACCGCAAACATGACACCGTTGAAATCAAGACCCTTTGTGGGGAAAAGTGCTTTTGCCCACAAAGGGGGTATTCATGTAAGTGCGGTGAAAAAAATTCCCATGACTTACGAACATATGGACCCGGAACTCGTGGGAAATAACCGAAGGGTGCTTGTGTCTGAACAGGCCGGAAAAAGCAATATTGAATTCAAGGCCAAGGAACTGGGCATTGACCTTGATCTGGATGGCACAGATACCCAGAAGATCATCTCTGAGATCAAACGGCTTGAGCAGGAAGGATACCAGTATGAAGTTGCAGACGGATCTTTCAAAATCCTTGTGGAAAAACTGATGGGCCGGTTCAAACCTCATTTTGAGTTGAGATCGTTCATGGTAACCGTCATCAAGGAAAAGGACCGCCCCTGCACGGCTCAGGCCTCTTTGAAAATTGCCGTGGGTGATGATGAAAGAATTACGGTTGCAGAAGGTGATGGTCCCGTTAGTGCGCTTGATAATGCCTTACGGAAAGCGTTGAATAAATTTTATCCGGGTGCGCTTGATTCCACCCATCTAGTGGATTTCAAGGTCAGGGTAATCGATGGCAGAGACGGCACCAAGGCAAAAGTCCGGCTGATTATCGAATCGAGAGATGAAAAGCATATCTGGGGCACCATAGGGATATCGGATGATATCATTGAGGCGAGCTGGGAAGCATTGACAGACTGTTTTCAGTACAAACTGGACAACATTGAAAAGGAAAAAACGTTAAAATAAGGAGAAGGACACATGACTGAAAAAATATACATTTTTGACACCACCTTAAGAGACGGCGAGCAATCACCCGGAGCGACCATGAACACGGCGGAAAAACTGAGGATTGCCGCCAAGCTTGAAAAACTGGGGGTGGATATCATCGAGGCGGGTTTCCCTTGCGCATCCAAAGGTGATTTTGACGCAGTAAGGAAAATCGCAGAGCAGGTCAAGGAATCGATCGTCTGCGGCCTTGCCAGAATCACGCCAAGCGATATCACCGCCGCCGGTGAAGCTGTCAAGGTGGCGGCCCAGCCGATGATCCATACCTTTGTATCCACATCAGACATTCACCTCCAATATCAGCTCAAGCTGACAAAGGAGCAGGTCCTTGAAAACGCCATCAAAGGCGTCAAACATGCAAAAAATTATTGCGACAAGGTGGAATTCAGTGCCATGGATGCCAGCCGCTCAGATCCGGAATATCTCTGCCGGGTATTTGAGGCCGCGATCAAAGCCGGGGCAACGATTATCAACATACCGGATACCGTGGGTTACGCCATCCCATCAGAATTTGAAAAACTGGTTTCCTATGTGATGAACCATACGCCCAATATCGACAAGGCCATCGTGAGCGTTCACTGCCATAATGACCTGGGACTGGCCACGGCCAATTCACTGGCTGCTGTAAAGGCCGGCGCCCGTCAGGTGGAGTGTACCATAAACGGTATTGGAGAGAGAGCCGGAAATACGTCCATGGAAGAAATCGTCATGGCCATTCATACCCGGGGCGATTATCTCAATCTGAGAACAGACATTATAACGGAAAAAATCTATTCAGCAAGCCGACTGGTGTCAACCATCACCGGTATTATGGTGCAACCAAACAAGGCCATTGTGGGTGCCAATGCCTTTGCCCATGAATCGGGCATCCATCAGGACGGTGTGCTTAAAAACCCCATGACGTATGAAATCATGAAACCGGAGACCATCGGTTTAAGCAGCAATCATATCGTTCTTGGCAAGCACTCGGGAAGGCATGCCCTTCGCACCCGTCTGGAGGAACTCGGGTACAAACTCACCCTGGATGAACTGAATACGGTGTTTGAAAATTTCAAAGCCCTCTCAGATAAAAAGAAGGAGATTCTGGATGAAGATATTGAGGCACTGGTAACAGAAGGTGTCCTTCGGTCTGCTGAAGTCTTCAAGCTCGACTACATCCAGGTATCCAGCGGGTCAACGGTCATTCCCACTGCCACCATTGAAATGTCCATCAAGGATAGAAAAGTCAGGGGAACCTGTCATGGAAACGGCCCGATCGATGCTGCTTTTAACACCATCGTGGATATCACCGGCGCCTCATCCGAACTGTTGAGATTCTCCATCAGCGCCCTCACGGGCGGCGCGGATGCACAGGGAGAAGTAACGGTGCGGCTGAGAGAAAAAGGATTGATTGCCTTAGGCAGAGGTTCTGACAGCGATATTATCACAGCCAGCGCCAAAGCCTATGTAAACGGTTTGAACCGGCTTGAATACTTGAAAGCAAACCCGGTAAACACGCCGGAAACCATATAATCATACAGATGGCAGGATATAGAACAGATGATAATGACCTGCCGTCTTTTATAAAATCTAAAAAATGACGGAGCGATATGTATGAATTACTTTAATTCTTTACCACTCAGACTGCAGCTGGAACAACTTGGCAAATGCAGTTTCATGGACTCATCGGCATTCAACGGCGTTGAAAAGCTTAAAGGAAAGAAAATTGTCATTGTGGGCTGTGGCGCCCAGGGGCTGAACCAGGGTCTTAATCTCAGAGACAGTGGCCTTGATGTATCATATACGCTTCGCAAAGAAGCCATCAAGGAAAAAAGGGCGTCGTATGTCAATGCCACAGAAAACGGATTTACCGTAGGCACCTATGATGAACTTCTGCCATCGGCAGATCTGGTGTTGAATCTCACACCGGACAAGCAGCATACCAATGTCATCAACCAGATCATGCCATTGATGAAAAAAGGCGCCTGCCTCTCCTACTCCCATGGATTCAATATTGTGGAAGAAGGGACCAAAATCAGGAAAGACCTGACCGTCATCATGGTTGCGCCCAAGTCTCCGGGAACAGAAGTCCGGGAAGAATACAAACGCGGATTTGGCGTTCCCACGCTCATTGCCGTGCATCCTGAAAATGATCCCAACGGGGACGGACTTGAAATTGCGAAAGCCTATGCCGCAGGCACAGGCGCTCATCGCGCAGGCGTGCTCCTCTCCTCTTTTATTGCAGAAGTCAAATCCGATCTCATGGGAGAACAGACCATTTTATGTGGCATGCTTCAGACCGGCTCCCTTCTCTGCTTTGACAAACTGATTCAAAAAGGTGTTGAAAAAGGGTATGCGTCAAAACTCGTTCAGTTCGGATGGGAAACCATCACGGAAGCACTGAAACATGGGGGCATCACCAATATGATGGACAGGCTGTCCAATCCCGCCAAAATTAAAGCATTCGAACTTGCAGAAGAATTGAAAAAAATCATGACTCCCCTCTTCCAGAAACACATGGATGATATCATGAGCGGTGCATTCTCGGAGGGCATGATGAAGGATTGGGCGGATAATGATAAAAAACTTCTCACCTGGCGAGAAGAAACCGGCCAGACTGCATTTGAAAAATCAACCACAGGAGACATGGATATCCCTGAGCAGGCGTTCTTCGACAACGGCGTCCTCATGGTGGCCATGATCAAAGCAGGCGTGGAACTTGCCTATGAAACCATGGTAAGCGCGGGTATCAAGGAAGAATCCGCTTATTATGAGTCTCTTCATGAAGTGCCCCTGATCGCAAACCTCATCAGCAGAAAAAAACTCTATGAGATGAATCGAGTCATCTCAGATACGGCAGAATACGGCTGCTATCTCTTTAACCATGCCTGTATTCCACTCCTCAAAGATTTCATGACAAAAATCGATACAGATGTGATCGGAAAACCGTATAAACCCAGTGACAACAGCGTGGACAATATCCGCCTGATTCACGTCAATGAAAAAATCAGGAATCATAGTATTGAAAAGATCGGCAAAGAATTGAGACGCTTCATGACAAACATGAAGAAACTGATGTAACCTTTTCTATCTTACAAACATACCTGAACGAAAGCAGATAATTTCGTTCAGGTTCCATTTCCCGCTTTTTTTTCGCAAACTGCGATAATCATAAGGAAAGACGCATGCTTTTGATTCAACCTCCAAAAGAGGATCAACAGCACTTTTTTTATTTGCGGGTTGGTTAGCAGGGCGTGGTTATCTGGAAGGCAATTCAATACTCCCGATAAGATCGCAAACATCTGAAATTCCTTTTTCCTGCATGAATAACATGATTCCGTCAACGATCTCTTCCGAGGCTTTGGGATTGATGAAACTGGCTGTGCCCACCTGTATGGCGGATGCCCCTGCGATCAGGAATTCTATGGCATCCCGGGCAGTCATGATACCACCGATGCCGATCACAGGAATCTTTACTTTTGCAGCTGTCTGCCAGACCATGCGGAGAGCCACCGGTTTGATGGCAGGGCCGGAAAGGCCGCCTATGATATTGGCGAGTTTGGGTTTTCGCGTATCTGCGTCAATGGCCATCCCTGTTATCGTATTGATGAGCGATATAGAATCCGCTCCGGCATTCTCTACACTCAACGCTATTTCTGTCACATCCGTGACATTGGGAGACAGTTTGACCATCACATGCTTCTTTGTCTCCTGTCTCACCTTCTTCACCACATGTGCAGCCGCAGAAGGATCAACCCCAAATGCCAGACCACCGGCACTCACGTTCGGGCATGAGATATTGATTTCCACGCCGGCCATACCATCCAGATTTTCTATAATGGCGGCAAGCCGGGCATATTCATCTATGGTTTTGCCGTAGATATTGGCAAAAATTTTTGTATCAAGGGTTCTTAGAAAAGGCAGTTTTTCTTTCTGAAACGCGTCGATGCCGACATTCTCCAGACCAATGGCGTTTAACATGCCGCAGGAGGTCTCAACAATTCGAGGCGGCGGGTTTCCCTTGGAAGGGTTTAAAGACAGTCCCTTGACGACGATGCCGCCCAGTTTGTTCAAATCCATATACCGATGAAATTCACCGGCATAGCCAAAGGTTCCGGAAGCGGTCATTACGGGATTTTTAAGAATTATATTGCCGCCGATATCCACGCTTAAATTTAAACCCTGATTCATGATGAAATTATTACCCCTCGTTTTTCTCTAACTACACTATGGAGACTCACCCTTGTGCTGAAGAATCAGAAGATTCTTATCCGGATCGATCTGAAAAATAAAATTGTTTAAAAAGGACATGCCCAGAAGTCCGTCCCCGTCCTGATCTGAATCATTTTCAATGACAAGCGCTGTCACATCTTTCACTTTTACGCCATCCAGTTTCACTTCTTTCAAAACGATGACCCGTGCCTGCACAATGGAACCGTCTGCCAACGTACATTGAACCGTATCCGCCTTTTTCAGGTTGATCTTTAATTTTTTGGCCAGTCTTGAAGAAATCTGGACACTGGTTGCGCCGGTATCCAATATCAATCTCGCATTTTTTTTGCCGTTGATACGGGCGTTTACATAATAGCTGTTTCCGACTCTCTCCAGCTTGACTTTTCGTTTGCCGACAAAATAACCGACGGTGGCTCCGGCTATTTTCCCGGTGGTCATAATCACAGCCCCGGTTGTTTTTACAGCAGCCACGGCGACTTTCCCGGTCAACACAACCGCGTCTCCTGCAAGTTCCACAACAGCACATGAACAAAGGAAAAAAAACATTCCTGCGGCACATATACGGATGAAAAGCTGACCTGCCTTCATGATTGTATTCATCTTGCTCCTGGATGTGTTCTGTCAGTCGGTGATCAATTCCTGAAATTCCTAACCTGCCGCCGTTTAAGCCAAAAAGCTGGCCTGGAGCCTACTTCCCTCCTTGTCATTTGTCAAGCAGGAGATCAAACCGTTGACAATATCATCAATTTTCAATAGTCGTATCGTCTTGTGAATGAAAATATAAACCTAGGAACATAAAAATATAATGACTGAACAAAACATTCCATATGACCGGATCGAATTTCACCGAAATGCCCTGGCGCTTATGCCTGAATCCGGGGATAAGACGCCGGGAACCGCTTTTTTTGCATCAGATAGTGTATTTGGGAAAGAGCACATCTATTGCACCTGCAATCCCCGAAAAAAAACCTGTTCTCACATCAAACAGTTATCATCCATCTGCCGGAGCCTTAAAAAAGAGGCAATGGAAAAGAATCTTGAGATATCATTCAAAGAAAGCATCTGGCACAAATTGGCCACCGCTCTTACAGATGTGTATCCCATACCGCTTGCTGCCGTCCGTGTGAGCACAACCGGATCTGACATCCAGGTCTTGAATGAAAAAAAAGATATCCTTCTCATATATGCACCATCTGAAAGCAATGCTGAATCCATTTTTCCGGACAGCCGTATCTTCATTGACCGATTAAAACCTGATCCGGATCAACCGGATACGGTTTCCCGGTTTCATGCCTTGAAGCAGCTTGTCATCCTGACCCAGAATGACAATGAACGGGTCATGGCATCCATAGGAAGGCAAACCCGCAGGCAGGCGCTTGAAAACAGTCTCTGGTATAGAATGTCTTATCATTTTTTCAGGGTTTATGGAAACGATGCCTGGTTTTTTGCACACGTTGATGAGGCAGACGGCACATTTTCAATCCATGCACAAAACACGGAGATGAATCCGTTTTTAGTCATTTGCCCGGCAAAAAACCATACATGTGAATTTCTCGCAGGCTTCAGGGACAAACTCATCAATGCAGATGAAATGGCCGTTCATCCGATCCCGTTGAAAACCGTTGTCCATATGAAAATGACCGCCGACCTTCACCTTGAAATGCGGCCTTGTCTTCAGGTTACAGATCAAAACGGAAAAACAGCCATTTATGACAGGGAAGCACTGGAACCTTTCCGGTTCGGCACCAAATGGTATCTGACCGGCATGAAATGCTTTGCAGAAATCCAAAAACCGGATCCTGTTTTCGATAAATTTGAAGGCAAATTCCAGCATGTGGTTCCCAACAAAAACATCCCTGCCCTTCTTTCCAAATTCGGAGATGCCTTATGGGAAAATGCGATCATGGATGAGAGCGTGAAAAACATGACGGTTTTCAAAACCGCCGATCATGTTGAACTCTTTTCCCATGCCATCGAAAATGACTGGTACTACCTTTCCGTGAATTATGGGTTTGGAGATACCCATGTTTCGCTTCTGGATATTCTTAAAGCCAAAAAAACAGGCAAACGGTTCATCTCAACTTCCCAGGGATGGGTGGATTGTCAGTCATTTGACACGGACGGGTTTACGCAGATCCCTGGCATGCCTGTTCTTGATCAGTTTTCAGATGAAACAAACCGCTTCCGGATGAGCCGGATCGATCTTTTCAGGCTTCATGCGGCAAGTGATGCGCCTTTAAACGTATCTGGCGAGAAAAATCAGGTCCATCAACTGAATACCATCCTTCAAATGACACCATCTGAAGCATTCCAGGATCTAAAAGGAATGACATCGATTCTGCGATCCTACCAGAAACGCGGCGCAGAATGGCTCTACTTTTTATATGAAAACGGTTTTGGAGGGCTTTTGTGCGATGACATGGGTCTCGGGAAAACCCATCAGTCCATGGCGCTTCTTTGCTGGCTTAAAGAAAAAAAACAGGTTACCGAACCGTTTCTGGTTGTCTGCCCGACGACCGTCCTGAGTCACTGGCAGTCAAAACTCAGCATGCATGCCAACGGACTGAACACAGCCATTTACTACGGTGCGGACAGAAACATCAAAACCTGCCTTTCATCAGCAGATGTCATTATCACCTCTTATGGCGTGCTCAGGCAGGATATTTTGAAACTGAAACCCCACCGGTTTGCCACGGCCATATTTGACGAAGCCCAGAACCTGAAAAATCCAGGCACACAAATCTACGATGCAGCATGCAATGTGAACGCTGCCATCAAATTCGGTCTCACAGGAACCCCTCTTGAAAATAACATCAAAGATATCAAAGCGCTTTTTGATCTGACACTGCCCGGCTATCTGGGGTCGGACAATGCATTCGATTACCGGTATGTTCAGCCTGTCATGCAGCAGGGAAGCGCGAAACGTAAAAAAGAATTGAGCCGGTTAATCTCTCCGTTTACCCTGAGACGACTGAAAAGTGCTGTTCTGTCGGAACTGCCGCCAAAAATCGAAGACATACGGATGTGCCGTTTAAGCGACGAACAGGTTAAACTCTATCAGGATGCCATTTCATCAAAAGGAAAAAATCTCAGCGACATTTTAAAAAATGGAATTGAGCCCATACCCTATATCCATATTTTCGCCCTATTGAACCTGTTAAAGCAAATCTGCAACCACCCGGCCATGCTGAAGGAAAATTACAACGATTATCAAAAACACGAATCCGGAAAATGGGAAGCGTTTGAAGAACTCCTTCTTGCGTGCATTGAAAACAACCAGAAGATCGTTGTCTACAGCCAGTATCTGTCCATGATCGGAATCATCAAAACATTTCTTGATTCCCTTGGCGTCCATGCGGTGACCCTGACAGGCACCACCCGAAACCGGGGTGCGGTCATCGAAAAATTCAATACCGATCCGTCCTGCCGCGTGTTTGTGGGAAGCCTCAAGGCCGGCGGCGTAGGCATCGATCTTGTGGCAGCTTCCGTTGTGATCCATTATGACCGATGGTGGAATGCCGCAAAAGAAGACCAGGCCACAGACCGGGTCCACCGAATCGGCCAGAAACGGGGGGTTCAGGTTTTCAAACTGGTCACCGAAGGTACCCTTGAGGAAAAGATATCGGCCATCATCGAAAAAAAACGACACCTCATGGACCAGATCGTACAGGAAGATGATCCCGATCTCTTGAAAACCTTTTCCCGGGAGCAATTGCTATACTTGTTGTCTTAAAAATCAATACAACTCCACCTTGACCAATCGCCCGTCCAGACCGCCGTTTTTCATTTCCTTTTTAAACGTTGTCTTGAGGCCCAGGTGCTTGATATACTCCCGCTCGCCAAAATAAATATAAGCGGTCGATCCCTGACATTTCTGTTTCAGAAAATCGCCAAATGCCGCATAAAATTCTCCCATGTCGTCACTTGGTTTAAGCCGGATGCCAAATGGCGGGTTACAGACAATGACCGAATTTTCCAGTTTATCGATGTGCTTGAAATTTTTCTGTTCAAACCGTATTTGGGCTCCCCCCGGAATCCGGTTTGCATTTCTCCGGGCCGCATCAACCGCTTGCTGGGCAATATCATACCCAAAAATCAATCTGTCCTGGAAACTTCTGATTTTCCGGTTGGATGTTGACACGATAATTTTATAAACCTTTTCGTTGTAATCCGGTAAAAATTTTACGCCTGTCTGTTTTTTCAAAAAACCCGAAGGAATCATACAATGGTGCATGAGGGCTTCACAGAGAAGCGTTCCAGACCCGCACATGGGATCGATCAGGGGAACACTGCCATCCCAACCTGACATTTTGATAATGGCAGCCCCAAGGGTTTCCTGAATGGGGGCTTCCACCGTGTGTTTTCGATAGCCCCTTTTATGAAGCGATCCGCCTGAAACGTCAAGACTGATCAATGCCCGGTCGTCCCGGATATGCAGATTGAACCAGACACTGGGGTTTTTGGGGTCCACATTCGGCCGTTTCCCTGTTTTTTCCCTGAAATAATCGACAATGGCATCTTTCAGACGAAGGGATGCAAACTGGGAATGATTGATGTTGCTGTTTGACACATTTGAAAATACGGCAAAGGTGAACCAACTGGATAGGAAATCAGACCATTTGATCTTTTTGGCTTCCCTGTAGAGGGCATCCGTATCATTGCATGGAAAGGACACAAGCGGGGCCAACACCCGTGATATCAACCGGGCATTATATACAATCCGGTAAAGGATCTCCTGTGATGCCGTAAAATGAATCCCTCTGAATCCGGGCTTCACATCTGATGCCCCCAATGTTTTTAGCTCATCTGCTCCCAGTTCTTCAAGGCCATCTGAAATCTGGGCAAAATAGTCGTTCGTCTCCTGATATATATACACCGTTTATCCTTTTCATGCTTAATCAATTTTAGCTGTCCATCAAACTTCCTTTCTCTTACCACACTTCCCCTTCATTATAGAAGCAGGATCATCCGGATCATAAAAAAAACCGATAAACGCAATATGAACGCAACTCTGAAAAAAAAATCACCGGTCCCTGATCTATCAGCCGTTTGCGGGCTCAGGGCAGACAAACTGAGTAAACACAAAGGTTTCAGGAACATTTCTCTTGACACCCAGGTGTTTTTCAGGCATAAGTCGTTGTTAACAGTTGCAATAATTGCGGCTGTTTTAAAAAGAGGTCATGAAACAAATATATCCGGTTTCATGAACGGTCAAAAACCAGTCCATTTTTAATTACACGAAAAAAGGTAATTAAAACCCGGTTGCTTAAAAAATACCCAAATAGGTTAACCCAAAAAAAATATGGATAATCTCGTTTTGCGCCTGTAAATGATGAAATTTTAAAAAGGATTAAAGGAGAAGAAAATGAAAAAATTATTAGTGGCTTTAATCACAGTTGCGTTGTTCGCGTTTCCTGTGGCAGGATTTTGCTTGGATCTGAGTGAAGTGACTTATGGGGTAAATGGTGGTGTTTTGCTTCCTCAGGGCGATCTGGATGATGCTGGCATGGATATGGGTTACACCATCGGTGGCCAGGGACTGATGCCATCAGGCGTGATGGATGAACTTTCCTGGGGACTTTGCCTATCATTCGGTATGATGAGCGGCAGTGAATCAGAAGGCAGTATTGATGTGGATGTTGATTTAACAATCATCGAAGTGCTTCCTACAGCACGATTTGAATTTCCTGTTGATGCAGGTGATGTAAAAATTTTCGGTCAATTGGGTATTGGGATGGCTTTTGGAAAAAGCAAAATCGACTACTCACCTGAATATCCTGCTTATGGACTTGAAGATGACGATGATAGTAGTAATGAATTCGGTTTTGCCATTGGTGGTGGGGTATCATTCATGGAAAATTTCGAAGCAGTGGCATTGTACAAATCATTTGATGATGCAGATTATATTTCCTTAACAATTGGTTATAACTTTAAATAACCTGATTAATTCGGCGCAAAACATCAAAAGCACGAGCTGGCTGCGCCAGCCCGTGCTTTTATTTTCCACATGGCAGATAAACCAATGACCCGCTTTCCAAGTCTGTTAACCTTATTGCTGTCATTACTATCAATCATCCTGTACCCGTCCCTTTCTCCCTGCCTTGATCTTGAAACAGACGACCTGACCTATGCTGTCCATGGCGGCCCCATGGATGTCCAAAAAGGCTTCGAAGACAAGGCGTTTAATCTGGGATATTTCATTGGCGGCAAACTGCTCGTTCCCATGAAGTCCCCTGCCGGGCTAACCCTTGGACTGGGTATGGATTTTTGTCTCATGGATGGTGATGAGGAAGTAAAGGACGCCTACGGCATATACAACGCCGCAAACCACTACAAACTGGCTGATGCATCACTTCTGGCAAGGTACACCTTCCTTCGGTTCCGCGACACCACTTTTTTCGCCCAGGCGAATGGCGGGTGTTTCTGGGAAAAAACGGAAACCAACATCTCCCCGCTTTCCATTACCTATGAATCCGTTACTTATGAAAATACAGGTTTTTGTTATTCCTGGGGCGGCGGTCTGACATGGATTGATCACTTCGAGCTATACGCCTTGTATAATCAGTTTGAAGATAATGAACTTTTGACGATAACCATCGGGTGGGTGTTTAATTGAGGGGCCTTCTATAAGAATTAATTGTCAGTGTTACTTATATTGATTCTTTGCCCATGCTTCAATATTTCATATGCAACGGGATTCATCATATTGAAGTCTATTTCTCTGAAAGGGTGTGGCTCAATTCTGCTGTCAATTTTGCGCCTCAATCTCATTAGTTCTAATTGCATATTAATTGGATTTTCAAATTCCCTGAGAATCACGGCAATATCGATATCACTCTCTTCGTGATTGGTCCCCTTTACATATGAGCCGAAAAGAAAAATCATTTTGCAATCATAATTTGCCATTAATAAAGAAGCGAATTTTTTCGCTATTTTTAAAGCATCTTTTTTATCCATTCACGTAGCTCCTTTATTCGGTTAACCCATAGCTCGGTAAATTCGCGGGTGCAAAGGTTGTAAAATTCTTTTCGATAATCGTCATATCGTGCGTTTATATTGAATGACGTAATTGTATCAAGCCAATCAGAATATTCATCCGTTAATTTAATTTCGCATAATTCTGCCAATCTGTAGAGATTATGAATAGCAGGTGCGTGGGTTCCATGCAGCTTTACATAAAATGCCTTGAGTAATTTTTCAGTAGTGATGTGTCCGACGAACAATGCCCAGTTATAAGACTTTGCTTTGAACAGGTTATTCATGGCTTTAAAGTCATCTTCAGCCGTTTCCATCCAATGGTTTTTTATTTTATCAATATCTTTTATCACTTGTTTCGGCAAATGAGAAATCCTTTGGAAAGATTGCATTATGATACATATTAGCAAACTACATTAAAAACGGTATTCAATCAATTGCAAATATTTTTGCACAGTATCCAAGATATTCTATACCATCATCAATTAATATGGCACGCTATAGGATATTGGCGTTGGTTTTCCGGGAAATGAACTTGGGAAAGCAATCATCCTGTAGAGTGCGCCTCAATTTTCTGATCAAAACATTCTATCCGGAAAGTCCAAAATCAATTTAATTCCATCATATATGTCATTCAGCCGTTTCTCTGAAACACTGCCAATCATTTCCTTAATGCTTTTTTTATCAACCGATTTGATTTGCGTGGCATTGATAACACATTTCTTAGGCATATTCGCCTCTCCTTTTTGCAGAACAACGTTTCCTGGTAAATCACCAAATTTAAGTGTCGACGTTATGGCAGCAACGATAACCGTATTGAGTTTGCTGTCGTTTAATGCATCATTTTGAATGACAAGCCCCGGTCTTGTTCCCATTGGTTCTGAACCTTTTCCAGGTGAAAAATCAACCCAGTAAATGGAACCTTTTCGAATTACCATTCCTGTCCCTCTTTATTTCCGGATCTTTCAAACCACGTGGTAGTATCGAGTTGTTCATTTTGTATAAATTCTTCTGAAAAAACAGAGTCATACGCATCTTTTAACATCTTTTTTTTCTCTGCCACTATTTTTTCATAAAGTATGGATGAAATAAACCTGCTTCTGGAAACACCCTGTTTTTTACTGATATCATCAATAATGGCCACTAATTCTTTTGGCATCGTCAATGCTACTTTTTGAGTATTCATAAGTTATACCTCATTTTTATATGATAAAGATCAGATACCAGATTTGAATACCATTGTCAAAAAATAACCGAATATAATAAAATCTTTCCCTTTGACAAATAATATCAAAATATTTCAGTAATGTCCGGTTAGGTATTTGCATATGAAGACTTAAAACTTTTTTCATGAAATTTCATTTTTTTCCTTGACAAGGGTGATAAAAAATGTCGCGTGCCTTGATATTATTAACAATAATATCAAGAACTTATAAAAATGAGATGTTCGATCCCAAAGAAAAAACTTGAATCATTATGCTACAACAAATACATCAAGCCAATGAAAAATATTTTGCCTGATGCACCAGAACTTCTATCACGCAGAGACAGACCGTTAAAAATGACTTTTGAAGACCAACTCCACGCGTTACTTTTTTTTCATCTTCAAGAGCATAAATCCGCAAGACATCTGATTCAGGATTTACAGGAAAACGAATTCGCAAAACAGTATATCGCCCCGGAAGATGGCATCAGCCGAAGCAGTTTCTCAGAAATTATGAATGGCCGTGGCCTTGAGCAACTGCAGTACGTTTTTGAAAAGCTGTATCAACAAACCGAGCAGTCAATGCCTAAAGAATATCAAGAACTTGGTGAATTGATCTCCATTGATGGGTCATTGATTGACGCAGTTCTTTCCATGCATTGGGCGGACTACAGAAAAGGTTCTAAAAAAGCGAAATGCCATTTGGGCTTTAATATAAACAGCAGTATTCCAAGCAAGATCTTTTTGACCGAAGGAAATGCCGGAGAACGCCTCTTTATGAGTCAAATTCTTTCAAAAGGTCAACCGGGGTGATGGATCGAGGTTACCAATGTCATAAGGCTTTTGACTCTCTACAGAAAGAAGGAAAAAGTTTTGTCTGCAGAATCAAATTCAAAACAAAAAAGACGGTAATCACAGAACATAGTGCGATCCCGGAAGCTATGTTTTTTATGATGCCCTGGTCCATCTCGGTACGCATGGAATAAACAAGACTGACATACCTGTGAGAGTTGTTGGGTATAAGGTTGACGGCATAAAATATTATGTGGCTACAGACCGTCATGATCTAACAGCAGAACAGGTTGCAACTATTTATAAACTCAGGTGGACCATAGAAACTTTTTTAAATGGTTTAAAGAGCACTTAAAAGTATACCACTTGATCGCGAGGAGTAAATATGGCCTTATGGTTCAAATCCTCGGAGGCCTTATTTCATATCTGTTGATGGTGATATACTGCCGTGATAATTTCAATGAATAATAAACATAATAGGTTTTATAAGGTTTGGCAGATGGGAATAAAAAAATTGAGATCAGCAGGTGTGACGGTGAAGGATGCGAAGAGGAATACGACGCCCAGGAGATCAGCTTTACCCTGGAAAGAGGCGAAACCCATGTCATTGAAGTGACGGACAGTTTCTTTAACGGTATTTCGCTCACGTCTATCCTTATGGGTCAAATTGAGTATTTCAATTAAAATTTAATGAGCGTCATATATTTCCTTCAGCCGTTTCTCTGAAACACCGCCAATCATTTCCTTAATGTTTATCTTTGATAAATTCACCCCACCCCCTTGAATTTCTCGACCGTTTATTATATTATGCGTTCGTTTATCTCTTGGACACATGGAAATCTGCAGGCAACCTCTTGCAATTTCCAATTTAATTTTAATCGTTTATCGTTTTTTTATTCATTGAACTGCTTCCAACGTAAAACCAATCGAAAGGAAATGCTTATGAAACCATTACACGTCAGGCACACAATTTTTTTTATGGCTCTTGCCTTTATTCTATGTTCGTCAGGATCGGTTTTTGCCGTAGAAAAATGGGAAAAAGCGGCCAAAACCTATTTTGAAAATGGTGAATATGAAAAATGTATTGAACTTGTAAAAAATAATAAAGATGACAAATTTGCACGCATGTTTCTGGCATTCAGCCACCTTCAGGAGTACACCTTCAATAAAACCAAGTATGACAAGGAAATGTTTAAAAACGCCATGATGATCCTCAAGGACAAGACCGGAAGTGAGGATATGGATCACCTCCTTTACTTTGTAAACCAGAAAGACCAGCCCCCTGTGGTAAAAGAAGCTCGAAACCTGCTAACAGCGGCATTTAAAAACTGCAAGGAAAACGATGATGTCAAAAAACTGCTGCCGCTTTTAAACTCCAGTGACGATAAAACAAAAGAGGCGACCCTTAAAACCATCAAAAACATCATCGATCCAAAACGAAAAGTGGTAACCAAAGGGGGGACACTGAGAAAACAGGACGTTGACATGATGACGGACCCGGCACTTATCAAAGCCCTTTTTGACAATATTCTCGTCTCAGGAACGGCAAGCAAAATCCTCGTCATGATCGAAAAACCGGCATTGAAATACATTTCCGAATACGAAGGCAAAAAAGTGATGGAGCTCGAAACCAAAATCACCAAAGCCATCGCCAAACGCGAAAAAAAATACCCGGAAAGCAACTGGTACAGTGCAACCGGAAAAACCAGGGAATAGCCCGGCATATCAGAAAGCCATCTAAAATCCGCCCGGACCTGTCATGATAAAACAGTCATGAAACGTCCGGGCGTGTTTCAAGGAGACACCTCTAACATGGCATCCTACAATCACAATATGGGTGTATTTCTGTCCTCGGATCGTGTCAGAATTTTTTATCAGAGCTGGCAGGTGGAACATCCGAAAGGCATTCTTGTGATTTCCCATGGTCTTGGCGAGCATTCAGGCAGATACCACAATCTTCTTGAAACGCTTTCCGGAAAAGACATATCAATCTATGCATCGGACCACAGGGGAAGCGGCCTTTCAGGAGGCATCAGAGGCCATGTGGATGATTTTAAAAAATATTATGCCGACATTAAACATCTTGTTGATGCAATTATTAAAAATGAAAATAAAGATATCCCCATTATTCTTCTGGGACACAGCCTGGGGGGGCTTATTGCAGAGTTATACGCGCTCAATTATCCCGAGGATCTGAAAGCCCTTATCCTTTCAGCACCCGCACTGATTCCAACGGTCGAAGTGCCACCCTGGAAAAAAAAGCTGGGCAAGGTATTCTCAAATCTGTTTCCTACTGTGACCATGAGCAATGAAATAGATCCAAACCACATTTCCACAGATAAATCCGTGGTCCAGGCCTATCTGGATGACCCGCTGGTTCATGACCAGGTTTCCGCAAAATTTTATCAGGAATATTTGAAGGCAACAGCTGAAGCGATAAAGCGTGCAAAAGAAATCCGTATGCCGATTCTCCTGATTCATGGCAAATCAGACAAAATGGTTAGCATCAAGAGCAGCCAGCATATCTTTCGCGAAGCCTCGTCCACCGATAAAACCATTGAGGAATTTGACGGCCTTTTTCACGAAACCATGAATGAAAAGGTTGAACATAGGGAAAAAGTGCTGAAAATTATGGAAAACTGGATACTGAAACACATATAGACCTGGCTGACCGCATTCATACATGATGCTAACCCTGTTTTACAAACCTGCCAACAGATCGCGCCATTTTTTATCCTGAACAACCTGTTTTTTCTTGACCCGGATAATTGCATTGAGTATAGATGGCTCTGTTTTCTATTCTGCTTCAAAAAAATAACGATAAAGATAAAATGAAAATAAGGACTTGTAATTATGCCATTTTGGTCATGGCGATTTCTATACACTTGGTGCAAAACACCGTTTTGTTTCAGTAATTCAAACCATCGGATACAGGAAAAAATAACGCGTATTTCAAAGGGTCCCCCCCTTTGTAAAAGAATGGATATATGATAGCACCTTTCATGTGTCGACCAATTGGATAATACCTGAATCTGAAATCCCAAAACTGTTTGAAAAAAACATGGCTCAATATAATTTTCAGGCTGGTTTGAGATGTTGCTGCCAATCCATTGTCCTTAAGAAAATTCATTTTTCGTAATAAAAAAGAAATCTGTCTCATGATTGGAAAATAAAATGTTTATTAAATGATATTTGGTGGTATAATGGGTGCCGTTTCCTAAAAATTTGGACTTTAAGGCTTATTTGAAAACAATTCTTCATTATTAAGGGTTGGGAATCAATTTTTTTTGCCCCTTAACAGCGAAAATATGATATTGTCTTCAAAGATCCCTTAACACCATACATACTAATTTGATTTTGATGAGGATGAATTTCAATGCAGACTAACACGCTGTCTTCTGTCGGTTTTTGGAAACCCGGGGCAATCCCTCCTTTTTTTTCATTTGGGGAAATGATTGCTGTAATGGAAAATGTTCGTGAGCCTGTTCATATTATCCGAAAGAGCCCTGAAGGTTCCATGGGGTTGGGGCACAAAGGTTCCATTTCCCCATCGGGGAACGGGTCGTCATCAGACTATATGCTTATGGCCACTCTTCCCGCTATCTATCCGGAATGGCTGGGGGACAGGACATTTCAGGAAGTCCACAAACTTCGCTTCCCCTATGTGGCGGGCGCCATGTATCATGGTATTGCATCCACCACCATGGTCATCGAAATGGCGAAAGCAGGCATGATCGGTTTTTTCGGTTCTGCCGGCCTTCCTTTACCGGCGGTGGAAAAAGCGGTTTTTGACATCCGGTCTTCCCTTGAAAAATCCAATTTATCATGGGGCATCAATCTGATATACTCCCCTCATGAACCCGCACTTGAAGACGCCATTGTGGATATGTATCTGAAACAGGGTGTCAAACGAATTTCAGCTGCTGCATTTATGAGGTTATCGCCTGCTGTTGTCCGGTTCTCTGCCACAGGCCTGAAGGCAGACCCCTCCGGCAATATCATCAGGGAAAATCATATATTTGCCAAACTTTCCCGGCCTGAAGTCGCCAAACACTTTATGGAGCCGGCCCCGAAAAAAATTCTCGATCTTCTTGTATCCCAGGGGAAACTGACCCAAAAGGAAGCAGATATTGCGGCCCATGTTCCGGTTGCTGAGGATATTACCGTTGAAGCCGACTCCGGCGGCCATACCGATAACCGGCCCCTGCCAGCCCTGTTTCCTACTATTCTTTCCCTGAGAAATGAAATCGTTCAGCAATATGGGTATAAAAGGCCTATCCGGGTTGGTGCCGCAGGAGGACTGGGAACCCCTGTTTCTGTTGCCGGCGCATTTTCCATGGGAGCTGCCTATGTGCTTACCGGCTCTATCAACCAGTCTGCAGTTGAATCCGGTCTTTCCATGGAAGGACGAAAAATGCTTGCAAAAGCAGGCGTTGCCGATATGACCATGGCACCAGCGGCCGATATGTTCGAACTTGGCGTCAAGGTTCAGGTTTTAAAACGGGGAACGCTTTTCAGCAGCCGGGCTGCCCAATTTTACAGACTTTATACATCCTACGACTCGATTGAAAACATACCCCAGGATATAAAATCAAAACTTGAAAAAGAGGCCTTTAGAGCTCCTCTTGAGAAAATCTGGAAAGAAACCCGTGACTTCTTCTTGAAAAGAAATCCAAGAGAAATAGAAAAAGCGGATAAGGACCCCAAATACAAAATGGCGCTTGTTTTCCGTTGGTACCTTGGAAACAGTGCAAGATGGGCAATGGAAGGAGATACTGAAAGACATTCTGATTATCAGATATGCTGCGGACCTTCTATCGGCGCATTTAATTCATGGGTAAAAGGAACTTTTCTGGAGAATCCGGAAAACAGGACTGTCGCGAATATTGCACTAAATCTTCTGGAAGGTGCGGCTGTAATTACACGTGCTCAGCAATTAAGAACGTATGGTGTGCCTGTTCCTGCTGATGCATTTAATTTCAGACCAAAACCGCTTATATAATTCCCATAAGGAGAAAAATATGCCCTCTAAACCTGTTCAATCGTCTAAACAAGGCAATATGGTAAAAAATCAGATAGAATCCAAAACAAAACACAACATCACCCTTCAAAATGATTGCGCAAAAATGCCAATTGCTGTTGTAGGCGTGGGCGCCTTGTTTCCTGGCTCAATAGAGGCAGGCGGTTTCTGGCGGGATATCCTTGCCGGAAAAAATCATGTGAAAGAAGTACCGCCAACCCATTTTTTTATCGACGACTATTTTGATGAAAACATGATGGCCCCGGACAAAACGTACTGCCGGACAGGTGCATTCCTTTCGGAAGTTGAATTTGATCCCATGGAATTTGGCATTCCGCCCACAAATCTTGCATCAACCGATACGTCCCAACTCCTGGGTCTGATCGTTGCGAAACAGGTCTTGAATGATGCCACAAACGGTCAGTTTAAAAATATGGATCGAAGCAGAGTCAGTGTCATTCTGGGCGTGGCAGCAGGTCTCGAGCTGATGGGAGAAATGGTAAACAGGCTGGGCAGACCCGTCCAGACAAAGGCTCTCAGGGAAGAAGGCATACCTGAAGATAAAATCGAGGCTATCTGCGATCGTATTGCGAATAGCTGCACACCCTGGAAAGAAAGCACATTCCCCGGTCTTCTGGGCAATGTGGTGGCAGGAAGGATTGCCAACCATTTTGATCTGGGTGGAATAAACTGCACATCTGATGCAGCCTGCGCCAGCTCTTTTTCAGCAATGGGTTCAGCCATCAGCGAACTGAGACTCGGGTATTCCGATCTTGTCATCACAGGGGGGGCAGATACAAACAATGATGCTTTCCTTTTTGTCAGTTTCAGCAAAACACCGGCTCTTTCTCCAACCCACGATATCAGGCCATTCTCGGATAAAGCGGATGGCATGATTCTGGGTGAAGGCATCGGCATGATCGCGCTTAAAAGACTTGAAGATGCAGAGCGTGATGGAGACAGAATATATGCGGTGATAAAAGGTATCGGCGCATCATCTGACGGATCCGGAACAAGTATTTATTCTCCTGTGGCTGAAGGCCAGGCCCTGGCCCTGAAAAGAGCCTATGAAAACGCAGGATACTCACCAGACACTGTGGAACTGGTCGAGGCACATGGTACAGGAACCAAGGCTGGCGATGCAACCGAGTTTAAAGGACTTTCCATGGTTTTCAACGAACCTGGCCGAAAGGACCGGCAATGGTGTGCTCTGGGCTCCGTTAAATCGCAGATCGGCCATACAAAAAGTTCTGCTGCTGCTGCAGGTATCATTAAAGCCATTATGGCGGTTCATCACAAAATCCTGCCGCCAACCATCAAGGTTGACAGGCCGGACCCCAAACTGAAAATTGATGAAAGCCCTTTTTATTTAAACACCATATCTCGTCCCTGGGTCAAAAACAGGAATTATCCGAGAAGAGCCTCCATAAGTTCATTTGGTTTCGGCGGTACCAATTTTCATGTGACACTTGAAGAATACGAAGGCAAAGGAAACCGTGCCTGGCGAATGCGGACATCCCCAAGTGAACTCCTGATATACAGTGCCAAAGATGTAAATAATATTTTCGAAAAAATCAAGGATACCCGAGAAGCGCTGAAACAGGAAAAGGGGATGCTCCTTTATCTGGCCAGAACCAGTCAGGAAAACTTTCAGGCCGACCTGCCGTTGAAACTGGCAATTGTAGCTTCAGATGAAGATGATCTTGAAAAGAAACTTCAGCTTGCCAATGAAAAACTTGCAGAAAAATCCGATGCGGCATTGTCACTACCCAGTGGCGTATACTATTCCAATAATGAAAAACCCGGAAAAACCGCCTTTATCTTCCCTGGCCAAGGTAGTCAGTATGTTAACATGGGAGCAGACCTTGCCATGCAATTCTATGACTTCCAGGATGTATGGGATCTTACGGAAACCATATCCTGGAATGACGGCAAGGATCGACTGGCCGACAAGGTCTTCCCTGTTCCGGTTTTTTCCGATGAAGACCGGGCAAAACAGACTCAGACACTTACACAAACCTTGTGGGCGCAACCCACCATCCTCACCACCAGCCTTGCCATGACGAATCTGCTCGGGAAACTGGGCATCAAACCTGACTGCGTGGGGGGACACAGCCTTGGCGAAATCACAGCCATGTATGATGCAGGTATTCTCGACATGAAAGACTTATTGGATATCTGTCGGGAAAGAAGCAGTCTGATGGCCAAAGCCGCGCAGAAAAAAGGGTCCATGACTGCGGTAATCGCCTCTATTGATAAAGTCATGGCCCTGCTTGAAGAGGCTAAAACCGATGTGGTTGTTGCCAACCATAACAGCCCGGAACAAGTCGTGATTTCAGGCCCCACAGAATCCATAGACGCTGTGGAAAAACGGCTTAAAGAGGAAAAAATCCGGTTTACGCGACTCCCGGTATCTGCAGCGTTTCATTCAAAACTCATGAGTGAGTCCTGCAAGCCCTTTTTAAGCTATCTTAAAAAGAAACCACTAAAAAATCCGGTTATTCCGTTCTATTCATGCGTAAAAGGCGAACCTCATCCCCAAAAACCGGATAAAATTGCAGACCTTCTTTCCCAACAGCTGGATCATCCGGTTCGATTTGTTGAGCTGATTTTATCCATGTACGATAATGGTGTGCGAACCTTCCTTGAGGTAGGCCCCAGCCCTGTACTTACCGGTCTTGTCGGTAAGATATTGAAAGGAAAGGACGTCAAGACCATCAATATGGATGTCAAAAAAGAGCATGGCATGACAGGTTTTCTGAAAGCCCTCGGGCAGCTTGCTGTAACAGGCGCAGCCATTAACTTTAACTACCTGTGGGAAAACTATGCCCCCTGCCCTGACCCCAGACAGAGGAAAAAACCCAAAATATCCATTTCTTTGCTGGGATGTAATTATAACAGGCCATACCCTCCCAAGGAAGGTCTGGCAGCAATTCCCAAACCCAATCCCAAAAGTACGGAAATGCCTGCTGTAAAGGTTGACCAGGCTGTTCAACCGAATACAACTTCTGATAATACCCAATTGAACAGGATGGAATTCTCAAAAATGAATAGTAAACTTGCTTCCAAACCTAGCTCACAACAATCTGACGCTGCGCCACCATCATTTCATAACCCGTCCCCGGGAATGCCCAATGAAAAACCGAACACGCCAGTGACCGGCAGATCACATTATTCCGGCCCAAAACAGTACCAGGTCGCAGATGATTCATGGGTAAATGCCTTCCATGATATTCAGCGTCAAACCGCCGAAGCCCATTTGGCTTACCAGAAATCAATTGCAGACAGCCACATGGCATTTCTCAAGACGGCAGAAGCATCAACACTTTCCATTGCCCAGATGCTTAGCGGCCAGCCTGTTATTGAATCGTTTCAAACAGGCATGCCCTCATATTTGAAAGAAGAATCGCCTCCGGCAGTCTACACAGAACAAATCAGCAGACCACAGGCATCAATGCCGGCTGAAATGCAAAAACCTGCACCAGTACAGAAAAAACCTGCTGCTGTAGAGCTTCCTCCTATGATGCCTGCCGTAAAGCAGGAACCAGAAGCGCCTGCAACGGGAATACCCGCAGGTATAGACTTCAAGGAGAGGCTTCTTTCCATTGTGGCTGAAAAAACAGGATACCCGAAAGAAATTCTTGGAGAAGACATGGGGCTGGAGTCAGATTTGGGTATTGACTCCATCAAGCGCGTGGAAATCCTCTCTGCCGTAAAAGATGAGTCGCCATGGCTGCCTGAGGTTGATCCCAGTGAAATGGCAAATATCGAAACACTGGGAGATGTTATCAAGTTTATTGAAAAGGCTGCCCCAAAAATTGTGGCACAGACCCCTTCATCATCTGCAGTAGCCCTACCGGCTGCACCTGCAGCAACAGGAGGGATACCCGCTGGCATAGACTTCAAGGAGATGCTTCTCTCCATTGTGGCAGATAAAACAGGGTACCCGAAAGAAATTCTTTCAGAAGATATGGGATTGGAGTCAGATTTGGGTATTGACTCCATCAAGCGCGTGGAAATCCTCTCTGCCGTAAAAGATGAGTCGCCATGGCTGCCTGAGGTTGATCCCAGTGAAATGGCGAATATCGAAACTCTGGGAGATGTCATCCGGTATATTGAAAAGGCGGCGCCAGCCATTGCATCTTCAGCACCGCAAATAGCCACGCCCGTTCAAACTCAGACGCTACCGCCACAGGCACCGTCAGGGACAGCAGGTATTCCTATAGGAATTGATTTCAAGGAAATGCTTCTTTCCATTGTGGCTGAAAAAACAGGGTACCCAAAAGATATCCTCACAGAAGATATGGGCCTTGAATCGGATTTGGGTATTGACTCTATCAAACGCGTTGAAATTCTGTCTGCTGTGAAGGATGAATCTCCATGGCTGCCTGAAGTCGATCCCAGTGAAATGGCAAATATTGAGACCCTGAAAGACGTGATCGATTATATTGAAAAAATGGCCCCGTCAGTCAGTGCGACTGTTCCCGCACAGGAACAGCCTGTTCCGATTGTGGCTGAAATCACCAAACCAGCCTCAGGTATCCCGGATGCTATCGATTTCACGGATATGCTTTTAACCATTGTTGCCGAAAAAACAGGATATCCAAAAGATATTTTAACAATGGATATGGGTCTTGAAGCCGATCTGGGTATCGACTCCATTAAACGCGTTGAAATTCTTTCTGCGGTAAAAGATGAATCTCCATGGCTACCGGAAATTGATCCCAGTGAAATGGCAAATATCGAAACCCTGAAAGATGTTGTCGATTATATTCAAAAAACAGTTCCATCCCTGATGCAGGGTGGCGGTTCTCCGGATTCTCAAACCGGTTCCGCGTCACCTGCACCTGATACGGAAGATCAAGGCCCCAAACTCGGAAGATATGCATTGAGACAAGTGAAGGCGCCATTTTCCGGTTTTGCCATGAAAGGACTGTTTGCATCACGCTGCATTGCCATTACAGATGATGGCAATGGCGTGGCAAAAGAGCTTGAAAAACGACTGAGAAAAAGAAACATCAATGCGACTGCTGTCAAAAGTCTACCGGAAGATGCAGACGGCCTGATATTTTTGGGAGGCCTTAAAAAAACCGCCAGCCTGGATGAAGCACTTCTCATCAATCGTGAAGCATTCCTTTTTGCAAAACAAATGGCCCCTCGTTTCAGCAAATCCGGCAGTATTTTTGTAACGGTCCAGGATACCCAGGGAGATTTCGGTTTATCGGGAAATTCAAAAAACCGGTTCTGGCTTTCCGGTCTCACCGGCCTTGTCAAGACAGCGGCTATTGAATGGCTCGATGTGGCCGTAAAATCCATCGATATTCATACAGAAAAAAAATCTCCGAAAGAAATCGCGAAAGAAATCGCGAAAGAACTTCTGGCAGGCGGACCTGAAATAGAAGTCGGCATTGAATCAGATGGGACACGCACCCGGCTTGAGAGTTTCGAAAAAGCAGTTCATCCTTCTGAATCGATGATAGATAAAAAATCGGTTATCCTGGCATCCGGCGGTGCAAGAGGCGTTACGGCAAAAACACTCATCGCTCTCGCTCGGGAAACAAAATGCGGACTTGTTCTTCTTGGCCGGACGGAACTTACTGAAGAACCTGAATGCTGCTCATGGGCGCTCAATGACAGTGATTTGAAAAAAGCCCTTCTGGAAGATGCAAAGGCAAATGGCAGAAAAATCACGCCTGCTGAACTGGGCAGGAACGCGAGCCGTATTTTAGGCATGCGGGAAATTAAATCCACCTTGAATTTAATAGAGGAAGCAGGATCACGGGTCCGTTATGTTACTGCCGATGTTCAGGATGAAAAAGCGATATCTGAAGAACTCAAAAAAATCAGAAAGGAATGGGGACCTGTTACAGGCATCATTCATGGTGCAGGTGTATTGAATGACAAGCTGATCGCCGATAAAACCCCTGAGCAATTTGATCTTGTATTCAACACAAAAGTAAGAGGGCTTTCGACGCTTCTTTCCGCGACAAAGAAAGACCCGTTGACTGTTATCTGCCTCTTTTCATCTGTTGCCGCCAGGTTCGGCAATATGGGGCAATGCGACTATGCCATGGCCAACGAAATTTTAAATAAGGTAGCCAACCATGAGGCAAAAAGAAGAAAAGGCGCCTGTGTGGTCAAATCCATTAACTGGGGACCATGGGACGGCGGTATGGTGTCTCCGCTCCTCAAGGATCATTTCAAAAAAATGGGCATCCCCCTTATTCCCATTGATACAGGTGCAAAAAACCTTGTAGAGGAAGTTCAGGAAAAAAATCCGGATCATACAGAAATCGTTATCGGTCCCAAACCCCCCAAGGCGGGACTGTCCATCCGCACGGTTGAAACCGGTATCAACCTGTCAATACCTTTACGGGAAAAAAATTACCCATTTCTCAATAGCCACATGATCAAAGACATTCCTGTTGTTCCGGCTGTCCTCGTTCTGGAATGGTTTACAAGGGCTGCACATATTTTCAATCCTGACCTTGTCATTTCAGCCTGCAAGGATTTAAGGATCTATAAAGGAATAAAACTGGACAATTTCGGAAAAAACAACACCTCTCTTACGTTGAACTGCCGCCAGATATCAAATGGTGACAACTCGATACTCTCCCTTGAGCTTCCGGGAGAAAACGGTGCGCCGTATTATACGGCAACCATTGAGATGACAAAACCGGATGCGCTGGAAAGAGGGGCGGTCCTGTCAGCTGATGAGAGGGCAAGTGGAAACTGGCCATTCAAATTATCCGAAATTTATAAAAAATGGCTGTTCCACGGTCCGGACCTTCAGGTTATCAAAGCCCTCTCCGGTTTATCAGATACAAATGCATCTGCGGTGATCGCGGGGATTAAAACCATGAAATGGCCGGGTGATTTTTGGAAAACAGACGCTGCGGCCCTGGATGGCGGTCTTCAGTTAGCTATCTTATGGGGCGCCCATAAAACAGGACGGATCTCCCTGCCAACAAAAATAGGTGCTTATGTCTCGCACTGTGAAGGGGCATTTGACACAAACGTCAGGTGTGAACTCCTGGGGCGTCTTGCTGGAAACGACAGAACCGTATCCGATATTTTATTCTTTGACGATAACAATAAAATTATGGCAGAATTGCGCGATGTTGAAATGCACATGCTGCCGGATTCAAAATAAAAACGGATTAGACCATGCAATTTGAGCCTATTGCGATTATTGGCTGTTCCTGTGTTTTTCCAGGTGCGCTGACACCTGAAGAACTCTGGGAACAGATTAAGAATGGAAGAGATCTTCTCTCGATTGTTCCTGAAAATTACTGGCGGACGGATCCACGCCTGGTCATGGCAGACTCGTCCAAAAATGCGTTTGACCTGACATGGACGGATCGGGGTGGCTATGTAAAGGGCTTTGAAAGCGTCTTTCGACCTGATGGATTTGCCATTCCTGCTGCTGAGGTCCAAAGGCTTGATCCTTTGATCCATTGGATCCTGCATACAGCGAGAGAGGCCTTAAACGATTCCGGATATTACGGGAAAGAAGGTCTTAAAACAGGTGCCATATTCGGAAATTTATCCTATCCGTCTCATTCCCTGCAGGAATTTTCCGAAGGCTTCTGGCTTGATCATCAATCAGCCGATTTCCTGAATGGGAAAGCACGAACCCTATCGGGTGTCCAAAAAACCCATGCCATCAACAGATTCATGTCAGGGTTCCCCGCTCATATTCTTGCAAGAAGCCTCAATTTTAACGCAGGCTCCTTTGCCATTGATGCCGCGTGCGCGTCTTCCCTGTATGCCGTAAAGCTCGCTTGCGATCGTCTGCAGGAAAGAAAAGCGGATATCATGCTTGCAGGTGGCATCAACCGGTCAGATGACTTGATTATCCATATTGGTTTTTGCGCGCTTCAGGCCATGAGTCAAACCGGAAGGAGCAGGCCATTTCATAAACATGCAGATGGTCTCGTTCCAGCAGAAGGGGCTGGATTCGTTGTTTTAAAAAGGCTTGAAGATGCCATCTCGAATGGTGACCGTATTCAAGGTGTGATCCGGGGAATCGGCCTTTCCAATGACGGCAGAGGGCATGGCCTTCTGGTCCCTTCGGAAGAAGGACAGTTTCAGGCACTAAAAAAAGCTTACGAACTGTCAGGTCTGTCACCTGCAGATATCTCGATGCTTGAATGCCATGCCACGGGAACGACGGTTGGGGACGAAATAGAACTCAGAAGCACATCGCGAATTTATAAAGGACTGTCAGATGTCCCCATAGGAACCATTAAATCCAATATGGGGCACCCGATTACAGCTTCAGGCATTGCGGGTATTATCAAAATTCTTTTTTCATTCAAGCATGGCATCCGGCCTGCCACCCTCCATGTGGATGAACCCAATGAAACCATTAAAACGTCACCGTTCCGGCTTCTTTTTGAGGCGGAACCCTGGAAGTGTAATGGTCTTAAACGGGCTGGCATCAGCAATTTTGGCTTTGGCGGAAATAATGCCCATGTCATTCTGGAGGAATGGGACCGGGCATCCTATAAGCCTGTGACTGTAAAACGTACACCGCCTGCTTCACCGGTAAAAATTGCCATTATCGGCATGGGAATGATGGTTTCGGAAACCAAAGGTGTTGATGAATTCAAAGACACGCTCTTCTCAGGCCGATCTTCGTTAAGAGAACAGAACGAAGGTATTGTCGGGGGCTTTGCAGATCCCTTTGATCTGCCGCTGATGGGGTTGAAGTTCTTCCCTGCAGCCCTTGACCAGACACTCCCTCAGCAACTGATCATGCTCAAGGCCACTCTTGAGGCTGTTGAAGATGCAGGTATTTTACCCGGAGAAAAAACAGCCGTTCTGGTAGGCATGGGATGTGACGCAGAAGTCACGCGTTCAGGCTTGTGCTGGCGGCTCCAGAACTGGGCGGAAAAATGGTTTTCACAAAAAACGCCTTCTGACTCATTGGCAGACTGGATTTCCCGGGCAAAAGATCATATCAATCCCCTAAGGGAAGCTTCCGCCATTTTAGGTGCCATGCCCAACATTGTTGCGAATCGGCTGAACAGCCAGTTTGATTTCTCAGGTCCTAGCCATACCATTTCTGCAGAAGAGATTTCCGGTTTGCGCTGCCTTGAAATCGCTATTCACGGATTGAAAAACAGGGAAATTGACACGGCGGTTGTGGGAGCTGTGGATATGAGCTGTGAGCCTGTGCATCTTTCAGCTGTTCAAGACATACTGGATGAAGACAGAAAAACTCCCGGCGACGCTGCCGTTACACTTATCTTGAAACGACTGGAGGATGCGTTAAAAGACGGCGATAAAATTTACGCTGTAATCTCGGATGAAATAACACCCGATGAATCTTTAACGTTTGGGTTCGGCAACGGAAAAATAAATCTTACCAAACGGTTTGGCCATTCTCATGCCGCTTCAGGACTGCTGCACGTGGCTGCAGCTACCCTTTCCTGCCTCCATCAGAAAATCCCTTCCATGGACCAGAAAAAAGCGACTTTTTGGGAGCCACAGGATGGAAAGAAAAGAAAGGCTGAGATAAAAATAAACGCCTTGGGTGGTGAATCTTCCACAATAATGGTAGAGGAACATTCAAATGGGCATGTCAAAAATAAAGAACGTCTTCCCAAAGCCCCGAAAGAGAAAAAAACGTCAAGAACCTACAAAGTGCATCCGGCCCGGGTAATGCTTCCTCCCTTTAACCCTGTGAATGGGAAAGAGGCTGCCCCAACATCTCATGTGCAAACCGCACAGACGTCATCGGGTGCCCTGCCATCAGGAAAAAAGACGCCAGACATGAAGGCAGCACCATCCTTACCACCGGTGCTTCCCATGTATCTTTCATTTTCACCCGGAAAAGCATTAAATCCGAGACCAGCTATACCTGCATCTCACCCCAAATCAACGGAAACATTATCTTTTGCATCTTTAACTCAAAAACGGTTATCAACAGGTGCAGGCCATATGTCTACAAGCGACAAGGAACCGACTCTCATGAAAAAACTGTTGCAGCATTTAGTGGAAAAAAATCATCAAATCGCAGGGATTCACAAGGAATTTCTTTACCAACAGGAAGAAGTTCACAAACGTTTTCTTAATATACAACAACAGATGCTTTCCGCCCTGTCAGGCTTGTCAACCTCATCCACTCCATATCCGGACGCATTTTCAAATCCTTCAGCAAGAGCAGACAGCCAGGATATAAACTTCGACAACAGCCAACCATCAATCGCCTTTGTTCCTCCTGAGGGAAATGTCATCGTACCGGGCCTTGAACAGATGGAGGAAACCCCGGATACACCTACCCGTTTACCGGAACCCCCGATTGATGCAGCAGAACCGGAACCGCCAAAAGCGCCGGAAATATCGGCCAAAAAAGAAGCCAGAAAGGGCAGCACCGAATCCACGGCAATGAAAGCCCTGAGGACCTTGTTTGAAAATCCCGTGGAACTGAAACCCAAAGGGCCCAGCTTTGACCGTGAACAACTTAAAATTCTTGCTTCAGGAAAAATTTCAGAAGTATTCGGACCGCTTTTCGAGCAGCAGGATGATTACGAAATCCAGGTCAGGCTTCCTGAAGAGCCGCTTCTTCTTGTGGACAGAATTACCGGTATTGATGCGGAACCCGGTTCCATGGGAAAAGGCGTTATCTGGACGGAAACGGATGTGACTAAAGGTGCCTGGTATATTCACGATATCTACATGCCCGGAGGCATCACCATTGAATCCGGCCAGTGTGACCTCACCCTGATTTCCTATTTGGGCATTGACTTTTTAAACAAGGGGGAAAGGGCCTACCGCCTGTTAGGATGCGACCTGATGTATTATGGCGAACCACCGCGTGTAGGCGATACCCTGTGCTACCAGATCCATGTGGACGGCCATGCCAATATGGGCGGTCAACGCATGTTTTTCTTCCGGTATGACTGCCGAGTAAACGGCGAACTCAGACTTTCCGTAAGGAACGGACAGGCTGCATTTATAACACCTGAAGAAGCGGAAAATGCAGGGGGCGTTCTTTGGAAACCGGAAACCGGTGAACATAAGCCCATTGAGGAATCCATAGTTGAAACACCTGAAATTGTCTGCACCAAAGATCATTTTACCAAGGAAGACGTGATTGCATTTTCAGAAGGCCGGGGCTACGACTGTTTTGGCAAAGGATTTGAACGGCTTGCCACCCATTCGAAAACACCCAAAATTCCTTCCGGCCAGATGCGGCTTCTTGATGAGGTCACTAAATTCGATCCCAGCGGCGGCCCATGGGGACGCGGTTATATCCGCGTGGAAAACGACATCCACCCGGATGACTGGTTCTTTAAAGGGCATTTCAAAAACGATCCCTGCATGCCGGGAACACTGATGAGTGAAGGATGTATGCAGCTTCTGGCATTTTACATCTCAGCCCTTGGATTTTCATCAACAAAAGACGGATGGCGGTTTGATCCGGTTCCCAATGAAATTTTCCAGGCTAAATGCAGAAGCCAGGTAACGCCCAACAGCAAGCATCTGACCTATGAAGCCTTTATCGAAGAAGTGATCCTTGTGGACGGCTTATACCCCACCGTATTTGCCGATCTTGTGGCCACCTGTGACGGAAAGAAAAGCCTTCATATCAGACGGCTGGGTGTCCGCCTGGTGCCGGACTGGCCCCTTGACTGCTGGCCGCACCTTCTTGAAGATTATGTGGAAACAAGAACGGTTGCCAAAATAGATGATATGGAGTTCGGTTATAAATCGATCATGGCCTGCGCCTTTGGAAAACCGTCCGATGCGTTTGGACAGCCGGCTGCCATTTTTGATACGGGAAGGCACATCCAAAGACTTCCGGGACCGCCCTACCACTTTATGACACGCGTCTCCAAAATTGATGCAACGCCAAATGCGCTAAAAGTCGGAGATGTCATTGAAGTGGAATATGATGTTCCCCCGGACTCCTGGTTCTTTAATAAAAACGGAAATAAAGTCATGCCGTTCTGCGTTATTTTGGAAGTGGCGCTCCAGCCCTGCGGATGGCTGTCCTGTTTTGAAGGAGGACCCGCCTCCTCTGACAAACCGCTTTACTTTAGAAATCTGGATGGCCACGCGGTTGCTTATAAAGAAATCAAACCGGACGTGGAAAGGATCACCACCCGCTCCACCCTGATAAATGTTGCCCGTGCAGGCTCTGTACTTCTTGTGCGGCTGAAAGCGGAATGTTTTGATGCCAAAGGCGATCTGATTTTCGAAGTCAAGGAAACCGCTTTCGGCTTCTTCTCAGCAGGAGACCTTGCCCAGCAACCCGGGTTGAATCCTAAAAAGGAAGAAATTGAATGGCTCGGCTCTTCAAACGATTTTGAGGTCGATCTTACAAAAAGGCCTGAAAAATACTGCAACGGCGAATTGAGACTCCCTGAAGATATGCTCCTGATGCTGGACAAAGTGACAGGATACTGGCCGGAAGGCGGAAAGAAAGGAAAAGGCCTCCTTCGTGGTGAAAAAGCAGTTGATCCCAATGAATGGTTCTTTAAAGCTCATTTTTTCAATGATCCTGTTCAGCCCGGTTCTTTGGGGGTGGAAGCCATCATTCAACTGGCGCAGTTTTACATGATCCACGAAAAAATGGATAAGGGAATAAAAAACCCAAGGTTCACGGCATCGTCAATCGGCAACAATATGATCTTCAAGTATAGAGGCCAGGTACTGCTTGACAAAGAAACAATTTCTTCAGAGGTCCACATTCTTGAAACAGGGAAAGATGAAAGGGGCGCATACATTATCGCCGAAGGTTTCCTATGGATTGATAATAAAAAAATTTTCCAGGTAAAGGAATTCAGAGTGGACATCGTTTCAGGCGGTCACTACGAATCCGATGATGAGAGTGATCCCAAACCGGTAACATCAAAAAAAAAAACTAGCCCGGTAACTGAACTGAATCACTCGGAGTCTGAGGCCGTTATAAAAAAAGTGTCTGAGTCCATTGGGGTCAATGAAAATCTGGTCAGACTTTCCGATAAACCGGGCCTTGCTGTTTGTGATGCGAGGCCACTTAAACTCTTTCCATTTTCAATAGTGAAACACAAAAAAGGGAAAGCCGAAGTTACGCTTGGTGACGCCTACCTTGATTTTGAGACAATGGTGGATTACAGCAGAAAAGTCTGGAATGTCGGTCCATGGGTGGGTGAAAAGTTCACTTATGGCTTATTCAGCCAATTCACCGGGGACATTATCCTCGAAGATCCAGGGGCCTTTGAAAAAGTGAGTGACAGAAGCCTTCTTTATCTCGCCAACCATCAGGTTCAGTCTGAATCCATATTGTTCTCTATGATTATTAAAGTTCTTGCCAAAAGACGTACAGTTATCATTTCTGACTCCATTCACAAGAAACTTTGGACAGGACCTTTAGATGACCTTACCTACAAATATCCTGGTGTCACCTATCCCCGAACCATTGTTTATTTCAAGCAGTCAGACAGAAAGTCGATGTTCGATATTCTGGAAGATTTTAAAAAGCAAATTACAAACGAAGGTGTGTCCGTTTTTCTCCATCCGGAAGGGAAACGGGGCTTAAGCTGCAGGCATCCGGTAAAAACGTTGAGTTCCGTTTTCGTCGACCTTGCCCTTGATGCAAATCTTCCCATTGTGCCGGTAAAGTTTTCAGGCGGCCTCCCGATAGAAGAAATGAAATCGGTCCGGGATTTTCCCATAGGGTACTGCAAGCAGGATTATTATTTCGGCAAACCGATACTTCCTGAAGAACTGAAGGAACGCCCTTATGCTGACAGGCGAAAGGTGGTTCTCAAGGCCATAAATGATCTGGGTCCCTCATATAAAACCGAGGCGCCCAATCCACCGGACAGGGATTTTATGAAAGAAGTCAAAACCTGGATGAAAGAAAAAGGCGTCAATGAAGTTCAGGCTGTTCTGTTTAAAATTTTGGAAAGACAGGCGGAACGGGATGATGAGACTGAACTGTTTATTAAACGCGCCTATGATAAAAATGTCCGGTTCGGAGACGATCCCAAGGGGAAATGGTTATCCGAGCTGGCAACATGGCTTTTTGAATAATCAGTCATGAAAATTGACCACGTGTAATCCGGACGGATTTGTTCCAAATTTAAAAAAATGGCATTTGCCAAGGCAAATGCCATTTTTACATAAAACACCCGCGATTCTTAAAACAAGGCCCCATGCTGACCCTGTCAATATATCAAAACCAGCCCGAACTGAAATTTCAATAATCACAAATAGACGGCACCTTGCTTTGGGGCACACCTTCATAAGGCGTCCATTTATTCGATCTGATCCCTTTGGGCCGTTTCATTGTCTTCAGCACTTCTATACTTGTGGTGTATCCTTTATGCAGTCTGCACATATCAAGCGCCATTCCGCAAATCACGGCAACCGCCTGAATCAGGTTAACATCCATTAATGTAAAATCCCATGGTTCGGATGTATATACCCTGAGCACGCCTATAGGACTCCCATGAACAATGATGGGCACACCCAAAATCGAAGAAATGCCCTCTTCCCGGGCTTCATTGGGATATTGAATTCTGGGATCATCCATTACATCATAAATGGCCACCGGTTCCTCCTTGAGGAATTCCCTGATGGAGTGCATGTAATGAATCGGGCCTTTTTGAAGATAGTTCCGGGAAAGTCCGTAAGAGGCGGCAAGCTCAAGCTCCTTTGTTTTGTTGTTTACAAGAAAAATTGAACATCCCTTTACATTAAAGGCTGTCTTGATGCTTTCAGTGGCCATTAATACTACTTCTTCAGGATTTCTGCTCTGGGAAATCGCCCGGGTCACATTGATAAACGTATCATAATGAATCATATGGTTCTCCATGATAACCTCCTTTTTATTAAGGTTTGGGACATGATCGCATATGTGCCGAAATGACTAATAAATACGACGATCAACAGCCAACTTTGCTTTTCTATGATAAGGTGCCTGAAAGAGCCGTTTTACAAGTAAACGCATTGAAGAGGCCGAAGGGATCAACTCATATCAGATAATTTAAAGATGTTTTTTTTTAAACACTGGATCGGTTTCAGATGAAATGTAATAAACGCGAAAAAGGAGCTCTTTGATCGGCATTGTTGCTTTGAGCATCGCAGAATTATTTCAGTATGTCAATTTAAATCATGGCCCTGTCCAAACCAGGGCATAGCGCCGGAACAGCTTTTATAAAAAATTTTAACGGGCAAAGGCCGGATATGATCATTATAAAGAGCCTGAATTCATGAGAATTTTATCATGATCTCTCACTTGACACTTCTGATTTTTTCGCATAGGATCACTTTGTTTTGCGAATGCCGCAACATGTTAACTTTTTTCTTCAAAAATAGTGATTTAACTTCCGGGTAAATGGGACGATGACAGAATACTAAAGGGAGATGCCTGCAACATGAAGCGAACAAGCATATGTCTACTGATACCCCAATATTTATAACAGCACCATTCAGATATGATAAAAAAACGTCAAGGTTTTTCTCCATGATTGCAGCAGATACTGTCAAATTTCTGAATTTAAAATCATATACAATGAATGCCTGTACCGATATGTACAGGAAATTCATATCAGAATATCCTGGCCCGGATGCCATAAGAGAACTCTTGGGCTGGTGGCGCGATAATCCGGAAAAGCTGAATGAAGCCTGGTGGACATTAAATTACCACTCAAAAAACCTTGATCCTGATCGAATGCTTCGTGCCAATGTCGAACGGATGCTTGATGATCTTGTCATGGCAAAGCATACACACCTGATTGTGGAAATATAATCCATAGATTAGATATAGATACCATCATCCGGCGATTCGGTTTGCCTGAACTGCTTTCGAAATTTTTCAATAAATATCGGGATGAAAATCGTTAAATCTTCAACAATACAATAATCCGCATACGAAAATATAACTGCGTGCGGATCTGTATTGATCGCCACTATCCACTGGGCGTTCTTCATTCCGGTAATATGCTGCTGGGAACCTGAAATACCGCAGGCAATATATAGCTTTGGGGTCACGATTCTGCCTGTTGCGCCAACCTGACGGTTATAGGGAAGCCACTTCAGATCACAGACAGGTTTTGAACCGCCAACAGCGGATTTTGGGAAAATAGAAGCCAGCTCCCTAACAAGTTCCAGATTATCTTCATTACCGATCCCCCTTCCTGCTGAAATAATGACATCTGCTTCGGAAAGCGCATTGTCCTCCTGGTCAAAGGCCCTTTTGATATCTATTGTTTCAACGTTGGACATACGGTGTTTAACAAACCGGATGTCGACTTTCGCCTGAAAATCATTTTCCGTAATGTCTTCCACAGATGAGGAAAATGCTCCGGCAAGGATTGTAAGGACCGACATCCCTTTAACAGGTGCGACATTCACAACAAGCTTGCCGTTAAACAACGCTCTTTCATAAACAGGCACGTTTTCCTTATTCCGAATAATTGATTGAACGGCTGTGATGCAGGAAGCCTCTTTTTCAATTGCAACAGATGCGGCAAGATGACAGCCTCTAGTGGTGTGAAGAAAGCAGACTGTTTTCGGCTTTTCTTCAGAAATGATATCAACAAGCTCTTTTCCAATAATTTCAGTGTTTCGGTGCAGGTTTTTGTCTGTTTTCAAATAAACGACTTCCAGTCCGCATTTTTTTGAAAATACGCCTATCACGTCCGCCATATCCGCTCCCGGAATGACAAGTTTAATTTTACCGGGCCAAAATGTACTATGTTTTCTTGCAAAATGAACCAGTTCAATGGTCAACGGATCAAGAGTCCCATCGATCGTGTCTGCAAAGAGAAGAATATCTGTTCCCATTTTCATTTCACCTAAAGAAGCGATTTTTCATGAAGAATCGTTAAGAGTCGATCTGCTTTTTCTTCCGGAAGCCCTGTCAAGATCACGCCTTTATCCGGTTTTTCAGGAAGAGAAATGTCTGAGAGTACTTCTCTTTCCGAATTAGCAGATAATGATTCTGCATCAATAACAGTCAGTTTTTGGGATTTTGATCTCAGGACATTGGACAATGCCGGATATCGGGGAATATTGATACCGGACTGAACAGTAACAAGTGCAGGCAAGGTCAATGCTGATGTTTCATAAAAACCGCCCTCCACTTCCGACTGTACCGTTATTTTCTTTGCATGAGGATCAAGTATGGTTTTAATGGCGGCCGTTTGGCAAGGAATGCAAAGACACTTGGCAAGCATGGGTCCCACAAGGCACTGCATGTCATCTTCTGCCATGACCCCTGTAAAAACAAGGTCATAATTCTCTTTTTTCGCATAGGATGCGATTAACGAGGCTGTTTCAAAAGGAGATAACGGTTTTTCTGAACGGGCAAGAATATGAATGCCATGTCCTGCACCAAATGCAAGCGCTTTTCTCAGGGTCTTTGAAACACGTTCAGGACCAACAGACACGGCATCCACGTGTGTATCCGGGAAAGATTCACTTAAAAGAAGCGCTTCTTCAATCGCATATTCATCATACCTGTTCATACAATAGGCGACATCCTCATGATCACGAATCCAGCAGATATCCTCCTGGATTTCAAGAGGAGAGCCCTGATATGGCACCTGTTTGACACAAACCAGTATTTTCATGAAAACTCCTATCCGATCCTTCTGATTGCGACCAGTGCATCGACGATCACTGGTTTGTCATCCCTGATAATGATCGGGTTCAGATCGATCTCGCTGATCTCCGGATGTATGGCTGAAACAAGACTTAACCTGAACAGCAACGATGCCATCGCATCCTTGTTTACAGCAGGCATGCCACGGGTTTCTTCAAGAAGCGCCGCACCTTTTATATCGGCAATCATTTCCCGTGCCTCGGCTGAAGAAAGCGGCGCCAGCCGGAAGGTTGTATCTTTCAACACTTCTGCAAACACCCCCCCCAGGCCGAAAAGGATGCATGATCCGAACCGGTTGTCCCGGACCATACCTGCCATGAATTCCCGTGAGCCTGTTATCATTTCCGATACAATCACAGGTATGGGGAATTCAGAAGCGTTATTGACCGCTTCAAATGCTTTTTTAACTTTTTTTGGTGAATCGAGATTCAACAACACAAGCCCCTTTTCGGTTTTATGAAGAATGTCGGCATCACACCCTTTCAACACCACCGGATACCCGAGCTCATCCGCCCGATGAACCGCTTCTTCTTCTGTGATGGCCATGAATTCCCGTGTGACCGGCAGGCCATACATTTTAAGCAGTTTTTTGGCCTCAAATTCATTCAATGCCTTTTGGCCTGTTTTCAGATGCTCATCTATCATTCTCGAGGCTTCAGGCAGAGGCGCCGGCAGTTCACCTGCTTTGAAATCCTTCCGCCCGGTAATTTTCCTGTATTGAACGAGAGCGGCCATTCCCTGGGCCGCCCTTTCCGGTGTCGTGAAAACCGGGATATCGTTATCCAGACATTTTCGGATGCAATTATCCTCCTCACCATAAAAAGACGACACAAGGATGGGGACGTCTATGTCCGGAAGCGTCAAGGACGTTCTCGGTTCAGCTTCCATAAATCGGATCACGTCATCCATTGAAATATCCCCCAAAAGACTTTTCAGGTGAGGGAATTTGGCCTTGGCGATTCCGGTCTGCATAAGACCATGAAAGATAATGCCGTCAGCCCCGTTTTCCTGAATGATCCGTTCAGGAACGGTCGTCCCGAAATTTTTGATATCCATGGAAAACGTAAAATCAACAGGGTTACCACATGGGGCATGGGGCTCAAGATATTCCCGAAGCTTTCGTTGCAGGCTTTCACTGAAGACCGGCACGTCAAGACCGTTTTTTTCACATTCATTGGCAATGGCCGATCCTGGCCCCCCGGAATTGGTGACAATGCCCACGCGATTGCCTTTGGGTACGGGCTGGGTGGCAAGAGTCCATCCGATCCAGTAAAGGTCCTGTACGGTATGCACTCTGATAACACCGGCCTGTTTAAAAAGCCCCTCGTACAGATAGTCCGGCCCGGCCATGGCACCGGTATGTCCCAGGGAAGATCGGGCACCTGCCTTTGAGCCGCCCGTATATTGCGCCACAATAGGCTTTTTCTTTGATATCTGCCTTGCCGCATCAAGAAAGCGGCGCACGTCCTTCAGCCCCTCAATATATAAGGCAATGGCCCGGGTCTGTTCATCATTCCCCAGATATTCCAGAATATCCGTGAGAGAAATGTTAGCCTCATTTCCCACACTCACTGCCTTGCTGAAACGGATACCTCTTTTTTCTAGATAGGTCAATGTCTGGGCCACATAGGTCCCGCTCTGGGATATCATACCCAGCCATCCCGGTTTGACCGGCATGGGCTGCACCGTTGTATTCAACGAAATTTCACTGTTGATGATCCCAATGCAATTGGGACCGACAAATCGCATGCCATAGGTATCTGCAATCTCTTTTATCCTGTTTTCCAGGATGACGCCATCTTCTCCGGTTTCCTTGAACCCGGCCGTAATGATAATCGCACTCCGGGTTCCCTGTTTTCCAAAATCCTCGAGAAGATCCGGTATATGGACAGACGGCACAACAAGAATAACCAGATCCGGCACCTCAGGAATGTCTTTTGCCGTTTTATAGGCTTTCTTTCCAAGAATGACGGGATCTTTGGGATGAATGGGATAAATTTCTCCTTTAAATCCATCATTGATTATACTGAGTAAATGGTGGGACCCCATTTTTTTTATATTGTTGCTGGCACCGGCGATGGCAATCGATCGTGGGGTCATGAGCGCCCTGATTTGAGATGTTGACATAATACTCCTGCAATTTTAAATTTTATATCCGCCGGACACGCCTTGTTTAACTGACCATGTTAATCGGTTTCCAAAGGGCCTGAACCGGATCAAATTCAAGAATAACCAATATTAAATAAATATCGTGTCAAAAGCAATATAAAAAACGAGCGATCGTTCTATTTTGAATTATGGTATCTCTTGACAAAATGAAGGATAAATGAAAATAAGATTAAAAACCGCTTAAAGAGACCGTATATGTTTATCGATTTAATTCGCAAAAGAAGAAGTATCAGGCGCTTTCAAGACAAACCCATTGAACCTGAAAAAATGGACCTTCTGGTTGAAGCGGTATTGCGTTCGCCCTCATCCAGAAGTCTGAATCCCTGGGAATTTATTTTTGTCAAAGATAAAAGCACGCTTGAAAAGCTGGCCGGTTCCAAACCCCATGGCGCCTCTTTTTTGAAGCATGCGGCATTGGGTGTTGTTGTCCTTGCCGACCCTGAAAAATGCGACGTCTGGGTTGAGGACTGTTCCATTGCATCCATTTTCATCCATCTTGCCGCACAGTCATTGGATCTGGGAAGTTGCTGGATTCAGGTCAGAAAACGCATGCATGACAGCCATGAAACCTCAGAATCATATATCAAGCGCCTTCTGGGTATTCCCAATCCGTTTTGTGTGGAATCGATTGTAGCCATTGGATATCCTGACGAAAGAGCAGAGGGGCATCCAAAAGACGCACTTCCTTATGACAAAATATTCATAAACAGATATGGAACCCTTGAGGGGTAAGCCATACACATTTTTTAAGGGTGCGATCGACCTGTCCCATTTGCCTGAAAAACCAGCCTGATTACTGGAGCCTCTTTTCCCAATAGTCACTTTTCGTTTGATAGCCTGTTGTTTTTCTGATATCCAGCCGTTGGCTTTAATTTCATCATGTGATGAAGCGAGAATTTAACTTTTTTTAAGGAAAGAATATGAGTCAGTTATTGGATAATGACACCATCCGAAATATAGCGATTATTGCCCATGTTGATCATGGGAAGACCACCCTTGTTGATGCCATGTTCAAACAAAGCGGCACGTTCAGGGAACATCAGAAAGTAGAAGACAGAGTCATGGACCGGATGGATCTCGAGCGTGAACGGGGAATCACCATATCGGCCAAGAATTGTTCTGTATTCTGGAAAAATGTTAAAATCAATATTCTGGACACACCGGGCCATGCGGATTTTGGTGCCGAGGTGGAGCGGGCGCTTTCCATGGTCGATGGTGCCATTCTTCTGGTTGACGCATCTGAAGGACCGCTTCCTCAAACCCGGTTTGTGCTTAAAAAGACATTTGAAGCAGGCCTTAAGGTCATTGTGGCGATAAATAAAATCGATAGAGGCGATGCCCGTCCGGAAAAAGTCCTTGATGAAATTTATGATCTGTTTATCGACCTGGATGCAACAGACGAACAACTTGATTTCAAATATCTTTATACCATCAGCAGAGAAGGCATTGCCCAGAAATCGATTGAGGAAAAAGGCAAAAATCTGGACATTCTTTTTGAAACCATTATCAAGGAAATACCGCCCCCACGTCATGACCCGAAAGAACCCTTCCAGATGCTTGTCTCCGATCTTGGCTATTCGGAGTATGTCGGCAGGCTTGCAATCGGAAAAATCATTCATGGGAAGGTCAGTGCAAAAGAACACCTGGTATGCGTGACAAAAAATAACAGGCTGGTCAACCTCCATGTTTCAAAACTGCAGGTTTATAACGGGCCGTCCGTTACGGACGTGGAAGAGGTTGAACCCGGAGATATTGCCGTTGTCTCAGGAATAGATGATTTCCAGATCGGTGATACCATCTGCACGCGAGACAACCCCAAGGCCCTCCCTAGAATCAGAGTGGATGAACCCACGGTGTCCATGGCATTTTCAATAAGCAACTCGCCTTTCTCCGGCATGGAAGGAAAAATCGTCCAGTCGAGTAAAATACGGGAACGACTTGAAAAGGAAGCACGGATCAATGTGGCCATTCAGGTGGAGGAAACCGAAGACCGCGACAGTTTCATCGTCAAGGGAAGGGGTGAATTTCAGCTGGCTATCATGATTGAAACCATGCGGCGTGAAGGATTTGAAATATGCGTGGGAAGACCTGAAGTCATCCTCAAGGAAAAAGATGGGGTCAAACTTGAACCTGTGGAACGTCTGTTTGTGGATTGTGATGAAAATTTCATGGGTATCGTTACGGAAAAGCTGACGTTAAGAAAAGCCAAAATCGTCAATCTGGTCAACAATGGCAGAGGCAGAGTGAACATGGAATTCGCAGCACCTTCCCGTGCCATTATTGGTTACCGGGACGAGTTTCTGACCGATACAAAAGGCACAGGCATCATGAACTCCTTATTTTCAGGGTACGAACCATTCAAAGGAGATTTCAGGACACGATACACAGGTTCTTTGGTGTCGGACAGAGCAGGAAAGGGCGTTGCCTATGGCCTTTTTAATCTCGAACCACGGGGACAACTGTTTATCATCCCCGGCACACCGGTTTATGAAGGGCTCATTATCGGAGAAAACAGCAAAGAGCAGGATCTGGATGTGAATCCGTGCAAGGAGAAGAAACTGACCAACATGAGAGCATCAGGAAAGGATGAAAATACCATTTGCTCTCCGGTGAAACCCATGACTCTTGAATTCGCCCTGACATTTATCGGAAAGGATGAACTGGTTGAGGTCACCCCGAAATCAATCCGTCTGCGTAAAAAAATCCTTTCTGCACAGGAAAGAAAACAGCACAGACCTAAAAAAAATGTGGAATAGAAAAAAGCAGACAAAGAAATCAAATGGAAATATTTGAAAACAAGGTTGCCCTGGTAACCGGTGCAGGCGCAGGGATCGGAAAGGCCCTGGCCATGATGCTTGCCAGACAAAAAGCCATTGTCATCGCATCCGGAAGAAATACCTTGAACGTTCAGGAAACGGTGGATCAAATCAAACATGAAGGCCATCAGGCATTTGCCCGTGAACTGGATGTAACCGTTGAGGAGAACGTTAAACATTGCCTGGATGATATTGTCTCAACCTATGGCAAACTCGATTATATTTTCAATAATGCGGGGGTCAGCATTGCAGGTGAAATGCGTGACCTTACCATTGATGATTATCGAAAAGTCATTGACGTGAATCTCATGGGACTTCTCTATGGTACTTACTATGCCTACAAAATAATGATACAGCAGGGGTTTGGCCATATTGTCAACATGTCATCCCTTGCAGGGCTTATCCCCTTCCCTGCCAAATCGCCCTATGCCACAACCAAACATGCCATTGTTGGCCTCACATCCACGTTGCGTCATGAAGCAGCCGCGCTCGGCGTCAAGGTGACCGTGGCGTGTCCCGGTCTTGTCAACACGGACATCTGGGCAAAGACACCGGTCAAGAACATTCATCATGAAAAGGCAGTTCAGTATGTGAATGAAAACCTGCTGACGCGTATCCTGAAAAAACAGATGAGCGATCCCTTCGAAGCGGCCCGGCTCATTTTAAAAGGCACCGCCAGAAACAAACCCGTAATTGTCTTTCCCCTCCATGCCAGATTGACCTGGTGGATTTACCGTTTGCTCCCGCCCGCACTCACGCCTTTTGGTCAGAAAATGATCCGGGAGTTCAGGAAATTCAGAAAATAGTCGATAATCACGTCTCTGCCTTTGACATTGGTTTGAAAAAAACAATCAGCTGCGGCAGAAGGGTCAGCGCGGCAATAAGCGCAATGAACATGGCAAGTCCTGTGAGCAGCCCGAAATAGATACTGGGAATAAAATTGGACAGGGCCAAAATGGAAAAACCGATGATAATGGTGATGGATGTATAGAGCATGGCATGCCCGATGCTTGTATGGCACCGATGAAGCGTTTTAATATAGTCATGATCCTTTTCAAATTCCTGCCTGAACCGATGGATGTAATGAATCGTATCATCCACAGCAATACCGACACTGATCGATGCGATGGTAATGGTCATCATATCAAGCGGTATCCCCATCCATCCCATAAAACCAAGTACGCATCCAATTGAAAGAAAACTGGGGAATATGGCAACAAATGCTATTTTGACAGATCTGAATAGAATGAGAAACATGGTTAACAAGGCAATGATCACGATCCCCAGGGTTAAAATCTGGGAATTAAAGAGGCTTTGGAGCATATTGTTGTATAACACGAGCATGCCTGACAAATGGACCTTATCATTATCGATGCCCAATTGATTCACAATATCATGCCGCATCTTTTTCAGAAGCAGATCCCGTTTCAAATCTTTTAAAGAATCTTTTATACGAATGGCAAAACGGACCTGATTATTTTCAACAGACACGTAAGGAGAAAGCAACATGGTCTTATATTCATCGGGGATCTCACTATACAGCAAAGCCAGCTGAAAATTATCAAACGGCTTCCCCTCATTGAATTTCTCAGCCACTTTTAAAAGGGTGGCAAGCGACAGGACCTTTCCGGTTTCCGGGAGGCTTTCGATATAATCATGGACCTTCATGATGATATCCATTTTTTCTGCTGTGAACCAATATTTCTCACCGGTTTTGATGGTATCAAATTCATCAAACGCATCAAATGCATCATCTGAATCATTGTTGCTTTTCTTTTCAGGTGATGAATGCATGCTGTCGGGTTTTAGGGCATTATCTGACGTCAGATCAATCAAAACATCCAGTGGTGTGGTCCCGCCAAGTTTCTGATCGATAATTTTCATGCCCTGATAAATTTCAGTCGTTTTTTTGAAATAATCGATAAAACTGTTTTCCACAACCAAACGGCTAATCCCAATAGCACTGGCCACCAGTAAAAAAATGCCTGTCACCATGATCAGTTTGCCATGATGTTCCGTGAATCTTGCAGTAATGGACGTAAGCGCAAACGTGTTTTCCTTGAGTTGAGGCGGGGCTCCTTTTTTCATGAGCATCAGCAGGGCGGGAAACAAAAAAAATGTCATAATCATTGAAACAACGATTCCCGCGCTCATCATCCAGCCAAATGTTATGACAGGCAGAATATTGCAGAACAATAGGGAGCCGAAACCGGCCATGGTGGTGAGGCTTGCATACACACAAGGTTTAATCATCTGGCTAACGGTTTTAAGAACAAGGGTTCGCTGATCCCAATCGGGAAAACCGGCATGAAGCTCACGATATCTGACAATCAGATGGATGGTCAGCGACATCGTGATAATTAATTGTAATGATATGAAGTTGGAAGAGATAACCGTTACTTCCCACCCAAACAGACCCAGAAGCCCCATCATGGAAACGACTGAAAACGAGCAACATAAAAGCGGCAGTATAACCCATCTGGGACGCTTAAAAATAATGGCCAATGTCACAACAAGAAAAAAAAGAACGCCGGCCCCGAATACTTTCAGGTCGTTTTTTATAAACGTGATCAGATCATCGGCAATCATGCTGACACCGCCTAAAAACAGGTCCGCTTCTTTTTTATGGTCGTTCATGATGGCTCTTATTTTCAAAATTTCGTCATGCTGTTCTTTCCGCATCCGTTCCCGATGATTTTGAAACATTTCCGAGGCAATCAGGTAATCTTTTTTCTCTTCTTCAGTATAATCGCCCTCTCTTATTTTATCTCGAAGGTCATTCCTTCTTTCCAGGAGTTCCCGGTATAAATCGTCATTTTCAATATTAATGATCAGTGCTGTGGTATTGCCATCAGGGCTGATAAGAAGATTTTTATATATAGGGCTGTTCACGAGTTCTACTCTGGCGAGTTTTTTATCTACCCCGGATGATTGAAGTGTTCTGACATTGTTTTTAAGATCCTGTATCTGGACCGGCGGGCTTTCAAGAAGTGGTACATCAAGCATGGTTGTGACCGATGTCACACTTTTAATCTCCAGAAGCGCCTTTTTGATCGTTTTGATAAGGTCGAATGACTGTTCAGAAAACATATCGGAAAAAGGCGAACAGGTCAAAATCATAAATTCCTGCATGCCGTACCTTTTATATACTACCCTTGAAAACTGCAGGTCCGCATCATTTTCAAGAACAAGGGTTTCTGCAGAGGCATCCAGTTTGAAATCACGGGCTTTATACGTGAGAAATGAGACGACTGCCAATATAATCAAAATGATAATAACAGGCCGTTCCAGAATGACGCTGTTAAAAAACCGTTCCGTTAATTTTGTTTTTTCAGGCATATGGGTTCAGGGTCAGGCTGGTGAAAATCATTCTGTTTTTGTATGATACGGATCTATTTGTTTTCCGCTGCCTTTGTTTCAGGTTTGTCCAGTTTAACCATCAGATCATCATAGGTTCCGGTTTTCAATACATCATCAATCTGTGACCGATATGTTGAGATTACGCTGATATTCTGTATTTCAAGGTCATAAATTTTCCACGCCTTGCCAGATTGATAAAATTTATACGCCATGTCAAATTGACTGCCCTTTGATATCAGAACCGTTGATATGAAAACTTTATTATTTTCCTGGACCGCATCTTTGATAACAACCTTTTCATCTGTATAAAGTACCAGTTTTTCAATAAAAGACCGCTTCAATAGCTTGACAAAAATATCATCGAATTGCTTTTTCTGCTTGTCTGTCATTCCTGACCAATGGATTTTTCCAAAAGACAGTTTGGTCATCAATGAGAAATCAAACATGGGTGATACAATCGTTACAATCTCACTATTTTTTTGCTCCTGAGAAAGCTTCGGGTTTTTCAATACGTCAAAGACCGCATCCATTTTCCCCTTGAGATAAGTTTCAACATCTTTCCTGTTGTCTGCCATTGCGGTCCTGATGCAGAGCAGTCCGGTCAGCAGGGTGATGATCAGTAAAATTCGGGCAGGTATATTGTTGGTAGTCATGGGTTTCATGCTTAATTTTATAGGCTTTTGATTCAGTTAACCGGGGAATTCAAATCCTTTCCATCCCCCCATACAATCATCCATTCTTAAATTTTTATTTTCATTCCCCATACATTATTTGCCATGGATATGTCAATTACTCATAAAAGAATTCGGCAATTCCCAATTATAGCATTTTGTTATGTATGACAAGGTCGCCCTTGTTTTGGTCATAAGTTACAAATAACCGGGCCGTTATGCAATCCGCCCTCTTCATAACCAAACGGTTAATTTTATTGCCTGTTTTTATAAAAATACTTGACATCCGTTGATTAATTTAATTTAGTAGGTTCCACGGTCCAAAAGCAACGGATAATCCAAAACGATACGCCACATCCATGTTAATAGTATCTAACAATAGGTCTATGCCTGGATGTAATCTTGGTTTTTCAGGACGAACTCCGTTTATTTTAAATATTGGTCCGTCAAAGTGTCTATAGACAGCATTTAATATCAACTTGGAGGTAACCCATTATGTTTGAAAGAAAAATGCCATGGCTGATTTTTCTTTTGTTGTTGACCCTTTTCGCCTGTGCAAAAAATGATGATTCTACAAAAGTTAAAGACGGCATGCTTCCCTATGGCTTTCAAAAAAACAATGCTCCGGATGAAGAAAAGGATTTTGAAATTGTATCTGTCCTGAAGGACGGTGCGTCCCTTGAGGAAATCTATGATGATATAGACGGCCAAGGTGTCAGTGACAGACTCGCAGACCTGGTCAACAGCAATCTTGATGAATTCATCGCCTTTTCAAAGAACTCGAATGATCTTCTGGGAAACCATACCGATCTGATTATCAAGCTTGTGGATACAGAGGTCAAAGGCATCGTGGAGTGGCTGATCGATACAGATCCTTCAGGAAAATCAAAAATGTACCCCTATGACGCCGTCTCATATGATGCATATGATGATATTGATGCGTTCTACAATCCGGATAATGAATCCACCTATATCGACAATTTCTATTCCTTCCTGGATGACCTGTCGGACAACAACAACGAAGGTGCCAGGACCGGCATGAAGGAAATCCTCCGGATGGGGGGAAAAATCTGTCAATATATGATTGACACAAAAGACAAGGATGAATTGAGGGATGATATCCAGGAGCTCATTGATGATGTAGAGGATGAAGACTTTAACGAAGACTTTATCGACATTACAAAATTACTGGGCAAACTGTTGGTTCAGGCAGATTATCCCATGTGGCTCGATTCAGACGGAGCCGTGCTTCAGAGAGACGAGATCGATCCGGACAGCGACACCAATTCAGAACTTGGGAATGCGGTAAAGGGTGTAAATATCTTAGTGCGCTGGGTCAACAAAATGATGGCCGATGAAGAAAACCGGGAACTGTTGAATACGACTATCCGCGAACTTGCCAATCTTTTCGATCCGGATGATGCGGAAACCAACAAAAAAGTGATTAAAGAGCTCATATACAATATAGAAGACCATCTCACAGTGGGTGGAAAGACCTACGAGTCCGATCCCAGATACAGCCAGAGTGATGATGAAATAGAATCGAACGCCGACCTTGGAGAGGGCCTGATCGAATTTTTCCCCAGTCTGATCCAATTGTTTCTCAGATCCGACCGGGAAGCATCAGGCAACGTGGATAACGACTGGGCGGAAAAAATGTATGCCCTTCATCAGATGAGAAAATATTTGAAGAACCTCCAATTTGATCCGGACACAGAAGATATTGAGCAATCCTTGATAGACCTAATGAAATATGATTTTAAGGGAAGGGACAGAACCGATCCGGATTCCGGTGCGTATCCCATCCACGAACTGGAACATGCCCTTTTTGGGATCGCGGCCGCTTTAAATATCGGGTTTGAAGATGGCGGCACCACAGGAGAGATTGATCCGGATGCCGCAGATGGCCGAAAAGATCACGGCCATGGAAAAACCGTCAACTATCTCACACTAAACGACTCCCTGTTCAGCATCAGAACCCATGCCATTGTTGAAACCGGCAGCACCAGCTTTATGGGTCTTTTTGACATGACCCTTTTTCCCACAGACGGAGAACATATTTCAAGAAGTTACAAACCCTTTAAGCGAACAGAAATGGATCAAAAACGGTTCTACTACAATCAAAATTACGGCGCACTTAATTTCATGTCAGGGCCTGTTGCTGGAGATGTGGGCACACCTGATGGCGGGAATATTTCATCCGGGGACAATGTCATGAACAGTTACTCACCCTATGATCCCACCGGACGTCAAGAAACCAATGTGGCACAATGGATAAACTCCTGGGTTGCAAGGAACTGCTTCAACGGAGAAGGACCTTTCTATTACGCCGATCCTGACGCCAATACGGTCAAAATAAACGGAACAACCTACCATGAATACCTGAGGCCCAATGGCAAAGTTTACGCCCTGGTCAATACTGACACGGATACCTGGGAATATATCTATCCCACAGATGTTGGTGATGCGGAAGATGATGATACCAGTGTCGTTACAGGATACCTCTCCCCGACTGACAAGACAAAAGGAAACAAAACACCGAAAAAAGAGCGGTTTAATCGCTATAAGGCAGAATGGGATTCAGACCACATCATCATCAAATATCCCCTTCTTTTTGGAACCTCTTATATTTCGCCTGACAACGCCAGCGGCAATGTTTCGACAACCACCATTTCCACTGATGAATATGCAGGCTCCCTGCACTATATTGAAACGATCGCGGAGAACGAACCCAAACGCGCTTGTGCATCTCCTTTGGAAGCATTTTACAGAAACTACCAGTGGTTCTGGAACGAAAAGAAAATTGTTCTGCCCATTCCCTTATATTTAAGCGTTAACTTGAGCACCCTGGGACTGGGTGCAGGTACGCTGCCTCTGGGTGCACTCTTTCAGGTCATTGAAGGAAACGGCGTCATGGGACTTGCAGATTCAAGAAAATTTAAAGGGAACCATGTATGGGCAAAAACAGGCAAATCCGGTCTGTCAACCATTCCCGGAGATTATAGGATCGAGATTGCCGCCAGCCTGTCCACCGATGCACTTGATTTAGGACTCATCGGTGGTATCACGGAACAACTGGTCTATGATACCGTATTTGGCAGAGGGAATGCCAACCCTTCTGTTGTTGGAAAAAATGGGCTGGCGATCGCACGCCTGGCTTTCCCGAGAAGTCCCAAAATGGATAGGGGAAACGGCGTGGAGGATTATTCTTTAGGTTCACTTGAATTTGAGGTGGGCGATGACATATGGGAACACCGGAGCGCATTTCTCCCTCTTTTTATCTCACTGCTTTCAGCCATTTACGACAACACGATTGCATATCCCGATTATACCAATCCTGACAATAAAACAAACATCAAAGGCGGTGGACGGATGGTTGTCGAAGCCTTGACACCCCTGCTAACGCCTTTATTCTATTACCAAAAAAATGAAGGGTCCCCTCCCTACAATTGCTGGAAACCCAGAATTTTGGGAGATACGCTACCTGCATACGGAAACTATCAAGGAGATGCCTACCTTCAGTCCACCGCTGAAATGTACAGCACGGCAAATCCCCTGCTCTACTGGAATGGAAATGAAGAAGAAAATTTATTCTTCCTGCCCCCCCCCTTAAAAACGATTTTAAATATGCTTGTAGACAGTGATCTGACCCAGCGGACCAAACGGATGGACGGACTATTACCGACCCTCCTATCAAAGACAAAAGTCGTAACTTCTATTATTAAGCTTATTCTATGCGATGCCAATGATACGGATGAACTCATGCAGGCCCTTGAGCAGATCACCACAGCCATGAAGGCCACCAAAGGCGAAATGGTAAAAATCTTTGAAGGTGAAGACAAATATGGGCCTGGCGGATCTCCTAAAAAATATATCTATCCGGACTGGATGTTTGTTCAAGGTGTCGAGTCCTCAAAAGACGTTTACGGTGTTTATCAGGAATTCACCGGCGCCAGGGATGAAGATACCATTTTTGATGATCTCGTTGATACGCTTGTCGGGCATGATGCCGTAGGCAAGAATGAAGGTTATGGCCTTGCCAATTATCCGGATGACAAGCCGACTTTGGACAATGAAAACTGGAAGGATTTTGAAGATGGATTTGATGATCTTGTCGGCCTCCTCTATAAAGACAGCCAATACTCCCTTGTGGAAAGTATTATCACCGTAAACGAATCCTTCCTTGGAAATGGCTATATCTATTCAGACAACCAGATTTCAGGCCTGCTCTACAGTGTGGGGAAACTCTTCACATACTATGACTCGGTGAATGAAGAATGGGTATATCAAGGCCAGGATGGGTTCAATGATCTTTATAATATCCTTGCCTACTCCCTTCCCGACATTCACGATGTCATTAAGGACGAACCGACAATCGTAGATGGAGAAACGACGTATGGCACAAATAATTACTGGGATCTTCTGACCATCAGCGGCAGTCTGTTGAAGAATGATGGCATTCCCGATTTTATTATCGACACGGTAACCATTGATGCCAAGTGGGATCAGGTATTCAGCGATCTCGATACATTCCTCAATAAGGATTTCATATCTGAGGACAAACCCTTGTGGTCTTCAACCGCACAACTGGTTCTGGATCTGGCAACGGTCATGGAGGACAGCAGGGACAACTCACAGTTAGAAAGCGTCTATCGAAAGTTCGGGTTTCAACTAAACTAGATATAAAAATAAAAATGATACGTGATAAAGAAAGGAGCCTCAGTAAAATGGGTAAGATTAAATTAATCGTAAAAATTCTAATCATCTCGACTCTCATGGGCACAAACGCCTTTGCGGACAATTATGCGGACACATTCGGTGCGTCCCCAATGGGCATTGCCCTTGGAAATGCCATGACCGCACGAGTGAACGACTGGTCGTCTGTATACTATAATATTTCAGGACTAGGAAAAACAGTTGCAGACCAGGATATTGTCTCCGATGGCAACAAGGAATTCAAGAATCAACTGGCTGTATCTTATATCTATAACAAGCCGGAATTTGACATTGATATTGACAGAGAGACCGCCGCACTCAATGACCTTGAAACCGGGACAATTATCCTGGGCGGGGCCATTGATATGAACCTGTTTTACAAAATGCCGTCTTATATCTCATCATCCCGGATTGGCGTTGTCCTTGCCCTGAATGATGATCTGACCATGGTAAAAATCAATGATATTGATCTACGAAGCCATAACTTCTTCAGATATGGCCGAGAGAGCCAAACCATTATGATCATGTTCGGGGCCGGATTTGGCCTTTTCAATGATATGCTGGGTTTCGGGTTGGGTATCAGTCAATCCATGGGAGGCTCCGGCAATATTGTGGCGACGGACCTTATTATTTCATCTGATCCCCAGACGCCTGATCTTCAGGCAAAATTTGACATGGAAATCTCAAAGAATCCGGTCATGTTCGGTGCATATATACGACCTGGATATATGTTCCCCCTTCTTCAAGGGCTTGATGTGGGATTTTCATACAGACAGGAGTCCTATCTTTACATTGAAAAGTTTAACATGTTTACTGTCATAGATGTGGGAAACATCGAAATGGAAATCGTCGCCGGTATGTTTGATTTTTACCAGCCCCCTACTTTCACGACAGGATTTTCCTATGCCACCGGGAACCTGATTCTTTCCCTTGATCTTGAAGTGCGACAATGGTCGGAATACAAAGTCTCCAAATACATGAAAGAAAGATACGCAAACAATCTGCCTGAACTTGATGATGTTATCATTCCTAAATTGGGTGTCCAACTCAAAATAAATGAGGCGATGGATCTTCTGATGGGTTATTATTTTGAAAAATCCTGTGTGCCGGACAGCTCATCTGAGGGCATTTTCAACCTTCTTGACAATGACAAACATGTGGGATCTTTCGGCATCAAATACCGGATGCCCAAATTATCTTTCTTGAGCGGCATGAAGGGCCCTGTGGATCTGACTGCAAGTTTTCAATATCAGAAACTGGTTGAAAGAGATATTGATAAAACCGCCCCAACAGCAGCCAATCCAGACTATACATATGGTGGAGAATGCTATACCTTTATGGCAGGGTTTGTCTATAACTTGTAAAAACGTCTTTTGATACTTTTCATAAACAAAAAACCGGCATCGGGAAATAAATCCGATGCCGGTTTTTTTGATTAATCAGGAGTCTGCTTAACTGTTTTTCCTTGCGAACCCATTTAAAAAAAAAGCACTTGACGGAATCATTGCCATCATCAGCAAACCATACGCCATACGCCCATCCTGACCAATAGCAGAGATAAAACAATAGGATTTGCCCTTGGCCGTTTTTTGAGAGGATGCGTCTTCCTCATCAACGGATTCTTCGTTGTCCCCTGTTGCCAAAGAGTCAACCGTCGTGTTACCGGTTTCATCTTCAATCACTTCATCAACGGTTTCTTCATCTGAGACATCCGGTATGCCGTTACAGACCTTATCAAGCCATGTGCCTATTTTCGGGAAAGAAAATAGGGGTGCGTTAAGCCCGCCCACGATATCAATATGCGACGAATCCGGAACCACATACCATTCATCCGATTCATGGGGTGTTTTTTTCTCTAAAACGTCTTCGACAACCTGT
>JAHIVH010000123.1 GCA_018816735.1 Pseudomonadota bacterium | reverse complement strand
CTGCAAAAATTACCATACCGGTGTAAATCCCGAAACCAATCTTGCCCGTTGTTTTGACTGCAAAAGAAACTATAACACCATCGACCTGGTGGAACTTATTACAGGATCAGGTTTTGTTCAGAGTGTACAGTTCCTGAAGCGGTTCCTTGGTGACAAGGACAAATCCATCCTTCCTCCAAAACACAAAACCTCAACCGCTCTGGCTTCTGTTGGTGATGTTTTGAAATCAATAGGGACGATGAAACCTGCCGATGGTCAGCATACCACGAACATCAGGTCGGTTGACTTATAGATCGCTTAATGGTACATCCAAATGTATTATTAGGAGGTACGCCATGAACAAATTAACTAATATAATACCCGTAAGTGATTTGCGACAAGATGCGGCTAAAATTTTGAAAAAATTAAACAAAACTAATGAGACTTTAATCATTACCCAAAGAGGGCGAGCAGCGGCTGTGTTGATTGGGGTTGAGGCTTATGAAAAATCCGAGTACGAAAAAGATTTGCTGCGTCTTTTAGCCAAAGGTGATAAGGAAATTGAGTTAGGCAAAGGATTTGACCTTGATGCTGTCCTTGCTGAGACGGATAATCTTTTGGCCAAGGAGTCATAGTGAAAGTCTAATTCACTCCTTCCGCTCGAGATCAATTCTTTTCTGCTCTTTCCTATATCAGAAAGGATAAACCATCAGCAGCAATTAACTTTCGAAACAAAGCAGAAACTATTCTACGAAGGCTTGAAAAATTTCCAGAGTCTGGAAGAATTATACCTGAATTTCCAGAGCTTCCATATCGAGAAGTCATTGTAGCACCACACCGAATTTTTTATAAAATAAAAGGTAATATTGTTTGGATTGTCGCAGTTTGGCATGACGCACAGCTACAAGAACAACCTAAATCTTGACGCCAACAAATAGCTCGTGTCAGACGGCCGTAAGGATCTTCCGTGTTGATCGATAATGCAAACGTACATTTTTCTTGCATGAAGATCGATACCACAATAGTATTTGTGTTGTTGTTTGTAAAAGTTCATTTTTGCCGCCGTGTTAATTGGGTTGATTGTGTTGAATTCGCAAAACAACTCTAAATCAACCTGGTATCCGGGGGCAACGCTCAGGATTGTTTTCTGGCCGGGAATGGGCGCCTTAAATTTGCCCGTCGGAGGTCAGAAAACGATTGTGCGGGTTTAACGATAGCTCCCCTGGTTTTTTCCAGGGAGACCATAACTATTATCAATAGAATGCTTCAGACACAAAAAGCCGGGGTGGTTTTTATATAAATTGAAAATCTTCCGGCGGCCTTTTTTGCCTGGAGATTCCGAGTGTAACAGGAAATGATAAATCGATGGAAAATACTGATAAATTAGCTGTTCTTATAGATGCGGACAATGCTCAACCAAGTATTGTGGATGGTTTGCTGTCAGAAATAGCAAATTACGGTACCGCCAGCGTCAAGAGAATCTATGGGGATTGGACAGCACCTGGCCTGAAAGGATGGAAAGAGGTTCTGCTCCATTATTCCATTCAGCCGATGCAACAATTTGCATATACAAAAGGAAAAAATGCAACTGACAGCGCCATGATTATTGACGCAATGGATCTGTTATACACCGGCAACTTCAACGGATTTTGCATTGTATCGAGCGATAGCGATTTTACAAAGCTGGCATCAAGAATCAGGGAATCAGGATTGTTTGTGTACGGCTTTGGTGAACAAAAGACACCGCCTGCTTTTGTTTCAGCTTGTGACAAATTTATTTATACTGAGGTTCTTCGCGCCAAGACCGATGAAAATGAAGCCATCGTCAGAAAATCCAGCAGCGAGCTAAAACAGGATACAAAATTGGTCAGTTTGCTGCGAAATGCCGTAGAGGCATCTTCCGATGAAAGTGGGTGGGCACACCTTGCACCTGTGGGTGGAAACATTGCCAAACAAGCACCTGATTTTGATCCGCGGAACTACGGATATGCGAAGCTGGGTGAGCTGGTATCTGCTACGAAACTTTTTGATTTGGAAGAAAGACAAATGCGGGACACCAATTCAAAAGCGATTTATGTTCGTGACAAGCGGAAAAAATAAATTAAAACTTCTGATCAGGGATACTTTTAATGGCAGATCAATATGAACCGATGAAATGACGCCTCTATTTATATATTCACAGGAAAGCGTATCAGAAATAACAATTCACGCCTCCTGAAAATTCCTGATAACTGTCATCTTCCACATCATTCAATGACGCTTCCAAAGCCAGGTGAAGATTTCTTGAAATCCTGATGCGACCGGTTATGGATATTTTTTTCTCTATCGGGTGGTCGCCTGGAAAAAATTTCATGACCGTACCTGAAACCTGAATTTTTACCGGATCACAGATTCTCCTGATCAGTCCTGATTCAAAACCGGCACCTGCCTGATACCCATCCTGATAAGCATTGTCCAGATCAAGCTCACCTGCAGCAAGCAGATAAAAAAGCCCGGTTATCGGCTTGAAATAAGATACGCCAACACCGCTATTTACGTAATAAGCGATTTTTCTGTCCTTGTCTTCCAGGGTGTTTCGTTTCAATCCTGTACGGAACATCCATGAAACCGGCTTGAAAAGATCACTTCTTGAAGAAAGGGAACGGACATTGACCACATCAAGGCCTTCCAGTGTTGCTGAATCATCATCCGGCCAATATCGCATCCTGGTATCCAAAAACTTTATCTGCATCCCATTATCATCCGGAAAATCCGGATCACATATTTCATTCAGCGCCGGTCGGAAGGCAATTTCAGCATACCCCTCGCCATCCAAGGTCCCGCCACCCACACTTACCAGAGTTGAATCATGTGCCTTTTCAGGCTGCCGGGGTATCAGGGAGGGGGGAGACATACCTCTTTTTCCAAGCCTGCTGCGGACTTTTAAAACAGACAAAAGCCTTTTCCGATAGTCCTCACTTTCGATCTCCTTTTTGAGATATTGATATTGAATATACTCAGATGCGAAATCAAGTATGGCTGCCTTTTCATCGGTTTTTATCGCCATATGGAACAAATTTTCCGGTGAAATCCTCTTGTCGAGGATCTGATTTGCGAGTTCCCATGCTTCAGGCGTAAATGCTTCCGCTTTTTCCTGAATGGAGGTCACCTTGGATGGCCTGAAATTCACGGACTGAATCAGTCCTTCTTCTTTCATGGCCTTTACGGTATCTATGGGGATCACGCTTAGCAAAAACCGGTCAGTAAGATGAACCGATGGCCTTGCGGCTTCGAGAAGAAAAAGCAGGTTGTACGAGCAGTTTTCATCAAAAAAATAGTAATCCGTATATTTCCCCTCAAGTTCTCTGATATGAAAAACCATTTTTTCAAGCTCTTCCGGAGTCAAATTGAGTTCGTATTCCCAGATATCCCGTTTATCCATATCATTGTACTCAAGGATCTTTTTATAGTAGGGCAACACCGAATAATACCCTTTATACATGCCGAAAATTCCCTTTACCGAAAAAACAATTCCGTTTGTTTCGTCGGTTCTGGCTGAGTAATTTATGGTGTTGGCCAGATGGTCACTTTTAAACCCGGTCCTTATATTGATAAACGTGTGGCCAAACATGGATGCCGGATTGTTCATGTAATAGGAGGGAAACACCACCGTTGCGGATTGGGGGTTAACATTCAAAACAGCCTGGCATGAGCAGGGATAAACTTTTTTCATATCTACGTCTATCATCTGTTTCAGCCAGGTATATCTGGCGAAAAATTCGCATATATCAAAAGAGTGGTCCTCTTCTTTATCACTGAAAAAAAGCCTGATGGCTGCCTCAAGTTCTTCCTTTGGACTGGTTTTGCCATTTTCAGACAAAAAAAAGGACGGATCATCGATCAGGCTCTTCACTCCACGGATCCCTTTTTGATAATGCATGAGAATATACCAGTACCTGTCCTCACTCAGTTTTTCAACAGATGCTTTCTGAATCAGTTCCTCCACATAACTGTGGTTCTCTTTGCCAGAAGAAATGCCATCAAAAAGAAGTATCACCAGAAATACAGTCAATAAAAAAGGAGAACCCCTGCCTGTGATCATGGCAAGAGTTCTCCTTATACTATAATGAATCATGCTATCTCTATATGGTTGCAATGATTTCGTTTATTTTCTCGGCAACCGCTTGATGGCTGATTTCATCCGATGCAAAAATTGCGTCAAAATTGTTCTGGAGTGCTACAGAAAACGCTGACTTTTTTTCCACAGGAAGACCTGTGATTTCAAAAAGGGTGTCCAGTGTTTCACCTTCGCCAGCAGCGATGTCTACGGCAATGTTATCCAGATTGTCCGCAATGTATGTATCCATGATTTCATTTTTGACAATCCCGGATGGCTTGTCACATCCCAGAGTGCCTGAGGTAATTCCAAATGTCTGATTGCCGCAAATCCCGTTTAAAAAGGTCACCACAAGCTGCATGAGCACGCTGTCCGTATTGCTGTCCTCTAGCGCCACATACCCCAGACCGCAACCACAGTTGTCCTTTGCCGAACTTGCCAGTGCCACCGATCCGGAAATCAAAACAATCATCAAAACAATCATCAGTTTTTTCATCTTTTTTCTCCTTAATAAAGTTAAATGATAAAAAAATTTCGCCACCAATACGACAACAGGTTCAGGAAATATTCCTGACCCCTGCATGAAAAGCCTGGTTCGTTAAAGGAACTTGAATATAGGTCCATTCATTTGAATGATAAGCCTCTGGGATCTGCGAATTGCTTTTTATAAGATATTACATTCGGTTCAGTTATGACTCATATGATAAACATCATTGAAATCACAACATGCGCATTGATCAGGCCAAAAAATCAGCCTGCTCAGGTTAGATTAGAGTTATATAAACCTGTTTTAATATTTTTTCAATGGGCTTTTTCACAATATCCGTTGAAATAATGGATACAACGCTCAATTTGCAGGTCAGGGAAAAATCGGACCTTGCCCATGCAGCATTTCGGGTGCCGGTTTAAATGATTTCTGCCATTCATATGCTCCTGAACCCGTTTCAAAGATAGTTCTGTTTTCTGTTTGATTCATGGTAAAACAATGCGTATAATGTCTGCCTTTAACTTGGATTTTTCCTATGACAGCATGCTCGTTTTTTTCAGGATAGCCAATACGCCCATGGAGGACCTATGGTACATATTATGAAAAAGTATTTATTTTTATTAATGATATCCTTTATTTTCGCTTTATTTTCCAAAACCGTGACTGCAAGTGAATGGACCGGGAATGTCAATTTGCTGTTGGGAGTCAAAATGCTGAATGAAAACGACTGGGAGCCGGTGAACGAACAGGGAGAGCTATCCATCCATGTGGATTTAAGAAGCCGGGACTGGCCGATAAGCATCGAAATGGGTCTTTCCGGTTCGTATGATACACAAGAAGATTATATCGGAATCGAAGATTTTAATAGGGACGGCTCCACAGGTGAGTTCAAATTTGGCGTCCGGAAAACCTGGGAGCCGGATGAATCCTTTCGCCCTTATCTGGGCGGCGGCCTTGCCGTGATAACCGTCAAGGAGGAATTACGTTTTCCTCAAGTGTCTTATAATGATGAAGATACATGCCTGGGCCTGTGGATTCATGGCGGCCTCTACTGGACGCTTAGTAATGCTTTCAATATCGGATTTGACCTGGGATTCACCGGGGGGAAAGCCTCACTTATCGATATTGACTTACAAACTGCCGACAATAAAATCTTTACGGAGAAAGACATTGCCGCAGGTGGCGGACATTTTGCCTTTTTCGTGGGATATCACTGGTAACTGGGTTGCTTGGGTTGAATAGTGGTTTGGTCAATTCGTCGTGCTCTTTGTTCAACCATATAACAAACGAACCCAACAAACCCAAGTAACCCAATAAACTCAAGCAACCCAAAAGCGGATTTCCCCTCTTCTCGAAGAACAGGGATATGACTACTTCTTCAGGCCATCTTTTGGTGATGACACGCCGCCATTTTATGCATGGTTTATCAAACGCGACACAAATGGCCACAGAACCCATCACATCCACATGGTTGAAAAAGACTTCGAGCACTGGGACAGGCTTTTCTTTCGGGATTACCTCATTGAATTTCCGGAAATTGCCAGGGAATATGACGATCTCAAAAAAAAATTCTCTTCCGTTCACCAGAATGATCGGATAGCCTATACAGAGGCCAAAGGAAAATTTATCAAAAAAATCACTGAAAAAGCCAAGCAATATTATCAAAACAAATAAAAACAGATGAATTCAGATAAATTACATCCCCGGCAATCTGAACTTCATGGTCACTTCACCGGTCTGCCTGTCTATTGTCAGCAACTTTTCCTGGGTGCCGCTTTTTTCTATGGTTTTTCCTGTGGCCATTTCAAGAAGACCACTGATAAACGCCATACCGGAATTCAGGACGGTTTCGATCTTTTCAGCAGATTGTCCTTCAAAAACGTTTTCCCTGATTTCATTTTCCGCCGGTTTGTCTACTTCGCTTCCCTTTTCGCCATTGAACGTATATTCAGGTTCTTCAGATGCAAAATCAATAACCTGAGCATCTGTATCTTTTTTCTCCTCAGGAGTATCTGCTTGCGGATTCAGAACCTCAGGATTGAGAAAATATGGGGTATCATCGGGAATCTCTTCACCCTGGCTCTTCTCAGGTTGCGGGATGACATCTGCGTCTTCTCCCATCATTTCGCGCAACCGGTTCAACAGGCTGGCCCGTTTTTCATTTGAAAAATCAACCGTATTCTGGCCGTCTTCAAATACGCCTTTAAACAAATCCCGCTTCAATTCCAGGCCGGAAAGAATTTTTTCCTCGATGCTTCGCTTGGCAATCAGATTGATCACATTGATACAGTTGCTCTTTTGTCCGATTCGGTTCACCCTTCCGGTTCGCTGGCTCAGCCTGGCAGGATTCCAGGGCAGTTCAAAATTGATGACACAGTCAGCCGCCTGAAGGTTCAGCCCGGTACCTCCGGCATCTGTGGAAAGAAAGACACTGCATGACGGGTTGTTGGTAAACGCGTCAATCAATTTCTGACGTTTGGTTACCGGAATTTTTCCCGAAAGTTCAACAAACTGTATTTTCGCCTTTGACAGACATTTGGCAATCAGAAAGGTCATGGTCGTCCATTCGCTGAAGACAACCACTTTTCTGTTGTTTTCAACAACAAGATCCTGGATGATCGACTCGAACTCCTTGAGCTTCGGCGAAAGATGTGTTTTTTTGTCAATGAGATAGGTTGAATTGCACACCATTCTCATTTTCAGGAGAAACATCTGGATTCTTTGAAGATCGATCGGGGTTAAAAACTTTTTCGAAAGAATCGGGATCAACGATGCCTTGAAACCGGCATGAAGTTTTTCCTGCTTGTCCGTCAAATCAATATAGTAATTATTGGTAATTGTATCTGGCAGGTCTTTTAAAACCTCATCTTTTTTTCGACGGATGACGATATTGCTTAATCTGTTTTTCAATTCAGAAAGATTCGTATACCCGGATATTTTTCCCTTGGGTTTTCTTAACATCATATAATATTTTCCGGCAAAGTCCCACAACGGGCTTAATAATGGCGGGTCCAGGAACTGAACAATCGAATAGACATCTTCAAGTTTGTTTTCAAGAGGTGTTCCGGTGAGGACAATGGCGTGCTCGCGCGGAAGCTGTTTGACGGCATCAGCGGTTTTTGTGTTGAAATTCTTGATGCGCTGGGCCTCGTCAAGAATAATGATATCCGGTCTCATTTCCGAGATAATCGTAATATCCCTGAGAACGGCTTCATAGTTTGTTATCTTGAAATAACTACTGCTATTCCGGTAAATACGCCTTCTTGCTTCCTGAGCACCTGCGATGATCACAGCCGACTCACCCGTAAATTTGCGAATTTCCCTGTGCCATTGTTCCTTTAACGATGCGAGGGTCACAATCAGCACATTTTTAAATCCGAAAAGCTCCTTTTTCAGCAATGAAAGGGTGATTGCCTGAAGGGTTTTTCCAAGGCCCATTTCATCACCAATCAGGGTGGATCGCCTGAACAACCCGAAATCAATCCCTTCTTTCTGATAGGGATAAAGTGTTGTCTTGACCAATGAATAATCCGGCTGATACGATTTTTTGACCTCCTGAAGTTCTTTATCCTGCAGATATCGATCGACCCGTTTGACGACTTCAGGCTGGATTCTGACCTTCTTGTTCCCTTCAAGCGCTGGTATCAGTGGAAAAAAAGCGCCAAGATCCCCATTTAAACAAACGCCATCCTGATCAAAGAAACCGGTCAACCGTTTCACCAGATCAAGGTCTTTGACAGATCGCGGATCATAAAACAATTTCGGCGTGTCAGTTTTTGAATCCCAGAAAATATCTGCAAAGGGAAACTCTTCTTTTTGAACCTGCTTTTTGTATTTCTTGACCGTATCAAAATGGTTTTTCAGGTAGATCATGTGCTTGCATATTCCCAGCCGGTTTGACAAAAAATCAGGGCAACTGCAATGGCCGACACCTTTTTCCGGATCATGCATCACAACCGTGTATTGTTTGCCGGAAGTGCTTTCCACCAGATGTTCATCCTTGAACATATCCCCAAGGATCACCTTGAATTTTTCGCTTTTGGCCCGTTTGTGACGGTCTTCCAGCGCCTGAGCCCTGATTTCTTCGCGGGTCAGCAGCATGGGCTCCATATCACCATCATCCTGCATTTGTGAAGCAGGCGGGAGCCCGTCCTTATGGAGTTTCATGTCAAGCACGGTAAGCAGTGCTGCAACAATGTGCTTGCACCCGTCTCCGGGATAGGGGCAGTCACATAAAAAAGGCATGGATGCATCTGAGGAGTCAATTACAATTTCATACTCCCCGTAATTCCCGTCATATCTGAATTTAAAAAACCCATTATCACTCTTCTCCACACAAAGAAGATCATCGTTTTCATAAATATCCTCGCCTCTTCGGAATATAATGGCCGAATCCGCAATATCATTTCTGATCGTATCATAAGAGAGAGTTGTCATCGTTATCACCCTTTTATAATTGTTACAGTTAAATCAAATGTTAAAGGAGCATCATGTGTGTATAGAAATAAAAAACCAGATATGCAAGCCCAAATATAGCGCATGTTGACGGAAGTGTTAAAATGACAGGCTTTGTATGATCTTCTGATCCGGTTCCCAGATCATGCACACAGAGGCCATGAGTGCGCCGCATGTGATTACAAACGGCATTTTATCCGAGAGATCCATTTGCTGACCCGGAGAAAGCGTTCTTACGATCACTTTCCCTGATTTCTGAAACATGATTTCCGGATTGTGGCTGTGGCCCCGGAACAGGCTGGCACATGGGTATTCCTCAAAAAACCGTTCGCTTTCATGAATGCCCATGCTCCATACCATACTAGCGGCTCCCAGTTCTTCCACAAAAGGCAGGGAATGGGTAAAAAAGACTTGGGCATCGGCAAGACGCTGGGGAAGGTTTGCCAGATAATCAAGTGTTTGGGGGGATATGGGGGTGTCCGGTCGGTCTTTATGATTAACGACAACAATATGATCGTTATTCCCTTTCACCGCGTTGACATGGCTTTCTTGAAGCAGATGAACACAGGCATCAGCGGTTTCCGGAAATCGTGTATCACAGATATCCCCCAGGTGATAAAACCTGTCGCACCCTTTTTCCCGAAAGAGCCGCAGTGCCGCCTGAATGGTTTCGGGCTGGCCATGGCTGTCTGCCATAATTCCTGTTTTTCGAACCATGTCTGTCTTAAAGCCTTCCTGGTCATGCACAAAAAAATACCACCCCTTTGCCGGATTATCATCAGCAAAGGGGTGGGAACCACATTTTATAATTATTATGGCTACTTCCCGTAAAACCGCTCAACCAGCCGGGCATGCTCCATAATGTCAAACAGTTCTGCAGGAGACATTCTCTCTTCTTCCGGCACGTCAACCTTTTCTTCGATGAGTTTGATGTAATTTTTTATAACGGTTTTGGCATCATCCGTATCAAAACACCTGATGCTCTGTACCATCTCAAGGACCAGGCCTTTTCCAAGGGTGCCATTCATGCCTTCATGAACCGATTTTTTAATGGCATCAATGGCCACGGGCGGCCTTTTCCCCATCAGATCGGCAAATTCCTGAACAGTATCGCGAAATGTTTCCTTGTTGAAATAATCGGTAATCAACCCGATCTGCTTTGCTTCTTCAGGTGAAAGAAGGTTCCCCCGCATCATCCATTCAAGGGCTTTGGGTCTTCCGATCAACCGGGGCAGCCTTTGGGTGCCACCCCCCCCTGGAATTATACCGATCAGGCATTCAGGCTGACCAATGGCAAATCCCTGATCGCCGACCATAAACCGGAAATCAAAACAAAGGGATATTTCAACACCGCCCCCATTGCATGGCCCATTGATCGCCGCGATGGTGATTTTATTCATCCGTTCAATGGCAAGATACAGTCGGGTCATCTGAAGCCATAAAAACAGGCTGGGCACTTTCTCCCTGAAGGATTTGGCCATTTTCAGGGTAGCGGATTCATACCAGGCGGAAGCATCCATGAGCCAGCCCGTGAAATTCAGCATATGAACCAGAAAAAATCGTGACACACGGTTTTTCACCATCCGGTTCAGAAACACTTTCTCATTGTCTTCCGAGATCCGCTGAAGTTCAGGAATGGAGAAATGCATGATATAAATATCCGCCAGGCCCCCTGTCATGACAAACACCCTGATGGAATCATCCTTTTCCACATCTTTGATCAGGAGAAACAGTTCCTCCAGCATGTCTGTAACGATGAAATTCACTCTGGGATTGTAAATTTCAACCCAGAGCGTATGCCCGGTTTTTCTTGTTTTCAGATAACGAAACGTTCTCAAGGTCAGATCCTCATCTGTCTGCTTTTAGTCTTCAAACACGCCTCTTTCAAGGGGCACCCACCAGGTCAGGCCAAATACGAGGGTTTTGATGACTGCGGCCTTCAAAGGCACATTCTTTTTCTTGGCAATGGGAAGTGATTTTGAGAGTTCAATGGGATGCCCGAATCCCCATCCAATCAAAACGATCAGCCACAAAAACCGCATCATGCCGCTGTCAAAGGAATTCATTAACCCGTAAACAATTAAAACCCAGCCCAGAACAGCGCCTATCATGTTGCCATACCAAAATATTTTATTGTCCAGCATTGTCATCCTCCTTTAATCTCTGATTTGTTATTCATTTTCCGGCTGCCAGGGTTAAAGGAATTTAAAAAAAATAAAGCCCTTTATCCGTCCGGTTGTTCTTTAATTATATAAAAAGCATCTGACTTGTTTACCATATTTTTCAGGAATGGCAAGACACGTCTTATGAAAAAAAACATGAATTACAATTGACCTGATTAACGGCATTGATGCAAGAACAATCTGATGCGGCCCTTCGATTTCCTTGCCAAAGGGTATCTGTTCTGGTACGCTGACCGGATGAAAAATACACGTGTTGACTCAAATATCATTCTCGCATCCAAATCGCCGAGGCGGAAATACCTGCTTTCCCAGGCAGGCCTTAAATTCAGTGTCATGCCAAGCGCGTTTGATGAATCCTCCATACCGGTCGTGAAACCAGAGACGTACGTTCAAATCCTTGCAGAAAACAAAGCAGCGGATATTGCCAGCCGTTATCCTGAAAAATGGGTGATTGGCGCAGACACCATTGTGGTCATAGACGATATGATCCTGGGCAAACCAAAATCAAAAGACCAGGCCCGGGACATGCTTAAAAAATTAAGCGGTGCAACCCATCAGGTGTACACTGGCTATGCCATTATCTGTGAATCGTCAGGCAAAAAACACGCGGCAACAGTCCAGACGGATGTTATCTTTAAAACGCTCTCGGACAGAGAAATCGAATGGTATATAAACACGGACGAACCCTTTGACAAGGCCGGGGCCTATGCGATACAGGGGCTGGGTACATTTCTGGTCAAACGGATCAATGGGTCATATACCAATGTTGTGGGCCTGCCGGTATGCGAAATCCTGGAAACGCTGATCATGGAAGAGGTTATCGGGTTTACCATTGGAGAGAACGGTTATCATCATGCAACCCGGTGAAAAACAGATTCATGTGTCAGGGAAAAAAGAATGATTGGCACCCAGGTAAATGAGAATACCAAGCGTATCAGAGACCGAATCCAGAGAAAAGCCGCAAACTGCGGCAGAAACCCGTTGTCCGTAAAGCTTGTGGCGGTAAGCAAAAAAAAACCGTCACCCCTGATCAGGGAAGCCATTTCAGCGGGTCTGGATGTTTTTGGCGAAAATTATATCAAGGAAGCAATAGAAAAAATTCAGGAACTCAAAGAAGAAAGCATTTCCTGGCATTTCATCGGTCACCTTCAATCGAACAAGGCCAAACAGGCTGTGCTGCATTTTGACCTGATTCACTCGGTAGATTCCCTGAGGCTGGCCCGGGAGCTGGACATTCAGGCTGGAAAAATCAGTAAAATTCAAAACATTCTGGTTCAGGTGAACATCAGCAAAGAAGCCACCAAATCAGGGATACAGACAGAAGACACGATTGATCTTATAAGAAATATGGCAAAGCTTGATCATATCTCGGTCCGGGGCCTGATGACCATGCCCCCTTTTTTTGATGATCCTGAACGGGCGAGACCTTTTTTTAAAGATTTAAAAAAATTAAGCGATCGCATTGTGCAGGAAAACATTCCCGGCATACACATGGATGAGCTTTCCATGGGCATGACCGGCGATTTTGAAGCAGCGATTGAAGAAGGCGCCACGCTGGTCCGCATCGGCACAGCCATTTTCGGAGAACGATTGTGAAAATTCTGGTTCATACCTGTTGCGCCCCATGCACCATCTATCCGTTAAAAATCCTTAGAAAAGAAGGTCTGGATGTCATGGGGTTTTTTTACAGGCATAATATCCATCCCTATACGGAGTGTTTAAAAAGAGAGAACACGCTTAAAAGCTGGGCGGAAACCGTTTCTCTTAAAATCATTTATCAGGAAGGATATGATATGGAGGGTTTTTTAAGAGGTGCGGCCTTCAGGGAAAATGACCGCTGCATCTTTTGCTACCATGACCGGTTGATGGCAACCGCCAGGATGGCGAAAAAAGGACAGTTTGACTGTTTTTCCACGACCCTTTTATACAGCAAGTTTCAGAAACATGACACCATCCGGTTCATTTCCGAATCGGTTTCAAAATCAGCCGGCATCGATTTTTATTATTACGATTTCCGGGAAGGATGGAAAGACGGTATCAACGAGTCAAAGGAATTAGGGCTTTACCGGCAGCAATACTGCGGGTGTATTTACAGTGAAAAGGAAAGATATTACAAAAAATAATCCGGAGCTGACCCTGCCCGGTATCACCCATTAAAAGACAAGATTGACGGCATGTTCACCAATTTTATTTATTTTATCATCGTTCTTCTGATATTCAGCACTTATCAGCCTTCCTTGACCACGGATTTCAGCCGTTTTGAATCCCTGCTCAGTTTTCTGGGTCTTTTTATACTCCTTTCTTTGATTGCCAGACTGCTATTTACCCGCATTGAAAGGGGGATGAGAACAGCAGACCGTCTGATGACAGATAAAAAACTGAATAAAACAATAGCCAGGCTGTCTGTATTTGCCCTTATCCTGACATCTTTCAATATCTATATTTTTGATGTCACGACACGCTTACTGGACTTTCCGCCGTTCAGCCTCATCCCCACATTAAAAGCAGCGTTCTGCCTGCTGACCATGATGGGATATCTGGCGATTATATGGGCAAGTTCGAACCGTATCAGACAATATATTTACCGAAGTGACGAGTCTGCCCGGAAGCATATCATTTATCAGCTTTCCTTTGCCGTTCCTCTTATTTTGCCCTGGTTTATCATGTCCGGCATTACGGATATCATGGCAATCCTCCCTTTTGAGCCACTCCAGCGATTCTTCTTTTCCCCTTTGGGAGAATTTTTCTATCTGGCGGTAATTATCCTTCTGATATCTGTTGTCGGACCAGCCATTGTCCAGAAAATGTGGCGATGCAAACCCCTTGAGGATGGGCCTCATCGAACGCGAATCGAAAACCTGTGTAAAAAGGCAGAACTTAAATATGCCAATATCCTTTCCTGGCCCATTTTTGGCGGGATGATGATGACCGCAGGCATCATGGGCCTTGTTAAACGGTTCCGCTATATTCTGGTAACGCCTGCCATATTAAAAATGCTCACCCCTGAAGAGGTTGACTCGGTTGTGGCCCATGAAATCGGGCATGCAAAAAGATATCATCTGGTTCTCTATTTAATGTTTTTTATCGGTTACATCCTGTTTTTAGGTTTGATCTGGGATCCGATTGTCCAGACTGTTTTCTACACCCAGCCATTTTACCTGTTGCTGACCAAACTCGGCCTGGACCAGACCACTTCTTTTTCTGCAGGATTAAGCCTTGTGATGATCCTGATTTTTGTGATCTATTTCAGGTTCATTTTCGGGTATTTCATGAGAAATTTTGAACGCCAGGCCGATATTTATGTCTATGAACTCATGGATAACGCCTCCCACCTGATCACCACATTTTCAAAAATCGTGGCAACCAGCGGCCAATCCGAGGACACGCCGAACTGGCATCATTTCAGCATTAAAGAGAGGGTTCAATTCCTGAAAAAATGCGAAGCTGACAGGTCTCATATCGATCGCCACAACGCTAAAATCAGGAAAAGCATTGCTGCTTATATTTCAGGGATGCTGATATTGGGAGGGGTGATGTTTCACTACACCCTGTCTGACAAAGGGATGGGACATGGCTTAAGTCACCCTGAAATGAGTATTCTGAGCCAGCTTAAAAGCACCCATGACAATGCGGAACTGCTCATCCTGCTGGGTAACTTTTACTATAGTGTCAAAGACTACCCGAAAGCCGTGGAATCTTATGAATCCTCCTTGAAAATCACACCCAAAAATCCGCATGTGCTAAACAACCTTGCATGGCTTCTTGCCACATGTGATGATGAATCAATTCAAAATCCACAAAAAGCATTGGCACTATCGAAAAAAGCAGTTGCGCTTAATGCCACGCCCGAATCTCTGGATACCCTTGCGGAAAGCTATTATTTAAACGGCATGGTTGCTGAAGCTGTGGCGGCTTCAAAATCCGCCCTTGATCTTGATCCCAAGGAGCGGGCCTATTATGAAAACCAGCTGGAAAAATTCATGCACGCGGAATTGAAAAAGGATCAGGATTGATGCACTCGGTAAATGTTAAAATTAAACTTTTTGGAAGCTACTGGATACAGACCTTTCTCACCTGAATCAGGTCGCAGTGGCCGCTGAAAATCTTTGCAATGCCATCCTGTTTCAGGGTGGTCATTCCGTCCTTTATCGCCTGGCCCCTCAACTCTTCCACCCTGGCACTTTCCTGAATCATTCTTTTCTGGTCATTGGTTCCCATAAGGAGTTCATGGAGTCCCATTCGGCCACTGTATCCGGTGTTGTTACAGGCATCGCATCCATTAGGCATAAACAAGACAAGGTTGTCGTTATAATCAGGCAGTTCATTTTTCTTAAAAGTAACAGGATCACCATACTCTCTGACCAGTTCATCATATTCTTCTTTGGCCGGGTGATATTCCTTTTTACACTTTTTGCAAAGTGTCCTGACCAGACGCTGGGCAAGAATGCAAAGAATCGCATCCGCAAAATTGAACGGGTCCATACCCATGTCAAGGAGTCTTGTCACACTTTCCGGCGCACTGTTCGTGTGGAGTGTGGAAAATACCAGATGACCTGTGAGGGAGGCTTCAATGCCGATCTGGGTCGTTTCCTTGTCTCGCATTTCACCCACCATGATTATATCCGGGTCTGCTCTCAAAAACGCGCGCATGGCAGCGGCAAAATCAAATCCGATCTTGGGTTGGACCTGCACCTGCCTCAATCCTTTCTGGGTGATTTCCACCGGATCTTCCGCTGTCCAGATTTTCACCTCCGGCTTGTTAATATAGCCTAGTGCGGAATGAAGGGTTGTGGTTTTACCGGAACCCGTAGGGCCACAGACAAAAACAATGCCATAAGGTTTTGTGATGACGCTTATAAAATTTTCAAAATTGTTTTTTGAAAATCCCATTTTTTCAAGAGGAATGGGCTCTCCGGCAGCCAGAATACGCATGACCACATCTTCCATCCCTCCTTGTGTCGGCACGGTCGCCACCCGGAGTTCAATATCGAGTCCCCCATATTTTTTAAAACCAATTTTACCGTCCTGGGGTTTTCGACGCTCGGCAATATCCAGGTCTGACATGATTTTTAAACGGGACACAATCGCATTTCTGTAATGATAGGGTATGGTTTGATAAACACTGCATGCCCCGTCCACGCGCATTCGAACCTGGGTATGCTGTTTTCCCGGGAAGGGTTCAATATGAATATCCGAACAGTTTCGGGCATGCGCATCGATGATGATTTTATTCACAAGCTGCACAATGGCGCTGCTTTCTTCGCTGACACCGGATTCTGCCTCATCAACTTCCTCTTCATCTTCCTTCATCTGGGAAAGGATTTCATCCATGGAGGCAAGATGCTGTTCATCCTGGGTAAAAAGTTCGATGAATCTTAGTATATCTTCTGCAAAACAAAAGCAGATCTCCAGTTCATGTTTGGGAAACAGGGATTTGATCACGCCTATCTTCTGAACATCCTGCGGGTTATCCACGGCGATAACGACCTTGCCTCCCTGGGCACGAATGGGAACCCACGTATTTTTTTTCATGAATGGTATTTTCAAATTTACCAGAAGATCGCCGGGAATGGCTAAATTCTGGTTATATTCAATGTAAGGCACATCAAAATATACCCCAAGGCATTCTCCCATGACGCTTTTCGTTATGCTGAACTCGTCCATCAGAATAGCCTCAACCGTCTTTCCGGTCTGTCTTGCTTTTTCCGTGGCCTTTGTCAGGTCTTTCTGGGTCAGGATCTGATTTTTAAGCAGGTGATCGAATTTGTTGGATTTGCTCTTTTCTATCCGTTTCTGGTTATAGAGCGCAATCCCCATGATTTTAGACAATTCCTGAACGTAGTCTTCATCCTTTTTGGTAAATTTGGTACCGTCCGACCGGTTAATCAGCTGAATGGCGCCCAGTTGAAAATTTTTGAAGTTAATTGGCGTGGCAAGCACCTGCTTGGTTCTGAAACCGGTTTTTTTGTCCCAGCTGCTGTCAAACTTCAAATCCGAATCGATGCCGGCAAGTTCTTCCTGATCATACACATCTGCAATATTTAAAAGTTTTCTTTTAAAGACCGAACAACCAGCCACACTGGCAGGTGAAATCGGTACACGGATTTCGGCGATTTCATCTCCTGATTTAAACCGGGAGACGATCTCCCGCTTCACACCGTCCACATAGTAGATGGTGAGGCGATCTGCCTCAAAAAGAGAGGCAATCTCTTCTTTGGTGTTGATGAGTATCTCGTCCAGATTCTGGGCAGAGTATATTTTATTGCAGATATCCTGAAGCTTGGTCCGGTATTGAACTTCGGACTTCAGTTCATTGACATCGGTGTTTGAGCCTGTATTATCAATATCTTTTAACATGGTATGCATTCATCAAATTTGTTTTTGCCAACATGTTTGGTTGCGATGATCCGTCACTCGAAATCAGTCTTCCCTGCCAGATTTGAAATGGGTGAATACTTTTTTAAGCCCACCACCTGTCAAAAGAATACTGATGAGGTAAAAACTGACCCTTAAAAAAACATTCATGCCCGAGGAATACTGTTTTATTGCCTGAATATCCTGCATTTTGCCGGGTATTGAAAAAAACATCATCAACCCCGTCATCGTCAATACAATGCCCCATGCCAAATGCGGGAACGACTTACCTTCACTCATACTCGTCATCTCGGATTAATGTCAGTCCATTAGGTACTGCCTATGATTTCATGAAACACAAAATGGCAGATATTGATAAAACTTATAACTTCATATGGCTGCCGTGTCAAATAATAAGAGAGGTTCATTGGGTTCGTTGGGCCAAGCAACCCAATAAACCCGTCTATTCACATTCTGCCTGCAATTTTTTATCGAACCAGGCACTTTTTTCATCAATAATTTCCGAAAGCTCTTCCAGACGATTGTATAACGTTTCAATCCGTGTCTGACACTCATGAATATTTCTAGAAATCTCTCCGATCCGTTTTCCATCCCCACGCTGTGACGCATCAAGCATGCCCTGATTCAATCCCTCAAGCTCTGCTTCAGTTTTCTCAATCTTTTTTTCAACAGATGTCATTTCTTTTTCATACGGTTTGAGTGTTTTTGAACGTTCATTGATGATTTCCGATCGGCGTTTACGGATTTCCTTTTTGTTGAGTTTTGCGGAAATATCGGCGCCATCCCCGTCATCCTGATTTTTAACCTGGACATCCTTTGTTTTTATTTCGTCTGATGCATCATCATCCCAACCGATTTTTTCAAGAAAATCCTGATAGCTGCCATCAAACACCTCAATGGCGTCATTTTTAAAAACAATCAGTTTTTCGGCGAGCGCATGGAGAAACATTTCATTATGGGTGACCATGACGACTGCACCATCAAAATTATCGATAGCGCCCAAGAGAGAATCACAGGACTCCATATCAAGGTGGTTTGTCGGTTCATCAAGAAAAATAAGATTCAGCGGGGTTGCTAAAAGCTTCCCCAACATTACCCGGCTTTTTTCTCCGCCTGACAGGACTTTTATTTTTTTCAGGGCCAGATCCCCCTGAAACATCATGGCCCCGCAGATATTTCTTGCAAGCTGGCGATCCACATCTTCATGGGCAAGTGTAATTTCTTCTTCAACTGTTCGATAGTCCACAAGACTTTTCACATTGGTCTGCTCATAAAATCCTGCCTTTACACCGGGTGTCAGCGTTATTTTTCCATGTTCGGGTGTGAGATCACCGGCAAGCATTTTCAACAATGTTGTTTTTCCTTTGCCGTTTTTTCCGATGACACAAATCCGGTCGCTGGCACCTATATGAATGCTTACCTTGTCTATCAATGGGGTATCCTGCGAATATGAAAACGAAAGCGATTCTGCATGGAGCAGATGTTTGCCTTTATAGGGCAGGCTCCTGAATGCGAACTCAAGCGTGGAAACATTTTCGAGCTTGTCTCTTTTTTCCATTTTTGAAAGGGTCTTTATCCTGGACTGAACCATGTTCGCCAGTCTGGCCTTTGCCCGAAACCGGCTGACGAAAAGTTCTATTTCCTTTCTCTTTTTTTCATCATTCATTCTTGTCTTTTCATATATTTCTTCATCCAGCGCAATCTGCGTATAATACTTTCCGGTATCCCCTTCAATCTTACGTATTTTTTTCCGGTGTATGCCCACCACGTGCGTCACAATCCTGTCCATGAAATTCCGGTCGTGGGTGATCAGGGCAAGCTCCCGGGGCCAGTTGGCAAGGAACCGTTCAATCCACCGGATAGACGTAATATCAAGATAGTTGGTCGGTTCATCAAGAAGAAGCAGATCCGGCTCTGATGCAAGCACCTTGACAAGATTCAACCGAACCTGATATCCGCCTGAAAACTCAGATGGATGCCGATTCATATCCGCGTCAGAAAAACCCAGACCGAAAAGAATTCTTTCCACTTTCCATGCCTGATCCTTTTCCTCGTCCACAAGACCTGTCATGGCTTCCTTAAGAACAGTCTCTTTGGAAAACGAAATATGCTGACGCACGTAACCAATCCGGTACCGTTTCGGGATAATTATTTTCCCGAATTCAACTGTTTCCGTGCCGGCAATCATTCTGAACAGGGTTGTCTTGCCGTGTCCGTTTCTTCCGACAATCCCCACCCTTTCTTTTGGATTTATCTTGAAACTGGCATCAGCAAACAATTCCTGATGCCCATAGCTTTTAGAAATATTTTCGATACTGATCATTACAAAAAATTACCCCACGGCGATTTAAAAAATTGAAGATGGGAAGCTGAGCTGTTGATAAGCTCTGCCAAACCTTTGTTTTGCTTTTTTCCCGGCTTCTGTCCTTTCAAGACCCAGGTAACCCATAATGGATAGTCATTTACATGTCAATCGGGAAGGTGTTAAATATGAAGCTATCCGAATGACAGAAGGTTTCAATTGGACTTAGACTGCTTTAAATATAAGGCGTGGCAAAAAATAATAAAACGCGAGAGGGGGGTGGTTACCGTCCTCTCGCGCTTATCATGTTTATGTAAAATATGCCGGGTGCAATCAGGCTTGCTTCAGGGTTAAATTAGGCAATTCCATATTTTGCGGATTGGGATGAATAGATGGTATGTCAGGCGGAATTTCCGGTTTCTTTTCCTGATCTTTCACTATCGTGGCAACCGCTTTTCCGGCAAGCTTTGGCTTGACGACTTTTTCTCTCTTTTCCTCAACCGTGTCTCTTTGGCCAAGCCACGCTGAGATACGCGGTGCAAATTCCTGCTGGAACCTTGAGCTGACATAAATGCCGATATGGCCTGTGGCCAGGCATACGTCTTCCTTATCCTTGCTGCCTACCGCACCTGTCAACTGATTGCTTGCCGCAGGCGGAACAAGGTGATCGTATTTACTGAAAATATTTAAAAGCGGCATGGTGATCTTTTTCAGATCGATTCTTTTATCACCGATCTCCATTTTTCCCTGAATCAGAAGATTTTTCTGATAGCAATCCTTGATAAATTGCCTGAAAGTTTCGCCAGGCACATCAGGGCTGTCGAAAATCCATTTTTCCATTCTGACAAAATTTTCAACATAGGATTTGTTGCCCATATTTTCCATAAAATTTTTGTATTTATCAATCATCAGGCGAGCCGGATTGAGAAGCAGAAATCCGAAATTCATGAGATCGGCTGGAATATTGCCAAAGGTTTCCACCATTTTGTCCGCATCAATACCCTGGGCCCAGGTATGCAGCAACCCGTCTCTTGTATCAAAGCTTGTGGGTGTTACCGTGGTGATCAGATTTTTGATTTTTTCCGGATAGAGCGAGGCATACATGGCTGAAAAGGTGCCCCCCATGCATATTCCCATTAAATTGATTTTTTCTACATTGTGCCGCTTTCTGATAAATTCGACCACATTGTCCATGTAACCGTTCACATGATCGTCGATGGTGAGGTATCTGTCCTTTCGCGTGGGATATCCCCAGTCAATCATGTACAGTTCGATGCCGTCTTTCAGAAATGACTTTACAACACTTCTGTCCGGCTGAAGGTCCAGCATGGTTTCCCTGTTGATCAACGCATATGTGACCAAAAGAGGTGTCTTCATTTTAGAAGTCACATCTTTCCCAGGTGTGTAATGTTTGAGCTTGACCCGGTCTTCCGTGTAAACGATTTCATGGGGCGTTGAACTGATAGTTGTTTCAAGGGGACCCAGCATCACTCTTGATGCATTCTGTAAATAGTCCTGATACATTTCCACGCCATCAGCCATTTTTGAAAGGAAGTTCTCTGTAATCTCTTTTGACCCAAACATAGTGCCTCCTGATTTATATAAAAATAATTTGCTAAAAATTATTTACCGCTGTTTTTTTTGGGTGACAGTTCTTCGATGGTTTTTTCCAGGTGACCAATTCTTTTTTTCAGGTGATAAATATCCTTGTACAGTTCATCCAAATCTTTCTCTACGGGGATTCCGGACATTTTTAAAAAATCCTGGGTAATGGCCTGTCTGGCTGAAAGAAAATCATTCAAGGCATTAAGGGCTTTCCCGAGCACATTGACATATTCGGTTGACCTGAAAAGCTCCATATATTTTTCTTCCAGCATTTTGACCCATATCTGGTAGTAATCGTTAAAATTCTGGGGCAAGGTGTCTTTCTCATTCATATCCGCAAGCGTTTTTTGAAGCACCTTGAAAGACTGTCCAAGAGGAATGTAGAGCAAAAACAAAAACTCAAGAAAATTGGCCTGGAAAAGGTTAAATTTATCAACAAGCTGTATCACCCTTTCCTGATAAAATCTTGCCAGTCCCAACTGGGGAATGGAAAAAAACTTGCTGATTTCCTTTTTGTATATATCCTTAAAAAGTTCGAACAGCTCCGGACCGGAATTTTTTGAATCAAATGTGGCCATTGATTCACTGATGCTCTCCGCACTTTCCATCCATTGTTTTTGAGTATTTACACAGGCGGCCAGACCGGATTTCAAAATTTTATTCAGGCTTTCCGACACATCCTGCATACCTTTCATTGTCGAACCTTGGTCTTTCTGACCGTTGCCATTACCACCGGACTTTTGCCATGTATTCAACAGGTTTTCCCATGTGTCAATCCCCGGAAAAACCATGGTTTTCCCGTTACCGGGCATCTTGGAAAATGATTCCGTTTTGTCAATAAAATTACGGGTCATTTCTCCCCATAATTCAGCAGTTCTCCCCATCAATTCACTGAAACCGCCTGTTGAATCCGTATCGGTTTTGTTGGTATCTTTCATTATTCATATACTCCTTATTTTATATCTGCACCTGATACTACCGGTTTATGATTCCTGTCCGGTCCAGAAATAATCGAATATTGCCATCGATTGTCATACGTCCTTCAATACGCTGATGCCGGAAAAGATGCTTTTTAAATTACGGAAAAAATAAAAAAAATGTCCTGAATCAATTTTCATAGAACCTTGTTCTGTCTGATTAAAAATTGATCACTGAAATGCTGAATATTATTTGAATTGAAAAAAATATATCTAACTAGTTATCTATACCTATTAAATCAATCTATGCCACATGTCCATGGGGGAACCCGCTCATATATTTAAGGCGAAACCCCCAACTCGAAAACAATGATAACAATCACAAATCGAATTAAACGAAACTGTTAAAAAAGGGTCAACTGTATTTTGGGGCTATATTCATAGTCAAGAATCTTTTCAGGTTCTCCATATCGTATATCAGGCAAAAAACGTATAACAAAGCAACCTGTTTTAATGTTGCTCACGCCATAGTATATTTCAGCTTCAATGTCAATAACTATAATGCTATTTTTTATCCCTTTCGGCATTTTTTTACGGCCATTTAAAACACTTCCATTTATGATTTTTTAAAACATTTCCTTTCCCATATAACGCTGTTTAACAGTTTATCAGGTATTATGCCAAAGAATCCCTTCATTTCCAAAGATCCCCTGATACTTTTCAGGTGAAAATATTTCGGTTGAATTCAGTCATCTCCGTGTCAACGCTCAACCCTCTTCTGGCTGATTTAATAGCAAATCCTATACCTGAAAAATCACTTTTTTTTACCCGGCTGATATTAAAGGATTATTTTTTTCAAAGGAAAAAAGATCAGGCATATCCAGGAAAAAAATTCTGTCACATTATTTTGCAAACTGTAAAACCGTTGGCACCTTTTTATCCAGCACCCTTCGCCCTGCCGGTTACTTTTTACCCTTTGCCGTTTACCCTTAAACCTGTTTTATGCCTTTTGTCTTTCACCCTTTTGGGTATGATGGAAAGTGTTGACAAAATTACCTATTGAAAATAGAACTACTTAATTTAAAAAAGTGGCAAAACTTTTTTCAGGGTTTTCCACCTGTACAATGTATTACCTGAATTTTGTTCATGGCCATGATCAAAAAACCAATTTGTTTAACGTACATGGCGATTAACAAACGTTTGGAAAAACATGGTCCGTATCTATGATTCAGTATGGCGCCATGATCATCAAAAACTTTCTTGACGGCTCTTGAAGCCGAAAAATGAGTAGAGGGAAAAATTAATGCTCAGATTAATGCGGGAGAACGCAGGATCCTGGATCGTCAAAGTCCTTTTAGGCATCATTGTAATCGTTTTTGTGCTGTGGGGTGTTGGCTCTAATGATTCAAACAAATATCAGGATGTCGCAACAGTAAACGGTGAGCCTGTCTCTGCAGACGAATATCAACAATCCTATCAGAACTTGGTTGCCCAGATGCGCCAGCGTTTCGGAAATAATTTGAACGATGAGATGATTGAGATGCTGCAGATTGAAACACAGGCCTTAAACCGGCTGATCGATAAAAAACTTCTGCTTCAGGAAAGCGGCAAATTGAAAATCAGGATTTCCGACGAAGAGCTTGCCGAATCCATTAAAAATACACCCATGTTTCAAAATGAAGGCGCATTTAACGCAAATATATATAAAACATTGCTCAGAAGCAATGGCCTTTCTCCTGACGTATTTGAAACCATGCAGAGAGAGGGCATGACCATCGAAAAACTGAGATCCATGGTCATTGATAATGTCAAAATTTCAGACAGTGAAATTTCAGAATGGTATAATTGGCAGAATGCGGCTGTTGACATCAATTACGTCATGTTTTCGCCTGATGACAAAAAGGATATTTCGCCTTCTGATGCAGAGATCGAAACCTATTACAAGGAAAACGGGGATAAATATAAAACCGAACCTAAAGCCAAGGCCAGCTATATTCGACTGAACCCGGAAGATTACATGGTGAAGGTAGACATCCCCCCGGATGATATTAAAAATTATTATGAAGAATATATACAGGAATTTGAATCTCCAAAAACAGTGGCTGCCCGCCATATATTGATCAAGGTTCCGGTTGAATCCGGTGAAAAGGTCGAGGAAGAAAAAAAAGCCGCCATTCTTGATATATTGAAGGAAGCCAAAGCCGGAAAGGATTTTGCCGAGCTTGCAAAAAAATACTCGGAAGGTCCAAGCAAGGAAAATGGCGGATATTTGAATGCCTTTAAATATGAAGATATGGTAAAACCCTTTTCAGACCAGGCATTTTCAATGAAACCCGGCGAAATCAGCGATCCGGTCAGAACGCAATTCGGCTGGCATATTATCAAGGTTGAAAAAGTCAATGAAGCGGCCAAAAAATCATTAGAAGAGGCCACACCGGGAATTACGGACAAATTGAAAACGCAGAAGGCCAGGACTCTTGCCTATAATGATGCTGAAACCATTTATGAAGCCATCGTCAATGGGGATGACCTCAGTCTGGCCGCAGAAACAGCTTCCCAAAAGGTTGAGACCACAGACTTTTTCTCCGAGAAAGATCCGATCAAGGGAATCCCGAACAGTTTTAAATTCGCCCAGGCTACCTTCAGTCTGCCTGTAATGGAAACCAGCGACGTGGAAGAATTTGAAGATGGATATTATATTATCCGGCTCGATGAAAAAATTGAACCTCGTGTTCCCGATCTCAAAGACGTGATTGAATCGGTCCGGGTAGACCTTGTGGCAAAGATGCAAAATGATGCTGCGTTAAACACGGCCAATGAATTTTTAAATACGGTTAAAAAAGGTGTGGCTTTTGCTGATGAGGCACAAAAGATAGGCCTCGCCATCAAGTCAACAGGCCTGTTTAAACGCCAGGAAGCCATACCTGAGATTGGGTATGAACGGGAAATATCCCAGGAGGCATTTACGCTCAAAACACCAGATCAGGTCAATGAAGCCGTGCTAAAGGGCAAAAAGGGATATTATGTGATCAGCCTGAAGGAAAGAAAACTGCCTGATCCTGAAAATCTCGCCAAGGAACGGGAAGAGATCAAAACAAACCTCTTACAGAAAAAAGAATCCGGGCTATTTGAAGACTGGCTGGCACAGCTGAGGAGTGAAAGTGAAATTACCATCAAGGAAGGATTTCTTGATAAATAAACATGTTTAAAAGAAAAAATGCCGAAAAAATAAATTTCAAACACAAAAGATGCCCCGAGTGCTTTGCCATTCTCAAGCTGGATGCGACAGCGTGCATCGAATGCAATACAAAAGTAGGCAAAGTCGACCATGTGGGACTCGCAAAACGTCCCTTTAACTGGAAAGCCTACCTTGCTTTCATTCTGGCATCCGCGCTTTTTGCAGCCTATATCTGGAAAGTATTCTTTTAGGAATTTGAACGATCAACATGCGGTGACGCCGATATGACCATTCCGTATTCCATAAGGTTCGTCAAATATGGCCCTGCCGGCAAGGAGTTATCAAATGACAAGCATCCAATCAGACAACCGGCAAATGGCGGATATAACCACTCATTTTAAAAAAGGATACGGTTCAGGAATCCGGTTTATCCGAATTTTCCTTTTTATCACCCTTCTCCTCATACAAGGCTGTGGTCACGGGAATATCTTCGGGAAAATCCAGGGTACGCCGGTTGACACCCCGCCCAGGGAATCGATTGCGATCACACCAGACCCGGCAATGCGCACCGGTGAATTTGAAAATGGATTCCGGTATATCCTCTATAAAAACAATGAGCCCAGGGACAGGATAAGTCTTCACCTGGATATTCAGGTCGGTTCCATGTATGAAAACGATCATGAACAGGGACTTGCCCACTTTCTGGAACATTTGGTCTATGACGGTTCAACCCATTTTGAACCGGGTGAACTTGTCAAATATTTTCAGAGTATCGGCATGCAATTTGGCGCAGATGCCAATGCCCATACAGGGTTTTATGAAACCGTTTACGATATGCTCCTCCCGGAAGGCACAAAAGAGCAAATTGAAAATGCCCTCGTGGTCATGCAGGACTTTGCGGAAGGTGCGCATTTGCAGGAGACAGAAATTGAAAGGGAAGGGAAAATTGTTCTCGCGGAAAAACGCACAAGAGACAGTGTATCTTACCGAACGTTTGTGAAAACCCTCAATTTCAGCCTTCCTGGAACGAAGCTTGTAAAAAGACTGCCCATTGGCGATGAAAATATCATAAAAAATGCCGATCAAAAATTACTGAAAGATTTTTATGATTCATGGTACAGGCCTGAAAAAATGGTCCTTGTCATGGCCGGTGATTTTGATCCGGACATGGCGCTCCCGCTGATCAGAGATAAATTCGCTTCCATGAAGCCAAGAGCTCCTGCCCGGGACGAACCTGAGCTGGGAAAAATATCGCATGACGGCATGAAATCCTTTTATCACTATGAAGCGGAAGCGGGAAGCACAACCGTCACCATTGAACGGGTGAATATCATCCCCCAGGCAAAAGAATCGTATTCCCTGGAGAAAAAGCTGCTGACCGAGCGGATTGCCGGCATGATCCTTCAGAACAGGTTGAATAAAATAACCGGCAAACCGGAAACGCCCTTTACCGAAGCATCAACAGGTTCAGGAATTTATTACAAGTCCATAGAATACGCGGAAATCGCAGCCACATCAAGCCCTGAAAACTGGGAGCGCACACTCAGTACCATTGAACAAACATTGAGAACAGCCCTTATATATGGGTTTACGGCATCCGAGCTGGAAAGGGTAAAAAACGATTTTTTAGCCAGTCTTGAAAATACGGTAAAAGCAAAAACCACCCGAAACAGCGAAGATATTGCCAGACAGATTATCATGGATATCAATGAGGACAGAACGTTTCAGTCTCCGGAACAGGAAAAGCAACTCTACTCGGAAATGCTGGCGGCCATGACGCTGGAAGAAGTCCATCAGGCTTTCAAAATTCTATGGAAAGAAGACAACAGGCTGATCCTGGTAACAGGGAACGCTCAAATCGAACACGCTGAAAAAAAAGCGGAAAATATTATTTTATCGGCCTATCAACACAGCATGAGCCTTCCTGTGGTCATGCCTGAAACAAACGGCAAACCGGTTTTTCCTTATTCTTCAAAACCCGAATCACAGGGAGAGATCATCGAAAGACAGGACATAGAAGATCTGGGCATCACCATTGTTGAATTTAAAAATGGCGTTCGTCTTCAGCTCAAGAAAACAAATTTTAAAGCCGATGAAGTTGTTTTCAGCCTCATATTCGGTAATGGCCGATCAGATGAGCCGGAATCCACCCCCGGTCTCTCACTGATTGCGGCAGAAGTCATCAACGAAAGCGGTCTTGGCCAAATGGAAAAAGAACGCCTTGAAGAAGCGCTTTCCGGTAAAAGCACACAGATCGCCTTTAGTGTGGCAGATGGGTATTTTATATTCAGTGGCCAGACCATATCTGAAGAAACGGACCTGCTTTTTCAGCTCCTCAATGCATATATTACAGACCCCGGATTCAGAGAGGAATCCTTTCATCTGGCCATGGAAAGATTCGGTCAGCAATATCTGTCCCTTTCACGAACAGTGGACGGCGTGATGCCTTTGAAAGGGGAAGCCTTTTTCACAGGTGGAGACACCCGTTTCGGCCTTCCAGCCTATGATGCGTTTAAAAAAATTACCCTTGATGACGTCAAAAACTGGCTTGCCCCTTCATTTAATAAAGATTGTCTTGAAATTTCCATTGCCGGGGACATTGATATAGACCGCATCATTGAAACAGCCGGGACCTATCTGGGATCACTGCCTGCGCGAACTGAACCTTCACGGCAAAGGCCCCTGTCACCGCTTTCATTTCCATCGGGGAAAACACTTGAAGAATACCTTAAGACAGATATTCCAAAAGGGCTTGTGGTTGTATCCTGGTTGACAGATGAATTCTGGTATATTGAGCGAACCAGGCGCCTTTCGGCGTTGGGCGCTGCATTTTCGGAAAGGCTCAGAAAAACCATCCGGGAAAAACTGGGGGCCGCATACTCCCCCTTTGCTTATAACAATTCCAGCCAGGCTTATCCGTTTTTTGGACTTTTCCAGGCCATTGTCCCGGTCCAGCCTGACCAGGCAGAAATGGTTGCAGATGAAATAAAAAATATATCCTCAGACATACGTTTAAACGGTATTTTGGAAGAAGAGTTGAGATTGGCCGTTGATCCGATTCTGACTCACATTAAAGACATGAGACGGACGAACACGTACTGGCTGAACAGCGTTCTGAAAAATTCATGGCGCTATCCTCAGCAACTTGACTGGAGCAGAACCATTCAAAATGACTATTCATCAATCACATCCCGGGACCTCACCAATCTGGCCAAACAGTATCTGATCAATGAAAAAGCGGCTGTCATCATTGTAAAACCTCAACTTTCCAAGGGAGATCAAAGCAACTAAAGCATGACAAGCCACCCCAAAAAAAGCTGACGCCAAATTAAGTTGATAATGAATTCCCAATTTGATATGCACTGATCTTTATTTTGTTTCGTTTTCCCGCTGATCTGAAACAGGAATCTTTCAATCGGTGCTGAAAATCATTTTTTACTGAAAGGATAACCCATGGAGGAAAAACCAGCCTCAAATAGTATATTAACCCCTATCTGGAATTTTTTTGCATCTGTAAAATTGTCCGTGATCACACTGCTCCTCCTCGCAATCACCTCTATCATCGGTACGATTCTGCCCCAGAATGAATCCCCGGAAGCCTATTACCACAGCCTGGGAGAAACACTCTTTAACGTGTTCAGCACGCTTGATCTTTTTGATATGTATCATTCAAGATGGTACCAATTTCTCCTTCTGCTTCTTTGTGCCAATCTTGTCATCTGTTCCTTGAACAGATTATCCTCAACATATAAAATTGTATTTATCAAAAAACCTGTTTTTAATCTGGCACAATTCAGAAAAGCCGGCAACAGACAGGACTTCACATCCACGCTTCCCATAGAAAGCCTGGTGGAAAAATTTCTTCAGATCATTGAAAGCAAGTTTGCAAAATGCATCGTTGAAAAAAATGAAACCGGGTATGCCATATTTTCGGAAAAAGGAAGATGGACAAGACTTGGCGTATATGGTGTTCATTTGAGCATTATTCTCATGATCGCAGGTGGACTCGCCGGATCAATGTATGGATTTGAAGGCTATATGACGATTCCTGAAAAATCATCCGAACATGTCATCCATAAAAGGAAATCAAATGAAACCATCGCGCTTGATTTTGTGATCCGATGCGATAAATTTGACGTATCGTTTTATGACACTGGCGCCCCCAAGGAATACCGATCCAGCCTGACCATTCTTGAAAATGGGAAAGAGGAGCTGAAACAGGATATCATTGTCAATAAGCCCCTTAGGTACCAGGGGATTAACATCTTCCAATCCAGTTATGGAACCACAGCGCCAGAAACAGTCTCCTTAACGTTCACATCCAGAGAAACCGGCATGGAATTTACAAAATCCGTTTCTATAGGAGAAGAAGTCGATATTCCCGGAGGGTTAGGAAAATTTACGCTTCAACAATTTGCCCCCTCTTTCCGTTTTCGGGGGCATAACATCGGAGAAACCTTTATAGGCGAATTAACCTCCGATGGCAGTGACCCCAAACAGATTGTCATACCGGTTCAGTTCGCCAAATTTGATAAAATGAGAGGCGGGGATGTCATCATATCTGCAGGAAATTTTGAAAAGCGATATTATACCGGTCTTCAGGTCACAAAAGATCCGGGTGTATATATTGTTTATACAGGGTTTATATTAATTATTCTTGGATGCTTTATCACATTTTTCATGTCCCACCAGAAACTGTGCGTTGAAATTCAAAAAGAAAAAGACAATTGTCAGGTCATGATCGCTGGTACGGCGAACAAGAATAAAATGGGAATAAAGTTCATTGTCGATAGGATCACAGAAAAACTGTCGAAAATCAGCCGGTGATATGGAAATGACAAAACATACATCAAGCGATCTTCGCCATACCGGCCTAACACAGATTTATTTTTCAGGGAAATTTTTATGAACAGTTCTTTAATTTTGTCAATCGTCACTTTTGTCTATGCGCTAGCCACCGTCTTATACATTTCCTCATGGATTTTCAACAAATCCCTGCTGGGGAAAATAGGGACCGCCAGTACACTGGCTGGCATTATCGGGAATATTGCAGGCTTCATTCTGAGATGGGTGGAATCCTACCAACAGGGTATCGGTCATGCGCCGCTGTCAAATCTCTATGAATCGCTTGTGTTTTTTTCCCTGACCACAGCCATAATTTATATCGTTATTGAACGGAGAACCCGTGAAATTACGATCAGCGTGTTTGCAAGCCCACTGCCTTTCATTGCCATGGCCTACGCCTCCCTGTCCCCCAACATGAATGATCGTATTCAGCCGCTTATTCCGGCCTTGAAAAGCAACTGGCTCATTGCCCATGTCATTACATGCTTTCTGGGTTATGCGGGATTCGCTGTCGCTTGCGGATTGAGCATCATGTATCTTTCAAAACAGTATATGAACAGCAGTGAAGGGATGGGCGCCCGCATTCCTTCGTATGACATGATTGATGAACTGACATATCAAATGATCATGTTCGGATTTCTCTTTCTTTCTGTTGGCATTATCACAGGCTCGGTGTGGGCGAATTCAGCCTGGGGAAGTTATTGGTCATGGGACCCCAAGGAGACATGGTCCCTTATCACATGGTTTGTCTATGCGCTTTTGTTGCATACCCGGCTGATGAAAGGCTGGCAGGGAAAGAGAATCGCATATATCTCTATTATAGGATTTGCCGCGGTTCTATTCACATACTTCGGCGTGAATTACTTGCCCGGACTGCACAGTTACGGTCAATGATTTTTACTTGACGAACGCATTTATTTAGTTGTAAGGTACCGCCTTCAGCAAAAATGAAATGCTGATATTGAGTCAATTGAAACATTTTCAATTCTCTTTTTTATGGGAAAAATAAAAATTATAGCCTGAAGAAAACGGGGCAACGGGGCATTCTTCAGGTTACATTTTTTATAATAAGGATGAGAACAAAATGTAGATTGATGACTCCTTGTATAAGGCAAAAGAGTTTTCATCAACAATTACATGATGGAGTTCCCATGAGTGCATCGGATGATAACGTAAAGGACGTCCCTTCTGACAATCATGAAGAGGGACATGGCAATGGTTCAATCGGGTTCGTAATTCTATTTTTTGTGGTGGGATTGATAGGAAGCCTGCTTACCGGGTGGGTGTTGTTTCCCAAACTGCTGTATTCCCAGAAAGAACAACCCATAGACTTCAATCATCAAATCCACATGGATGCGGTTTCCGACGGATGTGAAAGCTGTCATTTCTTCAGGGAAGACGGCAGTTTTTCAGGCGTTCCCACCATTGCCCAATGTATTGAATGCCATGAAGAAGCGCAGACCGAAGATCCAAATGAAATCAAGCTCGTTCAGGAATATATCGCAAATGGTGAGGAAGTGCCCTGGCTCGTCTATGCCAGACAACCGGATTGCGTTTTCTTTTCCCATGCAGCCCACAAGGAAATGGATTGTACAACCTGCCACGGAGATATCGGCCATTCAGAAAATCTTAAAACATATGAGGAAAACCGGCTCACCGGTTACAGCAGAGATATCTGGGGACATAATATCGGGGGCTTCAAAAAGAATACCTGGGACAGAATGAAGATGGATGACTGTGCAGAATGCCATGAACGGGAAACCGGTTCCAAAGGACCTTGTTTTCAGTGCCATAAATAATAATCTGTAAGATCGGTTAATTTTTGTTCCTACTATATAAGTTCAGGGGAAGAATTTATGAAAATAGATAGAAGAAATTTCTTAACACTTGGCGGCAGTTTGGTTGCAGGGGGGGTCGTCGGAACAACCCTTTCACCATTGCCCTGGAAATTAATGGATGATGCGGCCATATGGACGCAGAACTGGTCGTGGACGCCTGTGCCGACAGATGGCAAGGTTTCTTATGAAAATACGGTCTGCACCCTGTGCCCCGGCAGATGCGGTATTTCAGTCAGAAAAGTCGCATCAAGAGCCATTAAAATAGAAGGCAGAAAAGATTTCCCGGTCAACAAGGGCGGCATATGTATTCTCGGATTATCCGGCCTGCAGCTCCTTTACGGTCCGACCCGGGTAAAAACGCCTTTGATGAAAACCGGCAACGGAACATTCAAGACTATTTCCTGGGATGAAGCCATCGAATCCGTTTCTGCAAAACTAAACGAATTGAGATCATCCGGGAAATCAGACAGCGTGGCATTCCTTTCCGATTCAGACCAGGGCGTTACCGCAGGATTAATCAAACGATTCCTGAAAGCTTACGGTTCTCCCAATTTCATCAGCGAAGCCACGTTTAAAGATGCTTACAAACTGGCGTTAAAGAAGATGCAGGGTATTGATGCGGAAGCCAATTTTGACATCGACAATGCCGATTACGTGCTTAGCTTTGGCAGCGGCATTATCGAGGGATGGGAATCACCTGTCCGGATGATCAAGGCCAACAGCGCGCTTAAAACCAGAAAAGCGAAGCTCTGCCAGATTGAGCCCCGTCTTTCCATGACAGCAGCCAAAGCAGACAAATGGCTGCCTGTTGTTCCGGGCACCGAAAAAGAACTCGCACTGGCACTGATCCATGTTATCCTGAAAAAATCCTTATACAATAAGGACTTTGTTGCAAGGAACACCGTTGGCCTGGATAAGCTCACCCAACTGACAGATAGCTTCAGCCCTGAAAAGGTTTCAGGAATCACCGGCATCAAGCCGGAAGACATCATGGCCCTTGCCGCTGATTTTGCCCGTGCATCGCATCCGATTGCGATCTGCGGAAAAGGACAGGGAAACACTCCGGAATCCATGACGCAAATCATGGCTGTACACACCTTGAACACCCTTGTCGGAAACATCAACAAAAAAGGCGGCGTCTTTACGGTCAGTTTGCCGGATTACGTAACCTGGGACCAGCCGGAGATGGATGAAACGGGCACCACAGGGAACAGCAAAGACAGAATTGACGGTGCAGGAAAAGGTCAATATAAAGACACCATGTCCCTGGCACACCGTCTGGCCGGTATTGTCAATGCTCAGGGGAAAAATCCGGTTGAAGCGCTGTTTGTGTCCGGAAGCAATCCTTTATATACATTCACAGACAGCATTGCTGTTAAAAAAGCATTTGAAAAAATACCCTTTATCGTCAGTTTTTCATCTTTCATGGATGAAACTGCCAAAATGGCCAGCATCATTCTTCCCAATCACACCAACCTCGAACGGTTTGAGGACGTGATTGTTTCTACGGAAGCGGGGAAATCCGCCATTGGCCTTGCAAAACCGGTTGTAGATCCCCGGTTTGACACCAAACCTACCGGTGATGCCTTGATACTTATCGCCAAGGCTCTGGAAGGAAGTGTGGCGGAAGCATTTTCATGGGAGTCTTTTGAAGCCTGTCTTGAAGAAACACTGGGGGATAAATGGGAGGAATTGAAGGAAAACGGTTTTCTGGAAAACGCGGACAGCGCGATCGCATCCAATAACAAAATCGATTTCTCGGCATTGACAGACAACGGCCTTGCGGCCATTGAGGGTGACACCGCCAATTTCCCCTTAACCCTTATCCCTTATGATTCATTAAGACTTGCCCATATGAATATCGGATCACCGCCTTTCCTTATCAAGACAGTTGAAGATACGGTTCTGAAAGGCAATGACATATTGGTGGAAATCAACCCAAAAACCGCCGGTAAACTCAATCTGTCTGAAGGTAAATACGCAAAACTGAAGACACCCAAAGGCACGGTTAATGTCAAGGTTCACCTCTTCGAAGGCATCATGCCGGGAGTGATTGCAATGGCAAGAGGTCTGGGGCATACCGCCTACGACGACTATCTTGCCGGAAAAGGCGTGAATTTTAACGAACTCATCGGCCCGGTTGAAGATCCTGCTTCTGGTCTGGACATTTCCTGGGGTATCAGAGCAAATTTGACCAAAGCCTAAACATAGTATGAGGTTCAGATGAAAGAGAATCATAGTAACGACAAAGCCAACAAATTCGGGATGGTAATAGATCTTGACAAGTGCACCGGGTGCGGCGCATGCATGGTTGCCTGCATGTCTGAAAACAACGTGCCGTTCAAGAAAGACGAATCAAAAAAATTGGACAGCATTACCTGGATGCATTTATACCGGCTGACCAACAAGAAACCCTTTCCGGACACGGAAGTATGTTATCTGCCAAGACCCTGCATGCATTGTGAAGGCGCTCATGGCCATCCCCCTTGTGTGTCTGTCTGCCCGGCAACGGCAACCGACTACGACAAAAAAACCGGTATCGTAAGCCAGATTTATACCCGATGTTTTGGATGCCGGTACTGCATGGGAGCCTGCCCGTATCATGCACGGTATTTCAACTGGTGGGATCCGGTCTGGCCGGAAGGCATGGAAAACTATTTAAGTCCCAATGTTTCCCCCCGGATGCGGGGTGTGGTTGAAAAATGCAGTTTATGTTTTCACAGATACCAGCTTGCCATGGACAAAGCCTATCATGAAGGCCGCAAGGAACTTGAGGAACATGAATACCAGTCATCGTGCACTCAGGCATGCCCGGCTGGCGCCATCACGTTTGGTGATCTGAACAATCCGCACCACCAGGTGCATAAAATGGTCAAGCCTTCAAAACATGGCGGCAAACCAACAGCGACAAATGCATTCCGGCTTCTGGAGCGCTTGGGTACCAATCCCAAAATATACTACCTGTCCAGCAAGGAATGGGTCAGGCGGCTGGGTGATAATTATCTTCCTGAAGAAAAAACAGGGGAAATCGGAAATCATCAACCCAAAGGGCATCATTAAAAATCCGGAGATCGGCGGCGTGCTCAACACACCCCCCGAAAGACGGTGCTAAAAAGCATATACGACTAACACTAATTTTTATATCAGGAGTTCAAAACTTATGGATTCAGCATTAATACCCAAAGGAGTTAAGCGCTGTTCATTCCCGCAATTTTCCATAGGTATTTTAATTGTAGGGGCTGTACTTTTATGGGGCGTTTATGCCATGCTGCTTTGCTGGTTCAAAGGCCTAAACCAGACAGGCATGAACGATTCATACGGATTCGCCTTGTGGATATGGGCGGACCTTGCGGTAATTGCACTTGGCGGTGGCGCCTTTTTCACCGGTTTACTGAGATACATCATTGGAAAAGATGAGCTTAAAAATATCATCAACTTTGCTGTGGTGATCGGGTTCATCTGCTACAGCTCGGCGCTGCTCATCCTTGGGATCGACGTGGGGCAGCCGATTCGAAGCTGGTTTATTTTCTGGCATGTCAACGTTCATTCCATGCTGGCGGAAGTGGCTTTCTGTCTTTCCATTTATTTCAGTGTGCTTGCCATTGAATTCGTTCCGCTGATTCTTGAACAAAAACAGATTGACGAGATCCCGTTCTTCCATAACCTGGCCCACAACATGCACGAAATCATGGCGGTGTTTGCGGCCACAGGTGCATTCCTGTCCTGTTTCCATCAGGGATCACTGGGCGGTGTGGCTGGCGTTCTTTTTGGGCGGCCCTTTGCATTCAGGGAACACCTTCTGGTTTGGCCTTGGACATTCTTCCTGTTCACATGGTCAGCTGCAGCCTACGGCCCCTGCTTTACCATTCTTCTCACGAAAATCATGGAAGGCATTACCGGAAAAAAACTGGTCAAGGATAATGTGATTGATCTTCTGGCAAAAATTTCAGGCTGGATGATCGCGTCATACATGGTTGCAAAACTGGTTGACACCTGGTATTGGGCAACGGTTACGGCGCCGTCCAAGGGTTTGACCTTTATGGATTTTTATTCGGACGGAAGCGGCCTGTACACCATATGGATCATCATTGCCGAACTCTTTATTGGCGGCATCGTACCTGCGATTATTCTGACCAATAAATCTTGGCGGGCAAACAAAGCACTTCTACTCATAGCCATCATTCTTGCGGCTGTGGGCGTTTGCCTGAACAGGTGGGTCATGGTGCTTCAGGTCATGGCACATCCGGTGCTTCCTTTTGAAGGCTGGTTTGCTTATATGCCAAGCTGGCAGGAAGTGGCAACCACCATCCTTCCGGTGGCATATGGCATTATCCTGGCATCGCTGGCATACCGATATTTACCGGTATTTCCTCAGGAACGGGAATTGAACCCGGTCGAAGATTAATTAAACGGCTTAAGGAGGACGATCATGTTTCCTTTTTCATTTGAGTGGGTATGGGATATGGGCCACTATGTATTTCTGGGTGGCATGTGGTATGCGATCGGCATTATTTCATTGGGACTGACCTATTGCATCGGAAAAACCATTCTGGATATGGTTTCCGGGAAAGGCGGCGGCCACGGCGATCACCATTAATATACCCTGAAAGCCGGATACGCACATCAACATCATTTAAAATTAAAGCGCTTCTTGTTTTAACCTGAGGAAGCGCTTTTTTTATGCACGAATCCTTGCCCGAAACCCGCAAATGATATAAAGATACTCTAAACTTGTAACTTGGCCTTAAAAAAATAACAGAGGTTTTTTCATGGATAAAATAATGGTTGAGGGAGGTCGTTCCCTGAACGGCGAGGTTCGTATCAGTGGCTCCAAAAACGCAGCCTTGCCCATTCTTGTGTCATCCCTTCTTGTGGATGGCACCTGTACATTTCATAACGTGCCGGATTTAAGGGATATTAAAAGCATACTGATGCTTCTTTCTGATCTTGGTGCAAAAATCGAGTCCCAGGGCACAACCGTTCAAATCAATGCCAGCGGTATCACCAAATATGAAGCCTCCTATGATCTTGTCCGGAAAATGCGTGCGTCCATCCTTGTATTGGGGCCTCTCCTTGCACGATTAAAAAAAGCCAAAGTATCCCTCCCTGGCGGCTGCGCCATTGGTGAACGGCCTGTCAACTTCCATTTAAACGGCATGGCCCGTCTTGGCGCAGATATTGAGCTCAAGCACGGGTATATTGAAGCATCCACAAACGGCCTTAAAGGAAATGAAATCTATTTTGACATCCCCTCTGTTACAGGAACGGAAAACCTGATGATGGCTGCTGTCCTTGCAGACGGGACAACTGTTTTAAGAAATGCCGCCAGAGAGCCGGAAGTGTGCGCATTGGCAGACGCACTCTCCATGATGGGGGCAAAAATAGAAGGCGTGGGAACATCCAAAATAACCATTGAAGGCGTGACCTCGCTTCAACCGCTAACCTGCACCATTATCCCTGACCGAATCGAGGCAGGGACCTTCATGGTGGCCGCTGCATTGACCCATGGCGATATTATCCTCAACAACTGCGAGCCCGCTCATATGGAGAATATCATCCATAAATTAAAACTGACCGGCGCCCATGTGACAACAGAAGGAAACGCCGTTCGTGTGCAAGGAAATGGCATCATCGAGAGTATTGATATCAAAACTCTCCCCTTTCCGGGTTTCCCTACAGATATGCAGGCCCAGTTCATGGTTCTCATGTCTGTTGCAAACGGACTGTCCGTGATTTCGGAAACCATATTCGAAAACCGGTTTATCCATGTGAGCGAATTAAAACGCATGGGAGCGGACATCACCCTCTCCGCAGGCAATGTGGCCCTGGTAAAAGGCGTCAAAGGAATCTCTGCCGCCCCTGTGATGGCATCGGATTTAAGAGCATCCGCATCACTCGTTCTGGCAGGTCTTGTGGCAAAAGGGACGACGGAAATAAACCGGGTATACCATTTGGACAGGGGATATGAATTGATCGAGGACAAATTTTCCAAACTAGGGGCGTCTATCTGGCGCATCAAAGGCTGATACCCGGCCTCATATTGTTGAATTGTTGAACCCTTGAAAAAACCGGTAAACGGGTACGGATTCATGGACGGCCCAATGTGTCATATCATGAAAACGCCTGATAAAAAAACATTTATCAGAATCCTCTTTTCACACCGGCCGGTAATACCGGTTCTTCTGTCTTTCATGGCAGGAATAGGCATGGGTTCAAAAGCCAGCCTGCCGCATGGTTATTTTTTCCCCCTGCTCTCTGTTGCTGTGGTTTCAGTCATTGCCTCCGGTATCCTTAACAAACCGCTTATTTATGCGTGTGCGCTCCTTTTTTTCCTTTCAGGCATGCTTTTGATAGAAGAAAAAATATCTCCCCGCTTTCCGGAAAACCATGTCATTCACTTTGCCACAGACGAAAAATATACGATTACAGGCATAATTATTGAAAACCCGGCTGAAACGGAAAAACGGTCCAGGCTGATTATCAGGACAGAATATCTTGAAAAAGATACCCACCGAATTCCTGTCACCGGAAATATCCGTCTCACCATCATGAAAGACATACCGGATATGTCCACTGGTGACAGGCTGTCATTTGAAGGCAAACTCAAACCCATCAGGAATTTCGGGAATCCGGGACAATTTGATTATAAACGTTTCATGACCTATCAAGGCATATGGGGTACGGTTTTTGCCAATACAAAAACGATTGCCATACTGGAGAAGGCGACTCAAAAAGACATTCGCCATTATGTGGACATGATCCGGAACCATATTGGGCATGCTATCTCGGGGAAAAATGGATCAGACGATGCGAAAAACGTCCTTAAAGCCCTTATCACCGGCGACCGGCATTCCATATCAAACCGGTTAAGAAACGACTTCAACAGGGTGGGTGCAGGCCATCTTCTGGCCATCTCCGGTCTCCATGTGGGTATTGTGGCCTCATTTTCCTTTTTTCTATTTAGATGGCTGCTCTCTTTTTTTCCGGTTCTTTTATGGCATGCCTGGACAAAAAAAGGTGCGGCACTCATAGCCTTTATCCCTGTCGTCGGCTACGGCCTTGTTTCCGGCATGAGTCCTTCCACTGAACGGGCGGTCATCATGGTGTCCGTATTCCTGCTATCCCTTCTGGCAGAGCGGGAACAAAATGTATTGAACACCCTGGCCATTGCAGCCCTTTTCATTCTTCTGCTGTCACCTGATGCCCTTTTTTCCATATCGTTTCAGATGTCCTTTATGGCGGTTCTGTCAATTTGCCTTGGGGTACATGCAACAGCAAATCTGATAAAAAAAAATCAGGCCGGCCTGAAAAACAGCATGGCAAAAAAACTGCGTCTCTTCATTTTGGTTTCATTTTTCGCTATCGCAGGAACACTGCCCCTCACAATGGTTTATTTCAATCAGGTATCGACCATAGGTCTTTTCACAAACCTCCTTCTTGTGCCCCTTTTCGGATTCATCGTCATACCGATGGGACTCCTTTCCATCTTTTTCATGCCTGCCATGCCTTTCTTTTCAGATATCTTTATCCATCTTGCCCTGGTCTCTCTTGATATGGGCATTGCTATCATTCGCGCCCTGGCAGGCCTGCCGTTTTCCGCAATCATGACCATTACCCCGACGCCGATCATGATCACCTGTTACTATTTGGCCTTTTTTTCAGGAATGGCACTCCTTTATGATTTCCTGCAAAAGAATAGCCCCTCGCCCCAAGCCAATCCGCCTGCTATTCAAAAAAAAACAGCGACGATCATTCTGGCCTTATCCGTACTGACTGTGATCGTCCATTCCGGAGTTCTTCTCCATACCCGGTTTTTCAACAAGACGCTTATTGTTACGGCCATTGACGTGGGCCAGGGAAGTGCCACCCTTGTCCGGTTTCCCTATGGCAAAACCATGCTCATAGATGGCGGCGGATTTTCAGACAACGCTGTCTTTGATGTGGGAAAAAACATTGTGGCACCGTTTCTCCTGCAAAACAATATCAAAACCCTTGATACGGTAGTGCTCACCCATCCGGAAAGCGACCATCTGAACGGCCTTATCCATATTCTTGACCAGTTTAAGGTCAACCGCCTGATTACCAATGATCAAAGAAAAGACACCTATGGTTACAAACAATTTCAACGGATGGTACACACCCAAAATATTTCACATCTCCCCTTTTCCGGGATTAACCGTCACCAGACAATCAACGGTGTCAATGTTGACATTCTCTATCCACCGGTCACCATTGAATCCCTGGCCAAGTCTGATTCATGGCGGACGTCCAACAACGCTTCTGTCGTCATCAAACTCACATTTCAGGATATATCCTTTCTGCTGCCGGGTGATATTATGCAACAAGCGGAAAAAGAACTTGTGAAAACAGCCGGAGATGGCCTTAAAAGTACGGTCCTCTTTCTGCCCCACCATGGCAGCAAAACATCTAGCACCAAACGATTTATTGATGCGGTTCAGCCCGATGCAGCCATCATTTCAGCAGGATGGCACAACCGGTTTTACATGCCTTCGCACAGGGTTCTGGAACGATTGAAAAACCGGAACTGCCGGATTTTCCGGACCGATGAACAGGGTCAGATCCGTATGGAAACAGATGGGAAAACGCTTTCCACCCGTTCGTTTTATTGAGTTCTCAGGTTTGAATACTTTTATTCAACTGCCATGAAAAATTTTAACGTTTAACGGAAAGGAATAGGCATGAATATCAGGAATCATCGAACACGTTTGCCCCTTGTCATTTTAGCTGTTTTGGCCATTTGTTATATTGGCCTGCAGACATTTATCGCCCACCAGTATGCGGACTTGTCCACCCAGACCGAAAAGCGTTTCAAAGCCATCCAGACATCTTCATACAGTCAAGGCCAATATCCAGCTGAAACAAACCTGAAGGGTCTTATTCATAAAACGCGGGCAAAACAAAGTCTCTATTATTTGGGTGCCATGGATACCGAAGAAATTACGGCTTATCGCGATATGATCCGATCCATTCGCCCGGTTGAAATTGATGATTTACTGATCCCCAGGCTTCTGGATGCCCTATCAGAGGATGATGCCGAATCAGCCCAAACCGTCGCTGTTGCCGAACGGATTGTCGCGTTATTGCGTGACCAGCGTCTTTGGCAACAGCAGGTACGGGCGCAACACCAAGAAATTGCGAGTTATCCATACGCGTGGTTATGAAGACCGCCTGGTTGATATCTGGCAGAAAATCGAATCAAAGGCGTCTAAAACAAAATCAGGGTGAAGAGGTTCCCAAAGAAAGCCATTCACTGTATGATTCGGATTCGTGAATTAGAAAACTAGTAAAAGGGAATTACCAACCTTTATGTAGTTCAGTTCACAAATGCCTTTACGCCAAAAAATGCTTGTTTATAACATACCTTAAATATTAGGTATTTAAAGAATCAAAACCAATGGCACAAATATTGCTGTTGAGTACAATAAGTTTGAAATGCAAATCATTGAATTACTTTGAATTAAAGGAGAGATTGTTCATGAAAAAAATTTTAGCAGTATTGATGATGGGATTACTGATTTTAGGTGTGGCCGGGATGGCAGATGCAGCCCTTTTAGGGTACGTGGATTCGCCATCCACGAATTCAACTGATTGGGCAACTGCTGTGACGAATTCAGGCGGTGTCATAAACGCCAATGTTAATTTTAACAGCCTGTCCACAGGCGTATTGAATGGCAATTTTTATCAAGGCACCGATGGTGTCACATTAACTGCATCAGGCGCTTTTAATGGTGTGGCTTTTGGCGAAGGCCCTGCCCAGGGCAACGTGTATTCCCCAATCCTGAATTCGGGCGAAGGGCTTCATAGTGCCTCAAATTATCTGAATGGCGGTTCCGGAGAGTGGCAGTTGACTGTTTCATTTGATAGCGTTGTATCAGGGTTTGGTTTAAATACTATTGATTATTTTGGCGCATCTGGAGGACAAGAATCTCTTACTATAGAAGCTTTTACCGGGGCTGGTGGTACAGGAACCTCATTGGGCAGTTTTAGCAGTTTCAATCAAAATTACCAGATGAACCATATTTATTTTATGGGACTGATCAGCGACAGCAACGATATCATGTCGGTTGTCTTCACTGATTTTAATGGTGGCACCGGAGATGTCATCGGCGTGGATGATATTGTATTCGCCACCTCGTCATCATCGTCACCGGCTCCTGTTCCCGAACCGGCAACAATGCTCCTCCTTGGTTTTGGCCTGGTTGCCATTGCAGGGTTCAGGAAAAGGCTGCAGAAATAGTACCTGTTATATGCAGAGAATATTCAGGGCAGGGTCATCAATGACTCTGCCTTTTTTTTAACCGCTTGCATATTTCTTTTCCACACATGTTTTATGCTCTTGTATGATCAATCGTCTGGGAAGCGGTGTATTGAGTTTAACACCTGTTCTATCGTTTGATGTCCATACGGCTTTGCCATGCACACTTGTTTTGCTCCCGCCAACAAGGTGGATGACACCGTCAACTGTCTCCCCGCATGCAATCGGAGGGGTATAAATCATCTGGAATCCATTTTCACTGAGATCAGTTATTTGATAATCGACATTTCCGATTGTAATCACCGGCCGTTCATCTTTTCTGTACCAGATCCGTAACGAATTTCTCCTGTCCCGTCCCCTGTCATCATGCGATTTATCCATGGCTTGTCCTGTTTATGGCATTTATAATCATTTCTGAAAAGGTTTCTGTATTTTTTTACGATCTCATCGTTATTTGATAATCCATTCCCATAAAGCAATCAATAGCCAATATAACAGTACTTATTTATTGACACCCAATCCTCTTATAACATAAGCTGTCGCCGAAAAATAAATTCCTATCATTATAACCTCTTCGAGAAAGACTATCAAAAGCCGGAGAACACAAGTGAACATCATTGAAATGAACAATATAACGAAAACGTACCCGTTAGGGAATACAACCGTTCATGCCCTTCGAGGCATCACCATGAGCATTCCCGAAGGGGATTTCATGAGTAAAAAAAAAGACATATCTGCACTGGATATCCGCACCATGCATGAGACGGCAAGCAATATCATCAAACTGGAAAAAGTGCTCAATCTGATAACGTTCCTTGCAGTGATCATTCTGTTTTTCATCATTCTGATCGGTGTTGTAAACACGTTGAGAATGACAATAAAAGAGAGAACCCGTGAAATCGGAACCATCAGGGCCATTGGCATGCGAAGAAGCGATGTCCGCAATCTGATCATCACCGAAACATTTCTGTTGGCTCTTTTTTCTACCATTACAGGCACTGTCCTTTCGTTTGCCATAATGGAATTATCACAAGCCTGGGAAATTCATGCGTCCAGCTTTATGAATATCCTGCTTGTCGATCATAGGCTTTATTTTCTGCCCAGTGCGCTGAGCATTCTGTTCAATATGAGTCTGATCCTCCTCATCACGGTAATAACCGCTTATTTTCCGTCAAAAAATGCTGCAAATAAGACTGTGGCAGATGCACTCAGGCATTTTGAATGACAGGAAAGTACGTAAAGAGGTATTTATGAATTGGAAGAAGATATGAGCAAGACTTTTGAAAAGGAAGAGGTTTCCTTCTCCGGCCGGCTCCTTGCGAGAGGCGTATACAACATGAGAGGCGTTTATCAAATGAATAAAAAAAAAATTACCTTGATTTCAATGCTGTCCGTTATTTTTATTCTTTTGGCCACAGTTTCAACGGCCGGTACCATTGGTAATCCATTACCAGGTGTCCCGGAGGGGAGATGGAGGGTTACAGCCGAATTGGACAATTGGGACAAGGATATGGATGAGGGCACAGATCTCGAAAGCACAAGACTTTTGGCTAAATTTACATATGGCATCTCCGGGAAAGTCAATATTTTCGGTCGCATCGGATTTGCTGAATTCGAAGTTGGTTCCGCTGACAGCGACTATGAGCCTGCATGGGGCGCAGGTGCCAAAATAAAGGTGTATGAAAAGGATAATATCGATGCAGGTATTGTCGCCCAAATTTTTCATTTTTCGGGAGATTTTTCAGGTGCAGATTTTGACGTAACTGAGATAGATATTGCCTGCGGCGCAAATCATCAATTCACTGATGTATTCCTGGGCTATTTCGGATTTTCCATATCCATGGTTGAAATCGATTTTGACAATGGCGGAGACCATGATGAAGATGACCCGTTTTTCTTTTTTGGGGGAATTGAATTCAAGGTAAACAACGCAACAGATATTGGGTTGGAGATAAGAACATTTGGAGAGAGTTCCATTACATTGCTCGCAAATTTTGATTTTTAAACGCACCGGGCTCTCGACCATTGAAATCGATAGCAAGAAAATTCAAATCCGCTTGTAACCTTTTACCCGGGTTTTCCGTCTTACAGATAAACCATTTAAAGAACGGAGGTAAAATCATGACAGGCAAGCAGGATATTTTGATTTGCATTGGTGCTGCAATCGGAGCAAACTGTATTCCATGTTTTGAACATCTTTATGAAAAGGCACTGGAACAAGGGGTTACGCCGGAAGAAATCAAAAATGCGGTTGACCTTGGAGAAAGGTCAAAAAAGGAGCCAGTCTGGCAATGAAAACCAGCGTCAATGAATGGGAGAATTTGCGAAAAAAAAACGCTGACACAAAATGTTTCTGCAATATGGCAGAAAAAAACCCATGCTGTGCATAACACGTTTTGGAGTTGGGAATGGATTTTTGGAATATATACAACCAGCATTATGAAGGTGTAAAAAAATTCATCCTGGCGATGGTCAATGAGCAGTTGTGTAAATGAAAAAAATGCGCCATTTACCGGAGGCCCTGAGAACCGTTCTTATATTATATGACATCATGACGTTCCGCCATGCAGAAATCGCCGAAATTCTTTGCATCAGTGTTGAAAACACCAAAATCCGACTGCACCGTGCACGAAAGCAACTCAAAGAAATTCTTGAACAGGAATGCCGGTTTCAGGTGGATGAGCGGCAAGTTCTTGTGTGCGAACCTGTTGAAAGGAATGATTCATAAATCAACCCTTTGGAGACTACCCATGATTCTGAAAAATTATACAAAAAAAATATTCCGCGTAGAATGTAATCCGGGATTTGAAGGCGTTCACTGCATTGCACAGCTTGAACAGGATGTGGGAGAGGTTCTTCCCTATCTGAATGCCACCCTCGGTGGATTTGAGTATCTTAAAGATCCGCCAGCGGTGACCTTCAAAACCCACGGCAAACTCATTACGGTTGAGGCCAGACAGATTGCCGTTAATGCGCTGAAAGATGACATGGAAGCAGATAAGATTTTAGAATGGCTGAAAAGGGAAATCAACGACGCCTGGGAAAACCGGAATGACATTGTGCCCAGCGAGAAAGGACTTCCCAAACCGAATCTTATAGAAATCCTGAAAATTCTACCCAAAACGAACTGCAAGAAATGCGGCGCCCCGACCTGCATGGTATTTGCCACACAAATCGCTGAAGGTGCAAAAACGCAGGAGGACTGTCCCCAACTTGAAGAAGAAGGAAAAAGCAGACTGATGCACTATCTGAAAGAGTTCAAGTTGGATGACCTGATTTAAAAGTCCAGTTAAGAGAAAAAACGCGATTTCCTTTGACAACGATTATGTTGCGATATATGGGATCACTCATAGGGTAAACATCCTGATTACTTACGTAACATTATTCTTCAGGCCTGAAAAAAATATTCAAATACTTGTCTCAAATAGAAAAAATTACCGTATGATATTAAAAAGATTTGCACTGAACAGGAGGTGCAACGATGGGCGTTATGATGCAGGGATTTTTCTGGGACTGCCACAAAGAGGAAAACCGGATAGAAAACTGGTGGAACCATATCAGGGAAAATGTGCCATTGCTCAAAAAGACGGGGATCACCGGATTATGGCTTCCCCCGGCGCACAAGGGGGACCAGCGCCTGGGTATGGGTTACGATCCGTACGATTTTTTTGATTTGGGGGAATTTGACCAGCGCGGAGGAATTCCCACCGGGTTCGGTACCCGGCAACAACTGGTTGATCTGATTCGTTGCTGTCACGAAAACGGCATCCAGGTCTATGCGGACGTGGTTTACAATCACTGCAGCGGTGGCAGCCTGGAGGACAATCCAGATACAGCTTCTGAATACTACACACATTTCATGCCTGCCAGCGGGAAATTTCAGCGGGATTATACCTACTTTAACCCAAGCAGGTATGAATCATACGATGGCCATGATCGCTTTGGCGGATTTCCGGATCTTTGTCATCGGAACCCGGATGTTTATCGCTCTCTACTTGAACATGGCGCATTTCTTGTGGAGCACATCGGTTTTGACGGATTCCGTTTTGATCTGGTGAAAGGGTATGGGTCCTGGATCATCACGGCGCTGCTTGAATATCGCTACAAACCGGAAGACGGCAGAAAAAATCAGAACGACAACAACTGGGAATACTGGCGGCCCTTTGGGTTTGGCGAATCGTGGTCGGGAGATCGGGAAATCCGCGAATGGATGCATTCGTGCAATTCATGGAGTGACAATCCGGTTTCCGCGCTGGATTTTCCCCTTCGTTACCGATTAAAAGAACTCTGTGATACACCGGGTTTTTCCCTGCACGAACTTATCAAACCGGGTGCGCTGTTCATTGATCAACCATTTAATGCAGTGACGTTCGTCGACAATCATGATTTCAGAGACGATGTGAACCCTCCGGTTATTTCAGAAAAGATGCTTGCCTACGCCTTTATTCTGACACATCCGGGCTATCCCTGCATATTCTGGAAGGACTACTTCATATACCAGCTCGCTCTTCCGGGCGAACCCAGCGGCATAGATGCGCTTATAAGTATTCATGAACGCTTCGCAGGCGGGAACACCATCACCCGGTTTATCAGCGATGATCTCTATATCATGGAACGATCCGGCTGGGATGATCAACCGGGGCTCATTTTTGTACTCAATACCCGGGAAGACGGTTGGCATGGCCGTTGGGTAGACACCACAAGAAAAAATACATGCTTTAAACCTGTGGCCTGGAGGGGGCGATCGAATATGGATACACCCATAGAAAGCATAAGCGCCCAGGACGGTCGTGCGCAATTCTGGGCTCCCCCTCGCGGGTATGCTGTATATGCGCCAATGCCGTAACCCATCATATCCGGAGGAAAATATATGGACACAAACATGTTACCCGGCAATATCGTTGTTTTGATCGGAATGGCGATCGTAGGAATCGTTTCAGCAAATATTTTCAATTCCTGGACCAAAGATAAAACAGAAAAATATGGATATACCGACCCGCCCAGACATTACACCACATTCATGCGCTTCAATCTCTACAGAACCCTCTACATCCTGTTCATGCTTGCAGGCTATCTGATATTGCTGGCATGCCCGGATTTGATCGATATTCTGGGAATAGATATCTCCAGGGAGATGGCCCAAAAAATCGAAGACCAAAGCTACGTGTGGGCAGCACTGATTATCATTGGTATTGTGCCCAATTTTCCCGTGATTCAAACATGGGAGGCCAAACTGAGAGACAAGCTCCAGGACTATGCCTTTATTCCCTTTGAAGCACAGCGAATGATCTCGATCCTGGAAGACGACTACAATGCATTTCAACCTGAAAGCGTGAATATACAGGTAGTTATAGAAGCAATCGGAAAGGAAAAAAACAGCGAATCCAATTTTACCGATCACCGCCCAAATTCATTACGGCACAAATGGTGCAAATTAAGCTATCTTTATACAATGATCGGAAAAAGAAAAGCAGACAGAGAATTCACACGGTATATCAACTGCTGTGACAAATTGCTCTATGAAAAACTGGAGAAAGAGTACTCTGAATTAAAACAGGATATCGACAAACGCATTGAATTTGTGGAAGATGATGTGAAAAATGGCGCCACTGATCCCTGGAGAGAACCGATCCGGACAGAAACGGATAAAATATTGAATACACTTTTAAAGAAATGCTATCAGCTTATCAGTTGCGGCATTCTATCGACGGAAAAGCTTCCTCAGAACAGAACCACTGCCTTTACCTATTTTGGTTTATGTCCCGCATCCTTTGCCTCCGCCACAGAGATAAACTGGAATACGGTTTTGAAAAGCAGCATGGTGATCTTCTGTTCCGCTTTTCTGCCCACGCTTCTTTACTACTACTATTTCACCTATTTTTCCCCTGCCAGTCTCCCCAGAATTTTTCCCGATAATGCATTTGAAGCATTGACATGGTCACTGATCGGTCTGGCCATGTTTGTCCCTGGCTTGATAGGCTCAACGCTTGTGGATCGCCTTTTCTGGCGGCAACAAGTGAAAAGAGGACAAAATCCTTTGGCCTCCGACAATACGGTTGTCCACAGTTTTTTGGCAGGGTGTATCGGTTATGGCATTGCGCTTGCCGTACTGGTTTTAAATAAAATCTTCAGAACAGGCCCCCTTACCGGTATCTCCCGGTCCATGTTCCTTTTTCCTCTGTTACCCGCTGTTTCGTCTTCATTGACGACTTATTTTCTGGAGAGCCGGGAAACCCTGTATTTTAAACATATCAACCGACGGATCGTGGAAGTCGTTACCATTGGCGGTTTAAGTGCATTAGGCGGATTCCTTATTTTGCTCGTGCTTGAAAAATTCGATATGCCCAGTATGGTATATATTGCTGTCACGGCCGGCCTGATCGGGGCGAGTGTGGGTTATACGTTTATTGAAGAGTATCGAATCCACATGAGACCCGAAAAAGAGAGGCGTAAAGAGGCCAGATATGCCATATCGGAAGACGCGCACCTTGTGCTTGACGATGCGATCATCGGCTGCCAGGTTGTATCGATCACCCCGTCTTTTGCCACCATCAATACGGAAGTGCCCCGGAGCAAGACATCCGCACGCCTGAAGCTGAAATCGCTGGGTGAAATACCTGTGATTGTCACACGGCGAAACAACAGGCTGACCGTGCTTCAACTATTGCTTGACACCATATCGAAAAACAAGTTGAACACGTATCTTCAAAAGACCAAAGAAGCGCAACCCGGATGGGTAGAAGACGCCGCCCATGTCACCTGATTAACAAGAGACACGCAAATAAAAGCATTGAGGGTCGACCTTTTGGTAATTATTTATTTCCAAATCCAAATTGCAGTGGTAAGGAAACAGACAATGCCTTTTAACACAGCAATTGAATATTGGAATCTGAAAAATATGAAATTTATATGCCTAATCAAAACCACATTGGCACTTGCTACTGGGATTACCTTTTTTATGACAGGTTGCAGTAATGGCAATTCCGGCGCTGCGTCTTCTACACCGATATTGGAAAAAAAAGGAGAATATATATTAACCGGATTCTCGTCAAATATGGCTGTTTCAAACAACACAGCCATCATTGCCCATACCGACGATTCGATGACAGAAGATGGGATATATTTTATAGATATCAGCACCCCGGGAACACCGCAACAAACAGGTATTCTTGAGACAGAGGATGTCGTGGCATCTGTGGCGATATACGGCGAAAAAGTCTATTTTACACAACGTGAATACCATGATGGTAGCTGGGGCGGACTTTTAAAAGAAGTCCCTCTTTCTGACCGGGAAATCGTAAGAACATTAAGCACGGATTACATTCCCAACAGTTTTGTATTAAATGGTGAATATGGATATCTATTGGATTATAAAGGCATTCATATTATTGATATGGACACATTTGCCATTTTAAAAACGGTTGGCTCTTTATCCAGCTATATGATGACAATCGATCATGCCAGAGCCTATGTCGCCGGTCAATATCATGCAATCGATGTGTTTGACATTTCCTATCCGGGCTCCCCTCAACTGCTTGGTTCTTTTACAAACCCATATGATAGTGCGCCCCATGATATCAAAGCATCAGAAAACATCGTGGCACTTGCTGCAGGAGGATACGGCACGCTTCTGTTTGACGCTTCCGATCCGGCATCCATTGAGTTGATTGATATTCATGAAACCGGCGATTGGGCAGAAGGACTCGCTGTTGATGATCACTATACATATCTTGCTGACGGAGATGCCGGCCTGGTTGTGATAGATACTTCGAATATTGCATCACCGGTTGTAAAAGAAACCTATTCTCTTGGCGATTATGCCCGGGAAGTCATTGTAATCGGTAACTATGTTTATGTCCTTTTAAACGGAAAAGGATTGGTCATCTTTGAAAAAACGAAATAGCGGGTGCAGAGAAGAACAAAATGGTGCTGAATCGCGATAAAATAAGAACTAAAGATATTCAAAGATTTTCTGAAGATTAATTGACGCCTGTCGCGTCTGAAAACAAATCGTCATCGTCAAAAAACAATTCCACTGAACCATCTTCCGTTGAATTGTATAATGCCATTACTGTTTCTGCAGTTTCGGCGGCATATTGTGCGATAGGAAATATATTGTTGGTCCTGAGGATTGAAATCAATGGGCCCATTCCTTTGGAGATAAAATTCTCGATAATCGCACTTTCATAAGTTTCTTCGCAGAGGAATGAGAAACTTTCATTGTGCAGCATTGAAGTCGCCACTTTTTTTAAATTTTTGTCGATGATTGCATATTCCCTTATTTTAAGCTCATTTTTGGCACAATCTCGAGAAATCACATATTTTTGACGCATATCGCTTTTCCTTTTCTTTAAAAATTTTCAACGTTGCAAACTGGAGGGTGCCACCTTCGTGAATGGATTGTTCCTTCAGAAATAAACTGTCCTGCAGATTAAACAGGGCTTGATTGATTAAATGTATAATAGGTCTTTATATAGAAAGAAAGCAAGCTAATTGTTTTTTTAAAAATCGGCGCCGTCAAACCGGCCATGCTTTCCCATGCCTTTTGTAAACAGGGAAGCCCCTTCAAGTGTTTCCCCTTTGGAGATCGGTTCCATTCCCCGTTTAAACTCATTTTCAAGCGCATCTTCAACCGATTTATCCCACTGTTCATAAGCGCTCATCCGGTCACTTCGCATACATGTCTGGGGAAATTTTGAAATCTGTAACGCAAGTTCCTCTGCGGCGTCTCTGGATTTTCCGTGAGGCACGATTCTGTTGGCAAGCCCGATTCTCAGGGCTTCGCTTGCATCAACCGGCCGGCCGGTAAGAATCAGATCCATGGCGTGGCTCATGCCGATCAAGCGGGGCAATCTCACCGTACCGCCGTCGATCAGGGGAACGCCAAACCGTCGGCAAAAAACCCCAAAAACAGCTGTTTCTTCCATGACCCGCATATCACACCACAACGCAAGCTCCAGGCCACCGGCAACAGCGTAACCTGACTTTCAATCAATACTGTCATCTGCTCACCCTGTTCACCCATTTAAAAGGAGGTGCCGGATGTGTAAATATAGTCGACTGCCACATCCCAGGTATCAAGATCAATGGATTTAACCAGAAATGCCGCATATCCATCCTTACATTTTACAATATACACATGATTTTCCTGCAGACTAATGAGTGCTATACCCGTGCCACCATCCCATATGGTTGGAATATCTGTCAGGCTGTCAAGATCAACTTCTCCCAAATCCTTGGAAAAATTTTCACTGGCGGTGTTTTCTTTCGATCGCCACCAGACGCCGTCACCATAGGAAGCACCATCCAGATACATAGATGGGTCCGGCACCCAATTGATTGTATCCCCATCAGAATCTTCCCCGTTTTCAGGCACAACACCGGCTGAAAAATCAAACCCCTCGTGTTTTAAAGTGGCTTCTGTTCCTGTGGATGATCCATTCTTGTCATCATCACCTGAACCCGTTCCGATTGTTGTGATCAACCCCAAACACATGATGCCGATCAGAAAAATTTGTTTGACCGAAATCAACAAAGCTTTTTCTTTATTCATTCATTTTCTCCGTGTTTCAATTTCAGGCAGAATGGACGTGGATCGCATATTGCCCATAACACTTTCATTTTTCACAAGATTAAAGGGGGGTTAGCCATCCTTGCACTTATGAAACAATACAACCGGTCAAATTTACTCGCATAAATATACAGGAAAATGAGAGAGTTGCCAATAGGGCATAAGTCGTAAATTAAGGTTAAAAAATTGGTTTTATCTATCACTCAATTGCCAGTCTTCCTCTCCAGGAGAAAAACAGGATATGCCGTAATCCGTTAAAATCTGAACTGTTTTTTCCAATTCTTCAGTCTTCAGGGCAGGTATGACCGGTCCATCCGTAATATTCAGCCAGATTCGTTTTAAGCTTCCCAGGTTGTGATACGGGACAAGCGTAAGATAAAATACGCCTGATTTCAACAGATAATCGGCCCAACCGGAAAGATTATCCACGGTATCTGTAATATTGGGGATAACCGGCATGCGGGGCCACACACGCGGTCCACCGCCAATTTTTGCAAGAGTGGCGAGATTGCTGAGATTCGTTTGAATGCGGGTATTCCCTTTGCCGCAGAATTGCCGGTGACGCAAATCGTCGACCAATTTGATGTCAAAGAGAACCAGGTCCACATCTTTCAGGAAACCCGGCCGGCAAAGATTTGTTGGCTCCGGCATGTCATCGATCACGCCTATAGGCATTTTTTTTCTCTTGTAAAAAATGCCCGGATCGAAATCGCCACAGGTTTCAAGGGTAATGGAAATGCCATCTTCCTTGAGGACACCGGAAAGTCGTTCTATGAAATTCATGTAAAGCGAAGGTTCTCCGCCGGAGAAGGTAATCCCCCCGCCTGAATCACGATAAAAGGGATATTCAGGCCGGAGAATGTCTCTGATGGACGCGATGGAATAGGATTTCCCAAAACCTTCCAATGCACGGGACGGACAATGATCCACACAGGAGAAACAGCGCGTGCAACGGGACGGGTCCCGATGGCCGGGCCTGAAAATCGCCTGCTCGGGGCAGTTGTCCATGCAAAGGTTGCAACCAATGCAGAGGTGGGATTTAAACGCCACTTCCGGGCCGGCATACCACGATTCCGGGTTCTGGCACCAGGTGCAACGAAGCGGACATCCCTTAAAGAATATCATGCTTCTGATACCGGGGCCATCCTGCAGACAAAAGTGTTGAATCGAAAAAATAGAAGGTGTCACGTTTTATTTAATTCCATGCACGGTCCGTTCGATGATTTCATCCTGAACATCCGTCTGCAGGTCATTGAAATAGGCACAATAACCCGCAACCCGAACAACCAGGCCGGGGTACAAAGACGGATCCTTTTTTGCCTCCCGAAGCATGTCCGCATCAAGGACGTTGACCTGAACCTGCATGCCACCCTGATCAAAATAGGTGCGAAGCATGGAAGATAGTGCTTGATTGCCGGCTTTTCCTTGAACCGTCTTCTTGTCGAATTTAATATTCAAGGCACAGCAATTCGACCATTTGCGGCTGTTGAGGAATGCTGCGGATCTCAGGACGGCTGTGGGCCCGTTTCTTTCTGAACCGTCAATGGGAGAAAGGCCGTTTGAAAGTCTTTCCCCGGCCAGGCGGCCATTTGGAAGTGCACCGGTTTGCCTCCCAAACCCGATATGACAAGTCATGGAGTAGATGCCGGGAACATACCGGCCCCCTCTTGTATTCCTGTGCGACCGGATTGCGTCGGAAAAAACATCTGCAGCCAGTTGCGTCATTCTGTCCACGTCCGGATGGCCATTGCCATAACGCGGGAATCGATTGACCAGTTCCTGTCTCAGGGGTTCGTAACCTTTGAAATTATTTTTTAATATGCCTGCCAGATCGGAAAGGGTAAACCGCCCGTCATCAAAGACCAGTTTCTTCAGTGCAAATAATGAGTCACCCGTGTCAGCAAGGCCTGCCGCCTGAATGGATGTCAGATCATACAATCCGCCTCCCCAGGTGACATCCATGCCTTTTTCAAGGCACCCTTCTGTCAGGATGGAATTCACCGGTGTCGGACGTTCAATACGGTAGCATTTCTCCAGCCAGGATATGATTTTAGCCATTTCATCAACAGCATGTGCAACCTGAAGCTTAAACGCTTTCACCACATTATCAAAGATAATCATGGCATCTGCAGGGGGTGTGGCAGCGCCGATTCTTTTTTTGAATACCGTGTTCCCCATGAAGCTGTATCCCTGATTTAAAGCCAGTTCCAGACAAAGGGGCAGATTGAAAAGACACGCATCCGAGGAATTATAAGTCCTCCCCTGGCTGGCCATTTCCACACATCCGATAACGGCATAATCTCTGGCATGGGCTTCGGACATGCCAGCTTCCTGAAGCGCATTTACAACGGCTCTATCTCCAAAAAACGATGGTTTTCCACATCCAAGCTGAACGGTTTCCACAGCCTTTTTAAGAAACCAGGCCGGCATCCCGGAATGAACCCGCACATGAAGCGCCGGTTCCCGTGTCTTTATCTGTGAATATGCATCCAGAACAAGCCCGGAGAGTTCATTGGTGACATCGTTACCCAACATGTCCGTGCCACCTATGGTAATTCCCTGTGCCACGCCGTTTCCGCTGAAATACTGATCGATTCTCTCCGAATAGATAGGCATGGTCTCACAGGTCTTCAGTTGAAAGCTGGCAAGCATTTCAACGGCTGTTTCAGGTGCAAGGGAGCCGTCATCGATCCCTTTCCGATACAGGGGATAGAGGATCTGGTCCAGACGGCCAAATGACATGCCCTGCTCGAAATCCTCCATATTCATCGCCACATGTACCAGCCAGCACGCCTGCAGGCCTTCCAGAAACGTCCGGGAAGGATTGTACGGCACATGCCTTAATGCATTTGCCGCATTTAGCAGTTCTTTCTTTCGTATTTTATCAGTACCTGGCTTTAGGGCTTCTTTTTCCGCCGCATTGGAAAGATGGTTTGCCATGGTTTTGATGCCGTCTATGGTAATTCTCACAGACGTGAAAAAAGCTTCCTGATCTGCTGAAAGAAACGTGCCATCCGCCAGCTTACCGGTGTCGAGACAAGCCTTCGCAATATGATCTGCCCGGCATAGCCCGTTCTCGACCACATCCCTGTAGTTTCCCACCTGATGGCCGATGCCGGCTTCTTCTGTAATAAAATATCGTCTGGCCCGGAAAAAATCGAGAAAGTGAGATACTCGGCCGGGCCGCAGCAATGCTTTCCCCCCTACGCTTGACAGCGCGGTGCATACGCCAATGACTCCCAGTTGAACTGTTTCCTTAAAAGAAAGATGAATAGGGACCTGACGTTTTTTAAGACGGAACAAATCTTCCATGATATTGACCGAGCCACCTTCCGGGTAGTAATTGGCCGCCACCCGTTTTGATGTCATGTTTCCGATGATAAACTCATTATCGTAAATTCGCGGTACACGGTTTGAGAGAATATGAGAAAGCATCATGGCCCGTCTGATCAGCGGGTGCTCTGACTTCGCTTTTTTCCCGTTTAATGAATTTCTGAACTGTCGGATAAGAAGCGGACGCTCCAGACAGATGGAATAAGGCGTCTTTTGTATGTCTGCCCGGATGCAGGCAATCCTTTCAGTGGGTTCATTAAATGGTTGAAACATTGGATAAATTTTTTCTGCCATTTTTTGAGGGATACCATCCCGGAGTGAGATTGCTTCCATGTTCTGTCCTCCCCTGTCATCTTAACCGAACCGTTATGAAAATCGCGAAACACATATCTGAAAAGAAAATTCACGATCCGGACAGGATGGTGGTGTATTCTTGGTAATACCAAATTGACAGTATGAAATCTATATACAAATGTCAACCCTTTCATCATTCGAATATTAAATATATAAAATATTGAATTAAATATGAATAATGCTTGACGAACCCTGAAAAATTTAGAATATAAGTGGTATTACCATGATGGTATTTACGAAAAGGATGCCCAGATGACAACCAATCTCTCAGAATCGGTATTTATCAAGTTGCAGCAGGAAATACTGGAAGGAACGTTTCCGGCAGGGAGCAGGCTGCCCTCGGAACGGACCCTCTCCTTAGCCCACAAGGTCAGCCGGGTGACCATCAGGGATGCCGTAAGAAAACTCTCCCAGCTGGGACTGATCGTCAAAAAACCGCAGAGCGGAAACTATGTTTGCGCTTACAAAGAAGAAGCCTCTCTTGACCTTTTAATCCATATTATGCGAACAAGCGAAGCGGTCGATTTATCTCTCCTCATATCGCTCATGGAATTCCGGCGGACAAACGAAGTCTTTGCAGCCAGAAAAGCTGCGCAGAACATTACACCGGCAGGCATCACCTACCTTACGGAACTTATGGAAGGGCTGAAAGCCAATGCAGACAACCGATCCTACCTCGCAGAAATGGATTATACCCTTCACTACAAGATAGCGGTTTTTTCAAATAACCTTGTCCTGAAGTTGATGTTTCATTCTTTCAGGCCGATTTATCATTATTACACACATTTTTTCTATCACCTGGAAGGAACAGGTCCGGCATCGATCGACCTTCATCAGAAAGTCGTATCTGCAATCTGTGCAAGAGATGAAGCGTATGCATCTTATGCCATGGAAAAAGCGTTAATCTATTCAGAAAACAAAATGAAGGATGCCCTGGGTCCTTTTAAGGGTAACAAAACCATAAACCTGTAGTTCTCTTTCTTCCTGATGATCCCAACCCAAAAAAAAGCGTCTTCAGTGAAATTTCCCTGAAGACGCTGTGATGAAATTATGAATATCAATTTGAAAGAGACGGTTTTCTTTGATAGATCAGGGCGCAATCTCGCCCATGTCATTATTATCACCATGCTTCATCATGATTTCAACTCTGCGGTTTCGCGATTTGTTATATGAACTCGTGTTGGGGAGAAGGGGCTGTTCTTCTCCAAACCCTTTGGTTTCGACGTTCAGGGATTTCAGGCTAAAATGATCAAAAATGTATGCCTTGACAGAATTCGCCCGTCTTTTGCTGAGGTCCATATTGTAATCGTCAGGACCATCAGAATCCGTATGGCCGTTTATCAGAAGTGTATTATCTTTTGTATCAAAATTCAGCAATGCCTGGCCAAGCTCGTTTAAAATATCGTAAGACATGGGCTTGATCACTGCCGAATCAAAATCAAATTCCACCTTCATATATATTTCTCTGCTGGTTTTTGTCGTTTCATCAACCGTGTTGAGTATTTGCGTCATTTCTGCTGATGTTTTCGGCTCAAGGATAACAGGGCATCCATCGTCATCCACCAGGGTGCCAGGGGGTGTATCCGGGCATTTGTCCCGGTCATCCGGCACACCGTCATTGTCCGAGTCTCTGACCACCTCTACAGGAGCTGGTGCAGGAGCTGGCTCGGGTTCGGGTTGTTTCTTTTTGGGTTTGTAGGAAAACAGATAGGAGAGTTCGACAAAAAAACCTGACTGATCGAGCCGTGACGTTGACCCTGAAGAATCAAAACCGGCGTCAGTACCGCCTTCATCGTAGGAATAGTCGCCATACCCCAGCCTGACCTCAAAAGGCCCTTTGGTCAAACCACAGGCAAGCTCATAGCCGAATGACGGGTCGAAATCGTCGACAGCATAATCAAGCCCCATATCCAGTTTACGATATCCGATATTGGCATTGACGAATGGCTGTATATCCCCCAAGAAAAGGGCATTGTACTTATCAAACCGGTAAACAGGTCCGAGGATCAAGGAAAAACCTTTCAGTCCATCGCCATTGTCAATATTCTCTCCCCTCAATTTACCGCTGTAGATATCGTAACGAAGGCCGGTTTCAAGGATAATATTATGGGTAAAATGCCATCCGCCCCGTATCACCGGATAGATACTGTTGTCCACCTTCATGGTCTCATCGGTGCCCAGCACAACTGCATTGTATCGGTCATCAATTTCCTGATAACCGATACCGACGCCGATATACCATTTTTCATTTCCGGTATAGTTTACGAGTCCTGCAAACGCATCCGTCAATTGACCTGTTGAAAAAAGGCAAATGATGGCGATTACGCGAATCACGCTTTTTTTCCGTAAAAAAAAAAACACCAGACCCGCCAGTATCAAAGACAGGCATATCGATGAAAATCTGCCCATTGAACCGGTTCCTGCCATTGAGATAAAACATATGCCGAAATTCTTGCTAATCATGTCAAGAGGAATGGGGTCATCACCTTCCGGATTCACGGTGCCCGTTATTTCATACGCGCCTTCCAGAATATTGGAACTGCCATTTTCATTGACGACCTGGACATCATACAAACCGGGCTTCACGTCTGCCGGTATGGTTGCGTAAAGTTCGGTTGTTGTGCCGGATGTGTTTTCGATCTGGAATGTATTCGTTTCATTTTCAAAATAGATGGTATTTGCAGAAGGCTCCCCGACAAAATTATCGCCGGTGATGATAATATCCCTTGGCTCCGTATTATCCGAAGAAAGCTCTTCTTCTGAAAGTGTGACACTTGTCACTTCAGGAAGCAGGATGATTTCAACAGGAGGCATTTCATAGTACGTTCTATCGGGTGTGAAAAAAGAGATATCGCTTATTCCCACACATGTCCGGTCAACACCAAGATCGAAATTGGTGAGCCTGAATCGCTGTGCCGCTATAACCATATCCAGAGTAATATCAAAAAAGGGATGGTGCCGTTTGGTTCCCTGGTAATTATCGATCGTGACCCATGTGCTTCCATTATAATACTGGAGATCAAACCCCATCATGCCCTGGTCGCCTGTTTCCGGGTAGTAATTGGTCACCTCAATACGGGATACGGTGAAAGGCTTGCCAAAATCAATCTCAAGATAATCGTTTGCATCATAGGCCCCGCAATTGGACCAGTAGGTTTCATCACTTTCATCACTGGCATCAAAAGCTTGGTGTGAATCATCTTCACTATCTGAACTCATGTCAGGAGTGTTTACCTGAAATTCAGCTATCCCTGCACAGGTTTTATCTGCTCCCAGGGAAAAATTCTTTATTCTCAACCGCTTTGCATAAATTTCAGGAACAGCTATTTTTATCACTTCATCGGGCGTCATTGTGCTTTTATAGGTACCGATCTTCTGCCAGCTGTAGCCGTTGTGATATTCCAGATCAAACCCGGAAAGCCCCATGCTGCCATCAACCACATTGATCAACTGGATACTGGTAACAAGGGCCACCCTGCCGAGATTGACCTCGAGAAAATCATTTGCCTGGGGGTAGAAACAATTGGACCAGAATGTAGCCCTGTCACCATCATTTGCATATGAGGGTGGCGCCGTAGAGGCTTCAATGCTGGCATGCATCACAGGCGTGTTGACCTGGAACTCACTTACCGCTACACAGTTTTTGCCGCCTTCAAGTGAAAAATTGGTCAGCCGCAATGCCCCTGTTTGAATGTCAGGAATTTCCACTTCTATCAGCTCACCATTGGCAATATTTGTGGTATAATTACCTATTTTGGTCCATCCTGCCCCGCTTTGATATTCGATATCAAATGCTTGCATACTGGCGTTCATATCCACGCGGTTCAGGATATTCACTTTTGAGACCGTAATTTCTTCGCCAAAATCGACCTGCAGATAGCTGCCGGAGGTGAAATACAAAAAATTTGACCAGGCTGTGGTTGATTTGTTGTCTGCAGCTTTATCGGCACCCATATAAAGTGCACTGTAATTTGAATCCAGGACGGATACAGCCTGCAACGACTCATTTACTGAAATGAGTGACTGATTCTGTATTTTAAAGTCCAGATAACTTTGTCCCGAGCCGTCATCTTTGCCGTCCTTACCGTCTTTGCCGGCAAAACCATTAATGGGAACAAGAAAAAAGATTGTCAAAAGACAAGTCAACCCTATCCATTTATTAAACGATCTTTTATCAGCCATAATAAACCTTCTTTGCTCTCCTAAAGTATCTGTTATTAAAAGACTCTGAATTTATCATATTGCCGATGGAAAATATAACCTTAAAACATACATTACACAAACATTATATGTTTGTCAACATAAACAATGATCACCAATCCATTATTAAATTAAATTTTAATGCCCCCGTTCGGCAACCATAAAAAAAGGTAGCTCGTGATAGTATTGTGTACAAAAATGCGATTTTATGCGAACTTCATAAGAAAATTTTACTCAGAAGTCAATCAATTTGTGTAAACAACTCGACTTCATGCAATCAATTGGATAAGCGGATGGGAAGGAATGACTTTTTATACTATAATTACAGAAAGTTAATAAAAATTCACCCAATGGATACTCTATTGAACGAACATTGACAATCTGTTTTTATGATTGTATGCTATGGCAAATTGATTTCCTCCACTATCGGGAAAAATATTTCAACACAATTTTCCCGGTGAACGCACTACAAAATTCATTTCATCAGTCTCACAGCGTATCATCGATAAAAGAGAGGGGCCATATGTCAGAAGGCAACCTAAAAAGGGCGGCAGTTTTGAGCTGCTTTATTGTCAGCACAATTTTTGTTTTGCTTCCCGGGCGATCTCTTGCCCTTGAACCTGTGACGCTACCTGATAGTTACTCAAAAATTCAGATCGGAAAACACATTGAACTGCTGGAAGATCCAAATGGGCTATTCACCATAGATGGGCTGACTGCTTCTGGCACATCTGATTCCTATTTATGGATAGCCTCTAAAAAAGAGGTGAACAGTTTCGGATATACCAAGATCGTCTACTGGGTTAAATTTTCAGTCATAAACCCCCATGACAGGGATAGCGTTTTTTTTCTGGTCCAGGATTATCCGATGATCGACCACGTGGATCTATATATTTCTGAAAAAGATAAAGGGTTTGCCATTATAAAAAACGGGGATGGCATCCCGTTTAATCAAAGGCAAATAGAATATCGTGACCCGGTTTTCCAGATTAATATCCCAGCCAAAAGTGACCGGATTTACTACCTTCGATATCAGACGGCCAGTTCACTGAACATGCCCTTAAGCATCCAGTCTTCTGCCTATTTTTATAAACATTTGAATATCGAATTGCCTATTTTATGGCTATACTATGGTCTTTTGTTAAGCATGATCATCTACAATATTTTTTTATATATATCCGTAAAGGACATTAATTTTTTATATTACGTCTTGTTTATTGTTTTCTATATGCTGTTTCAGATGGCATTAAACGGATTGGCATTTCAGTACTTATGGCCCGATTCCATCTGGTGGGCCAATAACTGCCTGCCGCTTTTCATGTGCCTGGCCTATTTCTGGGGCTCACAGTTCGGCAGATCATTAATGGAATTTAAAAAACAAATTCCAAAAATCGATAAAATCATCGTATTTTGTCTTTTCATGGCTGTTATCGGGATGGTTCTTTCCTTGACCGCACCCTATCGGATTGCCATCATTTACGCGACCGCCTTTATCGTAACTGTGGTGATCACCATCACAACTTCTTTTTATCTTGCATTTAAAAAATCAAGACCCGCGCTTTTTTTTGCCATAAGCTGGGGGTGTATGGCATTGGGTATCACCTTATTTGCCTTAAAATCCTTCAGCATTCTGCCCCATAATTTTCTAACGCAATGGTCGGTGCAGATCGGTTCTGCCATACAGGCCGTTCTTCTTGCCATTGTATTGACGGACCAGATCAACTCCATGCGTAAAAAACTTCAGAAACTAAATGTGGATCTGGAGCATAAAGTCATGGAGCGGACACAAGACCTTCAGAGCGCCAAAGATGCGCTCTGGGGTGAAATGCAGGTGGCCAAAAAAATCCAGACCGTCCTTTTACCTAAAAATCCCAAAATTGAAGGCTATGAGATCTCTGCGTTAATGGTACCGGCTGATGAAATCGGTGGGGATTATTACGATGTCATTCATGCTGACGAAAAAGACTGGATCGTTATCGGAGACGTTTCCGGACATGGAATCCCGGCAGGCCTCATCATGATGATGGTCCAGACCGCCATCAAGACAACACTTCAGCATAACCCGTCCATCCCGCCGTCCCAATTACTGGAATTGATCAATGTTACGATTACAAGTAATATCAAGCAGCTGGAAGAAGACAAATACATGTCCATCACCGTCTTTGCCTGTCATGAAAACGGCAGATTCTGTTATTCCGGCCTTCACCAGGATATAATGGTGTACCGGAAGGAAAAGGCTCACGTGGAACTAATTGAAACCCGGGGCATGTGGATTGGAATCGAAGAAGATATCAAAGGCATGTTTGAAAATGACGAGATAATCCTACATCCCGGCGATACCATGATGATCTATACGGATGGGATCACAGAAGCACTTCAAAAAAACAAACTCGACAACAGAACAATTCACATGTTTGGCGAAGACTACCTGAAACGTATCTTCAGTGATCTGGGAAATGAGAGTACCCTAACAATCAGAAACGGCATCATTGGCGAACTCAAAGCCTATGAATGTAAAGATGACACGACAATGCTGATTATTAAGCGCATGGATCAATGAAGCCCCGGCTGACCTGCTGATTACCGGATTTTAATCAGAAATCCCCCCCCACTCAGCCTTTAAGCGCCCGGGTGACGATTTCGTATACTCCCTTGGAAAGGGACGGTGTTGCCTTTATCCTTTCAAGCTCTTTTTTCATTTGTTGCTTTCTATTTTCATCATACCGATTCCATTTGTTGAATCCGGCTGACAGACGTGCGGCCATGCTGGGATTGATGGAATCCAGTTCAATGACGATATCAGCCAGAAACTGATATCCTTCGCCATGTGATGCATGAAAATAAAAAGGATTGCTCATGCAGAACATACCCATAAGCGATCTGACTTTATTGGGATTTTTAATGGAAAACGCTTCATGATTCATGAGTCTTTTCACCTGATCAAGCGTACCGGGCATCTGCGATCCGGCCTGAACGGAAAACCACTTGTCAAGAACCAGCGTATCCTTTCGCCATTTTTCATAAAACCGGTCGATGGCCTGTTCCCGTTCAGGCACATTCATATCCGCCAGAAAGGTCAATGCCGAGATCTCGTCTGTCATGTTTGATGCCTTTGAAAAGGCGTCAATGACAAGGGAACGTCCTTTTTCTGTTTTTGAAAGGTAAAAAAGCGCCTTGTTTTTTAAACTTCTTCGCGCGATTGAATCCCCATCAATCGTATATTCCCCTGTTTCTTCCAGGCGATCGTAAACATCTTTAAGATCGTCATAAAGCCTTTCTCCAAGCGTCTTTATGAAAAACTCCCGTGCGTCATGAATACCATCCACCGCGATAGTTTTCATCTGATCACCAAGTTCCGTTTCTGTGGGAACGGTTAAAATCTGGGCGATCAGTGCCCGGTCAAGTTCCGGATGAAGAAGTGTTTTTCGAATGGCGTCTGTCAATTCTCCTGAAACACCAAAAGGCTTCCTGTCTCCAATCTGTTTAACCATCATGAGGATATGTTCTGTAAACAGCTTCTGGGACGCATCCCACCTGTTGAATGCATCCGAATCATTGGCAAGAAGGAATATTCGTTCGGAATCGGTGTATCCTTCATCTACCCTGACAGGTGCGGAAAATCCCCTGAACAGAGATGGCACGGGTTCTTTATCCATACCTGCAAATGTAAACGTTTCCGATTCTTTTGTAAGGCTGATCACGCGCTCCGTTGTCCCGGAATTTTTGCTGTCATCATTTAAAAGTGTCAGGGGAAGCTCTCTGCCCTCTTTTGACAACAGGGCCAACTTCATGGGAATCAGCATGGGACGTTTATGGGCCTGGCCTGGTGTATCAGGTAGGGACTGGGTAATTGTCAGCGCGTATTCTTCTTTTTCTTTATTGTAGGATCTCTCAACCGAAATACGGGGTGTTCCTGCCTGTGAATACCACAGTCTGAACTGGGTCAGGTCCACACCTGAAGCATCTTCCATGGCGGCTGCAAAATCCTCAATGGTCACCGCCTTGCCATCATGGCGCTCAAAATAAAGATCCATGCCATTTCTGAAATGATCATACCCCAGGATGGTATGGATCATGCGGATAACCTCGGCCCCCTTGTTGTAGACCGTGACCGTGTAGAAATTGTTCATTTCAATATAGGATTCCGGACGCACTGGATGGGCCATGGGGCCTTCATCTTCTGCAAACTGTGCTGCTCTCAAAACCCTTACATCCGAAATCCGTTTGATGGCTCTTGATCCCATGTCAGAGGAAAATTCCTGGTCCCTGAACACCGTAAGTCCTTCTTTCAGGCTCAACTGAAACCAGTTGCAGACCGTCACCCGGTTTCCTGTCCAGTTATGGAAGTATTCATGGGCAATCACCCGCTCAATATCCTGAAAATCGATATCGGTGGCGGTTTCCTGTTTTGCGAGAACGAATTTTGAATTAAAAATATTAAGCCCCTTGTTCTCCATGGCGCCCATATTGAATTCACTGGTCGCAACGACCATATAGATATCCAGGTCATACACCAGCCCGAAAACGTCTTCATCCCACTTCATTGCTTTCTGAAGTGAACGGATGGCATGGTCGCATTTATCCGCGTTCTCCTTTTCCGTATAAAATTTCAGCGCCACTTCTTTTCCGAAAGACGTGGTATAGATGTCTTCCACACAGACAAAGTTCCCTGCCACCATGGCAAAAAGATAAGAGGGCTTTCTGAATGGATCATGCCACGTGGCAAAATGGCGATTATCGTCCAGTTCGCCTGTCTTTACCAGATTGCCATTGGAAAGAAGAACAGGATACCGGGTTTTATCTGCAATCAGGGTGCATGTATATATTGACATGACATCCGGCCTGTCCGGAAAAAACGTAATCCGCCTGAACCCTTCGGCTTCGCATTGGGTGAGAAAAGACGCTCCTGCTTTATAGAATCCTTCCAATGATGTATTGGTATGCGGCACAATTCTGGTTTTGATGGCAAGCGAAAACGTGACCGGCAGATTGGCAAGTTTCAGGCTTTCGGCTGTCAGCTGGTAATCATCAGCGGAAAGCAGTCTGTTATCCAGCTCAAGTGAGACCAGTTCAAGGTCTTTTCCGTCCATTTCAAAAGGCGTTGTTATATCCGCAGATGCATCCCTGGTCACTTTCATTTCTGAGGTAACCGATGCATATTGATCAAAGAGTTCAACGGTGAGGTCTATCGTTTCCACTTTATAGGCGGGTCTTTTATAATCTTTCAGGTATTTGGTTTCCGGCTGCTGCATATGGGGCATCCTTTTATCCTAAATTAATCTGTTTTTTCATCCACCACCTCATGATAAGGTGAGTCGTTCCACCATACCCGAAAAATGGATGGTCTCCAATTAAAAAAATGTCCGGCTCGATTATAGATATAATCATATGGGTATGGGAAATGGAATGGCGGTTTTCCGAAAATTGGCTTCAGGCAGTTTTATTGATAAGCGAGATCGCCATAACAATAAATATTTTTTTTAATTTTGCCTTTCGTTACAATTTGTTACAAACTGTTACGGTTGTGAAAAGCATTCTTCCGGATTGTGTATTAGATTGCCATCAAAACAAATTTGTCGTTTCAAGCCTCTCCGAGTTCCACAAGACATTAACGTCTGAGCAGAAATCGATTCTGATTGATAAACTGGAAACGTTTGATAAATGGCATTCCTATTTCGGAGAGTAACCCTAACAGGCCTTTTGCCCTGAAGCGGGTGAAAGGTCACCACACAAAATATCACCATGGCACAAACGATACTGATCATCGATGATGACGAAAAACTGAACCGGTTGCTGACGGATTATCTGACGAATTTCAACTATCATGTTCTGACCGAGACCCACCCGTCAAAAGGGATTGCCAAACTGAAGGATGCATTCCCGGATCTGATTATTCTGGATGTCATGCTGCCGGAAATGGATGGATTTGACGTGTGTAAAACCATAAGAAAAACCCATGCCACACCGATTATCATGCTGACCGCACGCGGTGAGGTAATGGACAGGATCGTGGGGCTTGAGCTTGGCGCCGATGATTATCTGGCAAAACCGTTTGAACCCCGTGAGCTTGTGGCACGTATTCAAACCGTTCTCCGCCGGACTCACAGCAAAAAAGAATCTATAGGGAAGCGTATATTCGGAAAGCTGATAATTGATATACCGAAACAAAAAGTAATGCTGGATGACAAGCGGATTGTTCTCACCACCAATGAATTTGTTGCCCTTGAATTATTGACCAGAAATCCGGGCAGGGTTTTGAACCGGGACCGGATTTTACAGGAATTGCGAGGCATGGATTGTGACGCATTTAACCGCTCTGTGGACATCACCATGAGCCGGCTTCGTCAAAAATTAAATGATGATCCCAAGGCCCCGGTATTTATTAAAACCATCTGGGCCACGGGATATGCGTTTATCGGCGGAGAGGACTCTGATGAAAGTTAGCTGGCTGAACCGCGTATTCAACTCCGTTTTTTCAAAACTGCTGCTGATCATCGTGGTCACCGGCATATTGATCAATGTGGTGGTCATCGGCTTTTTCTGGGGGCAGAGAATACACAAAGACCGAATCCCATTTGGGAAAAATGCCATTCACTATGTCAATTATCTGATAACGGATCTGGGCAATCCACCCAGTTTTGCGAAGGCCAAAGACATTTCAAGGCAATTCCACATCACAATCCAATTTCAGGGGCCTGATCTGAGCTGGACCACGTCAGATAAAGATATCCCGAATCCTCATCATCACGGCGTGATTATTTATCAGGATACCTATGCCCGGATAATGCATTCTAAAGGAATGAATGCAATTATCGTGGATAAGGACTACGGCAAATTTGAATTCAGCACAACCCGGGTGTTTTTGCCGGAAGATGAAATCTTGTGGCCGCATATGGTGCTGATCGGGATCCTGTCGGTGCTTCTGATTTTTACATTTTTTATCATCCGGCAAATACTGAAACCTGTAAAACACTTGTCAAAAGGAGTCATGGAAGTTGGGTCGGGAAATCTTGATTACAAGATTTCCGTAGACAGATCCGACGAATTCGGCCAATTGTCCGAGGCGATTAATGCAATGACGGTAAAAATACGTGATATGCTCCATACCCGGGAACGACTGATGACAGATGTCAGTCACGAACTTCGCACCCCCATCACACGCATGAAGGTGGCGCTTGAATTTTTGCCTCAGGGAAAGGCAAAGACGACACTTTGTGAGGATGTGGTTGAAGAAAGCAACGTGCTTATCGATCCGAAAATGATCAGCACTGTTTTAAAAAACATCGTCATGAACGCCATCAAATATTCAGATAAGGAAGGAGAACCTGTCACTGTAAGCATCAGAAAAACGTCAACGCAATTTGCCGTTGAGGTTCGTGATTCAGGGACAGGTATCCCTGAAAATGAATTGCCTCACATTTTTGAACCCTTTTACCGGGTCGACAAATCCCGTTCAAAACACACCGGTGGGTTTGGCCTCGGGCTGAGCCTGTGCAAAACGATCATGGATGCGCATAAAGGCAGAATAGAAGTGGACAGCGCACCAGGCCAGGGAACAAGGGTTTCCTTATTTTTCAATATGCCTTAAAGACCTATTCTTTAATAACTGAAATTTACCATCTTCTATTGACATGTTATTTAAACATCGCCCGATACGTCCCATACCCTTCTTTCTCCAGATCTTTTGCAGCCACAAAACGGAGCGAGGCTGAGTTGATGCAATACCGAAGGCCTGTTGGTTCGGGCCCGTCATCAAAAACATGCCCGAGATGTGAATCACCGAATTTGCTTCGCACTTCGGTCCGGTTCATAAAAAGGCCCTTATCCTCTTTTTCAATGACATGACCGGGCTCAAGCGGTTTTGTAAAACTGGGCCAACCGGTCCCGGATTCAAATTTATCTGTTGAACTGAAAAGTGGTTCTCCTGACACAATATCCACATAAATGCCCGGCTCGTGATTATCCCAGTATTCATTTTTAAAGGGAGGCTCTGTACCGTTTTCCCGGGCAACCTTGTATTGAATGGGGGTCAATCTTTTTTTAAGGTTCTCATCGTCAGGTTTCATATACATATGCTTCTCGGACATCGTCATTCCTCCTTTATTCATGGTATCCATGGGTGACATCATGTTGGGGGAGGACATGCCGGCCGGCATTTTTGAATCCATATCCTTGACCATCCCCATTTCATTCTGCCAGGTCTTTTCCAGAAACTGATCCCGTCCGGATCGTGAACGATAAAATTTATACCGGATGGGATTTTTTTTGTAATAATCCTGATGATATTCTTCTGCCGGATAAAAGGGACCTCTTGGCAGAATATCGGTGACGACCGGTTTTGTAAACCGGCCTGAAGCTTCCAGTTTTTTCTTGGATGCCTCGATCATCTGATGCTCGTTTTCATTGGCGTAAAAAATGGCACTTCGGTACTGGGGGCCCCGATCCACGAACTGGCCACCGCTGTCTGTGGGATCCACATACCGCCAGAATGCGTCCAGAAGCATGTCATAACTCACTTTTTCAGGATCATAGATCACCTTGACGGCTTCCACATGCCCGGTACCCCCGGCAGATACCTGTTCGTATGCGGGATCAACCACATGGCCGCCGGTATAACCGGAAATCACGTCTAACACTCCCGGCACTTTCTCGAAATCCGATTCCGTGCACCAGAAGCACCCGCCTGCGAAAATGGCTGTGTCTGTTTTTTTTGAATCCGTCATGGTCATATCGTCTTTTTCCGTCATGGCATGGGTCAGGGAATGGATACGAAAGATACCAAAGATCCCGATCGCAAGAATGACAACTGCAATAAATATTTTGTTTATCATGGTTCGCCTCCTCTTGTTCGTTGATGTTTACTTAACCAAACCCATTTACCTGCAATATGAGATGGCCGTATCCCGAATGCATCACGAAAAGATCACTTTTTTATCACAAACTGTTTTTTGTATTTTTCTCAGAAAGAACTTCCTTTCGAGCCTGTTTTAGACACTGCATGGACATCGCAAATCTTTTTCTCTGTGCTCTCTGTGGTGAAGTTTTTTTGCGTCATTATATTTACGCCTGTGTTCACCAAACCGCAGGCAGTTTAAAAGTTAATATAGTGCCTTGTTCCTCGGTGCTTTTGACTGTTATATCCTTTCCATGAATCTCAAGGATTCGTTTGGTAATGGCAAGGCCCAAACCTGAATGACCGGCCTGAAACCGCCTGCTTTTATCCACCTGATAAAACCGGTCAAAAATATGAGGGAGATCGTTTTCAGAAATTCCCTTCCCGGTGTCCCTGACCTGAATAGCGACATCAGATCCATCGGTGGCAAGCCCAAGGGTGATGGTTCCGCCTTCAGGCGTATGCTGCAAGGCATTTTCAATGAGATTTTCAAACACGCGTTCAATCAAACCGATATCTGCATTGACAAAAGGCAGGTTATCTTCCAGGTCAACCGTAATCCGGATGCCTTTTTTTTCAGCAGTCAGTTGGAATTTCTGAATCACATCCTGCATGAGATCCGAAATACTGAACGGTTCGGTGTGCGGACCCGATTCACTGGCATCCAGTTTGGCCAGCTCAAAGAGGTCCTCCACCAGTGTGCTTAATCGCTGACAATGCTTGTGGGCGGTCAGAAGATAATTTTTTCTTTCCTCAGGGGCCAGAGTCTGTTCTTTCAATAACAGGGTTTCCACATACCCACGGCAAGCTTTGAATAAAGCGATCGGAACATGGGATTTCCTTCTTTAAGGAATGTTTTCGTCTGCGAACTTATAGCCGACGCCCCATACAGTTAAGATATACCGGGGCTTTGCCGGATTTTTCTCTATTTTGGATCGAAGTCTGTTGATATGGGAGTTCACCGTATGCTCATATCCACTGTGTGCATAGCCCCAAATCTGATCCAGCAGCTGAGACCGGGAATAAGCGCGACCCGGATGGCTGGCAAAATAGTAGAGAAGATCAAACTCCTTTGCGGTGACATCAATCGATTTTCCGGAAAGCGAGACTGTCCGCTTCTCCGGACAAATCACCAGCTCTCCTTCTACGATCGTTTTGGGTTGATCCGCTTCCGCGCGCCTTAAAAGGGCTTTCACTCTGGCCAGGAGCTCGCGGATGCTGAAAGGCTTTGTCACATAATCGTCTGCGCCAAGCTCCAGACCCACCACGCGATCGGTTTCAGAAGATTTTGACGTGAGCATCAGGATGGGCACGGCATTACCCTTACCCCGGATCTGCCTCAATATTTCGATGCCGTCCATTCCGGGAAGCATGATATCGAGGATGATGAGATCAAACACATGGCTCTCGGCCTGCCTCAATCCCTTTCTGCCATCAGGCTCACAGACCACCTCAAAATTGAGATCCCGAAGATGCAGGGAGAGAAGATTGCCCAGATCCGCATTGTCTTCTATCACAAGAATTATTTTTGACATCCTGATACCCTTTTTAACTGTTTCAGATGTCAGGGAAAATCTATTTTTTTGTTAAAAAATCCGGTTTGGCATATGCCGGACCGGGATAGGCGTAAAATCCCTTACCGGATTTCATACCCAACTTGCCTTCATCAATATATGTCTTTAAAAATGCCGCATTCTTTTTGGCTGCCGGGTTGTTCAGCTGCTGTGCCCAGTAATCGGTTATTTTATAAACCGTATCCAGGCCCACACTGTCCATGATGCCAAATGGCCCTACCATGGAATGCATCACGCCCATGAATGAGCGGTCAATATCCTGAATTGAAGCCACGTCCCCTGAGGCAAGATTCAAAGCAGAATCGAGGAGCGCCATCAGCATGTTGTTAAACACAAACCCATTATGTTCTTTTTTCAATACAATGGGAACCTGGCCAATGGTCTCGGCAAAGGCAGTGACCAGTAAAACCGTTTCAGGAGAAGTTCCCGAATGCGGCATCACATCCACAATCTTTGTCATCAGCGTATCATGAAAATGAAATGCCAGAAATTTCTCCGGCCTTCCGGTTTCTTCGGCAAATTGTGAAGGCAATAAAGAGGATGTATTGGTTGTAAAAATCGTATCTTCCTTGCATAGTGCATTAAACTGGGCGAAGACCTTTCCTTTTAATTTAGGATCCTCAGGAACGGATTCGCTTACCAAATCCGCATCTTTTGCAGCTTTTTCCGGGTCATCGGTCATGGTGATCCGTTTCAGGCCTGCCTGCGCGGTTTCATCAGATACCTGGCCGGATGATACCATTTTGCCGGCACGCCTTCTGATTCTCTCATCCGCTCTGTCAAGGATCTCCTTTTTAATATCATAAATCGTCACATCATACCCATGAACTGCGCAAAGTAACCCGATCTGCTGCCCCATCGTCCCTGATCCCAGAATGAGTATCTTTTTAATATCCTCAACCTTCATTAATCATGTCCTTTTTTTCTTATTGTTGCCGTCAAGCGCCATACCCAAAAACGATCGCCCATATATTTTTTATGGCGACCCAGATACTAAAAGCCGGGGGTACGATTGTCAAGGCAATTGAATGGGTGGTAAAAAACCGGTTCGCATGGCCTGTTTCATGCCACTTGAAACAGCGCAGAAGAATCAAAATGCCTGTTTATAATTAATTGACATTGATCGATATTTCAAATATTTCTGAATCATCTTATTGAATATGAATTCATGCTGCTTCCAGAGTTACCGGATGATAGACAAAGGAAAGGCGCGGCTGGAGGAAAAGAAATTTAAACATAATGTTAAAGGTTTAAACGGTGATCAAAGATATTGAAAGGCTATTCAAACAGGGCGAAGGACTTACACTTGAATTCAAAGAGGCTGAAAACAGTTTGCCAAAGAATGTCTTTGAAACCATTTGCGCATTTTTAAATACCGAAGGGGGTACCATCCTGCTTGGCGTTGCCGATGACGGCACGGTTAAAGGGATAGACCCATCAGCCGTACAGAAAATCAAAACCGATCTGGTCAATCTCTCCAACAACCCCCAAAAAATCAACCCGGTGTTTGTGATGTCTGTGCATGACATTCAATACATGAGCAAACACCTGCTAATCGTTCAAGTGCCGGAAAGTTCCCAGATCCACACCTGTAAGGGAGTTATCCATATACGGCGGGAAGAAGGAGACTACAAGATCGAGCGGCCGGAACAGATAGCAGGAATCGTCAATCGCAAGGCCAGCTATTTTTCAGAGCAGAAGGTTCTGCCCTACACAACCCTTGAGGATTTCAGGCCTGATCTTTTTGAAAAGGCATCCCGGCCTGATGCGTGCCAACCAGTCCACCCACCCCTGGGCCGGACTTAAACCCGAAACCCTGCTGAAGAAGGCCGGGTTCTACAAAAAGGATTCTGCAACCGGAAAAAAAGGGTACACGCTGGCAGACGAAGTACCTGCCATTTTACACCAAAGGCGCAAAACCGGAATTTATAGAAGAGGCTATGTTTTCCGTGGTTGTACCGGTGGATGGAGAAGATCTCTCAGAAGCAGAGAAGGATAACCATCTAAAGTCACAGCCCGAGTCGCTACAAGTAAAAATAAGCGAGCTTCTTTCAAAAAACAGTTATTCGAAGAATGAACTCTCCCAATTGTTGGGTCAAAAACAAATTTCCGGCCAGCTAAAAAAAGTTTTAAAGGAACTTCTTGATGGTGAGTATATTGAATACACCATCCCCGAAAAACCCCAAAGCCGTTTGCAGAAGTACCGGCTGAGGGAAAAGGGGAAGGCGTGGATTGAAAAAAATAGATTGTAACAATACGAGTTACTAATAATACATGAAAGCATTCATCAGCTATAAAGGGATTCAGCGGGTCGAACAGTATCTGTTCCCTGCCCGGCGCTACGGGAAGCATTACTCAATGTGGTGGTGCATAAAGATTATGCCAGCGGTACTCCTGTTCAGATCAGTGTGTATGAGAACAAGATTGTGATCTGGAATCCGGGCCGCCTGCCTGAAGAGCTGACCTTGGACCTGTTGCAGAAAAAGCACCCGTCCATCTCCTATAACCCCTTGATTGCGGCTGCCTTTTTCCGTGCCGGGTATATCGAAGCCTGGGGCCGGGGTATCGAAAAGATAAACAAGGCATGATAACGATTGATGTGAGTTACAGGAACCTGAACCATGAAAAAAGTCAAAGACCTGCCCGAATTCAAAAGGCCCAGGGAAAAACTAAAGGAACCGGAGGATGCCCTCCTGCCACTGCTTGCCGATATCATGACCAAACAGCAGGAATATTTTGTGTGCATTTCATTAAACGGCGCAAACGAGGTCATCGAGAAACGGATTGTCACCGTAGACCTTCTGAACAAAACCCAGGTCCATCCCAGAGAAGTGTTTGCCGATGTGATCACGGACCGGGCCGCAGCAGTCATTCTCGCCCACAACCATCCGTCCGGCGAACTCAAGGCCAGTACCGAAGATCTGGCACTGCAGAGGCAGCTTGTGGAATCCGGCAGAATACTGGATCACATCATCGTCACCCGGAAAGGCCATTTGAGTTTTCAGGCACAAGGGTTTATCTGATGAAGCGAAATCGTTTTGGATGATCATTTAGTGTAAAGAAAATTAATTCCAGGTTAACCTCACGTAATCCCATTGACATCCCCCCCTATTTAAAATATTTTTCATCTGTCTTAAGGATCAGGCCCACACATATAAGCGGCCAAAACCCTTTAAAAGAGCAGCACGTTAAATAAGTTGTTTCACCATAACCGCATAAGGACACACCATCATGACATCATCGGGCCGGAAATTGATCTTCACGCTCGTCATTATCATTATCGTTTCTGGAATCGGCTGGCGGGTTTTAAGCCGGATAACGGCCTCCCAGGGACCGGGCGGACGGGGGAAAGACGTACTCCCCGTGCCTGTGGAAACAGCCAAAATAAAAACAGGGCCGATAACGCTAAAACGGACGTTCAGCGGCACACTGGAGGCGGAAGCCCAGTTTCTGGTGGCGCCCAAGGTCAGCGGGCGGGTGGAGCGCCTGTATGTGGATATTTCGGATACCATCCACCGGGGCCAGATCGTCTGTGAACTGGATAATGGGGAGTATATCCAGGAGGTGGCTCAGGTCAAGGCCGATCTGGCTGTTGCAAAGGCGAACCTTGTGGAAGCGGAAAATGGATTGATTATTGCCAACCGGGAACTGGATCGGGTAAAAACGTTGAGCAAAAGAGGCGTCAAATCCGAATCCCAGCTCGATACGGCCAAAACCAATCAACTGGAAAAAGAAGCCCGACTGGAAGTGGCCAAAGCCCAGGTTATAAGAGCTGAAGCTGCTCTTGAAACAGCCAATATCAGGCTCGGGTATACCAACGTCACGGCAGAATGGAGCGGCGAGGATCAGGACCGTGTGGTTGCAGAACGGTTTGTGGATGAGGGAGACACCGTTTCCGCAACCACATCGCTGATATCCATTGTAAGGCTCGATCCTATAACCGGTGTCATCTTTATCACGGAAAAAGATTATTCCCGGTTAACTATCGGGCAACTTGTTTATCTTTCCACAGATGCGTTTGCGGAAGAGACGTTTCAGGGAAAAATTTCCCGAATTGCGCCAGTATTCAAAAAGGAAACACGGCAGGCCAGAGTCGAAATCGCTATCGCTAACCCGGAACAGAAACTCAAACCCGGCATGTTCATCCGGGCCACCATCGTTCTCGATCATGTGGCAGAGGCTATCGTCATTCCTGAACAGGCGTTGACCAAAAGAGGTGATCAGACCGGTGTGTTTATGGTGAACACGGAAAATGCGACCGTGAGATGGCACCCTGTGATTTCCGGCATCAGGGAAGATGATCTGGTGGAAGTGAAAGGCATTGAAACAGACGGAGACGTGGTGACACTGGGCCAGCAGCTTCTGAATGACGGATCCAAAATCACCCTTCCGGAAGATAGAAACAGAGTGGATGCACCATCTGAAAATGAGGGCGGAAGAAAATGAATCTCCCGAAATTCAGCGTAAAAAGACCGATCTTCACGACAATGGTCACGTTGATCATTGTCATTTTAGGGAGCGTTTCCTTAAGCCGCTTAAGAATTGATCTTCTGCCGGATATCGAGCTTCCCACCGTATCCATCAGAACCGAATATGAAGGCGCCAGCCCGGAAGTCATGGAACGGATCATCACCCAGATCCTGGAAGAAGTCGTGGCTACGGTTCCGGGTGTGAAGGATATGACATCCGAATCCACTGAAGGAAGAAGTGATATCCGGGTCACGTTTTCCTGGGGCACCAAAATTGATACAGCAGCCCTTGATCTGCAATCGAGAATCGAGGATGAAATAGACGAATTGCCTGAAGATGTGAGCCGGCCCCGGATCAGGAAATTTGATGTCAACAGCTTTCCCGTAGTACTCCTGGGGGTTTCAAGCAACCTGGACCCGGTGGAGATGACCCAGTTGATTGAAAACCAGATTCGCTATCGCTTTGCCCGGTTAAATGGCGTGGCCCAGGTCGACTTATGGGGTGGATTCAACCGGGAGGTCCGGGTAGAACTCGATCATGAACGGTTGAAGGCATTGGGCATCCCTCTTTCACAGATTGTAAATTCCATAAGGAATGCCAACATCGATCTTCCGGCAGGAAGTATTGAAAGCGGCCGTTTTGACGTGACCTTAAGGGCGCCTGCCGAATTTATCGATCTTTCCCAGATTCGGGATACGGTTGTGGCCACCTACGACGGAGCTGCCGTGACACTGGGCCAGATTGCAGATGTAAAAGACACCTATGAAAAACTCACCCGCATGGTTCGCGTAAACGGCGAACGGGGCATCCGCGTGGCCATCCGGAAACAGGCGGACGCCAATACCGTGGAGGTTTCAAAAAATATCCTGGCGGAAATCGACAAGGCCAATGCGGCGTTTCCCCAGCTTCATATCGTGCCGGTCATAAACCAGGGCAACTTTATCGAACGGTCCATAACAAATGTGGCCCAGTCGGTGATGTACGGCGGCGGGTTTGCGATCATCGTGCTGTTATTTTTTTTAAGAAACATCCGAAGCACGGTCGTCATCTCCCTTTCCATACCGATCTCGATTATCGCTACATTTGCGCTGGTGTATTTTGGCGGGTTTACCCTGAATCTCATGACCCTGGGAGGCCTGGCCCTGGGCGTGGGCATGATGGTGGACAGCTCCATTGTGGTTCTGGAAAACATTTTCAGACGTCAGATTGAAAATCACGAATCCCCGGAAATAGCCTCTGTTGAAGGCACACAGGAAGTAAGCTCGGCCATTATCGCAAGCACCATTACCACACTCGTCATTTTTCTGCCGCTTATTTTTGTAAAAGGGGTTTCCGGCATCCTCTTCAAGGAACTGGCCTATGTGATTATCTTCTCGCTCGTATGCTCATTACTGGTATCCCTTTCTCTTGTGCCCATGCTGGCGTCAAAACTCATCCATCGTCTTGAAACGCACCGGAACAACCGGCCATTGTGGATTAAAAACATGGCCGCCCATGCTGAAACCTTTTTCAACGAACTGGACAGCAGATACAAAACCCTCCTCCATTGGGTGTTAAAAAACCGCATGATAACGATCGGTGTGACGGCGATCATTCTTACACTGAGCCTTCTTCTTTTACCCTTGATCGGCACCGAATTTCTGCCGCCCAGCGATGAAGGGGAAGTCCGGGTAACAGGAGAAATGGAGGTCGGCACCCGTCTTGACCTGATCGACAGGCAGACCCGGATGATGGAAGATATCGTCTATAAAAATGTACCTGAAATGGTTTCTGCCGTGGCCAGCAGCAGAGGTGCAGAGACACCTGAAGGTGAAATCCGGCTCTCCCTTTTACCTTCGATCAAAAGGAACCGGTCCAATATCGAAATCGCAGATGACTTGCGGAAAAAACTCATCAACAGCATTCCGGGCATGAAGATAAGAACCCGTGCGCCACAGGGCCAGTTCATCCTGGAGAGGATTCTGGGTGGAGACGAAGGCGTCACCATCGACATTCGGGGGTTTGACCTTGATACACTGGAGATATTGTCTCAAAAGGTCGCTGAAGCGATTTCTGATGTGCCGGGAATTACCGATATCGATTCAAGCCAGAAAAAAGGCATGCCCCAGGAAGAGATCCATGTGGACCGCCATAAAATAGCGGATCTGGGCCTGAGCGTAAGGGATGTGACGGAAATGCTGAAAACAGCCGTGGCAGGCTCTACCGCAGGCGAATACCGGTCAGAGGGAAATTCCTACCGGATTTTTGTTCAATTGAAAGATGCGGAAAAACGGTCTCTGGATGATATACTGGATCTGACGTTAGGTACGCCCTCAGGCGACCGGATCGCCCTTCGAAACGTGGTCGCAACGGAAAAAGGAGAAGGACCTGCCGTGATCAACAGAAAAGACCAGCAGCGGATTGTGACCGTCAAGGCCAATGTCTCAGGCCGGGATTTGGGCTCGGTTACAAAAGATATCCAGGCAGTGCTTTCCCGGATACCACGACCTGTGGGATATGATCTGAATCTTTCCGGCAATTACGAAGAGCAGCAGAAATCAACCCGGGAACTTTTAATCTCCCTTGTTCTTGCCCTGATTCTCGTATATATGGTTCTGGCCTGCCAGTACGAATCCCTTAAAAATCCGCTGGTCGTCATGTTTTCCGTACCGGTCGCTGCGGTAGGGGTTTTGATCACCCTGTTTCTCACCAAAACCACGTTGAACGTCCAATCCTATATCGGCTGTATCATGCTGGGAGGCATTGTGGTGAACAACGCTATTTTGCTGGTGGATCAGGCAGGGCAGCTTGTCCATAAGGGGTTAAGCGTGAGGGATGCGGTTTCCGAAGCAGGCAGAAGACGGTTGCGGCCCATATTAATGACGACCCTGACAACGATATTTGGCCTTCTCCCCCTTGCTTTGGGTATCGGAGAAGGCGCTGATGCGCAGGCTCCGCTGGCAAGAGCCGTTGTAGGCGGATTGACCGGTTCAACACTGATTACGCTCGTGTTGATCCCGGCTGTTTATTCACTTTTTCATCCGGAAAAAAAAGAGAGCCCGAATTGAAAGCATTTCATCTGAACATATATGTACCCGTTTTCCTGATTGTGTTTATCAGTTTCCTGACTGCCGGTTGTGCAAATAAAAAATCTCCGGAAAGCTGGGACACGGATATACTGAAACAACTGCCGGAAATCTCTGTCACGCCTCCCTCTTCTTCCCATATAGAACCCATTCAGGCAGGCGATATCGTTCCCAATAGTGAAGGGGTCCTTGACCTGTCCATAGAACTGGCCGTCATCACAGCGCTTCAGCATAATCCGGATCTGGTCATCCAAAGACTTGAACCCTTGAAAAGCGGTGCATTTGAAATGATGGAACAGGCTTCCTTTGATCCTGAAGTATTCGCAGATATTTCTTATCTGCAGGAAAAAATTCCTGAAACCGCAGGAACAGACGACCATCAAACGATCACCGAAAAAACCGAAGAAAAAGCCGTAGACCTTCGAAAAACATTCAGCACAGGCACCACCATTGAAACAGGACTTTCCCATGAGCGATTCCGTTCCGATGATGAAACGCCGGAAGAGCAGAAAACCCGGATCGGCATTAGCCTTACCCAGTCATTGTTAAAGGGATTTGGCCCTTCCGTGAATCTGGCACGTGTCCGGCAGGCAAACCTGGATACGGTGATCAGTATTCAGGAATTAAAGGGGTTTACCGAAACCCTTATTGCAGATACGGAAAATGCCTATTGGCAATATGTTCTTTCAAAACAAAAAATAACCATATTTGAGCAGTCCCTTGCCATCGCCAAAAAACAAAGGGATGAGGTAGAGCAACAGATTGCCGTTGGCATCTTGCCCAGGACCGAAGCGGCTGCGGCAAGAAGTGAAGTGGCGCTTCGTGAACAGGACCTGATCGATGCAGAAAGTCTTGCCGAAGAACACCGTCTGAAACTGCTGCACCTGATCGGACCCGGCTATGCCGGCCTGTTTGAGCTTATGGTAAACCTCACCAGCAAACCCGACATCGACACCATGCCTGTTTCCGATTTGCCGGACCGGATCAAACTGGCTGAAAAATCCCGTTCCGACCTGAATGAAGCCCGATTACAGCTTGAAAAAAACCGCCTTGAAACCATCATGACCCGAAACGGCCTCCTGCCGAAACTTGATTTTTTTATTTCTCTGGGGCGGACCGGCTATTCAGACACGTTCAAAGACACGTTTCAGCATCTTGAAAAAAATGAAACACATGATCTGGCAATCGGCCTCACATTCACCCATTCAATAGGCAACCGGGAGAACAAGGGAGAAAACAAAGCCGCGCAGGTATCACGGCTTCAAGCCCAAAAAGCGGTTGAAAACCTTCAAACCCTCATTAAGCTCAATGTCCGGCTGGCCGTAAATGAAGTGGACCGTGCCAGAAAACAAATTACTGCCACACGGACAACCCGCACATTTCAGGAAGAGACGTACGCTGCCGAAAAAGACCGCTTTGATGTGGGGTCAAGCACCGCCCTCCTGGTGGCCCAGGCCCAGCGCGATCTCATGGCCGCCCGCCTCGCCGAAGTGGAGGCGATTGTCAATTTCAGAATTGCCATTGTCAACCTCTACCTTACAGAAGGGAGTCTTCTATATATGAGGGGAATCAAGATAGATTCAGTCGGATCAAGTGATTGGGGTCATTCGGCTATGGAAACCGAACAAGCCCAATTACTCCAAAACTAGAATAAATTCGCACAAAACGGGCGATAGGCGGTTTTCAACACCCGATCCCATTTGGGCAAGGCATTTTGTTCCAGCACGTCAAGCCTCCCCATCCGGGCAGCTTCTGTGGTGCTGATCTGGCCGAACACAAGCATGGCCAATGTATCTATGGGAACAGTCATCTCTGCGCTTTTTCCGGTTTTTGTAATTACTGCACCATCAGGAGATGCCTGTGAGGCGTAAAGAGCGGCAAAGCCTCTTTCTCCGGTTTCATATAAATGTTCAAAATGTTTTTGCGTCATCTGACGAAGGCAACCCAGACCTCTGTATACAGGTGATGTCCCGACAAAGGTAATGCCGGCAAATGGGATAGGGTTGCCGTTGAAACGCATGGTCATTGGCCAGGCCGCATATGATGTGGCCAGTTTTCCATCAACAAATGCGCAGAAAGTCATTTCCGGCTGAATGAACTGGATGACATCAGACACTCTTTTTCAGGTGACAATACAAGTGACGTTAACGCCACGCGTCTGTAATCCGCCATTTCCTCCTGTTTTGCACCTCGTATTTCAATTTCCATGATAGTGATTCCTTGCTGGATGGCAGTGTCAAAAAAGCAAAAACTCTTTTTTCCTTATCAGGTTATTTTGAAAATAAAAGGTACAAAACAGCAGAAAAAAATGCGTAACAGAACTCAAACAAAAAGCTCCGTGCTCATATACCGCTCCCCGGTGCTTGGCAGAATCACGACAATTGTTTTTCCCACTGAGTCAGCCCGTTTTGCAATTTTCATGGCAGCAGAAACAGCCGCCCCGGATGAAATGCCACAAAGCAGGCCTTCTTTTTTGGCAAGGGCACGCGCGATCTCAAATGCCTCATCATTGGTTACGGTCACGATTTCATCTATGACAGACCGGTCAAGGACTTCGGGCACGAATCCGGCGCCAATGCCCTGTATCTTATGTGGGCCTGGTTTGCCTCCGGAGAGTACCGGTGAACCTGCGGGTTCCACGGCAACCGATTTGAATCCGGGTTTTCTTTTCTTCAACACCTGGGAGACACCGGTAATGGTTCCGCCGGTGCCCACGCCTGCGACAAATATATCCACCTCACCTTCTGTATCCTGCCATATTTCTTCCGCGGTTGTCTCCCGATGGATTTTCGGATTGGCCGGGTTGGAGAACTGGTTGGGAATATAGGCATTATCTGATGCGGCAAACAGTTCTCCGGCTTTTTCGATGGCCCCTTTCATCCCCATTGAACCGGGCGTCAGGACAATCTCCGCACCCATATGTGTCAGGAGCTTCCGTCTTTCCACGCTCATGGTCTCAGGCATGGTCAGGGTCAATTGATATCCTTTGACTGCGCAGAGAAACGCAAGGCCGATCCCTGTATTCCCGCTGGTGGGCTCGATAATCCGGGTATCTTTGCTGATCAGTCCCCGTTCCTCGCCATCCTGAATCAGAGACTTCCCCAGCCTGTCCTTCACACTGCCCAGCGGATTTTTGAATTCAAGTTTGGCCAGAATGGTCGCGTGAAGTCCTTCTGTCAATTTATTCAGTCTGACAAGGGGTGTTCTACCGATGGTTTCGCCAATGTGTGAATAGATCATGACTGACTCCTATTTGTTATTTATAGACCAGCCGTGGTTCTTCTATCAGTACCCGCGTATCCGGCGGTATGGACTTTGTCAGCCACACATTGCCGCCGATAACGGACCGTGCACCAATCACCGTGTCACCGCCAAGAATGGTTGCGCCGGAATAGACAATGACGTTATCTTCTATGGTTGGATGTCTTTTCTTCCCCCTGAACTTTTCGCCTGCTTCCTTGGGAAGAGACAAGGCACCGATGGTCACGCCCTGATAAATGCGCACGTTATTTCCGATAATGGTGGTTTCGCCGATGACCACACCCGTACCATGATCAATCACGAACCCGTCTCCGATTTCAGCACCCGGATGAATATCTATACCGGTTATGCTATGCGCATATTCGGTCATCATCCGGGGAAGAAGCGGCACTCCAAGTTCGAACAAACGGTTCGCGACCCGGTATACGGCAGTGGCAAATACGCCCGGATAGCTGAAAATAATCTCATCATAACTTCTAGCAGCCGGATCACCTGTATATGTGGCCTCCACATCTGTGGACAATTGCCGTCTGATTTCAGGAATGCCGTCCAGAAGATAAAGGGTGAACTGATGCCCCTGATCGCTGCACTGGCTGCATTCCTTGTTATACCGCAAACATTCATACCGGATACTGTCCGTAATCTGGACGCTTAGCATATCATATACAAGCGAGACAGACTGGCCGATGCTGTATTTCAGGTTGGCAGGATCAACACGCTCTTCACTGAAATATCCAGGGAAGAGAATTTCCCGCATCTTTTCAATAATCCGGATAACCGATTCTCTGGAAGGGAGCGGATCATAATCAATATGGTTGTGGCATGTCTTGTCATAACAGTTGGCCACGATTTTTTCTATTTTCTCAGGAAGTTGATCCCGAAAGCGTGACACCTTCTCTGTTTCAAGCTGGCATGCCTCTATAGGTTTTGTTTCTAAGATATTGCTCATTCCTTGCTCCTTCCGGGCAGCGTTTTTTTAATTTGACGGAAGCAAAAGCATCCTGTCCAATGCCAGTTTTGCACCTGCCTTGGTATCTTCGGGTACGGTTACTACATTCAGTTCACCAATATGATATAGTGTATCAAGCAGTTTTTCAGGACTGATTTTATACATGTTGGGGCACATGGACTCTTTTAAAGGTAATATCTTCCGGTCCGTGTACTCAACGGCCAGGCGGTCAATCAGGTTGATTTCCGTGCCAATGATAATTGTCGAGCCTGGAGGGGCATTCTTTACGTATTTCACGATAAAACTGGTGGAGCCTGTGGCATCGGCCATGGCCACCACATCTTCTGTGCATTCCGGGTGGACGACAATCAGTGCTTCGGGAAATTCTTCCCGTTTTTTCTTCATGTCAGCTACGGTAAACCGGGTATGAACCAGGCAATACCCTTTCCATAAAATGATTTTGCTCTTCCTGATCTGACTTTCCGTATTGCCGCCAAGGGGTTTTTGAGGGTCCCAGACAATCATTTCATCCGGAGAAACGCCAAGCCGGTTACCGGTATTTCTCCCCAGGTGTTCATCGGGAAAGAAAAATATCTTTTCGCGCCGTTCAAACGCCCATGAAAACGCATGGTGCGCGTTTGATGAGGTGCAGACCACACCGCCATTTTCTCCGCAATGGGCTTTGATATAGGCATCTGAATTCATATACACAATAGGTGTGACCGTGTCTTTACCGGTAATATGTGTCACATCGTTCCATGCCTTTTCAACCATGATGGTATCTGCCATATCCGACATCCAGCACCCGGCATCCGGATCGGGAATCTGCACGATCTGGTTATTACCTGCCAGGATGGCTGCGCTCTCGGCCATAAAATGAACGCCGCAGAAAACAATATACCGGGCATGTGCATCTGATGCCGCTGTCTGGGACAGTCCAAACGAGTCGCCCTGGTAATCGCCCACATCGACTATGGATTTTCTCTGATAATGATGGGTGAGAATGATCAGTTCCTTTCCCAGCCTGTTTTTATGGTCGATAATTTTCTCTATGATTTCTCTTTCGTTACTGTTCTTTTCCACAACAAACTCCAATAGATCATTCAATTAATTAGTGTAATCTTGTCTCCGTTCACAATCCTTCCTTCCTCAAGGACTTTTCCAAAAACACCTTCCTTTGGCATGATACAATCGCCAGCCTGGTAGTAGATGGCACATTTTTTGTGGCATTCTTTCCCGATCTGGGTAATCTCCACAATGGCGGATTCACCGAGCTTCACCTTTGTACCCACAGGCAGGGTTTTCCAGTCAATACCCTTTGTGGCGATATTCTCTGCAAAATCACCGAAAGTCACATCAAGGCCCTGCTGTCTGGTTTTTTCGATGTTCTCGGAGGAGAGAAAACTCACCTGGCGATGCCAGGGACCTGCATGGGCGTCTCCCTCCAATCCGTGATCCTTTATCAACAAGGATTCTTCGATGATTGTTTTACGAGTACCTTTTTTTTTACTTACTGCAATTGAAACGATTTCCATCATACCACCTTTTTACTGACGTTTTTTTAAAAAGGACATTTTCAATACTTCCCGATCATGAAAATGCCATAGCTGGCAAAAAAATTCGGCATGACACCGACAACTTTGCCTTTTTTTCCATCATCAAACGCGTTAATCGCCGCCTCTTTGTAAATCTTGAACCCGACCTCTTTTGAAAACCTCCTGAAATCGTTAATGCTCAAGACCCGGATATTGGGTGTGTCATACCACGCATAGGGAAGCTCCCTTGTTCTCGGTACATGGCCAGACTTAAGAATCTGAAACCTTATTTTCCAGTGACAGAAATTGGGAAAACTCACAATACTTTTCCTGCTTACCTTCAACATGTTCTTAATCAACGCATCCGGTTCAAAAACCTGTTGAAGGGTCTGGCTTAAAATCACATAATCAAAACAATCGTTCGGGTAATCAAGAATCTCCTCATTGATATCCCCCTGGAGAACGGACAAACCCTTTTCTATGCAGGTGGCTACCCGGGATTCCTTGATTTCAATACCGGTTTCCCGAACCTTTTTATGAACTTTCAAATAATGCAGGAGTTCACCATCACCGCATCCTAGCCCTAAGATCTTTGAACCAGGTTCGATCCAGGATGCAATGATTCTCAAGTCAAATCTCATTTGATCAATATCCGTTTTCACGTCTTACTCCTTCCAGAAAGCCCTTGATCAAATTTGACAGCCGTTTGTTGGGAAGGAGAAACGCGTCATGTCCCCATTCTGCCTCAATCTCGCAGAAACTCACATCCAGGCCGTTCTTTTTCATGGCCTTGACCATGGCCTTTGACTGATACGTGGGGTAGAGCCAGTCTGACGTAAACGATACAATGAGGCTTTTGGCTTTTGCCCCGGAAAAGGCCTTGACCGGCGATCCTTCACCATATTTTTTCTCCAGATCAAAATAGTCCGCAGCCCGCGTGATGTACAAAAAAGAATTGGCATCAAACCGTTCCACAAATTTGGCACCCTGGTATCTCAAGTAACTCTCCACCTGAAAATCCGCACTGAAATCAAATGACAGATCTGTTTTGTCCTGCAGCTTTCTGCCAAACTTCATGCGCATCGATTCATCGGAAAGATAGGTGATATGACCGATCATCCTGGCGACCGCAAGCCCCATATCGGGTTTCTTTCCGCCATAATAATTTCCGCCGCACCAGTTCGGATCAGCAATGATTGCCTGCCTCGCCACTTCGTTAAACGCAATGGCAAGGGCCGAATGCTTGGTGGTCGTGGCCAGAGGAATGGCGGAGACTACCTTATCCGGATATCTCACCATCCATTCCAGCACCTGCATCCCGCCAAGCGACCCCCCGATGACCGAAAAAATCTTTTCAATGCCCAGATGATCCAGCAATTTTTTCTGAGCGCAGACCATATCGCCGATGGTCACCAACGGAAAATCAAAACCATAGGGGTGGCCGGTTTTGGGATTGATGGACGACGGTCCTGTTGAGCCCATGCAGCTTCCCAGGATATTTGCGCAGATCACGAAATATTTATCCGTATCAATCCCTTTTCCCGGGCCGATCATGATATCCCACCATCCGGGCTTGGTATCCTCTGTTGAATACACCCCTGCCATGTGAGCGTCCCCGGTCAGCGCATGGGCGACCAGAATCACGTTTTTTTTATCCGGGGCGAGCGTCCCCAATGTCTCATAGGAAATGGTAATCGGCCCCAGTTTTGCGCCACTTTCAAGTGGCATCTCGTCTGGCGATCCGGCAAACGTAAAAAATTTCTTTTCTACAAGACCTGCGGAAACAGACGTCTGATCATGCTCAATATATTCGCTCATGTGTTTGTTTTGTCCAGTGCACGTCTGATATCATCAAAAATATCCTCTTTTGCCTCAATCCCCACGGATAACCGGATCATTTCCGGAAAGATGGAAAGGCTCGCTTTCATTTTGTCATCAAAAGACACATATTGCGTCGAATAGGGATGAATGACGAGTGTTTTGCAATCTCCCAGATTGGCGAGGTGGCAGATCAGTTCAAGATGATTGATAAATCTGAAACATGCTGCCTGGTCTTTCAACCCGAATGTAAGGAGTGCACCGAACCCTTTTCCGCCAAACTGTCGTCTGGCTGTTTCATGGCAAGGGTTATCCTCGAATCCCGGATACCTGACCCACGTGACTTCAGGTATTTCTTTCAAAAATGCGGCTGTTGCCATGGCATTTTCAAGATGCCGTTCCATTCGTAATGCGAGTGTGTCAAGACCGATCATGGTCAGATAGGCATGAAACGGCGCCTGCGTAGTCCCGAAATTGATATGATGTTCCCGCCAGACCTTATCCAGGAAAGCAAGGTTCCCTTTGCGATCGATAAACGGCTTGAAGTCCGGAAACCGGTTTTCCGGCCAGGGGAAATTTCCCCCGTCTATCACCACGCCACCAGATGCATTGCCATGGCCGCTCAAATATTTGGTCGTGGAATGAATGACCACATCCGCACCAATTTTTAAAGGCTGGCAGAGATAAGGCGTTGCCAGCGTATTATCAACCACTAAAGGCAACCCGTGATCATGGGCCAATTTTGAAATGGCTGCTATATCCGGCACATCCATTTTGGGGTTTCCAATGGTTTCCAGATAGATGAAACGGGTTTTGCCGTTAATCGCTTTTTCCATGGCATCCAGATCAAGCGGGTCCACAAACCGAACGGTAATGCCATACTTTTTGAAAATATTGGTAAAAAGAATATACGTGGACATGAATAGCGAACTTCCGGATACGAACTCATCCCCTGCCCGCAAAAGCGCCATGCACGTATTTGATATGGCGGCCATCCCAGATGCCATGACAACAGCGCCGGCACCTTCCTCAAGGCCGGCCAGTTTTTCTTCCAATACCCGATTCGTGGGGTTGGAAAGCCTCATGTAAATGTGATCCGACGTTTTTCCGGCAAAGGTCAAGCTTAAATTTTCAGCTGTGTCATGTTTGTGAGCCGCTGTCTGAAAAATCGGCGGCAGTGTCGACCCAAGCCAGTCTTCAGACATGCTGGCCCCATGAATCACACGGGTCTCAAACTTTAATTTTTGTTTATCCATCATAAACTCCTTCCTGAAAAAGGGTCCTTATTTTTTTAAAACCGGAATAAGCGCCTTACACTGTCTGCAAATCTTCATTTTCTCCTGCCACGATTTTCGGGCATGACCTTCACAAAGCGTTCCGCTGATCATCCAGCACAGCTTTCCTGCGTCAAACTCAAAAACAGGACATGTTTTTTTTCTTTCATCCGGACAGTTCTTTATTTCCCAACAGGGTTTGTTGCTGTTTCCATTCTGCATCACTCTTGCCACAAGAAACAGCATCTGTTTTTCCACATGAGCCGGTACTGACCGCCACCCCTGTTCATAGCTATGTATCGCTTTCACGGAAACCCCCAGAAGCTGGGCCATTTGAGACTGGGTTTTATTCAGTTTTTTCCTGAAACCCACAAATTCATCACTGTCCACGACTTGTCTCCTTTTAAATACGCTTGCATATGGCTCTGTATGGCTTTCCCTGAAAACAGCGTCCCTGAATGTGATGAAAAAATGGGATCATTTCAAAAAAGCATACCACAGCGTGGTATAACCTTATACCACAATGTGGCAGAAATCTGTCAATAGAAAAAATCAGTCATGGTCAGGATAACTGATTACAGCGGCCCAAACAAAAAAATGCCGGAAACCCATTTCCGGCATTTTTTAATTTTTTCAATATGAACGCCGGCAAAAGGCGCTTTCTTTCGCGAATACCCTTTTTAAAAATCGGCTAACACCTGATAAAATTGAACGGTTGCCGGACTGGTGACCGTCGGATCTGTCACCACGTTGATGCAAGACGGTTTGCCGGATTCGACGGCTCTTCTTATGGCAGGGATAATATCTTCATCTTTTGTGACCAGCTCTCCGTACCCGCCCAAGCCTTCCACCATCTTCTCGTAATGCCGCATGCCCAGCTCCGAGCAGGTGGTTCGATCCTTGCCAATACTCATTTCCTGTGAATGCTTGATCATCCCCCAGGCACAATCATTGTTGACCACACACACAATAGGGATGTTGTGCCTTATTGCCGTGTCGAATTCCATGCTGTTAAATCCAAAAGACCCATCACCGTTTAACACGATGACGGGCTTGTCCGGATGGGCCAGTTTTCCGGCAATTGCAAAAGGAATACCCGTGCCCAGGCATCCCAAAAGGGCGCCAGCCGGAACCAGCACACCTCCGGGATGAACAGACTGAAATCCGGCCAGACCGAAATAACTGGTATCGCCGCCGTCTGCCACATATAAGGCATCCGGACCAAACACGTCCATAATTTGGGATACCAGCCTTACCGGATGAATCGGATCCCGGGCCGTATTCCGCAACTCAAGTTCTGTTGCCATAAAGGCTTCACTGGCCTTCATGACTTTATTCAGCCACGCATCATGGTTTCTTTTCTCAAGAAGCGGCAGCAACTTTTCCAGAACCATGCCGCAGTCTCCTTCAAGGCCGACTTCCGAAGGCCGGTTACGATCGATTTCACACGGATCGATATCGATACGGACGACCATTGCATCAGGAAACATCTGGCCTGCCTGAAGCACCCAGTTAAACCGGATTCCTGCAGCAACAATGACATCTGCCTGAGGTAATCCGGCCATAATGCCTGTATAACCGGTGGGATTGATGGACAGCGGATGATTGTCAGGCAATCCCCCCCTGCCATTATTCAATAAAGCTACAGGGATGCCTGTTTTTTCAATAAACGCTTTTAAAACGGTTTGACAGTTACTCATGCCAATGCCGCTGCCACCCAAAAATATCGGTTTTTTTGCCTTGTTGATAAGCGCTGCCGCATCTTCAAGCGCCGAGTCGGCCGGAAGCGTATAGGACATGTGAACCTTCTTTTGCGGCAGACGAACCGATTTCTCATCGATCGCTACAGAAAGGATATCCGGTGGCAGTTCGAGAAACACAGGGCCCGGCCTTCCCAGATTGGCCTGTCTGAAAGCAATGGACAGATATTCGGGAATCCGCTTGATATCATGGCAACTGGCGCACCATTTGGTCACGGGTTTTACCATATCCATCTGATTGATCTCCTGAAGTGCGCCGGTCAGATCATCCCGTAAAGGATGTCTGCCACAAAGGACAACAACAGGTGCATTATCCAGATAGGCATTGGCAATGCCTGTGAGGGCATTCGTAAATCCCGGCCCAGCCGTGACCAGGCACACGCCAGGCTCTTTTTTATATATGGACCAGGCATGGGCCATCATGGCTGCAGCCTGTTCGTGACGGACATCAATGGCCCGTATGTTGTATTCACTAAGCCCATCCAGGATATTCTCAATATGCCCCCCTGAAAGGGTAAACACCGTGCTGACCTTTTCAACTTCTTTCATATACCTGGCAACCAGATGACCGCCATATATTTTTCCCATGGAATCCTCCTTTGGTTTTAAATTTCCGAATCGGTTCACAAAAAGCAACCGGATGTTATTCGGTCCCGATCATTTCATACAATAAGCTTCAGGCCCTGCTCAAACCACAATGCATAGACACTCATCCCTTCTAACGTGAGTTTTCCTTCTGCTGCCGCATTGAATACCGCGTCCTTCTTCGTATTGGTCATCACGGAAAATCCGGTTTTCGCATCTTTCCATACCAGGGCCACATCAAAGTCTTTCTGATTGCCGGGAATGGAAGAAACCGTCCCCTTGTCAAACACAAAAAGCCTTGCCCTGTCACCATCAGCTGTTTTTATTAAAACCTTGGTACTGGCTTTACTGATGTATTTTTTAAACGGCCGATTCACAATTGAGGCAATTTTTAAAACAACATTCAACAGATAAAGAAGTATTGAAAATCTCATAGGCATCTCCTTTCAAAAAGACATCACGGTTTTAACCGCCTTGTGCTTCCCTTTGTTCAAATTGACTTCGATCATTTCCCGATAATCTTCGATCCTGAATTGATGTGTCACCAGCATATCGGCACATATCTTATTTTTAGCTAAAAATTCCATGGCAATATCAAAAACGTGCCGATCCTTTCCTTCATAGGTTACCTTGCCATAGGCAAAAACGCCCTTTACCGTCTGAAGTTTCAGCCAGAGGGGTGTCAGGTCGAGCTTCACAGGATTCCCGATCCCCACGATACTGAGCGTCCCCATGGCCCTTAGAACCCTCAGACTCTGATTGAGTGTAGCCGCATTCCCCACGGTATCATAAACCTTGTCAAAGCCGCCCACCGGAAACGCCATGCCCATTAAGGGATCGTACATCTTTGCATGTGTGATCCGGCGCGTTTCGTCAAACACTTTCTTTGGATGAACAATTTCATCGGCGCCCACTTTCCTTGCAAGATCTGCTGCAAATGGAGACGGTTCCACCAGCGATACATGGGTGGAAGGGGCCAGTGCTTTTATCGACTGAATGATCAGATTTCCGATAACGCCACCACCGACAACGAGGACCTTGTCATTCAAAGACGGCATATTGTCAAATACGGTTTGCAGGGCAACTGCAAGTGGTTCTACCAATACGGCAGCTTCCATGCCAAGGTTCTCCGGGATTTTGTATAATTGGCTTTGATGGGCCGCAAAAAAAGGGGCAAACCCACCCGGGACCCGGCTATTGATGCCGATGAACATGCCGGGCGGCAGACAACCTTCCGCAAAATTTTCACACCCGCCTTCTCTTCCGTTCTGGCAGCTTGGGCAAACCGGATCTATTCCCCGTGTTTCGCACCCTAAAATGGGGTTTACCACCACCCGGTCTCCTGGTGAAAAATGGTTGACCTGTGATCCGGCAGAGACGATTTCTCCTACGATTTCGTGCCCCATCACACAGGGCATGGATGTAAACGGCGACGCCGATGGGGAGTCATGAAGCATGATCAGATTCAGATCACTGCCGCAGAACCCGCAAAAAATTGTTTTTATTTTTACCCAGTCCGGGGAAGGAAGGGCCGGTTCATCGATATCCACCATTTGAACGGTTTGAAAAGGGCCATTGTAATAAACCCGTTTGCCCAGAACCGGTTCAAGGCTCTTTGCCAGAATGAATTTCGGAATACTGACATTAAACTGAAGTGCTTTCATATTGCCTCCGCGATATGCCAACATGAGTATCATATCTTTTTTTGCAGGAAATAGAATATTAAGCCCGAATGATAAAGGATACGTTTTTATAATAATAAAAATTCATATTGTCAATATATTTTATTTATAATAATTACAATATATTAATATATTTTATATGATATTTTAATCATATAATTTTTTCTATTTGGATTGACAATCCCCATTTTACTTATTAATCTCATGATCCCAGAGACAATGTGCATGAAAAGGAGAAAAAATGGGTAATGTTCGAATTCCCAAGCAGGGTCGCGGCATTCACACGAAGAACAGGATTATCAAAGCTGCGTTTCAGCTCTTTGCACAGAAAGGCATTCATGGCACCAATTCAAATGAAATCGCGAAAAGGGCAGGCGTTTCAACCGGCAGCTTCTATTCCTATTTTAAAAACAAGAAGACCCTTCTTCTTGAAATGCTGGAAGATTATCTGGACCGTCATTACATGATGATCTGGAAGCAACTGAGTACCTATAAAACAAACGAACTCACGCTCGAGGATATCAAGTCAATTATTAAAAATACATTTGATGCCTACACCATTCAACCGGAATTTCACCGGCAGACCCACGCCTTGAGATATTCCGATCCGGATATCAACCGGGTATATGAAAGAGAACGAAACCGGGAGATAGAACAGGTCCGGTTCCTTATTGAACAAAACAGCACGGCGCTCCGGATTAAAGATCCGGTTGCAGCAGCTATTGTTCTGCATAACACCGTGGAAAATGTTGCGCATACAATCAAATTTATCGGCACTGAAATTGACGAAAAGCGGTTATTGAACACATTGTCCGAGCTGATTTACGGTTTTTTTTCAAAAGACGACCCCAAAGAATTGACCTGATCTTGTATCTTTTCATTACGATGCTCTGGTACAAAAAACAATAAAGTGATAGGATGACTCTCTATGAATGACATCCAGCAAAAACTGAAGGCCATCATCATCTGCGGCCCTACGGGTATAGGGAAGACATCTGTGGCAATCCGGCTGTCGCAAAAATTTCATGGGGAGATCGTCAATGCCGATTCCATGCAAATTTATCGATATATGGACATTGGATCGGCCAAACCCACAGAGGAAGAACAACAGGCCGTAAGACACCACTTGATCGATATCGTCAATCCGGATGAGCCCTTTGACGCGGGAAAGTTTTCACAAATGGCTTATGACACCATAAAAAATCTTCATGAAAATCAGATTTTCCCTTTTGTTGTGGGCGGGACGGGACTTTACATCAAGGCAATGCTTCACGGCCTTTTCAGGGATCGGCCATGCAATGCGGATACGCTTTCCCGACTCAAAAAAGAGGCAGACACCCATGGTGCCCCTTTTCTTCATGACAAACTGAAAACATGCGATCTGGATTCAGCATCAAAAATCCATCCCAATGATACATTCAGAATCATCCGTGCGCTTGAAGTCTTCATGGAAACCGGAAAGCCGATTTCATCGTTTCACCAGGCACACGGCTTTCCTGAGGGCCTGATCCATGCAAAAAAGATAGGCCTCAATATGGACAGAAAAGTGCTTTATGAAAGAATCAACATGCGGGTGGACATGATGATCAAAGACGGCCTTGTTGAGGAAGTCAAAAACCTGATCAAAAAGGGATATCCAAAAGAGCTAAAACCAATGAAATCGATAGGATATAGGCATGTTACAGAATATTTAAACCAGAAAATATCATGGGATGATATGCTGTTTCTTTTCAAGAGGGATACACGAAGATATGCCAAAAGACAGCTCACCTGGTTCAGAAATGATCCGGATATTCTCTGGTTTCAACCATCCGAGATTGGTCATATTGAAAATGTTGTGGATCAATTCATTGAGGCATGATAATTGCTTATTTTTGTCACACATTGTCAATGCCTTTGGCCGTTTTCAAAAAAGGCTTTAAAAGTGTCTCTGCCAACAGGATTGCCACATTTATAAACAAATATTTGACAGGCAAGCAGTCAAACATGTAGCATGGAATCAATTTCTAATAAAATGAATATGTATACGAATCCTATGAAATCAATAAACCTGATTATTATTCTCCTTTCCATTGCGCTTTTATTTTCCTGCACGTCAAAACAGGTTACCAGTCCAGGCGCCCGACATAAGGATGATCCAGGCTATGACATTTTTCAGAAAGCGGAAAAGCAATTTAATTCCCAATCCTATGAAAAAGCCCTGAAAATCTATCAAACCTATCTTGAAAACTATCCTGAAGGCCAAATGGCCCCGGCCTGTATATTGAAAATAGGCTCCATTTTATCCCATGAAGGAAATTATAAGGAAGCCAGAAGGCAATTTGATACGCTGATCAAAAAATATCCGGCAAATTTTTTTATTCCGGATGCTCGTGTGGAATACCTCTTCACGTATTACAAGGAGGGAAGCTACCAGGACGTCGTTGATGGCGCGGACAAGATGATGGAAGGACTGCCAGCCTCATATCAACTGAGGATGAACATGCTCAAAGGTGATGCCTATATGGCAATGAACCTGCCTGTGGAGGCTCTGTTTTCATATATCAAAACAGAAATCGATCTGAAATCACCGGAAGGCAAAAATGCAACCTCTCGGATAAAAGGCGCCATTGCCCTTCTGGATGCCTCGGATATCATATCCATCCTTCACCGGGTTGAAGACAATCGTACGTTAGGCTTCCTGATGTTCCAGCTGGGAAGAAACTACGCAGATGAAGGGAATGCAGAAGATGCATTAAAAATATTATCCGGATTTATCGCAGGGTTTCCCAATCATGAAAATGTGCCTGAAGCCCAGCAGATTATTGAAGAAATGAACACCCGATCCCGATCAGCGAATTTTATCGTGGGATGCCTTCTTCCCCTTTCCGGGCCATACAAAACGTTTGGAGAAAAAGCATTAAAAGGAATAGAAATCGCACTTTCAAACCTTGAGGACTTAAGGGTTCGATCGAAAATCAAACTCATCATCAAGGACACAGGATCAGACCCTGAACTGACGGTAAAGGCGGTAAGAGAACTGAATGAAGAAAATGCCGTTGCCATAATCGGTCCCATTACCACACCCCAGGCAGGCGCAGAAGAAGCACAGGCCTTGAAGATTCCCATCATTGTTCTTTCCCAGAAATCAGACCTGGTTGATATTGGAGACTATGTCTTCAGAAATTTCATTACTCCGGAAATGCAAGTCAAGGCACTTGCCGAATATATCTTTAACGAGCTTGACTTAAACCGTTTTGCCATTCTTTATCCAGATGAAAAATATGGTGAAACGTTTATGAACCTTTTCTGGGATGAAGTCATCCAGTATGGCGGGAAAGTGGTTGGTGTGGAACCCTATAATATATCCCACACCGATTTTTCGGGTCCCATTAAAAAACTGATTGGATTGTACTATCCCATGTCGGAAGACTTTATGAAAACTAAGGGTATTGCCAGAATGAAGGCCGGGGAGGAACCAGAAGCAATTGTCGACTTTGATGCCATTTTTATTCCGGAAGCATCTGCAAAAGCCGGTCTTATCGTCCCCCAACTGTCGTACAATGACATCACCAATGTCCATCTTCTGGGGACCAATCTCTGGCATTCAGACGTCATCATTAAAATGGCAAAAAAAGAAGCCCAGGGAGCAATTATTCCCGAAGGTTTTTTTCAGAACAGTACCCTTCCCCATGTTCGATTTTTTGTTGACCGGTTTGAAGAAACCTATGGTGAGACACCCGGATTCATAGAAGCCATTTCTTATGATACCGCAAGTATTCTTTTTGAAATTGCCAACTACGCCTATGCAAATGCAAAAGAAGGTGTAAGGAAGGAGCTTCTGAAGGTAAACCATTTTAAAGGGATAACCGGCGATACATCATTCAAAAAAAATGGTGACGCGGAAAAAGAACTCTACATCCTGAAAATCAAAGGTGAACAATTTGTAGAGCTTGAAAAACATTACAAAAAATTCGGACTACATCCTTAGCCCCATCTCTACCAGGGTTTACTTTTCAGATTTGCCTATATTATTTTTCAATGGCCCTTGCCCTGTGGCTTCAAGAACAGTCAACCAGAGCTTTCCATGGGGCGACACCTGCTTTCGCTTCCCTATCGATAACGCCATGGGAATATGGACATAGTGATTGTTCCAGTGCCCGATAAGCAGTTTTGTTTTACCGGCGATACCGGCATGAACCGCGTCTCTTCCCAGAAAACTGCAGAAGACATGATCGTTTGCATTCGCAGGAAGACTCCGAATCATGTAACTGGGATCGATGTATTTAAGGGCAATTTCGATATTTCTGGATTTAAAATGTTCGGTGATTTTATCTTTTAAAAATACACCGATATCGTTCAATTTAATATTTCCGGACGCATCATGTTCTTTTTTTTTGCCTTTGAAGAGATTCTGCCCGGCCCCTTCCGCAACGACAATAACAGCATGCCGACGGCTCAGGAGGCGCTTTTCAAGAGAAGATAGGAATCCGTCCGGCCCGTCAAGATCGAAATCAACTTCCGGAATCAGGACAAAATTCACATCCTGCTTGGCCAGCACAGCTGTTGCTGCAAGGAATCCTGAATGCCTGCCCATCAATTTGATGAGTCCGATCCCGTTATGATATCCTTCCGCCTCATTATGGGCGCCTTCAATAGCCCCTGTGGCCACATCCACAGCTGTGTCAAAACCAAATGATTTGGCCACAAGAAAAATATCGTTATCAATGGTTTTGGGAACACCTACCACGGAAATCTTAAGGCTTCGCTCTATAACGGTATCTGCAATTTTGGAAGCGGCCATCTGGGTCCCATCCCCCCCAACCATAAAAAGAATGCCGATATTCATCCGCTCAAGGCAGTCTACAACCTTGTCAATATCCTGAGGGCCTCTTGACGACCCCAGAATCGTTCCGCCGCGTTCATGAATGCTTCCGACTGTGGCGGGTGTCATTTCAACCACATCGTGGCCATATTCCGGAATAAACCCTTGAAGCCCATACTGAATACCATAAATATTTCTGACACCATACCGATAATAAAGCTCCAGAACAATAGACCGGATGATATCATTGAGGCCGGGACAGAGCCCCCCACATGTTACCAGCGCACACCTGAGCTTGCTGGGATCAAAATAAATCTTTTTCCTGGGACCGGCCAGTTCAAATGAAACCAGTTCCTTTCCCTTTTTAATTCTGTCTTTAATATCATCGGGATTGACGCTTAACAGCACACGTTCGTTATCCGGAATGAAAGACTTGCTGATACAGTCGCCTTCCATCTTTGCCATTGGGGAATCAATCTTTGCTTTGCCAAGCGAAAGAATTTCCGTATCCAAAACATCATAATTCATGAGAACCTCTCTATTTATGGATGCAATCGGTCAAATGGTTCAGGAATACAAACATATTTGTGATTTAATAAAAAAGGGGACGTCTTTCAGGAACCATTAAATTTTAATGTCCCCTTACCCAGAATATCATGAAGGTGCAGGACGCCCAGAATCCTACCATGCGGGTCCACAACTGGCAGGACGGTTATCTGGTGCTTTTCCATCAGGTTCAATGCATCATATACCGGGCTGTCACTTTTTATCGTTCGGGGATTTTTCGTCATGACATCCATATTTTGACATGTATCAATTGATTTCCCTTCAGCAATGAAATGCCTGATATCACCATCTGTAATAATTCCGGTCAATGTCTGATCTGGTTTGATGATAAGTGCAACCCCCAGTTTATAGCGGTCCACCACTTTTATCGTATCCGTGAGAGATGCGCCTTCAATAATGGAAGGGACAATGTCTCCGGTGAGCATAATATGAGACACTTTGCCGGCAAGTCGTTGCCCAAGATTTCCGCCAGGATGATTTTTCCTGAAATCTTTTGACTTAAAATCCTTTTTCTTGATCAACACAACAGCCAAAGCATCTCCCATGGCCAAAAGCGCTGTTGTGCTGGATGTGGGTGCCAGTCCCAGAGGGCAGGCTTCTTTATCCACGCCCACATCGATCACCACATCGCTCAGCCGGGCAAGGGTCGAATCTTTCTTGCCTGTGAGCGCAATAACCGGGCAGCCTTTTTTTCGAATGCTTGACAAAAGGATATTCAATTCCTCTGTTTCACCGCTGTTTGACAGCGCGAGAAACACATCGTCTTTTCTTACAATTCCCAAATCGCCATGCATGGCTTCCACAGGATGCAAAAAAATGGAATTCGTGCCTGTGCTGTTCAACGTGGCGACAATCTTCCGGCCCACGATACCGGATTTTCCAATGCCGCTGATAATCACGCAACCTTTGGACTGATAAATAATATCAACCATTCTGGTAAAATTATCATCAATGCGGTCTGCAAGCCGCAGTATCCCTTCAGCTTCTATTTTCAGTACCTCAATGGCCTGTTCAATACTCATCCTGTTTCCGGTCCTGATCTATTTTTTTCATATGATTTATAAACATCATCAAGGTGTCAACTATATCATGATCATAAAAAAAAACACCTTATTTCATAGGCCTGGCTTTGGCCATTCTCTTTTTCCCGGCGTTGATCATAGCCCCCCATTTACAAAAAAGCAAGAATCAGATTGACATTGGCCGTTTCACCATTTATATATTTTGGGTTTGATTAAAATTATAGACTCTGAGCGAATTAGCTATATAACTCATTGAAATTTTATAATTTTACTTTAAAGATCATCAATTCAGGGAGTAGAAAAAATGATTTGCACAACTGTCAGAAAAGATAATGAATGTGTATTTATGAAAAAAGCCGGGTGTTCCTATGCGGGTGGCGCCTGTAAACCGATCGATGAAAAATGTGAAGGATGCAGCCGCGTCGGTGATTTTCCCACAGGCAAATATTGTGGGTCCGCTCCGGATCCTTCAGCCAAATGGCTTTTGGGAAATTGTAACCTTGCGACACATATTTCCATGGAAATTGCTGAAGCCAAACAGAAAGTCAATCCGTTGAAAGCTTCAAAACGCGGTGCTCGTAAAAAATAGGTTACGATTAATTTGAAATATATGTTTTTTTTGCGTTCAGTTCTATTGACAACCATTTTAGGGAATATTTTAAAATGAATGCTTTAGCCAAGCAATTGAACGAAATTATTGAGCAGGGGAATCCCCATATTCTTGACATGCTCTCTGATATCGGAAAAAATGTTTTCTTTCCAAAAGGCATATTAAGCCAAAGTGCGGAAGCCAAACAAAAAGCGCACAAAATCAACGCAACCATAGGTATAGCCAAAGAGGGTGGCGATATCATGGCCATGCCTTCTGTTTCCTCAGCCATAAAAGATATTTCACTTGCCAATTCGCTGACGTATGCCCCGTCATTTGGCATTCCGGAGTTGAGAAAAAAATGGCAGGATGAACAACGTGAAAAAAACGCTTCTCTTTCAGGCAAAACCATCAGTCTTCCGGTGGTGACCTGCGGGATTACCCATGCGGTAAGCATTGCTGCGGATATGTGGATCAATCCGGGTGATGTGGTCATTCTTCCCGACAAAATGTGGGGCAATTACAACATGATCATGGGTGTGCGAAAAGGCGCGGTGATCAAAAACTTCACCTTGTTCACCGAATCAGGCGGGTTCAATCTTAACGCGTTTGAAAACAAGCTGAAGGAAGAAGCAGCAAAAAACAGCAAACTTGTCGTGTTGTTAAATTTTCCACAGAATCCCACCGGATACACGGTCACGGAAGCAGAGGGGAAAAGGATAACAGATGTCCTGACAAATATAGCGATAAACGGTACCCATCTCATCGTGATTGCCGATGATGCATATTTTGGCCTGTTTTATGAAGAAGACACTATGAAAGAATCGATCTTTGCCAAACTTGCAGATGCCCATGAAAGAATTCTTGCTGTAAAGCTGGATGGCGCAACAAAGGAAAATTATGTATGGGGCTTAAGAGTCGGGTTTATCACCTATAGCACAAAAATCAAAGGGGATTCAAAACCTTTATATGAGGCGCTTGAGAAAAAAACAGCCGGTGCCATACGGGGGAATATTTCAAATGCATCGCATTTAAGCCAGTCGATTGTCTTAAAATCCATGAATGATCATCATTATCTGGAAGAAAAAAAAGCAAAATTTTCCATATTAAAAAAACGCGCCAACCGTGTTAAAGAAGTTGTCTATGATTCAAAATATCAAGACTACTGGGATGTGTACCCATTTAACTCAGGCTATTTCATGTGCATCAGACTGAAAGATCTGGATGCAGAGAAAGTGAGGCTTCACCTTCTCGACAACTATGGCGTGGGACTGATCGCACTGGGTGAGAAGGATCTTCGTGTCGCCTTTTCCTGCATTGAGGAAAGTGATGTCACCGAGCTCTTTGATATCATCCGCAAAGGAATTGATGATTTGAGGAGCGCCTGATCTTGTAAAATTTAAGACCCTCTGACACATGGTAAACTGATCGATAAAAGGTCATGACAATTTTAAACCGCCTGCAAAACAGACTGATCGGCCTCACCAGCAAAAAAGGTTCTGTGAATCTCGCGCGGGCGGGAAAATGGTCCTTATATTTTGTCCTGATTGGCATCATCGCAGGTGTTGGATCGATTATTTTTCATTATCTCTGCGAATACGGCATGCATTATTTTCTGGATTTTCTTGCCGGGTACCGTCCGGATTCACCTGCCGGAGAGCATCGTATTATTCCCCCGACCAATACACCATTTAATAAATGGATACTTTTATTCCTTCCGGCCGTTGGCGGCCTGGTTAGCGGCTGGTTTGTTTATACGTTTGCCCCGGAAGCCGAAGGACATGGCACAGATGCAGCCATTGATGCTTATCATAGAAAAGGAGGGTATATCAGGGGGATTGTGCCTATCATCAAAACAATCGCTTCGTCCATTACCCTTACAACAGGAGGATCAGGCGGAAGAGAGGGCCCGATTGCCCAGATCGGGGCAGGATTTGGATCCTTTCTGGCGACCCGTTTAAAATTATCTGACAGAAGCAGAAGAATCATGATGGCCGCCGGCATAGGGGCCGGTGTCGGGAGCATTTTCAGGGCACCCCTGGCAGGTGCGCTATTTGCTTCGGAAGTGTTATACAGGGACCCGGAATTTGAATCCGAAGTTATCATTCCTGCAGGTATTTCTTCTGTTGTGGCCTATTGTGTGTTCTGCCTGGAGTTTGGATGGGGTGCACTTTTTGAAGCGCCCTATTTTAATTTTCAGAATCCACTCGAATTAGGCCCTTACCTGGCGCTCGCCGTTGTCCTTGTCATCACCGGTATTATTTATATTAAATTTTTTTACGGTGTCACCGGTTTTTTCAAATCTCTCCGCATTCCCAATCATTTTAAGCCTGCTATAGGAGGGCTTTTAACAGGTGGCGTTGGTTTTTTTCTCCCCTACACTCTTGCATTTGGATATGGCTCAGCACAGAAAGCCCTGAACAACGAGTTGACCATAAGCGTCCTGCTACTTCTTGCCTTTGGCAAGATTCTCACAACATCCTTTACAATAGGTTCTGGTGGGAGTGGTGGGGTTTTCGGACCTTCGATAGTGATTGGCGGTGCCATGGGCGGTGTTATTGGCCAGATATTTCACCTCTTCATGCCGGAAATCGTCACGTCTCCAGGCGCATTTGTTGTTGTGGGGATGGCCGGTTTTTTTGCAGCAGTTTCAAACACCCCTATATCAACCATCATTTTCGTGAGCGAAATGACGAATTCCTATCACCTGCTTCTGCCCAGTCTTCTGGTCTGCTCGGTGTGTTATCTATTGTGCAGAAAATGGAGCATTTACGAAAAACAGGTAAACAACAAGGTGGACTCACCCGCTCATGCCGGTGAATTTATGGTAGACATCCTTCAGTCCATCAAAGTAAATGACTTGAAACATCTGATAAAAAAAGTACCCCATGTGCATCAGGAAATGCCGTTTGTTGATTTTAAAAAATTCTTTTCGGAAACCAAACAGCATTACTTCCCGGTGATGAACAATGAAGACCGGTTCGTGGGCATTTTTTCAAGCACCGATATCCGGGGTGTGCTCTTTTCCCAGCATATCGAACATCTTGTGGTGATGAAGGATCTGGCTACAACAGATATGATTGTTACGACGAAAAATGAAGATTTGAACACCGTGCTCCAAAAACTGACAACGAAAAATATCGACAGCCTGCCGGTAGTTGAAGAAGAAGATCACGGAATCCTCGTCGGCATGCTGGACAGGAGATCGGTTATTGCCATGTATAATCGCCAGATACAGCATTTGAAAAGCAAATCTCAAGAATAAATCAGGGAAGGATATCACCCTGACCTGACAATTTGACAATCCACAAATCAAGTTGTCCCGCACCATATGAATTTGTCGTACCGGCAGCAATAATATCACCCGTATCTGTTTCATCCACTGAAAATAAAAAATCAGTACCCTCACCACCAACAGTTTGATGAAAGAGTTTGTTTCCGTCTGAATCCAGTTTTAAAATAAGGCCATCATTATCCCCGGCCCCAAAAGAACTGGTATATCCTGCGATGATATAGGCACTGTCTCCGGTAGTGGTATCAACTGCATAGGCACGCTCAAATTTTTCACCGCCAAAGGTTGCCTGCCAGACCTGATTCCCTGAAACATCAAGCTTTAAGGCCCATATATCCGTATTGCCATTGCCATATGACCAGGTGTCGCCAACAACAATATATCCGTGATCAGGCGCCTCCTTGATGGCATAAGCGTTTTCAGCATGGACACCACCGTAAGTTTTATACCATTCTTCATTCCCGGACGCATCAAGCCTTAAGACAAGAAAATCATAATTTCCCTTGTCAACCGAGGAATCAAAACCTGAGATCATATATTTACCGTCTGGTGTTTCACAGGCTGCCAATGCCCCATCCTCACCCATGCCACCTGCCAGATATTCCCAAACCTGATTTCCCTCCGAATCCAACTTCAGCACCCATACATTTTTTTTCGACTCCCTGAAAATAACGCCGGAATCCATTCCACCCGGTCCGTATGATGTTGCAAAACCGGCAACAAGATATCCGCCGTCAATTGTTTCCAGAATGGCATTTGCCTTCTCATATCCTGGGCCGCCAAACGTCTTGTTCCACAAAATATTGCCACCCTGATCCAGCTTCAAAATCCAGAAATCCCAATAGTTCCCGCCATAGTCAAGGTCACCGTACAGTTTCTTCCGACTATGACCCGCCACAATATACCCGTCATCGGATGTTTCCTTTACTGAATAGGCATATTCCCTGCCGGTACTCCCATAAATTTTTGACCAGATAATCTCCTGGTCTGTATCAAGCTTCATAATCCAGTAATCGGTGGGTTCGCTGGTCAGGCTAATAAACGCCCATGTGTATCCGCCGACCATATACCCCCCATCTGAGGTTTGAAAAATTGACGTGGCCACATCTGAATAACTGCTGCCATATGTTCCGGCCGCTCCCTTTTTGGCATTAAATTGGGTGACACTGTAACTGGCGTCCCGTTCCTCCAGGAAATCACAGGATACCCCAAAACCGACCAGCAGGCTTAATGCCCACGCCATCATCAGACAGAACCATCCATTTCTCATCTTTATATCTCCTCTTCTCCCGGTTCCCCAGTTGTTTTAGGAATATTGTCTATTTCACCCAGCTGCATAATGAGATTCATCATTTCCCTGAAATCATTTTCTACTTCTCTGGGCAGCAAAACCAACAGATCTTCCGGTAACAAACGGCCATTTTCAGATTTTTTGAGTCTTAGTCGAAGTTCTTCTGACATGGCTGCAAAGTCAAACCCCTGTTCTTTTAAATTATTTTTTATCTTGGAAAGTTTTTCCCGATATGTCGAGACCATCGCTTCCCTGTCTATAGGATTGATTTGAAGATTATCCTTATCAGGCCTGTGATTGCGATTATCTGATTTCCCGATAATACGATCTGGACGATGCGATTGGGTGCCATCTTTATTCGTTGGTGACGCCTTATCTGTTGAAGATGTATCAGAATAAGCATTCACCGGCTTCAGGTATTCCCGTTTAAAAAAGAAATGATCCCCTGCAATAAAAAAAATAATAACAAAAATTAAAAGAAAACAAATGCCAACGACTGATTTTTTCATATAGAAGCCCTGTTGTCTCATGATTATCGGGGTGTGGTCATTTTGACTTCTTTATCGCCATTGATTTCAAAATTCATCGGAACGTTTACGGCAATCGTGGCTTCTTTTGCGATTCTGACAGCTTCATAAAGCGGTTTGCTGATGTCCTCGCCGCCATGACCTGTTCTTTTTCTGAAATGATTGGTAAATGCCGGATAGAATACTTCGTTGGTGCTCAATTCAATGTTTCCGATCGTACTCATCGCACCGATCGTTCTGTATTCATCGGTTTGATCATACCCATAGCAGCTTCCGTTATATACAAACCGAAGGTGGTCCATATTTTCAAATGTGCCAAGTGCCAGAATATCATCTGATGTGATCCTTGTGTCATTATGTCCCCACACGTATTCCGTTCCGCCATGAGCAATCAGATACAGATCAACCGATGGAGACTCATTAACCGCTGTGATCATCGATGCCATAAAGTTATCCCGGGTCGCATCCTTATTTACCAACCAGTGCAATGTGTCATACGAAGCGCCAAGATTGGCATTTGTCACCCAAACCGTTACCAGCTCGAAAATCGACGCATCAGCCAAATCTTCATGTTCACACTCAATAAAGATCACGGCTTGCCGTTCGGCATAGGCCTCACTTGAAAAAACAGATAACACCGTTGATAAACACATACTCACAAGAAATATTAATCTCACCTTTTTCTCTCCTTTTTAAAATTGGTGGCCATATAATAAACAATTAGTCATGTCAACGTTTCTTGAAAAAAAACATCGTTTGAAACATCCATGTGCCATGAGAAGATATCCTCTCCTAATTTTATAAATAAAACCGAATCTTTAAAATATATCACGCCTCAATTTAAACATCACACCCAACCCAAAGGAATAAAAATAACCAGAGCAATAAATAAAATGGCCGCCATCAGGCCGACAAACCTGATCTGACTCCTGACATCAGGAAGGTCATACACAAAATAGGAAATTTCCCAGAAAGGAAGGTATCCAATCAGAAAAATCAACCAGGGGAAGTCCGCCTGCCACCACCAGTAATTCCAGGTCAGCGCCCCGCACATATTCAAAATGATTTCCACAACCACACAGATCCAGGCCATAATGAATGCGATAAAATGCCGGTTGTTGATTTTACCGAAGATCATCATATCCTTGTCTTCAGGAAGAAGCTTGGTGCTGGCGATTCCCATCATGAGAAACATGAAGATAATCTCTATATTCCATCCCATGAGCGGCTGATAGGCAGTCGGGTACTGGCACATCCAGACAGCTGCATACCCGCCTGTGGCCGTGTAAAAAAGGCCGTTCCAGATTTCATTGAACACATCCATTAAAAAAAGCGACAGTCCGGCAAGAATACCGGCCCAGTTTTTTCGCCTGACCTCGTCAAAAAAGAAATTAAGAACCACCAGGAGAAATGGGATAACATACCATTTGAACTGGGTATAATCACGCAGAATAGACCGTGCGGCTTTTGTACCTTCCCCCACACCGTCAAACCGGCAGGTTAACGGTATGATCCACACCGTGATATAGGATAATGCGATGATTGCCCAGATAACCTTCGCCTGTTTGACCCTGGGTGTAAGTGTTGTCATGATTCCTCTCCTTTTTTTAGATGAATATGGTTTTAAGGCATTGTCTGGAAGCTGATTATGAATAACGCACAGATATATCATTTGGCAACGAAAATATGTGAGTTTCTACGTCATGATCAAGACCGGTTTTTGGAACTTCTGTTTTGGATGAATTCACATTCCCGGATCCCAAAAACAGTTATCGCCATTGACATATATATGCCGCTTTTATAAAAGACTTAACAACTGAATAAAATTAATCTGACAGGTAATGGGTTTGGACATGGATCACAGCACACTCAACAGAAAATATATAAACCAGGCAGAAATGCTGGCAAACAGGGTAACGAAACGTTTTAAACACCTTTATAAACGCTATGCCAGACAGAATTTGAGCGTTTTCAGACTCTACGACTGGGACATACCTGAAATACGTGCGGCCGTAGACTGGTACGACGGCCATATCGTCATTTCCGAATATACACGGCAACAATCCACAAAGGACTGGTTGCCCATGATGGGGGAAGCCGTTGGCCGCATCCTCAATATCCCTTTGGAAAATGTTCACCTGAAAGAACGCATTGCGGGCAAACAGGATGGATCGAGATATGAACGTCTTGACCACACCAACCAAAAAATCATCGTTTCCGAAAGAGACCTGAAGTTCTATGTCAACCTTTACGATTATGTGGACACCGGACTTTTTTCAGACCACAGAAATACCAGGGCGATGGTGAAGGACATGTCCGCAGGAAGAGAGTTCCTCAATCTGTACTGTTACACCGGCTCTTTCTCCTGTTATGCGGCCAAGGGTGGGGCAAAAACGACGGTATCTGTGGACAGATCAGAATCCACTATTTTATGGGCCAGAGAAAATATGGACTTAAATGGAATTCCTGCGGAGACAAACATCCTGATCCAGGCAGACACCTTTGATTTTCTGAAGCGAGCCCGACAAACCGGGCAGCAGTTTGATCTTGCCGTGGTTGATCCGCCATCCTACTCCACAACCCGAACCCGAAATCTTCAGTTTGACATTTTAAGAGACCATCCCGAACTTCTTGCTGCGGTTATGGCCGTGATGAAAAAAGGCGCCACCGTTTTCTTTTCAACCAACCATCAGAGTTTTGAACCTCGCATGGATGAGCTTGCCATATCTGATGTCAAGGAAATCACTGCGCTCACTATCCCCGAAGACTATATCAGCAAACGAAAAACCATCCACCGCTGCTGGCAGATTACGGTTTAGCCAATCATTCCAAAATATTACATCAAGATTATCTCTGATTACGACCGCCCATAACCTTAACACTTATATTTACATTGACATTTACATTTCAGGAAATATATAGTGATTTAAAACGAATCAACGGTTTTTTAAAAAACCCAGTGAGGACCACCATGAGAGAAAATCTGACGCCCAAACAACGCCGGGTGCTTACCTATTTTCAAGAAAAAATTGCTGAAAATGGCAATCCCCCAAGCCTCCGGCAGGCAGCAACAGCGCTTTCCGTGAGCCATACGGCCATTGCCCAGATTCTTTCCGCCCTTGAAACCAAGGGATACCTGACCAGAAAAAATCGCTACAGCCGCACCGTTCACGTACTGAACCGGGTCAGTCAGACAGCGGGCCTTCAACGATGGCGGGAGATTCCCATCATCGGTTCCGTCACCGCAGGCCTCCCCATGTATGCCCAGCAGGAATGGGACAGCACGATTGTTCTGGACGCAGATATGTTCCGGGGGAGCAATCTCTTTGCCCTTCGGGTCAAGGGGGATTCCATGAAGGATGCTGCAATTCTCAATGGCGATCTGGCCATTTGCGAGCCCCGTCAGTATGCGGAAAATGGTGAAATTGTGGTGGCGCTCATTCAGGGTGAGGAGGCCACTGTCAAACGGTTTTTTCTGCATGAAGATCATATTGAGCTCCGGCCGGAAAACGCGAAATTCAAACCCCTTCGGCTCAAATTCAGTGAAGCCCTTGTTCAGGGAAAAGTCATCGGTGTCTACCGGGGCCCGGAAGGCATCCTTTAAAACCCTTTGAAAGGAACGCCTCGATGGTTATTTCAGACCCCACAATCATTTTAACCGGTACCAGCGGGTATTCCTATCCGGAGTGGAAGGATGCGGGATTCTACCCGGCAGATACGCCTTCAGGAGGCATGCTTTCCGAATATGCCCATCACTTCTCCGTGACCGAACTGAACTATACCTGGTACCAGATGCCCAAAGCCCAGGCCGTGGAACGGATGCTGAAACAGGTGCCCGAACAGTTCCGGTTTGCGGCCAAACTCACCCGCAAACTGACCCACGAAGTGGAACCGGATCTGTGGCGCAAGAATGCTGCCCTGTACCGGGAAGGCATGTCGCCGCTGATCCAGTCCGGCCAGCTTTCCGCCGTGCTGGCCCAGTTTCCGCCGTCATTCAGGCGAACCCCTGAAAACCGGACCTATCTGGCCATGCTTCTGGATACGATGGCTGACATGCCGCTTGCCATCGAATTCCGGCATATCTCGTGGGCAGAAGAAAAAGTCTATGAGGAATTCTCCAAACGGAAGATCACCCTGGTGACCGTGGATGTGCCGGATCTGCCATGGCTTTTCCCCTCAATTGATGTGGTGACCAACCCGGATCTCTTCTATATCCGGTTCCATGGAAGAAATAAAAAAGGATGGCAATCCGGCAACATGCAGCATCAGTTTGATTATGACTACCAGGAAGCGGAGCTTTCCCTGTATGCGGAAAAAAGAATCCCCCATATGGTTGAAAAGGCCAAAACCGGTCTTTTGTTTTTCAATAACCATGTCCGAGCCCAGGCGCCAAAAAACGCACGTCAGATAATCGCCATGCTGGTCAGGAAAGGCGTGCTCTCATGATGAACCCTCTTCAAAAAGAGAGATCGATTATCCATATCAACATTACCCATTTTGCCGTGGCTGTGGAACGACAGATCGACAAGGGGTTGAAAGACTGGCCGGTGCTGATCGCCCAGAAAAAATCCGCCAGAACGCCTGTCTACGACATGAGTGAAGAAGCGTTTTCATGCGGCATCCGGAAAGGCATGCCGGTGTTGAATGCCCTTAAAATATGCAAACGATGCCGTGTGGTGCCCATACATCCGGCCCGGTACGAACAGGCCATGCAGTATATTTTTAAACAGGCAAAAAACTATACGCCCCTGATTGAGCAGGGCATGGATGACGGCCATGTGTTTCTGGATGTGACCGGCACATCGAGACTGTTCGGTCCACCGGCAGATATGGCATGGCGGCTTGAAAAACAGATCCAAAACGATCTGGAAATGCCGCCGTCCTGGTCAGTGGCTTCCAACAAACTGGTGGCCAAAGTCGCCACCCGTCTGGTTAAACCGGTTGGAGAATATATCGTAGGACCCGGCGAGGAAGAGGCACTCCTTTCCCCGCTGCCCCTGTCCATGATACCCGGCGTCACCATATCTGACCTTGACACACTGGCCGGCTTTCACATTTCCAAAGTCAATGAATTGAAAAAATGGACCCATGAACAACTGGAAATTCCGTTTGGCGAACGCTCCCGATGTTTATATCACGCAATCCGGGGAATTGACACTTCACCGGTACGACTGTCAGAGACACAGGCGCCATCGGTGGTCATGGACCACACGTTTTCCGAAGACACAAACAACAGGGGTGATATCGAGCGAGCCCTTTACCTACTTTCCGAAAAAGGCGGAAAAGTTCTCCGTGCGACCAACCGGTTTGCAGGCATCGCCGGTGTGACCGTCACCTACTCAGATGGATTAAATCAGGCCAGGCAGGTGAGCATCAAGCCACCGGTTTCAAGTGATCCAACGCTTTTTCAATCCGCATGCCGCGCACTTTCCATGGCCCTCACCCGACGGGTACGCATCAATCATATCAGACTAGTATTGAAAAAACTCTTTTTCCCCCCCATTCAGAAAGAATTTTTTGATAACGGAAAACGGGAGCAGGAGCTTCGTCTTTCAGAGACCATCGATAAAATCAGGGAAAAATTCGGCGACATCGGTGTCTTTACCGGGCGGATGCTTCCTCACCGGCAGTTTCCAGTATCATTGGGCTGACCGTGGCCTTTTATAAAGCCGACACACGCAACAGGCCCGTTCCCTGAATGGAAAAGAATTAATGATACCATTAACCGTGCGATCCGCCTATTCCCTGATGTGGGGAACGGCATCCATCAAAACCATTTGCGCTGAAGCCAAAAAAATGGGATATGCCCGTCTTGCCCTTACAGATACCGATAATCTGTACGGGTTGTGGCCGTTTATCGACGCATGCAAACACGTTGACATCCGCCCAATTATCGGTGCGGAACTGACTGATCCGGTTACGACAGGAAGAGCAATCCTCCTTGTAAAATCTCCTGAAGGCTATACGAATCTTTGCCGATTGCTCACTGCCCGCCATCTTGATAAACATTTCAGTCTGGCATCCCATGTGATGAATTACCATGAGGGGCTGGCCGTTCTTACCCAAAACCCGTACCTGCTTCAGAAGTGGCATGCCGCAAACGTCATGGTGCATGCCGCCTTACCGAGACGACCGCTTCCCCGATCATCGCCACTTGTTGAAACCGCAAAGAAATTTGACATCCCCCTTGTGGCCACACCCGGAAGTTTTTATTTGCGACCGGAAGATGCACTCCTGCATCAGATGCTGAGAGCCATCGATTTAAAGACAACACTTGAGCGTGTGGGCTCTCTGGATCAAGCGCCGGACGGCTCTTTTCTCACATCTGAGGAAGAATACAAAAATCGCTTTGCCATCTGCCCGGAAGCGATCAAAAATACGTACAGACTTTCTGAAATGCTTGAATTCCAAGGGCCTCAATTTGGTATGGTCATGCCCCCATGGAAGGATAGAGAGGGGTTGAACGCAGATCTCTGCCTGCACGAAGAAGCGTATAAAGGCGCACAAATCCGTTATGGTCATGACCTCCCTGAAACCGTGGTGGACCGTCTTGAACACGAGTTGTCCATTATCCGTCGCATGGGCTTTTCATCCTACTTTCTGGTCGTAAAAGACATTGTATCTTTAAGTCCACGTATCTGCGGTCGTGGATCAGGGGCAGCCTCTCTTGTGGCCTATTGCCTTCACATCACCAATGTTTGCCCGATCAAACACAATCTTTACTTTGAGCGTTTTCTCAATCCGGGAAGAAAAGATCCGCCGGATATCGACATTGATTTTGCATGGGATGAACGGGATCAGGTAATCGAAAAAGTGTTTGCCGCTTATCCGGATCATTGTGCCATGGTCGCCAATCATGTATCCATCCAACCCCGGATGGCCGTTCGGGAAGTGGCTAGAGTATATGGATTGACGGAAACGGAAATCAGCCGGGTCACCCAAAAAATACCCTGGTACTTCCGAAGCGATACGGAAGGCCTCGATATCCTGAAAGAACTGTCAACCCGCCCGGAATCAAGAGAACTTTCCCTTTCTTCCCCGTGGCCTGAAATCATGGTGTTTGCCCGAAAGATATGCAATCTTCCCCGATATCTGTCGGTTCATCCCGGCGGTATTGTCATCACGCCTCATCCGATCTGTCACTATGTTCCTGTTGAAAAAGCACCCAAAGGGGTCAACATCATCCAGTGGGAAAAAGACCAGACCGAAAGAGCGGGCCTGGTCAAAATCGATCTTCTGGGAAACCGGAGCCTGGGCGTGATCCGGGATGCGATCCTGAACCTGAAGAAAAATGGTCACCATCTGGATGAAACAAAATGGAAGCCGGAAGATGATTTCGACACCCAGGAAGCGATAGCGCAAGGGCAAACCATGGGCTGTTTTTACATTGAAAGCCCGGCCACACGTCTCTTGCAGAAAAAATCGGGCACAGGCGATTTCGAGCACCTGGTGATTCACAGCAGCATTATCCGTCCTGCGGCAAACGATTACATTCAGGTCTATCTCAAAAGACTCCACGGCCAGAAATGGGACCCCATTCATCCGCTTCTGGCCAATATACTGGATGAAACATATGGTATCATGGTGTACCAGGAAGACGTATCAAAAACAGCTGTGGCCCTTGCAGGATTCTCCCATGCCGATGCAGATGGCTTAAGAAAGGTCATGTCCAAAAAAGACAAAGCCCATGTGCTGAAAGATTTTTACCAGAATTTTGTAAATGGTGCTCGAAAGAAAGGTGTACCTGACGATAAAATCAGGGAAGTCTGGCAGATGATGATGAGCTTTAGCGGGTACTCCTTCTGCAAACCCCATAGCGCGTCTTATGCCAGAGTTTCCTTTCAGGCCGCATGGCTGAAGGTTCATTTTTCTTCGGAATTCATTGCTGCGGTCATCAGCAACCAGGGCGGTTTCTACGATACCTTTGCTTATGTGTCCGAGGCTATGCGTATGGGACTTACGGTTCTTCCCCCGGACGTGAACCAAAGCGATATCAGGTGGCAGGGCAACGGTAAAGAGGTGCGCGTGGGTCTTATTTCCATTAAACATCTGTCCGGGACTTGCATGGAAAAAATCATCAGTGAGAGAAAGAAAAAAACTTTCGCAAGTATCGAAGATTTTCTGTCAAGAACCCGGCCGGAAGAACAGGAGAAGACGGCGCTTGTTCAATGTGGCGCATTTGATTCCTTGAATCCTTATGTATCCCGAAGTTCCATGATGTGGCAACTTTCCTTCCTGAAAAAAAACGCCCCCCAACCTGAAGTAAACGAACTGCCGATTCATGTGGTCCCCCTTGATCCGCCGAAACCACCGCCCCTGAAAGATGATCCAATAAAGCGGCTTCAGCAGGAATTCGACATTCTGGGTTTCCTGTGCGAAAGGCATCCTGTGAACCTTTATGAAAAGCACCTGGCAAAGCATCGCCTGATCAAGGCACGCTATCTGGGACAATATGTGGGGAAGAGAATAGGCATGGCCGGTTTTCTGGTCACCGGAAAAGTGGTCCGGACCAAGCATGGGGACCCCATGGAGTTTCTCACATTCGAAGATGAGACCGATATCTTCGAAACCACCTTCTTCCCCAAGACCTATGTGCGCTTCTGCCACATGCTCGACCACGGCAGGCCCTATCTCCTGTGGGGTGTGGTAGATTCAAACTGGGGAGCCGTTACTCTCACCGTGGACAAGATGGAAGCGCTTCCCGGTTTTGAGTCGCTATGATTTGGGTTTGTTGGGTTGCTTGGGTTGAACAGATTAAAAGTGGATTGGTTGAATGGTTTATTGGATAATTGGTTGAATGGTAAAACTGATAGAATTCCTTTCACTATTTAACTATTCTTCCATTTGCCTATTTAACCATTCTTCCAATTGGCTATTCAACATTTAACTTGTACCGGGCATAAAATAAAAAAGGCCATGTGATTCTTCG
>JAHIVH010000122.1 GCA_018816735.1 Pseudomonadota bacterium | reverse complement strand
CAGTTTATTTCTCCCTGGACACCTTTTTTGAGCTTGTTTTGTATGCTCTCGATGTATTCAGAAATATTTTCCTGTCTTTTTTGGTACGCTGTTTTTGGGCTGTCGCTATTTTTTACTTCTTTCATCGGGCCTCCTTTTTTTCTTTATCTTTAAGTACAGCTTCGCTCTTTATTGCTTGAAAGCCAAGTTGTTATTGAATTCATTTATAAAAATTCTAATATTTCATGATCTGATCTGTTCGCCATTGAAGGATCAGTTCTGTATCGCTTTCCCAAACACCATCAATTTTCTTGGCAGGAAAATCTTTTTCTTGGATCCATCGGTAAATTATTTTCCATGACCGCCCGACAAATTCCGTAATTTCTTTGCTACCTGTTAGCATCCTCTTTTGCACCATAACTACCTCCTCATCCAATTCGATTTTATCACTCGCGGTTTTTCGTTTTCCTGTTTTTCACTCTGATTATTGCTGATACTCATCTCAAGGCTATCCCAGTCCGTCAGTGCAAGCCCTGACCGCAATGCCGCCGCATATGAATACACAAAGCAATCAAGCGCTTCATTCCGGTTTCTCATTTTCACCCACTCGAGTTTGGGAAAGCCTTTGATATATCTTGTGATCTGTTTTTCTGCCGTTAATTGAATAAAAAAGTCATCCGGAAGGCCGACCGGAAAATGAATATATCCTGGACCCGGATCAGGGATTCTGAGCCGGCTGTAAATAGTGCTTTTTGCCGTATCCGTTCCAACTGGCCACAGCTGAACACCTTTTTTGATCTTGGCTCCTTTATATGTGACATCCTGCTGGGTGGGCCTTCCGACAACCGGCCTTCCGGATTGGGAACTTCCTTTGACAGCAATTACCCGTGGAGCCCGTAACCGGCAATAATTATATACCTCCTGGGTGTAATGACCGCCGGAATCAACAGCAGCTGATATGATATTCAATTTCATTCCGGATGCATGGTCAAAACTTCGATTCAACAATGCATCAAGCTCTTTCCACACATGAGACTGCCCCGGATCGCCGTAAATTTCGCACCAATAGACAATCCAAGTTTCCTCACCTCGTCCCCATGCCTGGATCACCACTGCCAGCCGGTTATCCTGGACATCCACTCCGGCTGACAGAATCAATCCTTTTTCAGGCACGGTTAGAATTTGATACGGCTCTGACCTGGCCTTCAACTCGGCCCAATCCGGCTGATCGCCTTGCTCCTCCCATGTCTGACCGAGCGTTGTATTGACAAAGGTTCTCAACCTTTCAGGATCATCCTTTGATTCCAGAAATTCAGCGGCAATTTTGGCCCATGTAGCGTTTGGAGCGTAAGAATATCCGGCCCATATAAAAAATCCGGCATGACCATTGAAAGATTCGGTGGGTCTCCATTCACCACGTTCGATCATCCAGCGTTTCTTGGAGTGCGGGATCAACTCTTCACAGGATTTACATTTCAGAGCCGCTTTTTCCGGTTCACCCTTCGGCCATTTGATCTGGTTAAAATCGATCGTTTGAAATTCATTACAAAAAGGACAGGGCACAAAATAAAACCGTTTGTCGCTTTCGTTAAAACTCTTTTCCACCCGGGACATTTCTTTGGTGGTTGGCGTACTGCCGATAGCTATTTTTTTGTCCCAGAACCACTCAGCACGCTTGGTTCCGAGCTTGATCTGATCGCCTTCCTGACCTGCAGTCGGGGGATACCCGTCCACTTCATCGAAAAGGACAATCGGGACCGATATTCTTCGAAATCCTCTGGCAGAATTGGCGCCGACCAGGGATAAAAAGCCGCCTGGATATGACTTTTTCAGGATCGTATTTGAACTGTCGCGGCTTTTAGCCTCAGATACAAGCCCTTGGAGCACCGGTGTGTCCCGCAGCATGGGTGCCAGTTCCTCTTTTGAGTATCCCTGGGCGTCTTCAACAGTCGGTTGGACCATCAGAATCGATTTCGGATCATGATGAATGTGGTACCCTTCCACCTGATTGAGTATTTTCGTATATCCGACCCTTGCACTTTTCATCATGGTGATCTTTTCAACCCGCAAATCCGTAAACGCATCCAAAATATCCTTCTGGTATGGCAATGTTTTCCATTTCCCTGGCTCATGGGCCGATTCCGGTGAGAGATAGGCGTATTTGTCGGCCCAT
>JAHIVH010000121.1 GCA_018816735.1 Pseudomonadota bacterium | reverse complement strand
GGACCTTGATGTGATCGAACTCGATGAAGATGAAGATATCGAGGAGATTGAGGTCGACGAGGATGAGGAGATAGAGGAAATTGAAATCGACGATGATGAGGACCTTGATGTGATCGAACTCGATGAAGACGAAGATATCGAGGAAATTGAGATTGATGAGGATGAGGAGATAGAGGAAATTGAAATCGACGATGATGAGGACCTTGATGTGATTGAACTCGATGAAGACGAGGATATCGAAGAAATAGAGCTGGCCGATGACGAAGTGATTGAAGATATAGAAGGCGGTTTGCCCATAGAAGATGATCAGGAAGAGTTCAAACTGGATGATGATGGCGATACGGAAAACAAAAAAAGACTATCCGAACAATTTGAAAGCTATCTTGGGGCAATGGAAAAATTTTATAACCAGTACTTGCGTGTTTCTGCAGGAAAATATATTGTTGGGACCAAACATCCCAAACCCTCTGAAATTGAGGAACAAACTTTTTTCACCCCGGAAATTTATGTTGGCAAATTTCCGGTTACAAATGCGCTTTTCGAGGTCTTTGTCAATAAAACAGGCTATATTACAACTGCAGAAAAACGGGGATATGGTAATGTCTATTCGGGAAAATTTCAGAAAAAAACTGACCCAAAAACCGGAATTACAAAATCTGTATGGAATGCCACCTATAAACAAAAAACAGTAAACGGGGCCTGCTGGTATCAGCCGTTTGGTCCGGGCAGCAATCTTCACAACAAAAAAGGTCATCCGGTTGTGCAGATCAGTCTTGATGATGCCAATATGTTTGCTGCGTGGATCGGAAAACGACTGCCATCCGAATTTGAGTGGGAAGCTGCCGCAAGAACGGAAAAAGGGTACATTCTTCCCTGGGGAGATGAATGGGAAAATGAAAAATGCAACACGGAAAACCTTGGTATTGCCGACACAACATCGGTGGAGACTTTTATTGACCATGAAAACGCTCTTGGCATTTGCGACACCATTGGAAATGTTCTTGAGTGGACTGTAAACGAATGTGTGCCTCCTTATTTCAGCAACAAGAATTCAGCGTATTATATCGCCAAGGGAGGAAGTTTTATATCTGACAATACTGTCAGGCTGTATACCCGATTTATGTTCAAGTCTGACTTTACATCCAATATCTTGGGTTTCAGGTGCGTGGCGGATTAAATAGTTTATTAAAGGAGATAACATTGACGACACATATGGAAACAAGGATAGAGCGTGTAAGAAAAAAAATTCATGATTCCGATATGGATACGCTGATGATTCTTACAGATGAAAACAGACGATATCTCAGTGGTTTCACAGGAGAAGACTCACAATTTGACGAATCAGCAGGTGCACTCTTGATCACAAAAGACAAACTTGTATTTGCCACCGATTCACGATTTACTGAACAGGCAAAAAATGAATCCCCGCTTTTTGACGTCTATTGTTACAAAACCGGTCTTGCCAAAGAATTGAATAATATATTGTCCACCCTTGGCACTCAACGATTGGGCTATGAAAGCAAACGTCTCACCTGTTACCAGCATCAGGCCATGACAGAAACATTAATTTCCAATCAGTCATCGGTTGTCATGGTTCCGGCAGATCAAATCCTGGAAAATCTGAGAATCATTAAAGATGAAACTGAAATCGACCAGATCAGACGATCTCTCGCTATTTCAGAAAACGCCTTTACTGAAATAAAAAAACAGATCAAGCCTGATGACACAGAAAAACAACTTGCCTGGAAACTGGAACAGATAATCAGAAACCTTGGCGCGGAATCGTTGTCGTTCCCCTCTATTGTTGCTGTCGGGCCGAACAGCGCCCTTCCCCACGCCATTCCAGGAGATAGAAAAATAAATACTGGCGCACAGCTGTTGTTTGACTGGGGGGCGATATTAAACGCATACTGCTCGGATATCACCCGGACCTTATTTATCGGAAAACCGGATGACACATTTAAAACCGTTTTTCAAACGGTTTTAGATGCCCAGGAAAAAGCGATCCAAAACATTCGATCCGGCGTCAGCGGCAAACACATAGACAGCATCGCCAGAACCCATATCGAAAATATGGGATACAAAGGTTTTTTTGGTCATGGACTGGGCCATGGTGTGGGACTGGCTGTACATGAACCGCCAAGATTGAGTCCGATAAAGGACGACACGCTCCTTTCCGGCATGGTCGTGACTGTAGAACCTGGTATTTACATTCCTGGCTGGGGCGGTGTCAGGCTTGAAAATCTGATTGTCGTAAGAGATGATGGCGCCGAAGTGCTGAACACTCTGGACTGCCTGGACTATATTTTCAATATCTCATGAAGGGCACATTGGATACGCTTGCAGATCAATATATCAATCACCTGATGATTGAAAAGGGACTCTCTCAAAACACGATTGAGTCCTATACCAGCGATCTGTGCAATTTTCTCAATTTCTTAAAGCAAAATAAAATTCATATTATCGAAGACATAGACACGCCTGCGATCATAAAGCATATCATCACCTTGAGACAGAACGGTCTTGAAGCACGCTCAAGAGCCCGGCATCTTGTGGCTTTAAGAGGTTTTTTCAAATATCTGTTAAAAGAAAAAATCATCAAAAATGATCCCACACGGATTATTGACCTTCCCAAAAGCGGTCTCCATCTTCCGGATGTCTTGTCTGTAGACGAGATCTCATCACTCCTGAATGCGCCTGATCCACTGAAACTACGCGGTCAGAGGGATGCGGCAATGATTGAATTGTTATATGCCGCAGGGTTGAGAGTCTCGGAGCTTGTTCATCTGGAACTCAATCATATTCATACCATAGCCGGCTTTGTAAGGGTTTTCGGAAAAGGCAGTAAGGAAAGAATCGTCCCCATCGGCAGTTATGCCAAAATCAAGGTGGAGGCATATCTCATTCAGGCAAGACCCCGCCTGCTTAAAAACGATATCAGCAAATATCTTTTTTTCGCCAGAAACGGAAACCCCATGACCCGCCAGGGATTCTGGAAACTGCTGAACAAATACGCCCTGATCGCAGGCATTCGCAAAAACATAACGCCCCACACACTCAGACATTCATTTGCCACACATATGCTTGAGGGGGGAGCGGATTTGAGGTCTGTCCAGATGATGCTGGGCCATTCAGATATTTCAACTACCCAGATTTACACGCATGTGACCGGAACGCAGTTAAAAAATGTTCATAAAAAATATCATCCCAGAGGGTAGAATCAATGGAAAAGGAAACCAATCAATCGATATCAACATTAAAAATTAAAAAAGGGAGAGGCCTTAGGCAAGCAGACTGGAATGCAATGTATCACCGATATCGAGACATGTTCAACGGACAGAGACTGCCTCTTGCCTTTGTGGATCTGGACTCTTTTGACAAAAATATTGCTTATGTTGCCTCCTCCCAGAAAAATTCCGGGAAAACCATACGGGTTGCATCCAAATCGATTCGATCCATTGATTTAATTAAACGCATCTTTGAAAAAGGTGGGCGCATTTATCAAGGTATCCTGGCGTATACTGTAGAAGAGGCGGCCTTCCTGATTGACAATGGTTTTGACGATATTATTGTCGCCTACCCGTCTGTCCAGCTGTCTGATCTTGATCTCCTGACAAAGATAATTGATAAAGCATCGTATCTGGCTATAATGGCAGATTGCAAAGACCATCTGGATATCTTGTCCAGATTTGGCACATCAACCGGCATCAGGATCGATGTCTGTCTGGACATTGACATGTCTTACCGTCCCCTAGGGAAAGCCACCCATCTGGGCGTACGCAGAAGCCCTGTCCGAACAGCAGACCAGGCCTTTTCCCTTGCTCAATATGCATCAAATCTGAAAGGTGTCCGCATCACGTCTGTCATGGGATATGAGGCCCAGGTTGCTGGCGTAAGTGATGATGTCCCGGGGCAGTCAATTAAAAACAGCCTGCTAAGGTTTATCAAACATCAATCCACATGTGAATTGATCTGCCGCAGAAGTGCGGTGGTGGATAGACTTAAAAATGCCGGTTGTGATATCCGGGTGGTAAATGGCGGTGGCAGCGGCAGCCTGTATTCGACCGGAAAAGATCATTCTGTTACGGAAATTTCGGCTGGCTCAGCATTTTTTGCGCCAGGACTTTTCCGGTATTACAAGGAGGTGTCGTTTGTGCCTGCGGCTTTTTTTGCGTTGCAGATCACTCGTATTCCTGCACCTGGAATGGTCACCTGCCACGGAGGGGGATATATCGCTTCAGGAGAAGTGAACCCCAACAAGCTCCCTTGGCCGGTCATGCCGAATGGGCTGCGCTATATATCAATGGAAGGTGCTGGAGAGGTTCAAACCCCTCTGATTCTTCCACATGATTGTCCGAAAATAGGCATCGGTGATCCTGTATTTTTTCAGCATGCCAAAGCCGGAGAATTGTGTGAACGGTTTAACCATCTTCTTCTGGTTGAAAATGATAGTGTTGTCGGAAAAGCAGCCACTTATCGTGGCAGGGGTTTTTCGTTTTTATGAACGTTGGAAGTCTTTTCAAATGCAAAGGAGAGTGTCATTGAATAAAAATCCATCACATCTTTACGATGTCATTTTTGTCGGTGCAGGGATATCGGGTCCATTCATTGCACATGAACTGTGCAAGGCAGGTATTGACTGCCTGATGCTTGAAGCAGGCAAACATTATACCCGGAAAACCTACCCGCGAAACGACCTGGATGGGACATCCCAATTGTACTGGGCAGGTGGCATGGAACTGGGGCAGGATTGTCAGATCGCTTTTTTGCGTCCAAAAGTTGTGGGTGGCGGCTCCATCGTCAATCAGGCGCTTGTGGACCGGTTTGACGATGACGCCTTTGATTCCTGGCGGGATCAGTCAGGTGTCGATTTCTTCAATGAATCAGATATGGCACCCTGGTATGAAAAAGCAGAGTCTGAAATTTCCATTCAAACTATTTCGGAAGCCTTCCGGAATGAGAATGCCAACATCTTCAAACAGGGGTTTGACAAGCTGGGGTTCACCCATGCCCCATTGAGACGGGCCCAGAAGGACTGCAAACATGAGGAAGGAAATTGTTGTATTGAATGCCTGAACGGTTGCCGTATCGGCAGCAAGCAGAGTACACCTGAAACCGTTCTGAAGGAGGCCCTGACACTCGGCCTCACGCTCATACCTGAAGTGGAAGTTGTAAAAATATCCCCTTCTGCAGATCAGGTAGTGGTGGAAAGTATGAATGGTCTGAAAGGCAAAAACCAGTATCGTGCGAAACATCTGGTCCTGGCTGCAGGTGCAATTGGAAATTCAAGGCTGCTCTTAATGTCCGGAATGAATAAACAATTGCCTGCCATCGGCAAAAATTTCTTCTGTCATCCGCAGTACATGGCTTTTGGAATCTATAACAAGGAAATCAAAGCCCATTTGGGTGCATTTCAGGCATTTAAATCCGATGACGCCGGATTCAGGAAGGACGGGTTCAAGCTGGAAAACGTATACGCCGGCCCAGCGGCCATTGCCATTCTCCTGGGGAACTATGGCCAGGCGCATCATCGCTACATGGAGAAGTTATCTCATTTTGCATGCATCGAAGTCTGTACAAGGGACACCACTCCTGGCAGCATCCGTGTCAAAAGGAATGGAAAGACCATTATCGATAAAACAAGAAATAAAGAAGATTTGGCACGATACGATAAAGGGAAAAAAATTATCAATGAGATCTTTCGAAGTACAGGGGCAAAAGAGGTTGTCTACGGTTCTTTTGGCATCGGGCTTCACCTGATGGGAGGCTGTGCCATCGGCGTGAATCCAAAAACGTCTGTGGTCGATCCGGAATTTCGCCTTCATGGCTACAAAAATATTTTTGCAGCGGATTCCAGCATTTTTCCAAATGCGCCCGGCATAAATCCCTCTCTCACCATTATGGCGCTTTCAAAAAAAGCTGCCGCAGACATATTGAGGAGCATTCAATCATGAGCATTTCCCGCTATTTCAATGAGAACCAGTTGAAAGGTCTCATCAAAACAGGAGATATCATCCTTCCTGGCACAAACAAATCACCGTCTTTTTCACAAACCGGCTGTGTGCTCTATATCGATCGGATGCTTGCCTATCTGACTGATGATGATTTGAACGGGCTTCGCCTTGTGTTCGGCATATTCCGGTGGTCCCCCAAATGGATTATCCGTTTTGTCCTTAAAGGGTGCAAAAACAACCAAAACTTGCCCGGATTTCTGGGCGCAGGATTAAGAATGCTCGAACTGGGAATCAACGGTGCCGTCATGAGCCCTTACTATGCCAACTTGTGTTCCGCCGATTATAAGGGGCCCAAGGTATTTGATATCATCGGCTGGGATGCGAAAATGGTTGTGCCGGATGATGTGGTATAAGAATGATTAAAAACCGTTTGGCTTCATTTGCCAGTTTTGTCGTTACCCGAAAACATTATATATTCGTGCTGGTGCTATGCCTCTCCCTGCCGGCAGGGTATTATACAGCCATGCAGAAGCATGACAACCATCTTGATGCCTACTTTGAAGACACAAATACGGAGTGGATACATTACAAAGATTTCCAGCGCACATACGGCAATGATGAGCTGGAAGTGGTTATTGTGCATGGCGACAATCTGTTTACCAAAAAGAATATTCAGATCATCCGGGATCTGACCGAAGCGATTAACGGTATATCCGGCGTAAACCGGGTAACCAGCATCACTGAAGCTGAATCGCCTGTGAATGAAAATGGTGATGATACCGTCAATTTTATGAAATTCTTTCCTGAAAAGAATTTGAGCCGGGAAGGTCTTGAAAAGGGAAGAAAACGGATAGAAGAGAGTCACCTGATACAGAATTACCTGATCTCAGAAGATGCTAAAACAGCTGCCGTTGTCGTCCTTCTCGATCCGTTGTCCGAGAAGGAAAAAATAAACACCTCCCGTAAGATATTTGAAACTGCAAAGAAAATCATTGATGGCAGGATAGAATTCAGGGTGGCAGGCATCCCTGTTGTGGAAGCCGATTTGAACGCAATCGGAGTGAGAGAGGGCATCATTTTGGGGTCTGCCACCTATATCATGATATTTATCGTGATCCTTCTCTTGCTGAAGGATTTCACCCTTGCCATTCTGGCGCAGGTAAATCTTCTTGTCACCTTTCTTTATGGCATCGGACTTTTTGTTTTTTGCGGTGAAACCTTTAATATGGTGACGGTCAGCATGGGCGTGGTGCTCCTCGCCATCTGCATTGCGGATGACATACACTTGCTGGTCCAGTACAAGGATGATTATGAAAAATTGAATCAGGATCCGGAAAAAGCGATAAAGCAAACCATCAAGCATGTCTTTGTCCCCTGCCTGTTTACCACTCTTACAACGGCTGTGGGATTTCTTTCCTTTGTCACAGGAACGATCCGGCCGACACGAATATATGGCATCTTTACCGCAACGGGTGTTATAACGGCCTTTTTTCTGACCATGGCTTTTCTGCCCAGTCTGGTGCTGTTATTTCATAACAGAATCCACAAACAGAAAGGCAGAGAAAATGAAATACAGAAAGTCAGGCAAAAGATGCCTGTTTTAAACAGAGTGATAGACAAAATAGGCGTATTTTCAATCCATCGTCATAAGGCCATAGGGTTTATTGGGATCTTTATCGTTGTGTTTTCCATCATGGGCATTGCAAAAATCAGGTTCGAAACCAATCTTCTGGCATATTTCCCTGAGGATAACAAAACCAAACAGGATTACCGGTTTATCGAAAACAATCTTGGCGGTGTCAATCCCGTGATCATGCGTGTCAAATCTCTTTCAGACCCCAGTGCTTTCAACTCGCCTGCAAATCTGATGATGATTGATGACATCCAGCAAAAAATCATGGAGAGATCAGATTATTTCTCCTCTTCGATTTCAATTGCAGATGTCATGAAAGAAATTCATATGGCTTTCAATAATGGCAGCAAGGATGATTATACGGTATCCGGTAATGAACTCGATATTGCAGATTATTATGAACTGGCACCGGGTGACATTGTCGATCGGCTGGTCAGTCCGGAAAAAGACGAGGCAATCATCACCTTTATGACAAAATGGAAAACCCTGGAAGTATCCAAAGGTATCTTTTTATTTATAGATAATGTCATGAAAAACGGTTTGGAAAATGGTTTCCGGTATGAGCTGACAGGATACAAGACCCTTTTTATTTCCTTGGGGGACAGAATAAAGGAAAGCCAGTTGAGAAGCCTGGTTGCAGCGGTTATCGTGATCTTCGTCATGATGCTTTTTGTCTGCAGAAGTTTTTCTTTGACACTCATCGCCATGATACCCAACCTTTTACCTATTATCATGACTTACGGCATTATGGGCTGGATGGATATCCCGCTTGATCTCGTCACTCTGATGATCGGGAGTATCGTCATGGGTATTGCCGTGGACGATACCATCCATTTTATTGTCTGGCTCAGGAGAAATGTCCAGTCTGGCCTGCCTCTGGAAGAGGCACTTCTGAAGACCTACAAAGATGTCGGAAAACCGATCGTCATCACGACGGTGATTCTGTTTATGGGGTTCATCATCTGCATTTTGGGAACGATGGTACCCACGAAGTTCTTTGGCGTCCTGGTAGCCTTTTCATTACTGTTCGCACTTCTGGGGGACATTTTCATGCTTCCTTCCTTGATTCTTATTTTCAGGCCGAAAATCTGAACCCGTTCAATCCCTGATATCCGGCTCGAAAAACAGCCACATGACCATGGGAAAAGCCTATATTGGGTCACTTAATAGAGCACGAAGCGCATGATGTTTTTCATACAGGCCCTTCGTGCTCATGGTGAAGAAATTTCAATGACGTGTGTCAAGTCTATTGTTTATGACGTTGAATACCTGACTGGCATTACTCCTATCAGCATAACCGTAACTCGCGTCCTGTTGGCTTCAAGCTTTTCGAACCCTCAAACTGGGCGGTCAAACATCTGATTTGGGTCATGCCTTTTACGATCAGAGACATCCAGGCATCATGGATATCATAATGCCCTTCCCTTCTCGCTACGATTTCAACCCGGTCGGCATTCAGGGCCAGCTTGGATTTTAGCACTTCTGCCTTGACATCAAACATTTCCGGCTCATCACCAACCACATAAAGAATCAAACCTGTTTTCATGTTACCCTCCTGACTAAAATAAATTAAACATTAATTTCAGGCATAAAGGGTATCGTGAACATAGCCCTCCATACCTGTACACAGGAATAAGGGCTGCACCCAGCTTACTTGACCCTAACTTTAAAATGGCATCTGATTCCGTTAACACCCGCGGAATGAGAAACCTGTTTGCCCGGGCAGGTCTTCTGGCTCATGGATCATCCTAATCTCTGCGCCTTCCCTGATGCTTCACGTTCATCAAGTGGCTTTATGCAGATGTCGTCCCCATTCACAGCGGCGGGACCGTCGCCGGTTTTAACGGCGTTCCCTATTATGCGTTTTTCGCACCCTGGCAAAAAAAAATCCCCGAATCATGATGAAATGATCCGGGGATAACCGTTTTTTATCCTTTGTGTGTTACACGCATCTCTCCTCGACAGCGTGCAATCATTCAGGCAGGTCTTCTGACTTTCGGTTCACTTTACTTGCCGAGCCTTCCCATCCAGTCTACTGAAAAGTGGCGTTTGAGCGGCGTTCATCCCCGAACACAGCGGCGGGTCCGTCACCGATTTTAACGGTGTTCCCTATTATGCGTACTTCGCACCTGAACGTTATCTATCTAAGACTAAAACAGTATAATGTCAACTTTTTTATATTCTCAAAAATTGGCATGAAACTTGTAGTGTTGTTATAGACAAGAAAGAAAAAGAAAGGAGTTTATTATGTTTAATAAAAATCAAATCTGTTCCAAAATAAATGAGCTGTATCCCGATTTGGGTGTTTGTGGCAAGGATATCCAGATATCCTTTGATAACGACAATCACGCCTGGGTCGTCGACCTGAAAAAAGACGTCAGGCATCTTAAAACCTTTATTGAAATAAGTGATGCAGAAGCCTGTATTGACAACGGGCGTTGCCTGGGGATGGTATTTCAGATCACCCAGTTAAAAGAAAACATTTCGAGCATATCGCACTGACCCATAACCACTTCACATGAGTGTTCCGGGCTGATTTTGCTATCATAAGGCCCGGAACATGATGTTTTATAATTAACGGCTCGGACCGGTTGAGAATGATAGTTATTAACCTGATACATAAAAGAACAGTTTCGTTTCAGTCTGAGACAGTTGTCTCTATTTTGGGATAAGACTCACCTTTCGTTTCTATCAAAGGGAGATTTCAAACATGCCGCATTCTTTTCATACAGTCGGTTGAATTGCTGCTTGATGTTAAATCAATCGGCGTTTTAGGTACATTCCTGGCAGGAAATATAGTCAGGGGAAAATAGCAGTCGTGGCCGGACACTAAATAATGCGACCCTGCATCTTCAAATTTCTACAGGCTCCCCTTTCGGCAATTCCCCGTAATAACACTTCAACGGCTTTTCCTCCTGTATGATTGCGCAGTAGTTGCACATGATGCATTTTGATTGAGTCTGCGTTCCTTTTTTGAATTTACCGACGATGTCCGGTTCGATAATAAACGGGCGGCACATGGAGACAAAATCTATTTTCGTATTGCCGATAATATCATTGATATCATCGATATTGTTTATCCCGCCGACAACGATAACCGGTATGTTCACGGCGTTCTTGACCTGAATGGCCGCATTCAGATTGTATTTCAGTAATGGTTTGGGCTGTGTCATAAAATTTTTCGCAATCGGTATGGCAAATGCCTTGGCAAATCCTGGAAAATCTTTGTATTTGAAGGTATATGCCATCACCGCTTCTGCGGGTAGGTGTTCGCTGCGCAAGAGATAGAATCCATCTGAAATGAACCCGCATGAAACTTCAATGGCAGCGCAACCCGATTGTTCGAGCATCCGGGCGATGCGAACGGCTTCTTCAATCCGCATCCCTTTCTTACGACCATCATAGGCATTCATTTTTACCAGAACCGGGTAGTCACCCATTTTCTCTTTTGCGCGTTTAAAAATTTCGCTTACAATTCTATATTTGTTTTCAGTTGAGCCGCCCCATCGATCGCTTCGTCTGTTTGAATAGGAAGATAAAAACTGGGCCAGTAAATATCCGTGGGCCAGATGAAGCTGCACGCCATCGAATCCTGCCTGTTTTGCTCTTTCAATGGCAGACACGAAATTGTTTATAATTTCGTTTATCTCATTTTCGGATAGCGCTTTGGGCATGTCTTCATTGTAAAACATATCACGGATGGCCGAAGGCGCCACTGTGGGAAAACCTGTTGTTTTTGATCGTGTCTGTCTGCCGCAATGGGCGATCTGCATGATGATGGGCGTCTCATATTCATGAACTGCATCCGTTATTTCCAGATAAGCCGGAATTTTGTCATCACGATCGATCATCGTCATATTGACGAAACATGTTTTTCCGTCAGCCTGGACACCGGCATAACCGGTAATGATGGCGCCAACGCCTCCTTTTGCCAACCGGATATAGAGTTTTTTCAATTTTTCGGTGGGAAAGCCATTGTCATCGGCCATGCCTTCATGGGTTGCCGAGCGAATAATGCGATTTTTCAAATGTATTCCCGCTAATGAGACGCGTTCAAATACAGCGTTGGTCATTTTTATGTCCTCGATGTTCACAATGTCATAAAGTCAAAGGAGCGCTAAAATTATTTACCACGAAGCACATGAAGAGTTCTTCCTTAGCAAAACCCTTGAAAAAGTGCAAGCGCATTGGTTTCTTCAACGCCATTCAATTCCTTACTGGTAAAACATGGTCGCAGCCAAACGTTTTCTTAAAAAAGCTGTGCAGACTTCTCACTCAGAAACTCTGCAAGTTATCAACGTCGATAAGAATGCGGCGTATCCACCTGCTGTTGATAATTTGAAAGAAGAAGGGATTCTTTCGAAAGATTGCGAACTGAGACAAGTCAAGCATCTCAATAATATCATTGAACAGGACCATCGTTTTATAAAAAGGATTGTCAAACCGGGACTTGGTTTTGGATCATTCCACTCAGCGGGACGGACGCTAATGGGATACGAGATATTGAATATGGTTCGGAAAGGACAAATTGAGGGGATAAAAATAGGCAACATCAACGGTCAGGTTGAATTCATCGAAAATTTGTTTCAGATCGGCGTATAAAAATCCACGTTCCTGTGATTTTTGTACCTTCAAATATTTTTTGTGAACCAATACGAGCAGGGAAGCACTCCCAGCTCGTCCTTTTTATGTTCCATTCTCCACGTTACCCAACTAAAAGCTGAAAGACATTTTAGCTGCGTAAAGCACCCATTCATTGTAAATATGACCGTCGTTATCCGGTTGAACGCCAAATTCGCCGTTCATCAGGTGAGCTTCCAGTTTAAAAAGCCAGTAAGGATTGATATCAAACCGGAACGACAGACAGTGTTCCTTCAGTTTCTCCGTGTCAAGATCTGTATCAGGCTGCAATTGAAATCTGGAATAATAATAGCCTGTTTCTAACCAGTCCGTAAACCGGTAGGATACTTTGACATAAAATGATTTTCTTGTGTCCACATCAGCGCTCTGGAGGAATGCACCGCTAGTTCCATGATAAACATCTGAATCCTCTGTATGCCTGTATGTTTCAGCCGCAAAAACCCAATTGTTCCAGATGTATTCTCCGAAGAAAACAAGATAGTCAGCCTCGTGGGCTTTAAAGGTGATGGGCACGTCTATGATCACGTCTCCAATACGTGTTGGCTTTATCGCGTCAAACCCATAATCGAATGTTTCATAGGTCATACCGAAACTGAGGCCATCAACGGGTGTCATCCATTGAAAATGAAATCCGTATATTCTTTCCCCGACTACTATATCTGATATCTCCGAAAATCCATTTGCTGACTTGAGGAATTTGGCACTGCCGCTTTCCGGTGAGGTTTGAGTTCCAGTTGTCCCGATCTGATATTTCAATGATCCAACAGGGCCCAAAGGCACGTTGCCAAAAATCAATATTCCTTTGGTTGTATTGAGCGTATCCCTCAGCAATTCAATATAGTTACTGGTTGGCAGAAAGATAGCTGTCCTGAGAGAATCGTAATCCCGTGTGTCATTATAAAGCCCGAAAGGTGTTTTTATGAGTCCCGCCCTGAATCCTAGCCAGTTCTGATAATGATATTCTGCAAACGCCCAGTTAACGACAATAGTGTCATTTCCCACATCTCCCAGATCCATTGCAAAAAACTGACATCCGATCTTTAGGCTGCTGGTGGGATAGGCGGTAAAATTAATCCCCATTTCATTAAACTGAAAACTGCCATCATCGGTTTCCGCAAGAAAGTTGTTGTGATCCGTCTTCAGGTATCCTTGTGAAATGAATCCGTGAACCTGCACATCCTCTGCAAGGGCGGCCTGATGGTTTACCATTAACCATATCATCAAACATGTAAGTATTTTATATAAATACATAGTCCTCATTAATATGCCTCCCTCTATTCCTTGCCTATTATTTTCACATTACTTGGCAAATTGGTATCTGCCGGAACATAGCCAATGGCGCCTTTTGTGGTTGCCACAAATTGGATCAGGTCCTCCATGTTGCTAATTCTTATGGATCTGGCGCCCTTGCCGGTAAAAAGATTCCGTCGCCACACATTCTCAAACTGGTATGGTGTGCGCTTGATGTATTGTTTAATGAATGCTCCTTGAACGGTTTCATCTTTCGATAAAACAACGATAATGCCCTCGTTTGCGTTCCAGTTGGTGGTGTCTCCCAAAAAAATTTTTTTAATGGCTTCCGGTGTAAGGTGATCTGCCGGTACGTCTTTATTGGCAATAATAGCAATTTGCGCTTCTCCTAAAACATCGAAGGCGGTAAAAAGCATGATCGCCAAACAGAAGAGAAGAATATCCCCTTTGGATTTCCATCTAAATATCATTTTTACCTCCATGAGGCCATATTATAAACCCAATGATTTGTCTTCAACATCCACGGCAGCGGTAAAGCCTATCGCAATCGCTACCATCGAGCCTATAGTAACCGGGAAGTACCATATATTTGAACAGCCTGAGCATATATCAAACCACGATCACTTCCCAGAAATTTGACGAGGGGTGTAAGCAGAGCAACCATATCACGAATTCCTTCTTTCTGTATCATTTTCGCTCCGGGAAATGCAATCTAAAAAGTGTCATTGATATTGATTGTTTGCTGAAAAAATAGCTATTCATTTTTTTTAAGCATTGTACCATCCTTTTTCCATGCTGCCATCCAAGTTTCATAGCCAAATTTTGATACTGAAACATCTCTTGATCATCGCGATGCATCTGGTCACTGTCACCTGTTGTCACTGACTGGATATACCCTGCAGAGTCCATTTCTTAGCGACTCGGAACCAGTATCCGGATCGTAGTCCGTATCACCGAAGAGCAGGTTAATACTCGATTTTTTCCATCCATATTCGGGTGGATCCTCTTCCGGGAACCACCAGGCATGCTGGGCGCTTACAACGTCCGGCGCAATTCCATCAAAGAACTTCGCGCGCATCTTCACACGCCCAACCGGGGTTTCGATCCAGACCCAGTCGTTTTCGCCGATATCTAACGTGGTAGCTGTGTCCGGATGGATTTCTAATAGAGGATCGGGATTCATTTTTCTCAGAGACGCGAACTGTCTCCCTTCACTGTGGAAGAACGCTTTCATCTTTACGCCTGCCATAAGTGTCAATGGAAATTCCTTAGCCAGATCAGGCTTTGATACAGGCGTCAAAGGTGGTTCCCTGTAAACAGGCAGCGGTGAAACTCCCATGAACGATAGGGTCTCTGAATAAATTTCAAACTTTTTGGATGGTGTGTTAAAAAACCCTGGATCGGTCTTGTATTTGTAATACCGCTGCTCCGGGATATAAATCCCCTGATCGAGAAACGCATCGAAGCTCAGCCCGGAACCTTCCAGTGCCCACTCATTCAATTCCCTGAGGTTCCGCCATGGGAAAGCCTCATGTAACCCAAGGCGATGGGCCAGGTCGATAATGACGTCCTGATCGTTTCTCGTGTCTCCCACCTTTGCCACTTTACGCTCGGAAACAATGGCATACGTGTTGCCACCGGACGTATGGGCTTCGTCGTACTCAAGCCAGGTAGAAGACGGGAGGATAATATCGGCATACTGCGCGGTAGGCGTAAGAAAAAATTCCGATACAACGACGAATTCAAGTTTCTTGAGCGCTTCTTCGATCTCAAGAGAATGGGTGGCTGTTAATAAAGGATTTGAACTCATTATCCAGACCGCTCTCATTCTATACGGATTACCCGTCACAATGGATCGCCAGAATGCCGGCTGCTGTACCGTCGGCATGAGCGGATATACGCCATTATCAACCTTACGTTCCATATTCTCCGGTGGACAGTATTGCAGCCCGGAAAAATTGATATCCACAAACGGGGTTTTGTGATGCAT
>JAHIVH010000120.1 GCA_018816735.1 Pseudomonadota bacterium | reverse complement strand
TTTTAAAAGTATGCTCTCTTTTTATAAAAACAACTGAAAGTATTCGACCGGGCAGAGAATACCCCAGAAAACATAAGGTTAAGCAAAAACAATTTCATTACGCTTATAAACAAAACTCTTAAGGAAACGGCATTGAACTTATGGCTATAAATTTTTGAAGTCCATGTTCTGCCCTTGCAGGAATATGCAAGGGCAGAACATGGCACAATTCCACACCCAATTTACCTGGCTTGCTTTATAGCACCTTTCATTGATAACAAATACCTATAGCCCGGCATTTATCTTGAATATCTGTTTCCATCGAAACGTCCATTTTTAGTCTTTACTTTTCCGGCTCAATCACCTATAAAAACAGAAATTCTAAATATCATTAAATGATGCGGATAACCATCCATCTGATACAGACAACGCACCTTGTGACAGTATTGCTCGTAAAACAAATCATCCGGAATCAGAGATAGTAAAACGTTTTTAAGATTGTAAGATAACCTTAATAAAATATTCAACCGCCTGTTTTGCAAGTGAAGGCCTGACTAAAAAATCAGCATCATGAGGGAATCATGAACAAATTCATTATCAGCGTCTTGCTTGTTGGACTTGGTGTATTATTGAGTTTGCCGGTCTTCAGCATCACCTACTATACGATGGTCAGGACATCAACCCCCCAGTTCTGCGCCTCCTGCCATGAAATTCAACCTGCAGTCAATGAATGGCGGACGTCAACCCACGTCAACAACGAACAGGGATTCGTGGCAGACTGCATGGATTGCCACCTTCCTGCCCCCCATGACATGCTGAATTTTTTCTATCAGAAAACCATGCACGGCATGAAAGACGTTTTTGCCCATTTTGTTCACAATGACTATGATCGCCTGAAAGCAAGAGAATCGGCCTATGCATCATTTAAAAACGCCCAGTGCATGAAATGCCACAGAAATATCCTTTATATCCCCAATAAAAGAGGTGCCATGCTCGCACACAGGGATGTCCTTTTTACGCGGGCAGGTTATGAAAAACGTTGCGTGGACTGCCATAAAAATCTGGTCCACAATTCTTCGGAAGTTTTCAGATATAAACAGTATGAAAATACATACAGAGGGTTGGGCTTATAAAAATTATTCGTTTCATATGTAAAAAAACAGGGAGAGAGATGCCATGAGAAAATCTGTATCAGGAAGACTGTATATGCTTTTGGTGATGATGGTCTTTGCCATCACACTTTCTGAGAATGCCTTTGCCCAAGTCAATACAGCCAAGGACAAGGAGTTCCGCATTGAAAGAAGCATGCCCAGGGAAGCGATCGCCTGCATTGACTGTCATAAAAAAGAGCATCCGGGCCTTTTTGCCGACTGGGCGGGCAGCCGTCATGCCAGCGCCAACATCACCTGCATTGACTGCCATAAGGCCGAGGCGAGCGATCCTGATGTCAGCCAGGCCCATTTCAAACAATATGAGCGATCTGACCAGAAATTCGGGACAAAGGAATATAAAATTCCGATTGCTGCGGTTGTCACCCCAAAGGACTGCTCCAGATGCCATCCGGATGAAGCCAAACAATACAGCGTAAGCAAACATGCCAATACTATGGAAATCATATGGAAAATCGACCCCTGGCTGAACAAAGGCATGAACAGCGATGTTGAAAGGACTGCTGGCTGCTATCACTGCCATGGCACGGTCCTTGAAATGAAAGATGGCAAGCTTACCTCTGAAACCTGGCCAAATGTGGGCGTGGGAAGAATCAATCTGGATGGCAGCAAGGGAAGCTGCACCAGCTGCCACACCCGCCACCGGTTCTCCGTGATGGAAGCAAGGAAGCCCCAAGCTTGCGGCCAGTGCCATTTAGGGCCGGATCATCCCCAGATTGAAATATTCACCGAATCCAAGCATGGCGATATTTATGACGCATTTGGTGATGATTACAACTGGGAGGCTGCACCAGGCACCTGGTCTCCAGGCGTTGATTTCCGGGGTCCCACGTGCGCGTCCTGCCACATGTCCGGTGCAGGAAGTGTATTAACCTCACATGATGTCACGGAAAGATTGTCATGGGAACTTCAGGCGCCCTTAACCGTAAGGCCATCCGAATTTAAACCGCTTCCGGCAAAAACCAACTGGGAAACCGAAAGAGATAAAATGAAAGAAGTCTGCACCCAGTGCCACGGAAAAACATGGGTGGACGATCACTACATGAAGCTTGATAAAGTGGTTCAGGAATATAATAATGTCTATTTTAAACCTGCAAAGGCGGTTTTTGATGAGCTGAATGAAAAGGGTCTTCTGGACCAGACCCGATTTTTCGATGAACCGCTTGAGGTTGAGTTCTATGAGCTGTGGCACCACGAAGGAAGACGCGCCCGAATGGGATCTGCCATGATGGCCCCCGACTACACCTGGTGGCATGGATTTTATGAATGCAAAAAAAGATACAATGGGTTCATGGAAGAGGCCAGAGATATGATCAAACACAATAAAAAATCATATATATCCACGGACTACCCAAATGCGACGGGTAACACTGAAAAACCAAAGGCTGTATTTCCTAAACAATAATTAGAAAAATACTCAACAGATACGCCGGGTGTCTTTTCCTTTCAAGAGGAACTGACATCCGGATTTTTTTTTGTTTTTTCGGAAGATTTTCTTGAGAAAGCGAGCTTGATGCCTTCAAGCATCCCTTCCAGAACGATCTGGGTTTTTGCCATGGTGAGCCCTGATTTAATTACCCGGTGACCATTCAGCACAATAAGAAAATAGGCATTGGTCCTTTTCAGTTCCAGATATTTTGATTTCTTGACTAACGATGCATTTATTCTATCAAGGAGTTCTTCTATTTTAGTCAATGACGCCATGGTCTTCAAGAACCTCCGAAAATACTATTCTATTTTTCAGTCATTAAATTATTAATTGTGTAATTACTCTTGATATCGACAGATATAGTCATTGTCAACACAAATAACCTATTATAATCTATGCATATAACATTTTAAATCCATTTTCATTGTGCGAATTCAATTTCTTACACAAGTAATTTAGATAAAAAATAACGAATGTCTTGTAGTATAAAATATGATTCGGCAACAGATTGTGGCTGAAATATTCGACATCCTCCCCTGAGAAATGTTGACAGAACCGCTTCATAAAGATAGAACGTTTTTCAATAAACGGCAGCGTTTTTTTCAACGCATCATTTGAAGCAGCAAACGAAGAAAAAGGAGAATACAAAATATGAAACGTTTTTTAATGGGTCTGATTCTAAGCTTGGCGATCATGATGACCGGATGTGCATATGTGAATGTTAAAACACCGCTTGACACAGACATGGACCAGACCTCTCTCGGGACAAAAACAGGGGAAGCAAGCCTTCAATCCGTTCTCTGGCTGGTTGCCTGGGGGGATGCCGGGACAAAGAAAGCTGCCGAAAATGGCGAAATAACCGTCATCAGGCATGCCGACCAGAAGACCTATTCCATTCTTTTCGGATTATATTCAAAAGTAACGACCATCGTATATGGTGATTAGACGCCATCTGAAAACAATGGAGGATTTCGAATGAAACGCCTTTACATCACCCTTGTCATTCCGCTTCTGATTTTTTTTATGGCAGGATGTTCACCGACCAACGTGATTGTTATTCCCCAGCCCGGTACTCCCAGACCGCCATTAAAAGGAATTACCAGCCAGGCATATCGAGGGCTTGTTTATACACACACCATCACGCCCCTGGACCTGAATATGAAAGAAACGCCAAAAGGGACGAAGCAAGGCATGAGTGACGTCAAACATTTTTCTTTTTATTACTTGAATTTCATATGGGACAGCAATGCCATTTATGATATTGCCCGGAAAAATGGCATTAAAACCGTTTATTATGCTGATCTTGAAACGCTTAAAATCCTGAGCTTCTGGACACAGTACACGGTTCATATTTACGGCGAATAAAAAAACGATTGAAACAAGGAAGGGAGACCCGGGAAGAGTGCTTTCCCTTCTATTCCCCCTAAATGGCATCCATATCATCGACCATAAATGGCATACACTGAAGGGCAACACACTTTTTCTTCACCCAGATTCTTGCAACCGGCACAGTCTCGCCATCCACATTAACAATATTGGGCAGCTCCTCCACAAAGGTGATATCTTTTGCCCTGAACTCGTAGTAATGTGAAATCGTATTATACGGGTCAGCCACCAGAATCACACGATCAGGATGATAGGGATGTTTTTTGGGTGTTCCTGAAAACGGGACATGCGTTTCCCTCAGGGTTTTAACATCTTTGGGTTGCTTATAGGATTGTATTTCAAGTTTTTCAGCTTTTTGAAGTCCTTTGGTAATGGTCATCACGCTCACCCTCAACTCATTTTAAAAAATCCATTCCATCATGTTTCCGCCTTGGCCCTTTCCCAAAAAATATCTTTTTCTTCCTGACTGAGTTCAGGAAGCAAAAGTCCTTTACCGGCAAGCGCCTTTTTCATATGAAGATAACGCTTTTCAAATTTTCCGGTTGAATCCTTTAACGCTGTTTCCGGGTGGATACCGGCAAAACGGGCCACATTTACAAGAGTAAACAGAATATCGCCAAATTCAAGGGCAACATCCTTAATACTTTTTTCTTTTAACGCATCTTTCAGTTCAAACCATTCTTCCTCCACTTTTTCCATGACGCCTTCAATATCATCCCAGTCAAACCCCTCCCCGGCTGCCCGGGATGAAATACGATAAGCCCTCATCAATGCGGGCAGAGATGCCGGTACAGATTCAAGTGCAGATGTCCCATCCGTATCTTTTTTTTCTTTGGCCTTGATCTTGTCCCAATTCTTTTTCACGTCCTGAACGGAAGTCACTTTTACATCACCAAATACATGAGGGTGGCGTCCTTCCATTTTCCTGATATTTTCTTCAATGATCTGGGCAAGATCGAACGCCCCTTTTTCCCTGTAGAGCTCAGCTATAAAAAGGATTTGAAAAAGCACATCCCCCAGTTCGTTTCTGATCTCATCCCCATTATCTTTTTCAATGGCCTCAACCAGTTCGTATGCTTCCTCGATCAAATAGGTTGAAAGCGACTGCGGCGTCTGTTTTTTATCCCAGGGGCAGCCCCCTTCTCCCCGAAGGGTTTGAATCAGCTGGATGATCCGGTCCACATCCATTTATTTTAAATCCTTATTTATTTTATAGGCCACTTTTGCCTGATCGACCAGGCGATCTCCCCATGACTCTTTAAGTTTCTTCAATCGCTCACCGAATTCCCTTTTCATCTCATCAGGAACGGCCCTTATCATGACCACAGAAACCTTTGCCACGTGTTTTGAAAGAACGGATGTCCGGATAAGTGACGTATCTCTAGGCAACAGCGTTGCAAGCCCGATCAGTATGACGGAAACAATCAATATTCCTTTGATGCCGCCGAACAAGGTTCCGAGAATTCGGTCGACCCACCCGAGATAGGCAATTTTCATGATAAATTTAATCAAAACGCCCAGTAAGCTTATTATCAGATATATACCACAAAACAGCACAAGAAAACTCAATACATTCATATAGATTTTTCCTGACGACATCAAACCGGATAAGTAGTCGGACAGGTCCGGATAATAGGTATATGCAGCATAATATCCGGCCATGACACCGATGATTGAAGATATTTCCTTGACAAACCCTCTGAAAAGACCTCGGATAAGACAAAATGCCATAATCACAACGATAATCATATCAAGTGGATTCATAACGCTCCGGTTTTTTTATTATTTAGAAAGCGCCTTACAATCAGGCTATTTCATAAAATCGTAAAAAATATTAAAAAAATTTATAATTTTATCAAAGGCTTTTGATTATCAAATGGAATTTTAACCGTCAAGATCATTCAGAAGGGTTTTTAAATCAAACGCGAGGATTGCTGTTTGCAATCGTTTGAAAAGGTGTGATATGTATTAGACAATTTTTTAAGGACCATCCTTGATTTGCATATTGACAATTAAGGATATTAAACGGCCGGTGACCGCAATAATGACGAATGAATGGACCAAATGACAGATACCCAGCACAACCGTTCAGAACTGACTTTTCCGGATTTCGATTTGGCAAGACAGCTGTTTGGTGAACATAACAGCAATCTGAAAAGAATCGGCCAAGCAATTGATGCAACCATCAATGCAAGAGGGAATACGGTCCTCATTGAAGCGGATGTGGTCACTTTAGGGCTTGCTGAAAATATACTGAACCAGCTCTATCACATATTGAAAGAAAAATTTTCTCTTTATCCCAATGATATTGATTTTGCCGTAAGAGCATTAAAATCTGATGATCGGGTGAAACTGAAGGACATTTTTCTGGATACGATTTTTGTAACGTCAAAAAAACGTTCGGTCACCCCAAAAAATCCAACCCAGAAAAATTATATTGAGGCGATCAGAAACTTTGATATTGTTTTCGGAATCGGGCCGGCCGGTACAGGAAAAACATATCTGGCCATGGCCATGGCAGTGGCCGCACTGTCCAAAGGCAAGGTCAACCGGTTGATATTAACCCGCCCTGCTGTTGAAGCAGGGGAGTCTCTGGGGTTTCTTCCCGGAGATCTTGCAGAAAAAGTCGACCCTTATTTAAGACCCCTCTATGATGCGCTGCACGATATGCTTCCATTTGAGAAAGTTGCGAGCCTGATGGAACAGAGAATCATAGAAGTGGCGCCCCTGGCGTTCATGCGAGGCCGGACGTTAAACGATTCATTTATTATTCTGGATGAAGCGCAGAACACAACCACAGAGCAGATGAAAATGTTTTTAACACGCATCGGATTCAATTCCAAGGCTGTTATCACGGGCGATATCACTCAGACAGACCTTCCAAAGGATAAAGCATCCGGATTGATTGAGGCTAAAAATATCCTTCAGGACATCGAGGGTATACAATTTGTATTTTTTTCCAAAAGAGACGTTGTTCGCCATAAGCTTGTCATGGAAATCATAAAAGCCTATGAAACCTTAACGGAAAATACCAAATAATTTCTGTGTCTATAGAACATCACGTTGTGATATACCCACGGAAATATTGTTTTTACTCCAAACATAAAGTGAACACATATGGACCTTAAAATAAATACCAAGCCGTTTTTCAAATTTCTAGTAACAAAAAGACAGGTTCTGTGGTTTCTTTTAATCTTTGTCACGCTCATATTTACATTTTTCCTGAACCCCAACCTGACAGTGAAGCAGCATTCCTACAAGCTGGGAGATATCGCCAAAAGAGATGTAAAGGCCCCCAAAGATTTTTATATTGAAGATACAGTGGCCACTGAATTCAACCGGAAACAGGCCATAGATTCTGTTTTAACGGTTTACGATCATGACACCGCACTTCTTCCGGACTTGAAATCACGGGTATTCCACGCCTTCAAGGAATTGAAAACCCTTCTTTCTCCGGAAGAAAAGCCGCTGGAAGAATCTGCCGGCACAACAGAAACCGCTCCCCGGATGGATACAAAAGTAATACCTTCAGACGATGAACTGAAAACCATCTTTGAAGATATTGTTGGTACGTCAATCAGTTCAGGGGCATTTCAAATCCTCAAGAAAGATAACTTTTCAACTGACATATCTGAGATTATCAATAAAATCATCACTGAGATTATTGAAAACGGCGTTGTCACAAATAAAGAAATTCTTCTTAAAGAACAGGACAAGGGCATCATTTTACGATCGGTAGGTACAAATGAAGAAACCGTCGTAAGAAACCTGAAACGTATCTATGGCCTGGATCAGGCCAAAACCATGGTCAGAATTATTGGAGAACCGCTTTTAAAAGATACGAGTTCTAACCTTAAAAATCTTATCGTTGATTTTTCGCAGAAACTGATTCAGCCCAATATTACCTTGAACAAAAATGAAACTGAAAACAGGCTTAAAGCATCTGAGGCAGAAGTCAAATCCGTTCTTTATATGATCAAGGAAGGAGAAATGCTCCTCCGTGAAGGCGAACGGGTAACTATGCCCCAGCTGATCAAATTGAAAAACCTTGAGACCCAGACCAAACAAAAACATATCGTAACGAGCAGTGTGGGAACGGCCATGCTGATCCTCTGTTTTCTCATGATTTCCTATGTGCTCCATTTTAAGCGCCAGAAAAAAATGGATCGCAACCTGAACAAACATCTATTTTTTCTGGCCCTCATTCTGCTGGCATTTCTTTTCATGGTCAAGATGATCGCTTTTTTACCTATTACCAAATCTTCGGAACTGGCATTTGCAGTATCTGACACCTCCCTGGCCTATTCACTGCCCATGGCTGCAGCGACCATGACGATCTGCCTTTTCCTGGGCATCGAAATCGCCATTCCGTTTGCACTGATTCTCTCTGTTTTTGCCACAATCATTTTCCAGAATAAATTTGAAATATTTGTGTACTTCTTCCTTCAGAGTGCCATGGCCACATTCTGGATTCAGGATTGCCGTGAACGGAAAGTATTCATCAAGGCAGGTTTAAAAATCAGTTTATTGAACATCATATTGATCACAGCAATTGATATTTATATGGACCAGATAACAGGTGAACGACTGCTATGGGGTTGGATATTCGGATTTGCAAGCGGTATCATGTCCGGTATAATAACCTCGGGCATAACCCCGATCATCGAAATTCTCTTCGACTACTCCACAGACATCAAGCTGCTGGAACTGGCAAACCTTGACAAGCCCATCTTAAGACGACTGATGATAGAAGCCCCCGGAACTTATAATCACAGTGTCATCGTAGGCACCATGGCAGAGGCGGCAGCGTCGGAAATCCAGGCAAACCCTCTTCTTACAAGGGTTTGCGGATACTATCATGATGTGGGAAAAATCACAAAGCCCCTCTATTTCATTGAAAATCAGACACCGGGGAAAAACAAGCACGACAAACTGGCACCATCCATGTCTGCACTGATTATTACAGCCCATATCAAGGACGGTGTGGAAATCGCAAAAAAAGAAAAACTGGGAGCGGATATTGTCGATACAATCAGGCAGCATCATGGCACCAGCCTGCTGAGCTTCTTTTTCGAAAAAGCGAAACAGCTGAAAGGTGCGGGACAAACCGTTAACAGTGAAGATTTCAGATACCCGGGCCCCAAACCCCAGACAAGGGAAACGGCAATCGTCATGCTCGCAGATGTGGTCGAAGCAGCTTCAAGAACCCTTGACAACCCGACCCCCTCCCGGATACAGGGGCTGGTTCAGAATCTGATCAATAAAATATTCATTGACGGCCAGCTTGACGAATGCGAACTTACGCTGAAAGACTTGCACAGTATTGCAAAAAGTTTCAATAAAATATTAAATGGTATCTACCATCATAGAATCGAATATGCTGAAACCACAGCCACGCAGCAGGAAGAAAAAAAGGAAGATGAACGTTCTGATAACAAACAGGCAGACCAGCCAAAAAATTTCCCTGACGCAACTGAAGAAAAAGGCCAGAGTCATATTAAGCGCCTTGGGATCTCGTGATGATTATGAGCTTTCCATAACGATTGTGAATGACGTGGAAATCGAATCGTTAAACAGGGACTACCTGAACCGTGACGGTCCCACAAATGTTATTTCTTTCCCCATGTGTGATGGCGACTTCAGTGAAATTTCTCCCCATCTTCTGGGTGATGTGGTGATTTCTATAGACACGGCAATACGGGAAGGAGAGCATGCCGGCATTAAAACAGATGAACGACTATCTCAACTTCTGGTTCATGGCATTCTCCATTTGTTCGGATACGACCATGATACTTCCCCCAATGAAGAAAAAAAAATGACAACAAAGAGTATAGAACTTTTAAGATTGATAGAAAACAATACAGAACTTGATTATTTTTAAAATATTAAAATTAAGGAGATGTCCATCATGGCAGGACTTGCTGTAAATGTTGATCATATTGCTACCTTAAGAGAGGCTCGAAAAATAAATTATCCGGACCCGGTAACTGCGGCAGCCCTTGTTGAGCTGGCAGGGGCAGAAGGGGTCGTGGTCCATCTCCGCGAAGACAGAAGGCATATCAAAGACAGGGATGTAAAAATTCTAAGGCAAACGGTAAAGACCAAACTGATTCTTGAAATGGCCGCAACCCCTGAAATGCTGGGTATTGCCCTTGAAGTCAAGCCGGATCTGGTCACCCTGGTTCCTGAAAAACGAAAAGAGCTGACAACAGAGGGCGGATTGAACCTTTCCCTGAACATGGACATTATTTCTGAAGGTGTGGAAACGCTTAAAAGTGCCCATATTCCCGTAAGTCTGTTTGTTGACCCGGATGCAGAACAAATCCGGATCGCACACAAGATAAATGCCGATATGGTGGAAATTCACACTGGTGGTTTCTGTGATGCAGATACACCTCAAAAGCGGACAAAAGCATTTTTAAATATCGTGAACGCCGCCAAACTCGCAAAAAAACTTAAACTCGGCGTAAATGCCGGCCATGGATTATGCTATAACACGATCAAGGCCTTTAAAGGGATTCAGGAAATAGACGAATACAGCATCGGCCACAGCATCATTTCACGTGCGGTTCTTGTGGGCCTGGATAAAGCCGTGAGGGAGATGCTGGCACTGGTCAAAGAACTTTAAAATTCAAACTTGAGCGATTGCGATGGAACTTGTTACGGCTGAAGAGATGCGGGAAATGGATCAGAGAACAATTACCTCTTTTGGCATACCAGGGGTCGTTCTCATGGAAAATGCAGGCCGCGGGGCAACCCGCGTCCTTATGGAACAGTTTGGCGATCTTGAAAATAAAAAAGTGGGGATACTGGCCGGAAGCGGAAATAACGGCGGAGACGGATTTGTCATTGCAAGATATCTTTTTTTAAAAGGTGTAAGACCCACTGTATTTTTATTGACCCAAAAAGAGAAAGTCAAAGGGGATGCCGCTTTAAACCTTTCCCTCCTCGCTCCTTTGAATATAGAGGTTTGTGAGGTAACAGATACCGCAGCTTTTCAGGAAAAAAAAGCGGACATGGCCCATCAACATCTCTATGTGGATGCCATTTTGGGTACCGGCCTGAATTCGGATGTCAGAGGCCATTATAAAGACGTGATTGCATTTGTAAACGAACAGAAAAAAAACGTATTAAGTGTTGATATTCCATCCGGCATTAACTCAAATACAGGCCAAGTCTGCGGCATATCCATCAATGCTGACGTCACCGTTACCTTTGCCTTTGCAAAACCCGGACATGTTGTCTTTCCAGGCGCACAATATGCCGGGAAAATAGAAATTATCGATATTGGCATTCCCCACCATATCAGAGACGACGTCAAACCCAATCATTTCCTTATTACAGACCAGTTGGTCAGAAAAACATTTCCTGTTCGCGCCCCTGAAACCCATAAAGGCCATACCGGCCACCTCCTTATAATCGCCGGGTCACCAGGGAAAACTGGTGCTGCCGCACTGACATCGATGGCAGCGCTTCGGACAGGTGCAGGTCTTGTGACCCTCGGATGTCCCAAAAATCTCAACCCCGTTCTTGAATCACTTATCACAGAAGGCATGACCTACCCTCTTCCGGAAACAAAAAACGGCAATCTGTCCGAATTATCCTTTGATGCCATTTTAAATCTCATGGCAGATAAAAAATGCATCGCCATTGGTCCTGGCATTGGCACGGACCCTTCCACCAAAAAACTGGTCCGTAAACTGGTTGAAGAAAGCCGTATCACGATGGTGATTGATGCAGACGGATTAAACTGTCTGTCAGGACATGTGGATATATTAAAAACAGCAAGCATACCGGTGATCATGACACCTCATCCCGGAGAAATGGCCCGCCTCATGGGAACAGACGTCAATACCATCCAAAAGAACCGTATCGCTATAGCCCGGGAATTTGCATCAACATATCATGTTTATCTGGTCCTTAAGGGCGCAAAAACGATTATCGCCCATCCGGATGGCAGGGTATGGATTAATCAAACCGGGAATCCGGGGATGGCATCCGCAGGCATGGGAGATGTATTGACAGGCATGATAGCAGGTCTTGTCGCCCAGGGCCTGTCCCCTGAAGATGCCGCTGTTTCAGCCGTTTATCTTCACGGGAAGACATCCGATACCCTTTCAGAAGAGATCGGCCCTGTGGGATATCTTGCATCAGATATTGTGAAGACCATTCCGGAACAGATAAGGCGCATGTTGGCCCTTCACGACAATGAAAACCGGACGGTTTTCAGCAAAAGGCTTTTTAAAACCAGACAGACCATTGATATCATTTAATATCGTTAAAACAATGCCAGACAAAATAAAATATACAGTGACCACCACATCCCCTGAGAAAACAAAAATGATGGCCGAAACCATCGGCGTATGGGTAGAAAAAGGAACCGTGATTTCCCTTGCAGGCGATCTGGGCAGCGGCAAAACGTCCTTTGTCCAGGGACTTGCAAAAGGGCTGGGAGTGCCTTCCACCTATTATATAACAAGCCCCACATTCAACATCATTAATGAATATCCGGGACGCCATCGCCTGTTTCACATCGATATTTACCGTTTGACCAGCATGGATGAGCTGGATGACCTGGGTTTTTTTGATATCATCAACGGTGAAGGGGTTGTCGCCATTGAATGGGCAGACAAATTCCCGGAACATTTTCTAAAAGAAGACATCAGCATATCGATTGATATGACAGATGATACCGATCGCATTTTTACGATCATTATATCTGGACAGAAAAATCCGGATTTGATAAAAAATTTTGACTTCAAATAAAATACCATATACGAAAAAATAACGTTATTGGGGCAAGATGTTTTTTTAAGATAAAGAATGCCTTTTTTAAGGAGAAGTTGATGGGACTGATTGTTCAAAAATATGGCGGCACTTCGGTAGGAGATCTTAACCGGATAAGGAATGTCGCAAAAAGAATTATTAAAACGTATGATCAGGGAAACGACGTGGTCGTTGTCTTGTCCGCCATGGCGGGCGTTACGGACAACCTGATTAAAATGGCTCAAGAGATATCGGATCTCCCGATTGAGCGGGAAATGGATGTTCTTCTCGCAACAGGTGAACAGACCACCGTGGCGCTCATGGCCATGATGCTTCAATCCATGGGCTACAAGGCACAATCTCTTCTAGGATATCAGGCGGAGATTCTCACGGATAATGCGGCTACCAAGGCACGTATTCAAAATATCGGTGCAGCGCGGATAAAAGACCTGATCGCCCAGAAACATATCGTTGTGGTCGCCGGATTTCAGGGAAGCGATCATCAAGGGAACATCACCACATTGGGAAGGGGCGGCTCAGATACCACGGCAGTAGCCGTTGCTGCGGCCATCAAGGCAGACAGCTGTGAAATTTACACAGACGTTGATGGTATCTATACAACAGACCCCCGCATATGTGAAAAAGCACGAAAATTATCCCGGATTTCCTACGATGAAATGCTCGAGATGGCAAGCCTGGGCGCCAAGGTGCTGCAGATCCGATCGGTCAGTTTTGCCAAGAAATTTAATGTACCCATACACGTAAGATCATCATTTAATGAGGAGGAAGGAACCATGGTCCTTGATGAAAATACCGGGATGGAACGTCTGGAAGTATCAGGCATCACCTGTGATAAAAATGAAGCAAGAATAACCTTGAAACGCGTTCCGGACCAACCGGGCATTTCATCAAAAATCTTTTGCCCGATTGCCGATGCAGGTATTGTCGTGGACATGATCATTCAGAACACCAGAACCGGTGGGGATACAGACCTCACCTTCACGGTCACAAAAAGCGACTTCAAGGCGGCTGTTGAGATTGCTGAAAGAGTCGGTAAAGAGATCGGAGCCACAGAAGTGCTCACCGCAGAAGACATTGCAAAAATTTCGGTCATAGGCGTTGGCATGAAAAACCATTCCGGCGTGGCAGCCAAAATGTTCAGCACCCTTGCCCAGGAAAATATCAATATCCGGTTGATCAGCACGTCTGAAATCCGGATCTCCTGTGTCATTGAAAAAAAATACGCAGAGCTGGCTGTAAGAGCGCTCCACACGGCGTTTGGGCTGGATAAAAAAGAATAATTTTTGTTCGTAAATCAAATCTGAAAGGCGGTTTCAGTGAGTTGGAATCGCCTTTTTTGCCTTAAGTTTATGACATTGAAACAGACATTAGTAATAATGCAGGCGGCTTAACCGGCTTTTCGCCTGCCCCCCTTTCTTACGAAATATAAACCGCCACAAATACATTGACAAAAAAATAATCTTTTTTCATACTCCGCATTTGCAACTTGGGTTAATGTTTTGTACAAAAACAAGCTTCAGGCCTAATTATTCAATAATTTGAAATGCCAAGGGGGAAAACATGCCAGATGTAGACGACCTGAAAGAAGGCAAGAAATATTTTGCCGACACACCGCAAAAGACCGAAGGATTCTTTCTCAAGGGTTCGAATTCTCTTGACTGGGGAATGAAAAACAGGCTTTCAAGAATTTTCAATCCCAAAACCGGACGAACCGTTATGCTGGCCATTGACCATGGCTATTTTCAGGGGCCTACCACAGGGTTGGAGCGGATCGATCTGAACATCCTGCCGCTTGCGCCATATGCAGATACGCTGATGCTGACCCGAGGTATTTTAAGGAGCATTGTGCCACCGTCGTTTTCTCAGTCGATCGTATTGCGAGTGTCCGGTGGGACGAGCATTTTAAAGGAACTCTCCAACGAAGATATCGCCGTTGACATTGAGGAATCCATACGGTTAAATGTTTGCGCCATGGCCGTTCAGGTGTTTATCGGCGGGGAATTTGAAAAAGAATCGATCATCAATATGACCCGAATGGTAGACATGGGAAACCGTTACGGCATACCCGTTCTGGCTGTAACCGCCGTGGGCAAGGATATGGCACGGGACGCCCGTTATTTCAGGCTTGCCACAAGAATATGCGCAGAATTGGGCGCGCATTACATAAAAACCTATTATGTGGAAGAAGGTTTTGAAACCGTAACCGCTTCCTGTCCGGTGCCGATTGTGATGGCGGGCGGCAAGAAAATACCGGAGCTGGAGGCGCTGACCATGGCATATAACGCTGTCCAGCAAGGCGCAAACGGTGTGGATATGGGCCGCAATATTTTTCAGGCAGATTCACCGGTTGCCATGATTCAGGCCGTTAAAGCGGTAGTCCATGAAAATGAAAAACCGGAAAAAGCATTTGAACTCTATAACTCGTTGAAGAATCAACACTGATACAGCAATAGCAGGATAAAAACATATGAAAATTTCCATGTGGTATAACAACAGCGATATCCGGATAGAAGACGTTCCCCTGCCAGAACCTGGCCCTGAAGAAATGCTTGTAAAAGTCATTTCATGCGGCATATGCGGCAGTGACATTTCAGAATGGTACCGACTGCCAAGGGCTCCCCTGGTATTGGGCCATGAGATTGGCGGTAAAATCGTAAAAACAGGTGAACACGTTAAAAAATACGCACCGGGTGACAGGGTTTTTGTTGCACCCAAAGTACCCTGCATGGCCTGCCACTACTGCGAAAATGAGCACTACCCGGTTTGCCCGAATGTAAAAGACCGGCTGCCCGGGGGATTTTCCGAATGTATTGTTGTCCCGTCCGGCCTGGTTGAAAAAGGGACGTATCTTCTTCCTGAAACCATCTCTTATGATCAAAGCACCTTTATTGAACCGCTTGCCTGTGTGGTCCGGGCGCAAAGGCTTTCGGGAATTAAAGAGCGCCAAACCGTCATGATCATGGGCTGCGGCATGTCCGGCTTGATTCATTTGAAACTGGCCAAAGCGAAAAATTACAATACAATCGCCGTAGACATCAATGAAAACAGGCTTGAATTTGCAAAAAAAATTGGCGCTGATATTGTGATTAACGCGTCTGATAACGTTCCTGCCCGCCTGATAGAGAAAAATTCAAAAAAAGCCGACGTCGTCATCCTTTGCACATCCGCGCTGTCTGCCATCGCGCAAGCCTGGGAATGTGTTGAAAAAGGGGGGAGTATTGTTTTCTTTGCCGTGCCGGAACCGGGAAAAGATGTGATAGTCCCCATCAATGATTTCTGGATGAAAGAAATTAAAATACTCACCTCTTACTATTGTGGCCCGCCGGATATTTCCGAAGCCATTAAAATTTTGGCGCAAGGGTTGATTACCGTTGATGACATGATTACGCACAAACTGCCCCTGAATGATATTAAGAAAGGATTTAAACTGGTTACCGAGGCAAAGGATTCGATAAAAGTTATCATTAAGCCAAATGAGTGACACGATAAGGGGAAAAAACATGAAGATTTTACATTCGGGTCTGACGTGCCAAACAGAAGAAAATGCAGACAAATTCTACCAGGAACTTTTAGGGCTCACGAAAAGCCAACCTAAAATTCTCCCTGAAAGTCTATCTCAAGCCATCTTCAACATCGCTTCCGACCTGAAAATGATCAACTATATGAACGATAAATGTCATTTTGAGATATTCATCCATGATCAGAAAAAAACCAATGCCGGCATCATCGAACACACCTGCCTGGAAGTGGAAAACCGTGATGATTTCCTGAACCGCTGCCAGTCTTTAGGCATAAAGATCAACCGAATTCCAAAAGGAGACAAAAACCTTGTGTTCATCTTTGATTTTGACGGCAACTTGTTTGAAATCAAGTAAGTCTTTGTTTCAGTTCTATAACCGTGTGGCAAATCCACATAGCAAATTGGTTAACACTCTTTAGTTAACCCACTATGATGGTCTCGTAAAAAGCGTCAGCACATCCATAAACGATTTATTTTATTATCTAAAAATTACGATAAAATTATCATTTCTACCTTGCGTAAACTGTTCGGGCAGTAAAAATACCCTATAATTTCAGTCACGATTTAATTTTGGCGAAGCACAATTCAGTAAAATTTTTTCGATAAACATTGACACACCGTCTATGTTAACTTAATTTTGATGAAACATGTATTTGGATTGGAATCTGTGTTCTTGCGTTGAACATTTCAACCAAAGCAATCCCGAACAGTCCATATGAATACAATCAATTTAATGTTAATAATTTAAAATAGTTATACTATTTGCAGCTCAAAAAAAAGGGGGAGAGATGGCCTGTTTACGCTATGCTATATTTTGTATGGCTCTCATTTGTGGGATGATGCCGTTTGTTTCATACGGAAGTATGCTTTCCGAGAATGATGCGGATAACCTTAAAGCCAAGCTTGAAAAAGGAGGTATTCCGGGCTTTACCATTGATATCAATGTCCGAATTGAAGTCCCGAAAGAGAAAAATCCTCATATGGATGAGGATGTAACGCTTTGGGCCACAGTGATCAGGCCCAACCGGTCGTACCGTGAAAAAACGCCGACAATACTGGTGGCAACGCCTTACAATCGGCTGTTCATCACACCGACTGTTGCGCCCATCATCACCTACGGGTATACCCTGCTGGTGGTGGATATTATGGGAAGCGGTTCTTCAGGCGGGCCCTGGGAGGTTTTTTCTCTGGCCGAACAGTATGCAACCAAATACGTGATTGATGATTTCATTCCGGCCCAAGAATGGTCGGACGGAAACGTCGGCATGTTCGGGCCGTCCTATATGGGCATCATACAAATGCTGGTTTCCGGTATCGTCGATTGCAAGGGTGATGGAGCACCGGTTCATCTCAAGGCTCTGTTCCCTTTGGTCACGTTCAGTGATTTATACAGGGATGGCCTGATGCAGGGCGGCACCCTGAATCTGACCCTTGAGTCAGGCATATTCGGGATTGTTGAAACCTTTGGACTGCTGCCGCCTCTGCTTCGGCTTGGAGAGGAAAATTTCAATCCTACGGAAGCGGATATCAAAGAGGCTGAGGAAATCTGGGTGAGTCACTGGAACAATTTTCCGGATGTATTAAGTCTGGTGACGACCAACGAACATATTACCGACAGTACGGAGGTATATGATCAGCGCTCCCCAATGTCCTACTGGCCCATAAAGCCGGAAGGCGGATGGGGCTACCCTGAAGGCGATCAATGTGTCATTTCCCCCAAACTCCCGGTGTTTCTTGTGAGCGGTTGGTACGATATCCTGACTCGGGGGACGCTCAATAATTATCAGTACGGGTTAAGCATGCACGCCGATGAAGACAAAGCGCTGTTGATCAGTGACTGGTATCATACCGACGGCTCCTTTGGGTTGGGGATTCCCGCACTGGAACGTCTGGCCCTTCCGGCAAGATGGTTTGACTGGAAGATCAAGGGCAAAGAAGACGTGTTCATGAAAGATTTTCCGGTGGTCATGCGGGTTCTCGGCGTGGACAGGTGGCGGGCTGAAAAATCGTGGCCCCTTTCAGACGACAGAACCGATTCAAAAACCCTTTATCTTTCCAAAGCCAAGGCAGCTAACATCTCAGGAGATGCGTTTACAAACAATCCGGAAAACCAGATCTATTCGATGGTAGACAATCCTTCCGATGTTGATTTTGAAAGCGATAACCCCGTGATGAAACATTCCGCCCTTCCAAAAGCCCTTCATGGAATGGATTCCCGATCATCTGCCAGGTGGCTTTTAGGTGTTACATCCCTTTTTGCCCAAATTTCGAAAATGTGGTTCGGCAAGGATGTTGATGAAACCATGTATTACGAGGATGAGCGGAGTGATGAGTGGAAAATCCCTACATTTACAACTGAGCCGCTATCCGAGGACATGGAAATTGTGGGTCCGCTTGCCCTTACATTCTGGGCCAGAACGGAATTTACGAGTCCCTATGCGCAAAATTTTGTTGAAGGACTTATGGCTACGGTTGAAAACATGCTGGGATTGAAAGACAACTTCTGGGTCGAACAGATGGAGGAAAAGGATGTGCAATGGGTGGTCGAGCTGAACGATGTCTATCCGGAAGGTCGCGCCAAGAATTTGACTTCCGGCTGGCTGAGGGCATCCCACAGGCAGTATGACCCGGATGAATCCGAATTTTTGACGAAGCACCCTGTTGATCCTTCCTATACTCCTTTTGATCCATTTTATACATACCCGGATCACTATCCCAAATTGATCAATGAGGGAGACTTGTATCAGTATGTGGTGGAACTGTGGCCCACATGCAATGTGTTCAAAAGAGGGCATCGCATACGGATTTCACTTTCCGGATCTGATTTTCCCCACCTGGTCCCGATTTTAAGACCATCCACCAATACCATCGTCATCACGGAAGACTATCCGGCAAGGCTTGATTTCAAAATCGCCGACAACAGCAAAGGAGAAGGCGTTACCTGGAAATGGGTCGGCCCTGGAGGCACACAATTAAACAGCAAAATCAACGATTATTTGCTTCATGAAAGCGATTCCAATGTTGAAATGGAATCGGAGAATGCCTCCCCGTCAATTCAGCTTGAGAATGTGAATGAAGCATCCGAAACAATTGATTACGCCTCTGATCGTCTTTTGGATGATGATGGCGGTATTCCTGAAAATCAGGCAGACGACGATTCAAGCAACCTGGAAGATACAGAACGTATCGCAGGAAATGTGAAAAACGATATGGATCAGAAATTGTCTAATATGCATGACAACTCGAACTCCGGAGCCAAAGGGTGTTTTATTTCATCCCTGGTACGATAGTGATTTGAAATTATAGTTCACAACGCAGATATCAGAAGAGGATGAGGATATGCCTCATCCTCTAAATTGCAAATGAAGGGATATATTTTCTGGGAAATGGCAGGCTCGAAAAAATTTATCCCGTATCAATCGAGAACTTCACGGATTTTTAACGCCATTGTCTTTAATGAAAAGGGTTTTTGAATGAAATTGACACCCTCATTCAGTACCCCTTGATGGGCGATCACGTCAGCTGTATAGCCCGACATGAAAAGGTGCTTGATGCCTGGCTGGAATTTCTGAAGTCGGTTCACCAGGTCCCGGCCATTCATTTCCGGCATGATGACATCGGTGATCAAAAGGTGAATTTCAGCATGGTCTTCCTCGACTATCCTGACGGCCTCACCAGGCGTGCTTGCCGTTAACGCGGAGTATCCCAACTTCTGCATCATGAGCATGCTCATTCCCAAAAGCATCGGATCATCTTCTACAATAAGCAGGGTTTCTCCCCTGCTTTTGGGTAGATCGGCCATTCGCTCCTGTTTTTCTGGCGTTTTTTCGGCGGCATGACGCGGAATGTAGATGGTGAATGTGGTTCCTTTCTCCAATTCGCTGTATACGTTTATAGCGCCGTTGTTCTGATTTACGATACCGTATATGGTGGCCAATCCCATACCTGTTCCTTTTCCCAGAGCTTTGGTCGTGAAAAAGGGTTCAAAGATATGGCTCAGTGTTTTTGTATCAATTCCGCAACCATCGTCTTTTACCGCTAAAATCACATACGCTCCGGGGAGTAATTCGGCATGCCCCTCACCATGTTGATCATCGATAACGACAGTGTTGGTTTCTATTGTAACCCTTCCGGTATCTTTTATGGCGTCTCTCGCATTGACGCAGAGGTTAACAAGAATCTGGTCCAGTTGAGTGGGGTCCATCCGGACCATGCCTGGCATTTCCCCTGGTAACCAGATCAATTCTATGTTTTCTCCGATGAGCCTTCGTATCATTTTTAATATGGCTTCAACAGCCTCATTGAGGTCGAATATGACCGGTGAAATCATTTCCTGACGGGAAAAGGCGAGCAGTTGGCGGGTGAGCTTGGCGGAACGTTGGGCCGCATCGAGAATGCTATTTAGAAATTCACGAAACGGATTTGAAGCGTCCAGTTTACTCAACATAAGTTCCGAATATCCCAGGATGGCGCCCAGCATATTGTTAAAATCGTGCGCAATACCACCTGCGAAAACACCAATGGCCTCCATTTTCTGTGACTGGTAGAGCTGGCTTTGAAGCACTTCCCGCTCCGCTTCCGCCTGTTTGCGCTCGGTAATATCAAAAAAACTGATAATAATACTGTCTCCGATGAGTTTTGTGCTGACAATCATGTCTCGAAAGCTGCCGTTCTTGCAACGAACCGGGCATTCTATGGATTCGATGTCTGAATGGTCTTTAATGGCGTTTTCGAGGCTTGCCCGCCATTTTGAGGTAATTTCGTTTTTCAGGTCATTATCGGTGAAGGCATGCTCCCAGGCATGCTCCAGGGTCGGCATGTCATCAGCTGTATATCCCATCGTCTTTACGAGGCTGTCGTTGACATCCAGGATTTTTCCATCCATGGAGATATAGCTCATGGGTATGGGCGCCAATTTGAAAAGTTTACGAAATCGGGCCTCGCTTTCCTTTAACGCGTCTTCCGCACGTTTTCTTTCGGTTGTATCCACCGTCATGGAAAGGATTTGCTTTTGGCCCTGAATATCCATGATGACAGACGAGAATGTCGAGTACCGGATAGCGCCATCTTTTGTGACGGTTTTCACTTCACGATTTTTCACAAAACCCTTTTTCATTAATGTGTCGAAGATGTCTGCCACGTCTTCTCTTGAAATGAGCGAGAAGCTTTCCGCCTTCAGTTGGGCCAGTTCTTCCGGCTTGACACCCCGGCTGTCCAGAAAGGCCTTGTTGGCTTGCAGATAACGCCCGTCCTCAAGGCTGTTAATGACAATGGAATAGGGGGCATTGTCAAAAATCGCCCGAAATTTTTTTTCACTCTGGTTCACCTTGTCCTGGGCTTCCCTGAAGGAATCGATATTGATATCCAGGCCGATGATACGTTCGGGGGTGCCGAACTCATCCCACTCAACGGCCCTACCTTTGGAAAGCACCCAGCACCATAAGCCATCCGCCCTTCGCATACGGAACTCCGTTTCAAATTGAGCACTACCTTTTTCGGCAACATAATTATCAAAAAACTGAGTCACAAAGGCATGATCATCTGTGTGCATGAACCGCCTCAGGTCCGGGAAGGAAATTTCTGTTGCATTGGGCTCATAGCCCAACATTTTATACCATTGTTTGCTGATGTAGATAATTTGGGATTTCGGACGGGCATCCCATGCACCTGCCTGGGTGGTTTCGGTTGCCAGTTGCTTGTATCAATGTGTATCCATTTGCTGCGGATGGCATTGATCTCGCTTTGTGGGATGGTGTCAAGGGCTTTTTGAATGGCACTGAAAAGCAACGGGTATTTGCGGCTTATGCCAATACTAAAGGCAAAGGAATAATCTGTGCTGCCAGCCATTCGCAGGTTCGAAATCCCTTCTTTTTCAATGGCGTAAGCTGCCATGGAAAGATTTCCCGCAAAAGCATCCACGCGCCCGAATGACAGTAAACTTAACCCTTTCGTGACACTTGACACAGGCACAATCTCAATCCGGTCATCCGCTATTTGCCGGAGATAGGTTTCGGTTGCATAACCGGAAACCACTGCCACCTTTCGGCCAGAGAGATCATCCAGGTCCAGATCTTCCTTAATGGTTCTTGTCGTAATGATGACAACAGGCACTGTGGTGTAGGGTTTGGTAAAAAAGGCGTATTGTTCCCCTTCGGATGTGTCGACTATCGTTGGCGCAACAGCGCATGCCCCGTTTTTTAATGAGGATATATGTTCGTTCCAGTCGTCGGATGGTTTTTTGAGGAATGTGACACCTAATTTTTTTTCTACTTCGGCAATGATGTCTGCCCCCATGCCGGTAAAGGTGCCATACGGTGAGGCAAATTCTAACGGAGGGAATTCGATGTTGAAAAGCAGGGTGAGTTTTTCAGGATTTCGGTCAAGCCAGATTCGTTCCGCTGCGGTAAGACTTGAAATGGCGTGTTCCCCGCCATGTGCGAACCAGACCGGGGTGAAGAATAAAGAAATGGGCAGGAATATCATGATCAAACGGTTGATGATTTTTTGAGAGAGAGAATTTAAGCCTGGTTCCGACAGAAATTGGCAAAAAAAATATCTCGTGTAGATTTTATTTTTCAACAAAGATTTTCCTTAAACAAACGGACAGTTGCGAATTGAAGATATCTGATTGAGTGGCCGAAGAGCATCTTTCATCTTTAGATTTTTATATGATATTGAAAAAAATATTTCAAGATCATTCAAGAACAGCAGAGAAAATATAAAGGGCGAAATAACATACCAATCTATGGCGGTTGGAATCTTTGTAAATCCATAGGTAGTATTTACGAAGTGACCTGGGTGCCCCTTAATATCATATAATCTGGGCCAGAAACGTATAAAGTGGGTCCAGCTAAATTTATAGTTCCATTTAATGTGAGCCAGGGTGGCGTATTTCGATGGGGCGCGTCACCTCATTGAGGAAAAACAAAAATTGAGTTGAAATCTGATTTTAAAAAAAACCTTTTGCCGTGCGATGAACATGATCCCCGATTTTCTTCATCCGGGCCATTTCATCGCCGTTTAAAGGACCAAGATCCAATGCGGGAAGAGCGTCTCTCATTTCCGAAACGGTCTTTGGACCACAGAGGCAGACGTCAACAGATCCGTTGGTCATGGCAAACCGGTAGCAATCGCTTGACGATGGTGCTTTTTCGCCTTCCGGCATTTTTTTATCATTTAAAAGATGCCCCCACCGCGTTGCCGTGTAAGATATGATTCCAGGCTGGTTTTTTTCATTCAGGTAGGGAAATGTTTCTTTTTCAGCACCTCTGTGAGCAGCATTGTATCTGATCTGAAACACATCAAATACATTGGTTGCGTTTAGCTCAGGGAAAAGTTTTCGATTATGGCCGGACATGCCAAAAAATCGGAACAAGCCCCTTTCCTTCATGGAAACAGCACGATCAACCAGTTTGGGCCATGGCTGTTTATTATGCCATCCCAATATCATCACATCCGCATAATCAATACCAAGCTTTTTAAGCGTTCTTTTAAAAAACGGTTCCATCAACATCCCGTTTCGCGCATAGGTTTGAATCGCGATCACCAGTTTATCCCGCTGGCCTTTTTTAATGATATTCCGGATGGCCTGATGCATATTTCCACGATGACGTCCGGAACCCATGTAAAAATAATTGCAGCCTTTTTCAAATGCTTCCTCAAATGCCTGGGCCGGTGCGCCATAACTTGCAGCAACCCCAAGCCGTCCCACCTTCAATCCGGTCCTCCCAAGCGTTCTTTTCCTGAAATCATCCATGGGGCATCTACCTTTCATGTTTAGAGGTTAACGTTTGCAGACGTTTCTTTTTATGACAACCTGTTCCAGAAATCTCTTGCATCCTTGTCCATATCAGGCCGTGTGCCTTGCTGAACATTTCTCTCAGGCTCTGGCCTTGTGTGCCGCAATCTGGCCACCCGCTCCTCTATGGGGGGATGGGTTGAAAAGAAACTCGCCATTCGTTGGCCGGACAATGGGTTTGCAATAAACATATGGGCCGTGCTCGGATTTGCTGCCATGGGTATCTGTTTGGCGTATCCCCCCAGCTTTTCCAGGGCAGATGCAAGGCCTTCAGGGTTTCCTGTAATTTCTGCGGAAGTTGCATCCGCCAGGTATTCCCGTGACCGGGATATCGCCATCTGAATCAGCATGGCGGCAATGGGTGCAATTATGGCCATCGTGATGAGCTCGATGAACCCGCCGCCTCGATGATCATCATCCCTGCTGAACCCGCCGAACAGGGCAGACCATTTGGCCATATTGGCAAGCATCATCACCGCACCTGCCATAGTTGCCGCAACGGTTCCTATCAGGATGTCCCGATTTTTAACATGCCCCAGCTCATGGGCAAGAACACCTTCGATTTCATCCCGGCCCATTAATTTCAACAGACCTCGGGTGACAGCCACCACCGCATGCTGAGGGTTTCTGCCTGTGGCAAATGCATTGGGGGCGTCCTGGGGAATAAGAAATACTTTTGGCATGGGAAGGTCTGCTCTTTCGGCAAGTCTTTTCACGATATCAAACAGTTCAGGGGCATCTTCCGATGAAATCTCAGATGCTTTATACATTTTAAGGACGAGCTTATCCGAATACCAGTAAGAAAAAAGGTTCATGCCACCTGCAAAAATAAGGGCGATGACCATACCGGGGCCACCCCCCAGAATTCTTCCGATAAACATGAAAAACACGGTCATGAGTGTTAATAACAGGGTTGTTTTAATCTGATTGCCCATTTTGTATTATACTCCTGTATTTGGTTGATTGATAATCTGAAATAACATAAAGACGAATTGAAAAAAATCAATGGGTATTGATCAGATGATTTCCTGTTTTCAAAAGTCCATTGACAAACCAAATTGAAATGGCTTAATAGACGTACGAAGTTAACAGGTGCATCGTATGAATGCGGTGTTAAAAGGAAAGATGGTGAGAAACCATCGCAAGCCAGTCATTGCTGTAAACGGGGACGACTGCCGCAATATGGCCACTGGGGATTCCCGGGAAGGCGCGGTAACGAGGATGATCCGCAAGCCAGAAAGCCTGCCTGTTAATGTGTTTGGGTTATGTTTATCCCCTTCTTTTTTTAGGATGCCAACTGGAGGCAATCCATATTTTTTTTAATTCGGGCAAGGTGTTCGCCCCAAATGGAAAAGGTATGGATAGATGCTTTCAGAGGTGTTCCGGGCCTGCCCCCTTTGTATATCATCAACCATCCTTATCCGGCTTTAACTTTTTCATACGTACGGCTGCCTGAAAAACACCAGTGACGTAAAATACCGCTTTTCAAGCGGTAAAAAAGACGGAGGAAAATATGCTGACTGAAACCGACCGAAAATTGGGGAACCTGATTAATCGGCTGATTCGAAAAGAAAATCTCACGCGGAAAGACACAAAAGATGCGTTCATCACAATCATTGACCAAAAGACCACTGACATGCAGCAGGGCGCGTTTCTTTCTGCCTTAACAGCCAAAGGGGAATCTTCAGATGAAATCGCAGGCTGCTTTGAAGCGATTTATGAACGGGATACTACCCATGTAACCGTGGGAGATCATTTCCCTGTTGTTGAAAACTGCGGTACCGGCATGGATACGCAAAAGACCTATAACATCAGTACGGCAGCGTCGATCCTGGGCGCCGCAGGCGGCATTAAAATGGCCCGTCATGGCGCACGGGCGATTACATCCGTGTGTGGAACGGTAGACATAGCGGAAGCCCTTGGTGTGGATGTGGAATGTGGTGTGTCAATCGTGTCTGAAAGCATCGAAAAAGCAAACATCGGGCTTTTTAACGGTATGAGCCCTGAGGTTCATCCCCAGGCGCTGGGAAGGATTCTCTCCCAAATTTCATTCGGTTCCACATTAAACATTGCCGCATCCCTTGCCAATCCGGCATTACCCAAACTGGCGGTCAGGGGTGTATATAAAAAAGAAATGATGCTACCGGCCCTGACTGTCATGAAAGCCATCGGCTACAGACGCGCCCTTATTGTTTTTGGTACGGTGGATCACTCGGAAAAAGGCATGGATGAGGCATCTGTTTGCGGTACAACGTACCTGTCGGAACTTAAGGAAAACGGCGATATGGATGAATTTTCTTTCCGGCCCCATGATATGGGACTTGGCACTCATGCGGCAGATGAACTCAGGCCTGCTGAAACCATTGAACAGGAAGCCCGTCAATTTGTGGCCCTGATAAGAGGAAATAAGAACGGCGCACGAAAAGATGCAGCCGTGTTAAACGCCGGGTTGATCTATTATATTTCCGGTCATGCAGCAGACATTCCCTCAGGTGTCAAACAGGCTTCCCGGATGATAGAAGACGGGGCAGCTTTTAAAACGCTTGAAAACTGGGTAACAACACAGAACCGGACCCCTGATAAAGGGTTTGAAACGCTTCAAGGATGGCTTTCATGACCGAAGAACCTTTGATATAAGGATATATATGAGATTCCTGTTAACCGGGTTAAAGACACTTACAAAAACCAACGATAACGAAAAAGAGCCGGAAACCGGATACAAAAGGCTCAAGGTCGATTGTTGCGCCATTTGCCGCACTGATGCCAAAATATGGCATGAAGGCCATCGGGATCTGTCTCTTCCCAGAGTCCCTGGTCATGAAATCGTGGTCTCAGATACATCGAAAAACCGTTTTGTGATCTGGCCGGGAAAAACCTGTGGCATTTGCCGTTACTGCAAAAGCAGCCAGGAAAACCTGTGCGAAGATATGGAAATAACCGGTTTTCATCATGATGGCGGATTTGCCGATTATGTGGATGCGCCAAAGGAAAGCCTCATTCCCATACCGGAAGATTTACCCTCGCAGATCGCCTGTTTTTCAGAACCGGTCGGCTGCGCCCTTCATGCCCTGTCAAAAACAGGTCTGAAAAAGCATGAACGCTTGCTTGTCGTGGGAGGGGGTACGGTCGGGCTGATTACGGCTTATGCAGCGCTTCAACAGGGGGCTCGTCCTATCGTTATCGAAAAAGATGAAGAAAAAATCGATAAAATAAAACCGTTTCTTGAGCATACCCATATCCCCTGCGTCAAAACCACACCGGAAAGCGACTTTGACGTGGTCATCAATGCCTGTGATGATCCTGCAGCATTTAACATCAGCATGACCAAAATCGCCAAAGGCGGCCGGTTTTCATTTTTCAGCGGCCTCAAGAAGAATCAACCTATCGAGAGCAATCTTTTAAATCTCATGCATTACAGAGAGCACTCCCTTACCGGCTCTTACGGTTGCACGAAAAAGGATATGGAGAACGCCCTTTTTGTAATCCAGAAAGATCCTTCTGCTTTCAAATATCTGACAGAAGATATCATTACCCCTGAAGTCATTCCAACGATCATGGCGCATGTGCTTTCAGGAATATCATTAAAGTATATCATTCATTTTTCAGACGATCATAAGGAGAAAAAACGCATGACAACACTACCCTCAACGGTTAATAATAGTACGACCGATAAAAATGATTTACAGGCTATCACTGCCCAATCCGGTATAGCAAAAAAGGTGTCCGATCATTTAAAACCCGTAAGCCAGGAGATTCTTCCTTCTGCCAGGAAGAAAATCGACTTCAAGACCAAACCCCTTGGGGCCCTGGGAAGACTGGAAGACATGGCCGTCCGGATGAGTTTGATTCAGGAGAATTTGACCCCCTGTATCGACAGAAAAGCGATGTTTGTGTTTGCAGCAGACCATGGTATTGCAGAAGAAGGGGTTTCTGCATTTCCTTCGGAAGTGACTGCCCAGATGGTTCAAAACTTTTTAAATGGGGGCGCGGCTATCAATGTCCTGTGCCGGCACAATGATATTGACATCCATGTGGTGGACATGGGCGTTAAAAGCGATCTCGCCGATCATCCGGATCTGATCACAAAAAAAATACGAAAAGGTACACGGAATTTTGCGCTTGAGCCTGCCATGACAGAAAAAGAAGCCATTCAGGGAATTGAAAACGGCATGACTGTCTTTCTGTCCGAATTCGAAAAAACACCTATTGATATCGTTGGATTAGGTGAAATGGGGATCGCAAACACCACCTCTGCCACAGCCATCATCTGTGCAATCACTGGGATATTTCCCAAAGATGCGACCGGCAGGGGCACCGGTATCGATGACAAGGGGGTTGACCATAAGGCCTGTGTGATTGAAAAGGCACTTCAATTTCAGAAGCCTGATGCAAGAAGCGGTCTTGATGTGCTGATCCGGGTGGGGGGATATGAAATCGCAGGCATTGTTGGCGCCATCCTTGCCGCAGCCTCCAAAAAAACAGCCATCGTTCTGGATGGCGTCATTTCAACGGCAGCAGGTTTAATCGCCTCCCTGATCTGCCCGGATATCAACGGCTATCTGTTTTCAGGCCATAAATCTGTTGAAATTTCGCAGCAAGCCGCGCTTGACAAACTGAAGTTGTCTCCCCTGATCGATCTTGACATGAGACTGGGAGAAGGAACAGGTGCAGCCCTTGCCATCGATATTATCGATGCAGCCTGTCGGATCATGAGAGAGATGGCCTCTTTTGAAGAAGCAGGGGTGTCAAATAAAGAGTAAATTCAATGCCGTTTTCTTAAGAAAACGGCATTGACCGTGCATTTACGCACTTATTGAATACACCGATCAGGCCACACCATATCCGTTTTTTGTGGAACGCTTTATCGTGTACATCATGTTATCCGCCCTTGAAAGCAGATCCCTTGACGTTGATGCATCATCAGGGTACAACGCAATGCCAAAACTGGCGGTAATATAAACCGGCTTTGTTTCAGATGCCAGATAAGTGGTTTTTCTGATTGTGTCTATAATGGTTTCCACACAGGAAATGGCTTCTGATCTGTTTTTATCCGGCAAAATAATGATATACTCATCTCCGCCGTATTTGACGAGAATATCATTTCCATGAATGCAATCGCTCATCGTATTCCCCACTTCCTTCAAAACCTGGGACCCCAATAAATGGCCATAGGTATCCACCACTTCCTTGAAGTTATCGATATCGACAAATACAAGGGCCAGTTGTCTTTCTTCCCCTTTTCCCTGATCGATGATCCCGTCAAGAATCTGATGAAGATAGCGCGCATTAAAAAGACCGGTATATTCATCCCGGATGGTCAACTGAAAAATCCGGTCACAGTGGTGGGAATTTTCAATGGCAATGGCTGCATAGTCTGAAAGTATGGTCAAAATGCGAAGATAATGGGATTCAAAAAAGGTCGTATCTTTCACATTGACAATCTCAAGCACGCCCAACACTTTCCCATGGGTTTTAAGCGGTACACAGATAACAGACCGGGTGGTAAATCCGGTTGTTTCATCCACTTTTCTGTAGAAGCAGGTATCGGCATGCACATCCTGAATAATCTTAATTTCACCTGTCTCTGCCACAATGCCTGCGATACCCTCTCCGGGTGCAAGCCTGATCCCCTTAAACAGGGACTCGTCAATCCCCACGACAATGCTGAAACTCAGTTCACCGGTTTTTTCATCTTTTAAAAGAAGTGACCAGTTTTCCGCTTCCACGAGTTCACTTACTTTTACAACAATCAGCCTCAGGATTTCCTTTAAATTGAGTGTCGATGTCAGAAGCTTTCCAACCTCCACACATGCGGCAAGTGCACGTGTTTCATATGTCTTATCCTTTTCCTTCATACTCCCCTCCGGCCATCAAAATATTGATTTGACGTTATTTCAAACGACTTTTAAATCCATGCCCTCTAAATATGTTAAGCCCATAATCCTGTCAACAAGGCAAATTAAACAATCTCCACATAAACATCTATCTGAAAACAAATTGTGTATGAAATTTCATGCATATTAAACCCTTCGCCATAATAAGTGTATAAAATTCAAATCGTTAAGCAGATATTTAGGCGGCAACGAAAATAAGGTGCAAGGATACTTAAACACCAACTAAAACAGTTAAAAATTAGCAATCACATATTAAAACAAGTAGATATGTAAAAATTTTATCTGGCATGAAATGTGCTCCCTGCAGCTGACTGAACCAAGGCCAAAATGATATCGATGATTTATTCACCAAACAATTCCGGAGAACGATAGTGACCCAGAGCGTTTTTATGCCGCAATCCACAACCCCGAACTGCCATCAAGAACCATTGGTCTATAAGATATCCGGGAACACCATCAATAGGAGCATATGGTATCTTATTTTGAATCTTTTGTTCTTCATTCCATATCCTCAACACGTTCATGCCGATATTGTTCAAGGACAGGGCATCAGTAAAATTGGCAAATGCCTGGACCTGGGTCTGGTAAAAATCCCATGGAGCCAGGCCAATGAACACTTTGGATATATTTACAGCATTGAAGGACTATCCTTTGCAAACGTTTCAGATGGCCCTTCTATCTGGCAGACATCCTCCTATAAATCCTACAATGGATTCAGCACGGTCGATGTCTTAAACAACACACCTGAATTAAATTTTTCCTGTCCGGATAAAATTGTTTTTGCAACGTCTGCTTCCAGATCATACAAAAATTCTTACCGGGGTATTCTTTTATTCAAATATCAAGATGTTTACGGCGCGCTTGATTTCATTCAAATCGAGAATAGTACACTTCTCTATCGATACTGGTACAATACATCCGGACAGTGCGATTTTAACCCTAAAAATGCCTGCCCTGCTGAGGAAATAAAAGATACGTTTCCGTCCATCCGTGAATTTGATTTTGGTCAGGAAAATGACGAGCTCGAAATAACTGGCGGAGATACCTTCATTTATAACGCCGGGCTTAAAATCAGCGGACGCTTAAAAATTTCAAACGGAACCCTCATACTGAATGGGGAATCCGCACATCTCAATACTATTGAAATCGGGAAAAATGGATGCCTGACGATTCATTCGGAAGCAACCCTTTTTTTATACGGAAACCTGATCAATAACGGTACGTTTTCGGTCAATGGCGGAACAGTTGTACTCAAAGGCGAAGCCCCCCAGGTCATTTCCGGTGAGACTGAATTCGATTATCTGGAGGTAGAAAATGAAAGCTATGTTGAAACAGAACAGTTAATCGTAAAAGAACTTTCTATTTTCAAAGGGACTTTCATCCCCGGAACAGATTCCATTTTTCATAACTTATTTATCGATCAGGCAGGTGTTCTGTCCCCTGCACAGGGGGCATATATTTTCATCACCGGCGAGCTGGATAATACCGGAGAATTTCTTCACAATAAAGGAACAGTAACACTTGCCGGAAATAACACGCAACGCATCACCCTGAATGATGATCCTTTTTTTAATCTCGATATAACAGGAAATACTATTGTAATGGATAGTATGAATATTGAAGGAAGGCTATTCATTGATGCCACGAGTGAAGTGTCCATTTTGCCTGATGATACATTCCCGAATGGAGCGGTTTTTCCTGATGATGGTCTGCCGGAAAAATAAAAAATACCTCAGAGAATCAAGAAAATTCTCTGAGGTTTCAAAGTGAGCCCTAAGGCCCCTTTAAACAGGGGCCTTAGGTGTAAAACCAACCTAATAATTGATGCCTTACTGAAGTTTTTTTCTTGTAACACCCGCGATACCAATTAAACCAAAACCAAGAAGGAGCATGGTTGCAGGCTCCGGAACCGGTGCCTGGGAAGACGCTTCTTTAAGATAGGTGAAGGTCACATCAATTACAGCACCAGGGCACCTGCCTTCATTCAACCCAAAAAAACCTGCATTAAAAGTTGCATCTGATAAACTGACCAACAATTCACCATCCCCTTCAGGGCCAAAATACAGGGTTTGGGGTCCGGACCAGGTCACAGCACCATATTGATAATATCCCGAAAAAATCCACCAGCTCGAGCGATTGCCATTGGTTTGCCCGCCAACTGTTCCGGTAAATGAATCGGGCCGGGTGAAATAAAAATCAACAAAAATATTTTGGGGGACGGTATCATCGCCATTTACTGTTGTTTCGTTGGTCCAGAGCTTGAACAACTGGGTCGTATAAGATGCTCCCAGTGACAAATCGCCAGAACCCGGTGTAGATAAAATTTTGCCATAATTTAATACAAGACCCGGATCAGTGTCGTTAAGATTGATGTCATAATGATCCAACTCAAATACAAGTGCACTTGCAGATCCTGAAAGGCCTACTGCTAACAAAATTGCGCATAAAATAGTTAATGCTTTTTTCATTTTTCTCTCCTATAAAAAAATTTAAAATGTTTACCGATATAAATGTTGATTTAATTTGCCCCAAAAGGACATTTGCGATTTATAGTTTAACTACCGAAATTATAATAATATTGTATCATAAAAATAATTATTAAATCACATTTAAATATAACGTCGTTTACATATGCAATAAAAATGCCATATTTTGACATCTGAAGGATGATAGGTGTTTATTATTGAATAACAATATGTTATACACACACTTTAGAATATTTACTTTTCAGATGGATTGCTTTATGTATTTGGGTATCGATATTTGAGCAAAGTCATGCTGAAAAGGATTAGGAAAATAAAGCAACATACCATATTGGCTTGTTTGATAAGCATATATCCTTCTAATACCCAATTAAATGATTGATACAAAAGCATTTTCAAACAGATTAAATCGTTAATGCAACGTATATAAGCAATACAGACGGATAATATTGCAAATGTTACTATTCTAAAACTATTTAAAGGAAGATTATGGGAATTGCCGGTGATATCATTATCATTGTGATGGCCGCGTTTATAGGCGGTTTGATTGCACAACGACTCAAACAACCGCTGATTTTAGGATATATTCTGGCAGGCATAGCGGTTGGCCCTTATACGGGAGGCATTACTGTTTCAAGCATTCATGAAATCGAAATGCTGGCTGAAATAGGAATTGCGCTTTTATTGTTCGCCCTGGGGCTGGAATTTTCTTTCAAGGAATTAAAACCGGTCAGAAACATTGCCCTGATCGGCACCCCTATCCAGATTGTCGTAACCATCCTTTTTGGATTCTCGGTGGGTCAGTTGTTTGGCTGGCCATGGATAAGCTCAATCTGGTTTGGTGTCCTGATATCACTGTCCAGCACAATGGTTTTACTTAAAACACTTGAAAATCAGGGGCGGATCGGCACATTATCAAGCAGGGTCATGATCGGCATGCTGATAGTCCAGGATTTGGCCATCGTACCCATGATGATTATCCTGCCCCAGTTAAACAATCCCAAAGCAGGACTGCCGTTATTGGGCATTGCGATTGTCAAGGCCTTTCTTTTTCTTTTGGTAATGATTTTGGGTGGTACCCGTCTGATACCACTGATCATGAAACACATCGCCAACTGGAATTCAAGGGAACTTTTTTTACTGGCAACGACAGCAATGGGACTGGGCATCGGTTATGGAACCTATCTATTTGGACTTTCGTTTGCGTTTGGCGCATTTGTGGCAGGAATGCTGTTAAGCGAGTCCGATTATGGGTATCAGGCATTGAGTGACATCATCCCCTTAAGGGATATCTTCAGCCTTCTTTTTTTTACATCGGTCGGCATGCTGTTTGACCCTCACTATCTGATATCTCATTTCAAAACCGTTTTACTGCTGGTTCTGATCATCATGACCGGCAAAGGAATCATATTCGGGTTTTTAAGCAAATCGTTCGGCTATGGCAATGTCATACCCCTTGCAACCGCATTGGGACTCTCACAGGTAGGGGAATTTTCATTTGTTCTGGCGCGGGTTGGCATCAGCACCCAATCGATTTCAATGGATTTTTATTCCTTAATTCTTACCACAACCGTTATCACTATGTTTTTTACCCCGTTTATTTCCGGATTGACAACACCTTTATATGCGCTTCGCAACAGGTGGCGAAAGCCGTTTACCCTGCAAACGATCAACCTTCCCGAAGATGGGTTAAAAGATCATCTGATTATTGCCGGTGGCGGCAGGATCGGGAAGCACATTGCAGATGTTTTGCAACGAATCGGAGTGTCCTTTGTCATTCTTGAGTTTGATGGCAGACGGATTGAGCAGTTAAAAACCTTTGGTTTTCCCATCATTTATGGCGATGCGAGCCAACAAATCATTCTGGAGGCAGCAGAAATAAAAAAGTCTAAACTCCTTCTATCCACGACACCTGCATTCATCGTTTCAAAGGCAATTGTTTCGTTGGCTAAAAAAATAAGGCCCGACCTCCACGTGGTGACACGTGCACAATCACTCGATCAGATGAAGGAATTTCAGGATAGCGGTGTATATCATATCGTGCAGCCGGAATTCGAAGCAAGCCTGGAATTCACCCGTCAGGCCCTTCTTCACCTCGACTTTCCGGCAGACAGAATCCAGCAGTTTACGGACGAAGTCAGACATGAACTCTACCGGCCATTATATGACCTGCATGCAGAATACACATCCATTACCCAATTGCAGAATGCCTCCCGTTTATTTGGACTGACCTGGGTGGCGATACCTCAGAACAGCCCGATGGTTGAAAAAACAATTGAAAAATTAAAAATTCGAAGCAAGACCGGCGTCACAGTTGCCGGTATTTTGCGGAATGGAACGCTATTTACTAATCCGGCACCGGACTTCGTGCTAGCCAAAGATGATATTATAGGGGTCTTAGGGAAAAAAGAACAGCTGGCATTGTTTCATGAGCTCTCAAAACCGTCTGACCCGACCAGTGCCTGAAAGACATGAAGGCCTTGGAAACAGGTACGATACAGTGTAATTGTTATTGATCAAATTCATTCATTTTACAAGGAGAGACACATGCGCTATACCTATTTGACCGTAGAACGTGATGAACATGTAGCAACCGTTTCCCTGAATCGACCGGAAAAACTGAATACGCTAAGCATCGATTTAATGAAGGAAATCATCCAGGCGGTTAGAGAATTTCAGGAGGATGAGGTATCGCGGGTCGTTATTTTTACAGGCAAAGGGAAAAATTTCAGTTGCGGGGTTGATTTGGCCGATTCCAACCAGAGCAGCAGCATGATGGGCGCCTCCATGTTAAAAAAATTGCGGCAACTTGATCTCGGGCCTAAAATGATTCGGGAAATCTACGAAATGAGCCAGATTACCATCGCTGCCGTCAATGGGTTTGCTTTGGGTGGCGGGGCCTGCATCGCCGCAGCCTGCGATTTCCGGATTGGGGCGGACGATTGCCGGATAGGCTATCCGGAAGTGGGGCTGGGAATGAATCTGAGCTGGAGAGCCCTGCCCATGTGCGTGAACCTGATAGGAGCTGCCCGGGCAAAACGTATGATTATTCTGGCTCAGAAAGAAAACGCGGAAACCCTTCTTTCCTGGGGATTTCTGGATGAAGTTGCCCTCAAAGAAGAGTTAATCGCAAAAGCAAAAGAAATGGCGAAGGCCTATGCGGAAAAACCCCCCATTGCCGCCCAGATGGTGAAGAAAAGTGTCAATGCCATTGCCTCTTTGACCGATCAGGCTGTGATGCATATGGATGCGGATCAATTCATGCTGTCAGTTGGTACCCAGGATTTTATGGAAGGTATCGGCGCCTTTTTCCAGAAACGGAAACCGGAATTTAAAGGAAATTAAAATCGACCCTTGATCAATATTCAACAAAACATTAAACCCAAGAACCATTTTACAGCCATTCAAAAGCAACCCAAGGTACCTGGTCGTATACCGTATCATCGATAGAAAGGCCTAACGTACAGGTACCTTCTTTTCCAAATCCCTTGAAAATCGCATTGGCCTTGATTTTTTTAAAGACCATCGGCCCGAATTTATACTCCCGCATAATGATTTGCATGATATTGTTTTCAGGGTCTACGACTTCCCGGTCTATCTCAATGTTCAATTCCTTTCCGATACTTCTCACAAACCCGTCAATGCAATTTTGATAGGGTTCTGTATACTGGACTGTTATTACAGCTCCGGGCAATAGTCCATTTTCTCCCAATGGCTTTGTGCTATTTATATCTATTACGGTGATAGGTATATCGGAAAAGGCGTCTTTCATGGTCACTTTCTTATCTTGAACATTGACAACCATGCGACGTTTGCAGGCATCCAGCATACTTCCCATAAACGGCTTCCATAACCATGATGGAATGGGGGGAGACACCAGTTTTACGGTCATCGATTTTTCGTTTCTCATGGGACATATAAAACTCACGGAAAAATGATCTATGGCGGTTGTACCGGTGTTTCTGACGGAAAAAAATCCCGTCCACGTTTCTATAAGGGGGCGTACCTGAAGATTGTTTCGATTCATTTCACCATTCATTATAGCGCCTCTATCTTCAAATACGATATCCACCGTTTCTTTGACCGTAAACTGACCTTCTGCTGCTTTGTTGCCTTCATGGCTCGCCTGCCATGCATGGTCTCCTGCTGCAAGCCACTCGGATCTTAACTGGCCTGTCCCATCTGTCTTTCCGACAAACGATTCATCTACAAAAATATCCACGTCAGCCTGCTGTATGCCATTTTTCTGAGCTTCGAATACTATCGCCCCGTTCAATGGAGAATACGCACGAATGGAAATCCCTGGCAGTGGTTCTGCATGAATGGAAGATCCGATAACAGGAAACAGAAAGCAGCATAATGTCAGAATTGATGTCTTCATTATTCTTATCCTTACAGAATTTTACATTTGTTTAGAATTCACTCTACTTCGCTTTTTTAGTGACAATCCCCATGAGTTTTACAGTGGCAAGAGGGAAAAGCCGTGTCAGCCAGTCCATGATTTTGGCGTCCATGCCGACCATAATGCGGCGTTTGTTTTTCTTGATCCCCTGAATGATAATTTGGGCAGCCTTGTCAGCCGTTGTCATGGCCAGTTTATCAAAAAGTTTAACCGTACCATCCTTATCCAGTTCTTTATTGGCACTTTCATAGAAACGTGAATTCCTGGCAATATTGGTTTTTATACCGCCAGGATGAACGCATGAAACACGAACAGACGTGCCGTCCATTTCCTGAAGCAGGACTTCTGTAAAGCCTTTGACGGCGAATTTGGCCGAACAGTATGGGCTGTGATTTGGCCAGGTGAGTATGCCATTGATACTGGAAATATTGACGACATGGCCTTCAGGCTGTTTCTGAAGGTAAGGCAGAAATGCTTTGGTACCATAGACGACTCCCCAGAAATTGATATTCATAAGCCATTCAAAATCGTCGTAGGAAACCCCGGGAACAGATGTCACAATTGTAACGCCGGCATTATTGATGATCATATCGACCTGGCCATGAGCAGATGCGGCGTCTGCTGCATATCTATCCATTTTTTCCCTGTCAGATACATCCACAATATGACGGGTCACTTTCACATGATATTTCTCAAGCATACCCACGGTTTCTATAAGGCCCTTTTCGTCTATATCCGACAACGCCAAATGGCACCCTTCTCCTGCCAGATTTTCCGCAAGCGCTCTTCCGATTCCCGATCCCGCCCCTGTTACGGCTGCAACTTTTCCTTTCAATTCTTTCATGTCACCTCTCTATAGGCAATGATACATGTTTCGATTTTGTCAGAATATAGTTTCATGTACTCGGAAGCCTCCTCTGCCTTCCCCCGCTTGAGACACCCCTGGGCGTAAATCGTAATTTTCTCTTTCATTACTCGCAAAGCAGCTTTCTTCTGGTCGTCTGAAAGCAGACCGCTTTCAATAATTTTTTTCAAGGACAGTATCCGGTATTTATCAAGCCCCCAACCTTTTGACAACTGATCCGGATGCCCGCCCCGTTTTGAAATCAACGGCTCATCAATCAGATAGACAGGGTATGAGGCACTCGCACGTAACCATAAATCATAGTCCTCACAGGCAGGAAGCGTTTCATCAAAATAACCGATTCTATCGAAAAACTCGCGCCGCATCATCACGGCAGATGGGCTGACCAGGCAAAGATGAAGCGAAGGCTCAAATATTATGCCGGATAATTTTTTATGAATTTTTCGGGGATTCACCCGTTTGCCGTTTCTGATCCAGATCTCTTCTGTCTGGCAGATAAGGGCTTCCGGATTTTGATTAAAAAAAGAAACCTGATCCGATAATTTCCGCTTGAACCAGGAGTCATCAGAATCGAGAAAGGCGACAAGCTCGCCTGAAGCATGCCGGATGCCTCTGTTTCGTGCAGCACTGACGCCGGTGTTTGATTGCCGGAGGACCTGAATGTCAGCACCATATGTGTTTAGAATGTCTTTTGTATCATCAGTTGACCCATCATCCACAACGATCAGTTCAAAATGAGGATAATCCTGTGAAAGAACCGAATCAACTGCGTCTTTAAGAATCCATCCCCGATTGTATGTGGGGATAATCACACTGACAAATGGATTGTTCTCGTGCCTCAAATTAAAAACCCTGGATGAAGTAAAAATACGCGCTGTTTATATCGCTTCCGACCCTCTTTCACCGGTTCTGATCCGGATAACATCATCCACAGGTAAAACAAATATCTTGCCATCGCCAATTTTTCCTGTATTGGCTGCTTTACAGATGGTTTCGATGATTTCATCAACCCGGTCATCGGCCGCAACGATTTCAATTTTCAGTTTTGGCATGAAATCCACAACATACTCGGCGCCACGGTAAATTTCCTTATGCCCTTTCTGACGGCCATAACCTTTTACTTCGGTTACGGTCATACCGACAATTCCCTTTTCATTCAGGGCCTCTTTGACATCATCTAACTTAAAAGGCTTTATTACCACTTCAAGTTTTTTCATCTTGCCTCCCCCCGCATGTTAGCCTTAAAAAGTGTATTAAGTATATTTACTTATAAAATAAATAAATTGCATGTACAAAATAAAAAAATAACCACAAGTGATACAGGATTCAAACGGCTTATTCTAATACCGGTTTGGTAAAAAGCAATGTTTCTTTCCCATGCCATGTTTTATTTTTATTTCAACTTTACCACCATAACGGCCGTTCTTTCAAGCGCCCTTACAAGCTTGATGCTCGCATCCCCCATGACGAATTCCTCGGCTTTTGACATCCTTTTCCGTCCCACGACCACCATGCTGTAATCCTTTTTCTTAAACTGATCGATGATGCCGTCTGCAACGGTGGCATACGGATCTGTAATTAAAGCCACTTCAATATTGTCCTTTAAAAAGCCTGCCTGAACCAGCTTTTCCTTGACACTTGAAAGCATCGACAGATATTTCAGAGGCAACTTCCGCATATATTTTTGGCCCATCAGTTCTTCACCTGAAGAAGGTTCCCGGTAAATATGCAAAAGCGTAAATCTGACATCCTCCGGCCGCAGGGATAAATTGCAGATATAGTCGATCACAGCCCTTGAGCTTAATGAGTCATTCAGCGCAATCATAATTGAATTCTTCAAAATAAATACCTCCCAGGCGTATTCTTTCTCTTATAGGACATGCTAAAAAGCCTGAAGAAAAAACAATTAAAATTAAAACCACTTCCATTTAAAATTCGTCGAAACACAAATACAGGCACCTGTTGATATCTTCTATGATTTCCTCTGCACTTTCATAATAAATATCGGTTGCCCGCGAAAAATGCATCAGAATATCATTCAGTTTTTTGGGAATGGATGGATACACTTTTCTAAGATTCATGACCCTGCTTTTATCCAGAATCGACATGTCACTCTGCTTCAGCCTTGTGACGAGATCACCATAAACGTCCGGGTTTCTTTCAATATCGTAAATCACATGGAAGCCTTTACCAATTGAATAAAGCAAGATATTCCCCATGCCAAAAAGATCGAGCCCAAAGGGATTTTCCGGTGCTTCGTAATCATAATCAAAATCGATCCACACATAATTTCCGGTTTCATTTTGAATGATCAGGTGATCATTCCTGATATCCCCATGTCTGAAACCATGAATATGCAGAAACCGGATGGCCTCAAATGCTTTCACCAAATGTTTCAGAATATTGGAAAGCTTCGTATGATAATATGTCTGATAATCCATCTCAAGGCCTTCCAGGTACTCATAAAAATCATGACCTCTCACAACATCCAGCACTCTGATATTATTTAACTTTTCATCCCTGTATTCCTCACCCTGCATAAAATAGGGATGATTTTTTACCAGTTTGATAATTTTCCCTTCTTTATCAGGATTCCTGAAACAGTTTATCTTTACACCGCCCAGGTTGGTTACAAATTTTTCATAAAAAACCAGCTTGACGATCTTGCTTTGATTGGTATCGAGATCAATCACTCTTTTTACCCAAAATTTAGGGTCTTCCACCCCAAATCGTTTTTCCTTGGCATGCCCGATAATTCTGAACCGTTTTTTGCCGATCTTAAGCTCATCACCATAATCAATAGAAAAAAAATCAGATGTATCTGTAACGACTCTTCCTGGCATAAACTAAAGCCCTTGGGAAAGACGCTTGGGAAGGCTTCTCATGGCCATTTTTACTTCTTCAAGAAAATTTCTAAGTCCGTTATTTTCGATCACGAGACCCAGATGATCGGCGAGAATTCGAATAGACTCCAGATCTTCACTATGTAGAATCCATTTTTCCGAATGATATATTTTCAGCAAGCCCAGAACGTGGGATTTGCATCGGATGGGGACCGACAGCATGGCCACGATTCCCTCCTTTGCTGCTGCTTCCGGGTACTGAACCCTTGGGTCATGTTGAAAGTCGGTAAAAAGAACCGGCTGACCAGTTTTAAATTCCTCCAGAGCATCAGCCGCATAGATCGGGCCTTTCTGCAGATAGTCTTCACTGATGCCATATGAACTGACGCGAAACAGTTGTTTTTCGTGTTCATCAAACAAAAAGATACTGCATCCCTTGACATTGAAGGACCGGCATATGCTTTCAACAATATGAGCATTTAACACATTCAGATCTTCATAGGTTGAAATTGCATAGCTGATAAGCTTAAATTGCTCAAGATTTATTTTTCTCTGCAATTCCTTTGGCATAATCATGTCTCCTGACGGCAATATGAAATGGTTTTAAATGGTCTAATTGGTTGTTTCAGATGTGTCTTTCTTCTTCATTCAACTCTAAAATTATTGTAATTATATGTTCATTGAGAAATCAGAGTCAAACACTATTTTGGCACAACTTCAAGGCGAAAATACGCGATTAACTGACGGCCAGGTCAACAATTTCAATCACTTTGTCAAGCGCCAGTCGTGTCCGGGTTTTGGCAATGAATCCGCCCTTATGGGCGAACTTGATATCTTTGTGATCAGAAACCTTTGAAAAATCGACCTCCGGGTCATCATGATATCGTTTCAATGTCCATCCCTCGCCCCGTTTATCGTGGGAAACGGTTATTGAAAAAGGAATGCCCACACGTGTCAAATACTCCTCAGCGCCTGTCAGATCATTGGTCTCACCCAGAAGGCATGTCTTTTGTTTCACCTGTATCCTTTTTGCGTTTTTCCAGTAATTAATTCCGGAAGAAAGCTCATCTGCCTTTTCCAGTATACATTTCCCAAATGCCTTCATGACGTCCCTGCATGCGTCCGGTTGTTTGGAAAAATATTCCAGATACCATTCTTCAAAAGGACTGTATGTAGCCACCAGATTACCCGTCCCCATGTCTTCGCCGACGCGGATAGGCCCGAACCGGTCAATTCTGTCCTTATACGCCCACCAGGGAAGCACGCTTAATTTTGACGAGACACCAAGAAAGTCTGCGACAATCATGAAACTTGCCGGGATTTCCAGGTTCTGATGGTGATCAAAATTCTTCAGGTGAGGATTATATTCGCCCCCGATATCCACTACCCATACCGTTGGATTCTTCAGTTCATCCGGCGCAGGATCTCTTCTGTCGATATGAAATTCAACATCGTCATTAATGGCAATAATAAGCGAAATCGCAAAGAATTCATCAAAATGGGCAGACCCCGGATGCGTAATGATAAGTGTTTTGGGCAAAATGAAGTCCTATTAAAATTGGTCAATATTAAATATCCAGATTCATTATCGTGTTTTGAACAGAATCCATTTCTTCCTTATTTTCGCCGTTCATATAATATCTTAACACTGCGTCTGTCCCGGAGGACCGGATAACCAGCCAGAACGTGTCAAATTGAATAAACGTCCCTTCAAGTAAGCCACCCTTTCCAATAAGACTAATTTTTTTGATAGAAGGGAGATTTCGACTATTTGGGGGGCATTTGGCGTGAATTTCTTTTCGAGCTTCATCCAAATCCATGTGTGAAGAATAGTTTACAGCCAAATCATGAAAATATTTCATAATCCGGTCCCGCTTTGCTTCTCCAATTTTTTTGGCGTTCTCCCGAACCGCACCTGACAAACTTTCATCATAAAGACGCTTATCATATCGTTTGAAAAAACGATTTCGAATATTATACTTTTCTATCAGGTCACAATAATAATCAGCAAACGACTGGCTCGAGTTATATAGAAAGGCACCCAGAGATAGGGATAACAACCCGAATTGGAATGCGTCTTTCTCCCTCATTGCAATAATTGCATTTGAAGACAACTTATTCATCAGGAATTCATTACCACCGAAAATAGCGCCACCGGACTCCTCGCACATTAGAATTAACCGGGGTTTTTTCCCGATTGCCACGCGATCTCCCAAGGCCGTTATATAGGGTTCATCCGCATCCTTCCTGCTTTCAAGCCAATGGGCAAAGGTTCCCCAGTGTTTGAAACCGACACGCACGTGCACAATGGGGAAATTTTCCTTTTCGGCCAGTTCATCCAATGCTCTGGAAGTCGTTACCGAAGAGGCGATAAACCAATCGTAAGCCCCTATACTGCCATCCCGTTTTAACGCACTCATCCGGTAGGCAACCAACATAAAAAAAATTTGATTCGGTGTGAAATAAACAATGCATTTATCTGTTTTGTCCTGCTGTTCAACTTCCAAACCCAGGCTTTTAAATCTGTCGATATTCCGTTTTGATGCGGTGGTCACCATATTAAAGCGATCGCCATCCGGATCCCATATAAAAATGACCGCTGCCTCACCTTTAATTAATTTTTCCTGGGCGCCGATATTGCGGTAGATTTCCTTTTTGGTCGGGTCCACACCATAGTTCTCGCCATTGATCTGGCCGATACCGTGATATTGGGAATCTTCATCGTCAAGAAAGTATTGAATGATGCCATCCGGGCCTGTAGATATACCAAACCCCTGGAACAGTTTTTCCGATGTTTTTTTCATCGATCCCCCAACCGTACAGATTGAGCATCGGAATCCCTGCTTGCTGGCCTTTTTTATCTCATTGATCGATTGTTCATCAACAACTGTTTTTTGATACCGGATATAGGCATCGTCCACATCAAAATCATGCAATATCTTTGCATCCGACATAGGGGCAAGCTGGATAGTCGCCCTGGATTCAACAATATGGTTCACCTCTTTTATAATGTCCGATTCTTCTTCAACAAGTTGCTTCCCAAATGAATCTAATGGCTTCCATCCCCCTTTAAAATACTGGGAATGACTGGCCGTCAGATTATCGCCACTTTGGAAGTCTTCATAAAAAACCCCGAAAGAGGAATACCAGATCGGCGTCGTTAAAATCATGGACCGCAAGTGCACATAGAAACCGTTCGCCGCATACACGCGGGACAATAGCTTGATAAAATCCTGGGTATGGGGACGGGTTTCCCCGCCGATATGAACATGCAATGCACCCGGATCTTTTGTTTTTCTCTTAAAAACACGGGCCTTGGCTTCCCCTAAAATAACCATGGTGACCAAATTGACTGGCACCTCTGGATTTAGAATATCATCCGGATCCAGTTGGTCCCGATAACCTGCGGTCATCAGATTAAAATCGCGAGCCCACTTTTCCAATGAATAGGCGTTAACGAGTTCGTCATTAATCTCAAGGGATTCGTTCTTGGTTGCTGATGGATTGATTGTTACATGATTCGGTTTCATTAAAATTCCTCTTCAGATGTTTTATTCGAAAAGAAAACCAAACTGGCGAAGTTGATCAATTGTGTCCTTGTATGAATGCACGTGAACAGTCTCAATTTTATGCGGAGAATCGGCAGGCCATGTTTTTTCGAATTCACGTATGGCATAATCGTTCCCGCCTTCAAACAAGGCATCTCCAAAAAAGACGACACGCTCAACACCGCTCTCAAATAACGTCGTCACCGCATTGGTCTTATCCTTTCCAACAATACCGATGTCAAATGACGTCTGGCCCCCCAACGTTATTTTCAATCCTTTTTTTTCAATAAGCGGGGCCAGTTCTCTGTTCAGATGTGCCATCACGTCGAGCCTGTATCCATTTTTCCGGTCTTTGTTGTCAAAGGCGACAAAATTATTCCGATTGGTTTGCGCTTCCGGCCCTTCAACCTTAAGCCGGCCGATAGGTACAAAATTGACCATTGAGTCACGAAATACAATCGTGTTATCAAACACCTTAAGCGAACCGGGAAGCTTGAACTCCGAAAGGTCAAGGGTTTTTTCGAGCGTGTCTATCAAAAAGCGGTAATCGCTTTCTCCCAAAAACTCACGGATATTGAAAGACTTTACCGGCAGAACCGATAGTCCTTCTGAAAAATCGCACAAATACTGAATGGCACCATTACTCAGAAATGCGTTGAACTTTTTTCTGTACCCATATTGAAACAGAGGTTCAAAGAATTGTTTTTTCAGAAGCGGGAGGTGGCTGCCGGCCGCAACACTGAAAGGAACGCAAAGACGATCGATTATCCTGACCATGGATTCCGTGATCGGTTGTCTGGGAGGGGTCAAGGTACCGTCAACGTCAAAAAGAGCTGCTGTTTTCATTTTTTCCATTTCTGCCAACCGGCTTGTTATATATTTTCAATCTTTAAAGAACAGGACTATGGGGTTCCTTTCTTTTTTTCTATCCACATAAGATCAAACTTTTTAATAGTTTGAATAAACGGATATTATTCCTGAATTGGGCAATCATAGTCAAGCTAAAATATTCAATTTGATAAATCATGCATGCTATTTATAAATTTCCTTAATTGCCAAAATTAATTTTTTTTGTAATTCCTCCAGATTAGATGGGTTATATGGAATCCAAATATCTAACAAATCGATAATTGATACACGTTATCGATGAGATCCATGATCTGTTTGGGATGGTTTTCCTCTGTGATTTCCATAATCAGGTTATCATGGCATCGCGCTTGTTTTTGGATAAATGCATCTATGGCCTTTTTATCCGGACAGGCGGCGCATGCCCCAAGGCTTTTGCATGCATAAGACGCCCAGTATCGTCCTATATCAATGGCAGATACGAATTCATTAAAAGAAAATGACTTTTTCCCTTTCAGGCAGGATACCATCCCTGAAGCAAAGGCATCGCCCGCGCCTGTCGGATCGATAATGTCACCGATATCAAGCGGCCATGCTAGAACAATACCATCGCGACCGTCTTTGTAAGTTCCAACGGCACCGAATCGATTCAATGTGATGACAGCTGTAATGGAATTCTTTCTTAACCACTTGATAATGTTGTAGAGCGAATTATCCATGCCGGATTTCAAAAAAAATCGTTTTATCTCTTCGATGTTCAGCTGAAAGATATCGGTACGGCACATATCTTTTTTCCAAAAATCCACGCCGTGAACCAGTTGCCCATTACCCAAATTAGCATAAATGAGTTGGCTATCATCACATATATCGATTATTTTTTTTGTGATTTCCCCTGGCGCCATGGCATCAATATCAGGTGTTACATGTCCGATCATGATCGAACAGGTTGGCATCTTTTCAATCAACCGTCGAATGCGCTTTTCAATGTGTTCGACTGATACGCCGGTTTGCGTCAAGCCCTGCGAAAAAATAGTTCGCTGTCCTTTATGAACCATTATCGTTGCTTTAGGCGTCTGAATGGTTGGGACAAAAAAATCTTCTGAATTTATAAAATTTTCGCATGTAGAGGATCGGTCATATTTATTTCCGATGCTTATCAACTTTTTCTGGATTTCTCGGCCATATTTATCTTTACCGATAAAAGGAATCGGATAAACGATTTCACCCATTGACATAAGTCGTATAGAATAATTAATACAGCTTCCACCTAAAAATTCATGGGATTTTACAATATGCTTTCGCCCCAGATGTATTTCACCGTCAAGTTCTAAAACGTGCTCAATATTTCCACTTCCAATGGTAATAATTGGAGATGGGGATTTGGGTTCATGATTCATATTATTAGACAACCGTCATGTAAAATGCAGATTTCAGTTTCAGTTAATATTTATTTACCTAAGGATAAGAATCTTGTTTTACTAAGGATAATTATAGAGAATGACATTTAATGTCAAGGTCCATTTAACCATTCTTGCTGCAGTTTCATCCAAGATGATGGTGACTTTTTATCAAAAATCGAATGGTAAGACTTTCAATTGAACTTGGCTGAGTGGAATATACAGAATCCCCTCTTGACTCATACTGGAATTTTCGAGTATTACCCGTAAGGTAAACAATCAGGAGCTAAAAAGCGTCCATATTTTTAAATTGACAGAGGAAGATTCATGATCAAAATCAATGAAAACTATTTAAAACTTCAGGCATCATACCTGTTCTCGGACATTGCCAAGCGCGTGACCGCATATCAGAAAGACAATCCAACCAAAGAAGTGATCAAGCTGGGTATTGGAGACGTCACAAGAGCGCTCCCAGATGCCTGTATAGAAGCGTTTCGGAAAGGTGTGGCTGAAATGGCGGAAGATGCCACATTCAGGGGCTATGGTCCGGAACAGGGATATGCGTTTTTAAGGGAGAAAATAGCTGCGGAAGATTTTCAGAAAAGAGGCGCCGATATTTCTCCGGATGAAATTTTTGTAAGCGACGGTGCGAAATGCGATACGGGTAATATCCAGGAAATTTTTTCAAACGACATAACAATTGCCATACCCGACCCGGTGTATCCGGTATACCTCGATACCAACGTCATGGCAGGCCGGACAGGCCTTTTCAGCGACGGGCGATATGAGGATATCGTTTACCTGGACAGCACCAAGGAAAACGGCTTTGTTCCGGAACTTCCGGAAACGCCGGTCGATCTGATCTATCTCTGTTTTCCCAATAATCCCACCGGATCGACAATTACCAAAGACCAGCTTAAAACCTGGGTGGATTATGCCCGAAAGGAAAAAGCGCTCATTCTTTTTGATGCAGCTTATGAGGCATTTATCCGGGACGAACACTTGCCGAAATCGATATATGAGATTGAAGGGGCCCGCGAAGTGGCCATTGAATTCAGGAGTTACTCAAAGACAGCCGGCTTCACAGGCACACGATGCGCATACACGGTTGTGCCTAAAACCTGCATGGCCTGGGATACAAAGGGGAATGCCCATCTGATCCACGCCCTGTGGAACCGAAGACATTCAACAAAATTCAACGGCGTCTCATATCCGGTTCAGAAAGCGGCAGAAGCGATTTACAATGAGGAAGGAAAAAAACAGGTAAAAGGCCTGACAGATTATTACCTTAAAAATGCACAGCTCATAAGAAAAGAAATTGCAGATATGGGCTATGAACTGACAGGTGGCGAGAATTCGCCGTATATCTGGATAGACGGCAAAACAGATTCCTGGGCATTTTTTGATCTTCTCCTGAAAGAAGCAGGCGTGGTCTGTACTCCTGGTGCGGGTTTTGGGAAATGCGGTCAGGGCTATATCCGGATCAGTGCGTTCAACAGCTATGAAAACGTGAAAAGAGCCATGGAGCGAATCAGAAAAGCACTGAAATGATGGCCTGCATGATTCGAAACAACCCTTATGATAAAAGATTTTTTTAAAGTCACCCCCCTTGAAGATGTCCTGAAACTGATTTCCGGGACAGATCGGGTAGAAATGGAACCGGTTGATCTCTTTTGTGCCCAAGGGAGGGTTCTGGCCGTTGATGTTATAGCAGATATGGATCTGCCGCCCTTTTCCCGGTCCACCATGGATGGGTATGCGGTCAAAGCTGCATCGACATTCGGGGCAAGCGAAAGCAATCCTGCTTACCTGACCATTAAGGGCGCTGTTTCCATGGCTGAGAAACCGGATTTTTCGATCGGTTCCGGAGAAGCCGCCCCAATTCCCACAGGCGGCATGCTGCCTGAAAATGCAGACAGCGTCATTATGATCGAACATACGGACAGCATCGATGATGAGACCGTAGAAGCGTTCAAAAGCATGGCCCCTGGCCAGAACATTATTGAAAAAGGTGAGGATTTCAGAAAAGGGACGGTCGTTCTTGAAAAAGGGACCTTGATAAGACCGCAGGAAGCTGGCGCACTTGCCGCTTTTGGGCATAATCCGGTCCAGGTTTACCGGAAACCGGTGATCGGCATTATCTCGACTGGAGATGAAGTGGTCCCGGTGAACGAAATCCCGCCGTGCGGATATATCCGGGATATGAATACCTTCACCCTGTCGGGCCTTGTGAAAAAATATGGCGGTACGCCCAAATCATACGGCATTATCAGGGACCAGCGCGAACTCCTTTTTGAGGCATGTGAAAAAGCATGCCAGGAAACAGACATGGTCCTGATTTCAGGCGGAAGCTCTGTGGGCACACGGGATTTAACCATTGAGACGCTCTCCGCCCTTAAAAATTCCAGCATCCTGGTTCATGGCATCCCCATAAGCCCGGGAAAACCGACCATTCTGGCAAAGGCTGAAAATAAATTCATCTGGGGAATCCCCGGCCATGTAACATCTGCCATGATCGTATTCAATACCGTCGTCCGCCCTTGTCTTGACTATTTGCGAGGCATTTCAAATCCATTTCAAAAAGGTCCTCCTTTAAAAGCCATTTTGACGCGAAATATTTCATCTGCCCAGGGCAGGATAGATTATACACGGGTCAAACTCGTTCGCAGGGATAACATCACATACGCAGAACCTGTTCTGGGCAAATCCGGCCTGATAAGCACCATGATCCGGGCGGACGGTGTGATCGAAGTTGGGATGAATGAAGAAGGGCTGTTACAAGGTACCGAAGTTCAGGTCATACTAGTTTGAAAAACAATAAGGCACACGCCATGAGTCCAAAAAGAAATATCTACTTGAAAATGAAATCTCTTGAAGAGGCAAGGCAAATTCTCTTTGATCGATTTTCAAATAAAAAAATTTGTGATACTGAAATGCTTCCTGTTCCGGATGCCGTGGGAAGGATTTTATCAGAACCGGTTTCGGCAAAAATTTCATCTCCCCATTTTCACGCTGCAGCCATGGATGGCATCGCTGTAAACGCCGCCCAAACATTTGGCGCCGGTGAAAACCGACCGAAAGATCTCTTGATCGGCAAAGATGCATTCTATGTCAATACCGGTCATATGATACCGGAAAATTGCAATGCCGTCATCATGATAGAACATATCCAGGTCATATCCGGAGATACCATAAGAATTGAGGCCCCGGCCTTTCCCTGGCAGCATATCCGGAAAATGGGCGAAGACATAGTGGCTACAGAACTCCTTTTTCCAAGCAACCACAAAATCACGTCTTATTGTCTGGGGGCCCTTCTTTCCGGAGGCATTTTCGCCGTCCCGGTTTACAAAAAGCCCAGAGTATTGGTCATTCCTACAGGCTCGGAGCTGGTCGACGGTTTTTTGGACCTTCACCCGGACAAACACCTTTTAGATCTCAAACCCGGGAAGGTCATTGAAAGCAACTCTTACGTACTGGGGGGGCTCATCCGGTCTGCCGGTGGGGAATATGAACGTATCAAAATTGTTGGAGACGATCTTGACACCATTAAAAAATCGGTAGATGGATTTACTAAAAAAGACGTGGATATGATTCTGATCATCGGCGGTTCCTCCGCCGGATCAGAAGATTTTGCCAGCCACGTTATCGGGGAACTGGGTGAAATTCTCGTCCATGGCGTGACCATCATGCCGGGAAAACCGGTTATCCTTGGCGACATCAATCATATCCCCGTTATCGGTATTCCCGGATATCCGGTTTCCGCCATCATTTCCTTTGAACAGTTCGCCGAACCTCTTTTATTAAACATGACCGGACAACCGGAACAGGAACGTCCTGAAATCGACGTGACGCCTACGCGGAAAATTCCATCCAAACTCGGCGTCGAAGAATTTTTGCGCATAAAAATCGGGCATGTGGGCGATAAAACCGTATGCACGCCGCTTCCCAGAGGAGCGGGTTTTATCACAAGCATCACGCAGGCAGATGGCATCATCCGTATACCCAACCACGTGGAAGGGTTAACAGCAGAGACACCTGTCCGGGCAACGCTTTTGAAAACGGCATCCTCTATCCGCAAAACACTTGTGGTCGCCGGCAGCCATGACAATACCCTGGACATTCTTTCTGATCAGCTTGGAAGGGATGCAGGGATAAGCCTTTCATCCAGTCATGTGGGAAGTATGGGGGGCTTGATAGCTTTAAAAAAAGGTGTATGCCATCTGGCCGGGTCTCACCTTCTTGATGCGGATGACGGCAGTTACAACGTGACCTATATCAAAAAATACCTGAAGGATGTCCACGTGAATGTTGTCCATCTGGTCATGAGAGATCAGGGCCTTATCATCCCCAAACATAATCCGAAACAGATCAAAGGCATCGAGGATTTGTCAAGGGGAGATATCCGGTTCATGAACCGGCAGGCAGGCTCCGGAACACGAATCCTTCTCGATTTCAAGCTTTCCCAACTTGGAATTGATCCGGAAACGATTATCGGCTATGCCGATGAAGAATATACGCATATGTCCGTAGCTGTCTCGGTGCTTTCAGGCAGGGTGGATGTGGGCTTGGGGATCTATGCGGCGGCAAAGGCGCTTAACCTTGATTTTATTCCGGTTGTGACCGAACAGTATGATCTCGTTATACCGGGCGAATTTTTCAATTCTCCCAATATGCAAAAACTGATTGAAACCATAAATACGAAACGATTTAAAGCACGCGTAAATGCCCTTGGCGGATATCATACGCACATGACCGGAAACATTATACTCTAAGGAAATCGGCGATAATGGAAATGTATCAGGCTGTTATTTTAGGGATTATTCAAGGGCTCACGGAATTTCTGCCGGTGAGCAGCTCCGGCCACCTGGTCCTGTTTCAACATCTGTTCGGATTAAGTGAACCGCAGCTCTTTTTCGATATCAGCCTCCATGTGGGGACGCTTCTTGCCGTTGCCCTCATTTACCTAAAGGAAATAAAGGGCATGATCAATGCATTTTTCAAGTTGATGGTGTCTGTTTTTAAAAACGAAAAAACGTCTGATATCCTGGCAACCGATCCGGATGCCAGACTGTTCTATCTGATCGTGTTGGGCTCCATACCCACAGGGGTTATTGGCTTATTCCTGAAAAATTATGCAGATACAATTTTCTCATCCATAACTGTCGTCGGATGTATGTTGATTATTACCGGTATATTATTATGGGTTACCAGAAAACGAACAGATACCCATTTGCTGATCAAGGATGTTTCACCCAAAAAGGCGTTTATCATCGGCACCATTCAAGGACTTGCCGTCATGCCCGGTATTTCGCGGTCAGGTTCAACCATAGCAGCCGGGCTTTTTATGGGACTTGAACGAGAAACAGCCGCCAGATACTCATTCCTTTTAAGTATGCCTGCAATCATGGCAGCTGAATTTATTGGACTCATCGACGGGTTTTCAACGGATTTTAACATAAACAGTTTAACGGCAGTGGGAACAGCAACAGCTTTTATCACCGGATATATGGCCCTGCGCGTTCTGCTTAAGATCGTCAAAAAAGGCCGACTCCACTTGTTTGCCTTTTACTGCTGGGCCATTGGCATTTTGGCTGTTTTTTCAGGTGTATTTTTTTAAGGACAAGTGAAATCTCATTGATCAGGAAAAACAGCCTGGAGAAATCAGATAACTGATTAAATCAACGCTGACCGATATAAAAAAAAAATTGTAAAACTATTGATCTGAACTATCAATCTATGTTATGCAAATTTAAATTGATTTTTTACAGGTATTAAAGAACGTATCTTGATGAAATTACATACTAAAAATGCAGCTTCAAAATAAATGATATCTCTCATAATAACAAAACTTACTGCTGTACCTGATTGATATCCGGGGCAAATAAAATATTTTGAAGCGGGTTTAAACACCGATGGCTGAAGTTCTCACTCCTGTATCGATCCAAACAGCAGTAAGTATTGCCGGACGCTAAGCGTTCATATATTTTTTGTAAATATCTTGTTTCAACAATAAATGAATATCATATATCTGTATTCTGTATTTAAATTAGATCATTTTTCCTGCATGACATAAATACGTGCAAGGTTTTTGGGTAGTCGTGTGCTTGCTCTTTTTTAAAAGGGCAACCGTGATCGGAAGAAAATTGTATGACCATTTTCTAAACACACATCCGTAAAATTATTTCCGTTTATTTTTTAAGCCTGTAACTCTGGCAAGATGTGATTGGAAAGGTCAAATTTATTCTGTTTCGATTGCGGACAGTATGATTAATGTTTTTAAAAAAGGAGGAGACGTTTTGGCAGAAGGTACAGTAAAATGGTTTAGCGACAAAAAAGGGTATGGGTTCATCGAACAGGAAGATGGTAACGGAGATATTTTTGTTCACTATTCATCCATTGACATGCCTGGATTCAGGACACTCGCAGAAGGTGACAAAGTAAATTTTGAAATTGAAAGCAATGAGAGAGGATCTGCTGCCAAAAAGGTCTTGAAAGTTTAAATTTTTTGGCACAGAAGAAAACAGGCATTTCGTAAACCGTTTTACGAAATGCCTCCCTCTGGACGTCATTCCGATATAGCTGACCCTATAATATACGTTTTTAAAAACCTCATCCGGTTGAAGGTGAAACGTAATTGTGGTTATGTTTTAATATCTGTGCATACGTAATATAATTATTTAATATTATTATATTTTATACCAATCAATTCCCTCATTCAACACTTCCATTTTTAAAAATTAGATGCAAAATTAAAAGATGGTGTTATAAAAGGCAGAGCTTTTTTTAGGTAACTTTTAGACGTGTAATCATCAAAGGAATATCATGCAACTTTCCCCTCAACAGAAAATTGCCGTAGAACATATGGGTACCCCTGCGCTTGTGGTGGCAGGTGCGGGTTCAGGAAAAACCCGAACACTTACAGCAAAAATAACCTATCTTCTGTCAAAAGGGTTTGACCCTGAACGGATACTGGCCATTACGTTTACAAACAAAGCAGCAGAAGAAATGAGAAACCGACTCGTTGACTTGACCCGTATGTCTCTCAATCATTTTCCCTGGGTCAGAACATATCATGGCGCCTGTTTCAAAATCCTTAAATCCCATTGTCAGCTTGCAGGACTTTCCCACCCTTTACAAATCTTGAGCCAATATCACCAGACCAAAATCATCAAAGAGATTATGGCCAATCTCGATATTGACAAAAAATACACAGGCGCCATTATCTCGGATATTTCAAAGGCAAAAAATTCCGGAGATCCAGATACGTATTTCGATAATCATGTCCGTGCCACGCGCTTTATGATCAAGGATATATTCCATCACTATGAATCCATGCTGAAAGAACAGAATGCCGTGGATTTTGACAATATTCTTCTTCTGACCCGAAACATTCTCCGGGATCATGAAGACATCCGAAAACACTACAAGGATTATTTTCAATACATTCTGGTGGATGAATACCAGGACACAAACAACCTTCAGGAAGAACTCACACGGCTTTTCCTGAAAAACGGGAACCTGTTCTGTGTGGGTGACGACTGGCAGGCGGTATATGGTTTCAGGGGCAGCAATGTCAGTCACTTCCTGTCATTTGAAGAAACATTTGAAAACGCCCGAATTTTCAGACTCGAAGAAAACTACAGATCCGCAGATGAAATTGTCCAGGTGGCAAATGCGCTGATCGATCACAACAGTCAGCGGATGAAAAAAAAATGTTTTTCAGGAAAAAAAGGGGGCGTGATCGAGCATTATTCCTTCTATAACGAATCTGAAGAAGCATCTTTTGTGGCCAGAAAAGCCATTTCGTTGAACACCATGGGTATTCCTTATGAAAACATGGCGGTCATTTACCGGACCAAGGCCCTGTCCCTGTCGTTTGAAAAAACATTCAGGGCTTACAAGGTTCCTTATATCATGAAAGGTGCAAAGGGATTTTTTGAAAGAAAGGAAGTCATTGATGTGAACTGCTATCTTTCAGCAGCTTTCTTTCCAAAGGATGATGTGGCCTTTGAGCGTATCATCAATGTCCCGAGGAGAGGGGTGGGGCCATCCATGCTTTCCAGAATCAAAAGTGTCCGGACAGGGGATATGAGCCTTCAGGATGCTGTCCGTAAAATTATCGGAGAACGGATTCTTACCCCAAAAGTCCATAAGGAATTGAAATTTCTCATTGAAAATCTTGACATGATGAGGGATATGCCGCCCAAGCAGGCCATAAATGAAATCCTTTATACTTTCAATTATGAGCAGTACCTCAAAACCGCTTCAAAAGAAGATAAAATGGATTTCACCAGCAGAATGGAAAATCTTGAACAACTGATTTATTCAGCGTCTCTTCACGACAATATTGGCGATTACCTGGAAGATGCATCACTGATAAAAGAGGATAAAGAGGACGAAGAAGAAAAAGAAACCGGGGTCAGCCTTTCAACCGTCCATGCAAGCAAAGGCCTTGAATATACCGTCGTATTTGTGACGGGATGTGAGGAAAACATCTTCCCGCACTGGCGGTCCATGGAAAACGAATCAGAACTTCAGGAAGAAAGACGACTGATGTATGTTGCCATGACACGGGCGGAGATGTACCTCTATCTTTGCTGTGCAGAATTCAGAAGGGGTCAGTATTCCAGGCAGAGCCGTTTTCTGGATGAAGTGATAAAAATGCTCTGACCTTCAAAGAAAGACATATATGAAATTTTTCTTTGTATTCCTGATCATTATTTTTCTGGCCATGAGTGGTTATCACCTGACGTTCAGGGGATTTAAAATGCCGCTTTTTTCCAGAAAATTTTATCTTACAGGCATCGAATTTCTTTTCCTGGGGTTACTTTTAGGCCCCAATTTTCTGAACCTTCTCGACATCAACACCTTAAAAGGCCTTGAACCGCTCATGGCACTTGTTCTGGGATGGATTGGCCTTCTTTTTGGTTTTCAGTTTGAAATGGCCAAACTCAGGCGATTTCCCCGCCATTTTTTTCAGGCCACTTTCATTGAGGCGGCACTGACATTCATTTATGTCATCCCTGCCGTGTTTTTCATGCTCTCTTTTCTTATCAGGGATAATAATCAGAAACTGCCGGCCATCACACTGATGATGGCTGCTGCTGCAGTATGCAGCGCCCCCACAGGGATAGCGCTTTTGGCAAGAGATACGATTTCAAGACGTCACGATATGATAAGGCTTTTAAGATTCATGTCCAGCATCGACTCGGGCATTGCGCTTTCCATTTTGAGTTTTGCCTATTTTTTCAGACATCCGATTGTGGCAGATGTCTTCATGACATCCCGATTCACAGTTGAATTGACGATCATTGTTGCCGCATTGATTTTTTTGCTGCTTCTTTATAATTTTTTTCTGGCCCAGCGCCTGAATACCGATGAGCTGTCAATCGCCATCGTTGGCATGGCCATCCTTACCAGTGGGGCAGCGTCCATGCTTCATTTTTCACCACTTGTCATCAATTTCATATTCGGTTTCGCTCTGGTCAACATTTCCATGGAAAAAGAAAAAATTTTCAACCTGCTCATGAGTATCGAAAAACCCTTATACCTTCTGCTCTGTGTATTTTTAGGTGCAAGCTGGACCATCATTAACTCATGGGTATTGCTCATGGCTTCAGGTTACTTTTTTTTCCGTATGGCAGCGAAGTTTTCAGGCGGCATCCTGATCACATGGATCATACCCAAATTTAAAACCCAGCCGAAATCGATTGGGTTCGGCCTGCTTGATCAGGGCGGACTGTCTCTGGCCATTATTTTTGATTTTCAACAGGGGTTTCCCTGGGGGATATCCCAAACAATTGTATCGGTAGCTCTTTTTACCATTGTCATCAATGACCTAATCAGTACCAACCTGATTCACCGCCTGTTCAGAGAACAGGCAATCCGGTCTGATGCCTGACTCACAGCCGTCCTAAAAGACCTGATTTTGAAAGCGGTACAACAAAATATTTTCCCTGATTGGTCTTCCCCGTTTCCTGGCATACCTTTTTCAGATAATCTATGGCACCGTCAACAAGGAATTCATCGTCAATAACAGTCATAAGCGTTTTGTTGTGCCGAACACCACCGCTTGTAAGAATTCTGAATCCCGCAAAAATTGGAATATGATGACTGATAAGCTGGAGAGCATCGGTGGTTTCTATTACTGTTGAATCCGTAATGCCCATGTCGATCCATCCGGTAAGGATGGTATCTAAAAGGTCTTCATTATTTAGCACTGTAAACAATAGGTACACGACTATTTTCCACTTTTCAGTTTCTAATAATTAACCAGCTTTTCTTCCATTTCCCTGATGATATCATGGAGAGATTCCGGACTGTTGGCACATCTTATGGATTCAAGAAAATCCGGTTTGCTGCACAGTCTTGAAATGCGGGCCAGTATCTGAAGATGCAGGTTGATTTGTTCATCTGGTATAACAATCGCGACGATAATATCCACAGGGCGGTTATCGATCGATTCGAAATCAACAGGTTTCTTTAGATGAATAAATATCACCGTTGGTTGGCTGGCTTCCGGATTGGTCGTATGGGGAATGGCAATTCCGTTCCCGATACCGGTGCTCATGGTCTGTTCCCGCTGCTGAAGGCCTTGATAAAGCAATTCCTGATCCGCAACAATGCCATGGTTTTTGCAGGTTTCTGCTATATAGCGAATGATCGCATCCTTGTCAGGAATCGTCATGTTTAAAAAAATATCTTTTGTTTCAATCAGTTTCCATATTCTCATAGGCTTTCCTGATAAATTACCGTAATAACGTTTTTTTCTTATGCGACTTGCATGTTTTACCCAATTCTGAAAACACATGTTGAAATTGATTTGCTTATCACAATAGCATCAACGCGGACTCAGTGCAAATACAATATGCCGATAAAATTCGATAAATTACCATATATGGCCTGTCTGGCCAACTCTTTTTCTTTCAAACAAATCAATGTACAACAGGATTGCATTATGTTACAGAAATAAATCGTTTAGAATCAGATTGCATAGGAATAAAACACACCTTTTCAAGATATTTATCATTAAGGATACCAGAAAAAAATTGGAGATCTGAACATGAAAGGAACCAGAATATTACTGATAGATGATGAGACAGATTTTTCGGAAACACTTGCGGAAAGGCTTGAAATAAGAGGCTTTGAAACTGAACTGGCAAGTGATGGCGAAAAAGGAATTAAGCTGGTGAAGGATAAAGAGTTTGATGTGGTGATACTTGATTTGAAAATGCCGGGTTTAAGCGGCATTGAAACATTAAAAAGCATTAAAAAAATCAAAAAAGATCTGCCGGTGATCCTTTTAACAGGTCAGGGCTCGACAAAAGATGGTGAAGAAGGCAAAAAAATGGGTGCGCATGATTATCTGATAAAACCGCTGAAAATTGATGAATTCATTGAAAAAGTCTTAGGTGCCATACACAAATAAAAGGGAGATGCCCCGTGACAGAAAAAATATCCGATGAAACCCGTTTTTTTGGTAAGGTCACTGCAGGCGTTACCCATGACCTTCAGAATATCTTTGCCATTATCAAGGAAACCGGAGGGCTCATGGAGGATATTCTTCTTATGAATAAAGGCGCTGAGCTCCCGTTCATTGAAAAATTTCAAAAATGCCTTTCCACCATCAAGGGTCAAACCGTAAGAGGATCGGAACTGACGTCAAGCCTCAATGAATTCGCCCACACGCCGGATCATGATGAAAAGGATGTGGATATTTTTCAAACAAGCCACATGATTATCAAACTGATCCATCGAAAATTAAAAAATTGCAATATAACTATTCACGTGGACAAACCGGATGTTCCGGCAACCCTCAAAACAAGTGCGGTCAAATTTGAGATTGCCCTTTTATCTGCGATAGACACCTTGATGAGCCAGCTTTCATCCGGAAGCAGCATGCAAATTACACCGGAAAAATCAGATCAGACGGTTGAAGTAAAAATCATCTGCAAGGATAAATCCCCGGATGCGGATCTGCCAAACAGAATACAAGTCTCAGAACAGTGGGCCTGCCTTCAAGACACCTTAAAAAGGATCAATGGATGCGCCACTGCAGACAAGGATACCCATGGTATCATTTTACGTTTCAATACCTGATGATAAAAATTTCCGGTTCAACCATCCCCTGCCTACCTGAATTTTGATTAAAAGGAAGTGCAAACTCTCCGGTCAGGTGTGCACATTTTCCACCATCAATCAGTTCCATATTGTTTTCTATAAATCCATATGATAGTCCATTTATTCTCAATGAATTGCGATAAGAGCCGGAGCTTTAAAACAAGATCCGTTTAAAGCCTCCGACAGAATAAATAAAAAAATTAAATGGAGGATCAGATGAAAACAAAAGTTTTACTAGTTGATGATGAAAAAGATTTTGTCGATGCAATGGGGGAGCGGCTCAAAATCAGGGATTTCAATGTGACCATAGCCTATTCAGGCAAAAAAGCACTTGAAATCATTGGTAAAGTCGACTTCGATGTTATCGTTCTTGACGTGATGATGCCTGAAATGACAGGGACTGAGGCCCTGAGGCAGATCAAGGACATTAATCCGCTCCTACAGGTCATCATGCTGACAGGGGCGGCAACAGTTGAAAATGCCATAGAAGGAATGAAACTGGGAGCGTATGACTTTTTATTAAAGCCTGCGTCTGCGGATGATCTGGCAGAAAAAATACATGCGGCAAAAACGATAAAGGCAGAGCACGATGAGCGAATTCGTCAGGCTGAAATTTCAAAAATTGTGGCGCATAAAGGTTGGTAACCTCTTTAGAGAGCGCTTGCAAATATTCGAGGAGTGTAAAAAAAATGACTACAGATGCGTTATCAATATCAACTGAATCCGGAATAGACTGGAAAAGATTTGGTTTTATGTTTTTGGGAATTTTCCTCTTTGCACTTATTTATTATTCACCGCAATGGGGAGATGCTGTGGACCCCATGGGTGAAAAGTTTTCCCTCACGCCCCAGGCAAAGGGGGCGATTGCTGTTTTCTGCCTGGCAGGTATATGGTGGGTGTTCGAAGTTGTCCCCATAGGGGTTACAAGTATCCTGATTGGGGTCCTGCAAGTACTTTTCCTGATTCGATCAGCAGAAGATGCTTTCCATGATTTTATGGACCCATCCGTTATGTTTATTTTTGGTTCCATTGTCATCGGACTCGTATTCACCAAAACAGGCTTGACACAACGCCTGGCCTATAAAATGCTGAATATTGTGGGCGAGCGAACAAGTATGATCTACCTGGGGTGCTTTGTAGTGACCGCACTCCTGACCCACATTATGGCCCACACAGCGGTTGCTGCCACGATATACCCCTTGCTCCTTGTCGTTAATGAGCTTTATGGTGAAGGCAACAAACCCACCAAATTCGGAAAAGGCCTTTTTATCGGAATGGCTTATGTGGCAGGTGCCGGAAGTATCATCACACTTCTCGGGGCTGCCCGTGGTGCTGTTGCCGTGGGTTTTTTCAATGAAGTGGCCGGAAAAACCGTCTCCTTTTTCGAGCTGTCCTATTACATGGCCCCCATTGGATGGACAATGGTATTTCTCCTCTGGGGCTTGTTCATGGTTATGCTGAAACCTGAAAAAAAGGTTATTCCCGGTTTGAGGGAAAAAGCGAAGAAACTGGCTGAAGAACAGGGGCCCATATCCAAACAGGAAATTATAGCAGCCATTATCATCGGCGCATGTATTTTCTTTCTTGCCTCAAGGCAGTTTTTCCCGATTTTAAAACCGTTCCATAAAACAGCGGTTATCCTGGTCTCAACGATTCTTTTCTTTATCGTAAACATTCTTGATCTTGATGATCTTGAAGCCATTCCCTGGAATATCATTCTGCTTTTCGCAGGTGCAATGAGTATTGGTATCTGTCTCTACGACACTGGCGCAGCCAAATGGATGGCGGTAAATTTCATTACGCTCTTCCAGAATGCCCACTGGTTTATATTTGTTATTGCCATCACCTTTTTTGTACTTATGATGACCAACTTTATCATGAACGTGGCGGCAATTGCCATCGTTCTACCGGTTGCATTGCTCCTTTGTCCGTATCTGGGAGTTGCGCAGGAAGTGATTTTATTCGCATCCCTGGTTGCAGCAGGTATGCCCTTCCTTCTGCTTGTAGGTGCTGCGCCAAATGCCATTGCGTATGATTCAAAACAGTTTACACCTGGAGAATTTTTCTTGTACGGTATTCCGGCAAGCATTCTTCTCCTTGTTGTCACAGGTATTTTTGTGCTTGTTATCTGGCCATTAATGGGAATGCCTATCACAGCAGTTGCTACAGGATAATTTGAATAAAACGGGTTGAGCTGAGCATTAAGAAGGCGTTCTTAAAGGGTGAGAACTCAGCTCAACCTGAAAATTACCGGGAATGACAGGTATCACTCCGGCAAAACACAGGGTGGGGGGGATAAATTAGCGATTTATAGTAATTCACATCCTGTGCCATGAGCCGGGAATATTTTATATATACTCAATTTTATTATTATTTATTTAAAATCATCCTTTCTTATTACCATTCGTCCATATGGTTTAAATGAAGGCCAATACCTACAGCCTCAGATGTGCCTTTTGCCTGTTGCTTTCCAACATGCTGTTTTTAGATGCAATAAAGATGTGAAGGGAATTTCCTTCACAAGGAGTGCCCAAATACATGCCACAGGCAATATCCAGTCAGGGCTATTTTAATAATGACAGGTTGTTTTAAGGATTTTCATAAAAAAAATCCCATGTATGGAAACGCCTTCAAGGGCATTGTCAATTGGCTCTGAAATCATCAGCCTTCAATGCATGTTTTTTCAATAGCTCATAAAAATCGGCCCTGTATTTGCCCGCAAGCTTGGAGGCTTGACTGATATTCCCTTTGGAAAGTTTCAAAAGTTGTGTCAGATATTCCTTTTCAAAATCCTGTTTTGCCTCTTTTAAGGGTTTCAGGTTATCTGACTCATTTTGGGCATCTTTTTTTTCAAATTTTTGTGTGGTCAGGAGAAGGTCTTCCGGTATAAAATCAGATTGTGACATGGCCACTGAATATTCAATAACATTTTTGAGTTCTCTCACATTTCCAGGCCAGGTATAGTTTAGAAGCTTGGTCATCCCCTGGGAAGAGATACCTTTGATATTTTTTTGCATGGTTTTATTAAAATCTTTTATAAAATGTTCTGCAAGCAGAGGAATACTCTCCCGCCTTTCTCTGAGAGGCGGCAACTTGATGGGGATGACATGAATCCTGTAAAACAAATCTTCCCTGAAATGGCCCTTTGATACTTCTTCAGTCAGGTTTGTGTTTGATGCGGCAATGATTCTCGCGCTTAATTTAATTTTTGTGTTTCCACCCAAAGGGTAGAATTCATTTTCCTGGAGAACCCTTAATAGCTTCACCTGTGTGGAAACCGGCATTTCAGAAATTTCATCTAAAAAAAATGTCCCGTCATTGGCAAGAGAAAAATACCCTTTTTTACTCTTTGCAGCGCCCGTGAAAGCACCTTTTTCATAACCGAAAAGTTCGCTTTCAAAAAGATTTTCAGGAATGGCACCGCAGTTGATGGCAATAAAGGGGCCGTTTTTCCGTGAACTGGACACGTGAAGCGTTTTGGCGATCAACTCTTTTCCTGTTCCGCTTTCGCCTTCAATATAGACGGTTGAATCTGTCGAGGCAGCCTGGGAGACCTGCTCGAGGACTTTTTTCATTTTGCCCTCTTTTCCGATAATATTTTCAAAACCGAACTGGTCATTTACCATACGCCGCAGTTTTTTAACTTCTTTAGCAAGCTTGCTTTTTTCAAGACAATGATTGACCTGGAGAATAAGTTCTGTATCATCAAAGGGTTTGGTCAGGTAACTGTATGCCCCTTTTTTCATGGCCTCAACAGCTGTCTCAATCGTACCATAAGCAGTAAGAATAATAATCGGCATTTCAGCATTCGTTTTAAGAAGCTTTTCCATCAATTCAATCCCGCTTTCGCCATTCAGCTTATAGTCGAGGAGTGCCATGTCAAACATTTCTTTTTTGCTTGCAAAAAGCGCTTCGTCTGCATTCTGTTTTTCGGTCACCAGATAGCCATCTGCCTCAAGGCGCACCTTCAATACTTTCAAGATGGCAGGGTCATCATCAACAATAAGAATCCTGTTCACTTTTCTACATCCCTGTGTTCTTCAATTATCTCGTTTCAATTATTTATATAATGGTTCCAGTTTTTTTTCTTCCAGATTCAGATCGACTTCCTTCAGGTTTTCAATCTGATTTTTCAAATTATTTATCTCTTCCTGGAGGTTGGCTATATGCGAATTCAGATTTAAAACCTGTGTATTCAGTGAAGCAACCTGATCAGTTGCTCCTTGCAGTTCCTGTGCCGTATCCTGATATTTTTTTTGTGTATCAAGGAGATCATAAATAAGCGACTTGAAAACAACCGATTTATTATATATTTCCGGGGCCACATGAATTCTTTTTTGAATAACTGTCTCAAAATAGTCATGGGCCTTTATGTAATCCTTAAACGGGCAGTCCGGATGGGCATAAATCACCCCTTTCTGAAACATGGCCTCATATGGCAATAAAAGAATGCTTTTGTAATTTTGAGAAATCGCCTTTTCAAATTCTCCTTTCTGAATGTATACCTCTGCTTTTGATAAATGGAACCATCCTTTTTTATTAAACAATCCTGACTGAAAATTGGCAATTGATGTATTCTGACATCCGTTTCCGATGCTGAGTAAAATCAGGATACCGGTAATGTAAAAAAAACGTTTGTGCCTTTTATTTCGTGGCTTTCCGCCCATATTTTTCCTCCGTGTGCCGTAATGATATGCTTTGAAATCGATAATCCAAGTCCTGTACCTCTTGTGGTTTCGATGCCATTATCTATTCTTTTGAATTTGTCAAAAATATCCTCCAGATGTTTGGTGGCTATCCCGCAACCTGTATCCGAAACCGTGACCCGTATTTCTTTTTTTAATGTATCATGGTCTATCGAGAGCTTGATTTCACCATTTGAAGGTGTAAATTTGATTGCATTCCCAAGAAGATTCTCCATAACCTCTCCAATCCTCTCTTCATCAAGACGTATCAAAGGCATTGCCGGATGGGGAATCAGTTCCAGATCAATATCTTTTTTCTGAACAAGGGGAAATAATTTCAGGATGGCATTCCTGACGATTTGTGAAAGGTCTGATTCTTTAAACTGGTATGCCATCATATTCCCTTCCATGCTTGAAAGGTCAAGGATTCTGTTAACGGATTTGATAAGCCTTTTGCATTCGGATTCAATCAGATTGAGGAGGTCAGCCTGTTTATCCGGCCGGTTGACGAACATTCCCTTTCCGAGCATGTTGGACGCTTCCTTGATGGCTGTCATGGGTGTTCTCAATTCATGGGAAACATGGCTGATAAAGTCGGCCTTCATGGTATCAAGTTCCTTCAGGCGCATGCACATTTTGTTAAAATGGCTGGCCAGTTCCTGAATTTCTCTGGGCGCATTGATATTTTCGATAACCTCAAACCGGCCTTCTGCAATTTCTTCTGTTTTCTTCATAAGAAGAGAAATGGAGCCATTGATGCTTTTGGTATTAAATATGGATATGATAAATCCCAGAATAATCGTCAAGACGGTAATAATGGCTGTAAGGTTCAGAATATTTTTACTCATCTGGCTGGAAAGCTCTATGTTAGCGTCTCTTTCGCTTTTAAGAAGATCGATGATATGATTGAGATTGGCATTCAGTTTTGCGATAGCCTCTTGTTTCAATTCGGTAACATCCGGGCTATTCGTGTATGCGAGACCACTTTTAATTGTTTCCACCTCTTTTTCGAAGGTGGACAAATAGTTATCGTAGCAGGTCTTTGCAGCCGCAAGCAATTGCTGCTGCTCGATAGAATCAAGAAGCCGCCTCAGTTCTTTTGTATCATTCAAAAAATAGGTCTGAAATTCCTTAAACTGCGTATAGTAATCCTGATCTTTGGAAATCAGATATTTTTTTTCAAACATGACAATCGAGAATACAGAAGAGATAAGATGCTCAAGTATATTAATACTCTGGCCGTTTATGCCGGCGGTCTTCCATGTGATTTGATGAAGGCGGTTCAATTTGACGGTAATATACCCGCCCATGAAAATCACGAGAATAAAAATCAGCATATATCCTAAAGCAAGTCTTTTAAATATTGTCAGTCTCATAATAGGCCGGTCGTGAGGTTAGTCAAGTATTCGTGTTATTTCTCATAGCGATAGTTTCAGGCAACACTTTTTGCATGTTTGGGGGAATTAATCATGAAACCTGATAGCAGGTCAATATAATAATGAATATCCGGCCGGAAAATACAATTCAATGGAAAAGCAGCCAAACTAAACTTGAAAAACCATATGACTCATGATAAAAATTAACGCGTGTGGATTCATTAAATTAATTGCAAACAAATTTTGTTTTATAGCTGGAGTACATTGTGGAAAATTTCATTGTTAAAGACCTGATGGTCCCCTTGTCTGAATATGCGACTGTTCCGGAAGGCTCGACCCTTTTTGAAGCGATCATGGCGCTTGAAAAGGCTCAGGAACAGTTTCAAATGACACAGTATCATCATCGCGCCGTTCTTGTACTGGATAAACAAAACCGGGTTATTGGAAAAGTAAGCCAGTTGAATGTACTTCTTGCCATTGAACCTCAAAATGAACAAACCAAAAAAATTAATGACATCAGCAAATTCGGATTCAGCGATCCCTTCATTACCTACCTTAAAAAACACTACAGGCCAGATGACGTTTCCATTGAAGATCTTTATATGAAAGCCGGGAAAAGGCCTGTGGAAGAATTTATGCAAAAACCTTCAGCCGGAGAATATGTTGAAGAGAATACGCCACTTGAAACAGCTATCTATCAGCTTGTTCTGGGCCCGCACTTATCCCTCCTGGTTACCAGCGGGGACGATATTGTAGGCATCTTGAGACTGTCGGATGTATTCGCGGCGATATTCCATACCATGAAACAAATCCAAACAAAAAAGCTGCATAATCAAGGATAACGCATGAAAGAACTGGAAAAAGTGCTGGATAGAATCATTCAGAGAGTCAATATTAATCTCAGGGAACTGGGATATGATGTGAAACCGTTTGTGTCCAACCTGGTGGCCCCGGGCCAGATGGTTAAATTCTATGCCTTCTATGGAATCACACCCCATCATCCGCTGAATTTTCAATTCAAACGCACCAATCTTGCCGGCAGCTATTTTTTAGGGAAATGCCAGGTGACCAACTCGCTGTTATACAAAAGTGATATCAGAGGGGATGAATTGAAGAAAAAGGACGATATCTTCCGGTTTCAGGATTTTGAGATACAAATTCATAAAGACGAAGAAATCGATATTGAGGACAGCTTTCTCATTAAGACTCTGGTTCATAACTATTCGCATGATCCGGAGACACTTGAAAAATTCTTTATCAAAGACACCATATCCACCCATTATGCCAATATCCACGGCTCACCATCCGATGGTTGTTTCCTTGGTCCGTTCGCGACAGTGGATCTCACGACCATGCGGGATTGTGTTATCGGCGCTTACTCTTATGTCCAGGCAGGCGAAATCAATCATCTCCATATTGATCCGGGAACGGTCTGGGTAAGGAGCCCTGATGTATTTAATTTCTTTTACCAGTACCCTTCTGACAAGTTGAACAAATATATTTATTTTCAGGCAGGAAGTCCGCCACAGGGATTGTTCATTGATTTTGTAGAAGACCGAAAAGAAGCCTTCCAGCGTGTTTTTGACGTGGTCAATATGGAGCCTTCCATTCCTGTTCCCAAAAATTCATCTCTTGACCGGTTTTCAGTGATAAAACCCCACACCCAGATCAGTGAAAACGTTCTTGTTGCCCAGCGGGCGTATATACAGAATTCGTTCCTGGGAAAAGGGGCAAATGCCCAGGAGAACTGTTATATTATCAACTCAAAACTTGAAGGGTATAATATCACAGCCCATGGTGCGAAAATCATTGAAGCCGATCTCGGGAAAAATACCTTCGTTGGATTTAACAGTTTTTTGAGAGGCATGCCGGATAACCGTATCGCCATTGGAAAAGAAAGTGTCATTATGCCACATACCATTATCGATGTAAAAAAACCGTTATCCATTCCCGAAGGACGACTGGTATGGGGGATCGTTACCAATGAAGAAGACCTGGAGGAGAACAGTATTTCTCTCAATGATTTATCAAAAATAGTTTCTTACTATTCAAAAGGAAATATGTATTTTGAAGGATCAGGAAAACGTTTTGTGTCTGCGTTCAAAGACCGGATACAACATATCCTGGAAGCTAACGGCGCATTTTTTTCAGGTGAACAAAAAAAAGGTCATGCCCAGAAAAACCAGAATATATCCTTCAACACCATTCAGCCCTACCCTTTGGGAGAACTGGAAGGCTTGTACCCGACCATCATGATCCGGCCCTGATTTAATTCAAACAGCATAAAAACGGAAACGGTCATCCTTCTGCAAATAAGGATGGCCGTTTTTTTTAAGATAAAAAAAATTCAGTTAATTGCGCTACTGATCTTTTCCGCTCAATTTGGTAACCATCGGTTATCAAAACAGGAAATACGTCCATTTCATTTGATACCCCCCTCTATTTATGTTCAATCCAATAAAAATATAAGTTATTGATATAAAAATAAAATACTCAATATAATCGTTTTTTTTCATCCATACAGAATTTCCTTTGACATTTTAAAATAGGTGTAATAGGCATTAATCAATTAGATTGATCACCATCGGTTACCTCTACCTTTCAATTCTCGAAAACAATATCTCTCAGGTGATTGACATCAATAACTCACTGAGTGAACAGCAGATTTTAAAAAATATTTATGCTTCCTGAAGCGGAAGCAGGCTTTCTCACCCCTTAAAAAAAAATGACAAAAAGGAACTATTTGAATGGGGATATCAAAAGCAAAATCCGATCCCAAAAAAAGACATGAAAAAATCCTGGATGCTGCCCGCGAACTGTTTTTCCGTTACGGGTATCGCGGCACATCCATGTCTCAAATCGCTGCAAAAGCGGGGTATAGCAAACGAACCATTTATCTGGACTATCACAACAAGGATGAACTTTTCATGCATCTTGTAGCCGAAGGCCTGGAACTCCTTCTTTCGATGCTTCTTGAAATTCCCCACGAAAAACTGGCCATCGAAGATGCACTTGCGCAATTCTTCAAGACCTATTTTGCCTTCTACAAAGAGCATAAAAACTTCTTCAGATTGATATTCAATGAAGCGACACCTGAAATTGTCAGCAATTCGCCGATTAAAATGCAACAGCGGGTATCGGAGCTTGAACGCCGCTGTATGGGAGAAGCAGTGAAAGTTGCTACACGGGCTGTTCAGGAAAAAATCGTTATCCCAATAGATCCCTGGGAGGCAGCAGGAATTTTTTTGGGTTCTGTAACCGGAATCATCTTATTGTCCATGGGCGGCAGTCAAACCGTATTCTCAGACCAGGCACTGGGTGCAATAGGAGAAAAAGCGTTAAAAATACTGTGGCGAGGCATTTTAGCCAAGCCCACTTCCAATATCGATATCATTTGGGATCAATAAGGAGGGTTATCATGAAAATGTGGTCAAGGGGGTTGGGAACAACCGAACTTCGTATGGATTGCAGGTATTACCAGGTCAAAAAATCACCGGACAGCGATAATGTTTATATTATCGGTAAAATCACCGATCCGGTCAACTGGGAGTTTCGCGTCACCGTCGAACCGACGGATATCGCCGGGCTCACCAAACTGTTTTTCAATTTCAGCATGATGAAGCTGGTGTTCAAAAATCTGCACCGTTACATCCTCTATCTCATCAACCGGCAAAAATATATCGATGCATCGGGTGCCGATCTTGAAGCGAAAGTGGACACCGCATACGAGCAGATGATGAACCGGACACGCCCCTCGCGATTAAGGGCATAAAAAATAGACATAAGACGGAGGCACATGATGGAAGATTATGATGTGATCGTGATAGGTGGCGGGATAAACGGTCTCACCTGTGCAGCATATCTGGGAAAAGCGGGTTTAAAAACACTCGTTCTTGAAGCCCGGGGGGAATGCGGCGCCCATTGTGATACCAATGAGCCAGGGATACCGGGATTTCTTCACAATTTACATGCCACGTGGCTGATATCGGCAATGAGTCCGGCCATGGGCGATCTTGAATTATCAAAATTCGGCCTTGAATACCGGACAACCGATTTTATCTATGGAAAGACCTTTGCAGACGGGAAAAATGCACTCTTGGGCGTTGACCCCATGAATACGATCCTGAACTGGCAGAAACACTCCGCCAAGGATGCGGAAATGATCATCAAAGCCGGTGAATTCCTCTTGACCCGGTTGCCGGATATCACAAAGATGCTTCATGAATTCCTGTATGAAGCGCCATGCCTTAAAACCAAAGAAAACATGGGCCGCCTCTATGATGAGTTCAATCAGAAAATCGGCGTTCACGCGTCTTTTAAAGAAATCTGGAATATGAACGGGTTCAAGGCCACGGACATTATTTTCGAATCCGAATACATCAAAACGTTAATTCTGTCCCTTTCATGGATCGGTGGCCTGCCGCCAATCCATCCCACGGTAGGATCTGTGGGAACTGCCGTCTTAGGCCCTCTCACGGGCCCCATTTACCCGGTTCATCAAGCCAAAGGCGGCTCCCATGCACTGACCCATGCTATTGTGAAAGCAGCCACAACTCACGGGGTTAAAATTCTCCCTTGCTGTCCGGTCAAACAAATCCGGATTGAAAATGGAAAAGCAATAGGCGTCGTACTCAGCGACGAGGCCATCTTTGCCAATGAAACCATTTCCGCAAAAAAAATCGTGAGCAACCTCACGGTAATTCCCACGTTTCTGGATTTAATCGGCGAGGATTATATTGGTGCGGAAATGGCCGGTAAAATAAACAAATTCGACTACAATGAACAAAATCTCATTGGTGTGTATTATGCCCTATACCATGCCCCGCAGTTTGCTTCAGCCGATTTTGACGACGGCATTCAAAAGTGTTTCATGGGCTACTTTGGGGGAGATGATGCAAAGGCACTTGAACGGTTTAACACGGACCTGATTTCTAAAAAAATTCACAAAGAAATCATGGCAAACTGGTTTGTACCCTCACTTGCCGATCCGACTCAGGCGCCTCCGGGATGCCACACCGCATTTGCATGGCTTGACACGCCCCCTGCCCCGGTTTCCTGGAAAAACGGCCCATTGAAGGGGTTGAGTTCCTGGGATGACATCAAACAAGAAATGGCCGATCAGATCACCGACACATTTGAAAAATATGCACCCGGATTTAAAAAATCCGTCAAAGACAGAATTATTTATACCCCGCTTGACATGCAGCGAAACAACACTTCGGCGATCCTGGGCAACTGGGTGGGAGGTAGTGTCATTCCCGGTCAGTTTTTCGATAACAGGCCGGTTCCCGGTGTATTAAAAGGAGGCGGTTCCCGGACATTTATCGAAAACCTCTATTTGTCCAATTCCATTCATCCATTCGGAGCCACCTGGCTTGCGTCCGGATATATTGCCGCAAATGAGATTGCGGAAGATATGGGCGTAAGAGAACAATCCTGGTGGAAGCACAGAGCCTGTGACTGGTATCTGGCCAACATGGCACAAATTCCAACGAATTTAGGGGTGAGGTGATGACGATGGGAAAACAAATTTATGATGTAATCGTAATCGGCGGCGGGCCCAACGGGCTGATTTGCAGCGCCTATCTGGCCAAAGCCGGTTTGAAAGTGGTTCTGTTGGAAGCACGGCATGAAACGGGAGGCGGGCTAGACACCCTTGAATTTGCCGGATTCAAATACAACACCCATGCCATCTATCATATGATGGCAGAGATCATGCCGGTTTATCATGATTTTGACCTCAAAAGCCGGGGCGTCAAATACATCTATCCTGACGTGCAGGCCGCCTATATCAATCCAGGGAAGAAGCCGCTCCTGTTCTACAAGGACCCTCAAAAAACCGCACGGCATATGGCTGCAGATTTTTCATCCAAAGACGCTGACGCTTATTTAAAAATGATGACGGATTTTGCCGAATATAGTGAAAAAATACTGATCCCATGCACATACGTGCCCTCGATGCCGCCCATCGAACAGGTGCAAATGCTCAGCAGCGCGACTGACGATGTGGGAAAACGATTTTCGGACATTGCAGAACTCCCGCCGATTGACATCCTCGACATGTATGATTTCAGTGACCTGATAAAAGCGTCTGTATTAAATCTTTTCACCATGTGGGGGTTATCTCCTTATGACGCGCTGGGTTACATTTTCCCGCTCTACGTCTACCGGATGACCAACGCGGCCATTTGTTCCGGAGGGTCTCACCGTCTCTCTTCAGCCATCCACAAAGCAGTGATTGAATCGGGCGGTGTCATTCTGGATGAATCGAATGTGGTAAAAATTCTGCTCAAAGACGGATATGTGAATGGCGTACTGCTGGAAGACGGAACGGAGATTAACACAAAAGCCGTTGCATCAACCGTTGATCCCCACCAGACCTTTCTGAAATTTTTTGATGACGGTCAACTGCCGGCCCATCTGGTGGACAGTGCAAAACGATGGGAATGGGAAAGCAGCACTTTCTTTGGCGCCCATCTGGCACTGAAAGGCGCACCATCGTATCTGGGGTCAGAGAAAAACAAGGATGCCAACCAGGCATTGATCACCTTTCTGGGAGTGGGGGGAACGGATGATCTCCTAGAGCATTATGAAACCCTTCAGCAGGGAAAACTCCCTGAAAAAAGACTGTTCGGCCATACCACGTGCGCCTCCCTGTTCGATCCCATACAAGCCCCCAAAGGATATCATACCGGCCGCTGGGAATCTCTGGTGCCTTATAACCTGGATTGGGAAAGCATGAAGCATGATTTTGCCGAAAAGTGCATTGAAGAATGGAAGTCCTATGCGCCTGACCTCGATCCGATAAACACACTGGTTTATCCGCCCACCTATATTGAAAAGAAAATCAAAAACATGGTCAAGGGCTCCATCAAACACGGCGCATATGTCCCGCTTCAGATGGGATATTTCAGACCCAATGAATCCTGCAGCCAGACCTATACATCCATCGAAGGACTTTATGTATGCGGTGCCAGCGTATATCCGGGCGGGATGATTATCGGAGGCCCCGGATACATCGGCGCCAATATGATTACCGAAGATTTTGGATTGAAAAAACCCTGGAAGGAACCTGAAATGGTCATTAAAGCAAGGGAGAGAGGAATCATTCCCCATGTTTAATCATCAAAAGGATAAGCCTGATATGAAACATATTGTCACGTATTTAAGCGTATGGATTGTTCTTGTCTGCGGGTGCAGCCTGCTTGTTTCCTGCAGCACCATAGGACGCTACGGATTGAACACCGCAGCTCCCGCAGCCCCGCAGATGGTCGATCATGTCATGCAGATGAACAACCTCAAACTGGCCAGAGAAGGGCTGCCCGGAATAATTGTGTTGATTTCATCCCTTCTTGAATTTACGCCGGACAATCTGGATTTATTGACCGTGGCAGCCATGAGTTATACGGCTTACGGGCTTATCGTGGAAGATGAAGATCCCGAGTATGCCAGTGAACTCTATCTATCGGGAAAAGAATATGGTCTGAGGGCATTGAAGACAAATCCGCTGTTTGCAAAGGAAATCGAAGGAAAAGGCTTGAATATGATAGCTGCGGCCAAATACCTTGATAAAAAATACGCGCCCGCGCTTTTCTGGACAGGGATGAGCTGGGCGAGCTGGATTTTCCTCCACTTTGACGAAGCATCTGCGCCCCTTGGCCTGCCAACCATATTCGCTTTCATGAACCGATGTGAAGTGCTTGATGAAGCCTATTTTTTCGGTGGTGTGCATCTTTTTTATCTGGCGTATAATGCAGTAATGCCCTCGTTCGCAGGAGGCGGCGGGAAGAAGGTCGATGCCGAGTTTGAAAAAGTGTTATCCTTTTCAAATGGAGAGTTCATGCTTCCTTATGTATACTATGCCAAATTTTATTCAAAGCCCCAGGGCATGAAGAATAAATTTCATGATCATTTAAACCGGGTCATCACTTCAAAAACAAGTGACAAATCATTAAACCTGGTGAACGAAGTGGCAAGGGCAAAAGCAAAACGGTTGCTTGCAAAAGAACAGGATTATTTTCTTTATGAAGATTAAAAAGATTATCTCGGCACTGGAGTATATTGACAGATGTCTCTTCTTCTGTGAAAAAACGATGATCTATTTCCTTCTTTTAACCATGGCAGGACTGTCTTTTTATTCAGTCATCCTCAGATTGCTTTTTGACAAAGCATTTGTAGGTTGCACGGACCTTGTCCAAAATCTCGTTCTATGGTGCACGTTCCTGGGCGGATCTGTAGGGGCCAGATACAACCACCATTTAAGCATCAATATTTTCCAGCATCTTGTAAAAAACAAAAAAATAAAAACCATTATTGAAATCATTTTGTTTATTGGTGTTGCCATTGTCTCTTTTTTCCTGGCCTGGAGCGGATATCGTTTTGTATCAAGCCAGTATGAGTTTGGGGAGGATCTGCCATCACTGGGTCTAAAGCTATGGGTGTTTCAAATCATCCTTCCCTATACGTTTGCCATGGTTTCCTATCAATACTTTTTACAGGCCTTGAAACGCATGTTGGGTTTAAATGTGACCGAACAGCAGTTTATACTATAAAAAAAACAGGTGCCTTCCATGACACAGTTCTTGATCATTCTTTTAGGTGTTCTCGCAGTGTTTGGCCTGCCGCTGTTTGCTGTGATAGGCGGTATCACCCTGCTTCTTTTTCATTCCATTGGCCAGGATATGGGTCTGACCATGGGAGACACTTATAAAATAGCCATAACGCCAGGCCTTGTAGCCCTTCCTCTGTTTGTATTCACCGGATATATGCTATCTGAAACAAAGATCTCGTCTCGGACCATAAGGTTTTTCAAAGCCATAATGGGATGGCTTCCTGGGGGTGTTGCCATGGCGGCGCTTGTATCCATGGCTCTTTTTACTTCTTTTACGGGCATCTCCATCGTCACAATCGTGGCATTTGGAGGGATTTTATATCCTCTGCTTAAAGAACGCGGATTTTCAGACCAATTTTCACTGGGGTTCATAACATCTATGGGCCCGGTGGGCGTCCTCCTCCCGCCGTGTATTGCGGTTGTACTTTATGGCCTGATTGCCCAGGTCAATATTCGAGGCCTTTATATCGCAGGTATTCTCCCTGTTGTCATGAGCATTTTAATCCTTTACCTGTTTATTGCGATTTACTGTATCAAAAACAAAATCCCCCGCATAAAGTTCAGCTTCCGGGAAGTTCTGAAATCCATGTGGGATGCCAGGTGGGAAACCCCTGGCGCCCTTCTTGTACTCATCGGAATTTTCAGCGGGCTGTTTTCCGTGAACGAAGCTGCTGCCATTACGGTTGTCTATTTCATCATCGTCGAGATCTTCATTCTGAAAGAGCTGAAACTCTCCCAAATTCCCAAAATCATGGAAGAGAGCATGGTCATGCTGGGTGCTATTTTTTTTATTTTAGGGGTGGCCCTGTCCCTTGCAAATTATCTCATCTTTCAGGAAATACCCATGCAACTGCTTTCCTGGGTCAAAGGATCGATTGCGTCTCAAATCAGCTTTCTGTTGATCCTAAACCTGCTTTTATTCGTTGTCGGCATGTTAATCGATATGTTTACCGCCATCGTTGTCGTTGTTCCGCTGATTCTTCCAATTGCCCAGTATTACAATATCAATCCGTATCATTTAGGCATTATTTTTTTAATGAATCTTGAAATCGGTTATTTGACGCCACCTGTGGGCATCAACCTTTTTGTATCTGCCATGCGCTTTAATCAGCCAATTTTAAATGTATGCAAATCTGTCGTTCCTTTTTTAATTTTTCTCCTGATTGCACTTGCAATTGTGACCTATTTTTCAGGACTGAGCACGTGGCTGGTCGAATGGTTGAATATTCAGAAGCAAATAACCCTGTAAACCAAGGGAGATTTTTTAAAGTATTTGAGAAAGGAGCACGTATGATCCATCCATATCGTCTGAACAGTCTCATTATCTTTTTTTGCCTTTCAGCCATTTTTTCATTTCAGCCGCATAAAACCTGTGCCGAAACCGTTGTCGATCCCTGGAACCTGAAACCATACCTGAATGAAGGGAAAACACCTCCGGATGACCTCATCATTTTGATGCGTTTTGTATCTGTGGCCCCGGAGGGTTCCTGCTGGTATAATTTTATCAACAACGATATCATTCCCGATATTGAAAATCTGCTTAACGGCATGATGAAACTTAAATGCTATGCCGGTGGTGTGCTGGGGGATGAGGCCGATACCATACGAAAAATGCGGATGCACCAGGTTCACGCCATTGGCGTCACCAATATGGGGGCGACGATAATGGTGCCTGAACTCTGTGTCCTGGAACTCCCCTTTCTTTTTGACTATGAACCTGAACTGCACTGGAATGGCAAATTTACGGAAATTGACTATATCCTGGAAAAAATCGAACCCACGCTGGCCAGACTCGCAGAAAAGCATGGCTATATTTTTGGCGGTATGGCAGAAAGCTGGCTGTCCTTTATCAGCTCAAAAACTAAGATTCAAACGGTCGAAGACCTGAAAAAAACAAAATTCTGGCTATGGCGTGGTGACCGCATCCGGTCGGAAATAACAGATGCAATGGGATTCGGATCGCTTTACTCAACGGATCTCTTCAGCGTTGCCCAGGCGTTCAGTACAAACCGGATAGACACCACATGGGTGGGATACAATGCCGCCATTCTATTGCAATGGTGGCCGCATCTTAAATATGTAACCGATCAACCCATTTTCGGATATGAAAGCGCCACCTGTTTCCTGGACAAGGGAATGACCGACATTGTTGTTGCGTTTGCAGATAAATGGGGGGAGAAGTATGGCATAAAGGATCATAAAAACCTGAAATATAACTTAAGCAAGCTGCTGGACGACAATCTGTTAAAAATGCGTTTTATAGCAAGAAATGAAGAGGCGAAAGCCAGGCAGGCATTGCTGAATCAGGGAATTGAAGAAGTACCCATTCCCGCAGATGAAATCAAAAAACTCCAAAGCCGGGTTGAACCCCTGTACTGGCAACTGGCAGATGAAAAATACCCCAAAGCGCTGTTGGAGGAGATCATCAAGTATCGGGAAGAATACAGAAAATTAAAGAAAGAAGGAAAGCTTACCGAAGAGTGGATTGAGAAAGGTATAATGCCGGATGGGGAACCCAATAATCAATGGTACCATTTTTAAAGACGCTTCTTTCCAAACCGACAAGATCGTTATCCAACAAAAAGGAGACATATCATGATCGAACAAAAGGGAGCACCCTGGTTTAAATTTTATGATAAAAATGTCAGCCCGACCATAGAAATAGGCGATTCCACCTATCTGGATCTTCTGGAAAGCGGATTGTCAAATGACCGTAATCGGCCGGCACTGTTTTATATGGGAAAAACCATTACCTTTGGTGAGCTGGATTCGTATGCAAACAGATTTTCAGGCTTTTTGTTAAAAAATGGATTAAAACAGGGGGATGTGGTCGGCATTGACCTTCCCAATATCCCTGAATATTTGATTGCATTGATAGGCGCCGTTCGCACAGGTTGTGCAATTACGGGCATCTCTCCCCTTCTGACACCAAAAGAAATGGCCTACCAGATTAACGATGCAGAAGTCAGCACCCTGGTTATTCTTGACATGTTGTTTGAAGAAAGGCTTTTAAAGATTAAAGATGAGATCCCGGGAGTAAGGCATGTAGCTGTCGCCAATGTGGGCAGTTTTCTGCCTGCACCCAAACGGTTTCTGGGGAAGCTGTTTAAAAAAATCCCCTTTGGCAACATCTCTCCCCTAAAAAACAAGATCGTGATTCCGTTTTCTTCTGTATTGACGGATTATCCGGCACAAACCTATTCCCCTGAAACAACCCCAGAGGATACGCTTCTCATTCAATACACCGGTGGAACCACAGGGCTTCCCAAAGGAACATTACTGACGCACAGGAATATTGTGGCCAATATTAAACATTGCGAAACATGGAGTGGATTTGAAATTGGAAACGACGTGTTATGTTCCGGATTCCCATTTTTTCACCTGGCGGGTCTGGCCTTCGGGATGGTTGCATTGGCCTCCTCAAATCCCCAGTGCCTGATCCCTGACCCGCGAAACACCAAACACATCTGCCAGGAAATCAAAAAACATCGCCCCACACTTATGGCAAATGTTCCGACGCTCTATCAAATGCTCCTTGACAATCCCATGTTTAAAACACTTGATTTTTCTCCCTTAAAAGCCTGCATTTCGGGTGCTGCGCCTTTTTCCGTGGAAAGTATTCGCGCGTTTGAAACACTTGTGGGAAAGGGAAAAGTGTTGGAAGTATATGGGATGACTGAAGCCAGCCCGATTCTCACCATGAATCCTTATAAAGGCATAAAAAAAATCGGTTCTGTGGGTATTCCGGTCCAGAATACGAAAATCAAAATTGTGGATCTTGAAACAGGGAAAAAAGAGCTTAAATCCGGTGAAGAAGGAGAACTGATCGCAAACGGCCCCCAGGTGATGAAAGGTTACCATAAAAAGCCGGGAGAATCAGACCATGCCTTAAGAAAATTCCAGGACGACGTGTGGCTTTACACCGGCGATGTGGCCAAAATGGATGAGGACGGGTATATCACTATTGTTGACCGGGCCAAAGATATGCTCATCGTGGGCGGATATAAGGTGTTTTCAAGAGAAGTTGAAGAAACGCTTTATCAACATCCTGCCATAGAATTCTGTGCTATTGTGGGCCTTCCCAATACGGATCGGGAAGGAAGTGAAATCGTGAAAGCCGTTATCCAGAGAACGTCAGATACAAAACGAAAAGATGCGGAAACGTTAAAAGCAGATATACTGAATTTCTGCCGGGAAAACATGGCGCCATATAAAGTACCCAAAATCATAGATTTTGTTGATGCAATTCCCTTAACTGCCGTGGGAAAAGTGGATAAAAAGGCCCTGAGGTAACAACAAGTCATCTTAAAATAAGCTTTAATAAGAATAAACCATCTCTACCTCCAAGTGTTTCCATATACCGGATGGACCATTTTTACAGATGAATTCCGGTTTATCTGAATTCTTACTTGCAAGTTCCCAATCCCCCTGGCACATGTAGTATCCAAATTCTGAGAGATTAAGCTTCTTCATTGCATCTGCAAACGGGCAGTTTCTCAGTGGAAGTATTTGATTTGTTTAACATATATTTATGTGTGAATGTGGTACTCTTATTAGCGATAATCTCTTTTCTTGTATCGAGAGTCATCATGCCCCCCAACCGGAATGCTTGGGGATGAAAAGCCGATGGGGGGTCTTTTTTTCATTTTCGCTTGATGCTCATCTGCTTTTTGGACGTCATCTCTTCTGCAAATTTGTCGTATCCGACGGCCTTGATTCTACGGATGCAGGCGGACCGGTTGCTATTGAAGACAAATCCAAAAATCCGGGCCATGAAATTATTGTACTTTTCGCACGCCATCACATCGGAGAATTCACTACAATCCGCGCAAGAGGCAATGTTTTTGCCCATGCAGCAGGTTCTTAATTTGCACCATGTGGCTTTATCGTTCCCCCGGCACCCGTAACATTTTTCTTTCAAGAACCTGGGGCATGCCCCGCAGTAAAGCCCGCACATCGCGATCGATTCTTTGTTTTGTGTAATTACTCTCATTTTTCCCTCCGTGAAATGGGTTTCAATTTGTATTTCATACCGATCATGAGAAGATCATACACACTGCGTTTGACACCATTATGTCAGGTTTGTTTTTATAAATTGTACAGGGCAGCCATTTTTCGGATTTTATTTTGAATGTCTGTACGAAATGGGTCCGGCGACAGGATTTCCACACGATCACCATAGCTCAAAATCATTCCTATCAGCCAATCCCCATGGGGAAGTCTTGCTTTTACGGTAATAGAGGCATCATCCTGATCCAGGATCGCTGCTGACTCAAAATACTCTTCTACAACATGGCGGACCGATGAAGAGAATTTCAAAACCATTTCAATCATCTTTTCCTGAGGCTGCCACTGTTCAAACAGATTCCGGAAATTTCCCTGCTTCCGGACAAAGGTCTGGTTCAGGACCCGGAGTTCCTTCATGCGCGACAATTTAAATATCCGCAACTCATTTCTTTCATGGCAATACCCGGACAGATACCAGGCAAATCCTTTCTGAAACAAGGTCATCGGCTCCACGTTTCTGATTGTTCGTTTTCCGCTGCTGTCCAAATAGGTCACTTCGAGCACCTTTAATGAATTGATCGTTTCATAAACAGTCTGGATTTTTCTGGCCGATCTGTCGGAGTTGTCCCATCCAATCGGGTCAAATACGATGGTTTCATCACCACAATCAATTCCTTTTTTCTCTTCATCCGGAAGGAGGCTCTGGATTTTTTCAAAAATCACGGAAAGCTTTGAATCATCCAGTGCGGCGTTGACTCCTTTCAGAGCCGATAAAATCGATTTCATATCCGAAGGGCTCAAAAACTGACGGTTCAACTTATAATTGTCAGGGATCTCATACCCGCCATCCAAGCCCTGATTCGAAATAATGGGGATCCCGGAAAGGTTGATCGCCTCAATATCCCGGTAGACCGTTCTGAGACTCACCTCAAACCGGTCCGCCAGTTCCTGGGCTTTGATCCGCCTCCGGTTCAGGAGAATCACGACAATAGAAAGCATCCGGTCTATTCGCATATAGTATTCCTTGCTCTATCTCTTGGAGAAACAATAGGGTCTCACGCGTTGATAAAATATGGTACCCAAAATCGATAAAATTCCATTTCCCCAGTTTCATTGATGATGATATGCTGTTTTAAATTCACTTTCTGCTAATTTTTCAGCATACAGCCCAGGCCCACACCCAAGATCGAGAATACTCAATTTATTCCCTGGAACCTTATTTAAAATCCATTCGATTGTAGATTGAAATAGTCGTTTCTTTTCTAATGGCAAAATCTGTGTTTTGACTCAAATGAGTTTCGAGAAGTTATGTGGATATATACTCATCCACCCACATAGATGAAGTACCTTGAGTATAAATTTCCGGTTTCTTTGCCACTTTTATAAGTTTTTTAATTTTCATGATAACCTTTTTCCCCTGCTCATTATATACAAACGATGAGAGAAGTTGTTATGTCTGTCAGTATTAATGGCTTATTATTGCAGATAAATTGATGGAAGGTCAACACCGATACACTATAAAAAATCGTGTTCCTCTACGACGAAGCACATCAACTATAGGGGGTTTGCTGCCTCGAACCTTCCTTTTTTCTAATTCAAAAGGTGGTATTGTATTTAAAAAGAAAAGTCTTGAAATCACAGTTATATTTTCATTGGGCGTCAAACGATTAGGCTTTTCCACGTTAAGAAACCAGATGCTTGCACAGGTAAACATTGCTGTCTTTACAGGATCTTCACTGAACATCAACCTGATTAAACTATTTGATTTCCTCAATTAAAATTTGATTATATTAATAGTTTTTCTCATTTTTTATTGACACTTTCCAACCAATGATAGACAAACCCATACATAACCGACAAGTCCGAATCCGGGATATCAACATGGTAAAGGTGCAGAGGATATGATTTCAGAGTTTTAAAAAAAAGAGATTGATATTATTTTAAGCGAAAAATGACAATGCCACCTGATCGGAAGCTTTACAGTAACATCTCAAAAAGTATGTGGTAGAAAAGACGCAACTATGCCGAGGCAATAGCAGCCTTAAGTTCCATTAGATCTGGTAAGGGAGGAATATTATTATTTTGGGCTATCCTATCGTTAATGAATTCCCAAAAAGATA
>JAHIVH010000133.1 GCA_018816735.1 Pseudomonadota bacterium | reverse complement strand
GGTTATAAAGTTGAAAGACATCTTGAAAATGGAGATATTGTTTTATTCAATAGACATCCAAGTCTTCATAAAGGAAGTCTTATGGCTCATTATGTAAAAGTTCTGACAGGAAGAACATTTAGGCTGCATCCTGCTGTTGCAACACCATACAACGCTGATTTTGACGGTGATGAAATGAACATTCACAGCCCTCAGACAGAGGAAGCAAGAGCTGAAGCAAAAGTTATACTTGAAGTCAAAAAAAATCTTTTTTCTCCAAAGAATAATACAAACTGGGTAGGATGCATAAGCGACGCAATAACAGGAGGATATCTTCTTGGATTAAAGGAATTTTCAAGAGAAGATGCAAATCAGATTCTTTACAAATCAGGAGTTAATAAACAGTTTTCCAAAAAAACAGTTTTGGGAACAGAAATTTTCTCTGAAATACTTCCAAAAATAAACTTTACAAGCGACAAGGTGAAAATACACGAAGGGGAAATAATCAAAGGAATTATAGATAAAGGACTTTTTGGTGATGAAGATGGATTATTAATAAAAGAAATTGATAAGAAATTCGGAAGAACAACTTCTTTTGAAACTATCAAAAAAGCATTTAATCTTGGGAAAAATTATCTTACAGATACCGGAATTACTATTTCTTTGGGAGATCTTGATGTAGAACAAAAAGTAATAGAAAGCGGTGAAGAAATAATAAAAAAGGCAGAAGAAAAAACAAAAGAAATAATAGACGCGTACAATAAAGGAACACTTGAAATAATACAGGGAAAAAGTAAAGAAGAATCAAGGGAAATCAAAATACTAAAAGTTTTGAATGAAATAAGAACAAAAATAGGAGAGGTTGTAAAGAAAGAATTCCCAGAAGAAAATCCTGTAACTCATATGATAAGATCAGGAGGAGGAGGGAACATGCTTAATATAACTCAAATGGCTTGCTGTGTAGGGCAGCAGGATTTAGAAGGAAAAAGAATTGATTTAGGTTATGTAAACAGAACACTTTCTTGTTTCAAAGAAGGAGATTTATCTCCTAGAGCAAAAGGATTCATACGAAGTCCATTTATAAAAGGGCTAAGGCCTGATGAATTTTTCTTCGGAGCAATGACTGGAAGAGCAACACTTATGGATACTGCATTAAGAACTCCTAAGTCTGGATATTTGTACAGAAGGCTTGCAAATGCCTTGCAGGATTTGAGAAAAGAATATGACGGAACAATAAGAGACAGCAACAACAACATTATCCAGTTTATATACGGAGACGATGGTTTAGATGTTTCAAAGCTTCATATAAATGGAGAATTAGAACCTGGGGAGGCTATAGGAGTAATAACTGCACAAAGTTTTGGAGAGCCTTCAACGCAAATGGTCTTAAGAACTTTCCACTTCGCTGGTATTTCTGAGATGCAGGTAACTCAGGGTCTTCCAAGACTTATAGAAATTTTTGATGCCAGAAAAAAACCCTCATCTCCAAAGATGGAAGTATATCTGAAAAAAGAATATAATAATGAAAATGATTCCAGAGTTTTTGCTGAAAAGATTAAAGAGATAACAATAAAAGACATTGCCTCTGAAATTGACCTTGATTTTAGCAACAAAAAAATAGAAATAAAAATAGACAAGGAGGGAATTAGGCAAACACATGTTTCTCTAAAAACAATTGTTGAAAGACTTCAGGAGCTAGGATTTAGTGCAAAAGAAAAAGGAGATTTAATAGTTCTAAATGCATCTGAAATGAGCTTTAAAGAAATCTATCAACTTAAGGAAAAACTCAAGAAGACAAGAATTTCAGGTGTCAAAGGAATAAGACAAGTTCTCATAGTTAAAAAGGATAGAGATTATATTATAATGACACTTGGAACAAATCTCAAGAAAATGCTTGAGATGAAAGAAGTTGACCCAAATCTATTAATTTCAAATGATCTCCATGAAGTTGCAATTGTATTTGGGATAGAGGCTGCAAGACAGCTTATAATAAATGAAATTCAAGATGTTTTGAATGTTCAAGGCTTGAATATAGATAAAAGACATTTAAAGTTTGTTGCAGATGCCATGACAAACACAGGAGAAGTAAAGGGGGTAACTAGAATAGGAATTATTGCACAAAAATCATCGATACTTGCACGAGCAACTTTCGAAACACCTGTAAAGCAGTTTGTAAATGCAACAATAAAAGGAAGCAAAGATCAGCTCACAAGTGTTATAGAAAATGTAATATTAAATCAGCCTGTCCCTATAGGAACAGGACTTCCAGGACTTTTTGTTAAAGTAGTTGGTCCATTAACAAAGAAGGATTCTGAGAAAAAGGCTGCAAAAAAAGAGATTATAGATGAGATAGATAAATAAAGAGGATTAATAGATTTAAATTAATATTTTAATATGATTAAATTAAAAG
>JAHIVH010000119.1 GCA_018816735.1 Pseudomonadota bacterium | reverse complement strand
TGCATTGAAACTACAAAGGTACAGACTGTCATGGGCAGCTATCGATGGTCCACCGAATCAGTGGCCAGAGACAGGCTGTTCTTGAAGTACCTGGGAGTGGCCACCAAATAGTGTGCGCTTTATCCTACTTTCAGGATAGTATCTTACAGAATACTAAATGCCTTTTCAATGATCATTCCCATCGATAATAAACCCGGATTCCAGAACGTGATATGATCATCAAATATTTTAATTTGAATATCGAAAAAAATAGCTTTAACTTGGTTCTCATTCCTTGATGTCCGGAAAAACACATTGACATAAATTTATATTTTCATGTAATGATGTCAATAAATTATGGTTTCTTTTGGATACAGTTTAAAAAATAAGTCCTTGGAAACTGTTCATGATTAATAAATTATTAACAAATAGTGCTATGGGTTCTAAGATTAATCGGGAACCAACCAGAGTGATGGGAGTCCATCATCGTAGTGAATTTGGAATTACGGATGAATACAAATGCACGCCAATTGATAGAAATGATTCACAAGGGCGAAGGCATTGATCTTGAATTCAAGACCTGTCGTAAACAGCTCAATCGTGACGTATATGAAACGGTTTGTGCTTTTTTAAATCGGCACGGCGGCACCATTCTGTTGGGTGTAACGGATGCCGGGGATATTCAGGGAATTGAAAAGAACGCTGTTGCACAAATAAAAAAGGACTTTGTTACTACAATCAACAACCCACAAAAAATTTATCCTCCTGCATACATGTCGGTAAACGAAGAAATGGTTGAAGGAAAAACCGTGCTTCGCATTTATGTTCCGGAAAGCTCGCAGGTACACAGGTGCAACGGGCGCATATATGACCGCAATGAGGACGGTGATTTTGATATTACTGATCATACCCGACAGGTAGCTGACCTTTATCAACGAAAACAGGCCACTTACTCAGAAAATAAAATCTACCCCTATGCCCGGAGTGAAGATCTGCGATCTGATATTATCGACAAATGTCGCAGATTGGCAGGAGTCTGGCGAGATGATCATCCTTGGCTTGGTATGGACGATCTGGAACTAATGAAGAGCGCTCAACTTCACCAGACCGATCCTGAAACTGGTAAAAGCGGTATTACATTGGCAGGTATATTATTGCTGGGAAACGACCAGCTTATTTTATCTGCGGTACCGCATCACAGGACCGATCTCATCCTGCGAAAGGTAAACCTGGATCGGTACGATGATCGAGATCTGGTCAGAACCAATTTGATTGAAAGCTATGAGCGTATCATCGCTTTTGTGCAAAAGCATCTGCCGGACCCTTTTTCTCTCGAAGGTATGGAGCGGGTGAGTCTTCGAGATGCCATCTTCCGTGAAGTAGCCTCCAATATCCTTATTCATCGGGAATACACCAATGCTTTCCCTGCTAAATTGATCATCGAACGGGGCCAAGTACGTACCGAAAACAGCAACAAACCACATGGATTCGGAGCCCTTGACCCAACGAATTTCACACCGTTTCCTAAAAATCCCGTGATCGGAGCATTCTTCCGGGAAATTCACCGTGCCGATGAGCTCGGTTCAGGTATGCGGAAGATGATGCGATACGGCAAGACATATGGTGGTGCTGATCCCGAGATGGTTGAGGGGGATGTGTTTAGAATAGTTGTCAAAGTACCTGAATTTAGGGCAAATGGTGAACAAGGGGGCAGGACCAAGTTGGACCCAAATCAGAACCAAGAGGCCCAGTCAAGGGCCCAGTCAAGGGCCCAGTCGGGGGCCCAGTCGGGGGCCCAGTCAGACCAAATTATTAAATTACTTGGATCAGACTCATTATCGGCTGTAGAATTGGTTAACAAACTCGGTCTTAAAAGCAAAACGGGAGCTCTCAAACGATCCTTACAGCAACTTCTTGAGGATGGCCTCTTGGAATACACCATTCCCGATAAACCTACCAGTCGCCTGCAGAAATATCGATTAACGAAGAAAGGAAATAAAGTATTGGAAAAAATTCAAGACGGCGTGTGACCAGGTTGTTTTTATCCATGCTCCATTATATTCTTGATGCGTACAAAATTGATCATAAGTTCTCATTTCCATGATTTCTCCGGCTTATAGTGGCCCTTTTTAGGCCAATTCGGCCAATTATTTTCTAAGCTTTACTATCCTGAAAATCGGATAAAGCTCACACCTTAAGCCAAAAATCCACACCATAAGCACGGTTTAGTTGAAAAACCGTGCTTTTTTTTCTTTCTTTTTAACGTGTACGTGTTATTATATACGTACATTTTAAAGAGGAGATTA
>JAHIVH010000118.1 GCA_018816735.1 Pseudomonadota bacterium | reverse complement strand
TTTTCCTTAAATATCTTATATGCCAACTATTCGCATATTTTTACTTAAAAAATTACCTTTAAGCCTTTCCTAACTTAAACTCTTACTAAATTAACTTAAACCCGTCTTCTTCACTGCCTGATTTTCAAAGATCAAAAAAACTAAACTATCTCTTTACGAGAACCTGAACTATATACTTTTATAATTTGTGAATGTCAAACAAAATTTTAATATTTCTTTAATATATTTTGGGTAAAAAGTCACTATGACCAAAGTTTTCTAAAGAATTCAAACAATGCACTGGAAGTACAGGCAATATTATCAAAACATACCTTCAATAATAGCAAAAGGAGCGATTTGTTATTGAACCCTGATCTTATAATATCTTTTTTTGCCTGCTCTTAATAAAATCTCACCATTTTCATCAAGATTACGGGCATTAATCATCAAATCACCTGACGATATGCGGTCGTTATTCACATATGCCCCCCCCTGCTCGATCAACTTTCTGGCAGCACTCCCGGATTTTGTGAGACCGGTCATGGAAAAAAGTTTAAAAACAGGAATGCCTTCCTTTAGACTATCCAAATCCAGATCCAGATATGGGACAGACTCATCTTTCGTTTCCGACTGCCCTCTGGGTATCGAACTGGATGGCAGGAGATCTTCTGAAATCGTTTTTTTACCAAACATGCTGGCTGCTGCATGAAAAGCCTTAAGCGCCTCTTCATTTCCATGGGCAAGACAAGTTGTTTCAAAGGCCAAAACAGCCTTGGCATTGTTTAATTCAGAGCCATCAAGATTTCCGACATACTTAATCTCGTTTAATGGTAAAAATGTAAACAAACTCAAAAATTTCTCGACATCTGCATCATCCGCATTAACCCAAAACTGATAATAATCATATGGTGAGGTTCTATCCGCATCGAGCCATACAGCACCGCTTGCCGTTTTCCCCATTTTAGCCCCACTGCTCGTTGTAATCAGAGGAAACGTTATTCCAAAAGCGGATTTCTGCTGTTTACGTCTTATCAAGTCGATGCCAGCGACAATATTACCCCACTGGTCGCTCCCCCCCATCTGAAGCAGACAATTGTGTGTCTCGGCAAGTTTCATGAAATCGTAAGCTTGCAGGAGCATATAATTAAATTCAATAAAACTTAGCCCTTCTTCTGAATCGAGTCGAAGCTTGTAGCTTTCTGCTTTAATCATGCGGTTTACGCTAAAATACCGGCCAATATCTCTAAGAAAATCTATATATTTCAGAGAGGTTAACCATTCTGCATTATCAATGAGACAGGCCTTTCCATCATTAAAATCAATAAATCTTGAAAGCTGATTTTTAATTCCAGTTTTATTGTTCTCAACATCTTCATGGGTAATAAACTGCCTCATTTCGGTTTTTCCGCTCGGGTCACCGATCAGCCCCGTCCCCCCGCCCACTAAAGCAATAGGCCGATGACCGGTTTTTTGCATATGGGCCAAGGCCATGATTGGAACCAGACTTCCCACATGAAGACTCGAAGCGGTGGGATCAAAACCGATATAACCAGATGCCCCTTCATCCTTCAAATATTCAAAAAGTTCATCTTCATGGGTCATATTTTCAATAAACCCGCGCTCTTTTAAGATTTCTATAACACCCATTATTCTCTCTTATTTATTCGCATAATCTACTGCGCGTGTTTCACGGATAACAGTGACCTTTATCTGTCCGGGGAACGTCAATAGCTCCTCAATTTTTTTAGCAATATCACTACTCAACAGGACGGCGTCTTCATCAGACACATTATCGCTTTCTACAATAACCCGGAGTTCGCGACCCGCTTGAATGGCATATGTATTGGCGACTCCTTTAAACGAATTGGCAATTTGTTCAAGATCTTCAAGCCTTTTGACATAATTTTCAAGAAGCTCCTTGCGCGCTCCTGGCCGGGCACCAGATAAAGAATCTGCGGCCTGAACCAATAAATCATAAACCGTTTCTGGAGGGACATCTTCATGATGAGCTGAAATAGCCTGCACAATTTTTTGAGACTCGCCGTATTTTTTTGCAAGCTTTGCACCAATCACCGCATGGGGACCTTCAACCTCATGGTCAATAGCTTTTCCAATATCATGCAAAAGCCCCATCCGCTTGGCAAGTTTAATATTCAGTCCCAATTCAGCAGCCATAATTCCACAAAGCGCTCCAACTTCAACTGAATGCTGAAGAACATTCTGGGCATAACTTGTCCTGAATTTCAATTGACCGACAACTTTGAGCAGCTCCGGATGTATATTATGCACTCCCAGTTCAAAAGCGGCATGCTCACCAGATTCCTTGATTGCCACATCAACTTCCAGCTCAACAGCTTTAACAATTTCTTCTATTCTTGCAGGATGAATCCGACCGTCTGCAATCAGTTTCAACAAAGAAAGTCTGGCCACTTCCCTTCGAACTGGATTAAAACCTGAAAGAACAACAGCTTCAGGGGTATCATCGATAATCAAATCTATACCGGTTGCCGCCTCAAGAGCCCTGATGTTTCTTCCTTCCCGGCCGATAATGCGCCCTTTCATTTCATCCTCAGGCAAAGGAACCACAGAAACTGTTCTTTCAGCCACAAAATCACCTGCATATCTTTGAATGGCTGTTGCCATAATTTTTTTAGCAACCCGGCTTGCCTCCTCCTGGGCCTCAGTGGTGACTCGTTTAACCATCTTGGCGCCTTCATGACGGGCTTCGTTTTCCATGGCGCGAAGCAAAAGCTCCTTGGCCTGTTCTGAAGTCATTCCGGAAATTTTTTCAAGCTGAACATTTTGTTCTAGAATAAGGATTTGGTACTCTTTCTGTTTTTTCTCAATATCCTCTTCACTTTTAATAATATTTTTTTCACGAACAATCAGCTCTTTATCTCTTTTTTCATAAGTATCCTGACGTTTCTCCAGACTTTCTCTTTTTTGTAGAAGACGTTTTTCCTGCCTTTTTAATTCATTTCGTATCTCATTGGTTTCCTGATCAAACTCGCTTTTCATTTTGAAAAGCCTGTCTTTTGCTTCAAGCTTGGCTTCTTTAAGGAGTGTATCAGCTCTCTGCTTGGACTCCTCTAACACCCTCATTGAATCTTCTGCTGCAGTTTTGGCCTGTTTTGTAACAAGTAGGCTTTTCATCCAGTAGGCCAAAACAAAACCAGCCCCGAATCCGAGAAGACCTATAATTATGCTGTCCATTTTAATATTCTCCTGCTCGATTTATATAAACGGCTTTGTTACCGATTATACGGGTAATAACATTTTTAAATAAAATAGGTAAATGCCCCCCATCTTTGTGCCGTGTTGGTTGGTCCTTAAACCAAAATTTAAGGTGGGCGCCCTGTAGTTTCTTTAGGCTTTTCTGTCTATGCAGAACATGCACACCAAAACAAGTGAAGGCTCCCTTTTTACTAACATTGAGCAAAAGAACATCATCCGATCACGAACACGATAGGGGGCGTTATTTTCTGCAAATTTTAATAGAAATGATGCTAAGCATCCGTCATGAGAGGGCAAGGCTCTGCAGCGTTAATAATGCTAATCTCAAGGAGAGACACAAAGTCACTGTAAATGATTATCGATTTTCTCGTTTATAGACACCAATCGATCAGACAGATCTTCCAATAAATCTTTATGGTTACTTTTAAGCTTAAAATAGTCACTTGAAATATTCAATGCTGCCAAAAGTAAAAGCCTGAAACGTAGCATCGCAGTAGACTTCTCTGCAAGTTGCTTCTCAACTTTTTCAACCTCATTTACAAGATACTCAGCAACTTTTCTCGCATTTTCAATCTCAGCCTCAGTCTTAAACCTATATGTATCTCCAAAAAGCTCTATTGTTACAATATCATCCAATGATTTTGAACACTGCCTTTCCAAATTAATATTTATTATTTTAAATCAAGACAATTCAGAAAAATCATTTAACTTAACCAGTAAGCTGTCAATTTTAGCTTGAACCATCTCCTTTTGTTCTGCCTGCCGACCTTCCGCCTCAATTTTATTTTGAAGCTCCTGTTCCAAATCTTCAATTCTATCCTGAAGTTCATTGTTTTTATTTTTTAAATTATTACAGACTTCAAGCAAATGATCTATTTTTCCTTCAAGTGCATCAACTGTATTATATATCCTGCTGATATCCATTTCCACCTCTTGAAATCTGAATAACTATATAAGCTTTTATATAAATTTAAGTCAAGATATTTTACCTGAACGCTCTCGCATTATATTTTCAACAACTTGTAATGCTTTTACATCATTTATTCCAATGATCTCGTCCTGTTCCTTGCTTATCGAAAGGCCAATTTTTTTATTCTGCAAATTTCCGACTTCAATAATATCTGTTAGATAATATTCACCCTGGGCATTATTGGGTAAGATATCTTTCAATAATAATTTTAAGCATTCTGTATCTATACAATAAATACCTGCATTAATAACTTTTATCTTTTTTTGCTCTGGTGTTGCATCCGCTTCCTCGACAATATTTGAGACCTTACCATGCACGTCTAATATTATACGACCATATCCGGCTGGGTTTTCAATTTCGACAGCCAGAAGCGAAATATCACATTTTTCATCTTTATGCTTTTGAATGAGATTCTCTATTGTTTTACATGAAATCAAAGGGACATCTCCACACAAAACAACAACACACTTTACATTATTATTTAAATAAGGTAACGCGCACATCACAGCGTGTCCTGTGCCCAGTTGTTCCGATTGTATGGCAAAGGCAATTTTATAATCTTTCTCAACAACCTTCCGGACATTTTCAGCCTGATGACCAACAACCACAATTACATTTTCGTTCGCAATATTGACCGCTGTTTCAGCCACATATGAAATCATGGGTCGCTCCAGTATCTCATGCAGGACTTTTGCCTTGTCTGATTTCATTCGCGTCCCTTTACCTGCGGCCAAAATGATAACACCGATCTCATTTTTAATGGAATCCACGCCTTCTCCTGATTTACATGACTAAAAATCTAAATACGAATATCTTAAAATATTCGAGAAAATACATATTTTTTTAATTAAATGATACAGTTATGTCGAACTATACTCTCCGTATATGAATCAAACAAAAAAGGCAACCCATTTCAAATGGATCGCCTTTCATGTATATCTATATCTATATCTTTGTCACCGCAAAAAATAAACTATCGAGAAATAGTCGACTTAGTGATTGATTGATTCGACAATTCTTAATCGGTGCATTGCTCTTGCCATTGCAGCTTTAGCTCTAATGACATCAATGTCCTTTTTTTGGGCGTCATCTTCGCCAAGCCTTTTTTCAGCCCTTTCCATGGCACGTCGGGCTCTCTCCACATCAATGTCACGTCGCCTCTCAGAAGATTCCGCAAGAACAGTCACTTTATCTGGCAGAGCTTCTGCAAATCCACCGTTAATAAAAATCTTACGCTCAGTTCCGTTTTTATCAACATAACGCAATGCCCCAATATTTAATGTCGTCAGAAAAGTTGTATGTCCGGGAAGAATACCAAACTCACCGCATGAACCCGGAGCTATCACGGTCTTGACATTTTCACTGACAACCGCTTTTTCAGGGGTAACAATTTCAAGTTTTATATAATCAGCCATAGCTTATCCTAATATTGTTCTTTAAGATTCCTTGGCCATTCTTTCAGCCTTAGCAATCGCATCTTCAATTGTACCAACAAGGTTAAATGCACCTTCAGGCAGACTATCATGCTTGCCTTCACAAATTTCACGGAACCCTTTGATGGTATCTTCAATTTTTACGTAGCGCCCCTCAAGTCCAGTAAAAACTTCAGCAACATGGAAGGGTTGTGACAAAAATCGTTGTAATCGTCTTGCACGTTTAACAACGAGTTTATCTTCATCAGACAATTCATCAATACCAAGGATGGCAATAATGTCCTGAAGTTCCTTGTATTTTTGCAGTGTCTGTTGAACAATGCGGGCAACTTCATAATGTTCTTCCCCGATATAGGCGGCGTCAAGAATTCTTGACGAAGAGTCCAAGGGGTCAACAGCCGGATAAATACCCAGCTCGGCAATAGATCGTGAAAGAACAACCGTACCATCCAAATGGGCAAATGTCGTTGCAGGCGCAGGGTCTGTCAGGTCATCCGCAGGTACATATACGCATTGAACAGCAGTAATGGATCCTTTATCGGTTGAAGTGATTCGCTCCTGAAGACCACCCATATCAACCGCAAGTGTTGGCTGATAACCAACAGCAGATGGCATACGTCCCAAGAGAGCAGACACTTCAGCACCAGCCTGAGTAAACCGGAAAATATTATCAATAAAAATGAGCACATCTGCGCCTTCTATATCTCTGAAATACTCTGCACAGGTCAGTGCCGATAAAGCAACTCGAGCACGTGCACCCGGTGGCTCTGTCATCTGTCCATAGATAAGAGCGGCTTTTTGAAGAACGCCGGAATCTTTCATTTCGTGGTACAGGTCATTTCCTTCCCTTGTTCTTTCACCAACGCCTGCAAAAACGGATATACCACCATGTTGCATGGCTATATTGTTAACCATTTCCATCATGATAACTGTTTTTCCAACACCAGCACCACCAAACATACCCATTTTACCGCCTCTGGGGAACGGCACGAGAAGATCGATAACTTTTACGCCGGTTTCAAGCACTCGAACAGACGTATCCTGTTCCGTAAATGCAGGGGCAGCCCTGTGAATAGGCATGGTTTTTTCCATGCTGACAGGACCCAATCCGTCAACCGGCCTCCCCACAACATTTAATACTCTGCCTAAGGATGCTTTACCCACAGGCATCATAATCGGGCTACCTGTATCTTTTACTTTCATTCCTCTTACCAAGCCGTCTGTTACATCCATAGCAATTGTCCTAACCACATTATCACCAAGATGCTGGGCAACTTCAACGATGAGGTTATCTTCATCGTCATTTATTACAGGGCTTGTTATCGCTAACGCACTTAGAATCGCCGGTAACTTTCCTGGTTCGAATTCCACATCCACAACAGGCCCCATAACCTGTGTAATTTTTCCTATATTTTGTCCCACAATTACCTCCTATATCATCAATATTCAGTATCTGTTAATATCAGTCATTCAGGCTATCCCTTCAGGGCCTCAGCACCGCCTACGATATCCATCAAGTCCGCAGTAATAGCGGCCTGTCTTGCCTTGTTATACAATCTCTGAAGCTCACCAACCATATCATTACAAGCTTTTGTCGCATTGTCCATTGCAGACATTCTGGCCGCATGCTCGCTTGTAGATGTTTCCAATAAGCCACTGTAAATCTGGATAAACACATTTCTGGGTAACATATCATTGAGAAGTTCTTCCGGGGAAGGCTCACAGATGTGCTCGGGCAGATAAACGTCATTCGCCTCATTATCTTGTTCTTCAACAACTTCAATAGGAGGAATCGGAAGAATCTGTTTCATGGTGGCCTGTTGTTTTCCGACACTTACAAACCTGGAAAAGACAACATGGACTTCGTCATATTTACCTGATAAAAATTTGTTAATCAGCTTATTGCCGGACGTTGATGCAATATTGAAATTAAATTTAGCACCGACAACGCCAATATATTCATCCGTGATCGTATGCTGTTGTTTTTTACACCAGTCCCGACCTCTTTTGCCAAAGGCTGTGAATGAAACCTCCAGATTTTTATCCGCATTGTTTTTTAAATAGCTTTGGGCAAGCTCTATCAGATTGATATTAAATCCACCGCATAGTCCTCGATCTGACGTGCACAAAACAATATGCACTTTTTTAACCTCTTCTCTGGGGACCAGCAATGGGCTAGAATCTTCTCCGGATTTTGAAGCCAGGCTTCCCAGCACTTCAGCAAATTTTGAAGCGTATGGACGAAAAGCCTCCATTGCCATTTGAGCACCCCGCAGCCTGGAGGTAGCTACCATTTTCATGGCGCTGGTTATCTGCCTGGTTTTTTTCACACCGGCAATTTTTAATTGGACTTCCTTTAATGTTGCCATACCAATTTACCTTTACAGCTTTTCCATGTTAGTATTGTGATAAACAAACCGTTATTTTATGGTATCCTTAAATTCTTCACCATACGCTTTTAATACCTTAATCATCAATTGCTCGATATCACTTGTAATCTTCTGCTGTTCTACCAATTGTGCAAACAATTCCGGATGATTATTGTCAATATAATCATACAGTCCAGCTTCGTATTTTGAAACAACCTCTATCGGATAATCGTTAAGGTAACCTTTGGTACCTGCAAAAAGAATAGTGACCTGTTTTTCAACAGGCAGTGGTTTGTATTGGGGTTGCTTTAAAATTTCAACCAGCCTTCGTCCTTTGGTCAAAACAGATTGTGTTGATGCATCAAGGTCACTACCAAAGGCAGCAAAGGCTTCAAGCTCTCTGTAGGAAGCCATATCAAGTCTCAACGTACCTGCAACCTGTTTCATGGCTTTGATCTGAGCCGCACCACCAACACGCGATACGGAAAGTCCAACGTCAATTGCAGGTCTGATGCCGGCAAAGAACATGGATTTATCAAGGTAAATCTGACCATCAGTAATCGAGATTACGTTTGTGGGGATAAATGCAGAAACGTCACCTTCCTGGGTTTCGATAATGGGTAGTGCAGTAAGAGAACCAGCACCTAAGTCGTCATTTAATTTGCAGGCACGTTCCAGCAGACGGGAGTGATTGTAAAAAATATCACCGGGGAAAGCCTCCCGTCCAGGTGGACGTCTGAGAAGCAAAGATACCTGTCTGTAAGCGGCAGCCTGTTTTGAAAGGTCATCATAGATAATCAATGCATGCTTGCCTTTATCCCTAAAATATTCTCCCATGGCGCAGCCGGCGTAAGGCGCCAAAAATTGAAGCGCGGCCGGTTCACTTGCAGATGCACATACAACAGTTGTATATTCCATGGCACCATGTTCTTCAAGAACGGCCACAACCTGCGCCACCGTTGATTTCTTCTGACCGGTCGCTACGTATATGCAATAAATATCTGAATTTTTTTGAGCAAGGATGGCATCAACAGCACAAGCGGTTTTTCCGATCTGACGATCGCCAATAATCAGCTCTCGTTGTCCACGACCGACGGGCACCATACCGTCAACCGATTTCAATCCGGTATACATGGGTTCATGAACGCTCTTTCTTGCGATAACACCAGGGGCAACCATTTCAACGCGTCGAAACTCTTTTGCATCAATAGGACCTTTTCCGTCAATCGGCTCACCTGTTGTCATTACAACACGACCCAACACAGCTTCACCTACCGGAACTTCAGCAATTCGTCCGGTACGTTTGACAATGTCACCTTCTTTGATCCCCATATCATCACCCATCAAGGCAACACCGACATTGTCCTCTTCAAGGTTTAAAACGAGGCCCATGACGCCACCGGTAAATTCCACCAGCTCCATCGACATAACTTTTTCAAGTCCATAAACCCTTGCGATACCATCACCTACCGACAAGACGACACCAGTTTCACTCAACTCTACCTTCTTGTCGAAATCTTTAATCTGTTCTTTGATAATCTGACTTATTTCTTCAGCTTTAATTTCCATTATACACTCTCACCCCTTTTAAAAGATTCTTTCATATTGAGCAGTTGAGTTTTTATGCTGCCATCCAGTACAAGGTCGCCTATCTTTGTCACAATACCTCCAATCAAACTGGGGTCTTGATCAGTATCCAGAATAATATCTTTACCGGTTAGCTTTGACAGGGAACTGCGAATCTTTTCGACAGCTTCAGATGACAGCGCAGTAGCTGAAACAAGGCTCGCATGGGCGACGCCTTTTAATTCATCTGCCAACTTCTGATAAAACTCATTAATACTACTCAAAAAACCAAATCGTCCCTTATCAAACAGTAAGAGAAGAAAAGATGACATCACCCTGGTTACGTCAAGCTTGCCCAGTATTGCCTGCAAAACATTTTTGCGCTGGACAAAATCGTAAATAGGATTACAGAGGATTTGAGCAAGGTCTTTCTCCTTATCCAGTAAACCGGATACTGTTTCCAATTCTTCTCTATATTTATCAATCGAACCGTCTTCTTTGCCAATAAGCAGGAGTGCCTTGGCATAACGTCTTGAAATAACAATATTTTTCACTATGCCACCACCTTGTTTATGTATTCGTCAACCAATCTTTCCTGATCATCAGATGTAATTGATTTATGAACAAGCTCCTCAGCTTTGGCCAGAGCTTTCCCAATGATTTCTTCCTGAAGCTTTACCTTGGCAAGTTTAAATTCATTATCAATATTCCTGCGGGCATGTTCTTCAAGCTTTGCGGCTGCGGCTGTAGCTTCTTCAAGTATTCTTTGCTTGGCCGCCTTCCCCTGCTCCTCATACTGAGCAATAATCTTTGATGCCTCCTGCTCAAGATGAGATATTTTTTCATTGTATTGCGCGAGTGTCTTTTCAGCATTTTTTTTCTGGATTTCAAGCTCGCTCAACTGATCTTTGATGCCTTTAATTCGTGAGCTCAATGCCTGAGATACCGGTTTACGCAAAATTAAAAATAGTCCCACTGCCAGAACAGCGAAATTCATCACACGATACCAGTCTGTGTTAAGCCATTCTTTTGCCTCAACAGGTCCGTGTCCGCCAGCTGACGATGCAAATGCAATGCCCGCAAAGAAAAGAATGGAAATCACACAGGCGCATCCCCACAACGTGATGCTAAACCGCCCCGAACCGGGCATTCGATTTAAAAGTCCCATTAAATTTCCCTCCCTAATATCTTGTGGCCAATTGCTTTTGCGAAATCATCAACCTCCTTTTTAAGGCTCACCCTCACCGCTTCTGTATCGTGCACGATCTTTTCACGGATACGAGTCAGTTCAGACTGGCCTTTCCTGTGAATTTCATCAATCATCCTGTGTTCTTCCTCTGCAGCCTCAGCCAGGAAGACTTCTTTCTGTTTCAACCCTTGAGCTCTTGCATTTTTAACGCCCTGTGAAAAAGCATCCTCTTTTTCCTTTGCGTTTTCAATACAGGTATCTATGTCCCTTTCAAACCCTTCAATTTTTTCTTTTCTCTGTGAAAGAATATTTCGAATCGGTTTGTACAGGACAAGATTTAGAACAAAAATGAGAATGATGAAATTGATGATCTGTAAAATAAGCGACACATCAACACTAACCATCGATCAATCCTCCGCCACCTTGAATGAAAGTAAATATTTATATTCTCTTTTATAGAGTTTTACACTATAATTACAACAACCTGCAAAAAATCAAATTACCGAAACCATTAAACGGAAGCTATTATCATTAAAACAAGTTTCTTGTCAAATTGTTTTTGGAAAACTCTTGACATTCGTCTCATTTCCCAAGGAAAGCTTGAGGTCTGAATTTTTATCGTGGGTTGTCACCGCATCCATGTTGCATGTGCCTGTAAACTTGACACCTGTATCAATTGAAATAACGGGTGCTTTTATATTCCCTTCAACACTGCCTGGTGAGAAGACCTCAATCTTCTCTGTTGCCTCAACAGCGCCCTTCACTTCACCCATGATAATGGCTTTTTCGACTTTTATATCCGCTTCGATGACAGCGCCTTGCCCAACAATAATCGTACCGCCAATGCTGCTTATTTTTCCTTTTACCTTGCCATCAAGGCGGATTGTGCCCTTAAAATTGATAGTTCCTTCGATATTTGTATCTGTTCCTAAAAATGTATTAATAGGCTCTGATTTTTTTTTCCGCATTTTTCCCCCTCAGGTCCTCATCTTTAACTTCTTGCCTTCTTTTGCATGATAATAAAACTTTTTTAGGCTTTGATTTTTTTCTTCAGGGCTTACTTAAAGCAACTTTCCATTTGAACTCAAAAGAAGTCAGATAAATACCATGAAATTCTCTCTATATCCCACAATAAAAATTCCAGGGCAAGTACTTTAGGTCAGCCGGTAAAAATAAACACCATTCACATTAAGCACCGGTTATTAGAGGTTTTAAGGCGTGCCATCAATCAACCATAAACCGCCTCATATTTATATTTATCAAAATGCCGATACTGATTATCGTTGTTATAACTGAAGACCCCCCATAACTGATCAATGGAAGTGGCACGCCGACAACCGGCATTAACCCCATGACCATGGCTATATTGATAAACACCTGCCAGAAAAGCATTGACGTAATCCCGACAGACAAAATCACACCAAAAGGCTCTCTGCATCCGTGAGCAATATTCAATCCCCATACAATCAACAAAAGATATATAAGGACGATTAAACCCGTACCCACAAATCCCCACTCTTCCGCAAGAACTGAAAGAATAAAATCCGTATGCTGTTCCGGTAAAAATGACAGAACATTCTGTGTCCCTTTCAAAAACCCCTTGCCGGTAATCATTCCCGAGCCGATGGCAATTTTGGATTGAATAATATGGTATCCAGCCCCTAAAGGGTCCCTGTCCGGGTTTAAAAAGGTCAGGATTCGCTGTTTTTGATATCCTTTCAGTAAAAACCAGATCAGGGGAATAGTTACAATACATACAGACATGATAGAGATAAGCGTTCTTCGTTCAATTCTTACAAAAATAGTCATTGATGCAGCGATTAAAACGATAAGCATTGCCGTGCCAAGATCCGGCTGTTTTACGATCAGCATAAAAGGAATCAAGACGATAAGAAAAGGCTTTATAAGCTCTCTTAAGGACATTCCATTGATATTTGAATATTTGGCATAGTATTTTGCCAGAAAAATAATCACCGCAAGTTTTGCAATTTCTGAAGGCTGCATGGTTACAGGGCCTAAAACAAGCCATCTCTGTGAACCGCCAACCAGTTTCCCAAACACCAAGACGCTTGCGAGAAGTGCAATACTGGCGATATACAGCCATATCCCCCATCTGTCCAAATTTTTATAATTGATAAGAAATGAAAAAAACATCAGCACAAGACCTGCCCCAAACCAGATGAGCTGTTTGATAAACAAGACCCGATTAGGTATAATTTCCCCTGCTGCGACAGCACTGTACAGGATACCCATCCCCATCAATCCAAGCAACAATGTGACGCCAAGAAGAACCCAGTCAAAATACTCTATCAATCGCCTGTCAAACATATGCGTTACCTATCCTGTTTTAATTCATCACTGTTGAATCAACCCTCATTCAGCAAATACTGTTTGATCAGCTCCCGTGCAATCGGACCAGCTGCACTGGAGCCATGTTCACCATGTTCAACAATTACTGAAATAGCAATTTTGGGTTCTTCATAAGGTGCGAATGCCACAAACCATGCGTGAGGTTGAAGATGCCGTGGGTCATCTGAACCAATACCCTCGTCGCTGGCTTTTCGACTGACAAGTTGTGCAGTACCTGTTTTTCCACAGACCTCTATTGTTTTTAAATGCACAATCCATGCCGTACCTGAAGTTGTATTTACCGCCTCCCAGAGGCCCTTTTTGACAATATCGAGAACCTCTTTTGAAACCGGTAGCCTGCCTGTAATTTTATGCTCACCCGATGATACCTGTTTGCCTCCTGCAGTTATGACTGATTTCAGAACAGTCGGTTTAAATCTCACACCATCATTGGCAACTGCTGCAATTAAGGCAACCATCTGAACGGGTGTCGCCAGATTATACCCTTGCCCAATTGCGATGGAAAGCGTTTCACCGCTATGCCAGGGCTGCCCAAAACGCTGTCTCTTCCATGAGATTGTAGGCACAAGCCCCTCAGCTTCACGGTCAAGGTTAATACCAGTGGGCAGCCCTAAACCACATCCTTTGGCGTACCATGCCAGCTTTTCTATCCCCAGTTTCTGGCCGACCTGATAAAAAAACACATCACAGGACATGGAAATCGCTTTTACGACACTGACATGACCATGCCCGCCTTTTCTCCAGCACTGAAAAATTCGGTCACCGTACTTGTAAAAACCCGGGCAATAAAACTCTGTATTCTCATCAATCACGCCTTCTTCAAGTCCAGCTATGGCCGTCACAATTTTATAGGTTGATGCAGGGGGATATTCGCCTTGTGTCACTTTATTGACCATAGGTTTATGGGGATTTGACAGTAAGTCCTGCCACTCTTTTGTGGTCAGTCCATCCACAAATATATTCTGATCGAATGAAGGGCTGTTGGCCATAGCCAGAATTTCGCCATTTGTGGGATCCATTGCCACCACTGCTCCCACTTTATCTTTCAGAAGTTCCTCAGCCTTTCTCTGAAGTGGCAAATCAAGTGTCAGTATGACATTATGACCTGGAATGGCATCAACCGTATCAATGACGCGTACGACCTGGCCGGTTGCATTTACTTCTACCTGGCGTCCGCCTCTCTTGCCTCGAAGAACATTTTCATAGATTTTTTCAACACCAAACTTGCCGATATAATCGCCGCTCCTGACCTCAGGATATTGCAAACCTCCTATTTCTCTGGCGCTTGCTTCCCCCATATATCCTAAAAGATGTGCCGCGCTTTCTTTATGGATATAATGCCTTAAGGGCTTAATATCTACAAATACACCTGGCAGGCTGTATTTATGCACTTCCACCGCTGCCAGCAAATCCCGTCCGATATCCTTTTTCAACAATATGGGTTTATAGGACAAATCCCCCTTATATTTTTTAATTTCAGCCATTAACTCTTCAGGAGGGACTTGAATGCACGCAGACAATGTTTCAAGTGTTTGATTAAGATTGCTGGTGTCTTTTGGGATAATGCTTAAATCAAAAGCAGGCCTGTTATCAACAAGCATTTCGGAATGCCTGTCAAATATGAGTCCTCGGGGTGCATCAATACTCTGTAACCGGATGCAATTATTCTCCGAAAGCCTTCTGAACTCCTCTCCCTCGATAACCTGAAGGTAAAAAAGCCGTATAACAAGGATAGCAAAGGCAGCCATGACAATAAACACCATCATGATCAAGCGCTGCTTATACCATTCTATATCTACGCTGTTTGTGTATATTTTCAATGTCGATCCTGTTAATTTATATGCACGTCTTTATGGCTCAACACATTTACAGTCACGAAGATAGGCATCACTATAGCCGGTTATTTTTTCTTTTCAGATCGATCTCCCGGCAATACGGGAATCCCTGTACGTTCATGCATTTTTTTTACCAGAATAATGGCAGGGGGGCCTGTTATCGTCCCCCAAATAATCTGGGAAAATATTTTATGTATATCACTCACCAATAATCCCGAAGGTAAAGCTATACCCTTTGAGACCATCAAAAAAATACTGTTTTCGAGCAAAATCCCTATTAACACTGTAAAGGGAAGCAAAATCATACTACCGGCGTTTAAAAATTGAATCAGCCATTTTACAATGATGAGAAGCCAGAAATAGGTCGTTGTATGTGCCCAGAAAGGACTTCCGGACAGGCCATCCATGAAAACACCAACGATAAAGACAACGGCAACCCCTTCTGAAACAGGTCTGAAAAGCCCGACATAGATAATCAATACAAGTATAATATCGTACACGTGTCGGATAAACGGGGAGTTCACGAGAATAACTGTTTGAAAAACGACAATGATAAAACTTATGATAAAATAAAATAAATATGTCATCTTGGACGCTCAGTATTATCCTGTCGAAATATGAAACAGACAAGAATCCAATGTATTATAGTAATGAAAAATAGAATATGACCGGCGACATATGGGCTGGTTAGCGTATTAAGGATTGATAACGACCAGAACTTCCTCAAGCTTTTCAAAATCAACATAAGGCGTCACAATGACCTCCTGAAAAATGCCAGAATTCCTTTTGGTGACTTCCGAAACTTCACCTATCCTTAACCCTTTTGGATATACCCCATCCAGTCCAGATGAAACAATTGTATCGCCAACACTGATTTCATGTTTTCGTAAAACATACTCCAAAATGCACTGATTGGTTGATTCACCCTTTATAATGCCACGTGCCCGTGTCCGTTGGACCAGAGCATCAACCGCACTATTGCGGTCTATGATTAAAAGCACTTTTGAATAATTATCAGTGACTTCGATAATCTGACCGGCAATGCCTTCAGGCACTACAACAGGAGCCCCCTTCTCAACACCATTGGTTTTACCTTTGTCAATAACAATTGTTTTAAACCATGAAGAAGGATCTTTCGCGATAACTTCTGCTGCAAGGACGTTTGTGGAATAGCTTTTGTGGAAATTCAGGAAACTTCTCAAACGTTCATTTGAAATTTCTATTTCCGTGCAACGGTTATTTTTTTCAGCCGCAATGAATAATTCTTTTTTCAATGCATCATTTTCTTTTGCCACGGAAATGAGATTGAAATAATATTTCCATATATCATGAACGCAATCCATGGTAAGCGAAACGAATTTCTGTAAAGGCCCGACTATTGTAATCGCAACAGGTCCCACATCACTGGCAGGCAAACGGTTCCGGCTGGAGACCGTTAACAGTAAAATATTGGCAGCGATCAGAATGATCAATGCAACAACCATCACCGTCTTTTTTGAAAACATGGATTATGAGATTACGACCTGTCTTAATATTTCAATGCTATCCAAAGCTTTGCCTGAACCTAATGCCACGGTTGATAACGGATCTTCAGTCACTGTAATTGGAAGTCCGCTTTCCTCCCTGAGCAGTTTATCAAGGTTCGTTAACAAAGCGCCTCCGCCCGTAAGGACGATTCCCCTGTCAACAATATCCGCTGCCAGTTCAGGAGGTGTCTGCTCCAAAGCGATTTTCACTGTTTCAACAATCGCATCGATCTGCTCACTGATTGCCACACGGATTTCTTCAGAATCAATTGCGAGGATTTTGGGAATGCCTGAAACCAAATCCCGTCCTTTCACCTCAATGGTTTCGAGATTCTGAGGGTCTGGATAGGCATTACCTATAGTTGTTTTTATAATTTCGGCAGTTCTTTCGCCAATCAGGAGATTGTATTTACGTTTGATGTACTGCATAATCGCCGAATCCATCTTATCGCCTGCAACTCTCAATGACCGGCTGTAAACAATACCTGCGAGGGATATGACAGCAACTTCTGTGGTGCCGCCACCAATATCGACGACCATGTTGCATGTGGGCTCTGTAATGGGAAGCCCCGCGCCAATCGCAGCGGCCATGGGTTCTTCGATCAGAAAAACCTCTCTTGCCCCTGCAGATTCTGCGGATTCTTTCACAGCACGCTTTTCAACTTGCGTAATACCGGATGGTACGGCAATAATAATACGGGGCCTCACAAATGTCCGTCTGTTGTTATGAACTTTTCTGATGAAGTGTTTCAACATGGCTTCGGTTACTTCAAAATCCGCAATAACCCCATCTCGCATGGGTCGGATTGCAATAATATTACCAGGAGTTCTGCCGAGCATATTTTTTGCTTCAAGACCAACAGCCAAAACCCTGTTTTTCATTCTATTGTCCGTCCGAACCGCAACAACCGATGGTTCACTCAGAACGATCCCCTGACCCTTCACGTATACCAGTGTATTTGCCGTGCCAAGATCTATGGCCAAATCACTCGAAAAAACACCCAATAACGAATCAACAAGACTCATAATTCCCCTTTATTTAAAATAGATAGTTGATGGTTGATGGTTGAAATCTATCCGTTCCTTCTTCATTATCTGGAACCGCCCCACAGGATATCACTACTATCTGGACTGTAAAATCAAACGCAGCAAAAAACCGGCAACCTCTGCTCGGCAACGTAAAAATTATTCTACCATTATTATTGACACCCCTGAGCCATGAAGAAATAAGATAGCATCAGGTCATTCACTGGCAAAAATATATAAACTGCGGAAATTCAAAAAAATCGGTATCAAAAATACATAACCATTACAAGGAGAAAATGGTAATGCGTGATAATAGTTTAAACCATTCACGAATTCAATCTTTAAAATTTTTTTTACTTGATATAATTGTTTCCAGAACAACATCGTGAATTTTGGGCCTGAATATTTTTATCTTTTCATTGCTTCTTGAAGGGTGAACCCTGTTTGTAAGAAGAACCACTATAATCTCCCGATCCAGGTCCATCCAGAATGAGGTGCCGGTAAAACCCAGGTGCCCCACACTGGTATCAGAAAAGTAACGGCCTGAACTTGAACCGATTTTTGACGGCAAATCGAAACCCAGTGCTCTGCCTGTACCAGGCTGGGGTGCAAAAAATATCCTTAGCACATGTTTATCGACAATTCCCCTTCCGGAATTTCCTTTATATACTGACAAAAGAAACCTTAATAAATCAAACACGGCCCGGGCTGTTCCAAAAAGTCCGGCATGCCCCGCTATCCCGCCTGAAGCATAGGCATTATCATCATGCACAACGCCTTCAAGCAGCCTTTTGCGCCACGGGCAGTTTTCGGTTGCGGCATATACATAATGAGAACGCCCATCCGGCACATTTTTTTCATATTTCATCCCCGGAAAAAACAGCGGTACAATTTCCAATGGGCCATATATTTCCTGTTCCAGAAAAAGGTCCAGTCTCATGCCGGAAATGGTTTCAACAATCCAGGAAAGGATCATGAATCCGATATCACTATACTGCACGGATCCGCCTGGGGGATGAATCAAGGGCTCATCAGCCAACAGGGCATGCAGCTTTTCTTTTCTCACCTTTTCAGGAAAACATATCAGTTTTTCAAAATAAGGCTGATATGCTGGCAACCCGGATGTATGATTCAACAGTTGGCTGATTGCAATCCATGCTTTATCTGTGTTCTTAAAATCCGGTAAGACATCTCCCAGGCTGTCTGTCAGCTGCAATAATCCACGCGCCATCAGTTTCATAACAGCAAGCGTTGTTGCAAGCGGTTTGGTCAGTGAAGCCAGGTCGAAAACAATATTATCAGTTACCGGAACACCTGAATGAATCTTTGTAACGCCAAACCCTTTATGAAATATAAGGTTTCCTTCCACTGAAGCCAGAAGGATTCCTCCAGGGAAAACCCCCTCATCAATAGCCTGATTCATCATTTCTTCAATACGCGTTGTTTTCATATCATAAGAGGAAAAAAATTATCCATGCAGGCTTCTCTGAAACTCAGGCCATATTTGCTGATATCGGCATTTGTATTAAACCGATTTAGAATTATATTCACGACGGATTGATCATCAGTATTCCGCGATCTGCATCAACTACCGCAAAGGCTCCTATGGGTATGGTGACATTTGCATGACTATGGCCAATTTCCAGTCCCCCAACAACAGGGATCTCGTGCTTATGGAATTTTTCATGAAACAGCTTATAAATCAACTCAATATCACCACAGTTTTCAAAGGCTCCCAGCACAACACCGTTCACATGATTAAAACTGCCCGTCAGTTCCATCTGGGTCAGCATGCGGTCAATTTTATACAGGGGTTCGTCAATATCTTCCAGGAACAAAATATGCCCGTCGTAATCCGGCATAAAAGGCGTGCCCGTCAAATGACACAACGTCGCCAGGTTACCACCTATTAAAGGTCCCTCTGCCTGGCCGGCCTGAATTGACGCCAATTGATCAAAATCAGCTTGATACGATTGCCCGGAGGTCAATGCACCCTTTAGCACGTCTATCGTTTGCATGGGTGCATCGGCCAATGTCGTTACAACCGGCCCGTGATAGGTGACAACACCACTTTTCAAATAGATATTCACAATAAGTGCGGTAATATCGCTGAAACCGACCACTATTTTGGGGTGTGCCCGGATTGAATTAAAATCGACAAGGGACAAGATGCGCAATGTTCCAAATCCGCCACGCGCACAAATCAGAGCTTTTATTGCCCTGTCCGCAATCATTTGGTTAAAAATGTCAGCCCGCTGATAATCTGGTGCAGCCAGGTAGGATTCAGGTGAAAACAGATCATCGGGCACAACCACCTGAAACCCCATGTCTTTTAATACCTCGATTCCCTTACCAAACCGGTCCATATCCGCAGAACCGGCAGGAGCAACAATGCCGATTGTATCACCAGTCGTCAAACTATCCGGAATTATTTTCTTTTGGTCATTCACGATGATTCCTGTTTCAAATCCTTGACATGTTAAATTTTAAGTGTTAGGTACCTTTTGTTTTGATCGGGGTGTGGCGCAGTCTGGTAGCGCACTAGGCTGGGGGTCTAGTGGTCGGAGGTTCAAATCCTCTCGCCCCGACCAGACAATTCCTTCCTAGTATTTCAATCCATATCCATCGACCAACCGTAATATCAGCCTGGATAATATATTTCAATAGCGAATGCATTGGCCGGGTTTATGATTAGTAAAACTAATATTTTTAAATCGTTAGACAGCCGTTCTTTCTTTAAAAATAAATCCGGAATATTCATTTTAATTGTTGACGCATGTCTAAAAAAAATGTAGATACCGGAAATTATCAATATGCGGAGACATTATGCACATTGTCTTTTGCTAATCGGGTTTTTTTAAAAGAAGAAATGCTCTTTAACTATAAAAAAAACCGGGCCTGGGCCGAAAACGTTCAGATAATTATGCAGATCGGCCTGACGATGGCTGGCTGCATTATTTTTTGTTTGTTTGTCGGGATTTATATCGACAAATGGCTGGGTATAAAGGGAATTTTCACAACGATCTTTACCATATTGGGCGTTATTGGCGGGGGAAATGTCGTTTATCGTCAGATTCTTGAAGTGACAGAACAAGATAAAGAAAACAAGAAGATTACAGATAATGGAGACTCTTAGAGAAACACAAAAAAAATACTGCTCTAAAGCACTTTCATCTGCCATCGTTATAGGATTCATATCCATATTTATAGACCAAAGCGCTATCGGTAAAGGACTTATATTGGGAGCCCTTTTCAGTATTTTAAACTTTATTCTGATGGGTGAAGCCATCCCTCTTCGAATAGGGAAGACAAAAGGAAAGGGTTTTGCAATATCTCTTGGCTCAATTTTCTTCCGTTATCTTCTATTATCCATCCCCATCGTTATGGCAATCAAGCTTGACAATTTCAATCTTATATCGACTGTCATCGGCATATTTTCTATTCAGATCATACTATTATTAGAACATCTGTACATTTACATAGCATCCATCATTCGTAAACAGACTTAATATGGAATCATCATGCAAGAATTAGGAAAAATTCATCAACTGATTATTCATTTTATGGGGCATGACCTGACATTCAATGTTGAAGTCATGATTATGACCTGGATTGTCATAGCCTTCCTTATTATATTTGGAATTTCAGCCGCGGGGAAAAAAAGCATTCTGCCTGGCCCCATACAGATAGTTGGCGAATTGTTTGTAGAACAATTTTTCTCTCTTGCAGAGGAAACGATCGGAGAGGAATTAGGAAAAAAATATGCACCTCTGATCTGCGCGCTATTTATGTTTTTGGTGCTTTCAAACTGGTTGGGGATTATCCCCCATCTCGATGAACCAACCAAAGATTTAAATACGACGCTTGGACTGGGACTTATGGGGTGTTTTATCGCCCACTACACCGCAATCAAAGAAAAAGGTTTGAAAACATATCTTAAAGGTTATATAGAACCGTTTTTCATGATGTTGCCCTTAAATATTATCGGAGAACTGGCAAATGTCGTCTCTATCTCTTTCCGTCTTTTCGGAAACATCATGGGAGGCTCCATTATTATATTGGTCGTTTCTTATCTGACATATAGTCTATTTCTACCACCCTTTCTGAATGCGTTTTTCGGGTTTTTTTCCGGTACAATCCAAGCATTTGTTTTTACCATGCTCACAACAGTTTATATTGCGTTAAAGGCAAAATAATCAGTGAAAATATCCAAATAAATTATCAATAAACATAATCAACAGGAGGATAAAATGGCAATAGAAGGCGCAGATATTATAAAAGCAGCAGCATGCCTTGGGGCAGGAATTTCAATGGGATTAGGCGCAATTGGGCCGGGTGTTGGTGAAGGAATGGCTGCCGCCAAAGCGTGTGAAGCAATCGGTAGAAATCCTAGTGAGGCGGGTCTTTTAACCAGAACTATGCTTGTTGGTCAGGCAGTTTCCGAATCTACCGGAATCTATTCTCTGGTTATCGCATTACTATTGCTGTTTGTTGTTTGATCGAAGCTATTTATGGGCAATAACTAATGGAACTAATTGAAAACATTGCACTTATAACTGTAAACGCGACAATGGTATTTCAGGTGCTCTCTTTCCTGATATTTCTGTTCATTATCAACCGCATCATGTTCCGTCCGTTGCAGGCCGTAATGAAAGACCGAAGTCAGTATATAGAGGATCTGAAACAGAAGGTTGTATACTCTAAACGTGAGACGGAGGAACTTCTTGTCCAGCTAAAGGAGCGTGAGTTAATGGCGAAAGAAGAGGCGCTCCAATTTCAAAAAGAGCTGGAAATTGCGGGAAGCAAAGAAGCTGCCGACTTACAGAAAGAGACCCAGAATGAAATCAGCAAACATACGGAAATAGCAGAGAAAGAGGTCCATCTTCAAATTGTAGAAGCAAAAAAGCACCTTAAAGAAGAATCTGAATCCATCGCCTATGCAATCATGGAGAAAGTCTTGAACCGGAGGTTATCCTGATGAAAATAAACCGTTCACCCTACCTAAAGTTCGTGTCTATTATCCTGGGTGCGCTCTTTTTTATCCATTTTTTACCGTTTGACGCATTTGCTTCAGAGGCTGGCGGATGGCGCCCCACATATGATCTTATTATGAGGTGGTTGAATTTCTTTATTCTCGCATACATTATCGTTCGATTCGCCAAAAAACCGGTAGTTAATTTTTTAAAGGAAAAAAAAGATAAAATCGCTCAGGAAATTAGCGCGGCGGAACAACAGAACTTAGACGCGCAAAAGAAAAATGCTGATATGCTTGAAAAAATAAAAAGAGGAAATGAGCATATTTCCAGTATCAAACAGAAAATTATCGAAGAGGGTGAGCGAAAGAAACAGGAGATCATCAGGAACGCCAAAAATCAGAGTATCTTAATTTTAGAGAAAACTAAAAAGAAAATAGAATATCAAGTATATTCTGAAAAAGAGAAATTGAAGTCGGAGTTGATAGAGTCGGCCATAGGAATTGCAATGGGAAAACTCCCTAGTGCAATAACCAAAGAGGACAATCAGAAATTCATAGATAATTATCTCGCTTACAAATTTTCCAAATAGGACGGCGAGCGGTTACGACATATCTACTTTCAATCAGGTTCCTCTTTTATTATAGTAAGGTATTGAGATAATGGATATACAATCATGGATAAGGGTTTCAAGTGTTGTGGGTGCAGGCGTGTCTATGGGGTTTGGTGCCATTGGATCGGCTGTAGGTGAAGGATATGCAGCCGGATGCGCCAATGAAGCCATGTCGAGACGGCCGGATATGTATAATGACATCGCAAGAACGATGCTTCTCGGCCAGGCTGTCGCAGAATCGGCGGCGATTTTCAGCTTACTGATCGCCATGCTCCTGCTCTTTACCGGCGGATCATCAACATCACCCCTTGCCCCATTTGGATTGATTGCAGCAGGTATATGCATGGGAATCGGCGCCATCGGTTCGGGGATCGGATCAGGACTACCAGCGGGTGCGGCGACCATCGGTATCGCGAGACAGCCTGCCTCCAAAAGCCAAATCACCACGACCATGTTGATCGGTGCGGCCATCACGCAAACATCGGCCATTTACTCTCTTGTAACATCATTTCTTCTGATTTTCATGGACTATTCGGCCAGACCCTTTGCCCCATTTTGGGCGGCACTTTTGGGCGCCGGAATTTCAACCGGCATTGCCGCCATAGGATCAGGCGTAGGCGAAGGTTTTGTCGCACAAACAGGCGTCGAGAGTGTCGCCCGTAATCCAACAGCCATGAGCCGGGTAGTGAACGTCATGATGTTGAGCATGGCGGTGGCAGAAACGACTTCCATATATGGCCTTCTAATCGCCATGATACTCTTATTTAAAACCTATCCGGCCACAGCTTCATTAGCCTCAGCCGCCGCTCTATTAGGGGCCGGTATCTGCATGGGAATCGGAGCAATCGGTCCAGGTATTGGAGAAGGGCTTACAGGACAACAGGCCATCCGTTGGATTGGCCGAAACGAAGAAGCCACCCCGATTATTACACGAACCATGCTTGTGGGTCAGGCGGTTTCTGAATCAACAGGTATTTATTCGCTCGTTATCGCCTTTATCATGATCTTTGTGGTGTAGATTTATTCCATTTCCCCAAAGCAGTTAAAAGGAACAGTTCCCAATGTGGACTGTTCCTTTCGATATTTTTCAGTATGGGTTTAATTGCAGAAATATCCAGGATTTTTTCAAAAATATTGACTCCCGGCCCCTTTTCAAGTATCCTGTCTCATCATTTACTTCAAGCAAACCTGATTCGGAAAAATATCAACTTATATAAGATCACGATACGATTCCGGATGTAACCTCTTGACAAATAGGGTTTAATTTTCAAAACAGAAAGGAAATTAACACATGATTCATTTAAAAAAAATAACAGGCGTTTTACGTAATGCAGGGATCATTCTGGTGTTTTTGCTGGGATTGATCACTATTGTTGCAAGCGGTGGCGGTGGCGGGTCATCTAAAAAAGGGGATTCAACGGCCATTCCGGACCCGGTTGCAGATGCCGGTACAGACCGGACAGGCGTGACCACGCAAAATCTTAGCAGCCCGGATACCCATGAAATCGTTTTTCTTGATGCGGCATCCTCTACAGGTAACGAATGGGCCTGGTCCCTGGTAAGCCAGACCGCTTCCGGGACTTACAAGTTTACCTCCGCCAATACACAGGTAACCGGTTTTTACGCCAATCAGGCGGGTGAGTATACCTTGCAGCTTCAGGTCGGTAACGGTAAAGGAAAGACCGAAACCGATACGGTCGTTGTCAAACTGATCGATGACATGGACAATGATGGTCTTGAAGATGATAATGACCTGGACAGGGACGGGGACGGGTTCCTCAATACTGCGGATTTATTTCCCGATGATAAAGCCTCCCATTATGATTTTGATAGCGACGGCACCGGTAACTATTACGAATCCGATGTGGATGGGGACGGTATAAGCGATATCACAGATGATTTTCCGTTGAGTGCAACAGCGTCTGTCTTCAGCACATACGCCGAATCGACGGAGACCTCCGCATCCAATCAGAATGACGGCATCGGCCGCTCGGAAACAGCCGGAAGCGTTCCCCGAACCATTACCGGAGCGATTTCTGCCACAGGCGGACGAACCGATATCGATTATTTCAACATTTCCTTCAGTACCGCCGGTCGGTACAGCGTGATACTGACAGGAGCTGATACGGATATGACGCCTGCAATCGCCGTTATGGAGAGCACCGGCGCAGCGGTAAATTCCACCACGGCCAATATTCCTTATATTGCCGGATCAACCGCCATTTCTATTTATATTGGGACAACCGGCAACTACTATTTGAGCGCAACTGACAACCTGGGCAAGAGCAATGCTGACTGGACTTACACCATTAAAATTTTTGTGGATGAGGATCTGGATGGCGTGCCCGATGATCTGGAAAAAGCGCTTGACAGTAACCACCTGACCGCAGACAGTGATGGCGACGGTATCTCCGATTATCTCGAAATCTATAAGGCAATCAGCAACTGGACCCTCTATAAAGACGCCGACAACGACGGACTGCCCCCCTGGTGGGACCTGGACAGTGACGGTGACATGATACCCGATGCAGTTGAATATTTCGATGAAGATGAACGATCCGATCTTTCGGCAACAGCTTTGGCAAGTCTGAATGACGCAGATGCAGACGGCATTCCCAACTTTATAGATGATGACAGTGACGGAAACAGCATTGATGATGCTGATGAATATGGTGCCAATCCAACCAATCCCGATGACACGGACAAGGACGGGACCCCGGATTATGCGGATGTGGATGACGACGGGGACGGCATTCTTGACGTAAATGACAATGACCGTCTCACGGCCCTGACCTCGGCGGATTTATCCGATGACGAAGAAATCATGTCCATTGATCGGCTATATAACAACACGGTCGGCACGGACAATGTGGCCCGTTCAGACGATTCCGTAACCATTTATGGCGCAAATCTTCCATCCGCAACCACCTCGACCTGGATCACCATCCGGGGGGAAAATGGCGTCATCAACCTGAATCCCACAACCATCGATACGGATACGCTCACCTTTACCTGGCCTTCGGATTTTGCAAGCGGCCTGGTTGAAGTGTTCATTGCATCAGGCGGAACCTATTCCAATTCTTTGGGAGTGGTTATCCCGGCTTCGAACGCGCCGATTTTGACAGATGTCACAGTTAACGCAGGAAGTGGGTCAGTGACCTTTACCGGTTTAAACCTGAACGACACCCTGACGGTATATTTTTCTGAAGCGTCGACCACTTCCTCCAACAGCTATGGGTCAGCAACATCCTTTACCGTTTACATTCCCTATGGTGCAAAACGGGGGGATGCATATGTGTCAGGATCAGGCGGTTCTTCCAATGTGATCTGGGTGGATCTGGCGCGATCGTTTTCAGGCTCCATTACCCTTCCTGTCGGCAGTTCCGTAAGTATGACTTCGCTTGATGTCTCCTGGGCATTGTCTCCGGATACTGAAATCAATCCGGATTCATCAGGATATTTCACCACCACAGGTGCATACAACGGCCCGACCACCGTTACGGCTATGGTTGAGGACACAAATGCGTCCACCTATACCTATGCGGTTTTCCTGGAAGCGATATCCCTTCCCGGCGATTACTCTATTACCCTCAACAGCCAAAGCACGGCTCTGGCTCTGGTATGGGATGCCATAGGCGTTCAGGGCCTTGTGAGCGAAACCAGCTTAGGGTCAGCAAAAACCCTACTGCAGGGTCTTTCGGAGATCACTGATTTAGGGAGCCTTTTGGAAACCAAACTTGCAAAAGATCCGTATGTGTTGAACAAAAATAATTCGGATATCACGAAAAAGATGAAAACCGCTATCACAGCGGCTGCAGAAGCGATTTCCGATGGGATTTCCGACCAAACGCTTACGCCGGCAGTCAGTCTTGCCGCCAGTTTAAGCAAGCAGTTGAGAGCACTGTCTGACGCGACCATCACACCGACGGAAGTGGATGACATTATGGTGACCGCAGGCGATGATGGCAATGTATCGGTTGAAAACGATACCCAGCTTTATATGTCTGTAAAAATTACGGCCTCAAACGGCAAGGTATTACAGCCCCACATCTCAGGAATTCGAGGCATGGCAGGTCCTCAGGGTTATGGCCTTCTGTTCTGGGCCGCCACTTCGAGCTTCACACAGCCAAAAGGACAGAACTGCACGGTCCAGGTGGTGACCCCCGGATCTGACAAGGCATATGATCCCAAAATCGCCGCCAGCACGGATATTTATAAATGGCTGGTTGTTCGAACAGTTGTTGAGCGGGTGCTTTGGCCACCGATTTCATCGGTAATCTCTGTCAAGATGAACCCCGGAGACCTGGCCAGTATCATTTTGAACAATGCCCTTGGCATGCCCGGTATTATCGACGATTTTGCTCAAGGAAATGTCGCGGATGGTGTGAAAGGGCTCGTTATGGCCTTGTGGCAGGATCTGTCCAGTGCCCCTCCAGGCCCCATTACCAAGGCAATCGCCGTCCGTTATGGTGCCGGGTTTGCCGAAGAAGCCATTAAAAAGCTTGCTGCCAAGATCGGCGTGAAACTCATACCGGGCCTGGGCTGGGTCAGTGCAGCCTATGACGCAGCAGGCCATGTCAGCAATGGCGTCAACGCTGGAAAGGCCGTAGACGATCTCATCCGGACAGACAGTGTGATTGACTTTAACGTAAAATTCCCCTTGCAGATCGACTCCGTCGAACCCTCTAAAGTCAAGCCGGACGGAAAGGATAAAAAATTCCTGATCAAAGGATTGGGCTTTGGGGAGATTGTTTCAGGCTATGTATTCACAACCACCTATCGTCCGCGAATCACATTCACAGACAATAAAGGGTATGAAACCACCAATGAACCTGATTATATCAGCGGAGACGGCACCAAGATGAGCGTAACGGTTCCGGGATGGTTCCTGGATGAGTACACCGAGGGACCGCTCGATGTCACGGTACTTCACCCGAAAAACATCGCTTCTTCCACGGTGACAAAAGAGGATGCCGTGGAAATCGTCACCAAAGTCGAAATCAGTTCGATTTCTCCGGATCAAGGTGGCTCAGGTGTTCCGGCCACGGTGTATGGGGCTGGCTTCAGCAATATTATTTCAGACAACGAGGTCATGGTGGGACCAGGCACGGCATTGATCAGCAGTGCTTCGGAAACCGCTCTGAAGATTGTCATTCCCAACTCGCTTACCACAGGTGAATACGATGTGAAAGCAAGAAGCCGCTTTGACGGAACCTGGTCTGACTGGTCGAATACAGTCACCTATGAAGTGATCCAGGGCGATATCGTGGTCACAGTCTCAGACAATGGCGGTGCCAAGGATGATGCGTTTGCGCTCTATGTGGATGGCGTGTATAAAGGAACCATGTATGCAAGTGATTCCGATTACACCGACGTCTATACAATGAGCCTTTCCGCCGGAAGTCACACGGCCATGCTTCTGGGCGTTGAAGCGCCGGACAGTGTGGGTACCTATTCCATCAGTTTTTCAGGTGTGGGAACCGTTTCGGGTGATGCCACCTCCGGGGAAGATCTGGTGCCAGGGGTCAGCAAGTATTATACGTTTGAAGTCAGTGTGGCCACAACCAAGGCCCCATCATTGATAAAAGCGTTCAAATATCTGCCCAAAGTCCCGGATAAGGAAACAGCGTTGATGCGTAAAAAGAAATAAATCGTCCATAAAGGATTTTAATAAAAAAGAGCGCCTCTTGTAGTATGGGGCGCTCTTTTTTTTATCCCTGTTTCATTTCATATTTCCCTTCACGATGCATGACAATGCCTTTCTTAATACCCCATGAAAGGGCCTGTTCCATGACCTTGAAGCGTAAAGGATCGGCATAATCGGTGTCTTTCCCCTGATCGACCGCCTGTTTGACTTGAATAAAAGCCCTGAAAAAAGTCACCGCCTGATAAAGTGTTACCATTGCCACAACAGCGCAAATCCCGGCGAGCCATATGATCTCTTTCAGAAAAGGGATGACAATGATCAATCCAACACTCATTGATATGAAGACCATGCCTACCAAGCCATAATAGAACAACCGGATTTGAGGGCGGTCATGACAGCCTGCGGTAGCCATAGGACCACGCGTCTTCCGGAACGCGTCATTGAGGCCTGCATACCAGATTTCGATAAGGGTTTGTTTATCCTGCATATTTTGGTTTCTCCTGTGATCGATTATTATTTAGTGTTGACATGATCAAACGCCTGAACCATAAAATGGTTGCGCCTTGATTGTCAAGCACGGGTAAAACGAATCCATGGGGAAATGTCATCATTTAAAGAAATAACGCAGCATGGTTTTTGACTATTCAACACTTGTTACATTGAGGAAAACACATCCGGCATGGCGGCTGTTGGTGGCAGATCACAGTCCCCTGATCGCCGCTTTTCTTCATAAAATATTTATCATACCCAATATGCGAACCTTAAGCCGGGCAGACCTTTCCTCCGCCCTTGAGGATTACCTGTATGGGCTTCGTCAGAGTGAAGGGGAAAATGCGTTTCCAAGAAGCGCCGAAGCCTATCTGGATGACTGGGCAAGCGATGACAAGGGCTGGCTCAGAAAATTCTATCCCCAGGGATCGGACGAGGTTCACTATGATCTGATGCCGGCGGTTGAAAAGGCGGTGGCCTGGCTTGAAAATCTGGTTCAGCGGCCATTTATCGGAACCGAATCCCGGCTCATGACGGTGTTTGAACTGCTGCGCCAGATGGTGGAAGGCTCGGAAGCTGATGCTGAGGCACGCATCCGGGAGCTTGAAAAGCGAAAAGCCGAGATCGAAAGAGAGCTTGATCGGGTCCGTTCCGGGCATCTGGATGTGCTGGACGATACGGCATTAAAAGACCGCTTTCAGCAAATCAACAAAACAGCCAGGGAATTGTTAAGTGATTTCCGCGAAGTGGAATACAATTTCAGGAACCTGGATCAGAAGGTCAGGGAACAGATCGCCTTGTGGGAAGGGAGCAAGGGAGCACTTCTGGAAGATTTTTTCGGGGAAAGGGATGTGATCGCCGAATCAGATCAGGGAAAAAGTTTCAATGCTTTCTGGGATCTGTTGATGTCACCGGCAAAACAGGAGGAGCTTTCAATGCTTCTTCATAAGGTATTTGAGCTAAACGCCGTAAAAGCCATGGCACCGGATATGCGCCTGAAACGAATCCACTACGACTGGCTGGAAGCCGGGGAACATACCCAGAGAACCGTTGCCAAATTATCCGGTCAATTGAGACGCTATCTGGATGACCAGGCCTATCTTGAAAACAGGCGGATCATGCAGGTGATCCAGAGCATCGAAAGCCATGCCGTTCTGGTAAGGAATCAAATGCCGGACAAAAATTTCATGGAAATGGACGATACGTTTCCCCAGGTAGTGCTTCCCATGGAACGACCGCTTTACAAGGCACCGGTCAAACCTGTGATTGATGGAGAAGTGCGGATAGGAGACGGCTCGGAGGTTCCCTCGGACATGTTATATACGCCGGTATTTGTTGATAAATCACGGCTGAAGAGAATGATCCAGAAAGCCCTTCAGGACAGGGATCAGGTAACGCTTGCAGATATTTTAAAAGAATCTCCTCTGGAAAAAGGACTGGCCGAACTGGTCACGTATCTCGCCATTGCCGGTGAGGATGATAAAGCCCTGTTCGATGACCAGGCAACACATAAGGTCTCCTGGACAGACCGGCATGGGATAACCCGGTGGGCGGAATTCCCCGCCGTCATATTCAGCAGGTAACAAATGGACGATTTAAAAACACCCCTTGACACCATGGCAAGACCCTTGATCGCATTGATGAAGGGGGTGGTCGTCAAGGAAAATGATTTAAAACTCTGGGAGCAACTTCTGGACAGTCAGGTGGTGATCCGGGATTATGTACGTGTGATGGGCCTTGAACTGTTGCTTGACGAGTCAGAAGGATATGCCTGGCTCAGAACCCGGGAACCTGTAGAAGGGGAAGACCCGTTACCCAGGCTGGTGGGAAGACGGCAGTTATCCTACCCGGTGAGTCTGATCATCGCAATTTTGAGAAAAAAACTGGCTGAAACTGACGTCACAGGAGATGATAGCCGCCTGATATTATCCCTTGAAGAAATTTCAGATGCCGTCAAGGTGTTTTTTCCAACGGCCGCAAATGAAGCCCGCATGGTGGATAAGATCAACACCCACCTGAACAAAATCGCAGACATGGGCTTTATCCGCCGCCTCAAAGGGCAGAAGGACACCATCGAGGTGCTCCGTATTGTAAAAGCCTTTGTGGATGCCCAGTGGCTTTCTGAATTCGATAACCGGCTTAAAGAATATATCGATCAGACTTCTCCTGATGAAGCCGCCCCGGAGGATAAGGGCTGATGGAAGAACAACGCATCGATTTTTCACAACGTGATGTGCTGGCCGGTTTCAGACTCCATACCCTTGAGGTTTACAACTGGGGCACCTTTCATAAAGAAGTCTGGCGTCTTGGCCTGAATGGTAAAAACAGTCTGCTGACCGGAGATATCGGTTCAGGAAAATCCACGCTGGTGGATGCGGTGACAACGCTTCTGGTCCCGGCCAACCGCATTGCCTACAATAAAGCAGCGGGAGCCGATACAAAAGAGCGCAGCCTGCGGTCTTATGTATTGGGGTATTTCAAGTCCGAGAGGAGCGACATCGGCCATGCATCCAAATCTGTGGCATTGCGGGATCACAACAGCTTTTCGGTGATTCTTGGCATATTCAAAAATGAAGGCTATGGAAAGGAAGTGACCCTTGCACAGGTCTTCTGGATCAAGGAAAGCCAGGGCCAGCCCGAACGGTTTTATCTGGTTTCTGACCACGCATTGACCATCGCCGAACACTTTTCGAATTTCGGGCCGGATATCGGAAAGCTGAAAAAACAGCTCCGAAAACGGCCTTCCGTTGAAATCTTTGACACCTTTCCCAAATACGGCGCAGCCTTCCGCCGCCGCTTTGGCATTGAAAACGAACAGGCCCTTTCTCTTTTTCATCAGACCGTATCCATGAAATCCGTGGGCAACCTGACGGATTTCGTCAGAGAACACATGCTTGAAGCCTTTGATGTCCAGCCCCGAATAGATGCCCTGATACACCATTTTGACGACCTTAACCGTGCCCATGACTCGGTGATCAAGGCAAAAGACCAGATTGAGCGGTTGACTCCTCTGGTCGTGGACTGTAAAGAACAGATCGTGCTGACGGAAAACCGGAACGACATGCGAAACTGCCGGGATGCCCTGGTCCCGTTTTTTGCGTTTCATAAAAAAGTGCTCTTGAAAAAACGCCTGGATCATCTGATCGAAGAACATGGACAACTTGAAACTAAAATCAGAACCCTCGACCAAAAACGGCGTGACCAGTTGAACGAACGCGATGATCTGAAACGGGCTATTTCTGAAAACGGCGGGGACCGGCTTGAACGCATCCGGTCGGAGATAGAACGATACCGCCTTTTAAAAGAAAAGCGGATGAAACAGGCAGAGCGATATAGAACGCTGGCCGAGTCTCTGTCCTTCAGCCATGCCGCCACCCAGGACGCATTTGACGTAAACGTAAAAAAGGTTCGCGAAAACCGGGCCCTTTGTGAGGAAAAAGAGGCTGCCGTTCAAAATCAGAGAACCGATAATGAAGTGGCCTTCAGGGAGTTGAAAAGCGACTGGACCGAGCTGTCTCAGGAACTGGAATCGCTTTTACAGCGAAAGAGTAATATCAATACCCGGCAGATCCGTATCCGTCAGGAGCTTTGCGCCCATCTGAACCTTGAAGAGGACGCCATGCCTTTTGCAGGGGAATTGATTCAGGTGCGGGAAGACGAACGGATCTGGGAAGGGGCAGCAGAACGATTGTTGCACAGTTTCGGATTGTCGCTTCTGGTATCGGAGAGTTACTACAGAGATGTGGCTACCTGGGTAGACAGCACAAGGCTTAAAGGCCGACTGGTCTACTACCTGGTCAGAATGGGTGAGAAAGAATCCCTCACTGATCTGCATCCGGACGCATTGGTGAAAAAACTTTCGATCAAACCCGATTCCGAATTTTATTTCTGGATCGAAAAAGAGCTGATACAGCGATTTAACTATGCCTGTTGTATGGATCTCAACCAGTTCAAAAGAGAGCCTCAGGCGGTCACGATCCAGGGCCAGATCAAATCCGGCGGGAAACGCCATGAAAAAGACGACCGGCGGGATATCAAGGATCGAAGCCATTACATTCTGGGATGGAGCAATGAGGCCAAAATAAAGACCTTGAAAAAGAGGCAACAGGAGCTGGAAGAAAAAATGCAGGCGACTGCCCGGACGCTTGCACACCTGGATCAATCAAAACGAGATATTCAACAAAATCTGACAACCCTCATTCAGATAGGCGAGTTCTTGGACTTCAGCGATCTGGACTGGCAGACGATTGCGCGTGATATCTCCCGACTGGAAGAGGAGAAAAAGAGACTTGAAGCCACATCAGACATATTGAGAGCGCTTGAACAGCAGCTCAAAGGCACGGAAGAGAAAATCGGGATTACGGAAAAATCACTTGAAAAGATCAGGGATGTCCGGTCAAAAAATGAGGAAAAACAGAGACAGTCAAAGGCCGATATCAGAGAATGCGAAAAGGAACTGGCCAATATGGCCATGGAAGATGCACAAAAAATAATTCTCTTCAAAAAACTGGAGGCCATCCGGGTCAAATCAATGGAGAAACACATGCTTACCGTGGAGGCTTGCTCTCTCAAGGAAAAAGAGATGCGGAAACTGCTTCAGGGGCAGATTGACAAAGCCGACAAAGAGATCAGGATGATTGAGGACCGTATCATCAAGGCCATGCATGGTTACAGAAGGGATTATCCCCTTGAAACCCGGGAAGTGGACGATTCGGTTTCATCAGCCGCGGAATACGAAACCATGCTGAAGCAGTTGGAGGAAGATAACCTCCCCCGGTTTGAAAAACGATTCAAGGAGTTATTAAATGAAAACACCATCCGGGAAGTGGCCAATTTCCAGTCCCAGCTGTTCCGGGAGCGGGAGACCATTAAAGAGCGCATCGACCGCATCAACAAGTCATTGAGTGACATTGAATACAATCCGGGAAGGTATATTGTCTTAGAAGCCCAACTGAACCCGGATATGGACATCAGGGATTTTCAGCAGCAGTTGCGGGCCTGCACCGAAGGGGCACTAACCGGTTCGGATGAGGATCACTACTCGGAAAGTAAATTCATCCAGGTTCGTGCAGTGATCGAGCGGTTCCGGGGACGCGAAGGAACAAGCGACATGGATAAACGATGGACCCGGAAAGTCACGGATGTGAGGAACTGGTTTGTTTTTGCCGCATCCGAACGCTGGCGGGAAGATGACAGTGAGCACGAACATTACACCGATTCGGGCGGCAAATCCGGCGGTCAGAAAGAAAAGCTGGCCTATACGGTTCTGGCGGCCAGTCTTGCGTATCAGTTCGGCCTGGAATGGGGCGCCATCCGGTCCAGAAGCTTCCGGTTCGTGGCCATTGACGAAGCCTTTGGCAGAGGGTCTGATGACTCCACCCAGTATAGCCTGGAATTGTTCAAAAAGCTCAACCTTCAACTGCTGATCGTCACCCCGCTCCAGAAAATTCATATCATCGAGCCTTTTGTCTCCGGTGTGGGATTGGTGTACAGTCATGACGGTCGTGTGGCCCAGTTGCGGAATATGACGGTTGAGGAATATCAAAAAGAGCGGGAGGAGAAACACGGATGAAACCCTGGACCCGGAACCCGGATATCCGAACCCGCCTTCAGAAGAAATGGGACAAGGGGATTTTTCTGGCCCATCTTGTTTCCGATGAACCATTTTTACCACTTAGAATCCCCCTGAAACATCCAAATACATCCGAACTAACGGACGAGTTTGAAGCGGTCCGACAGTGGATCACCCATCTGACTGGCCATTCAAAAAAAGACGGCCCAAAAGGCTATGACCTGGAGTGGCGGGAGATCAATCACCGGACCCTGGGACGAAACAGGATACCGGTGGCCGTGGTGTTCAAACGGTTGGAGGCCATTTTCTCCTATCTGGGAAAATCCGGAGACGCCGAAAAATTTTTTAATCTTTACAAACGAATTACTGCTGAATTTCCAGAACTGAAAGTGGTGCTGATCGAAAAACCCCTTGACGTTATTGCCCATGACGGTAAATGGACGGAACTGTCGGCCATTTTATCCTTCTTGAAACAGCATCCCCGACCGATGATCTACCTGCGCCAGCTGGGGATTCCGGGAGTGGACACCAAATTCATCGAACAGCATAAGCCCTGGCTCACCAAACTTCTGGACCATCTTCTGCCGCCTGGCGCAGTCAATGAGCTGCCTGACGGGGCTTTCTCCTTTGAAAAACGTTTTGGTTTTCTCCCAAAGCCCTCGCGCATCCGGTTCCGCATTCTGGATTCAAGCCATTACATCATGGGCCTGTCCGATCTGGAGATCCCGGTTGATGACTTCAAAAAACTATCCCTCCAGCCGGATACGGTATTTATTGTGGAAAACGATATCAACGGGCTTTCGTTTCCTTCCTTCCCCTATGCACTGGTTGTTTTTGGCCTGGGGTATGGGTTGAACGCCCTTTCAGACGTGAGCTGGCTGAAAGACAAAACCATCTGGTACTGGGGGGATATCGACACCCACGGATTTGCCATGCTCGACCAGATCCGGCACTATTTTCCCCATACCCGATCCTTCCTCATGGATGAGGAAACGCTTCTTTCCCATCGTCTCCTCTGGGGATCGGAAAAAGCCCCCACAAACCGTGAATTGATGCGTCTCTCTCCTGAAGAAGCCCGGCTGTATGATGATCTTAAAAGCGATCGATATGCGCAGAGCCTCCGCCTGGAACAGGAATGCATCGATTTTTCGCGGGTCAAACATGCTTTACAAAAAATTTCCATGCTTGAACAAGATATCTATCAATAAACGGTAACTATATCACTTCACTCAACCGTTTCAACGAATATACGCCGTCCAATCCTTTAATAGGCTTGGGTTTGCGCTTACCGGGATTTTGAAACACTTCCTGAAATTCATCGAACTTATCTGACACAAAGGCCTTGCTGCCGATCACGCCGGAGTCGGTGAAATACCGGTTTCGGGTTAGAAAACGCTCTACCCGTGTGGGTTTGAAGTTTTTCTTTCGTGCTTTTCTGATAACACTTCTCTGAATTTTCCTGACGTCCGGTGTGTCCGGGCGGCCAACCGCGCCGGCCTCATTCACATATTCACGGTACTTCCGTATGCATTCTTCTGCATTTTCTCCTCTTAATTCCAGGACGCCGAAATCCATTGAAAGAAATTTACCGGCATTGCCAGTCCGGACATGATACCCTATAGAATTCCATTTGTAAGCCTCCGGTTTCTTCACCAGTCCCGCCCGGATGGGATTCAGTTCCACATAGGCCAGACAATTGATCAAGGCCGCCCCTTTTTCCACAATCACGCTCTTAAACCTTTCTCCCCAGAGGGTTCCTCTGCGTTTATGGGCGCGGTTAAAATACACGGAGAAAGCCTGCTTGATCTCTTTCATGAAATGGGCGAGACTACATAGTTTTTCTTTATAATCGGGGATACGGCTTTCAGCCGGGTTGAAATCCCCGCCGTAATGATTCCGAAGCCGTTTGATCAGATCCTCATTCGTAAAACGGTCTTCCGGCATCATGTTGACCACCAGGTGAAAATGGTTCCCCATAAGGGAAAACCCTAAAATCTCCACGAAAAACAGGGCGCTGTATTTTTTGATGATAGAAAGCAGCATATCCTTGTCCGCATCCTTAAATGGCAGGCCGGGTAACGTGGTCCGGGAGATGACATGATATATGCCGGGCACTCCCTGAATAACCATTCTTCTGGTTCTGGGCATGAGGTTCTCCATTTTTAAAACCGTTATTCTTCAATTTTCCATATCATGGTGGTTATGGCCATACAAGATATTTTCATAAATAGCCTGCCCCCTCTAAATATCGATTAATCCATATTGACATCCATTCTGTATTTATGTTTATTTTTATATTTTAATTATTTGATCGAACAAGTCAGGGATATTCGTATTGTCATCTGTCCATGGGCGAAAAATGGTGGGAAAACGAATGAGCAATCAATAAAACAATCAGGAAAGCGCTTTGGCAAAATCAAAGACCGAAAAACAGAAAGCAAAAAGAAAAGCCAAGAAGAAGAAAATAGGCCAACAAATGGCATTTACCCAGTATCGCGGGGTTATATATTGCGAACAGGCAATACTCTTTGCTAAAAACGGCAACTTGGAGAAAGCATGCATAAACATCAAAAAAGCATACAAAATCAATCCTGATGATTATGAAACAATCATGAGTTTGGGGTACATTGGTTCCGCAAGCAAGGACAGGCAAATGGAATTTGATGCCCTGAAAGCACTAAAACGCATTGGCAGGCTTTCAACCGATATGTGGTTTGATTTACTTGAATTTACAGCCTCATATAGTCAATACAAAGAAGGTAGCGCGCTTGCGGGAGAATTTTTAGCCCTATTGACCGGTCTGGAGATTAAAGAAAAGAGCACCGTCAAACGGGAATTACAGGAATTCAAGAACTATTTCGACTATCAGCTGCACTTCGGAAATGCAAAAAAAGCGGAAGATATTCTTAATAAAAAGAAATCCGGGCTGCCACTTGCCAAAGCCTTGAAAAAAAAGGTATCCGGGCAACAAAACACCACACCCGATCTGCCAATGCCTGTGCAGCAGAAAGTGCATCAGCCTGAAAAAACCATACAACAGATTCCGATTGATTTTAAACTGGATATGGACTCGTTTTATGAACCGTTCCTGAATCCTTTATCTGTGGGTATCACAAAATATGATCTGACCCTATTAAGTCATCAAATCCGTTTTCAGGAATCTTTTGAAAATCTGATTTGCCTAACCACGCTTACCAACATCCGTTCGCTGTGGTATCAGGAGGAGACCGCCCGAAAGGTTCTCAAGCGTTTTCGAGGCAGGGCACTCCTTTCTGATGAAGTTGGTCTGGGAAAGACCATTGAGGCGCTGATCGTTTTCAGTGAATATATAAAAAGGGGGATGGTAAAGACCGGTCTGATCCTGACCCCGACACCGCTTGTCAGTCAATGGAAAGAAGAGCTAAAATCCAAATTCAATATAGAGGTTCCGTCCACGGATGACCCTGATTTCAGGCAAAAAGGAGATGCTTTCTGGGAAGCGCCCTTTGTACTTGCGTCCATCAATCAGGCAAAATCCAAAAAGAATTATGCCATGGTCACCGGCAAATCCTATGACATGATTATCATTGATGAAGCCCATCACCTCAAGAATCGCACCACATTAAACTGGAAACTTGTCAATGATCTGAAAAAAAGGTTCATCCTCCTTCTGACAGCCACGCCTGTGGAAAACAATCTCATGGAACTCTACAACCTCATTACCTTGCTCAAACCGGGCCAGTTGGAAACAGCGTCTTCTTTTCGGGAAAAATTCATGACCAAGGGCGATCCCACAGACCCCAAAAACCGATCCCTGTTAAAAGAACTGCTCAGCGAAGTGATGATCCGGAATACACGTTCCCTGGCAGGTATCAAGATTCCAGCCCGATTTGCAGAAACAGTTCGAATCCCTGCCTCAAAAACGGATCAACAGCTTTATGAAAGGCTGCAATTGCTGGCCAGGGAATTGAACAACGGCGGAAAAGGCCAAAGCATTGTCACCAAGAATCTATTGGCCCAGGCCGGGTCCTCCCCGACGGCCCTTGAAAAAACCATATCAAAAATGCTCGTGAACAATTTATATTTGCTCAAACATGAAAAAGAACTGCGTGCCATCAAAAATCTCTGCCACACCAACCTGGATACGCCGAAAAACAAAGCCTTATTGAAACTGGTTCAAACCTCCCGGGAAAAAATTATCGTTTTTGTGAAATATATTGGTACCCTTGAACACCTCACTGAGTTATTTGAATGGCATGGCATTTCCTTTGCTCTTTTTCATGGCAGCATGAATAATGCCCGCAAGGATCAGGAAATTCAGGCGTTCTCAAATGAAAAACAGGTACTGCTCACGACGGAAATAGGTGGCGAGGGCCGGAACCTACAGTTCTGCAGTCGCATGGTGAATTATGATCTGCCCTGGAATCCCATGAAAATCGAACAACGCATTGGCCGTATTCACAGAATCGGTCAGGAAAAAGATGTCCGTATTTTCAACCTCTGTGCGTCAGGCAGCGTGGAAGATTATATTCTCGATATCCTGGATCGCAAAATAAATATGTTTGAAATGGTGATCGGTGAAATTGACATGATCGTCGGCCGGATTCGAGGTGAACAGGAATTTGAGGATATCATTTATGATATCTGGATCAACGCTCCTTCGGAGGCGGAACGGAAAAAAGCCTTTGACAGTCTGGGCACACGCATGAAAAGAGCCAAATCCGGATATGAAAAAACAAGAGAACTTGACGACAAACTGTTTGGAGACATGTATGAACTTTAGCCAGATATTCTCCGGACCGGATGCACCTCTGGTTGAATTTGTCTTAAGATTTCTTCAAGACAACGGTGCCTTGGTTGAAAAAGGAAATCCCGGTGTGAACATCCTGATGCCAAAGGAACTGGCCGAAGCCATGGATGTCGAGGAATATATCGGTGTCGTGACAGAAGCAACGCCGGGAACCAATCTTTATCCGGTTCATTTCGGGTCTCACCTGCTTGACCGGGCACTTGTCATTTCCGGTTCAAGACCGGCCATAGCTGAATGCGAGTTAAAATTTCATTATCTGAAAAAAAGCGGTTTTGACAACCTGATCAACGACCAATTCAAATTCACAAAATCAACTGGCCGTATCACATCTGTTGCCGAGTTCAGAACCGGCTATATCCTGATGACCGCAAGATACCTGGCTCAAAGCGATGAGCAAAAGGAAGGGCTGGTGACCATTGCCCTGAATGAAGAGACAGGTGCGTTTGTGCCTGAACTGGAAAAGCTGATTGGTAACCAGGAAAAAACTTTTCCCGGAGACAGTCTCCATGCTTTCAGCAAGAAAGACGTTGACCGGTTGATGGCTTTCTCCCGGCCTTATATTTCAGAGAAAGTGGCGGAAAAGACAAACGACTTTCAGAAGAGTATGAACCGACGGTTTGCCCGGGATACCAGAAGCCTTGAGGACTACTATCAGGCGCTCACAGATGAGATGAAACAAAGCCTGACACGATCGGTTTTATCTCAACAGGGACGAAGCGACCGGGAAGGAAAAATAGCTCTGATCCCTCAGGAACTTGCCATTAAGAAAAAAGACCTCCTAAACAAATACAGTATTAAAATACGCACATCCCTTTCCACTGTTCTCATGGTGAGGACACCAGCGATCCGCATCCATTTTCATGCAAAAAGCGGCCATCGAAAAAAAGACCTCCTCATGACTTACAACCCCATCACAAAATCCATGGACCCTCTTGTTTGCGAATCCTGCAAGAGAAGCATCTATCGCATCGGCTTCTGCGAACACATGCATCTGATATGCAAAAATTGCAGTGACAGTAAGTGCGCGTGTTGTGATTAATCCTTACTCTATTACCAGCGCCTCGGCCACGACCTCCCAAAGATATTTCACCTCCAGATCGGGCATGCCATAAGTTTCCTTTACGGCCTTGATCTGGCCGTGGCAGCTGTGGCAGGGAAGGACCAAAAGTTCGGCACCGGTTCGCTTGATCTGTTCCATTTTCCTTCTGGCATAGTGGACGCGCGCATCCTGATAAGGTGTTAAAAGTGCGCCGCCACCGCCACCGCAGCAGAAATCATTGGCCCGTGTGGGGAAAAGTTCCACCCAGTCCTCCAGGCAATTGTCGAGCACAAACCGGGCTTCGTCGTAGTAGCCATGACCGAATTTTTCTTCGGATTTCCGGCCATAGTTGCACGGATCATGATAGGTTGCCCGCATGGGGAACCGGGACTTGTCCAGTTTGATGCGGCCGGATTTGATGTAGTCAACCAGAAGATCAAATACCGTGAACGCGCCGTATTTGTCGAAAAACTCAGGATACCATTTGAGCAACCCTGACCGGGTCGCCATATAGGCGTGCCCTCACTCCGGGTACATGAGATTTTTGATCTCAAGCCGGTCCATATGCTCGACGATTCGTCCCACAACGATTTTCATCGATTCATCATCACCGGAAAACAGGCCCCAGTTGACTCCTTCCCAGTTTTCACTGGGGATGGTGAAATCTTCTCCGGCCATGTGGAAAATTTTCCACCAGTGGACCAGATCCTCGTTCTGGGTATTTACCAGTTTGTTATGAAGCGTATGAAGAAGGTTGGCACCCTTTTTGTCAATGGGCACGGTAAAACCTTCAAAGCCGGGTTCTTCGGCCATTTCTGCAGCCACATCCTCAATAATGAATGTAAAATCCTCGGCAGGAAGCCCCAGGTTGTTACCGGTTTCCAGGCACAGCTCCACACCTTTTTGGATCATTCCCGGCACCTTGTCCCGGTCGACCATGCCTCTCAGGGTCCGTATCATGTTCACGATATTGATGCCCATGGGGCAGGCATGCTCGCACTTGCCGCACATGGTGCAGATCCAGGGAAGCTTGGACCCAACCAGTTCAGCGTCTCGTCCCATGAGGACTTTTCTCACAATCTTTCTGGGGTCAAATCCGTCCACACCGGTCATGGCGCACCCTGCCGAGCAGGTCCCGCACCCCAGGCATATATCCATGGGGCTTTCAACCGGTCTTAGTGGTGCTTTTTCCTTGACAGCTGATTGTTTTCTTTTGGTTTCCGTGTCTGTTCCCATAATAACGACATCCAATCAATAAATTATCTATAATGACGACTCTATCATGCTCATCACGCCATGATCTTCATATTCTCCAAGAACCGTTGCGTTGTTAGGGCATTCCGCAGCGCAGGTACCGCATCCCTGGCAGGCCAGATTATCCACATGGACCACACGCCTGTCTTCATCCATATATCTTGCCTGATAAGGACATACCTCAATGCAGATTCCACACACCGAACAGATGGCATTTCGCACCCTTGCGGTGACCGGTGAATAGGAGGTATGATCTTTTTCAAGAAGGGTCAACACTCGCTGGGCAGCGGCATTGGCTTCCAGCAGTACTTCATCCAGCCGGGCAGGTGTTCTTGCAAGACCGCAAACAAAAACACCAACTCTTTCCGTATCCACCGGCCGCCACTTGCTGTCTGCCTCTTGAATGAACCCATCTTGGGTGGTCTCAAATGAAAATACCTGTTTCAAGTCCGACACATCATTGGGCATCACTCCGGTAGCAAGGGCCAGCCAGTCCGCCTTAATCTGAACAGGCTCTCCCAGGAAGGGATCATCTCCTTCTATGATAATTGCACCTGACGCCATATTGATTCGAGGCGGGTTGTCCGTATCAAACGGGATAAAAAGGACCCCTTTCTTTCTCGCTTCCGTATAAAGGATTTCAGAATTCCCGTAGGTCATGATGTCCCGGTAGAAGATATAAATGTCCGTTTCCGGGTGAAGGTCCTTTATCCTGATCGCGTTTTTCAAGGATTTCAGGCAGCAGATCCGGCTGCAATAGTTGTTGGGTTCCTGTCGAGACCCCACACACTGGATCATGACAACGGTCGAAACCGGGCCTTTCACCAGATCCGAATCATTTGCTTTCAGCATGGCGTCCATATCAAAACCGGTGATGATCCGTTCATGGGATTCGGAGACAACAGATGCAGAAGTATCTACTTCTTTTCCGCCTGTGGCAAGAATCGTCGCCCCATGATGAATGATGCGGGTCTCTCCGGATGCATGCTTCAGCTTGGTCATACAGACCCCAGGCCGGCCCGATGTTTGTATGACTTCCGTTTCCAGGTAAACATCAATTTGCGGATTTTTGTTTACCCCTGCAAGCATTTTCTCAACATGTTGTTTCAGATCGCTTTCTTCGATCTGCGCCAGTTTGCCTCCCAGTCGATCTGTTTTTTCGACCAGTTTAACGGTAAACCCATGGGCGGCAAGGACACTCGCAGCCTGAAGACCGGCAGGCCCGCCACCTATCACCAGCACGGTTTTTACCTGTGCCTGTTTTAGTGGTGAGGCGTATGAGCGCGTCCCCAGTCGGTTGAGCCTCATGAACACTTCTTTTGAAACCGTATCTGTGGCATCCTCCCCTTCCTGAAATCGCCGAACCAGAGAAACCACGTCCAATAAATCAACAAAGGAAACGGGGAACCCCAATTCATTTGTAAATTCACGTTTCCGGGAAAAATCAACTGCTGCATCACAGGCCATGATCAGGCATCGGTTTGCCTGGCCGTCCATTATCGCCTTCCGGATGGTCTGCCATCCTTCTTTTGAGCAGGCCTGTTCCACACGGAGAATCTGATGACCGGAAGAAAGGGCGTGAATAGTATTCTCCAGTTTTTGAAAATCAATAGGGTTTGACAGCGATGTGTTGCAATCGCATAGAACCGTTATATATGAAGGCCGCCTTTCGACGAACGATATATCCGGAGAATGGTCAGATTCGTTTTTATCGGGCTTAAGGTTCTGTTGATGAATCATCCGCAGCACTTGTTCGGAGATGGCCGATGCCCCCACAACGGAATCAGCGATGTCTTTAAATCCGGGTAATCGATCCACCTGAAACACCCCATCTGCTTCGGCCCAGTCACAGGTGAGGAAGTCCTTTTTTCTGCCGGTGGATAAGACCACCAGATCAAATATCTCATCCACCTGTTCGCCGTCTTTATTCACATAGCTGATCAGAAGGTCATCGGTATTTTCATGAAGCTGAATGCTGTGAACCCGCATCCGAACGAATCGGATGCCTTTAACATTTTCAGCCTCATCCTTGTAACGCTGGAAGTCCCGGCCAAAGGTGCGCATGTCCATGTAAAAAATGACCGCATCACTCTCTTTCCCCATTTTTTGTTTGGCGAGAATCGCCTCTTTTACGGCAAACATGCAGCACACACTGGAACAGAAATCCGCACCGATCATGACGTTTCTGGACCCCACGCACTGAATCCAGGCGATTTTTTTGATGGGTTTGCCGTCAGACGGCCGCATCATCTCTCCCTGATACGGTCCACTGCTGCTCATGATCCGCTCGAAATCTGTTGCCGTGACCACATTCGGAAGCACGCCATATCCATAAACATCTGTCAGGGCTGGATCATAGAGATTTACACCCCGGGCAAGCACAACCGCATAAACGCCTTTTAATTCTACCTGTTCTCTTTCTCCATTCAGGGTAATCGCATGTGTGGGACAGACTTCCACACATGCCCCGCAGGATGTGCAGGCCTGCCAGTCGATCACGCGGCTATCCGGGGACAGGTGGGGGGTGGGGAGAAAAATCGCTTTCCGGTTCACCCAATCCCCATTAAAATGATCCGGCACCATGACCGGGCACACCCGTTCACATTCGCCGCATCCCGAACACCTTGTTTTATCAACACCCGTGGGCACAACAGAAAGATTGACAGCGAGATCGCCAGCTTTTCCATCCACGGCTACGACTTCCGTTGAATAGCAGGTCAAAATATTTTCATGGAACAGACCTCTTCGAAGGCAAGTCTCCTTGTCCGTTCCTCTGTCAATCATGGGGAGCATCCGGCACATGCCGCAATGGTCATTGGGAAACTGATGATCGAGACGGGTTAAAATGCCTCCGCCATGCATGGCTTTGTCCACCAGAAGCACCTTATAGCCTGATGCTGCAAAATCGATTGCCGTCCGTATACCGGTGATGCCCGCTCCTGCCACAACGATATTCACGGGTGTAGATATCCGGTCAGCTTTTGAGGTCATCTCTTCGGTCATCTTATCGGTCCTCACCTTGCTCGATAAACGTATTCTTCTCCCGATAGGCGATATAAGGGGGACGTTCATGCATATCTTTTCCCGGCTCATACTGATAGAGGCGTTGAACCTCTTCGGCGACAGCCCTGAACATGTCCGCCACCGGAATACCACTGGGGCATACGCTCGAGCAGTGCCCGCATCCCACGCAGGCATGCGCCATGTGGGAAAGCCGTGTCAGATGAAACATGGATGTATCCTGGGGAAGTTTGATCGCCCCTTTCTTTTTGGCCCGTTGAAAAAGGACTTCCGGCTTATGGGCAAAGATATCGGTCAGAAACACGCATTCCTTGCAGTAGCATACCGGGCAGGCTGTTCGGCAATTGTAGCAGTTCAGGCAGGTGGCAACCGTTTTCTGAAAATTTTCAAGGGGATTCAGAAGTGCTTTGGCGGCTTTCATCACCTGTTCTTTTTCTTTTTGCCGGGTCTTTAACATATCCTCAATCGTTTTCTCCCTGTACGTACTTGTCTTTTCCCTAGCCAGATATAGACCGGATAAAAGTGTTTCTCCTTTTTCCGATTGGGGCAGAAATCCGATGATGCCGTCTTTCATGCCCGTTACATCGATGGTGATATCCGCGTTTGGAGATAAAAATTTATCACACGATTTGCAGGTAGTTGTAATATGCGCCTGAAGGTCCGGTTTTACGTAGAAGGATATGGACAGATCCTCATGGTCATCCAGGCACTTGAGATACGTTCCGTTCTCCATTCGTCCCATGCATGTCATGCCGATGATCACCGCATTTCCGATATCGCACTGGTTCAGTTTCACAAGCTCGATCAACGCCCTTTCTTCACATGGCCGCAATACCAGAGCGATTTTTTTCCCTGTTTCATATTTCAGGATTGAAGATGCCTGTCTGGCTGCATTGAGCGGCGCTGCCGGTGCCAGCGGATCCACATCGTCCATTTTATCGGCTGAGGTTATCAGTGCGGGCATGGGGAGTTTGGCATAAGGTGTCCGGGCGGCCACAAATACCGCATCCACCTGACTCTTGGCAAGCATGGCGGAAAGAACCGTTTTCACTGCATCGATTGGATTCTGGTCTTTTGTTTTATACATATAGGTGCTCATCCGATTCCTCCGGCTATAAAATCATTCGGTCTCTGACCTGACTCGGTCCCAACGTTTTGATGGTATCGACAAATTCGGTCATGTATTTCTGAAATTCCGGGCCTTCGCTGGCGCCGATCCATTTGAGTTTCAGCCGGTCCGGTTCGAATCCGAACTGTTCCAGAATTTTTCCCACACCGGGAATCCGCTTACCGGCTTTCAGGTTGCCATCAATATAATGACAGTCCCCTGGATGGCAGCCGCCCACAAAGACGCCATCCGCGCCGCTCAGAAAGGCTTTTAAAATATACTTGGAATCGATCATGCCCGTGCACATCATCCGGATCATCCGGATATTTGCCGGATACTGAAGCCGGGATGTTCCAGCCAGGTCAGCAGCCGTATACGTACACCAGTTACACACCAGCGCAATGATTTTGGGTTCAAATTGTTCCATCATGCATCCTGTAAAAAATAGTTATTGAGCCTGTAATCCCTGTTGTTTTCACATGGGAGTTATAAAATAGCCTCGAGTTCTCCCATGATCTGAAGGTCCGTAAAATGACGCACACCTGCCGCACTGGACGGGCATGTGGCACTGCAACTCCCGCAACCCTGACAAAGTGCTTCATTGACCACAGCCACATTTCGCGATTCATCAAACCGGATGGCCGAATAGGCGCAGACCTCCAAACAGCTTTTGCACCCTGAGCAGATATCCGGATCAATATAGGAAATTTCAGCCTGGGTTTTCACCGTTCCCCGGGAAAGCAGGGCTGAAGCTTCTCCGGCTGCGCCCATCGCCTGGGATACGGTATCTGGAATATCTTTGGGTCCCTGACAGCATCCGGCGAGATATACGCCGTTTATAGCCGTGCTGACCGGCGCAAGCTTTGCGTGCAGTTCATTGAACCAGCCATCGCCATCTCTTGATATGCCTACCATCCTGCCCAGATCGTCCGATCCGGTTGCCGGTTCCAGTCCCACACTCAAGATGACCATATCCACAGGAACCCGCTGAATCCTTCGCGCAAGTGTGTTTTCCGCAACAACCGTGAGCCGTCCCTGGTCTTCCTTATTATCCGGGATATCGGTGATTTCAGCCACCCTTCCCCGAATAAAGTGGACCTCTTCTTCCTGGACCCGATTATAAAACTCTTCATAGAGTTTTCCGGGCGACCGGATATCAATATAATACTCCCATACCTCCGCACCGGTCTTCTCCCTGACCAGATGGGCGAATTTCATGGAATACATGCAGCATACCCGTGAGCAGTATTTTCTGTAACGGGAATCCCTGGAGCCCACACAATGAATGATTGCCACCCGTTCGGGTACCTTGCCATTTTTCATGAGCACTTTTCCGGACGTGGGTCCGGTGGCATTGTTCAGTCTTTCGAACTCAAGGCTGGTATATACTTCCGGAAAACGGCCATATCCATACTGGGTAAGGGGTGTAGGGTCAAAGGCCTTGAAACCGGTGGCCACAATCAGGGCACCCGCCTCGATTTCAACTGTCTCTTCCTTCATGTGATGATCGATGGCAGCCACCTCACACGTGCGGACACATTCCATGCATTCGCAGCACCCACCGCAATTCAGACATCTATTTGCTTCCTTTTCCACGGCTGCCCTATCCAGGCCCAGTGAAACCTCCTCAAAAGAAGTAATGCGGTCATTTCCCGGCAATTTCCTTAAAGACGCCCGTTCTTCCTGATGCGTGGTGTCGGGGATGTCCATCCATTTTGGCGGAGAGGAAACAGCTTCTTCTTCGAACGCCTTTTGTTGCAGTTCGCCGGTCAGATACTGATGCATGGCTGTGGCGGCCTTATGGCCGTCTGATACCGCTTCGATGACCGTTGCCGGTCCCTTTACGGCATCTCCTCCGGCAAACACGTAAGGAATAGACGTTTGCATGCTGCCATGAGCCACCTTGATCGTATTTCGTCCGGTCAAGGAAAGATCCGGCTCGGATGATGAAAAAAAGGTGTCGATGGTCTGTCCGATGGCAGGAATCACCATATCGCAAGGGATGTCGAATTCAGATCCTTCTTTGGGCAAAGGCCGCCTTCGGCCACTCTCATCCGCAGGGCCCAATTCTGTTTTGATGCATCGAAGTCCGGTCACTTTACCGTCTTTTTCAATGATGGATACTGGTGCGGTGAGGCAGGATAAGGTGACGCCTTCTTCGATAATGTCTTCTATTTCTTCCTGATGGGCGGGCATTTCTTTTTCTGACCGGCGGTAAACGATTGTAACCGTTTTGGCGCCACGTCTTCTTGCGACCCCTGCTGCATCCACAGCCACATTTCCGCCGCCGATAATGACGACCTGATCGCCTGTGGTGATCTTTTTCCCCAGGTTAACGGCTTTCAGAAACTGCACCGCATCCATGATGCCGTTTTCCGTCTCTTCACCGGGGATGCCCAGTTTTAAGGCTTTGTGTGCGCCTATGCCCATAAAGACCGTTTCGAATCCGTCTTTCAGAAGACGCTCTAAGGATATGTCCTTTCCAAATACCACACCTGTTTTGACGGTAACCCCCAATCGAAGGATATAATCAATTTCCTGATCCAGCTTGTCAGGCGGCATCCGGTAATCCGGAATACCCATGCGCAGCATGCCGCCCAGTTTCTGTTCGGCTTCAAACAGGGTGACCGCGTACCCCATCAGTCTCAGATCGTAAGCGACGGTCAGGCCGGAAGGGCCGGAGCCGATCACCGCCACTTTTTTTTCCTTTTCTTCAATTTCAGGGATCGGAAATTCTTTAAAATCGACCTGATCTGCGGCAAACCGTTTCAAATCCCTGATAGCCACCGCCGAGTCCACGTCAAATCTTCGGCACCGGGATTCACACGGATGGGGGCACACCCTTCCCAATACGCCGGGCAAGGGAATTTTCTCCATGATCAGGCGGACCGCTTCTTCATATTTTCCCTTTTTAATCAACTGCACATACCCCTGCACATTGACACCCGCAGGGCAAGTGCTCACACAGGGTGCTGTATCCTTTTTATCGATGCAGAATGTCAGCGGCACCGCCTGGGGAAACGATCGATAGGTGGCTTTTCTAAAAGATAAATTTTCATCAAATCCACTTTTCATCTGAACCGGACAAACTTCCGCACAAAGACCGCATCCCGTGCATTTATCCTCACGAACGTACCTCGGTTTCCGGGTGATGGTGGCTTTGTAGTTTCCCACAAAACCTTCCACTTTGGTAACTTCGCTGTAGGAATAAAGCGAGATTCCCGGATGCTGACCGATGCTCACGGTTTTTGGCGTGGAAATACAGGCGGCACAGTCGAGTGTGGGAAACGTTTTGTCAAACTTCGCCATATGCCCGCCGATAGACGGTTCCCGCTCCACCAGATACACCTTCATTCCCGATTCCGCAGCCGTCAGTGCGGCCTGCATGCCTGCGATGCCACCGCCGATAACCAGAACCGATTTATTGACCTTGACTTCCCGGGTTTGAAGGGAATGGTGATACACCACACGGGATGCAGCGGCTGCCACCAGATCTTTTGCCTTTTCGGTGGCTTCTTTGGAATCTTTGGTGACCCAGGATGAATGCTCCCTGATATTTGCCATTTGAAAATGGTAGGGATTCAATCCGGCACGTTCGCAGGCGTTCCTGAATGTCTTTTCATGCATGCGTGGTGAACAGGACGCCACGACGACACGGTTTAAGCCCAGTGTTTTGATATCGTCCATGATCTGTTCCTGGCCTGGATTGGAACACATGAATTTATAATCCCGGGCCACCTGAACATGATCAAGACCTTTGGCAAACATTGCCACATTTTCCACATCCACCTTGGGTGCGATGTTCATGCCGCAATGGCAGATATAAACGCCTACTTTTGGTTTTTCAGCTGTCATCGTCTGTGTTTTAAAACTCCTTTGAACGGTATCAGCAATTTATCAAGACCCAAATCAGAGAAAGGTATGCCTAAAGAAATACCGGCGAGCTGGGTAAAAAACAGTACCGGCAGCCTTCCTCCCTTGGGAAGGCCTGACTGGCCATTGTCCAGATTGAACTGGCAGAGCGGGCAGATGGTTGTGACCACGTCCGCTTCTTTTAAAGATATCCCTTTGATGATCCTTTTTATCAGTTTTCCGGATTGTTTTTTATAAGGTACGGCATGGGATGCGCCACAGCACATGGTCTTGGCCGAATGATCAACCGGTGCAAACCCCAGACGCGAAATAAACTGTTCCAGAATATCCGGTTGCTCCGGATGGGAGAGTTCTCCTTCGGGCCGGGTCAACTGGCACCCGTAATATCCGCCTGCACGGATAGAATCTACTGAATTCTTTCTTCCGTGTTCCCAGGCTGAGTCAGGCACATCATTGACAAACACATCCAGAAGATGTCTGACGCGGGATATTTTTTTGATACCCAACCCACAACTTGCAAGCTTATGGTTGATTGTTTGTTGAAGTGCCTGATCTTCTTTTAATTTCTTCTCAAATTTTCTCAAGGTCGTAAAACAGGCATTGCATCCGGTGACGATATCGTGATTGCCGGTTTTTTCCGCCAGGGCAAAAATCCGACCAGTAAGAAGAGCGGCCTCGTCCATGTCCATGCCCATGAAGACCGTTGCCCCGCAGCAATTCCAGTCCGGAATTGCTTTCAAATCAATACCGATTTCCCGGCATACAGCTTCCGTGGATTCCTTGTAACCGGCTGAAGCATGATAGGCGCATCCGGGAAAAAATAGATACGTCATTCCAACGCCTCCTTTTCTACGCCCGCTGTCAGAAATGGCTTCATTTTTTCCGGTTGTCCGATTTTTTGGGGAAGAACTTCAAACCGTTTTCGAAACATCAGTTTTACGGCCAGAGGAAGCGCGCCCATCGCATCCAACGGATGTTTGATACCATATCCGGCCATGACCAGGGATTCGGTCACCCGACCAAAACGTTTAACCGTCTGGGAAAACGATTTATAGAGATCCGGCATTTTATGGGAAGGAGCGAACCCGTTTTTAACGGCCATCTCCTTTAAGGTATACATAAGGTCGGTCACGGCGATTTCTTTGGGGCACCGGGTCATGCATTGATAGCAGGACACACAATACCAGGGCGTATTGGAACGAAGCACTTCTTCCATTTCGCCGTCCCGAATCAACTGAAACAGTTCCCGGGGCGCGTGGTCCATGTCGTTTCCAAACGGGCATGATCCCGAACAGGTCCCGCACTGGATGCACTTTAGAATGCTGCGACCGTTCTTTTTTTCAAAAAATAAACGCTTGAATGTCTTCTGATCCATGGTCATCATTTACCGGCTTTGTAGTCTGCCACGATTTTTTCGATCTTTTCCCTGATGAACGCGATCAGATCTTCCGCTTGGCTTTCCGTAATGGTACCAATGTCTTCTGCCAGTTTTTCGACCGCGTCCTCTTCCATGTCAAGGGTCTTTGCGACCATGAATGGCTCCACTTCGCCCTCTTCAAGCAATAGTCCGCACCCGCCGGCACTTCCCAGGAATTCATCATCAACAAAAATAGGAACCACCACTTTTGCGATCCCGGCATCACATTCTTCAACAACACCCTCTCCTGTCTTTTCAGCCATGGATGAGAGGTTCTGGTGTGCTGGCGCACAGATAAACGTCTGCCCCCGTTTATCCTGATTGATCACAGGACAAATATTATTCTGCCATGCCTTGTAACCAGTAATCCGGATACCGTTAATGTCATATACGCCTGCATTGAGACCGGATTTTTTGGCGATCTCCTTCTCAAGCTCGATCCACTTTTCAATGGGCAACAGATCCGTCAGTTTCATAAAATTTCACCTTCTTGGTTTCTTATGCGTTTGTTCTTCATTTTCAGATCGTATCCTTTGCGGCAAACGAAGGTTCATGAAGGGGGAGAAGAATGTCTGCTATTTCTTTCACCTTCAGAAGAATATTGTAGGCCTCTACCGGATTCACACTCGTGCCCGGCGGGATGACTTCCATTTCCATGGCCTTCACTTCCGGTGGTGGGAAAAAATTTTCCCGGATCACGCAGAACCCTGTGATAGCAGCGGTTCCTTTCTTTGTGTCGATCAGTACGGTAAGTCCGCCTTCTGTGTGGGCGGGGGTATGCATCACCCGTATACCCGGAACAATCTCCATGTCTTCTGAAATGACCCTGATCTGACCGTTTTCCTCCACATCTTCAATATAATCTTCCAGATACCTGAAATCCAGGGGGTGGGGATCATGAATCCGTTCAAGCTCTTTTTCATGAACATAGATAACCGCATTTTCACACTTGTAGTCGTTTTCGCAGTGATCGTTGTGAAGATGGGTATGAATGACGATGTCGATATCAGACGGCGTGAGCCCAAAGCGTTTCAAGCCCTCTTCAAAGGTATGGATCTTGCCGCCAATGGCTTTTTCCCGTTCTTCGGAAATGATGGGGCTCATTTCACCTGTATCCACAAGGATATGTTTGTCACCGCCCTCAAGGTACCAGCAATAGATGGGAATCGTAAAGGGTGTTCCATAATAATGCTGATAAGTCATCATGCCCTTATCAAACATTTTTGTCCCAACCACAATGGGATGAATGGTGAACTGAGTCATATCTTAAACCTCATGATTTTCGCCTAGGACCAGAAAGCACCCGGGCCAAATCGCCAAAATTTCAGTTCATGCCGTCATTTCGGCAAAAGAGGAACTATGGCAAAATCAATAAACTGTGTCAAGGTGCAAACAACAAATTTCCGGTGTAAAAATAAGGCAGGGACTATTTATCACGCATCAAACAATAAAATTGTGGCATCATTGCTATTTATTTTTCAAAATCTTTTGAGGGCACCAATCTGAAATGAATTTGATATTGCTGTTTCTACACCCATAGAATGTTCTGTGGCGTTTAATAATGCAAACCCCAACACCAAAAATTTATTTACCAAATTTTCCAAAGGGTTTGAAACCATCAAACAGAATGGAGAATATATAAGGATACTGGAAACCTACTGGGGTAAAAATAATATCCAAAAAGAAGTATTACCGAAAGATATGGCCCAATATGGCACTGACAAGGTAAATCTGGAGCTTTTCAGTCAATATGCCAGGGAACCCTGGGGCAGGATTAAATAAGGCATAAACTTATGGCCAATGCCGTTTCCTTAAGAAAAACATGTAAAAATTCGTTGTAAAATAAGTAATTTATGTTATACTTACTCTAATTTTTAAAACTATTTGCTAACCATATAAAAAGGAGAAAAAAATGTTAAAAAACAAAAAAAATATCGA
>JAHIVH010000117.1 GCA_018816735.1 Pseudomonadota bacterium | reverse complement strand
ATTACTCTCTTTTCTTCTGGTGTAAGTGATTTGCCTTGCCCCATGACCATGCTCCTTTCAGCCTTTCCGCAGAAAATAACTTTAGGAGCTTATTATATACAATTTTCAAAATGTATCAAGTCATTTGACCGGAACTATAATCAACCAATTAACCATTCAACCTTTTATACAATCACAAATAACCATTGCTTATCGTTAAAAAAATGGTAAAATCATATGTTTTGTCTTTTGCAAAGCGTTATTTTTACATTCAAGAATGAAAGAGAATTATATGAGTTTTGAAAATTTAGGTTTAGGCAAAGGGTTATTGAAAGCAATAAAGGATATGGGATTTATTGAGCCCACACCTATTCAAAAACAGGCGATTCCTGAGATCATTTCCGGAGATCGGGATATGGTCGGTCTTGCCCAGACCGGTACAGGGAAAACAGCAGCTTTTGGACTTCCTCTAATTCAGCTTACCGATTTTAATCAGCATGTGACAACCGGTCTTGTGCTATGTCCGACGCGGGAGTTATGCCTACAGATATCCAAAGATTTTATCACGTATTCAAGTCATATCAAAGGTGCCAGAATCGTCAGTGTATATGGTGGGGCTTCCTATACAACACAAATTCGTGATCTGAAAAAGGGCGCACCCATTATCATCGCTACACCCGGACGGTTGATCGATCTGATGAAACGAAAGTTGGTGAATTTGTCTCATGTATCCTACGTTGTTTTGGATGAAGCAGATGAAATGCTCAATATGGGTTTTTTGGATGATATTGATGATATTTTGGAAAAAACCCCTGAAACGAAACACGTCTGGCTTTTTTCTGCCACCATGCCCAAAGCGGTTTCCCGAATTGCCGCCAATTATATGAAACAACCGGTTGAAATAACCGTGGGTAGCCGAAATGCCGTGGCAGGTAATATCGATCATATTCATTATCTCATTAAAGAAAAAGACAGATATCCGGCCCTAAAGCGGATCATTGATTATCATCCGGGAATTTTTGGGCTGATTTTCTGCCGGACAAGAAACGAAACCGCAGAAGTGTCTGAAAAACTGATTGACGATGGTTATCAGGCAGAAGCCCTTCATGGTGATTTGTCCCAACAGAGAAGAGATGCTGTCATGAGACAGTTCAGAGAAAGACATATTCAATTGCTTGTCGCCACAGATGTCGCTGCAAGGGGGATTGATGTGAACAACATTTCCCATATCATCCATTTCAGACTTCCGGATGAAGCGGAAAACTATACCCATCGAAGTGGCCGAACCGCCAGAGCCGGAAAATCCGGCATATCCATGTCGTTAATCAATATCAAGGAAAAAGGAAAACTGACTCAGATCGAGAAAAAATCCGGCATCCGAATCCGATATGAGAACGTTCCCGCAGGGCAGGATATTCTTGAAAAACATCTGTTTGCCACGATCGACAGGCTTGACCATGCGAACACGAATTCCGCAGAAATAGAAAGATTTCTTCCGGTGATGATTAAAAAACTGGCCTCCCTGTCCAAAGAAGAACTGATCAAGCGCGTTATTTCAACGGAATGCGAACGATTTCTGAGCTATTATCAAAACGCCCCTGATATCAACATTGAAAAAAGTCAGTCCTCTTCAAAAGAAAAAGGTCAGTCCTTTTTAAAAAAGAACCGGGAAGACATAAAGAAACCCCGTTTAAATGGGGTAGGCAAACGGTTTTTTATCAATCTTGGTGAGATGGATAAAATACAAAAGGGATCCATCACAAAACTGGTCTGTCACTACTCCGGTATCCCTTCCAATCAGTTGGGGAAAATCGAAATTTACAGATCATTTTCATTTTTTGAAGTGGCGCCGGGGGCATCTGATAATATATTGTCTTCCCTTAAACATGCAAAGCTTGATGGGCGAAAAGTTATGGTTGAGGTTGCAGGGAAAAGAATTGTCAAAAATAAACGGGCCAAGAGGAAATCTTAGCAAATTTGGACTCTGAATCATATCAAAAACATGTGAATGTCAGAATGCGCTGAAGGAGCAAAGTGGCTAAATTCGGTTGGAAGAAAAAAACCAAAATTGTTGTTATTTCATGGATAGCAACAACCCTCATACGGTTATGGTTTGGGACGGTTCGCGTAAAAATTCTGGATCAGGCAATCTATGACAAATATTTTCTTCAGACCGGAGAAAAGATGAATATGGTGGCAGGATCGTGGCATCGTCATGCCATCTTTCTTTTCTACTTTTTTCGAAATCTGGATAACAAACTGATCATGATCAGCCAGAGCACCGATGGTGAAATCACTGCCCGCGTTGCAAAAAAATTTGCCTACAGGCCTGTCCGGGGATCATCGTCAAAAGGCGGTAGCAAGGCCTTGGAGGAAATGATCGCCCTCATGAAATCCGATAGCCGGTTTATCTGTGGCACACCTATGGACGGTCCAAGAGGACCGGCAAGACAACTCAAAAAAGGGTTGCTTGTTGTCGCAAAGGAAACCAACGCGGTTTTTGTTCCCATGGCCTGTTCAGGCACAAAATTGATCACCCTTTCCAAAGCCTGGGATAAAACCATTCTGCCATATCCTTTCAGTGAAATGGTCGTTGGCTTTGGTGTGCCCCAAAAAATTCCAGTGAATCAATCTCCTGAAGAATTTGAACGTCTGCGACATGACATAGAACTTGAGATGAATGAGCTGACAGATAAAGTCGACCGCTTTTGCAATTATTCAATGGCTTGAGTGATTCCTCAACATCCCGTCCGTTTCTCCTGAAGGAAATAAAGATACAAGTTGACTAAAAAGGGTGTGGTGTCGTATGAATTGAATCCGTTTTTATATAGGATTTCACATCGGGTGTTGTCCTATGGCCATCAATCAACGCTAATTTTTAATGGATAAACCATCAGGATGTCATCATGTTTTCCAGCAGACTGAAAAATCTTGTCCCCTATGTACCGGGAGAGCAGCCCCAGGACAGAAAATATATCAAACTCAATACCAATGAAAACCCTTACCCGCCAACACCCCGGATTGGTCAATTTTTAAACCGGTTTGATGCTGAACGCCTACGCCTGTATCCGGACCCCCTGTTTTTGTCATTAAGGGAAAAGATAGCCGGTAGATATGGTATCACAAAAGATCAGGTATTTGTCGGGAATGGTTCGGATGAGGTGCTTGCCTTTTCTTTTTATGCTTTTTTTGACAGTGAAAAAGGAAACCTCCTGTTCCCTGAATTCACCTACAGTTTTTATCCGGTATACTGTGACCTTTTTGATATATCGTATACAAAAGTCCCGCTTGCCCATGATTTTAACATTGATATCGCAAAAATAATGGATGCCGGCAAATCATGCGGGGCCATTTTTCCAAACCCCAATGCCCCCACAGGAATGCTCCTGCCTCTTGAACACATCAAATCGTTGCTTGCCGGGTATGACGAGAACAACGTGGTTCTGGTGGATGAGGCATATATTGATTTTGGCGGGGAAAGTGCTGTCAGCCTGATTGATCAATATAAAAATCTTATTGTGGTAAGGACCCTCTCAAAAAGCATGTCGTTAGCCGGGATAAGGATCGGTTTTGCCATGGGCAACCCGGGCTTGATTCAGGCGCTTTTTGCAGTAAAGGATTCCTTTAATTCTTATCCTGCAAATGTTCTGTCCCAGGAAATCGCTCAAATTGCATTTTCAGATGCTGATTATTACAACGCAGTTGTGGAAAAAATTATCAACACCCGCACTGTGCTTTCAAAAGAATTGAAACAGATAGGGTGGGATGTGCTGCCGTCTTCTGCCAATTTTGTGTTTGCAAGAAAAACAGGTTTTAAGGGGAAGGAAATTTATCTCAAATTAAAGGAACGAGGCATTCTTGTCAGGCACTTCAGTACACCGGGCATCGATGAATTTGTTCGAATTACCATAGGAACAGACCAAGACACAACCGTTCTTGTAAAGGAAATGCAGTCATGTTTTTAATCTTTTGCCGGGGAAAAAACAGGGGGATAAAGTGTTGGCGGTGACTTTTTGATTCCGGAACGCGATCAAAAAACGCTGAGGGTGGACCCGCATCCCGGAATTTTTTACGGATGGTATATTGCATTTTTGGCGTTCCTGGCGAATTTCATGTCTGTGGGAACCGGCTTCTATATTTTCAATGCATTCATGGAACCCCTGTCCACAGCACGGGGGTGGTCCCGGACCGACATCAATATCGCACTCGTCATCGGCATGTTTTTCGGCATATTCAGTCAACTCATCTACGGCACCCTGGTCATGCGTGTGGGGCCGCGAATACTGATGTTCCTGGGTCCTTTTATCGCAGGTACGGCATTTATATTTCTTTTCAGGGCAGAGGAATTATGGGTGTTTTACATATGGTGCGCCATTCTGTTTTTAGGGAATGCAGCGTATGGCGGAATTGTTGCAAATACAGTTGTCAGCAACTGGTTTGAAGAAAAAAGAGGTCGTGCCCTGGGGTTAGCCACCTCGGGTGTGTCTCTCTCCGGTGCGGTTCTTCCGTTTATCGCCATGATGATCATTATGAAAACCGGGTTGTCTCAGGCAGCCATTCAGATCGGGCTAATTATCTCGCTTTTGGGGCCTGCCGCCTGGCTGGTTGTCAGAAACTGGCCAGAGGACTATGGGCTGGCACCGGATGGCCTCAGGTCTCTACCCGGAAAAGATCGGCCTTCGGCACATCCTGACGATAAAAATAAGGAAGCCGATACTTTTGTCTGGACACTTGGTAAACTGGTGCGAACAGGAACATTCTGGAAGCTCGGGGTGTCATATGGGCTTTCCATGATAGGCATCGTCGGTGTCATGACGCAATTGAAGCCCAGATTTGTGGATGAGGGGTTTGGTGACATGACCGGGATGGCATTGATGGCCGCGACCGCTTTGGTGGGGGCTTTGGGTAAATTTTTCTGGGGTGTACTCTGCGATCGTTATGAATCCAGGCGAATAGTATCGTTTTTATTTGCAATGAATGCTGTCGGATTGGCATTTTCACTTATACACGGTCAAATGATCGCATTGACGCTTTTCATCATCCTGTTCGGATTTGCCATGGGTGGCGTTATGTCGACGTATCCCATTATTATTGCAGATCTTTTCGGGAGAAAATCTTTTCCTTTTGTGACGAAATTTGTATCCCTCTTTTTTCTTCTGCAATTGTCCGGCTACGTGATCTCAGGTCAGAGTTTTGACAATACCGGATCATATGATATGGCTTATAAAATCTACACCTTTCTTTTTCTGGTGTCCGCGCTTCTGGTCTATTCGTTAAAGCGGCCACAAAGCAGGTTAAACAGTTGAGCAGGTTATTGGAAAATTGGTATAAATGAAAGAATACCTTTCACTATTTGACTCATCTCTCCACATTGATTGGTTGAGTGGTTGAATAGATGAATGGTGGAAGAGTCAAGCCGAGTATTGGATCATTGAAAGAAAGAAATATTTCAGGGCAGGAAACAGGCATGACGGTTGTGCATATTGTTGTTCATACGTCGGAAAATAAAAAAAAATGTTCGGTGGAACCTTTGCGGGGTAAAGATGGATTCCGGTTTTATCCCTTTCCTCTAAACCAGGACGTTGATTTTTCGAACTGTTTCAGGCTGGGCATTGGTGGTAAAAATCTGTCCGTGTCTGATGCATTGATGGGTTTGGTCGTTCTTGATGGCACCTGGCGTCATGCCGGTGTGATGGAAAACATATTTCCGGATTTGCCTGTACGGTCTCTGTCCGGATGGCAGACCGCCTATCCTAGAGTTTCAAAGCTGTACGAAGATCCGGATACCGGCCTTGCAACGATAGAAGCCATTTTTGCAGCGTTTGTTCTGACCGGGCGAAAAACAGAAGGCCTTCTTGAACATTACTTTTGGAAAGAAAAATTTCTCCGTTTGAATCAACGCTTCATAGTCGATAATAAGGAAAAATGACATGCCACGAAAAATAATAGCCGATCTTCATAATCACAGCACGGCATCTGACGGTGAGTTCGCACCGGCTGATATCGTTAAGAAGGCTAAAACTCTTGGTCTTAAAGGGTTCGGATTAACCGATCATGACACGCTCTCAGGTCTTGAGGAAGCGATCCAGGCAGGAAACAAACTGGATATTTCCGTTTTGCCGGGTGTGGAAATTTCCTTGAGATTTCAAAGGCCTTATTTTGTGGGCTCTCTTCATATCCTGTTATATTTCAAACCCCAGCTATTAGAAAATTCCTATTTTATCAGCCAGATAGAAGATGTAATGACAAAGGGCAGGGGAGATGAGCTTGTAAAGATCAGGGTCCAATCGATCAATCAGGAATTCGGCCCAGAAGGCAAACAACCGATTCTGAAAAAGCGCCTGTCATTCGAAGAGATTGCCGCCTGTGCCTCAAATATTTCAAGACGTCATTTTGCACTGGTATTAAAAGAAAATCATCATATTGAAGATCCGAAAATAGTTCAGCAGATGATCGGAAATAACAGCCCGGCATATGTGCCATCCGGTATTGACATGTCATTATTAAAGCCGGTTCTTGCCACATTTCCCGTTTTGGGCGTTTTTGCCCATCCGGCTGCAGGTGAATTTCCTGGACCGAGTCATTACCGTGAGGTTTTGCCAAAGCTCGATGTGATTGAAAGGGTTTATCCCGAATTTATTGAGCTTGGTATCGAAGGGCTTGAGGTCTATTATCCGGGGCACACCGCTCGTCATCGTGACATGTTGCTGGAATGGGCTGAACGGGACGATCTTGTTGTGACCGGTGGATCAGACTGTCATGATGAAAAAAACAGACCCTTGGGTGTTGATGGGGTGACAAAACCGGAATGGGATATCCTTTTTGAAAAACTGATGGCCAAAGAATAGAGACATCATTGGGATAATTCAAATTTTTTTTCTTGCATTCATTCCGTGAATGGTGAATGATCAAAACACGTTAACTATATATCTGCACACCTTTGTTCACTGATCCTAACAAGCCAGAACGGTTTTGTTGAATTTCAACAGATTTGATTCTGATATCTTAAGAGCAATACATATGCCGGATGAAAAAGAAAAACAGGACAGCACAATTGATGCTGCAAAAAAAACCGAAAAATATTCATCTGTCAGGATAATTTCTCAAGCCGTTACCAAACTGGATAATGCCAGAAGAAATATTCAGATGTATCCTGAAGGCCATGAAGCCATTCAGAAGAGTATCGGGGATACGTCTGAAACCTTGTCACATGTATTCCGTCGAATATCCAGGATCGATATCCGGGCTGAAAAAGACTGCCTGTCGGTTGAAAATGAAACATTGGACATGCAGCAGACGGCAAACCGGGAATTTCTGTCTTTTCTAAAACAATATGACATAGCGGCTATCCAATTTGAAAAAGGGGTGCCCCAAAAGGAAATATACAATTTTCTCAAGCTTTTTTCAGGGGTGAAAGATCATAACGCCCGTCATATGGACGCTGTAAAGGAAAAGTTGAAAACTAATTTTCCCCATATTTCGGTCAGTTTTGTTGATTATAGCGGGTTGGGGCTTACCGTTGAAGATGAAGTTTCAGGACCTGTTGAACACAGTGGCGGACATGCCAAGGCCTCCGGCAAAGGCTTGCAATCATCCCTTCAGGGACAACCGAAAGCCAGCGTTTATGTGATCGGAGATAGTGAAGACTCACCCGTCGGATCAGACCCGTCTCCTCATCTGAAAACAAGAGAAGCCATTGTTGCCCGTGCAGAAGATTATGAAAAAACACTGGGAAGTTATTTGGGCCAGACACAGGTAAAAGGAGATGCTCTGAAAGGTCATGTTCAGGATGTTGAAAAGGATCTTTTGTCCAGTGTGGCGGACTATGAAAAGTCATTGAAGACTTATCTGGATCAACCCGCTGAAGACAGAAAAGGATATACAGGCGGTTCCACAGAAGATGACAAGGATATGCTTTCCAGCGTGGAAGACTATGAAAAAATGCTGGAGAGATATTTAAATCATCCACCGGTTGATAAGGATGGCCAGCCAGCCCCCCATGATCGGGAAGACGTTGTAAAGACATTCCTGAAGCAGCTGAATCCAAGACTCAAAAAGCAGTTTCAATCGTTTGATTTTGATAAAATCCTGAATGGAGAGATACCGGCCTCATTTGATAAGCTTTTTAATGATGAAGATGCAAGAACAACCTTTGATGCCCTGAGACAGGCCAATGAGGAAGACAGGGAAATTTCACCCACATTGATCGGCCTTGTCAAGAAGATGCTCACATCCAGCGGGGGCGAGAAAGTCAAAGAAGAAAACCTTGACCGGATTGAAACGGAAAAACTGCATGATAAAATTGAAGACCTTTTTGAACGGGAGGCATATGAAAAATTTATCGGAGACGACTATGATAAAAGGCTTAAGAAATTAACAGATTTTTCATCAGAACAACTGCCTTCAGATCAATCATTCCCCCTTGATTCTCACTTGAAAACGTTTGCCGATGATTATATCACCCGGCAAATCAGTCGCGCCCTGATGAGCCTGATTCAGGATCAGGACACATTTGACATATACAAAGATTATATGAGTTGTCTTTTGGCCATTTCATCCGACCTGATGACGTATAAGGAATTTGACTTGCTGAGCCAGATCCGCTTGCTTCTTAAAAGCCATGGCGATTCACACGCTGACAATAAAGTAAGGATCGCCGCCCAAAAAGGAGTCAATCATTTTTTAAGTCCTTCATTCACTGCAAAAGTCCTTGAGGCGATCGATAGCGATCATAATGAGACGGCAAGGCGCGCCAATGATTTTTTCGTGTCTCTGGGGCCTGAAATTGTCCCAGCCCTGATGGCCTTGTTTTTCAGAACACCTGATTCGTCTGCCAGGGCACACCTGGTTAATAAGCTTGGCGGTTACAGGGAGGAAACAATTGCCCAGATCAATAAACTGCTTGAGTCTCAGGATGTTTTCCTGAGCGAAGATTTGATTACATTGATGGTTCGGTTCAAAGATGATTCATTTGTATCCTATTTCAAAGCAATACTGGATAATGATGATCCGGATACTCAGGAAAAGGCAATAGATGTTCTTCTGGAATACGGCGATGAAACAGCAGTTGAAAGGGTTCGAGGCTGTATTCTGTCAAAAGAAGAGGAACTGTATTTGCCCGCTATTAAACGGGCTGGCAGATTTCGAATCAGGGCACTGGTGTCAGACCTTGCGAAAGAATTGGAGCGCTCATTGTTTACAATGACGAATATACCCAGAAAGGAAGCGATTGTCATGGCTTTAGGGGCAATTGGAGATAACGGGGCATTGCCTGTTTTTGAAAAAATAGCCAGGCGTTCTTTGTGTCTGAAACCCGGAAAACTGAACGATCTGAAAGCCCTGTTATATCAATCATTGAACGAATTCCAAAGAGAAGACATTACCGGGCTGATACATATCGGGAAGAAGCTGAAAGATCAACGGATCAAGGCTGCTTTGGAAAAGTTGACGGATAAGGGTGGCAATCATATATGACAGATATTGATTCACGAAAATATATAGACATCATCATTTCAAGACTCAATGCAGCTATCGCCAATGCCAGGATATATTTTCACGATCATCCGGAAATAGGCCGCCATATTGATGTGCTTTATGATGAGATAGTAAATATTCTCAAAATCAAACCGCATTTAACGCTTGTGATTGTGGATGACGATCTGGTAGAAAGCGGCAGGCCACTGAAAACGGAGAGCGCAGTATCAAAGCAGATTATTTCCATCCTGAAGGAAAAAGGGATTGAGCACCTCACCTTTCAACGGGGTATTCTTAAAACAGAGATCGCGAAGTTCGTAATAACGATTGCCGGAAAAGAGAATACACCCCTTAAAAGTTCAGCGTGTCTAAAGCTCGGAAAAATTGCTTCAACAGGAATTGGTGAGGATCAGGACCAACCGGATTCCGGGATGTCACTGGATGGTCAACGTGATGAAGGCATTCCGCACATTCGCCAGAATATGTCTGAAATCAAAAAAGTTTATATTAATATCAAGCAGAAAAAAGGCATCAATGCCGTGATGCTGGGTGAGATTGTCGCTGCTTTTGCCGATGTCTTTGAACGCGGGCATAATCCGATCAATCTTCTGGCCATGATCAGAAGCACCGACGAATACACATTTACCCATGTGGTGAATGTCTGCATTTTAACCATGAGTCAGGCTGAGTCCTTGGGCTTTAAAGGCGAAATCCTTTACCAGATAGGTATTGCATCCATGCTGCACGATGTGGGCAAGCTGTTTATTCCGGAGGCGATTTTAAATAAACCCGGTGCGTTGACGCCTGAAGAGCGGAAAGTGATAGACGGTCATGTCGTGAAAGGCGCGTTATACATTATGGGCCTGAAGGATGTGCCGAGAATTTCGATATTGGGTGCCCTGGAGCATCATATCAAATATGACGGCGGCGGTTACCCCAGAATCAAGGGGGATTATAAGCCGCATATTGCAAGCCAGATCATTGCCATAGCCGATGCCTATGATGCCATGCGAAGCAAGCGCTCTTACCAGGACGCGAAGAAAAAGGACGTTATCATTGATATCCTGAAGGAAGAAAAAGGAAAATCATACGATCCTTTTCTGGTGGACAATTTCATCAGACTGATCACGTCATGAGTCGTTTAAGAAAAATATTATCGCGGGTTGTCAGAAAAAAGCAAATTCATGTGTAAAATGATACTTTTGGCGTATTTTTTTATTGTCTTTAACCTGTTATAACATAATCATTAAAAAAAAAACTGGGGGGGAGGAGAAGGGATTTATCATCGTTTTAAATCTCTTTCTTCTCATAAAGAGGGCAGAGTTCAAAACTCTGCCCTTTGCTTTTATTTGAGTACAATAAGGGCATCCACTGCAACAGGATTGCCGTCAATCAGCTTGAGCGGATTGATATCAATTTCAATAATCTGTTTATGAACAAGGCCGATCTCTCCTATTTTAGAAAGGATACTGGCAAGGGCTTCCCGGTTTACCGGCGGTTTTCCACGAAAGGCGTCCATAATTTTTTTACCTCTGATTTCAGCCATCATCTGAATCGTGTCCCATTTTGAAAGGGGAGCCGCACGAAACGAAATATCCTGTAAAATTTCAGTGAATATGCCACCTAACCCAAACATCACACAGGGCCCGAAATGTTTGTCTCTGATCAGGCCTGCCATCAGCTCCCGTGTCCCCTTGACCATCTGCTGAACCAGCACTTCATCGACCTTCACATCCGTTCGATTGACCAGTCTTTCAAATGAACGGCTAACGCTCTCATCATTGTTCAGATCAAGATCGATCAGGTCCAGTTCGGTTTTGTGGCTCAACTGTTCTCCTGAACCTTTCAGGGCAACAGGATAACCGATTTCTTTTGCAGCGCTCACCGCATCATTTTTGTTTTTTACCGTTTTTTCCAGAGTCACGGGAATGCCATAGGCTGCAAGCACACGTTTGGAGTCATATTCCGATAAGGATTTCTCACCTTTTTGTAATGCGTCTTCAATGATTTTTTCAGGAGATGCCATGGTAGTTGCCTTTGCCGTCATGAGTGTTGTGAATCTATAAATTGCCGGTATTGATTCATATGTTTCAGAACCCGGACAGCTCTGCCAGGTGTGGGAAAGGAGACAATGCCGTATTGATCCACATTTTTGCCGAGCATATCCTCAGAACCCAGAGCAACGGACACAATCGGTTTTCCGGTTGATTGGACGAGTTGGCCGATTATTTTAAAGACCGGATCAGCTTGTTGGGTCCTCATCTGAAAAAGGTCGGAGATCCGCTTGAGCGTGTCCAGAAGTTCCTTTGACCCTTCAAGGTCTTTGGCATATTCGAAACCGAACGATGAAAATCCGGACCCCAGACAGATGATCGAATCCACGCCATCCCAGTTGGCAAGCATTTCAAGGCAGGCAGGAAGCGGATCATTCATGATCGATGCCACAAGATCAACCGGATTCCCCCGGCTCCAGTATTTGGGAAGAAGGTTGTCCATCTTTGAGATAAGGTCAGCAGAAAGAGGGGGGACCTCCAAACCGTTTTCCGCACATGCATCAGAAGTAAGCACACCCCAACCGCCGCCCCTGGTGATGATGCCCACGCGGTTTCCCTTGGGTAACGGATAGTTTACAAATGCCTTTGCGCAATCAATCAGTTCCTGACTGGATGCGGTTTCGGTGATACCGGCCTGACGGAAAATCGCCTTGTTGATTCTGGATGACCCGGCCATTGAACCGGTGTGTGAGGCAGCTGCTTTGCTTCCTGCTTCGGTTCTTCCGCCTTTTAATACAATGATCGGTTTTTCTTTTGAAATGGTTTTGGCCACCTGAAGAAAGGTCGAGTTTTCCTCAAAGCCTTCGATATAGCCTAAGATCACCCGTGTGTCCTTGTCTGAGTAAAAGTAGTTGAGATAATCGATGGCAGAGAGATCGGCTTCATTCCCGCTGCTTACAAATTTTTCAAATCCCACATTCTGCTGCTTGCCATAGGCAAGCATCTGGACCCCGACGTTTCCGCTCTGCGAAAACATGGACACCGGGCCGTGTGAGGGAATGATTGTCGGCATCAATATATGGAGGGATGACCTGGCACTGAAAATGCCCATGGTATTGGGACCGACCAGGCGCATACCGTATTTGGAAATTTTGTTGACGACTTCCTTTTCCAGCTGTTTTCCTGCAGGCCCGGACTCGCTGAAGTCCGCAGTAATGACAATAATGTTTTTGATGTTTTTTTGACCGCATGAATCGATGACGCCCGGCACGCTTGAGGCAGGGGTTGCGATCACGGCAAGATCGATGTCATCTTTGATATCCGTAATGGTTTTATGGCAGGGGATACCAAATATGGCATCTGATTTGGGATTTACGGGAAATACCTTTCCCTTGTAATTCCCCTTTAAAATGTTCAGAAGGATAATGTATCCCCACTTCCCCGGTGTGCCGGATGCCCCGATCATGGCAAGGCTTCTCGGATTAAACAGAAGGTCAAGGTCTTTCCCGTGCATTGGCCGGTCCTTTACTGGTTAAATGGTTGAGCGGTTTAACAGTTGAATAGTGAAATGAATTCTTTTTGACCACTCAGCCAATTGACTAATCAACCATTTTTAAATTTTTGAAAATGATCGCGTCAGACAGACCGCGTGAAAGAGGAAGATTAGTACAGCCGAACGCTTTTTATCAATGATTTTCTGCTAATTTTCTGTTTTGTTTTTCAAAAGGATGTGATTCAGTAGACAATTCGGTTGTCTAAATTCTAAAATTCCGGAGGAGAAAAAAATGGGACCACTTAAAGGAATGAAAGTCGTGGAGGTTGGCGGTATCGGGCCAGGGCCGTTTTGTGGCCAGATGCTCTCTGATATGGGCGCGGACGTGGTTCGGATTGACAGAAAAGGTGTTCCGAGAAGTATGGTGCCTTACAAGTTTGATGTATGGCACAGAAATCGCCGATCCATCACCCTGAATCTTAAAAAACCGGAAGGTGTGAAGGCTGCATTAAAACTGATTGAAAAAGCCGATGCGCTGATAGAAGGTTTCCGGCCGGGGGTTATGGAAAAACTGGGGCTGGGTCCGGATGTGTGTCTTGAAAAGAATAAAAGGCTGGTATTCGGGCGTATGACCGGCTGGGGGCAGGATGGGCCGCTATCTCAGGCTGCTGGCCATGATATTAATTACATTGCCCTTTCAGGTGCGCTTCATGCCATGGGCGTTGCCGGGGGCAAACCTGTCGTTCCTCTCAATCTTGTGGCAGACCTGGGTGGTGGTGGTATGATGCTCGCCTTCGGCATCATGTGTGCCATGCATGAGGCAAAACAATCCGGTAAGGGTCAGGTGGTTGATGCGACCATGGTGGATGGCGCCGCATGTCTCATGGGATTTTTCTATGGGCTGTGGGGGTCAGGTCTGTGGTCTGATGCCCGTGGCAGCAATCTCCTGGATGGGGGGGCTCATTTCTATGACACCTATGAGACGGCAGATGGCAGATATATTTCCATAGGCGCCATTGAACCGCAGTTTTATGCATTGCTGTTAAAACATGCTGAAATTGATGATCCGGATTTTGAGGTGCAGCTGGACATGTCCAAATGGCCCTTGCTCAAGAAGAAAACAGCAGAAATTTTCAAGAGAAAAACAAGGGATGCGTGGTGTAAAATCATGGAAGGAACCGATATATGCTTTGCGCCTGTTTTATCTTTTGAAGAGGCGATCAACCATCCGCATAACAAAAAACGGGAGGTGTTTGTGAATATAGATGGCGCCATCCAGCCCGCACCTGCGCCGCGATTTAGCCGCACAAAACCCGATAACCCTAAAGCCGCGCCAGAACCGGGTGCAGATAATGACAGCGCACTTGTCGATTGGGGGTTTACAGCGGAAGATATTCAGATGCTTAAAGAAAAGGATGTATTATAACGGATCGGTTTCAGTAACGTTTGATTTTCCGTACATGTTCGGCAAACCATATGGGGATGGCCAGGGCCATCAACAGATGCATGTCCGGCAAGTTAACCGCCTGGCGGTTATTGGCGTATGGCATGCTGCTCGTTAATGATTCATCAAATGCCTGAAAATCTGATGAGGGCGGTTTTACTATAATCCGCTTCTGATTGAATATCGTGGCAAGCGTGTCAAGCACAGTGGCCCTTTTTACTGGGTAGTCACTTCCTAAGGAGCCGTAAAATAATAACATGGCCATTTAATTTTCATTGGGAAGGATTGAATAATTCCACTCGCCATGAAAATTTTCACGTAAAATAAGTATTGCTTCGAGTTCTTCGTCTGTCACTTTGATGCCTTTGGGGTAAT
>JAHIVH010000116.1 GCA_018816735.1 Pseudomonadota bacterium | reverse complement strand
ATTACTCTCTTTTCTTCTGGTGTAAGTGATTTGCCTTGCCCCATGACCATGCTCCTTTCAGCCTTTCCGCAGAAAATAACTTTAGGAGCTTATTATATACAATTTTCAAAATGTATCAAGTCATTTGACCGGAACTATAATTGGAATAAAAAGAGGGGTCAGGGCAATGATGACGGAAATAGGGATGGCCAACTGAACACCACCCTCAAATGATATATATTATGGCGTTTTATTTATTTTTTCCATACGCTAAAAGGACTATATATTAACTATTTGAATAAAAAAAAGCCCGGACAGATGGTATAGAATTGGAGTTGACGATATCATTTCAAAATGCTAACGGTTTGCTGATATCGCATGATACAGGAGTGATTCTATTGATGATGAATTTAAAGTGTGCTACATGATCCTGAAATCCAACGGAGAAAAAAATAATTACGTGATGGGCGATGCGTTCCTTTACCTATTATCATTTCGCCCAATACATCGCCAAGAGCTATTGAGATAGGGAAACCTTTCCAGCCGGTTCATCGCAACCATATTGCAACTTTGAGTTTCTTCCCATTTTTTTAACCTTTGAGTTAAAGGGAATGATGATGATTCTTTTATCGATAACCCAAAATATAAGGATAACACTAAAGGAGATGAAAAAATATATTATAATCATGACCATACTTGTAACGGCATATGCTTTCGCCACAGATAAACATCCCGTAGAATGGTACCAAAACCAGTGGTGCAGAGACCATAACGGCCAAACAGATATCATCATGCCCGATCAAACAACATGTGACTGTGTCACGGAAACACACGCCATTGAATATGATTTCGGAAAAGATTGGGCCAAATCGTTGGGCCATGCTTTAAACGACCGTTTTCTGACCGGCAAGCGTGGCGGCATTGTGCTGATCCTTGAAAGCCCTGATGATTTAAAGTACTGGCTGATCCTGAACAATATCGTTACCCAATTAAAACTATCCATCGATACATGGAAGATTGAGAACTTTGAGATGCAACATGACATTTGAAAGATGCTGTCAAATTGCATCTCGTGTTCGGTCTTTCCGGATGATAGCTTCATTGAAACAGGAAACAAATTGGACTTGCTACCTCATTAAATCATCAAAATAAAAAGAGGCCCGGACAGACGGCATAATGCTGTCGAAAACTACCGTGGGTGCGACCTGAAATGAGGCGAGTGCCTCTGCGCCTACTGAAAATTCCCTTGTGATAAAGTATTCGACGCCAAAGCCGATTCTTGCTTCCAGGAAGAAGTGGTCATCGTCATCGTTTCTTTCATAGGCATCACCCATGAGGTAGGTCAGCCTGCCGCCATATTTGAGATAGGGTGAAACCTGGTCCACATCAATATACTGGATATAGGCGCCTGCCAAACCGAGCATGATACCTTCCTCCTGGTCTTCTGCTTTTTCTTCATTCATGAAGAGGAATGTGGCTTCTCCTTCAACAGCGGTTCTCCGGTCAAGAAAATATTTGAGGCCAACCGCTTTTTTGATATCCGGAAAGTAATTTTCTGCAGCCTCACCAGGATTGTTTTCATCGGTAACGCTGATAAACAAGGCAGAGAGACCGGGTTCAAAGGGAATGACATCTGCGTTTTCCGCATAAACCTGACCGTAAAACAGGATCATCATGAGGACAGCAATCAAAAATAATCTCATACATACACTCCTTTTTCATTCAACAGATTTTTTATAAGTCAAGACAACGACAAATTCCTTGTTTCCTTTTGGTCCGAGAACAGGGGAGGGGACAATTATTTCTCGTTCAAGCCCTGTTCTGTAAAAAAAAGATGACAGTTCCTCGATGACTTCATCATGGAGTTTTTCGTCCTTTACAACGCCTCCTTTTCCCACTTTGCCTTTTCCCACTTCGAACTGGGGTTTGATGAGCGCATAAATCGTGGCGTAGTCGTTTAAGAATTTCAAAACAGCCGGAATCACAATTTTAAGCGATATGAACGATGTGTCGATAACGGCGATATCTATTTTGTCAGGAATTTTATCAGCTGCCAGATACCGGATATTGGTTCTTTCAATGACCACTACTTTTGGATCCTGACGTAACTTCCATGCGAGCTGGCCGTATCCCACATCAACCGCATACACTCTTTTTGCACCTCGTTGAAGAAGGCAATCTGTAAACCCACCTGTTGACGCCCCCACATCCAGGCAGACAAGATCGGATATCTTCTGTCCGGTTTGCTTCAGCGCTTCATCCAGTTTTAATGCACCGCGGCTTACAAAAGGGAAATCCGCCTCTTTCAGAACGATATCGTCGTTTTCCGAAACCCGGTGACCTGGTTTATCAAGCGGTGAATTATTGACATACACTTTTCCGGCCATGATCAAAGACTGCGCCCTGGACCGGTTTTGTACAAGTCCTTTATCAACCATTATCGCATCAAGGCGTTTTTTTTCTGCAGTCATGAGTCTTATAAAATATAAATTAAAAACGGTTAGCCGGTTAAAAGATTTTTAGCCGCTTGAACAATGGCGTCAGGGTCAATTCCATATTTTGTACGCAAGATTTGCTGTGAGCCGTGTTCCACGAACAGGTCTTTGATACCAATTCGTTTAAGATTGAATCGGGTGATGCCCTGGTCTATGAGGCATTCAATGACTGCACTTCCAAATCCGCCATCAAGCATATGCTCTTCTACAGTGATGACTTTTGGTATTTTTTCGACCAGATCGCATATCAGTTTTGAATCCATGGGTTTAACAAATCGCGTATTGACCACCGTGGCCTGAATGCCATAGTTTTCTTTCAGGTCTTCATATGCGTCCAATGCATCCTGAACGGTTTTTCCAATGGCTAAAATCAATACATCATTACCGTGAGTTAAAATTTCTGCACGGCCAATATCAATCGATTCAGGACAGTCATTTACAGGAACCCCGACAGCCTGGCCTCTGGGATAGCGGATGGCAATAGGGCCTTTTCTATATTTGACAGCAGTATGAAGCATCTGGCTTAATTCATTTTCATCCTTGGGTGCCATGATGACCATATTGGGAATATTTCTCAGGTAAGCAAAATCAAAAAGGCCATGATGGGTAGGACCGTCTTCACCCACAATTCCGCCCCGGTCAATGGCAAAAATGACCGGAAGCGATTCAAGCGCCACATCATGAACGATCTGGTCATAGGCACGCTGTAAAAATGTGGAATAGATAGCCACTACCGGAATAAATCCTTCTGTGGCCAGACCCGCGGCAAATGTGACGCCATGCTGTTCGGCAATGCCTACATCAAAAAAACGCCCTGGAAAAGAATTGCTGAATGTCTGGAGCCCGGTTCCTTCTGGCATGGCAGCTGTTACAGCAACGATTTCAGAATATTTTTGACCAAGCTTTTGCATGGTTTCGCCAAATACCTGTGTGTATGTTGGGGCAATCGCGGGTTTTTTTATTTTATTCCCGGAAACTTTTTCAAATGAACTCACGCCATGGAAATAGACAGGATTCTTTTCTGCAGGCAGGTATCCTTTTCCTTTTTGGGTGATGATATGGAGCAGGGCAGGTTCTCTCAATTCCTTGATGTTGACCAGAATATCGATCAACTGATCCAGGTTGTGGCCGTCTATGGATCCAAAATAATCGAAATTAAACGCCTCAAAGAGCATGCCGGGCGTGACAAAGGTTTTAAAGGAATCTTCAGACCGTTTGGCGATATTATAGACGTCATCCCCGATCATCGGCAGTTTTTTCAGGAAATTTTTAAACTCTTTTCGCAAATCCTGAATGTATTTTGAAGAAAGTTTTCTGGATAGAAACGACGATAAGGCGCCCACATTGGGTGAAATCGACATGTCGTTGTCGTTTAAAATAACGATCAGATTCTTCTTGGAAACACCGGCCTGATTTAAACCCTCATAGGCGATACCGCTGGTCATGGACCCGTCGCCAATCACGGCAATCACTTTGTTTTTCTCTTTTTTTAAACACTTCCCTGCGCTCATGCCAAAGCCAGCGGAAATGGAGGTCCCGCTGTGGCCTGTGGAAAACGCATCGTAAGCGCTTTCTGAAAGTTTTGGAAAACCTGAGATCCCCCCATGTTTTCTTAATGAATCGAAGTCTTTGTTTCTTCCGGTGAGCAGTTTATGGGCATATGCCTGATGTCCAACATCCCAGATCAGCTTATCTGCCGGGATGTCAAAAACATAATGAATCGCTATGGCCAGTTCAACCGCACCCAGGCTGGATGCCAGGTGCCCCCCATTTCTGGATACCACATCTACGATTCTTTCGCGAAGCTCGATAGCAAGCTCTTTTAAATCGGATCGTGAAAGATGCTTTAAATCTTTTGGTGAATCAATGGTGTTTAATAACCTCAATGATGATATCCTCAACAAAATAAAAGTAAGATCATACTTTACATGTGATCTTTTATTTTTTTCTCTGAATCACGTAGGAAGCAATATGTCTTAATGGTAATGCTTTTTCATCAAACATGCTTAATGCTCCTATGGCGTGTTCAACAAGGTCTTTAGCAAATTCTTTGGAGTTTTCAAGTCCCAAAATGGATGGGTATGTATTCTTGTTTCTGTCGGCATCCGTTCCGACAGCTTTGCCCATGATATCAGGGTCGCCTTCGATATTCAAGATGTCATCTGCAACCTGGAAGGCAAGGCCGATATTTTTTGCATACCCTGAAAGGTGCAAAAGCGTTTTTTCATCCCCATCGCCTATCATGGCGCCGGAAAGGACTGATGCTTCAATCAGTGCACCGGTTTTCATATTATGGATATTTTCCAGTTGATCCCTGGTTAAAATTTTTCTTTCAGATTCAATATCAAGCATTTGCCCGGCAATCATGCCTGATATTCCTGCCCCTTTTGCCATCTCTCTTATTATTTTAAGCAGAACATATGCATTTTTATCAGACAAACCTGCTGGATCGGATAAAATATAAAAAGCCTGGGTCAGGAGAGCATCTCCTGCAAGAATGGCTGTGGCTTCATCAAATTTTTTGTGGCAAGTCAGGTTGCCCCGCCTTAAGTCATCATTGTCCATGGCCGGCAAGTCATCATGAATGAGGGAATAGGTGTGGATCATCTCAAGGGCGACCGCTGCTGTCATGGCATGTTGGTACTGGCCGCAGACCGCTTCGCAGGCAGCCAGACAAAGGATGGGGCGTATCCGTTTGCCACCGGCCAGAAGCGAATATCGCATGGCCTCGAGCACGCGTGGTGAACCGGAGCCATAGGCATTCAGTACGTCATTGAGTGCAACATTTATTTCAGCCTGCCGGGAAGTCAGATATTCTTTTAAATCAAACATGTGTATTCTAATTACAGCTCGTTATTTTATATTCAATGCATCATTCAATCCGGCATCCCCGCATGTGACAAAACGGTTATCAATAGACGATACGCATATCCCGTATCATCTGTTTGAGCTGCCGGTCAGGTACTCATATCAGATTCATTTTCATTTACAAAAGGTTTTTCCACCACCACGCCATTTTGGTCTTTTAAAAGAATGGAAATTTTACGTTCGGTTTGCTCAAGAATTTCGGAACATTGATTGGACAATTTTATTCCTTCCTCAAAAATCTTCAGGGCTTTTTCAAGCGGGATGTCACCTTTTTCAAGCTCATTGACAATATCTTCGAGCTGTTTCATGGTTTGTTCAAAAGATTTTTTGGCCATTTACGTTTTTCCTTCCACTCGGCAATATAAAGTTCCTTTTGCAACCCTGACTTCTAATTTTTGATCAGGATCGATGTTCCGGCTGTCGTAAACAATTTTTTCATCGGGTATGGTTCTCGTGATACTGTATCCCCGTTCCAGGATAGATAGCGGATTTAATGCGGACAATTTGCCATTCAACGTATTTATCCTCGATTGTTTTTCGACCAAAACAGTTTTTACAGATCGGCTGAGCCGGTTTTTTATTTGTTCCAGTGTTTCCTGATATCCGGTCAGCCGGGTCAAAGGCGTTTTCATATTCAATTTTTCGATTGTCCATAAAAGCCGGATTTTTTTTTGTTTAATGATATGCTGATATGCTTTGAGACGTCTTGAGTCAAGGTCATCCAGTCTCATCTGATAGTCCTCAATTTTTCGTCTGGGGTGTTTCAATTGTCTGATGAACCGGGTCAAATTCATCTGGTGATCTTTGACATACTGACGGATCATGACAGTGATTTTCTGTTTTTTTTCTTTACACAGAATGACCAGACCTGATTTTTCAGGCACGACCAGTTCTGCTGCCACAGAAGGTGTAGGCGCTCTCAAATCCGCCACAAAATCGGCTATGGTGAAATCCGTTTCATGACCCACAGCAGAAATCACAGGTATTGAAGACGCAGCAATCGCCCGGGCCACCCGTTCGGTGTTGAACGGGATGAAATCTTCAAGGGAGCCGCCACCTCTAGCCAGAATGATGACATCGGCATGTGCCCGTTCATTCAAAACAGCAAAGCCCTCTTCGATATCACGGTCAGCGCCGTCTCCCTGAACCCTGACCGGATATATCTCAACAGGGATATTTTGAAAACGCCGGTTTAAAACATTTAGGATATCACGGATGACAGCGCCTGTGGGTGAGGTGATCACACTGATGTGTCTGGGTAAAAACGGTATGGGTTTCTTTCGTTCCGGGCTGAAAAGACCCTCAGCATCCAGTTTTTTCTTCAACTGCTCGAACGAAAGATGAAGCGCTCCAATGCCTGAGGGTTCAATATATTCAAATATGATCTGATAGGTCCCTCGGGGCTCGTAAATGTTGATCCGTCCAAATCCGGTTACCTTCATGCCATTTTCGAGATTGAACTTTAAGTTTCTGACCTGTCCGCGGAACAGAACCGCGCTGATCTGCGCGTGCTCATCCTTGAGGGTAAAATAAACGTGACCTGAAGAGGGCCTGCCCAAATTTGAAATTTCTCCGGAAATCCAGATAAATGCATAGGCTTCCTCAAGAAGATCCTTAATTTCCCTGGTCAGTTCCGATACCGAATAGATCGGCCTGTCATTTGTTATTTCTGGTCTCAACTGAAAATGATGTCCGGTTTAATACAATATAAAATCAGGCTGATGCCACATAAGATATAATGCTTTTTGAAATGGTGTCCCAGATCCATCGCCTTTTTTCATCGTTTGTTTCAAGAAGCGTAATTCTAAAACCTTTTCGATTGCAACAGAAACCGGTTAACGGGACAACACAGATGCCGGTGGATGCAAGCAGGTAATATACAAACCGTTTATCAGTCTCAACCCCTTTGACTTTTTCTTCAATAAGAGCCTTGAGCGAAGGGTTTTCAACAGGAAGCGTCTGACGATCATTTAATACACCATCTTTAAAAAGGATCGGCATGTAGAATGCCCCTTGAGGCTTGGTCACAAAAATCGGTTTCACTTTTGAAAAAATGTCATAGGCCTCATTTGCCCTTGCTTCAAACATTTTTCTTCTTTTATCAAGGTGGGCCGGGTATCTGTGGTCTCCCATAAAAAGCGGAATGGCGTATTGCGGCAGGCTTGTTGAGCACACCTCAAGCATTTTGGCATGCTTGATGGTTTTGATATACTGCTTGAACATCGGGAATTTGTCCTGATTGAATACTTCGATCCATCCGCATCTTGCACCGGGCCAGGGAAGTTCTTTTGAAATGCCTCTCATGGCCAAACCGGGAACATCTCCGATAACAACGCTCAAAGGAGCGGTTTCATTATGATTATACACAATGTTTCCGTAAATTTCGTCGCATATGATAAACAGCCTGTACCGTCTGGCAATATCGACCATTTTTTCCAGAACATCTCTGGGATAGACCGCGCCTGTGGGGTTGTCCGGGTTAATGAGCAGAATTCCTGCGATTGAGTCATTATACTTAACCTTGTTCTCAAGATCAACCAGATCCGGCATCCAGTGGTTTTCAGGATCGAGTTCATAAGTGACATGTTCATAACCTGAATGTGCGGCTTCTGCGGACGAGTGGGTGGAATACGCAGGTGACGGGCCAATGACGCGCGCCTCGCGTTTCAGAAATCCGAATATTTTGGCCACAGCGTCTCCCAACCCGTTAAAAAACATGATATCGTCAGGTGTAATCTGATAACCGCCCCTTGCATTCACGATATTTGCAAGGAATTGGCGGGTGGCCAGCACACCTTGTGTTTCCACGTATGCATAGGTTTTATTCTCGGTAACCAGTTTTGAAAAGATATCAATCACCCATCTGGGGAGTTGTTCTCCTTTTTCGATGGGGTCACCGATATTTTCCCACGTAATGGTCACACCATATGTTTCCAGTTCTCTTGCAACAGCTACTATTTCACGAATCTCATAGGTCAGTTGACCGGACCCGACATGTACGATATCCCTTCTCATAATCCATTTTACCTTGAAAGTGTCAGTTAAAAACGCGGCCTTAATCAAAGCCTAACAAAATAGTGCTTTGTATCAGGAACACTTGGTGTTGTAAAGAAGCACATCAAAAATATAATTAATTGTTGCTTAAATATTAAAAAATTGATTTTTACAGATAGACTTTCAACTCGCTTCGCCCGAAATAATGATCATATGACTTGAACAATCCAAAAATTTGCATTAATTAACTGTAATGCAAAAGTTGCACGGCGCCATTATTTTTAATTATAACAAGGTGGTTAAATGAAAGACAAAATTTTTGAAAAAAGGTTGGATAATAAAGGGTTTACCTTGATTGAGCTCATGGTGGTCATGGTCATTCTTGGCATTCTTGCATCGAGAATTGTTCCCATGATACTAGGAAGAGTTGATGAAGCCAAATTTACAGATGCCAAAATGGATATTCAGGCACTTGAAACAGCATTAAAGCTTTATAAGCTTGACAACGGTGACTACCCTACCACCGAACAGGGTTTATTGGCTCTGGTGGAATCACCGGAAACAGAAGGCGGTTCCTCAAAATGGAAAAAAGGGGGATACATTGAAAGAGGCAGGGTGCCCAAAGATCCTTGGGGTTATGAATACATCTACCTTTCCCCCGGCATGCACGGCCCGTTTGACATTATGTCCTACGGTGCGGACGGCGAGCAGGGTGGAGATGACAATAACCGGGATGTGAACAATTGGGAAATAGAATAAATACATATTTTCAGCCTCTTGATGATTAAAAAAAAATATAATTCAGGTTTTACCCTGGTTGAGCTGATTGTTGTCATGACGCTCATCAGTATGATGTTGTCCGTTACCCTGCCTCGTCTGCAGGGGGCTCTTTTTTCAGGCGGCACCAAACAGGCATTCCGGACCATTATTCTGAAGATTAAAGCACTCAAAGAGAATGCCGTTATTGATCAGCGGACATATACCCTCCATGTGGATATGGACAATGATACATTATGGATGAGCCATGACGCCATGACCGAAGAAGAACTCTTAAGGGAGAGGGAAAATCAGGTCAAGTTGTCGGACGGATTGATCATTGTGGATGTGGAGTATCCCGGAGAAGGGTTAATGTCCCAGGGGGAAGTGGAAATCGGTTTTTACAAGAAAGGATATTCAGACACTGCCATTATCCATCTCTCTGATGGCGGGGATGAATATTACTCTTTTTTCATCGAGTCTTTTCTTTCCGGAACAAAACTGATAAATGGGTATTTCAGATTTGGAAACTGATAAAGCCTTCATGACAGAAAAAACCAACAGCCTTGACAATAAATTTCAACAAGCCGGTAGCGGATTTACCCTTTTTGAGGTGCTGGTGGCCATTGCGATCATAGGAATCGTGTTCACTTCTGTTTTTAAATTACATGGCCAGACCATTGCAATGAGCTACTCATCACGGTTTTATACAATTGCGCCCATGCTTTGCCAGAAGAAGCTTTCCGATATTGAACGGGAAGATTTGACAATCCCCCTTAACGATACCGGTGATTTTGGTGAAGAATTCCCCGGGTATGTCTGGCATGCCACTGTCGATTCGGTTGAATCGGAAGCCCTTGATGAATCGTTCGAACTTGCCCGGATTGATGTGACCGTTGCTCTCGAAAGCGAGGGACTCACGCATGTCATCCGTGCTTACAGGTACAGGAATTTTAAAGACAAAAAATGATTTTTAAAAAAAATAGTCGTAAACCGTCAAGCCAGGTGCGCCCGAGACGATCGCGCATGGCCAATCAATGCCATGGGTTTACGCTGATTGAGATTCTCGTGGCCATTTTTATTTTCAGTCTGGCCATGTCCATGCTGTTTACATCGTTCAATTCGGTTTTCAGTTCAACCGCTCCGCTTGAAGAAGGCGCCAAAATTCACAGCATGGCTAAAAACTGTTTTTCGATAATGACCTCTGATCTGATGTCATTTTTTACTTCCTTGCCGCCAGCCTGGAAAAAACCGGAGTTTGGCGAAGATCCTGACCCTTACGCCATAAAAGGAGAATTGGTGACTTTGGGTACGGAAACGTTTGCAAAACTCAAATTTTCGTCTCTTGGGCATATTCCCTTTCATGAAACACGGCAAAATGGCATTTCAGAAATCATTTATTATGTTGCAGAAACCATGGATGGCAATTTCGGAATCAAACGGTTTGATCAGTTGTATCCGCATGAAACATTTGAAGAAAGTGAACGTGATCCGGTGATCTGTGAACAGGTCAGATCGTTTGAAATCAGATATTTTGATGAAGAGGGGGAGGAGTTTGACCATTGGGATTCGGAAACGGAAGAGTTCGGCTTTGCCACACCATCTGAAATATTTGTCAAACTGGCTGTCGGTAATGAAACCAATACACAAGTATTTGAAACCAGTGTGAAATTATCCGTATGCAGAAAAAAGTTGTAAACAATGAAAAAGGGATTGCGATCCTCATTACACTAACGATCATTACCATACTGATTTCCGTTGCCCTGGAACTGAACAGACGAGTCCGGTCTGAAGTGATTTCAGCAGCAGTTACGCGAGACACGCTCGTGATGGATCAGATGGCCGCATCAGGCATTCATATCGGTATCGGTATTCTCATTTCAGATAAAGAAAAGGATGAAAAAAATCATAAACTGGTCGATTCTGTCCAGGAAGACTGGGCCACTCCTGAAAAAGTGGATGAAGTGCTGGCCGATTTTCCCTTTGACACAGGGAAGCTGGAGCTTTCGATCACGGATGAATTGTCAAAGATTCAGGTCAATGCGCTCGTCACCTATCCTGAAGGCCGTCAGTTTAACACGGATCAGAGAAAACTGTGGGATGATATCCTTCAATATTTCATACCGGAAAGCGATTCTTTTGATGAGGTCGGTACGTCAGGTATCGTCAGTTCCATCAAAGACTGGCTTGATTTTGGTGATGACGATGCCATAACCGGTTTGAATGGTGCGGAATCCGACTATTATCAGGATTTGGACCCGCCATATTCGTGTAAAAACGGCCCATTGACTCATCTTGAGGAACTGGTACTTATCAAAGGAATCACACCTGAAATGTTTTATAGCGTTGGTGAAATGCTTCAGCTTTCCCGGTACATTACTGTATATGGAATGACAAAAACCCAAGAAAATCGCTTTACTTTTGAAGGAAAAATCAATATCAATACAGCGGAATTGCCGGTAATATCAGCATTGTTGCCACAAGGGGATGAAGAGGTCGCAACCCAGATGATCGATTACAGGATAGAAACATCAGAGGAAAATTTTGTCCACGATCTTTCTAAACCCATATGGTATAAAGATGTTCCGGGTGGGAGTGACGTTACAATTTCCGAGAAATTAATTACAACCGTAAGCGATTTTTTTCGAATCGAAAGCAAAGCATCAAAAAATAATGTTGTTGTAACGGCTGAGGCTGTTATTGAACGGTATAAAGATAACGACACGCACGTATGGACATACAGAATTCTGAGCTGGAAGACGGATTGAGATCAAACTCGCGCACGAATTTTAATTTACTGGTAAAACGATGAGCCGAAAAATTTTAGGATTGGACATCAGAAACGATTCAGTGACAGCTGTTATGGTATTGAATGCGATTAACGGAAATCAGGTGGCTGCTGCGTATCATATCATCAAAGATGCCGGTCAGCCTGACGATCAAAAGGATACGTTCCTTTCCAGAGCGATCAAAGAAGTGTCCTCCCGAATCGATTTATCCGGATGCACGGTTATGGTGTCTTATCCTGCAAACAATCTGTTTTTCAGAAATGTCAGTATCCCTTTTAAAAACCAGAAAAAAATCAAACAGGTATTGCCATTCGAGCTTGAACCCACATTGCCTCTGCCTGTTGAAGAGCTTGAGATTGCATTTCAGCCCATCCGGCTGAACGATGATGAAAGACTGATTGCCGCAGCTGTGGAAAAGTCAAAGATGGGCTCATTGATGGACACGTTGAAATCTCATCAGATTACACCGGATATGGTGACCATTTCCGGATATCCAATGGCAAAAAATCTGTTTGATTCAGATAAAAACGGTATTTTTCTGGATGTGGACACCCATGATGTATCCATCGGCCTGTGTTCGGCAGGGCAAGTCTGCGTGTACAGAAACACACCCATCAATCTCGATCTGGCGGACGGCCCTGAATCCATGTTAAAAATGATCCGGCAAACCCTGACCGCATTTCATGAGACCTGGCAGTATGACTTTAAACCGGAAGCCCTATTCATGACGGGAAAGGGACTTGCCAGCCGTGAGCTGCAAAAAGAACTGGAAGCGAATCTGAACATTCCTGTAAACGTGACAGATATAAAGACGCTTTACACTGTGGATATCCCGCAAACGATATCCTGGCAGCCGGAAATAATGGACAATTCGCTGGTTCTTGCCATGCTCGATGTGTCAGGGATTGACACTATCAATTTCAGTGAACGTCCTTTTGCGGGGAAAAAAATAATTACGGAATACAAAGAAAAATTTATCCGGACGGGTATTCTTTTTTTATCCTTACTGGTGATTGCCTTAATCAGTTTTTTTATCGATATGACGTTGATGAGCCGGAAGATAACGACACTTGATACGGAGATCAAAAAGGTGTTTTTAAGTGTGTTCCCGGATCGAACACGAATTCAGAACCCTGTTGACGAGCTTCAGATTGCAGTAAGCAACCTCAATAAAGACAAATTATCTTCAACTAAAGATAATGAAAAGCAGCTTGCCATAGATATTCTGAATAAAATCAGTAAAAAGATATCTAAAACCGTGGATGTGGAGGTTTCCCAACTGATTATCGGCGCAGATGGTGTCCAGCTTGCCGGAGAGACCGATTCATTCAACTCGGTTGATGAGATGAAAAACAGCCTTGAAACGATAGATACTTTCAGCGGTGTGAAAATCAATTCTGCAACGATTGATAAAACAACCAAACGCATACGGTTTAAAATAAAGATTTCACTATGACAGGAGGCCATTTGGACACGGAGACTGAAAGATGACCATTCAGTTGGGAAGACGAGATAAAAAATCGCTTATCCTGCTTGCCGGTTTTCTGGCTGTTTACTCATTGTTTCAATTTGCCATCTACCCGGTGGTCAGTAAAAGAAGCAAGATGAAAAGCGCCTTGATAGACAGAAAGAGAGATCTTGTTAAAATTACGGGACTTAAAACCGAATATCAGGGGATGAAAGCCTATTCGGATGTATCGAGCAGCGAAATCAAAAACAGGAAGAATAATTTTACGTTATTTTCTTATCTGGAAGATCTTTCCGGAAAAGCAAATGTAAAAGAAAGTATCAGTTACATGAAGCCGTCTTCATCCACACAGAAGAACGGTCCTTACAAACTGTCCATTGTCGAGATGAAGCTTCAGCCCGTATCTCTGGAACAGCTGATTAACTTTCTGTACAATATTGAAACAACAGAAAAAAGTGTTTCCGTAACAAAAGTGGCAATCTCAAAGGAAAAAAAAGATGGCGCGCTAAGCTGCGTCCTTCAGATTGAAACAATTGAATTATAATCCGGTTATTTTTTAAGATTTAAACGGTTTGGCCATGAAAAATAAAAAACTTATCTTTTTTTACATTTTCTGGGGGGCTTTATCTACCCTGTTTTTCACATATTGGCTTTTTCCGTCAGCATTGCTGGAACAGGTTATGACATCATCAATCAGGAACTATTCCAAGGATCTGAAGGTCCAGTTTAAAGATATCAAACCTGCATTGCCGCCTGGATTAAAATTATCCGATGTCAATGTGTCCTACTTTGATGTCCCCGTGTTTAACGCTGAATATATCAAACTGATGCCTGGTATCAGCAGTTTAATGTCTGATACAAAAAGACTGACAATAGACGCGGTTTCATGCGGAGGGGACTGGGATACGGCTATCAAATTCAATGATATGGCTCAAAATCCCACACTATTCATTAAGACAGATATTAAACACGTTCATCTGGAAGAATTACCGGTAAAGGATCTGTTCATGGGATACGCTGTCAAAGGGAAACTCGATCTCAAAGGGACATGTGATATTGCAGGACAGATAATCAAGACGGGGGAGATAAACATCTTTCTTAAAGATATGGAAGTGGCGATTAAAAACCGGTTGATTGGTATTGACACACTTTCATTCGATTCGATTGAAATTGAAGCAGACATTTTAGACAACCGGGTTGAAGTCAAACGGGGTGATGTTTCCGGCAAACAGGCCAGTGGTGTGATTACAGGTGCCATTGATATCAAGGTGCCATTTGAACTTAGCCGTTTGGCGTTAATAGGAAACGTCAAACCTCAGCCGGATTTCTTGAAGAACATCACCAAGAGACTGCCAATAGGTGGCTTTTTAAACAAGATGAACCTGAAAAACGGCATTCCGTTTACAATTAATGGCACCGTATCTGATCCTGACTTTTCAATGGACAGATAAATTACAAAGAGACTTTTCAGGAAGGTGTTTTAAAGATGATGATCAACAGGTTATTTATAATGATTAATATGATGCTTATTACAGTCGCGTCATTTTTAGTCGTGGATACTGCATATCAGGTTACGACAGAAAGATTTGATTCGTTTCAGGTATCAGAAATAGCCCCAAAAGCCGTGAACCGGTCTCATGCCAAGCGACCGCTTTCCTTGTCCTACTACAATACCATAAAAACAAGAGACATTTTCAAAAGCAGTCAAAATGATAAAAAACCTGAAGATTCTGTCAATGTGGATAGCTTAAAAGAAACCGAACTTAAACTCAAATTGTGGGGAACGGTGACAGGAGACAGGGAAAAAGCATATGCAGTGATTGGCGAAACAACCCGGAATAAAGAACAGGAACTTTATCGAATAGGCGATACCATTCAAAATACAAGCGCCACAGTGAAAATGATTTTAAGAGAGAAAGTCGTGTTGAGCATCAATGATGAAGATCAGGTACTTGTCATGGAAGAAGCCAAGAGCACCAAAAAAGATTCAGCTGATTCCCGAGCCCCTGCCTTGTCAAATTTGTCTGATGGCATGGAGCCAGGTAGCACCCAGAATATTTCCCTCCAACGGGCCGATATTGAGCAATCGCTTCAGAACATCAACGAACTCATGGGACAGGTCAAAGTACGCCCTCATTTCACAAACGGGCAACCTGACGGTCTGGCATTAAGCTCGATTCGGCGAAATTCCATATTCTCGCAGATGGGATTGAAAAACGGAGATGTGATCACAGGCGTGGATGGGAATCCGATTGAATCTGTGGATGATGCCTTGAAATTTTATGAAAATATTTCTTCTGCATCGGCCTTGAGCCTTCAGGTGAAAAGGCGCGGCAAAATGCAAACGATTGACTACAACATTCAGTAGATGAACAGCTTGATCACGCGGATATGGAGTTTGATAAAACACATATCCTGAATTTAATAATATAATTACAACAAAACCGGTAAGCAAACATGAAAGAAAAAACAAAAAGGCACACCCCAATCATTTTTTTTATAGGATTGATTTTTTTTCTGACGATTCAGGCCACATCTTTTGCAGAAGACACATCTTCAAAAAAGCCATTACCTGATAGCGAGGCTCAGGAAAAATTTGTATCCATTGATTTTAACAATGTGGATATTGCTGTTTTCATAAAATTCATCAGTGAACTGACCAATACGAATTTTATCATTGATGACAAAGTAAAAGGCAAGGTAACCATTATTTCTCCATCTAAAATTTCCGCTGACGAAGCTTACAAGGTTTTTGAATCGGTTCTGGAAGTTTATGGTTTTGCCACAGTAAAATCAGGAGAAGTGACCAAAATTGTGCCCTCGCCTGAAGCGCGCACAAAAAACATTAAAACACTCATTTCTGAAGAAGCAAGAGATCCGGATGACAAACTGGTGACCCAACTGATTTCATTAAAATATGCAGACCCCGATGAAATAAAACGCCTTGTGGCACCCTTGATTTCCAAAAACAGCGTCATGCTTGCCTATAGCCCCACCGGCACCCTGATTGTAACCGATGTATATTCAAATATCCAAAGGCTGATGGGGATAATAAAAATCATTGATGTCACAGACGTTGGGCAGAATATTTCCGTTATACCGCTCCTTCATGCCGACTCGACCAAAGTTTCCCAGATTCTGGACAATCTGTTTAAGACAACTTTGAACAAGAAAAGACCCCGCGAAGAAGGCAAGGTCGTAAAGTTCGTGCCTGATGAGCGGACCAATTCCATCATCCTTCTTGCCAGCGAAGTCGATACAAACAGAGTAAATGAGCTGATCTCCATGCTGGACAAGGAGATGCCCCGGGGCAAGGAAAAGATTCATGTGTATTATCTGGAAAATGCCACTGCTGAAGAACTTGCAAAAGTGCTTCAGTCATTATCCGGTAAAAAATCCGCTTCACCTGCAAAGGGGGGAAAAAAAGACGAACCCCTGGTGTCCGAAAACGTGACCATCACTGCGGACAAAGCGACCAACAGTCTGATCATGATGGCGGAAAAAGACGAATACATGGTTCTTGAAGATATTATCAAAAAACTCGATATCCCGAGAGCCATGGTCTATATAGAGTGCCTGATCGTGGAGGTGAATATCAACAAATCCTTTAATATTGGTGCGGAATGGACGACAGGGAAAGAAGTGACCGTGAATGACACTAATGGCGGGGCTGGTATTGGATTCTCTGGGAATAATTATGCAAATACCGCAATGATAGCTGGAAGGGGCGAAATCCCTGGTGTAAGCACTTTTCCAAATGGATTTGCCATGGGCGTCTTTGGTGAAAGCCTAAAAATCGGCGATGTATTGTTTCCGAACCTTGGCGCTGTGATTAACGCCATGAAAAGTGACAGTGATGTGAACATCCTCTCCACACCCCAAATCCTTACGACTGATAACGAAGAAGCAAGTATTACGGTAGGTAAAAACGTTCCCTATCTTACACAGACAGGCTCTACAGCCTCTGTGGATTCCTACAATAATTTTGATTATAAGAACGTGGGTAAGATACTTAAAATTACACCCCAGATCAGCAAGGACCGTCAGGTAAGACTTAAAATCAATTTTGAGGTCACCCAAATAGTAGAAGATTCGAAGCTTGCCGCAACCACCCCATCCACGTTAAAGCGCACGATTGATACAACCGTCATTGTCCAGGATAAAAATACAGTGGTCATCGGAGGCCTGATTGATGACAGCCTTTCTACAACGCAATATAAGGTCCCATGTCTGGGTGCTATCCCTCTCCTGGGATACCTGTTTAAATCGTTTACGAATACAAATGACAAAACCAATCTTTTTATCTTCCTGACGCCTCATGTGGTCGGTAATCCGGATGATGCGTCCAAAATAATGGATTCCAAAAGAGATCAGATTGAAACCGTTAAAAAAGGTAACATCAAGTTATATGGTGATAGTGAAGTCTCTAAAGAAGTACCTGAGGAAAAGAATGATTCAGAATAGATCATGAAAACCATTACTTTTTTTAACAAAAGGATAAATGACATTCCATGACGACACCACTTTCACAGATATTAAGTGAAAAATTTGGCATACCTGAATCCCAGATAGATGACGCCCAAAAGAGCAGTCTGGAAAAAAGAGAAGCATTCCATGATGTTCTGCTAAAAAGAAAAATTGTGACCGAACAGCAGCTGCTTGATGCATGGGGCTTGCAATATGGGTTTCCTGTGGTTTTAAATCTTCCCATGGAACATATCAATACGGATTTCACTCAAAAACTGTCCATACAATTTCTTAAAAAATTTTACATTGTGCCTATTGTATTGGATAAGGGAGAGAACACCCGGGCGTTGAACCGCAATCAAATCCCCGATGATTTAAAAAACAAGGAAAAACTCATCGCCGTTCACAATCCGACAGTTTTTCAGCATGCGGATGATGTGGCCAAAATTCTCGGGTTTCACGATTTTCATATTGTGCTTTCCACCAAAGATGCCATTTTGTCCGTGATCAACCTGTCCTACGACAAGACCAGAGATTCTGCACAACAACTGGTTCAGGATATGGAAGAAGAAGAAAGCAGCAGCACGATCATCAGCGAGATTGAAGAAACGGCAGATCTTCTGGACAGTACCAGTGATGCACCGATAATCAAATTGATGAATCACATTATCTCTCAATCCATCAAGGCAAGGGCCAGTGATATTCACCTTGAACCCTATCAGGACAGTTTTAAAGTCCGATACCGGGTGGATGGTATTTTATATGATCTGGTAAAGCCACCCAAATGGATTCAGGCCTCTCTGATTTCCCGTGTCAAGGTTATGGCCAAGCTGGATATTGCTGAAAAAAGACTGCCTCAGGATGGCAGGATAGAAGTTAAAATCGGCAAGCAGGATGTGGATATCCGTGTGTCAACCGTGCCCACATCTTTTGGCGAGCGCGTTGTACTGAGACTTTTAAATAAATCCGAGTCCCTTTTGCAGCTTTCGGAACTGGGAATCAAACCCCACAATCTTGATGTCATTCATCAGTTGATACATCTGCCGAATGGCATTATTCTGGTCACAGGACCAACCGGAAGCGGTAAAACCACAACGCTTTATGCCATTTTATCTGAAATCCATTCCGACGATATCAATATCATAACCATTGAAGATCCGGTGGAATACCAGATCAAGGGAATAGGACAGATACAGGTCAACCGCAAAATTGATCTGACATTCGCCAAAGGACTGAGATCCATTGTCCGGCAGGACCCGGATGTGATCCTGGTGGGAGAAATAAGAGATCAGGAAACAGCGGAAATCGCCATTCAATCTGCCCTGACTGGCCACCTGGTTTTTTCAACGCTTCATACAAATGATTCAGCAAGCGCCATCACCCGACTGGTAGATATCGGCACAGAACCTTTCCTGATCGCCTCTGCCATCAAAGCCGTTATCGCCCAGCGTCTGGTAAGAGTTCTCTGCAGCAAATGCAAATTGCTCTATGCGCCTGATGAAATGGAAATACAAAGCATTGGTATCAAAAAAGAAGAGTTGGAAAACGCAACCATTTTCAAAGCAACAGGATGTCCTGATTGCTTCAATACCGGATACAAGGGCAGAATGAGTATTTTTGAAATCATGGTTTTAAATGATAACCTGAAAAGACTTGTTTTAAAGACACACGATTCAAATAAAATCAAAAGTGAAGCCATTAAACAGAACATGATCACACTCCGGCAGGATGGTAAGGAAAAAGTATTAAAAGGCATTACGACAATTGAGGAAGTGGTCAGGGTGACACACGAGTAAAGCATGCAGATGCGGTTACATTTTAAATCCCACAGGGCAGTCCTGCTTATTTTATTATATCTGCTATGTTGCACATGTTGCATGGCAAAGGAATCCACAGATGTATCAAATGACAACGAAAATGCAGCATTGCTGCCGTTACGGCTTCTTCACGGTATTGTTTCCAGAGTCGACGGTACCCGGTGCCCCATGCGCCCAACCTGTTCGCACTATGGCTTTGAGGCCATCAGAAAACATGGTTTTATCAGGGGATGGATCATGACATGTGACCGGTTACTCAGATGTGGCAGGGATGAACTTCATCTGTCGTCTGAAGTTATTATTGATGGAAAAAAGTATTGTCATGATCCGGTGGCTCAGAATGAGCTGTCAGAATGAGTCTGAATAAGGCTTGCCAAGCAGGTATGCCATGAAACCATTTTCCCATATCGTCATTTTTCTGATCATTTTTATTACTGTTTTATATACCGAGACACCGGCATACGCCTTTCCAATCGATGCAGATAGACAACTCGAATTTGCAGACACGTATTTCAGAAGCAGCCAATTTCCCGAAGCCATTCTTGAATACAACCGATTTTTATTTTTTTTTCCGGATGATCCCAGGAAGGCCCAAGCAAAATACAAGGCTGGTATCTGCTGTTTTAGGGTAAAAAAATACAAGGATGCATCGGGACACTTTAAGAAAATATTTGATTCAACAGACATGTCATGTTCGTTTGACGCGGGTTTGATGCTTGCCAGGTGTTATAATGTCCTTGGAGACTTTGACCGTGCCACGGAAGTCATGGATCAATTGATAACCCATACGACCATATCTCAAAAACGCGATTTGGCATTTTATGAGAACGGATGGCTGTATCTTGAAAATGGCCATTTTAAAGAAGCGGAAGTTTTCTTCCTAAAAATCAGCGAGGAAAATCAGTCTTTATTCCATGCCAAAGACCTGACGAATGAATTTGGGAAATATAACGATATAAAATTTAAACGTCCGGGACTTGCAGGCACCTTGGCCATTCTCCCAGGGGCAGGGTACCTGTATTGCGAAAGAGCAAATGATGCCCTGATTTCATTTTTATTCAATACGTGTCTTATTTATGCTGCTTTTGAATCGTTTGATCATGATCAATATGCTTTGGGAACGTTGATCAGTTTCACGGCTGCCGGATTTTATGGCGGGAATATTTACGGGTCGGTAACAAGTGCCCAAAAATACAACCGCCGGGCAAAGAAGACATTCATCGAAAAACTGATACAAAACAAAAAAATCAAAATAGGCCCAGAAGCGGATCAGTGCGGGATAACTATGGGTATGGACATCCTGTTTTAATTTTTTTCCTGAAAAACGTTTATGTCACTTCACCAGCTGATTCATTTCCATAATTGGCAGGCAAATGGAGAGTGTAATAAATCCTACCACAATCGCCATCACAACGATAATGAGTGGATCCAATAAAGATGTGATACTGCTGATACTCAACTCAACTTCGCTTTCAAATACGGATGCTATTTTATCGAGCATGGCTTCAAGTTCACCACTTTGTTCTCCTACCTGAATCATCTGGACAGAAATGTGGGGAAAAATCTCAGAGGCTGCAAGGGAAACCCCTAAGCTTTGTCCTCTTTCCACTTCTATGGCGGCATGTTCTATGGCATCCTTGATAATGACATTGCCAACAATATTTTTGACCACATCAAGAGCGGTCAGCATGGGGACGCCATTTTCTAGAAGCGACCCCAGAGTCCTTGCAAAGCGCGCGATGGCCAGCTTTTTAATCAATGCACCCAAAATCGGTAATGTAAAAACAATTCTGTCGTAAAAATATCGCCCCCGGGTGGTTCGTTTGAAATATGCACCTCCCGTATAAAGGGTGCCAAACAAAAGGACAAGTGTCCACCAGTAGGATTTTAAAAAGTCACTGATTGTGATAAGAATAATCGTGGGTGTCGGCAAAGCCTGATTCATATCAGAAAAAATGGCCGTTATTTTAGGGACAATATAGGTCAGCAGCACAAAAAGCATGAGGCTCCCTAAAATGGTCATGATCATTGGATAGGCCATGGCTGTCTTTAGCCGGTTGGTGAGGGCAAGCTGTTTTTCCGTAATGTCTGCCAGGCGGTTTAAAACGATCTCAAGCGTTCCTGATGCTTCACCCGCCCTGACCATATTTACATAAATAGAGGAAAACGTGCCAGGATACATGGCCAGAGCGTTTGCAAAACTGCTTCCTTCTAAAATGGCGTCCTTGATTTGAGAAAGAATTTTTTTCAAAACCGGAGACTGAATCTGGGGGATAAGTGCCTGAAAGGCAGATACAAGGGGAAACCCGGCGTCAACCAGTGTGGCGAGCTGGCGGGTCATCATGGAAACATCAGATGGTTTGATACGTGAAATCAGATTGATGTTTTCTAAAAAATACATCTTGGATTTCTTTTTATCATCATCTGGCTGGGTTTCCTTGATGGAAACCGGATAGATGTTTGACGACCTCAGTTTTTCCCGAGCAAGTCTGATACTATCTGAATCGATAATCCCTGTGGTTGTTTTGCCCTTTTCATTTAACGCGGTATATTCAAATACTGGCATAATATTGTCGTCTGGATGGTTTGTTGTAAACGGGTTCGTTCCTTAAAGCCTGATATATGGTTTCAAGAGGTTTAAATCATGTCAGTTGAAATTTCGCAACCAAAATATAACCTTGCGTCTTAAATCGGGTAGTCTGATTATCATCGCAGCCCAAATCTGTCTGGACGGATGTAATCCTTGTCAATTTTTCCCTGGTGGTATATACAGGCAGTACTGTTTTAACAAAACAAACTTATCAATTGGTATTCGAACCGTTCATCGGATAATGGCAGAGGTAATATATGATCATTCCGGTTATATTGGCAGGAGGCTCAGGTACCCGTCTGTGGCCACTTTCACGGGAATTGTATCCCAAGCAGCTCTTGAGGCTTGTTGATGACAAAACCATGATTCAGAATACCTATTTGCGTCTCCGTCATTATGAAGGTATGGGGCCTCCGATTGTCATCTGTAATAACGAACATCGCTTCATGGTTGCCGAACAATTCCGTCAGATTGAAATTCGCCCTGATGAAATTATCCTTGAGCCTGTTGGCAGGAATACAGCCCCGGCACTGGCGGTTGCCGTGCTAAAATCGCTTTATTTATACGACACTGATCCCATCCTCTTTGTGTTACCTGCAGACCATATCATAGAAAATACCAGTGTCTTCCATGATGCCATTCAGACAGGAGAATATTATGCACTAAAGGATTATTTGATCACTTTTGGCATTGTGCCTGTTCAACCTGAAACAGGGTACGGGTATATTAAAAAAGGAAAAGGGATTAAGAAACCGGGTGGCAATGATAATGAAGCGTTTGAAATTAAAAAATTTGTGGAAAAGCCAGATTTAAATACCGCCAGGAAATATCTCCAATCAGGGGATTATTGCTGGAATAGCGGCATGTTTATGTTCAAAGCATCCAAAGTACTTGAAGAGTTAAAAGCATTTGTACCCGATATTGTGACCCATTGTGAGGATGCAATTCAAAATGGTGAAAATGATCTTGATTTTTTCAGATTAAATAAAGATATTTTCGAAAGTTGCCCCAGTGATTCCATTGATTATGCGATCATGGAAAAAACGGATAGAGGTATAATGGTACCTCTTGATGCAGGATGGAATGATATTGGTTCATGGGATGCCCTGTGGCAGGTTGGGAAAAAAGATTCCTCAAATAATGTGATCCGGGGGGATGTAATCATCCATGATGTGAAGACCTCCTATCTGCACGCAAATGACAAACTGATTGCCGCAGTTGGACTGGAAAATCTCATTGTTGTTGAAACATCCGATGCGGTCCTTATTTCTCCAAAAGAAAGAGTGCAGGATGTAAAGCATCTTGTAAACCAGCTTAAGCTAAAGGAAAGGGAAGAAACCAAATCTCACAAAAAAGTGTATCGCCCCTGGGGATCGTATGAGAATATGGACATTTCGGATAAATTTCTGGTAAAAAGGGTCACGGTAAAACCAGGAGAAAAAATTTCGCTTCAGAAACATTTTCATAGGGCGGAACACTGGGTCGTTGTCAGTGGTACTGCTCTTGTGTCAAAAGAGGATGAGTCGTTTCTGTTAAAAGAAGATCAATCAACCTATATCCCTTTGGGTGTCATTCACAGACTTGAAAACCCGGGACAGATTCCTCTTGAACTCATTGAAATCAGAACAGGCAGCTATCTTGGAGAAGATGATATCGTCAGATTTGAAGACAAATACGGGCGGTGAATAAAGCTATGGAAAATCGTTATTACAAAGGGCAGCTTCTGGTTGCCATGCCAAACCTGGCTGATCCTTTTTTTTCAAGGTCAGTTACATGTCTCTGCGAGCACAAGGAAGAGGGTGCTTTTGGAATCGTTATCAACCAGACTTATACTGATATTACGGAAAAAGATTTTTTTAAAAGTCTTGATATCGAATGTAAAAAAGAACCTTGTGATAGATTGATCCATATCGGTGGACCGGTGCAGAAATTCAATGTGTTCGTGCTTCACGGCCAGCCATTTCACTGGCTCAACTGCTTCATGGTTTCGGACACCATCGCCATGAGCAGCACAATCGATATCCTTCAAGCTGTTGCCGATGGCAGTGGCCCTGAAAATTATCTGATTGCAACAGGGTGTGCGGGATGGGCTCCGGGTCAGCTTGAAGTGGAAATGAAACGAAACTCATGGATCACCTGTCCTTTGGACGACCAGCTGATTTTCAACATCCCAACTGACGAAAAATGGGAGGCTTCAATACGAACGCTTGGAATCGACCCTGCGTTTATTATGGATGGCGCCGGCCATGCGTAGGATGAATAAAATGGAGGGTTTAACAAAATAGGACAGGGGGCAGAAGTCCGTTAACTCATTATTGACTTGCAGTTGCTTTTGTGAGTGGCTCTTTTTTTTTGATTTTTGCTTTGGGTTTCTTCTTCTTAAGGCATACTTTATCTTTTTTTACAAACGCGCAGATTTTAGGATTATAGTATTCTTTGCAATTTAACGGATTATAGAGCGGACATTCCGGGTGTTTATCTGACATTTATTCAATTACCCCTCTCATTTTCTATTTCTTTTTGATTTTAATATCATAATACCTTGAAATTAACAAGTTTTATTATAGTACTCTGGGAAAAACAGGTTACGTTTCATCATGTTTTAAGCAGAAACATCTGTCAGATACAGAAACTGAAATTAATATTGGCTGGCCATAATTTTTTTGACTTTAGCAGCATATCCTGTAATTAAGAACGTTTTAAATTTAGGATTAAAACTGGATTGAGATGTTGCATGATCAGCATCTTGCTTATTTTTTATATTAAAATGAATTTTTGATTATGAATAATTTTACTGAAATAAAAGAACAGGTCGTTTGCCTCAACGATGAAATAAAACAGATCCTTTCGAAATTAAAAAAAATTTCGGAGATAAACAATTCATCGGTTGCAAGATGGGAAGAAACCTTATCCATCATTGACAAACAAATAACTGAGGACATGCTCCGGGTAGCAGTCGTCGGTGCCATCAAATCTGGGAAGAGTACGGTTGCCAACAGGCTGATCGGTGGCGACTATCTGAGACGGGGGGCTGGTGTTGTTACTTCAGTAGTGACCAGAATCCATAATGGCCAAGATTTAAAAGCGAAAATTTGCCTCAAGTCCTGGGATGAAATCAATCGTGATATCAATCAAGCCATCATCGTATTCCCTTCGCTTTCTTTCAGGCCAGATAGTGGAAAATTCGATATCCGAAACGATTCTGACCGACAAAGACTTAATGAGGCGATATCCTCCATGGATGAAAAACTCCATATATCTTCCGATGCCAGAAATGAACACAGCGTTTTTTTAACATCCTATCTCAAAGGGTACGATGATATTATTCGAATCACCGGCGGCAAAAGTGATTATATCGAATATGATTCTGATCATTTTCAGGATCATGGCCAGTTTGCAGGTAACGAAATTCTTGCTTCTTTTGTAAAAGATATGGAACTGGAAATGAATACCGGCAAACTGGATTCAGGGATAGAGCTTGCAGACTGTCAGGGAAGTGATTCGCCGAACCCCTTTCATCTGGCGCAGGTTCAGGACTATCTGTTAAAAACAAACCTTGTGCTGTACGTCATCAGCAGCCGGACAGGATTGCGAAGAGAAGACATCCGGTTCCTTTCCATGATAAAGGAAATGGGGGTGATCGATAATATTTTTTTTGTGGTCAATTTCGATTTTAACGAACATGGAACATTATCAGATTTGAAACGTGTTATTGAAAAAATAAGAGATGATGTTTCATTGATCAAACCGTCCGCTGAAATCTATTCCTTTTCCGGCCTGTTCAGCCTTTTCCAGATTACACCGGAGATCGCTGAAACCAAAGATCGCCAGAAATATGACATGTGGCTGAACGAAACAGCTTTCAAGGATTTTAATGACAGTCAGTTCAATGCATTTTTTGATTCTTTCACAAATAAACTGTCTCAGAAACGATATGCACTTCTTTTAAAAAATAATATTGAAAAAATGAATATCGTCGCTGGAAGCCTTGCCCATTGGGCTAATTTGAATCTGGAGATAATAAAAAATGATACGCTCAATGTGAAATTAATTCATGAAAATGGAAAAACGCACCAGAAAAAAATGAACCAGATTCAAAAAATTATTATCAGCACGCTTGAGGGTGAAATAAATAAATTAAAAAAAGGACTTAAACGTGAAATAGATGCATTTTTCGATGAAAAATATGGTGATGTTATACCGGGTGTGATCGATTTTATTCATAACTACACGGTCGATTTCAATATCTATAAAGAACATTTCAAGGATGTGGGATTTTCCAACACACTCTATATGATTTTCAGGGAATTCAAGCAGAACTTAGACTCTTACATGACAGAAACGGTCAATCCGAAAATTATCCGGTTTTCAAAATCAGTTGATGCCACAATTGAAGAAACCCTTCATTCCGTTTCAAAACCTTTTGAGAGTGTAATCAGAGATGCGGTTAAAGACTATCAGAATGCCATGGATAATGCCGGCCTTATTTTTGACGTGGATCTGCTTCAGGAACTCCCCCTGCCCGCTATTGAGACTGTGAAAAAAAGTTCAGGATTAGCATTGCCGGCATCCGGAACCATCACGCATTACAGCTCTTTCATCAAAACAGAGGCATTTTTAAGATATGGGTTTTATTCTGTTTTTGATTACATCAGAAATGTTTTCAGGCGAAGCAAGACAACCAGTGAGAAAGAGGGGGCACATGCACTTGTCGGCGGTATTATGAGAATAAAACTGGAGACTGAAAAATCGATCAGATTTTATTTTTTAAACTATAGAGAAAACCTGAAATTTAAATATATTTTTGCTCTGGCAGATGCGCTCTCAATAGAAGTAAACGGCGTCTTGAATGAGCGATTCAATCATTTTTCAGGAGATTTGGAAACGATATCTCATCGAATAGAAAAAAGAAGTCTCGGCAAGGAAAGCGTTTCGGACAATTTTATGGAAATTGTGCAGAAAACAAAAACCATCCATCAACAGATCACTGATATCAGGCATAAAATAGATGTTGGGTTGAATTAGGATCAGATTTTAATATTGGAAAGAAATCAAGCGGCAATATTAATGATCTGGCCTTTACCAGCAGGTTCACTATTTTGTTCCTCATATTGTTTCGTCCCGGATTTTTCATCTGTTTTGGGAGCACTTCCATCTTCCTCAGTGTTTTCCCGTACCCTATTCAGCATTGATTGCATTCTTGCCTCTGCTTCAATCTGAATGGTCTTGGAAGCGACCATACGGTCTGTTTGAGAAGGGGATGCTGGCGCAAGCGCAGCCCGCCGGACGGTCTGCATTTTGCTCGCTGTTGCTTCAGGATCTCCGGGGATTTGGGATATATCAATACTGACATCTCCACCCACCGCATATCGTATGCCATCCGGTCCGGTCTGATATTTATAGTTAATCTGACCACTGATGTATTGACCGCCTGCAGTCACATGTGACATTTCATGTGCCTTGACTTCATCATCTCTTTTTCGAAGCGCATTAATCAGTTTTTTTTCTTGCTGGCTAAGCTGCTTGTTATCCGTAGTCTTTGGAGATTCAGGTTTAGTTTCTTCCTGATTATCGGGAGTTGATTTTTTTTCAACCACACGAGGACCGTTCTGATTCTCCGATATATCATATCTTCGATTTACAGAAGGATTATAGGCTGGGAATAATGATCCATTTTGTGATATTGTCTGACTAATCATATAACTCTCACCAAATCATCTGAAAACAAACGCGGAATGAAGGGATACGTATTATTTTCAGCAAACAGCTAAATCTATACCACAACTTCAGTTATTTACAAATAATAATATCTAATGAATCAGGATTCAACCCCTCTGCCGGAAAAAGTTATGTTATCCACTGTTAGGCATTTAACTTATATGCAAATGGTTATTTTCCCGAATTAATTTTATATAAAATGTTATTTCAGGAATTTATCCTATAAAAATGAGTTGTTCTCACTATAGACAAGAAATTAAAATGCTAACTATAGTAAACATCAATCGCATGACAAGTTACAGTTTCTGCTGTTTTTACCCAAAGATATTTCCCTGGTTCGTCAATCGTTAACCTTTAGATCAAAAGGAATCTTTATTATGCTGAACTCAGAAAATTTTCGTATCAATGAAAGTTATGCCTTATCGGTTAATCGTGGGTATGCTGCCAAACAAGATAAAGGATCCAATGACTATTTTTTTGAAGGAGGAGATCTCAGGGTATTTAAAGAAAATGAAAAATTTTATGTTCTTTTTGAATCCCTTTCTCCACAAATATGCCCAATTGTTGCGATGAGTAAAAAAGGTTTTCTTTTTCAATTTGTTGACACCGGTTATACACAATTGGAACCGACCTGTTTTGATATTTTAAGATCAGGAGAGGGCATCCTGATGGAGCGTTTGAAAGCCGGCTCTATTACCCTTGTTAAATCCGAGAATACCTCTCAGTCCGAATTTACATCCACTAAATATTGTTTTGTATCAATCGAGGCACTTTCGTTTCATCAAAAAACAAAAATGGAATTCTTTATCAGAAAGTTTACAAAAAAAATCAAACCGTATTAATATGGATACATGCTCATGTATACTAATAAAGACAAAGATAATTAAAGTCGCCCTGGCAAGAGTTGACAGGCCAGGGCTTTCTTGATGAACCAGACTATTCCTTCCTATATGATAAAATTCCAAAAAATATTTCAAGTCTTCTTTACATGTTTTGAAAAATAGTGTACTTCTTCCTTTCACTAAATAGACAAAGTTTGTCAATTTGATTGAAAAATCAGACACATTGACTGTTGTTCAGCACACGTTTTTCAGACATTTTAGTTTCTCTATATTGATTTTCGTAAGGTTTTTTAAAGAATACGTCGATAACAACAATAAGGTTATATATATACGGTGCAATTCTACGTAAAAAAATGGAATTAAATGAAATAATTGCACGTCTGATGTTGACATTTTACCTCGATAAATGATATTGATTACCTGATTAGGGTCAAATCAGCCTTTTACAAGGCCCCAGAGTTATCTGAAGTATCATATTGGAATGTAAATTGCATCAAGCCATTGGCAAAACACTAAGAGGAACCGGTGTGTAATTTCAATTATGAATGATAAAATAACCTTATACCTAATGAGCAGCTCTGGCTCCACAATGAGACAGACTTCCATTTCAAGAACGGTCATCGCAACAGGAGGTTTTTTCCTGTTAGTGCTTTCCCTCATATGTGGCTATGCATTATTTGACTACTTGAAACTTAAAAAAACATTTATCAATTCCATCAGTCTTGAGAGAAAGATCGGTGATCAGGAAGAGGAAATCAGAATTCAGCGTCAGCAGATACAATCCTTTGCCTCAGAAATTAATGGATTAAAAAATCAGATCGTTGAGCTTAACGAATTTGAAAAGAAAATCAGAATTATAGCCAATATTGAAAAGGCCCCTGAAGACGAAGGGCTTTTTGGTATTGGAGGGTCCATTCCTGAAGATATCAATACGTCTATACGAATTACGACAAAGCATGACAGCCTTCTCCGTGAAATGCATGATCAGGTGGGAGAGCTTGACATCGCCTTCTCAAACCAGCAGAAAGGACTGGGGGAGCTTTTAACCGGACTGGAATCAAAAAGAAACCTGTTGCTTTGCACACCTGCCATCAGACCATCTAAGGGATGGATAACTTCTAAATTCGGATACAGGGAATCTCCGTTTACAGGTAGACGAGAGTTCCATAAGGCGCTTGATATTGCCAATCGGGAAGGATCAGATATCTTTGCGACTGCTGATGGAACAGTTACATTCATGGGCCAAAAGGGAATGCTGGGAAACACCATTGTCATTGATCATGGCTATGGCATGGTCACACGATATGCCCATTTGAAAAAATTTCATACCAAAAAGGGCGCTTCTGTGAAAAGGGGCGAGAAAATTGGTGAGATGGGCAACACGGGAAGAAGCACAGGACCGCATGTCCATTATGAAGTCAGATTGAATGGCGTACCGGTCAATCCATCGCAATATATGCTAAACTAATTAAACAAGAAATAAATTCTATTATTTTTTTATAGAAAATCCAAAATCGTTTATTCACCTTTCTGTGGAAAGGGTAGTTTACCATCTTTATTTTTCAAATCCAGCCCATTATAACTCTCAATATTGATTGAAAATTAATCGTTTTCTTCATTGATCCTCATGTCATTTTTTAATAAATAATTCATACAGCTTTAATTGTAATTTCAGGTATCATGGTGTATATACCAGTTCACTTGCATATCGTTCGGTATCGATATTCGACCTAAATATTAAAAAAACGGAATCTCAATCAAATTGGAATGGTTAATCAGTTAAAGGGAATCGTTATTTATGATAGTTAAATTGTTGACAAAAGTTTTTGGGACAAAAAATGAAAGAGAGTTGAAGAGACTTCAACCTATGATTGAGTTAATTAACACCATCGAACCTGAAATAAAGGCTTTAACCGACAATCAATTAAGGCAGCAAACCATCAAATTCAAGGAAAAAATCGGGCAGGGTGCTTCTCTTGAAGATATTCTGGTTGAAGCATTTGCAACTGTGAGGGAAGCTTCGTTACGCGTGCTGAAAATGAGACATTTCGATTCTCAACTGGTTGGTGGCATTGCACTTCATGAGGGAAAAATTGCTGAAATGAAAACTGGTGAAGGAAAAACCCTTGTAGCCACTCTCCCTGCTTATTTGAATGCGCTCACAGGTATGGGTGTTCATATAATTACTGTTAATGATTATCTTGCCAATCGTGATGCGGAGTGGATGGGTCAAGTTTTCAAATTTTTAGGACTCAGCGTAGGCACGATTGTTCATGGCCTTGATGATAAGCAGCGAAAAGTAGCTTATGGGTCGGATATTTCCTATGGCACGAATAATGAGTTCGGTTTCGATTATTTAAGAGACAACATGAAGTTCCACAAGGAACAACTGGTGCAGAGAGAACTGAATTTTTGTATCGTAGACGAGGTGGACAGCATCCTGATTGATGAAGCAAGAACCCCTCTCATTATTTCCGGGCCGGCAGAAAAGTCCACCTCACTTTATGCCCAGGTAAATACGATCATCCCCCCTTTGAAAGCTGAAAAGGATTTTACGTTAGACGAAAAAGCCAGATCTGTCGTGCTTACGGAAGACGGTGTCGCAAAGGTTGAAAGCAAGCTTCAGGTTGATAATCTTTTCGATCCCAAACATATCGAAATGCTCCATCATGTCAATCAGGCATTGAAAGCGCACAATCTTTTCAAGAGGGACGTGGACTATATTGTAAAAAATGGCGAGGTTATTATTGTCGATGAATTCACTGGCCGCCTTATGCCAGGCAGGAGATACAGTGAGGGCCTTCATCAGGCATTGGAAGCTAAAGAAAATGTTAAAATAGAAAATGAGAACCAGACGCTTGCTTCAATAACATTCCAGAACTACTTTCGTATGTATGATAAGTTGAGTGGTATGACCGGAACAGCTGAAACAGAAGCCACAGAATTTGAAAAAATTTATGGCCTTGAAGTGATGGTTATCCCGACCAACATGCCAATGATTCGTTTGGATCATTCCGATGTGATATACAAGACGAAAAAAGAAAAATTTGAAGCAGCCATGGATGAAATCGTTCAACGAAACAAAAAAGGGCAGCCTGTGCTTGTTGGAACAATTTCCATTGATGTATCTGAAGACTTGAGCAATAAATTAAAGAAACGAGGCATCAAGCACGAAGTCCTGAATGCAAAAAATCACAGCAAAGAAGCCGAAATTGTCTCCATGGCAGGGCAGAAAGGGGCAATAACCATTTCAACCAATATGGCTGGGCGTGGGACGGATATTGTGCTTGGCGAGGGCGTTGTAGATTTGGGCGGGCTTCACATTATCGGCACAGAACGACATGAAAGCCGGCGCATTGATAATCAGTTAAGGGGGCGATCCGGCAGGCAGGGAGACCCTGGTTCCTCTCGCTTTTATTTATCACTGGATGATGACCTTCTTCGTATTTTTGGCGGAGAAAGGATAACCGCCATTATGGAACGTCTGGGTATGGAAGATGGCGAACCCATAGAGCACCGGTTTATCAGCAAGGCCATCGAAAATGCACAAACCAAGGTAGAAGGCCATAATTTTGATATCAGAAAACAGCTGATTGAATACGATGATGTGATGAATCAGCAACGCGAGGTAATTTACAAACAACGCCGTGAGGCATTAAGTGGTGAAAATCTTAAATCCTCGATCGAAGACATGATCCAAGAAAAAGCCTATGAGATTTGCCATTTGTATATGGTGGAAAAACAAAAAAATGAAGATATCGACATTAAGGGACTCAATGACGCTATTTTTATTCAGTTTAATTTCCATGCCAATCTTGATAGTACCCAGGTAACGGAATGGGGGCATGACCTTGGAGATAATATTGCCGAACGTGCCTTGTCCTATTACAATGACAAGGAATCGTTAATCGGGGCTCAGGAATTCAGGCAGTTGGAGCGGTTTATTGTATTGCAGACAGTGGATAGTCTCTGGAAGGACCATTTGTTGAGCATGGATCACCTCAAAGAAGGTATCGGTTTACGGGGATATGCGCAGCAAAATCCATTGATCGTTTATAAAAAAGAAGGTTTTGCCATGTTTCAGGACATGATTTCCCGGGTAAAGGACGAAATTGTCCGGATATTGTTCAGAATACAGATTAGGGAACCTCAAAGTATAGAACGTATTAAACCTGATGAAAAACAACAGAACCTGACGTTCTCGCATGGTGATGGTTCTCAAAAGAAAATGCCAGTTAAACGGAATGATGAAAAAGTCGGACGGAACTCACCGTGCCCCTGTGGAAGCGGAAAAAAATACAAGAAATGTTGTGGGACAAATTAGCTTTTTTTCAAACAGTTATATGTCTGAATTCACGTTGGACATAAACTCCGGAATGGGTTTTCAATCTGCATCAAACGAGGAAAAGGGCATCATATATCGATTACCAGATGTCAGATATTTTTAATATGCCCTTTTTCATGCCGGTTTACTATCAGTTTTCAATATCATCTTTATTCAAATATCCGTCATTCGAACTTTACAAGTCACTAAAAAAACCTTAAATTGATAAACACATAGTACGAATGAATTTCCTGGCGCTTAAGGGTTGTCATATAGACTTGGGCCTTTGGATAATCGGTATTAAAATATATTGACATTAAAATAGTGTGACGTTGGAAGAGTTTTAAAAAGATGGTGTTTAAACTAAAATGAGTGATTTTGATGATTTAACATCTGAAAGTATTCTTTCCGATATACGCGAAAAAACAAAAGAACCACCTATGTACAAGGTGTTGATGCATAATGATGATTATACAACAATGGATTTTGTAGTGAGTGTGTTGATGTCCATATTCAATAAATCAACATTTGATGCAGAACAGATCATGATGAGAATTCATAAAGAGGGGATAGCAGTATGTGGAATTTACACTTATGAGATTGCTGAGACAAAGGTCAATGAAGTTCATAACCTGGCAAGGCATAATGGTTTCCCTTTAAAAAGTACGTTTGAAAAGGTTTAATGTATTATGATAAGTAAAGAATTAGGTGCGACCCTCGCGTTCGCAGTCAAGGAAGCAAAACGAAGACGACATGAGTATGTTTGTATCGAACATGTATTATTTGCGATTATACATGATGATGAAGGGCGCGAAATTGTCGAAGGGTGCGGCGGTAATGTTGAAAACCTGAAAACATCTCTTGAAGATTTTTTTGAAAACAGGATTCAAAGTGTTTCTCAGGACAGAGAATATGTCCTTCAGCAGACAATCGGTTTTCAGAGAATGATACAAAGGGCTGTTAATCATGTCCGTGCTGCTGAAAAACAGGAAGTCGCTGTTGGAGACATTCTGGCATCCATTTTTCAGGAAAAGGACTCATATGCGGCTCATTTTCTTGAGTCAGAGGGAGTAAGCCGGCTGGAAATATTAAACTATATCTCCCATCACATTTCCACGAGGGCTGATAAACCCGGATCAGAAGATGCAGAGGCGGACACTGAGACTGAAAAACCGTCGAGGGACAAGAAAAAGAAAAAAGATGATCCTTTGGATTTATATACGGTCGATCTGATCAGAAAAGCCAGATTGGGTAAAATAGATCCACTGATCGGTCGAGAGGCGGAGTTAAGCCGGTGCATACAGATATTGTGCCGAAGGCGTAAAAACAATCCGGTTTTTGTCGGTGAGCCTGGTGTTGGGAAAACCGCTATTGCAGAAGGACTTGCTTTAAAAATATATGAAGGGAAAGTTCCCAAGTTTCTTGAAAACACCAGAATATACTCTCTGGATATGGGTGGGGTACTTGCTGGCACCAAATTCAGGGGCGATTTCGAACAACGATTGAAACAGATACTGCAATCCTTGAAAAAAATTAATAACGTTATCTTATTTATAGACGAAATTCATACTATTGTGGGCGCCGGTGCAACAAGCGGGGGCTCCATAGACGCCTCTAATATCCTGAAACCGGCTCTTGCCACTGGCGAACTCAGATGTATCGGATCAACAACATATGAGGAATATAAAAATAACTTTGAAAAAGATCGTGCGTTGTCAAGACGATTTGAAAAAATTGAAATTGCTGAACCATCTGTATCCGAGACCATTCAGATACTGAAAGGACTGAAATCCTGTTACGAAGATCATCATGGTATTTCATATACAGATCATGCACTTGAATCAGCAGCGGAACTTTCTGCTAAATTTATCAATGACAGATATCTGCCTGACAAGGCCATCGATGTAATCGATGAAACCGGTGCGTTCATCAGACTTTCCGGTAAACCCAAACGGCGGAATATTCATGCATCGGACATTGAGAAAGTCGTTGCCAAAATGGCCAAAATACCACCCAAAACAGTATCGACAACAGAAAAAACCAAACTGGCGTTACTGACAACGGACATCAGACGGGTTGTTTTTGGTCAGGACGATGCGATTGGGTCTCTTGTAACATCCATCAAACGTTCCAGGGCAGGTTTGGCCATTCCGGGCCGTCCAGTAGGGTCATTTCTTTTTACAGGTCCTACGGGTGTGGGTAAAACGGAAGTTGCAAAACAGCTGGCATTTTGCCTTGGTGTTGAATTCATTCGGTTTGACATGAGTGAATATATGGAAAAACACGCTGTTGCCCGACTTATCGGATCACCTCCGGGTTATGTGGGATTTGAACAGGGGGGACTCCTGACCGAAAGCATCAGAAGAAATCCTCATTGTGTATTGCTTTTGGATGAAATTGAAAAAGCCCATCAGGATATTTTCAATATTCTTCTCCAGGTTATGGATTATGCAACACTGACAGATAATACCGGGAAAAAGGCTGATTTCAGGAATGTCATCATTATCATGACATCAAATGCTGGCGCCAGAGAGATGAGCAACAACGCCATTGGATTTGGGAGCGGCGCAGACAATGAATTCGTTTCAAAGGGTCTTCGTGCAATTGAAAAACAGTTCAGCCCTGAATTCCGAAACCGACTGGATGATGTTATCGTATTTCATTCTCTTACCATAGACATCATGGGAAGAATTGTGGACAAACTCATGGAAGAGATCAAAACACAGCTGGTGTCAAGGAATGTCAAATTGAGCTTGACCCAGAAAGCGCGTTTATGGCTTGCTAAAAATGGATACGATAAAAAATACGGGGCAAGGCCGCTTGCGAGACTGATTCAGACCGAAATCAAGGACAAAATTGCAGATGAGGTGCTTTTTGGAAAACTTGAAAAAGGTGGCAAGATTTCCATTGGGTTCAGAAATGATAAAATAAATTTCGGTTTCAAATCAAAATAAAGCATTGTAAAATCGCATGACTGTTTTTTTGTTATCTGAAAATCCCTCTTTCCCTCCGCCTTATCTGGCTGAGGAAAATGGACTCCTTGCCATTGGAGGGGATCTTAGCGAAAAGCGTCTGATTCAAGCTTACAAAACAGGTATATTCCCCTGGTATGCCAAAGAAGACCCCATATTATGGTGGTCGCCGGAAAAAAGACTGGTTCTGTTTCCGGATGAGTTGAGAATTTCAAAAAGTCTTGGGAAAACGCTAAGAAAAAAGATATTTAACGTCACTTTTGATCAATCATTTGAACAGGTTATTACAAGTTGTGCCGAAACACATATTAAAAAGGACAAGGATACCTGGATTGTAAATGATATGATAGCGGCATACATCAGACTATATGAAAGTGGTTATGCCCACTCTATGGAAGCACGATTGGATGGAGAGCTTGCCGGTGGTCTTTATGGTGTGGCCATAGGCAAATGCTTTTTCGGTGAATCCATGTTCACAGCTAAAACAAACGCATCAAAGGTCGCTTTTGTTGTTTTGGTCAAATATTTAAAAGATCATCAATTTCATTTTATTGATTGTCAGCTCAAAACAGATCATCTGATGCGATTTGGCGCAAAAGAAATATCCCGAAAACGATTCATGAAAGAATTAAGTCAATCGATTTCATCGGATGACACACCCGGAAAATGGCATTTTGATCTGAACGCCATTTATCCGGACTTAGGGACGCAGTACGCACTTCAATAACGGATTTAAACCCTGTTCATGCATAGAGGAGAGACTGCTCATGCCGTCAGACTGTATTTTCTGCAAAATTGTCAACAAGGAGATCCCTTCAGCATTCTTATTTGAGAATGATGCACTGGTGGTATTCAAGGATATCAATCCTCAGGCACCTGTCCATTTATTAATTGTTCCCCGTAAACATATAAGAAGCATTAATGACCTGAAGGACGAAGACCGTTCAATTATATCCGAAATGATTTTTTCAGGCCGAAACATGGCTAAAACGTTTAAGACAGATACATCCGGATATAAGCTCTTTTTTAATGTTGAAAAGGGAGGTGGACAAGAGGTCTTTCATCTCCATCTTCATTTGATCGGGGGCTTTGAAAAATAAAAATCGATCGATATCTGATGTTTGCCGTTGATCATGAATATTTAGCTTGAATATTTCATTTTCAGGATTATATATTAAATGTAGTTATTGCAGCAAACGCTGTTATTGTAACTTGTAAAGAATTAGTATTAATTCAAATTTGAGGTAATCTTGTGATCAACTTTTTCGATCATAAAAGAAGATCCGGGTTAGACAGAAGAACCGGAGAAGACAGAAGGCAGGTTATCTCCCTCGACTATTTCAGTGACAATCCTGTTGAAAGGCGAAAAGCCAAAGACAGAAGAGTTAAAGGGGAAATGCGTGATGGGTGGGTGCGCGCCAACACCTGGAGCAGCGTGTCAAAGAACATCCATCCCAGGGAATATGATCATACCAGGGCTGTTTTTTAAAAAAGGGACGTCAGCATGATCGCATTGTCCCCGTAAAATATCTTTCTGATTTCTATCCTTGCAAGGTACCTTTAAATTCTGCTTTCCGTTTTTCGATGAATGCGCGAATTCCCTCTGTGGCATCCTCACAGGATCGACAAAGGGAAAAGGAATTTATTTCCAGTTCACAACCGGTTGTCAGATCAACATCAAATCCGTTGTTGATCGTTTGTTTTGCCTCGCGCAAGGGAATCCGTCCTTTTTGGGTAATTAGGCCTGCAGTTTTCAAAACCTCGTCCATCAGCGATTCGGCCTTACATACCTGATTGACCATCCCTATATTCTTTGCTTCTTCTGCTGAAATCATTTTTCCGGTAAAAATCATTTCCTTGGCAAGATTTTTTCCAATAAGCCGTGGAAGTCGTTGCGTACCTCCGAAACCGGGAATGATGCCAAGGTTTATTTCAGGCAATCCAAATTTGGCATTTTCAGATGCATATATAAAATCACAGGCCAGGGCGATTTCGCTTCCACCCCCAAGGGCAAAGCCATTTACAGCTGCAATTACCGGAAAAGGCAGGTCCTGGAGCATACCTATCGCAATATGGCCTTTTTTAGAAAACAGCTTGGCCTGGCTGGGATTAAATCGTGATATTTCATTAATATCCGCACCGGCGACAAATGCTTTTTCTCCAGCACCGGTGAGCACAAGGACCTTAACCTCTGTATGTACTGAAAGCTCATGCAATACTTGAAGCATTTCATCAAATAGTTCAGAATTCAAGGCATTCAGGCTTTTCGGCCTGTTAAAGGTGAGGATGGCGATACCATTATTAACGTCTATCATAATATTTTTATAGTCCAATTTTCAAACCTCCTTTATGTTATGAATAAAATCACTTGATAAGGTAATATGAAATGCAAATGTAAAATATAAAGCTTGTTAACAGAAAAATGCCATGTAATCGAGTGATCACAAGATCAAAACGCGTAATCACAAACATAAAAACAGATAAAAATATCATGGCGGGAAATTCGAATCGATAAAGCCCCGGATCGATATTCTCTATGGGGCTTAACATGCCGATAACACCCATCACCATGCAAATGTTAAATATGTTGCTTCCCACGACATTACCCAGCGAAATATCACTTTCACCCTTAAGAACGGCAACCACAGATGTGGCAAGCTCCGGAAGCGAAGTGCCCACTGCGACAATAGAAAGGCCTATAAATACATCACTTATATTAAATTGTCTTGCGATGACAATGGCATTCTTGACTACCAGGTCCGCACCAAAAGCAAGGCAGCAAAATCCTGAAATAATGAGAATTGCATAATAAAAATAGGTTTTAACAGATGGTTTTTTTACGATTTTGGATGGGATGTCTGTCTCTTTGGCAGTATAAAAACCATATATCAGGAAAATAATAAGGCCTATGAGTAGAATAATGCCATCCAGACGTCCAATGGTACCATCCAGACAAAAAATCCAGAACAGAATCGATATCATGATCATATACGGAAGTTCACGACTTGCAACCTGTTGATTTACATGAAGCGGCCTGAATACAGAACTTAACCCAAGGACAAGGGCGATATTGATAATGTTGCTGCCGATGATGTTTCCGACTGAAATGCCGCTTGAGCCTTTGAGGGCAGCAACAAAACTGACCAGCAGTTCTGGCGCGGATGTGGCAAATGCAACAATCGTCAAGCCGATAATGATTGGCCTTATGGATAGAGACATTGCTGTAAGGGACGCACCTTTTACAAGCCAGTCAGAGCCAAGCGTAAGGAGTATCAGACCGATAACAAGTCCCAGAATATTGGATGCCATTGAATTCAGTTCGCCTCATGTTTCAAGAAAGAGAATTTGTTTATAAATTTAGGGTTCACTATCATTCAGCATCAATGCGTGTTCAAAGATGTGAAAATCATTAATTCCTACCCCTATATAACGATCATGTAAAGATCAAATTACATTTCCCGCCAGTAAAATTACAGGTCGTATTTATCTTTTTCCTTGACCTTTATCAGGATTAAATAATAGGTTCCTTAATATTTATCTGACTGGAGACAATTCTTCAGCGAAAATGAATTGATAGTCATTGACAACTCGTGTAACAAATCCCTTTATTCGTTAACTTGTAAACCCATTTGGAGCATCATTCATGAAAAGAACTGTAATTAAAGGCGTTGGCCGATATATACCTGAAAGACTTGTCACCAATGAAGACTTGACAAAATATATGGATACATCAGATGAATGGATTCAACAAAGAACCGGTATCAAACAAAGATACTGGGTGCCTGAAGAGGGGAACGTAGGCGCTTCGGACCTTGGCCTTATCGCATCAAAAATCGCTCTTGACCGGGCAGGGTGGGTTCCTGAAGACATTGACATGATCATTTTTGCCACCTTGAGTCCTGATATATTTTTCCCGGGTTCCGGGTGCCTGCTGCAGTATAAACTGGGATTGAAATCCACACCGGCCCTGGATATCAGGCAACAGTGCACTGGCTTTTTCTACGGCCTTGCAACAGCAGATGCCTATATTAAATCCGGGATGGCCAACCGTATTCTTTTTGTGGGTGCAGAAGTCCATAGTACCGGGCTTGATATATCGACCCGGGGCAGGGATGTGGCGGTTATTTTTGGTGATGGTGCAGGAGCTATATGTCTTGAGGGAGTTGAAACCGATAAAAATGAAGGTATCTTGTCATCGGCATTGCATGCCAGCGGCAAATATGCAGACAAGCTTTGCCTTGAACTTCCCGCATCCCGACTAAACCCCAGGATAAAACCCGAATGGCTTGTTGATGACTGCAGACATTTTCCTTCCATGGACGGCCAGGCCATTTTTAAGCAGGCGCTTGTCAAATTGCCGCAAGTGGCAAAAGAAACGCTTGATAAAGCCGGATTGGAAATCGGGGATATTGACCTTGTCATTCCCCATCAAGCCAATCTGAGAATAAACCAGGCATTTCAGCGGACCATGAACCTTCCGGACGAAAAGATTTTTAACAATATTCAGAAATTTGGAAACACAACAGCCGCAAGTATTCCCGTGGCTTTGGATGAGGCAATTGAAAAAAATATCGTCAACGTGAATAATTGCACGATCCTTTTTATCGGATTGGGTGCCGGACTAACCTGGGCAGGCATGGTATATCGGTTTTTAAATTAATCTGAGCGCCTGTTGCTATAGCTGAGGTCGACCGTGAATATATCTCGTGATTGCGATCATTCAAAACAGAAAATTGTCGCCTTGACTGAAAAAGGCGTAAAAATTCCCAATCCGGAGAGCGTGTATATCGGCCCGGAGGTGGATGTGTCAAATATCTCCGGAACGGGTGTTGCTTTATATGCCGGTTCGAAGATTACGGGGAATAAAACATTTATTCATCATCATGCAACAATCGGATATGAAGGCCCAGTAACCATTGAAAACTGTCAAATCGGCGCCAATGTTCATCTGAATAGCGGATTTTTTAGAGAATCCGTTTTCCTTGATAACGTGACCATGGGATATGGCAGCCATGTGAGAGAAGGCTGCATTTGTGAAGAAAATTCAAGCATAGCCCATACTGTCGGATTAAAACAAACCATTTTATTCCCGTTTGTCACGCTTGGCAGCCTCATCAATTTTTGTGACTGCCTTATGGCAGGCGGAACCGGAAAGGATAATCATAGCGAAGTTGGCAGCTCTTATATTCATTTCAATTTCACCCCAAATCAGGACAAAGCGACCCCATCTCTGATAGGTGATGTTCCGAAAGGCGTTATGTTAAAGGAAAGGCCGATTTTTTTAGGAGGGCAGGGCGGACTTGTCGGCCCTTGCCGGTTGGCATATGGTACGATTGTCGCTGCAGGAACGATTTTAAGAAAAGATGAGCTGCGGCCAAACAGGCTGATCTTTGGTGGGAATCCCAATACCGGGAACATGCCACTCGGTGAAAAAATTCATCAGAATGTAAAGAAAATCCTAACCCATAACATTAACTATATTGCAAATCTTATTGCTTTAAAAAGATATTATATTGACATAAGATCCTTGTTTGTTGGGGATACATTTCCGGAAGCCCTGTTGAAAGGGCTTATCGAAAAAGCGGATATGGGAATAAACGAACGGATAAAACGGTTGGCCACGTTTAGAAGCAAGCTTCTTCGGGATAACGAAAGTTCAGGCATTGCAGATGACATGGCCGATCTTGGGTTTGACATGACCTTTTACACTATTTGGCCTGAAATTGAAAAGATGCTCGATGACCTAAAAAAGCAAGCATTCACATGCAGCGCTCTGAAAGAATTCATAAAAACCATTCAGGCAAAAATCCAGGTTCATGGGAAAAATTATCTTGGTGTCATATCGGGTTTGACTTCTGAAGAAGCAAATACCGGAACCCGTTGGCTTGAAACGGTTGTGGGCCAAATCAATCACGACATTTTTAAACGCTTGCCCTCAAATGGCATGTCAAAATAAAAAAGGTAACAGATGGGGAAATTATTTGGTACAGACGGCATCAGAGGCAAGGCAAATCATCATCCAATGACAGCTGAAGTGGCATTACGAATCGGTAATGCGATTTCTTCTCTTTCTACAACCAAAGATAACGGTTTAAAAGATGGCTCAAAACCGTTTATTATTATCGGAAAGGACACACGCATATCCGGTGACATGCTTGCCCATTCATTTGCAGCCGGTGCATGTGCTGCAGGCATTGATGTTTATCTGGCAGGCGTTTTGCCCACACCGGGTATTTCATATCTTACGCGAAAAATGAGTGCTCTGGCTGGCATTGTCATATCTGCATCCCACAACCCATATGACGACAATGGTATTAAAATATTCAATGCCCATGGGTATAAAATCTCTGATCAACAGGAATCTGACATTGAAGCTATCGTTTTAGGGGAACACCCACCAAAAAAATCCGCACCATATTTTTCCGAAATGGGTAGGGTAAGCTTAATGCCTGATGCCTCAGAGATGTATCAGGTATTTTTATATCAGGTGTTTTTAAATGAAACCGGAAGAGGAAAAAAGACGTTGTCCGGGATAAAGATGATTGTGGATTGTTCAAACGGCTCATCATATAAAATAGCGCCGGTATTATTCAAGGAATTGGGTGTGGATATTGAAGTCATCAACAGTTCACCTGATGGTAAAAATATCAATCAGGGTTGCGGTTCAGAACATCCGGAGCAATTGTCAAAGCAGGTCGTTGAAAAAAAAGCAGCCATCGGTCTTGCATTTGATGGGGATGCCGATCGATTGATCGCTATCGATGAAAACGGGCATTTGATTTCAGGAGATCAGATGATTGCCATATTTGCCCGATTCATGAAGGAAAATGGCCAGTTGAAGAACAATACCGTTGTAACGACAGTGATGAGCAATGTGGGGTTGGGCGAATATTTAAAATATCAAAACATTCGACATGTGATGTCAGATGTGGGTGACAGAAATGTGGTTAAAGAATTGATTGAAAATGAAGCTATTTTGGGGGGGGAAGATTCCGGGCATATGGTGTTCAGGAATTATCATACAACAGGTGATGGATTACTGTCAGCTATCCAGTTGCTAACAATCATGAAAAAAACAGGAAAACCGTTGTCCGACCTTTCATCTGTAATGAAAGTATATCCTCAAATTCTTGAAAATGTGGATGTGACTCATAAACCACCACTTGATTCCATACCTGAAATCGTGAATTGCATACAGGCAGTTGAAAAAGAACTTGGCGATCAGGGGCGTGTTCTTGTGAGATACTCAGGCACACAGGCCATGTGCAGGGTTATGGTTGAAGGTCCGACAACAGATGAAACCCGGAAACACTGTGACAGAATCTCACAAGTTGTAAAAAAAATGCTTGGCTGATAATTAGACTCCATATGAAAAACGAAGAGATTTACAGCATATTAAAAGACCTTTCAGAAAAAATCGAAATCAAAGTAGTGGAAAAAAATCTTCTTTTGCCCGGTTTGCGAGCCAAAAGCGGTCTTTGCATTGTTGAAGGCCAGAAGATGTTCATTATGGACAAGAATAAAAAAATTAAAGACAAGGTTGATATGCTCGCAACGTGCATTGGTGTAATTGAAAAAGATCTTGAACGTATTTACATTGTGCCAGTGGTCAGGGACTTGATCCTTAAGGCAAAACAAAAATACACTCATCGACAGGCTGGTGAGAAATCAATCATCAGTTACACGTTTGATGAGGACTCTCAGGATTCTGATTAATGATCAGTCTTTCTTTTTTAATGCCTTTTGCAAAGAAATGATCCTAATGTTTCATAGCAGAGTCACAAACCAAATAAAATTTATTGAACAATTGCATAGAGAATTAATTCTAAGAAATAATGACTATTATAAAAAAGTACCATGAATCTGCCAAATATAAATCAGGCGATTGTTCCCTCAGAAAATTAAAAAAGTTTACATAATATATCTTATCCGACGTTGTATTATTTTATCTTTTCAGGTTTGTGCATACATGGATGTCCTATATATTGATTTCTCGATAAATTGTTGTTACCCTGTTAACCCTATTGCTTGCAGAATGAATGATGATGAATGATAGGACAGTATAAAACAGATAACAGGTAAAGGAAATTTATCATGATCGTTACGTTTCATGGCGGTGTGCGGGAGGTTACGGGGTCGATGCATCTTGTCTCGGCTAACAGGGATCATATCCTTTTGGATTGCGGCATGTTTCAGGGGCGTCGTAAAGAGAGCGATATGAAAAACAGGACATTTTCCGTTGATCCCAAAATGATCACCAATATGATTCTGTCCCATGCGCATATCGATCATTCTGGCAGAATCCCATTGCTTACCGAAGGCGGGTTCACAGGCAGGATTTTATGCACAAGAACGACAGCAGATGTTTGCGAATACCTTCTTCTTGATTCAGCGCATATCCAGGAATCAGACGCTGGATACCTGAACTACAAAATGATCCGTAATCATCTGTTCACGCTTCAGGAATCCGGCAAACGGAAATTGGCCAACAAAGAAAAAGACACGATCAAAAAACAATTAAAAAAAGAAAAGCATGGATTGAATCTGGAAGCGATCAATGAATTGCTGGATAAATACAGACTTGAAAAGGTCATGCCCCTTTATACTTACGAGCAGGCCACACGGGCCATGACTTTTTTTGATGGTTATCCGTATCGATCACCCGTCACCATCGGTAGAGGCATGACGGCCACCTTTTTTGAGGCCGGACATATTTTGGGGTCGTCCATGTGCATGATTAATTTTCGCGAAAATGGAAAGAATTATAACGTGTGTTATACCGGAGATATCGGCCGATTTAATCGTCCGATTTTGCGGGACCCCACCCTCACCTTCCCCAAAGAATTTGAAAATATTGATCTCCTGATAATGGAAAGCACTTATGGGGACCGCCATCATGGACCGGTTGAAGATCAGAAACAGCGGATAAAGGAAATCGTCACAGAGACGGTCGAAAAAGGTGGTAGCGTCCTAATACCTGCATTTGCCTTTGGCAGAACACAGGATATTATTTATATTCTCCATGAGTTGTATAATGAGGGGGACATACCCAAAGTACCGATTTATGTAGATTCACCGCTTGCAAGCAAACTGACGAAGGTCTTCGGGGAACATCCTGAGGTATTTGACCGGGATACCCATAAAACCTTTCTGGAACAGGGAATAAATCCGTTTTCTTTTGAACAGCTTCATTATACGGCAAGTGTTGAAGAATCCATGGAAATCATGAGAGATGACAAACCGCATATTGTTGTCTCTTCTTCCGGCATGTGTGAAGCAGGGCGCATTCTTCATCATCTGAGGCATAAAATTCACCAATCGAAAAATACCATAATGATCGTCGGCTATATGGCGCAGCATACATTGGGCCGGCGAATTTTAGAACTGGGAATCAGGGAAAACCCAGGAAGTTCACGTTCCTCAAAAGATGCACCGGAGATCAAAATACTGGGAAAATCCTACCCTCTGCATGCGAGAGTGGTGAAGCTGGATGGATTCAGCGCCCATGCGGACAAAAATGAGATTACCACATTTCTGAAGCAATCCAACCTTACGATTAAAAATATTGCCGTCGTGCATGGTGAGGAAGATCAATCCTTGGCTCTTCAAAAATATTTGAACGAAAATGGATACAAGGCGATAGTGCCTCACGTGGGTGAAACACTTTCGCTATAAGGTTTATTGAGTTGCTTGGGTTACGTGAGTTGAAAGGTTGTTGAATAGTTTTTTGGTTGAGTTCAACTTGGTAGAATTCCTTAATTAACTAATTTTCCATTCCCCAATCTCTATCTCAATGGGAAAGATTGTCCGGGTGGGCAAAATGCGCATGTAAAACTTACCCCTCTATTCGAGAATATTTTTATTAACTATCTATAATCAAACGTGATTTTCTCTTGGCACATCTCTTGCTAAATTAAAGGTGAATATCGGTTTATTGTCAGTTTGTCGATAATGAAAAAGAGGAGATCACGATGGAAATTACTACCGCGCGTTTTGGTGTTCAAGCGGCTGACCCGGAAAAAACCATTTATTTTCCTGCTGGTATCGTCGGATTTGAACGGTGTAAAAAATTCCAGTTATTTCATGAAACAGAAAAGAAACACAGTATATATTACCTTCAGTCTCATGATCAGGCTGAACTGATGATCCATACCGTCGAGCCTGAGGTTCTGGGGATTAAATACGACTTTACATTGTCAGAGGATTATTTGTCTCTTCTCGACGCAGATTGTGCAGATTCCTTGATTGCGCTTTGTCTGATTTCCAAGGACCGGGAAAATAATGCCATCACGCCGCATCCGGATTGCCCGATTATTGTAAACACAGTAAACAAGCGTGCCATTCAGATTAAAGCTGGTGAAGTCCGGCTGGATGAGAAGATCGTTTCCAAAGCCGCATAGATTGTTTTTTTGTGACATCCTGAAGTATGCCTGTCTTTTTACATTTCAGGGAGGGCAAACGTACATAAGGTTTGAAAAGAGCAGGCGTGTTGCCCTGCTCTTTTTTGTATCCATCGCGTATAAACGGAAACGGCTGTGCGAACAACAGATGTATCAATCGTCGGTCACGCGATTCTTGTTGATGACAGGAAGGCCGCTTTTTGTCAGTACATCAATGGCTTGATCTGTTTTGTCAAACCGGAAAATCATCACTGCCGAATTATCGATAATTCTTGCCATCGAATACATATATTCCACATTTAAACCAGATGATTCGATAAGATGGAGTATTTTATTGAGACCGCCGGGCTTGTCTTCTACTTTTACGGCGACCACATCTGTTTCTCCAACGGTGAAACCTTCCTTTTTCAATGCATCCCTTGCCTGATCGGCATTGCTGACAATCATTCGCAGAACACCGAAATCAGACGTGTCGGCAAGAGATATCGCCCTGATGTTCACATTGACCTCTGCAATAATGGAAGTGACTTCTGCAATTCTTCCTTCCTTGTTTTCTATAAATACGGAAAGCTGCTTAACTCTCATTTGCCCCTCCTTTATTTTTTTCTGTTATCGATAACCCTGACAGCCTTGCCCTGGCTTCTCTCAATGGACTTGGGTTCAACCAGTTTTACGGTTGCAGATACCCCCAGATACTCTTTTATATCTGAGGACAGTTTTTTCTCAAGATTTTGAAGGTCCTTGATTTCATCTGAAAAGAGCGATTCACTGACCTCAACATTAACAGTCAATATGTCGAGTTGATCTTTTCGGTCTACCACCAGTTGGTAATGGGGTTTTATGACATCGGTTTTCATGAGCACGCTTTCAATTTGTGACGGAAATACATTTACCCCTCTGATGATCAGCATGTCATCGGTTCTGCCGCTCACTCTGTTCATCCGCACATGAGATCTGCCGCATATACAAGGCTCCCGATTCAGGGATGTAATGTCACGGGTTCTGTACCGGATAATCGGGAATGCCTCTTTGGTGATCGTTGTAAAGACAAGTTCACCAGTCTCCCCATAAGGCAGTACTTCGCCGGTTTCGGGATTGATAATTTCAGGAATAAAATGATCCTCAAAAATATGAAGGCCTTTTTTAGCCTCAACACATTCAATGGCGACCCCTGGTCCCATGACTTCGCTTAAGCCGTAGATATCAATCGCATGGAGATGAAGCGTTTCTTCCAGTTCATTTCTCATATTTTCCGACCAGGGTTCAGCACCGAATATTCCGGATTTAAAGCTAAGCTCCCTAAAATCAATCCCCATTTCTTTGGCGACTTCTGCAAGATGCAGGGTATAAGACGGCGTGGCCGTGATAATCGTGGGTTTAAAATCCTTCATGATAATAATCTGGCGTTTGGTGTTTCCTCCGGATACGGGGATAACGGATGCGCCCAGTTTTTCAGCGCCATAGTGAACCCCAAGACCTCCGGTGAACAATCCGTAGCCATACGCGTTATGAATGATATCTCCCCGTGTGGCGCCGCCGGCAGAAAGCGCTCTTGCCATAAGGGTCGCCCAGGTGTTAATATCTCTTGCCGTATAACCGACGACCGTAGGATTCCCGGTGGTGCCGCTTGATGCGTGGATTCTCACCACGTTATCCATGGGAACGGCAAACATGCCATAGGGATAATTATCCCTTAAGTCCTGTTTGGTTGTAAACGGAAATTTTTGCAAGTCATCCAGTGTCTGGATATCATACGGCGATATGCCGCAGGCCTTGAATTTTTCCCTGTAAAAAGGCACTGTCGAAAAAACGCGTTCAAGCGTTGCCTTAAGCCTTTGCAGCTGAATGGATTCCAGTGCTTCCCGTGGCATGGTTTCATACTCAATATCAAAAATCATAAAAAGCCTCCTGCAGTTAAAATATGGTGTGCCCTTTTGCTTATAATGTTTTCCTCAAATCGTCAGGAAGATGAATGTATTTTCTCCGGAGCCTGGGTTTTTCTATTTTGCCGGTGGGGTTTCTCGGCACATCTCCGAAAATTATCTTTCTGGGCCGTTTGTATCTCGGCAGATGCTGGCTGAATGCCCTCACCTCTTCTTCTGTAATGGATTGTCCTTTTTTAACCAGTATAATGGCTATCACAATTTCACCCAGTCGTTCATCCGGATATCCTATCACAGCAACATCCTGAATTTTATCATGGGTCATGAAAAAATTTTCGATTTCAACCGGATAAATATTTTCGCCTCCGGTGATGATAATGTCCTTTTTTCGATCCACAAGCCAGACAAATCCGCTTTCATCGCATCTTGCAATATCACCGGTTTTAAGCCAGCCATTCACCAGCGTTTCCCGGGTTGCTTCGGGATTTTTAAAATAGGCCTTCATCACCCCGTCACCCTTGACAACAAGTTCACCTGACTCCCCGGGTGGCAGATGCTTCATTTCACCGTCAACAATGTCGTATTCCCACCCAAATCCGGGTTTCCCGATGGCGCCGACCTTGTGAATATTCTCCATGCCAAGGTGAATACAGCCAGGGCCGGTGGATTCGGTTAATCCATAGTTGGTGTCATAATCGTGATCAGGGAATAGCTTTTTCCATTTTTTTATAAGACTGGGGGGCACAGGTTGTGCGCCAATATGCATCAATCGCCAGGTGGAAAGATTATATCTTGCGAGATCCACATCTTTATTTTCAATGGCGATGATAATATCGTGAGCCCAGGGAACAAGCAGCCAGACAATGGTAATTTTTTCTTCTGAAACCGCTTCAAGTATCCATTCCGGCTTCACCCCTTTTAGAAGAACGCTTTTTGCGCCCACAAGAAAATTGCCAAACCAGTGCATTTTTGCACCGGTATGGTAGAGCGGGGGAATGCATAAAAAATTATCGTCATGGGTCTGCTTGTGGTGACGGTTTTCAACTTCACAGGCAAATGAAAGATTTTTATGCGTCAGAAGCACAGCCTTGGGCATACCGGTGGTTCCGGATGTAAAATAGAGGGCGGCATCATCTTCAATGGTGATGGGTACATCCGGATGATTCCAATCCGGATGATTAAAAATTTCATTATAATGAATGGCCCAGACCGGCATTATATTTTCAGGACCTGTAAAAAGATATGCAGAAACCGTTTGATCAAGCGTCTTTTTAATCGATTCAAGCCGTTCGATGAACTCTTCCCCAAAAATAAAAAGTTTAGGTGTCGATGTCATGCTGCACAATTCGATTTTTTCTGACGAGAAACGAAAGTTTAAAGGCACAGCAAGAGCGCCTGTTCTTAAAATACCAAAATAAACAGGGAGCCATTCAAGACAATTGGTCATCAGCTGAATGATCCTGTCGCCTTTTTTTATGCCTTTTTGAATCAGAAAATTGGAGATGCAGTTTGCATGCTTGTCAAACAGGGCCCAGGTGATCTCCCTTCGTTTATTGATAGCAGGTTCACGTTCGATAAGGGCTGTTCGGGTTTCATACATTCTCGCATTTTCTGTTAAAATATCTGTTATCAGCATATGGTGTCTACTTTATAAAGACCGGTTATCCAGAACCTGTTTTTTACGATCAATACTCCCCTGTTCCACGAATTTTACATGCACATTCCAGCCGAGGAATTCGGATATGGCAAGCTGGATGTCATCGACAATCAGCAGCTGTTTTTTTATTTCGTCAAAAAACATGGTATCGGTTACCTCAATGATGACGGTTAATGTATCCCGGTCTTTTTTTCGTTCGGCCTGAAGTTGGAATACAGGCTCTTTGCCATTGTTGAGCTTGGTAATGATCATGTTTATCTGATCAGGAATAACGCATGTGGCGTTCATGACAAACACATCATCGGTTCTTTTTGAAATCCGGGATATCCTTGCATGGGTTCTGCCGCAACCGCAAGGGGTATAATTCAGGCTGGTCAAATCGCCTGTTCGGAACCGGACAAGCGGGAATGCCTCTTTTGTAAGCGTTGTGATCACAAGTTCTCCTTCCGCACCAGGCGGAAGCGGTTCCAGTGTCACAGGGTCGATGATTTCCGGAAGGAAGTGATCTTCCGATATATGAAGCCCATTTTTTTCATGACATTCCCAGGCAACTCCCGGACCGAAAATTTCCGTGAGGCTGTAAATGTCTGTGGCTGTTATATGCAGATTTTTTTCAATCAGGTTTCTCGTATTTTCAGACCAGGCTTCAGAACCGATTATACCCTGCTTCAATGAAAGAGTGATCATATCGATCCCGGAAGATGAAATCGCGTTGATCAATCCCATGGCAAAGCCCGGCGTGGTCACAAGGATCGTTGTTCTGAAATCCCTCATGATTTTGACCTGATTGGGCAGGTTTTTGATGGATACCGGCAGTACGGATGCACCAATCAGTTCAGCGCCTCTCTGAATACCAAAGGTATTTAATATTTTCCATGTGGGCATGGAAATCTGGACCACATCGTCTTTGGTGACGCCGACTCCTGACAGACAGCGGGCCATCAGTTCAACCCAGCAATTGAGGTCGTTTTTTGTAAATCCAAGCACAACAGGTTTTTCAAATCCAAGAGACGGTGCATGTAATCTGACCACTTCGCGAAGGGTAACAGCAAACATGCCGTATGGATAGTCGTCTCTTAAATCCTGACGGGTCGTAAACGGCAGCTTGTTAAAATCTGTAAGTGACTGAAGGTCTTCAGGCATGAAGTCAATATCTGAGAATGATGTTTTATAATGTCTGACGTTTTTATATACCCTGTTTAATGTTGCCTGAAGTCTTTCGAGTTGAAGCTGTTCGATTTCATCCCGCTTCATGCTTTCTTTTTGAGGATCCCAAATATCCATTTCTAAATTCCCGGTCTATAAATTGAATAATCAATCATGCCCATGCCATCAGGGCACAAAGCACTTATCGGTTATTTGTTTTTCCAGATATCCCGCTTGTCTTTGCCGAGGTATGCCCTTTTTACCTCCTGGTTCAATAAAAGGGCCTCGGATTTTTCTTCCATAATAATTTTTCCGGTTTCCATCACATACCCCCTGTCTGCAATTTTTAATGCAGCATTGGCATTCTGTTCAACAAGAAGCACTGTAAGGTCTTTTTCATCTCTCAGGTCTGAAATCACTCTGAAAATGTCCTTGACAATCATGGGGGCAAGCCCCATGGATGGCTCATCCAGAATAAGCAGACTGGGCTTGTTCATGAGTGCCATGGCAATGGATAACATCTGCTGTTCCCCGCCACTTAACGTACCGGCAAATTGTTTTTTACGGTCTCTCAAGATAGGGAACATGTCAAATTTTTCATCAATGGCTTTCTTTTGTTCTTTTTTCCCGCTTGATTTATAAACCAAATACCCGCCCAATTCAAGATTCTCGTAAACGGTCATCGGCCTGAATATCTGTCGGCCTTCAGGAACATGGGAAATGCCCCGTTTTACAATTTTATCCGCATTTAAATTGGCAATTTCGACTTTATTACAGGAAATAGTTCCATTGCTGACAGGTTGAAGACCGCTTATGGATCGTAATAGCGTTGTTTTGCCTGCACCATTGGCACCAATCAGGGTGACGATCTCCCCCTTGTTTACATGAAGGGACACATTTTTTAGCACATGGACAAGACCATAATAGCTGTTGATGTTAACCAGTCGAAGCATGACTTATAATACCTTTTTTTATTCCCCCAGATAAGCAGAAATAACGTCCTGATTTTCCTGTACAGAAGACGGTGTTCCTGTGGCGATAAGTTGACCAAAATTAATCACTGCCACGTGGTCTGAAATATCCATGACAAGTTCCATATCGTGTTCGACAAGCATGACCGTAATCCGAGTGTCTTTGATTTTATTGATTAAATCACCCAGTAAAAGGGTTTCACGGGCATTCAGTCCGGATGCTGGTTCGTCAAGAAGAAGGAGTTTCGGTTCAGATGCCAGGGCTCTTGCAATTTCAACCATGCGTTGATTCCCCAAAGACAACTCACCGGCATGTTTGCCGGAAACAGGTTGAAGACCTACAAATTCAAGATATTTTTCTGCATCTTCCTGTATTTTGCTTTCTTCTTTGCGTAAAAAATAGGGTAACAGGGAAGATACAAACAAACCTGCCCGTGATCTCACATGTCTTCCTATCATGATATTTTCAAGAACCGTCATCTCCGGAAAAATCTGGACATGCTGAAACGTTCGCGAAATACCGAGTCTGGCAATTTCATATGATTTTTTACCGCTGATATCCTGATTGTCGAAAATAAGGCTACCGCTGGTAGGCGCCAGAAATCCTGCCGTAAGATTAAAAATGGTTGTTTTGCCGGCACCATTTGGTCCGATGACCGCGGTTATTGACTCTTTTGCCACGGTCAGATCAAGATCATTGACAGCGATCACACCGCCAAATGTTTTTTTTAATCGGATTATTTCAAGAATCGTGTTGTTCAATTTGTTTTCCGAGTGATTCACCCATTATATTAAAATGTCAGACAGCAGAACTCGTTTTCCGTGTAAACAGTTTTTTCAGTCGTTTAAATCCATCCCCCACACCTTGAAAAATACCTCCAGGTAAAAAAAGCATGATCGCAAGAAGAATTGAACCATAAATCAAGGTGTCATAATCGGGTTTATATTCGATCCCGTAACCTTCGACAACTTCTGAAATCGTTGATAAAATTTCAGGAAGAACCGAAAGAAGAATCGAACCGATAACCGCTCCCCAAACTTTATGCATCCCGCCTACCGCCACCATGGTGACCAGAAGCACTGAATGCATGATGCCAAAAGGACCCGGATCGATGTAATTGACATAATGCGCATAAAAGCTTCCTGCAATACTCGAATAAATCGCACTGATGACAAAAATACGGATTTTGTATCGGGATGTATGGATACCGCTTGAACCCGCCGCGTCTTCGCTGCCGTGGATGGCCCGAAGCGCCCTTCCTGATCTCGAATGAATGATATTCAAGGCAAAAAAAAGGCCAATAACAACAATGATCCATATAAATGCATAATATTTGACGTCAGAGTTAATGGGAAAGCCAAAAATGTTGAGTGTGGGAATCTGTGAAATCCCCGCAGGCCCGCCTGTAAAATCGACTGCTGCGACTGTAACTATATGAATGATAGATCCAAATCCGAGTGTGGCCATGGCCAGATAATGCCCTTTTAGCCTCAGGGAAGGGATACCGATAACCAGGGCCATGATCACGGCCAAAATAATACCCAGAACAATTGCCAGCCAGGGTGACCATCCCATTTTAACGGTTAACAATGCAGATGAATAGGCACCGATGCCAAGAAAAGCCGCATGACCTAAGGAAATCTGTCCGGCATATCCCATCAGCAGGCTTAAACCGATGCAGGACAGACAATTAAATGCTGCAAATACAAGGATGCCTATATAGTAATCGTTTCCAATAATGAAAGGGGTGACCACAAGAATAATAGAAAACCATATGATCCCCAGATAATCTTTTGTTCCCATTTTAAAAATCTTTCAATCGGGATGCTTCCGAACTTCCCATAATCCCGCTTGGCCGTAGGAAAAGAACGATTAGCAAAATGAGCAATGCTATGGCATCCATGTAATGAGAAGAAATATAACCGGCGCCAAGCGCTTCAATAACGCCTAGAATGATTCCTGCAACAACTGCTCCGATACTGTTTCCCAACCCCCCGACAACAGCCGCTCCAAATCCCTTAAGTCCCAACAGGGCGCCCCGTCCATAATCCATCTGAATAATCGGGGTAATGATAATTCCTGCGATAGCCCCGATACCAGCTGAAATGGCGAATGAGTACATGACTGCAAGCCGGTCGTTAATGCCCACAAGTCTTGCGGCATCCCTGTTTATGGCGCAGGCACGCATGCTTTTGCCGATCATTGTGTGGTTAAAAAAAAGAATGAAAAAAAAGACAATAATTACTAAAATCCCAATGATCCAGAGTGTCTGTGGGAGAATGGTTGCGCCGAATATTTCAAAAGGCGTATCTCCGGAAAAATGATCCATGTGATAGGAATCTTTTCCCCATATGCACATGGCAATTCCTTTAAGCAGAATGGAAACAGCGATTGTGATGATGATCAATCGCAGGATACCCGGTTCCTTGACCGGATTGATCGTAAACCGTTCCATGATCACACCCGCTATCATGACAACAAGTGTAGAGAGAAAAAAAGCGACGACGATGGGAACGTGCAACATTGTGGTCATGGATACCATAATGAGCCCTCCAAGAACAACAAATTCCCCCTGGGCAAAATTGATGACGCCGGTGGCGTTGTAAATGATGTTAAATCCCATGGCAACTAGCGCATAGATGCTTCCGCGCTGAATCCCCATAAAAACGAATTGAAGAAGATCAGAAAATTGGTTGCTGTGGTTCATGGAAGTTGTCCGGTATTTATCCATGAAGGCAAAAACAGGCCTTCATGGATGTGATTGGCTAATAGATGATTTGAAACGAATCAGTCTTTAAGTACAACAAACTCACCGTTTTTGATCGTGATCATTTCAAACGCATTTTTATCAAGGCCGTTATGATCTGTTGGGGAAAATTTAAAAACACCGCCTGTTCCAACCAATGTGCTGGTTTCCAAATAATCACGGATTTTTGCAGGATCATCTCCAACGGCTTTTAGTGCATTGATGACCAGCCAAAGGGAATCATAGGCATGGCCGCCAAAGGTGCTGACCTTATCTTTGAATCTGGCTTCATAGGCATCCCGGTATTGTTTGAGCACCGCTTTCTGGGGATTGTCATCAGATACCGAATCGACACATAAAAGCCTGCCACCCGGAAAAATGATACCATCTGCAGCAGGTCCTGCTGCTTCTACATATTTCACATTGCCAAAGCCATGGCTTTGATAAAGAGGAATATCGAACTTAAGCTGTTTCATATTCTTGGGAACAATAGACTGGGCAGGAACGATTGACCAGTTCACAAGAGCTTTGGCGCCGGAATTCCTGATTTTTACCAGCTGGGCGGTCATATCTGTGTCAGCCGGGCTATAGGTTTCATCAGCGACAATATTCATGCCATATTCTTTGGCAATCGCTTTCAATTGATCTCTGCCGGCAGTACCAAACCCGGTTGTACCTGAAATAATGCCGATATCCTTGATGCCTTTTGCAGTCAGGTGATCATAAATTCGTTTCACGCAATCACTGTCTTTTTGAGGAGTCTTGAATACCCATTTTCTTTCCTGTACGGGTTCGACAATGACTTCTGCTCCCGCACACGAAATCAGAGGTATCTGTTCTGCCTGCACAATAGGAATCACGGCCATACTGGTACCGCTTCTTGAGGGCCCGATGATGGCACAGACCTTGTCTTTTTTGATCAGTTTTTTGGTCGCATTAACGGCGCGTGTATTATCACCCTGAGTGTCTTCGATATAGAGTTTCAGCTTGTGGCCGTTAATCCCGCCGGCTTTGTTTATTTCCTCTGCGATCATCTCAGCTGTGTTTCTTTCAGGTTCTCCTAACCAGGAAGCGCTTCCTGTGATTGAAAACAGACACCCGACCTTGTAATCCTCTGCAAAAAGATGCGGTGTAAGCGCACTCATGACCATAAAAAAGGATACTGCTGTAAAACAAAAAAGTTTTCGATTCATTTCAACATCCCTCCTCTAAATATTATTGGTAAGTAATACACCCCTGCTTCTTCATATCCTGCTTGTGTTACAGCTTTATATCTTCAGGCATTTCGGCCAAGACCAAAGGCCTTTATGTTTAATGGCACCAGTTTTGGCGGAAGTATTTTTTCAATGGCCTTATGCCAGAGCGATTCATCCTCCTGAAAATGTCTTGATAATGCACCGATGAAAACGACATTCAATGCCTTTGGATTGCCTGCCTGACGTGCAAGGTCAAGGGCATTGACCACAGATACATTTTTATAATGACTATTCAATAATTCGATGCTTTGATCCGGATAAACATCCTTTCCCATGCTTACGGATGGTGGCAGAATTTTTTGATTGTTGACAAGTATCACAGCATCTTTTTTCAGGTAGTCAAGATAGCGCATGGTTTCAAGAATTTCAAACGAGAAAAGAATGTCGGCCTCCCCTTTTCTGATAATTGGCGAATAGACTTTTTCCCCTATGATGACATGACTGGTCACACTGCCACCCCGTTGGGCCATACCGTGGACCTCACTTTTTTTCACGTCAAATCCGGCATTCATCATTACGTCAGAAAGAATTTCGCTGGCAAGTAATACGCCCTGACCGCCAACTCCGGCCATCAGGATGTTTGTTTTCTGATTCATGTAAAACTCCTGTTAAGATATGGCTTTTACCTTGCAGATTTGTGCACAGACGTCACAGCCCGTACACAGCGCCTCATTAATAACAGATTTTCCTTTTTTATCATCTGTTTTTACAAAACTTATGGCGGGGCATCCGATATGTGTACAGGTTTTGCAACCGATACAAACATCACTGTTTACGGTTAAAGGTTTAGCACCTTTCTGGTAACTTCTTTTATGGAGCACACAAGGCGCTTCAGTGATGATAACCGATGGTGCCTTTCGCTCAAGTTCGTCTTTGAGTATAGCCTTTAACGTTTTCAGATCATATGGATCAACTTTTCGGACATGTTCCACGCCAAGGGCGCGTGTCAAGGCTTCAAGATCCAGTCTTTTTGCAGGTTTACCCATTAAGGTATATCCTGTTCCGGGATTTTCCTGTCGTCCGGTCATGGCCGTCGTTCGATTGTCCAGGATAATGACCGTTGAGTTTCCATTGTTGTAAACAATATCAAGAAGGCCTGTAATGCCGGAATGCATGAACGTGGAATCACCGATAACAGCAACGACTTTTCCCTGAATTTTGTCACCAAGCGCTTTATCAATGCCGTGGGCATTTCCAATGCTGGCTCCCATGCAAATACATGAATCTATAATCTGTAATGGCGGAAGGGCGGCAAGTGTATAACACCCAATATCGCCGGTCACAAATACTTTCAATTGTTTAAGGGTATAAAAGAGGCCGCGGTGAGGGCATCCCGGACACATGTTGGGTGGCCGTGGAGGCAGCACATCAATTAGCGGTTTGTTCGGTATGCTGATTTTCAAGCCGGAAATGCCTTCAATGGCTGTTGACGGGTCGAATTCACCACAGATCGGGAAAACGTCTTTACCGGTTACAGAAATGCCAAGGGCTTTAACCTGTTCCTCAATAAAGGGGTCGAGTTCTTCAAACACGTATAGTTTTTTGACCTGATCTGCAAATTCCCTGATTTTTTTAAGCGGCAGCGGGTGGACCATTGAAATTTTCAGGAATGAATACTCCGGAAACGCTTCTTTGGCGTATTGATAGGCGACACTATCTGCAATAATACCTATATTCAAATCATTCAGCTCAATCCTGTTTTCTTCAAACGCATCAGAAAATGCCTGAAGTTTATCGAGCCTTTTTTCAACCAAAGGGTGCCTTGCCCTGGCATGGTTGGGAAGCATGACGTACTTTTGCGGGTCTCTTTCTAAAGTGTCTTTTGGGTTACGTTTTGCCGGTTCGCTCAACTCAACAAGTGATTTGGAATGCGAAACGCGAGTGGTTGTCCTGATAAAAACTGGCGTATCAAATGTTTCACTGATTTCAAAGGCTTTCAGAACAAAATCTTTTGCTTCCTGGCTGTCGGAAGGTTCCAGCATCGGCACCTTGGCAAATTTGGCATAGTTCCTGTTGTCCTGTTCATTCTGGGAACTGTGCATGGCCGGATCATCAGCAGTGATTATAACCACCCCTCCCCTGACGCCTGTATACGACAGCGTAAAAAGAGGATCGGCCGCCACATTGACACCAACATGTTTCATCACCACAATCGTCCGCTCTCCGGCAATGGATGCGCCAATGCCCACTTCAAGCGCCACCTTCTCATTTGGTGCCCATTCAGCGTAAATATCAGGATAATCGATTATGTTTTCAAGAATTTCAGTGCTTGGGGTTCCGGGGTATGCAGCTGCAACCTTGACACCGGCTTCATAAGCGCCCCTGGCAATGGCCTCGTTACCAGATAAAAGTAATTTCATGATCCACCAAAAAAATACTGAATATCGTTTTTACAATAGAATGGGTATTATCCCTGTGCGTTTCCAATCAATCAACTCCCGATGGACAATTATAATGATATTATTTTATATTTCAAATACTTATAATAGGTAATCGAAATGTCAATCGTTTGAAAATATGGCATGAACATGTATAAAAATCCATAAAAAAAATAAAAATAAACATGGCATGAGATATCATGCTGAAAATCGAATTATCAATGGTCTGGTATTTGACAAAATATGCACCATCAGATAACAACATGCAGCATGAGCAAACCGTTTGAACTTCAAATGAAGGCATGCAGACTTTTAAACCCCGAATAAAGAAGGCGGATATGACAATCTCTAAAAAAATTTTGGCAATGATAGAAAAATCTTCCTGGATCCGAAAGATGTTTGAGGAAGGTGGAAGGCTCAAAGCCTTGCATGGTAATGACAATGTTTTTGATTTCAGCCTGGGCAATCCCAATCTTGAACCGCCAAAGGCATTCAAGGATGCGCTTCAAAAGGTGGCTTCAGACGATCATAAAGGTCTTCATGCTTATATGCCAAATACAGGATATCCGCATGTCCGGAAACAGGTGGCCTCCTTTATTTCCAAAGAACAGGGAGAAACGGTAAATGAAAAACATGTGATTATGACATGTGGCGCTGCAGGTGCGCTTAATGTTATTTTTAAAACCATACTGGACCCAGGTGATGAAGTTATTTCACCTGTTCCCCACTTTGTAGAATATCATTCTTACGCAGATAATCACGGCGGTGTACTTAAAACCGTCAAGACCTGTTCGGATTTCTCGCTCGATGTGGCTGAAATTGAGAAAGCCATTACACCAAAAACAAAAGCAGTATTAATTAACACGCCAAACAATCCCACCGGCCAGGTCTACTCAGAAGATAACCTGGTTCAGCTGGGCAAACTTCTTGAAGAAAAAAGCAACGCATATAAAACAACGATTTATCTCGTTTCAGACGAACCCTATCGAAAAATCATATTTGATAACATTTCGGTGCCAGGCATTTTCAGGTGTTACAAGGAATCTATCGTCGCCACATCCTATTCCAAAGACATTTCCATACCCGGAGAACGAATCGGTTTTCTTGCCGTAAACCCTTTGGCCGGTCATGCTGATAAGCTGATCGACGGCATGGCCCTTGCCAACCGCATCTTGGGTTTCGTCAATGCCCCGGCTCTGATGCAGCGTGTCATTGCCATGGTGCAGGGGTTGAGCGTAGACGTCTTGCAGTACAAACATAAAAGGGATCTCTTTGTGAATGGACTAAGGGATTGCGGGTATGATATTGAAAAACCGGCCGGTGCCTTTTACCTGTTTCCAAAGTCACCTATTCCGGATGATGTGAAATTCGTTCAGGCATTACAGGAAGAATTGATCCTCGTTGTCCCCGGATCAGGGTTTGGCGGTCCCGGACACTTCAGGATCGCCTATTGCGTGGATGACGCCATCATCGAAAAGTCACTCCCGGGCTTTAAACGGGTCCTTGAAGAACTTCGTTGACACCCTATTCTAACAAAATGAGCGATAGACTCAACGCGCCAAATACATCTTTTTTGCAGGCACTGTCCATATGGAAAAATATTTTGATTTTATTTTAAACAGGCCAGTTATCGTACTGGTCATTCTTTTGGTGATCACACTTTTCCTTGCTCCTGGCATTCCAAAGCTCGAGTTTGACAATTCCGTTGATGTGATGATGCCCAAAAACGATATCCGTTATGTGACAAATGAAAAGATCAAAAACACGTTTGGCAATATCGGTAAATTCATTATTATCAATGTCACCGGGCCGAATTTATTAAGCAAGGATTTTTTCAGTCAACTGGCCTCACTATCAGCGGATATAGAGGAATACCATGATTACAATCCCCGGAAAGAAGAGACACGGCTTCATATCTTAACAGGCATGTCTGAAAAGAGTCCGCTTGCTGTGGCAGAACTGCTTGAGGCTGTAAAAGATGATCCGCCCCTTAAACGGTTCATTGAAGATTACGCCACTCATCATCAACTGGATAAAACGTCGAAACTGGAAGCAAATGCCTTCTCGGATATTGTACTTTCCTTTGAAACATCCCTTGCCTTGAAAAAACAAGAATTGGTAGAAAATGTTATCTCCGTTGTCAATGCGCAGGACCTCAGTGGAAAAGACGATACTCTGGAGACTGTTGATCTCATAGAAAAGGACGGATCCGGAGATATTATTTTCCCCGAAACCGCTGGTGATTTCGATGTATTAAAAAGAAAGCTTTTTCATAACCCTGCTTTTGAAAATTCTCTTTATGTTCGTGATCCTCATACCGGTGAGATAACAGACCTGTCGCTTATTGTAAGGATTAAAAATGTTCAAAAAGATGATATCCTTGGAGAAGAAATCTGGAAAATCGCTTTCAGTTATCCGGAACTGCATCCCACGCTTCAGGGCGTACCGATAGTAAACAAGTTCATGAACGACTACATGACAAGAGACATTCGTCATTTCATGCCCCTTGTCATGCTGGTTGTCCTCATTGTATTTTATCTGAATTTCAGATCGCTCAGAGGTGTTTTTCTCCCCCTTACCGGCCTGGCCCTGGCTGACATCTGGATTCTTGGCCTTATGGGACACCTTGGAATAAACATTACCATTATCGGGGTTTCCCTGCCTTCGCTGATGATAGCCATCGGAAGCTCTTATGCCATCCATATTCTTAACCAGTATTATATCGATTTTGATATGATTTCGAGGGTAGGGAAAAAAGAAGGCCTTAAAATATCGATGTTTCATATCTCTGTGACGGTTTTTCTTGCAGGGGTCACTACATTTTTCGGTTTTTTATCTTTGCAGACCAACCAGGTGACAGGCATAAGGGAATGGGGTCTTTTCTCTGCTATCGGTATTATCTTTGCCGTGATCATTTCGACGTCCCTGATTCCTGCCGGCCTTGTGCTTATGCGGCACAGGGAATCCAACATGTCGAAAAAGCTATTCGGGTCAACCGGAAAAACATGGATCGATCCTCTCCTGAAATTTTTAACACGCTTGACTATCAAACATCATAAAGCGGTTGTGGCTGTCATGTTGGTCACAATCATCGCTGCGGTTATGGGATTGCTGCAATTACGAGTGGAGACCGATATCCTGTCCTATTTCAAGGAAAAGGATTACATGCGGACAAGCGCCCGCCTGATCGGTGAAAAATACGGTGGTTCAGTCGGTTTGAATATTCTCATAGATTCAGGAGAGGTTAACGGCGTGTTAACACCCGAGTACCTGAAATGGCTCAATGGGTTCACTGTATGGCTGACCAGTGACGATAATATGGATTTGAATGTGGGTAAAGTCTTTGCCTTCACGGATATTATCAAAACCATGCATATGGCCATGAATAACGATGAGATGTCTTATTATAAAATCCCGGATTCCCGTGATGATATTCTGGATTATATCGAGCTGTATTCTGGAGACGATCAGGATTCAGATGGACGGGTAGATGATTTTGAATCTTTCGTGGACATTGATTTCAGAAAAGCCCTTGTATTTGCCAAATTATGGGAAAAATCAGGATATATCATCGGTACGCATGAAATCGAAATGATTCAGAACAAAATTTCAGATTATTTAACCCGGAAACTGCCGGCAGGGTATACATTCCAGATTACAGGAGAGCCCACACTTCTTGTGGCTTTGTCTGACTATGTGGTGCGTGGCCAGTTGACCAGCCTTTTTTTCTGTTTGATTGCTGTGGGCATCATCGTGATCCTTCTATTTAAAAATGTAAAAGCAGGTTTTCTTGCATTGATTCCTATGGGGTTTGCCGTGATAGTTAATTTCGGTATCATGGGCTGGTTTAACATCAATCTTGATACAGCGACAGCCATCATCGCATCCGTAGCCATCGGGATCGGTATTGATGACACCATTCATTTTCTGAATACATACAGGTTTTTCAGAACGGAAAGCTGTTCCATGGATGAGGCAATTACTAAAACGATCGCCATATCCGGAAAAGCCATTTGTTATACGTCAATTGCCCTTGTATTCGGTTTTTCCGTAATGATCGTGTCAAACTTCAAGCCTCTTGTCCTGGTGGGGCTTTTAAACGGGATCACTATGATATCGACAACTCTGGGTGCCCTTGTCATTCTGCCTTCTGTCATTAAAGCCACCAACATGTCACTTGCACCCAGCCCATCGAAAGGGATATTCTGGCGAATGTTTTATATAGGCCGACTGTTTAACCTGAAAGCCTGATATCAGGCTTTCAGGTTATTTATACCCGATTATTTTTTGGAAAGGTCAAGGGCTTTCTCGAAAACTGTCGTGATGTTTTGAGTCAATTCTGAAGCTTCTTTGAGTAGATCAGCAATATCGTGTTTGCCGGCTTCCCTTGTTTTCTGTGACCAGTCCATATAATTTTTTGCATGATCCTTATTGTGATTGATCCAGTGCGAAAGAAGCGTCTGTATCTTTTCTTCAAATGTCATCTCGCTTTCAGTATGATGATGCTCATGATGATCATGGTCATGGTCATGGTCGTGATGGTGGTGGTGTGTCATAATTTTAATCCTGCTTTAATAATGTTTATAAAAGAAATGGTTTGTCATTCAAGCCTGTGGTTTCATCAATACCAAGCATGATATTCATGTTCTGAACAGCCTGGCCTGAAGCGCCTTTCATTAAATTATCAATGGCTGATATGACTATCAGACGGTTTGTGCGTTTATCGATTCGGAAACCGATATCGCAATAATTGGTTCGACTCACCCACAGGATGTCAGGCACCTTTTTATTTTTCAGAATCCTTACAAACGGCGCATCCCTGTAATAATCATTCAAACAGTCGAATACCGTCTTTTCGGAAACCGTTTTTACAAGATCCGTATAGATAGTTGAGAGCATTCCCCGGGTCACTGGAATCAGGTGCGGAATGAATGTGATATTAACATCGGTTCCGGCTTCAATGCTTAATATTTCTTCAATTTCAGGCGTATGTCTGTGTTCGACTACCTTGTAGGCCTTAAACGATTCATTGACTTCGCAGAAATGGGACCCAAGCGATAATCCTCTTCCTGCACCGCTCACACCTGACTTTGAGTCAGAAATAATGGTTCCGGGATTGATCAGTCTTTCTTTGATCAACGGAATCATCGGAAGCAGAATACTTGTCGGGTAGCAGCCAGGATTACCGATAAGGGATGCTGCCCTGATTTCATTTCTGTAAACTTCAGCCAGGCCATAAACCGACTCGGATGCCAGATGTGCAGATGTGTGGGCTTGATAGGCGGATTCGTATCTGGCGATATCTCGAAACCTGAAATCAGCTGAGAGATCAATTACTTTTCTATTATTTTTAATAAGGTCAGGAACAATCTCCATAGGCATTTTATGAGGAAGTGCCAAAAAGACAACGTCGGTCATTTCGCATACCTTTTCGACTGAAAAAACGTCGCAGGTTAAATCCGCGATACCATTTAAGGCAGGATAGACATCACTTATAGATACGCCTGCATGTTGTCTGGATGTGATGATGGAGAGTGTCGCCTCAGGGTGTCCGGCAATTAATCTGACAAGTTCCACGCCGGTATATCCGGTCGCACCAATAATGCCTACTTTTGTCATATCTTCTCCTTTGAATTTCAAAACAATCAAAAAATTTGGACTTGGTTATAATCGAATTTGCACTTAAAGAAAACTATTTTCGTCAAAAATAAAATGCGAAAATGTATCATGCAACATAAAAAATTAACATAAATATAACGATAATTTAATATTAAGTTAAAATTCAGGTCCTTATGTAATGATTAACTTTTTTGTGCAATGCAATATTTTTGCTTGACTCTATGCGAAAATGAATTATATTATACTAACATTTAACAGAAGCTAACAAAGGAGGCCTAAAATGTTAAACTTATTAAAAGATTTCGACCCATCCAAGATTGCACTGAAAATGATTGAAATGCAGAAAACGGCAATTGACAATTCATATGAATCACTAATTGCCATTCAGAGCCAGACTGAAAAATTCACCGCATCCATGCTGGACCAGGTACCTTACCTGCCACAGGACAGTATCAAAGTTCTTGATGAATGGAGTGCCGCATACAAAAAAGGCCAGGATGAATACAAAAAATCCTTTGATGACAATTACAAGAAGTTGGAATCATTTTTCACTGATATTCAGAAAAATGCGACCAAGTCAAAAGGAAAAACTCAGGCTACTGCATAAGTCCTGGCGCTGGATTAGGATCAATTCCAAAAAAATTCACTATCAAATCTGAAAAGCCTGGTTCCACAGATCAGGCTTTTCGGCATTGGTGACGTATAACCATTTTTTAAATGTTTTTTGCCCTGTTCCGGCATTAACAATGGCATTTATTGAATCGTAAAATAACTATCGATCTTGGTTTTCTGGTCTTTGATTCGTTTTGAAAAATGGCTATCGGTTTTAAGATAGATTGATGCCAATTGGTTGAATTCTTTTGCCAGGTTGATGTTGCCTTTCATCAGCCATGCTTCAGCCAGAAAAAAGTAGTTTTTCCCATTCTGGGAATGAATGGCAACAGACCGTTCCAGCATGTTTATCGCCTCATCATATTTCCCCTCATTTAAAAGTTTTTCTGCCTGCGATGTGAGATTGAGTGATGCCAGCATTCTTGGATCATCAGTTTCGTTTTTTTGCCTGGTAGAATGGACGTCATCACTTTGGGAAGAATGCCTTGCGCGTGGTTTGATTCCCCCGCATGCGGCAAGCGTAAAAAACAGGATCAGTGAGATGAGTATAGATGTCTTTTTATAAGTAGTCATTTAATTGAGTTACGATTCATTAAAGATCAAATTTTGCTTCAGGCACGTTGATGCTTGCTTTAAAAACAGGTTACTGAATAATCTGTTTTATACGATCCAGCAGATTGTCAATCATTCCTTTTTGCTTGTGCAACGGGCAATGTTTTTTAGGTACATTTTCTTTTAGGAATACTTCTTCTTCAGTTTTTATACAACTATTTTTATTTGCAGGCAGGCCGCTGTCACGACAAACAACTATCTTTTCTATGCCTTCGGGAATTTTAAAATTTTTACCTGAGATGTATTGGGGGATATTCCGGATCAATTCCGCCCATATGGGGAGTGCCGCATATGCTCCGGTCGAGAGAAGGGAATCTCCATTATCAAACCCCACCCAAACCAGTGCTAAAATATCAGGCGTATACCCGACAAACCAGGCATCTCTGGAATTGTTGGTTGTACCTGTTTTACCTGCAACAGGAAATGAAATGCCGCAGCCATTTAGGGATTTCCCCGTCCCTTCCTTTACAGCAGTCTCAAGCATCGAGCTGATCAGAAATGATTTTTCAGGTGAAGTAATGGATTTTATTTCCATATGCTGCCTTTCGATAACCGTTCCGTTTGCATCCATCACTTTTCTGACAGATAGTGGACAGGGCAACACACCATCTGCAGCAAAAACACAATAGGCCGTGGCCAGTTCCAGGGGAATCACTTCATAGGCGCCTAACGCCAATGAAGGATATGCATCAAATCTCGTAGAAAATCCAAATAGATGACTCGTGTCCAAAATATGCTGAATACCTGTTTTGATTGCAAGATCAACAGTTGCCAGATTAAGTGAAAAGGCCAATGCCTGGCGCATGGACACAGATGATGGGAATTTATCTGAGTAATTCTTGGGGGACCACGTTTCGCCGTCAATGGTATAGGATAACTCAGTGTTATTTAAAATGGTTGATGGGTAAAAATAATCGAGTGCACTTAAAAAAACAAAAGGTTTAAATGCGCTGCCAGGTTGCCTTTCTGCATAAACCGCACGATTAAACTGGCTGATACTGTAGTCCCTTCCTCCGACCATGGCAATGATGTTGCCGGTTCTGGGTTGCATGACAATTACAACGCCCTGAAGTTTTTCTAATGGATTGTCTTTTTTCAGTGCAGGAATCGATGCTTCGATTCTGTGAAGACCATTTTCAAGGGCGTTTTCAGTAACGGTCTGAACTTGTGTGTCCAGAGTGGTCAGAATGGACAATCCGTCATTTTTCAAGGTTTCGGGAGCATATAGCTTTTCAAGCTGGTGAGCCAAATAGTCCATGAAATAGGGTGCTTTTTTTCCATATCTGCGATACCCCAGAGACGTGACAGGTATATTTAGGGAACGCTCAAGCTCCCCATCTGAAAGCCAGCCGTTTTCCATCATTGACCGTAAAACCTGATCTCTTCTTTTTTTACAGCGTGTTATATTTGCATATGGCGAATACAGGTTCGGTGCTTTGATGAGACCGGCCAATATTGCGGATTCATCTATTGACAATTGGCTCACATCTTTTCCAAAATAGAAATATGAGGCCTCTCCAATACCATTGATGGCCACAGAGCCATTTTGCCCAAAATAGATTTCATTGAGATATATTTCAAGAATTTCATTTTTTTCATAGAGCCCTTCAATAATCAGTGAAATGAGGATCTCTTTTATTTTTCGGATGATTGTTCGTTCAGGTGTCAGAAAATAGTTTTTTGCGAGTTGCTGGGTCAGGGTTGACCCGCCCTGTTTAACTTTTCCTTCCTTGAGATTTTTATAGAGGGCTCTTAACATCCCTGAAGGATCAATCCCAAAGTGTGTGTAGAATTTCCTGTCTTCTGCTGAAATAACTGCATGCTGCAGATATAGGGGGACCTGGTTTATAGATACAAGAAGACGTTTCTCCCTTTCCGGACCGAAAAAAAGCATGAGTTCTTCAGGTTCCAGCTCCAGATAATCTATCATCTTTCCTGTTTCGTTTTGTTGGATGGATGTGATCAGGTTTTCATCCAGATAGATGCTGATGGGAAATCCTCTGCGATCAAAATGTTTTAGAAAAGTATCTTTTAAAAAAAAACTGATCTTTTGAGGTGTTTCGGTAAATGTCCCTTTTTCCGATAAAGTGGTTTCAACACGTTTGTAACCGAGATTTGCCAATTTCATCAGAAAACTATCGCGATTGATGGTCTGGCCGGGAAATAGCGGTGTTGTATCTGAATATACTCTTGACGGTATATTCCAGCGTTTCCCGGAGAATCGTTTTTCGATTTGAAAGGTCAGATGAAACATGGCAACTGCCACAGCGATAAAACACAGAACAGTTGAGGCAAGAAGTCCTTTAAGGGCCAACTTGATGATGCGGCGATTGGAAGAAGGCATGATGTCGGTCCATTTAATAAGACAGGCGAAGAAAAGCGTTAAAGGTTGAATGGGGTCAAGGATTCATAACCGTTTTCTGTCACAAGGATCGTCTGTTCAAACTGGGCTGAAAGTGAGCCATCGGCTGTTACAACTGTCCAGCCGTCTTTTTCTGTTTTGATTTTTCTGTTGCCCAGATTGATCATGGGTTCAATTGTAAAGACCATCCCTTCAACCAGGGGGATGCCGCTGCCTTTTTTACCATAATGAAGAATATGGGGAGATTCATGGAATTCAAACCCGATACCATGGCCTACATATTCCCTGACCACAGAACATCCATGACTTTCCACAAACGACTGAATAGACCAGCCAATATCACCGGTTGTATTTCCGGGTTTCACGGCTTTCATGCCACGCTTCAGACTTTCCCGGGTTACGTCGACGATTTTTTGTGCATTTTCATTCGGCTTCCCGATAAAAAAGGTCATGCTTGCATCTGCAAAATACCCATCCAGTATGGTCGTAATATCTACATTAACAATATCTCCGGCCTGAATGATATAAGGTCCTGGAATGCCATGGCAGATGACGTTGTTAACGGACACACATACGCTTTTGGGGAAATTTCTATAGTTCAGTGGCGCAGGAATTCCCCCATTTTTCAGAGTATGCTCATGCACGAGCGTGTTGATATCGTCAGTCGTGATATCTGCCTTGATAAATTCTTTTACTTTTTCCAGGGTATCTACAACAAGCAAGCCCGCTTTTCTAATTCCATCAATATCTTTTTCATCCTTAATTCGGATATTGTATTTTTTATAATAGGATTGTTTCAGTGAAGGTGACCTTAAAGGCGTGTCCTTTTTCAAACAGCATTTTTTATATTTTTGGCCACTTCCACATGGACAGAAATCATTTCTTCCAGTTTTATCATTCATGATTTGATAGTTCCTTTTTCTGTCAGGGGAATATAGACAACAGATAGATTTGTGTCAACAGAGCATGCAAAAGAATTTTCAGAATTTAAGGTGTTATGGCTTTTCAATATCAATAATAATTGATATCAGACTATCAGTGGTTGAGTACAGATCGAATCAAATAATGAAAAACAGGAGCATAAATCGTGAAAAATATATATATTCCTATAATTACAGGAATATTATTGTCTCTATTAATTATTGATGCGAATGCGGAAACCAGTTTTTTTGTGATTGTGGATGCCTCCGTTGCCATGCAGGAAAAAAAAGACAATGTATTGAAAATCAATATTTTAAAAAAAGGACTGATACATTTTATCGAATCCCTGGATGAGCCTGTACAAATGGGAATGATTATTTGTGGAAATACCAAAAACAAAGGGTGTGACACCCCATTTGACGATATGTCTTTAAGAATGATGGATGAGAAGAATAAATCTGTATATTTAAGAACTATCAGAAATCTCAGGCCCCAAGGGGAAATTCCACTGTCAAAAGCGTTGATACGGGCGATTAAAACTTTAAATACCGTCAATGGAAAACGCGTTGTTATTATTCTTGGCAGTGGTGAAGATAGCTGTTCATTTTATCCGTGTGAGGAAGCAGTTAAGGTGATTCGGAATTCTAAAGATATATCTGTCAATTCTATTGGCATCGATATCGGTGATGAATCCGCCCAATCTTATATGAACTGCTTGGCCAGGGTTGGAAAAGGTATATGCCTTAATGCCTTGAGTGTTGATGATATTGAAAATGGTTTGAATCAGATTGTAAAAGGCGCCTTAAGTAATTTAGAAATTTATATAACCCTTTCCAAGGGTAAACCTTTTTTCGGAAACATCAGAGCATCCTTGTACCATTTGAATGAGCCATTTTTGTATCAGGATTATAAAGGATATCCGGTTTTTTTTTCTGTAACACCAGGTCCGTACAGACTCATTCTTGAGTGCTCGGATAAACACATCAATATCACAAGGGAAATGAATGATATCGTTGTCCCTGAAACAGGTGAAAAAACAGTCAGCATGGATCTCGATCTGGGCGTGGTTGATATCGATACAACGCTGTCCGAAGACCGAACTCCCCCTCAACATATCGTGACGCATATTTTTAGGGCCGGTGATCATGAAAACAGTATCGGTCAGACCGATTTAATTCCATTTTCCTATTATCTGCCGCCTGGCATCTATGATTTTCTGATGGAGGTGAACCATTTTGGGTATCAAAAATCAATCTGGCTGAACGCAATCCAAGTAAAGGCTGGAAAAAAATCGTATCGCACCTTAAACCTGATGCTGGCAAAATTAAAACTGGCAGTGTATGAAAGCCAGAATGAGATATACAAAGGACCGTTAAAGATGACGGTTTACAGTTCAGGCGATCACGACACAGCGATTCTTGCAACCGATAGTCGCCCGGAAGCTTTATATCTGCCTCAGGGGCGGTATGACATTCTGGTTGAAATAGAAAATGAAATCTATAGCGGGTCTCACTGGAGAAATAGTGTTCCTGTCACCTACGGTGAAACCACCCTTGAATTTATCAATCTTGCCCTTGGAAAAGTCAGTTGCCTGACGCATGCAACGCCTGATGAAACCGTTCCTTCTGCTATAAAATCCCAGATATTTCACACAGGGAGTGCGGACATCCCTATTTTTGAGACAGATCAAAACCCATTTGATACGTTATTGCCTGCTGGCAGATACGATATCCGGATCGAATATACGGGAACCTTTGAAAAAATTCAAAAATGGGAAAAAAATATTCTGGTTATTCCTGGGCAAACCATAGAAAAAACGATAAATTTGGGACTCAGGGCCTTTGAGGTTCATTTCTATACCGCTGATGCGATAGATGTTTCCGATTTTGTGAAGACAACATTGTTCAGAACCGGACTCGACAGTAGCGAATTGCTGGTAAACCAGAAAGGCCCCTTAAACATGCTGCTGCCCATGGGAGCCTATGACCTGAAATTTGAATTGCTTGTTTCAGAAAGACGAAAAATATACTGGAAGAGAAATGTCCAAATTACATCAGAACCGGTGCAAAGCTTTAATGTCACCTTTCCGAATGAGGATTTTAATTCATATTGAGACATGAATTACGCAATTTCATTTAGATATCAAACCAATTTAATTATATTTTAATAATTTTATAGCGTTATATCATCCACTTTTCATCCAATCATCTAGTAATAAAAATAGGTATACATTCGAATATCATGGTATGAAGATTGCAACTTGCTTTTTAAAACGGTTTCTAGTTTAGAGCTTAATGTGGGAACATTAATTTTTATGAAACATTTGGCTCTAAATGAAAAACAATGCTAGCTTCAAGAATTGGGAAGATGTAAAATGAAAGCAAGAGAAAAAAAATCCATCTGGATGATATCCGAAGGAAAACATTTTAACGGCAGGCCTTTTTCCAATTGTGATATCGATGTGGAACAAGGCAAAATTTATAGAATCTCCGCGATCGGCAAGTACATTTTGAATCCTTCTGCCATTGAAGTAGAAGAACGTATTCTTGGGTGTACCTTGCATTCCAAACAGCCAAAATCAAATGCATTGAGAAAAAAAATCAGATATCTGCTGCCCCGTTTTTCGCATGGTTTGTTCAAAGACAGAATAATCCCGGATGAAAACATCATGATGACACCTTTCATCAAGACACCGTCATTTGAAGACGAACATCTTGAAAATTATCTCAAGGAACTTGGCGATCTGGTGCGCCCTTACCATCCGGTGCTGAAAAAAATTGCGGCCATCAAACCTGACGTACTGGATGATGTATCCGGCATCTGTGAAGATATTGGCGGGAACAATCACTACAGATTGAATCTTAAGGGAAGTCTCACAGAAAAAATTGAATATATCAGAAGCAACATTGGAAGAACAGTCAGGGTCGCATTAAAAAATGCCTACCTTGCGGACGGGTTGTTTGAAATGAGAGGATTTGATTTTTCAAATTATGATCCTGGCCAATTTTTTTATCTTGTAAAGTATTTAGAAAATGGTGCTCCCCGCTATGCGGTACTTGACGCATCCAACACGATTGACTTTCATGTTCATGATAATCTGTTCATCCGGTTTCTTCATATTCTGGAACAGTCGCTTCAATCCAATGAAAACCTTAGGGACGCCTTTCGCTTGTGTGTCTATGGAAATGCCAAACCTTTGCGTCTTTTTTTTACAAAACAGCTTGATGTAAATTACTCCAATACTTACCTGCCTGCGCTTTACCGAAAATTCTTCGAAGAATATCAGATGGTTTCTTCAGACAGAAAAATGATTACAGATATTTTGAATAATTATCAACGGATTGTTACATTCAGCTATATCCCCCGCTCGAAAACCGGTGATGAAAAGATGTATACCAACATTTCCGTCATGCATGATATCCGGGCTTTGGAACCGGTTAAAATGCAGCTGCCGGAATTTTATTCAAAAATTACTGAAATTGCGTCCAATTCAGAAGCCGGAAGCTACTATCTCCTTGACAGTATGAAAGGCTCCAAAGATGTTTAATACCTATACGGAAAATGAATATGATGATGTGCGAGCGCTTCTCTCCTATCCCCAACAACTGAATGAAAAACTGGGGTTTATGACAGATACCTCAAGCATCGATTTACCGGAAGATCCCATTGAAAAAGTAATATTCCAGGAGCGGGCCAAAAAAGCCATACGTAAAATTGCCCAGAACAAGGGGCACATATTGCTTGTTGGAAAACCGGGAACGGGGAAATCCATGCTGGCGAATATGTTCAGCGAAGTGGTTGACCAATCAATGGGCGATTATTTGAGACCCAGAAAATCAATCATCGCCTATCCGGGAAAAGACAAAAATCATATCCGGATTGCCTATGCAAATCCTGAAAAACTGGATAGCCAGATTACAAAAATTCGATCAGAGATCGATGCCTGTAAAAATGCCATAGATGCCTTCACACTTAAGGACCAGATTTCCTCTGTCAGAAAAGTCAGACATATTTTCGTAATTACAGCACTTTTGAGTATCGCTCTTGGTATCCTCTATCCGGTTGCCTTTATTGTAACAGGCATACTGGGAATTGGTGCGATTTTCATGTTTATTCAGGAAAACAATCATAAGGTTCAGGAAAAAATACAGAACGAAGCTCAATCCGGAAGGCAACTGGCTGTCAAACACCTTGCGGATCAACTGCCTGAAATACTATATGACCCTCGAAAAGACAAAGAACTCATAGCCAGAGTGACCGAACCCAATTCGATAAACATGAGAGGCGGATTCAGGCATGATCCTTACCAATCCGGGAACCTGCATACCCCTGCTCATCAGCGGGCATTTCTTGGGGCACATGCAAAATCAGCGATCATTTTTATCGACGAACTTAAAACGCTCATCAATACCGGATATATGCCAAACCTTCTTGAGATCATGCAGAACCAGAAATACATCCTTGAAGGTGGAAAAAGTTCAGGAAGCGGCGCAGCCGATCGTTCGGAAGATCCATTGATTGCCTCCAATATTATCATCGCCTGCTGCAATCATGACACCCTGTCATATCTTCAGGAAGAAGGTGATGGTGCGTTTTTAAGCCGTATTGAAGACAAAGGTGACATTATCCAGATGGAACACGCTGTTCCGGAAAATCAAGAAAATCTCATTAAGCTCGCCCAATATATCAAACAAGAAGTGAATCATATCGGAGATGAATTTCAGAAGAACTGGGGTGAAATATTTGAAAATGAAGGTCATGAGGGTATTCGAAAACGAAGTGAAAAGATTTATGGCAAGCCCCTGCCCTTAACGTTCAGACTGGTGGAAAAAAATTTTTCGAAACAGGCAGTGGCGGAAATCGTCAAGGAACTTCGCTGTCGTACAGGAGACAGAAAGCTAAGCTGTGTGTTGCGACCGATTAACGGTATTATTCAGGCAGCCGTTATGGAAGCGATTTTTGATGATTCTGATCTCGTTCAGCCGGAACATGTCAGATGTGCGCTAAACGAACACTTAAGCCTTGAAGGCGAGCTTTCAAAAGATCTTCTGGTGCATAAGAAAGATCTGAAACGGTATATCACCTCCTTAACAGATGCCATCGGTTTTGTCGTGGGACTCTCTGTTGTGACATCACGGGCAAGCGGTCAGATGTATGGGCAACCACTCCCAATCCGATGTCAGGTCAATGCCGGGGGAGCAGATTCTGTTCTTGCTCCGGGTAAAACCGGTGAAATTGCTAAGGCCGCAGCCCAGAATGTCAGGGCGTCAATTAAAAAAATATTCAGAAAAATCGGCGCTCCCTACATTGGCTATGAGATGCACATTGAATATATTCAGGCCCATGGCGGTGTGGAAGGCGATAGCGCATCCATTGCCATGGATATAGGATTGATCTCGGACTACATTCAGGAACCGGTCAATCAACGATTCGGGATCACCGGGTCTTTAACCGGAGATATTATCCTGGCCGTAGGCGGCGTCACCGAAAAAGTACGTTCCATTATGGACCTGGATCTCGATATGCAAGGTGCCTGTATTCCCTGGCAGAACAGGCATGATATTGAGCCCCTTCTCATAAACATGGATTGTGAGCTGATTCTTTTTGATGGCATACCCGGTGTTCGAATCTTTCGTGGTGAAGAAAAAGCCGACCCGTTTGATATCTATTTTTTAAGGACAAGATATCATGCCTACAAAATTCTCATGGGAATTGATGAAAAAGATGTCGAGGACCGAATGGTTGAGAGAAGCCGGAAAGACCTGGCATTGATTCAGGGGGCTCGCACGTAAGACACAATTGTTTCGTGCTTGTATTCCAGATGGTAAGCGTTTATATATAACATACGTTTGCTTTTAAAACAGATGGTATTTTAAAAAAGATTTTTGTTTTTATGAAACTGGAAAACAAGATAAAGAAACAGGAATTTTTATGAATCAAGACATCTATAAAACCCGATTCCGGATAACACCCAATCTTACGGAAACCGGTAAAAGGCTGATGGTTCTCTTCAGTCTCATCTATATTCTGGAATTGATTGTTGAACACTGGTTCCACTTTCCGGTTGTCGAGCTGTTGCAATTATATCCGTTTGAAGATGAACGGTTCATGGCATTTCAGTTTTTCACCCATCCGTTTATTCAACATCCGGCCTCTCCATTTAATTTTTTGCTCAGTCTGCTGCTGTTTTATTTTTTTGCAGGCCCTGTGGAACGGTCCATTGGCACAAAACGGTTTCTGCCATTCTTTTTCATAGCCATTTATGGCGGTGCATTGTGTGGTCTCTGTTTTTCCAATATCGATGGGTTTAACCTGCCATTTTTAGGTCTGATGCCCGGTCTTTTAGCCACACTCGTCGTATTTGGCCTGTTGTCACCGGAATCGATGATTCTGTTGTTTTTTATTTTGCCGGTAAAGGCAAAGTTTATCAGCTATGGCACGATTTTGATTGTCTTTTTGGGATTTTTATCCAAAACCAGTCCTGGCGCCACCTACCAGCTGGGCGGTATACTTTTAGGATACCTGTATTTTAACGGTTTTAAAAACACATTGGAATCGAACAGGCTTTACCTGAATTATATTTACAGACAGCAACAAAGGAAAAAATCGAGATTCAAAGTGATTGATGGCGAAAAGAATGACAAGGGCGACAAGCCGACCTATCATTGAGTTTATTCAAAAAAAGGCCTTTATTCATCCAGTTCCATAGGTTCGAATTTCAAAATTCGCGATAATACGGGTGAATCTGAACTCACGTCAAATGCCTGATCTTTTTTCAGGGTGGAGATTTCGTTCAAGGCTTCCCGAATATCCTTTGATCCTTCATTAAAAACAAATTTGACATCCTTGTATTCACGTTTCATCTGTTTTAAGGAAAAATCACCTTTTGTTTTTTGAATAAATCCAACAATGGTATTTTTTATGGCTTCCCAGGTATCGATACGGGTCTGGTTATCCAGGGGGGTCAACTGATCGATCTGTTTGAGACTGTTTCTGTTAAACGCCTGCTTTAAACGGTCAAAAATAAACGAATGAAAAATAATCATCCATAAAACGGCAATGCCAGCACCTGCAATGGCCATGGTGTATGGATCAAGACCGATACCGCCGGCAAGAAGTCCGGTCACTGAAATGCCACCCGCAAGAAGACCGGAAAAAAAACCGATAGCAGTGGATTTAATCTTAAACTGCCTCAAATTTTTCTTATAGCCGATTAACGCTTCTATGAGATGCGTGAGCCGTCCTGAATGGGTTTCAACAAACGTGGCAAGGTGATCCAGTCTGTGTCTGGGGGCTTCAAGAATTTCTTCCTTGAGATCTTCCCGCTGATTATCAAGATACTTAAGATAACCCCCATTTTTTTCCTCATCTCCGGTTTGTTTGTTATGATGCGCGAGAGACGAATAGGTCAGGCGGATGGGAGGAATGTCCTTTCGTCCGGTCATTTGAGATAAATTCCAGCACAAGGTGCCATATACTTTCAACAGATCGATCATCGACGTGCATTCATCGATCCGGTTTAAAACAAACCGGACACGATCCTCAAATGTTTTGGAAGGGAGGGTGTCTCTCAGGCTGGTATATGCCTCACGCACGGTTCCTGCCTTGTGAGGATCAAACAGGACCAGAACCAGATCGGAAATCTGTGCCAGATCGCCGATGACTTCCTGATAATTATATCCTCTATCCCTTTCGGTAATACTGTCAAGCATACCCGGCGTGTCTATGATGGCCAGATTTTTCAGAAACGGAGAATTCACTTTTTTTAATCTGAAATGGGCAGTAAATCGTTCGCCATGCCGTTTTAAAATTGTAAACGGATATTCCGGATCATTCAGGAGGAATTTACCGTCTCTTTCATCGACAACCTTTACACGATCCAGGGGCGCATCAGGTTTACCATAGGTAATGACGGTAAACGAATCATCTGTGGGGGCCTGACCGGTCGCTTGAATTTTTTCACCCAGGTATTCATTAATCAGCGTTGATTTTCCGGAAGAATAATTGCCAAGAATAAGAACAAGCGGACGCCATTTAATATTCGCCTCAAGCGGTGCCTGGCTATAACCGTATTTGATGGCAATGGGGCTCAGATATTGCTCAACAAGGGCAATCAGTTCTGAATGAAGTGATTTAATATAATTTTCCCGATACATGCATTCTCCGGACTAAGGGCAAAAGTGTTTTGATTCGTTCGAACCAATCTCATTTATTGATAAAACTAGTGATGGCTATCAAAACAAGATAGGTGTGTCAATATTGATTGTGTGTCCATGTGAGGTTGCCTTTCGCATTATGACTAACGGCGCCATGCAGATTGGAGATCCAACGCCTTGTTTACCAGATTATGCTCAACAATCATATTACCGGATGAATTCTGTTGCTCTACGGCAAGATCGATATCGTCATGGTAAAACTGATTGTTGAATATCAATGCAGACTGACGGGGGGTACCTCTTACTTTAATGCCAGGGCCATCTGTCCAGAAAAACGTATTTTCATAAACCAGCATCCAGTCTCCGGCCATGCCTTTGAAAACCGTATCTTCATGCATATCAAATGCCTGCATAAAAATCGTGTAAAATCCCTCACCTTCTTTAAAATATGCCGTGACGCCGTTTTGAACAACGTTATAGGATGCCTCATATCCGCAACCCGTTAACCCCGTTCCTGAAATCGCGTGCTTGAGAGAATCAAATAGATTATGCTCAATAAATGGTTTTCCAGTATAAATTTCAATGCCGTAACCCAGAGAACCTTTACAGTCATGAATATAATTATGATGGATATGCTGCCTGACAGAAAATCCGCTTTTTATGTAAACAGCGGCATAGCTCCAGTCGTATATCTCACAATTGTCAATTTCGGTGTTATTTCCGGAAGCGATGCCAAAAGATCCTTTATATGAAGGATATGGCTCGTCCTTCAAGTAATGGATGTTGTCTACAATCAGGTAATCTTCGTCATAATATGCGCCAGGGCCTTTGATGCGGAGCCCGGTGATGCGGATGTTTTCTTCTTCAGCAATAAAAAGTGGCGAATTGGATGTATACTCATTTTTATAAATAAGTCCCCCGGCTTCAATGCCTCCTTTTCCGTTGGGCGTGCCCCGTCCGCCTGAGAGTGTAACGCCGTATGGAATGGTGATATTCTCCATACCGGATAGATCAATCTCTGCACTTGTATCAATGCAGAGGATATCACCTTCAGCTGCCGAAGATAGGGCAGTCATGAATCCGTTTTTGTCGTCTGCGACCAGGGTGCATAAAGCTTCATCAACGATTCCGCCATAATCTTCCCCCCCCCCTGTGTGGCCTGAGATGTGTTTCACTATATCGATATAGAAATCCTGGGAGGTTGCATAGGTGTTGTCTTCCTGATCCGTCACTGAGATGGTCAGAGAAATGCGACCGGTTTGATCCGGCAAATTCCCATTGACAACACCATCCTCGGAAATGGACAAAAGTCCGGTAGAATCGTTGTCTGTGATATTAAAAAAATACTTGCCTGACCCGCCGGATATGACAAGTGGCAGCGATTGATAAACGTGCCCGGCTTTTCCGCTGATTAACGCTGGTGTTTGGATGACCGGACCGTCAGTGATCCGGCCCAGTTCGTTCATTTTGAGAATCCAGAAATCCGTATTGCCACTGCTGGCTGAATCAGATTCGCCTGCCAGTGCAAATCCGCCATCTGATGTTTGCAACATATCATGAATCTGATCATTCCCCTTTCCGCCATAGGACTGCTGCCAGAGGATATTTCCGCTGACATCAAGTTTTAAAACATACACGTCCGGAACAGCCGCATCCGTCAGATTGGCTCTTCCGGAAACAATGACGCCCGTTTTATCTACTGGTATAACGGTATCAACGATAATGTCATATGTATTGTTAAATGATCGGCTCTGAATCTCCGTTCCGGCATGATCTGCACTTAAAATGAATATTTCCGCATCAAGGCCGTTTTTGCTGATGGTTTTGCCTGCAATGTAAAATGTGTCATCGTCAGCCTGATAGATGGCAAGGGGTTTATTATCCCCATCCCGGATGTAAGTCTGAGCCCAGATGATCTGCCCCTCCGGAGCTATATTCAGAAGAATCAGATCAGACAGGCTGTCTACATATGAAAACGTTTCGCCAAGGACAAAAATGGTATTGTCAGATCCGATAAAGATAAAATGCGCCACGCCGCCATACCCCTTATCCTCTTTTTTATACATCCATTTCCCGTTTCCGTTTGCATCGAGTTTGATCACGCCAATTTTCATTTCTCCGGCCACAGTTGATGTACCCCCTGCAACAACGATTTCATTTTCATCAGTTTCAACTGCAGCGTATCCGGTATCATCTCCGGTATCGCCATAGGTTTTAAGCCATTTTTCATTTCCGTCAGCGTCAATTCGGAGCAAAGCCAGATCGCTTGCTGCATTAACGGTTGAATAAGCGCTGCCGGTGATAATATAATCCCCATGACGCGTTTTACAAATATCATAGGCAATGTCATTATCATTGATGTCAAATGTTTTGCCCCACACTTCTTTTCCAGCGCAGTCAACCTTGATTATTCCGATATCTGACTGATCGGGGCTGGTGGAAAAGGTTTCGCCGGCAGCCATATAACCGCCATCTGATGTTTCGACGATAGCGTATAAAGCGTCGTTTTCTTTTCCACCATACGTTTTTTTCCATGTTTTGACAGGTGTGCCGGAATACAGGCCCTTAAAATTGTTTTCAGTCGAATCTGTGGATGCCAAACGGATGGTAATGGATGAAGGCGTAAATACATAACCGAATTTTACAGGCGTAATGTCATAACTGCCTGCGGGCAAGTCCTTAAACAAGAAGTAACCATATTGATCTGTCATTTCGGTTTTTTCTGCGCTGCCTTGAAGAAATACCTTGATACCGGAAATCCCCTGGCCATTTTCAAGGGTGAAACCTGATATGGCCGCAGCTGTTTGTGATTTACCTGAAGATGCGGGTGATGAACACCCGAAAATACACGGAATGAAGAAAAAAATAAAAAACAGGATATTTAATGATTCTAAACCCGTATCATTTTTTGTATCATGATGACCTGAAGTCGGTAATTTTGTTTTATTGATAACGTGTATCTGCATATATAGGTTTAAACCATCTTTGTGTCAATTGCAGACGCTTCAGATATTTTTTTTTCACTGAGGGTAAAATAGAATGTGGCGAATCTGGTATTAAGGGATGATAGAATACCCGTATGCTGATCGAGTTTACGCTTAAGATAGATATGACAATCAGTAGTGCAGAATTCTCTCTGCCCCCTGACCGGGTCACCACACGATAAACATAAACGGTTCTTTTTTGAAAGACCGGTATGTGATTTTCGGGTCAAACTCAAGGCCGTTACCTGTTCATGACGTCAAAGAAAATAAAATAAATAACCGGGACTGAACACCGCATGCATTATGCATGAAATAATATCCGTTATGTATCTAGAATGAACCTGATTTTTTGTGAAAGTTCTTTTAAGGAAAATGGTTTCTGAATAAACCCCTCCCCGCCTTTTTCTAGAATTTCAGATGTCTGCTCATCAATACTGTATCCGCTTGAAAGGATGATCTTGGCATCTTTTCTGATGGTTTTCAATTTATCAAAAGTCTCCCTTCCGCCCATGCCAGGCATGACCATATCAAGGATGACAAGATCAATGGTTGAATGATTATTTGCAAAATATTCAATGGCCATGCGCCCGCTCTCTAAGGCAACCACCTGGTATCCAATCTCGCTTAGCAATTCAACACCAATATCCCGGATGGGTTTTTCATCGTCAACAAACAGGATGGTTTCTCGGCCTTTCTTGATTTCCAGCTCAGGTGTCTCATCAATGAATTTGATTTTTTGGGAAGCGGGCAGATAAATCAAAAAGGTGGTCCCCTCCCCTTTCTTGCTGTTTACAGAAATACTGCCATTGTGATTTTTTATAATGCCATATGCAGATGCAAGCCCCAGACCGGTACCTCTTCCCATTTCCTTGGTTGTAAAAAAAGGTTCAAATACGCGAGTCGCTGTTTTTTCGTCCATGCCGATGCCATTATCAGAAACGGAAATTTTAATGTAGTTCCCTGGTTTCAGATCAAGCATTTGGGAAGCGGTTTCATCAAGGATGACATTTTCAGTTGAAAGGGACAGGTTGCCACCATCAGGCATGGCATGGGCTGCGTTCACAAATATATTCAGTAAAACCTGCTCCATCTGTCCCCTGTCCACCTCTACAGTAAAGAGATCTGCAGCAAATTCCTTTTTGATGGTGATGGCCTTTTTGGTCCGATCGATCATCTTCAGACTTTTTTCAATAATTTCATTTGCATCATAGGGTTTTACTTCGTACTTCCCTCCCATTGCGAAGCCAAGAAGCTGCCGTGTCAGTTCGGCACCACTTTGAACCAGATCCTCGATCAGTAAGATTTTCTTGAATTCAGGATCCTCAGGCTTTTTCCTGATTTTAAGAATGGACAGGTTGCCTTGAATGCCGGTTAACAGATTATTGAAGTCATGGGCAATGCCTCCTGCAAGCGTACCGATGGCCTCAATCCTTAACGCCTGCTGAAGCTGATGTTCCAGTTCCTTTTTGGTCTTTTCTGCCAAAAGTTTTTCTGTGTTATCCCTGACTATGCCCCGGAAGCCTCTTGATACGCCATCCTTGTCTTTTATCAAGGACGTCGACAACTCGAGAAACAGGGTCTTATTCGCTCTGGTGATGACTTCATAATTAGTGATACTCGCAGGATTGCCGGTAGTATAAACCTCATTGAAAATACGAAACATCTTCTCTTTCATTTCCGGGGAGGTATACACCCTGTAATTTAACCCCGCCAGTTCTCCTCGTGTCCTTCCTGTGATCCGGCACAGGGAATCGTTAAAGAAGGTCAGGTTCCCTTCTAAATCCACCTCAAAATACGCTTCTTCAATATTCTGGATAATTGCCCGGTATTTTTCCTCACTTTCTCTTAAATTCTCTTTTGCAAGATTACTTTCCGTAATATCAAACGCAGTGCAAAAAATGGCGAACTTTCCTTCAAATTCATGGATCGTTGCCGTAAAGTCGAGATATTTTGTTTTTCTGTCTTTGGACAATAATTTGATTTCATAATGACTTTCCGGATTTAACCCTCTCTGTCTCTGGTTGGCCCTTTCAATAACCATTTCTCTCATGTCGGGATGCACGAGTTCCCAGTATGGCATGGTGATCAATTCCTGATCGTTATATCCGCTTATCTGCATTAATGCGTCATTGAAATATTTAAAATGGTTTTCTTGAATAATAAAAATGGCTGACCGTGATGAATCCACAAATGTCCTGAAGAGGTTTTCACTTTCTTCCAGTGCGATGCGGGCATTTTTGATTCCTGTGATATCACGGCCTGAAGCCAATACTGTCCGGACATGGCCGTCATCATCTTTTTCAGGAATAAAAAGCCAGTCAAACCAGAGTTTTTTTGAATGATGGAATTCGGCCCGCCTAGTTTTGCCGGTTTCAAATACCTCATATAGAATATTGTCCCATTTGGGAAGGTTCTCCTTATCAAACCCGAGTTCCAACATGCTAGCGCCTATAAATCTATCCTGCTGAATTTTTGTATATTTTTCAACAGAACGATTGGCATACACATGGCGATGTGCTTTATCAAAACTCACAATCACATCCGGAAGCTGATCTGCTAGTGAGCGAAACCTTTCCTCATTTTCATTGCTGTGCTTTTGGGCTATTTTTCGTGCATGAATCTCTTCGCGCAATGAATGATTAATTTTCTCAAGTTCTTTTGTTCTTTCTTCAACCTGAGACTCCAATCGATCAAGGGCTTTTTTAAGCTCGGTTTCTGCATGTTTTCGATCCGTGATATCTTCAGTATGAATGACCACAAAATCAGGCGGCACAAAACCATAGGTCACAGAAAGAATCCTGCTTTTCCCTGTGGTTCTGAAATGAAAATCCATCTCTCGCTTTATAGGGATTCTTGTTTTATAACATGTCATCATCTCTTGATAAATTTCAGGCATGTGAGAATACATTTCAGTGGCGCTATGCCCTTTGAATTTTGCTATCTTGTTGGCGGTAATTGCCATGGCCGCATCATTATAGTCGGTGAGAAAAAAATTGTTTTCTTCCTTTTTCCATATGTATATCGGGATCGGAATTCCCTTTAGGAGAGACGTTAATTTCTTTTCAGAAACCAGCAGATTTTTTTCTATCTCTTTTTTTTGAATCGATTCGTTCTCAAGTTCTTTGATTTTGTTTTCCAGTGATTCATTTGTCGGTTTCTGACTCATAGACGTATCCTGTTTTAAATAATACATCAGGTTGCAAGAAGAAGCGGTCTTCAGTTAATTTCATCAAATAATCATTATAAAATCAAAGAAAATTTTAAAGGATTTGGTTTATTTTTCAGACAAATATAGTATGGTTGTCAAAAAAAAGGATATTGGGGATCAACAACATGTTTGATGTCATCATAATCGGTGGTGGTTTTGGAGGCTTATCGTCAGCAGCGCTTTTGTCCCGGAAAGGGAAAAAGGTTCTCCTGATTGAATCCCGAAAAAGATTGGGTGGGCGGGCACATTACATTGAAAAGGACGGGTTTGTCTGGCAATACGGTCAGCATTCCCATCGCCTGGGACCAGATGGTCATGCAAACCAGGTCATGACAAGGCTTGGTGAACCTATGACATTCTATGAAACCGATCAAAAAAAAGCCAAGTTGTTTTACAAGGGAAGACTATATGACAGGCCCAACGGCCCTGCAGGGTTTTTAACAACTCAAGCGTTGAGTTTTAAGGCAAAACTTGTATTTTTAAGGCTTTATGTGAAAATTCTCCAAGAAGACGCCACTCTCTGGTATGACAAGACCCTGATTGATTTTTATAAGTCTTTTTTCAAACCCAACCGTGAAGTTGAAGGCTTCCTTAATTTTTTAGGATTTACAATCATGCTGCCCGATGCCTCGATTGTGAGCGCCGGTGAAGTGATTGATTTCATCAAAAGGGTGAACAAGTCTAAAATACCGGTAGCTGATGTGGCCGGAGGCTCCAAGCATATCATTGACCGGCTTGAGGCTGTTATTATAAAAAATGGCGGAATAATCAAGGCTTCCGAAAAAGTCATGAAATTGTCTGTTAACGGACGGAAAATAGACTCCGTTGAAACCGACAAAGGCCTGTATCAATCTGAAATGGTCGTGTATGCTGCGCCTGTTAAATATTTGACAGAAATTATCGATGCGTCTTTTTTTGACAGCAGATTTTTGAATCACATCAAAAATCTGAAAAATTCAGGGGGAGTCATTATCGATTTTATATCACACGAGCCTCTCTCTGACCTTGAAGGAGGTATTCTGGGTGTGGATGAGCCCCTGTGGGTAAAGTTCCAGACCCTTTTTGATAAAACAGTGGCGCCCAGAGGTTATCATGTCTGCACATGGGGGCTTCTCACAGCATGGGGGCAAACCAATAATCCCGATGCTTTCAGGGCCACAGAAAAACGGCTTAGGGAAATAGCTGCGATCTGCATGCCTGGTTACCGGAATAAAGTGATCGATGAAAGAAAGGTTATCATACCGGTTGTCAACGCCAATATGCTAATACCATCTCAGTCAAGGCCTCATCGGCCTTCGATCAAATCGGTTTTTTTAGACAACCTGTATATGGCTGGAGATACGGTAAACGGCCACGGATGCAGCGGCGATATTGCCTTTTCATCAGCGCTGATGCTTGATGACATGATCCAATGATCAGGTCACATCAATCCCCTGGAATTAAATAGTGGCCCATATTTTTTATCGGTGCCTTTAATATGTTTGATCAGCCAGTCCTTCAGGAAATTCATGATTTCCATTGATAAAAACATTTTTCCTGTTTGAAAGTCTGTGTGAAAGGCACTTACCTTATTCACAAAACCGGTATGTTCCCGTTTATGAGAATCCCGTTCGCCGTATTCGAATTTTTCAAAATAAGTTTCTTCTGTCAGAAAATGACCGGTCGTATAATCCATGAGTTCATTGATAATTGTTCCCAGTGCCTCTTTGGTTTTTCGTTGAATCATGGCTTCGTGCAGACTGTTGATGAGTCGGATAAGTTTTTTATGCTGTTCATCAATTTCCTTGACTTTAACGCTTAAACTGTCATCCCAGGTTATCAGTTCCATGGCATGTCCCTTTCTGTTTATAGTAAAATTAACGCCATATTATAATTTTCAGGATTATTTTCCAATCGAAACATCTCCTGAAATAATATTTTTAATCATCTTCGTATATACTTTGCCATTATCCTGAATAAAAAATATTTTTCTGCCGAAACACCCGCCTGTATCACTAGCTGAAATTGAAAAACCCAATTTTAAAAGTGTTGCCACTGCCACTTTAATATTTTGGCCGCCAACATCGATTCCCTGACCTGGTAAGCCAGAAGCGCTTTGCCTCGCGCCACCAAAAAGCTTGACTTCAAGTTCATTGGGATGAATGCCCTTTCTGAGCAAATGATCTGCCATAAACCGGATAGAGGAATCAACGTATTTGAAGTCATTCTGACCCGGATCAGCAGGCAGGAGGGCGTGATTGATCATGCCAATTTTTTTTTGCGGGTGATAAAGGGTTGCCGAGATACAGGACCCCAGAACAGTTATCACGACGGATTGTTTTGTTATTGTAATGATTTCTTCAGATTTCAGGAAAATACTGGGCATATCCACAATAATACGTTTTAAACCTTTACCACTGATTTTAGTCATTTTTAAATATCCCGGAACCGGATAGTTCTTTTGGAATAATATCAAGCCAGTCTTTGATCGTTTGAATGAGCTCAGTTTTCAGTTTTTCCTGCTTCTCGATATCATTTTTCTTGAAGGTGTCAAAAAAAAGGCTTATTTTTTTGATATCATCTTTTGTCATCCTGGACGAATACCCGATTTTATGTCCCTTTCCTTTTGGTGTGTTTTGAATCGGGTCCGGATAATCTCTTCTGCCGTGAGCCCAGTTTATAATGTGAGAATAAAAAATAAGAGCCCGGTCTATAAACAGATAAATGATTTGTATATTTTGAGTAGGACCGACGTTCATTTTATATCCCCCCAGCTGCAATCCGATGATTTTCGTTCGGGTTAACTTGTTGCTGCCAAAAAATGCAGAACCGCCCAAAAGTGCACTTCCCATCAATGCAAACAAGCCAAATGAATGGCCGGCAGCGGCGATGTCAATAAGGCCTCCGGCACTTCCACCTATGGCAGCTGCAGCACCAACGATTTGTTTTTTGTTGAGTCCAAGAAGCTGCCAGGTGCTTTTGTCTGAAATGCTGTTTTTGAGAATGGACTCCTCCGGCAGGTCCACATTAAAAATGTTATGTTTGAAGAGTTTACGGATTTCCTGATGGGTCTTTTTCTCCATTACGGTAATATTTTTCAGATATTCAGTTTCGAGTTTGTCTCTGATATCATTTTTTTCAGCGTCATTCCCATATGTTCCTGAGACCCGATGGCAGATAACTTTAGAAACAAGATTGAGAATCGCTTCGGCAGTTAACGTATTCCTGCGGTCCCAGTCTTTTTTGAATGCCTGAATCACGAGGTCTAATGCGGCTTGCCATTCCTGATCAATATGTTTCAAGGACTCAAGCAGTTCAAGTCTTTCGGAATACGTTGCATTGTGTGCATTAAATATCCTAATGGCATTAAAATGCTTTCTGAATTCATTTTTCCATTCAATGGTAAAATCATGGGTTTGTGATTTGAAATTGATGATTGCCATCCGGGGCAAGCCGGTGAGCCTAAGGATTTCCATTTCCCAAATATCCACTTTTCGAACAGGCCGGGATGCATCTGCCACATATATTATTCCTGCGCCCTTCTCAAGCGGGGCAAGCAGTTCGCATTCATCCTGAAACAGATCGTTATTTTTATTGGTATCAATAAATGCCTTGAGGATACCATCCTGCGGGCCTTTGTAATGGGCAAACCATTCTAATGTTTTTCTGGGAGATTGAAAGCCAGGGGTATCCGTAAATCGTATAATCTCGACACCATCAATGACGACAGGGTACGTTTTGCACACCACCGTCTCACCAGGATATGGACTGATACGCACGGTGTCATCTTCTGAAAGTGTGGATACAACCGAAGATTTTCCTTCATTTGGATGACCTAAAATTGCGAATTCAGGTATCTTTTTCCTGCTCAAAATCGTGTCCTTTCCAGAGAAATACGAGGATCACCCAGACTGTTAATCCCCTGCTGCCATATTCTGTAATGGCCTTCCTCCACTTTTGTAAGCACGGTCCCCAACACAGGCTTCCCAACCAGAAATATAATAATTTTGATCTCAGGTCCAAAAAAATGTCTAATTTCTCTAAAGTAATTGTATATTTCCTTGATAGGCGGTAGCCAGCCTTCCTGAAGCACCCATATATGCGTTAAACCGGATGCTTCATTATCAGTGAACTGTTTTTGATCTGAGTCAAAATCGAATGTGGAAGAAATCGTTTTAAGTGGTGTCAATCGGATCATATCGTAAATTTGGCCATAAAGATCGTCCATGTTTAATGTGTTTATCAGATCGTCAGGAATGATTGCCAATAATTTGTCAGCATCTGAAATATCCTTTTCAATGGCTGTGTCCAACCGTTGTGAAGCGGGCCGTTCCTGTTTGTTTTCCTGCAGCGGGTGATGGGGTTCTCCGATGACGGGTGTGGTCATTCGCATCATCAGTTTGTCACAGTCGAATGTATCGAATGTCAGTGCGTCAAGGGATTTATTGCCTATAAATACCCCTGTCATCAAGAGCGTCATTCTGGGAATAAGTCCGTAAAATACAACAGCAAACAAAAGAAACGGCCACCAGGATACCATATCCCCTGTGGTCAAATGCATGATGCCGTCCTTTAAAATGATCCGGCTTCCTTCTATCTGCGCAAGTGTCGGATGAGCCATATGGTCAGGCACAATCCATGCCCAGGGAATAGATAAAACGGAAACAATCCTGAATACAGCCTGAGAGCTGATCTGAAGTGTTGATTGCCAGCCGAATGCCAGATCGGTGCCGATAATCCGAAACCATGTGGCTGCAATAATTCCTATATTAAATGCCATACCAAAAGCCTGCGTCAATATGAAAAAGGGCCAGATGAAAAGTGAACCATAAATTCGCCGCCTGCCATTGATCAATCCCATGATGGATGTCAATTGACCTTTCTTTTCAGCAGAAAGCGTTTGTAATGCTTTTTTTCCGATCCGGGTAGTGATCCTTAAAAAAAAAGTTTGAAATATTTTTGAAACCAGATGAAATCTGGAAAATCTTCCGGTGACCCAGACAACCAGGAGAAGGAAGATCAGAAATATCTGGAAGGCAACGACAAGCCCGATGAATGTGGAGACATTGATGGGTTGATCCCCCGTATAAAAAAGAAGGGAGGCGGCAAGGCCCGCTCCTGACAAGAAACCGGTTATGGCCAGCAGAACAAACATAATTCCGAGTGTTTTCTTGAATCCATTACCCGGAGTCATCTTCTCCGTCAAATATGAGGCCGGGTCCTTTCCGGATAATCCCCTTTTGATATCGAGCCATCGCCTGATGATAACTTTTCTATTGATAAGTCCGTCCGGAATATCTGATATAAACGGTTCAATTTCTTTGAGAAAAATATCTCGATCTTTTTTATGACTGTCATTTTCCCTGTGATCTGTTTCACTGTTTGTTTCGTGGAGAAAATATTCAAGATCAACGATATCAGGGTATTTCCAGATATGTTTCAATTTTTGTTTCATAAACCGTCAGATTTCCACTCATATAGTCGAACTGATGAAAGCAAAAAAACAATGCGAAATTCAACTCTATCTGTTCTAACTTAAAAACGAATCGTTTGGCAAGGGAAAGACGGGGATAATCATGAGAATGCGGATAGACAAATCGTTTTTCTTCTGTCTTGTTCATCGTTTTGTATTTATGGATAAATTGAATTTAGGGTAATTTCACACTTGCATTTTTAAATTTTTTCTTATACTGAGTCAGTTATAAGCCGATTGATTATTAAATCAAGAAATGTTGATTGAATCTCAATATAAATCAATTTAGCAACAGATCCGAAAAGAGATATTCGTGAAATACCTAATTGCAATATATTTCGCAGTCTTCGCGGTATATTTAAATGGATGCAACGCTGCCAAAACCGATACATCCACAAACGGGGATGATCCGGATAAAACGATTCAGGGTGAATCGACCGTAGAAGTCTATAAATACGAGGGTTCTGTTCAATGTTATGATGGGGGCATTGACCTTGATACCATGGAATTGGAACTTACAGACAATGGAATTACGGTGTTATCGTCATATCGCGATGGTGATGGGTATTATCATATCGCCTCGTGCGGCGCAGGAACCGGTAAAATAAATATTTACGAAATTCATTCAGATGATCTGGATGCGGCACTATCGTTAGGTTTTAATACCATTGATAACTTATAAAATTAACCCCTGTCTCCCTGTTTCTTTATTTTTTCAATCGTCTGTAAAAAAAAACAATTTTCATTAAAATTTGTTGATAAAAAAGTATTATCTTACGTTATTTCAGCAATATAATTATTGTATGAAATCTATTGATATGTTCATCGGAAAGGTATAATGTCGCCCAGACTCACATAGAGTGGGTCTGGATAGGAGATTAATAAATGAAACTGAAAAGGAATACTTTAATGATTAGGGCACGTGCTAAAATAGCGCTGCTTCCATATGCATTCATCATATTGACAGCCATCTTCATATCTTTCGTTACCGATATCCGATCGATCTGGATCACTGTTGAAAGCTACCCCCTGGGCAAAGCATTGTTAGTCTTTTCCCAGGTATTTTTTGCCATTCATCTTTTGATTTTTATCTGGCGTGTTGTGCTCTGTTTGAAATACAAACCAGCCAGACCCTGCACCAACGAGGAACTGCCGTCCTGTACGGTAATCGTTCCGGCCTATAATGAAGGACGTCAGGTTTTCGATACCATTAAAAGCATTGCTCAAAGTGACTACCCGCCTGAAAAAATGTATATTATCGCTGTTGATGACGGCAGCAGCGATGATACCTGGTACTGGCTCCATCAGGCTGAAAAAGAATTGCACGGACGGGTTCAGTTGTTCAAGCAACCTGTTAACCGGGGCAAGCGGCATGCCCTGTATCTGGGCTTCAAGCAAGGTCAAGGGGATGTCTACGTAACCATTGACAGTGACTCCATCGTGGAACCACAAACCATCCGCAATCTTGTGAGCCCATTTATCCGAAATGATCGAGTGGGGGCAGTTGCAGGAAACGTAAGCATCCTGAACCACAAAGAGGGTATTATCCCCAGGATGCTTGAGGTTTCCTTTGCCTTCAGTTTCGATTTTCTGCGTGCAGGCCAGAGTGTGATCAATTCGGTCATGTGCACTCCCGGTGCATTGTCCGCATATCGGCGTGAAGTTGTTCTGAATGTTCTCTTCGAATGGCTGAACCAGAAGTTTTGCGGAAAGCCAGCCAATATTGGTGAGGACAGGGCCATGACCAATCTGATTCTCAGAAACGGCTTTTATGTTCATTACCAGCGAGATGCAGTGGTTCACACCACCTGCCCCGTCACTTTTGGAAAGCTCTGGAAGATGCTCTTGCGCTGGGCCCGAAGCAATATCCGCGAAACAATTGTGATCACCCGGTTTGTTTTCCGCAAATTCCGGAACGACGGCGCCCTTGGACTCAGAATCAATGTACTGATCAACTTGATAAATTTGACCGTAGGACAGGTGATGCATGTTTCCGCTATCGGACTGCTGATCTGTATGCCGTTAATCATCGGTCCTAAAATGATTCTTGGAGCAGCCCTTGCATCATGTGCTCCGGGGATCTTTTATGCTGCCCGGTATAAAAGCGATAAGGCAATATGGGCTTTCCCCTACAGCTTCTTCTGGATGGCCTGTTTATCATGGATAAGCTTTTATGCGCTGATGACTCCTCATAAAAATGGCTGGATGACCCGGGATCTCAAGACAAAAGACACCCACCCTTCCTGGCCAACGTCCCCGGAAAAGGGGCCTTTTACCGTGCCGCATCCGCTTCAAAAAGCAGCATAACAGGCTGACAGATTATCAATCCATTCGGTGGATCGTATCACCGAATGGATTCAACACAACACCTGTGTTTGACCTTCTCATTAAATGATATGTGGAACTACGCACCACAATGACAATAGGTTTTTAAATCCAATATTTTTGCAGAGGCCGCAATTGTAACGCCATATAGGACAAGGGGCTTCTCCGGAATTATAAAATCGGTCAATGTTCCGTTTACAATGGTCGATCCAGTGGCGAAAATCATGTCACACCATTTTGCTGCATCAGCCAACCTGGCCGGAGATTCGATGATGACACCGGAAAATGCCTTTCCGATATTGTCCCTGTCAAGGTCAAGGGCTCTAACTGTATATGCAGATGCAAGGGATTCAAGGAATCTCGGCTGATAGCCCACAAGAAGAACATTTTTCACTGGACCCAGGAATTGGGCTAACTGTGCGGCGCATTCCACAGGTTCTCTATCTCTGCAATGAACCGTCTTGCTACAAATGCCGAGATATCTGAAAACAGCATTCAGTCCGGATATAAAGCTGGCTCGATTTCGATTTGACGATAACTCGATATCAAGCAAATCATCAACCCCATAATCCACATTTTCAAATTCATCGGTAAAGGCCTGTCCTTTGTTTCCTTCAAAAGATGCTTCCACCATAACTTCTCTGCCTTTGATAATCGGATAATCGTCATGGGCCGGATTTCCGATAGCTTCTTTTACAGTTAGCGCTTTACATCTTATTTGTATTTTTTTGCCTGCAAGATGATGACGGTCAATTTCATGTTGCAAAGCGGTTCGCAAGTCATCGTATAGCAGATTCATATTGTGTCCCTCCACTTTTTCAATCATTTGAGCCATTGGTGACTGCAATACTTTTTACCATGGCAAATACTGTTTTACCCGGAGTCAGGCAGAGCTTTTCTTGTGACAGCCTGGTGATTCGGGAAAAAAGAGGCACCCCGATATTGATCCGAATATCCGAGAAGGTTGAATCCGGTAATGAAATCTCTTCGATCACACCTGAAAAAATGTTTTGGATACTTGTATCCGCCGGTTTTACCAGCGAGATGGATACGCTTCTGACGGGTATGCGTATCCGGACAGTGCTTCCTTTGGACACGGCTAACCGGGGAACTTTGATCACCCCCCCTGGAAAACGAAGATGGGTCAATCCATAAGCGTCATTATCTGTTTCAACCGTTGCGGAAATAATAGAGCCACAATCCTGTCCACCCATCAGGGAGAACAGATCAGACCGATTGACGATTGCGTCGATACTTCCTGCTGCAATAACGTTCCCCTCATCCATCAACACAATATGATCAGCAAGGTTCAGGACTTCATCCAGTGAGTGGCTGACATAGATGATCGGGATTGAAAATTCCTTGCTCAATCGGGAAATAAAAGGCATGACTTCTTTTTTTCTTAAATGATCCAGAGATGAAAGTGGTTCATCCATGAGTAAAAGAGACGGGCTCGTCAAAAGGGCTCTGCCGATGGCTACGCGCTGTTTTTCTCCACCGGATAATTTCCGGGGAAGTCGGGAAAGAAGATGCGAGATCCCCAAAAGGGATATGACCGGATCAAACATGACATATCGTTCTTGTTGAGATACGAGTCGCATCCCATAAGATAAATTCTGCTTGACGGTTAAATGGGGAAATAGCCGGCCATCCTGAAACACATAACCAATTTTCCGTTTTTGAGGAGGCAGATTGATATGCTTTTGGGCATCAAACAATGGGTTTTGATTGACTCTAATATATCCGGAATCCGGAATATCCAGCCCTGCTATCATATTGATGACCGATGTTTTGCCTGCACCGGATTGGCCAAACAATGCGGTCACACCCGTAACACCTGACTTGAATTCAGCGTTTATTTTGAATGCGCCTTGTTTCTTCCGGAGTTTTATATCAATCATGGATCACCCTTTCACATACCCGGGAAATCGTTTTTCAAGACGCTGAGAACAGACAAGGGCAGCCATGGCGATAAGGATGGAAATCAGGCAAAGTCTCATCGCGCCTGTTTCGCCATTGGGCACCTGCATGAGCGTATACAGTGCCAAAGGAAGTGTCTGTGTCTCGCCTTGGATATTTGAAACAAATGTGATTGTCGCGCCGAATTCACCCAAACTTCTTGCAAAGGCAAGTATCATTCCGGTTATAATGCCGGGTATCATGAGTGGTAAGGTGATGGTAAAAAAAACGCGCATGGGTCCTGCTCCCAAAGTTCTTGCGGCATTTTCAAGGCCTGGGTCCACATTGTCAATGGAAAGCTTTATCGCTCTCACCAATAGCGGGAATGCCATGACAGCAGAAGCAAGGGCAGCACCTTTCCAGGTAAAAGCGACCGAGAACCCCAGATATTCGTAAAGGATGGAGCCGATGAGTCCTTTTCGCCCCATCACGACGAGCAGCAGATAACCGATCACGACGGGTGGCAGAACAAGGGGCAGGTGAATCATGCCGTTCAAGATGCTTTTACCGGGGAATTCCATGCGTGCCAGTATCCAGGCGATAATGATTCCCGGAGGAAGGCTTATGAAAAGAGCCCAGAAAGACACCCAAAGACTTAATCGGAGTGCCTCAAGTTCTACAGGTGAAAAGGAAAAATAATTCATTCGTTATGGGTAAACCCGTATTTTTCAAAAATTGATTTCGATACGGGTGTTTTAAGGAATTGAAGAAACCGTTTGACGTTATCCGTATCATGCCCTTTAATGATAGCCGCCGGATATACAATTGGCGGATGGGAATCAATAGGAAAAATGCCGACTGCTTTTACCTGATCGGTCATAGCCGCATCCGTAGCGTAAACAATACCCAGGCTTGACTCATTACGTTCCACCATGGCCAATGCAGCCCGGACCGTATTCAAGCGGGCTATTTTAATTTCCAATTCTTTGTACAGGCCTAATTTTTCAAGTGCATCTTTGGCGTACATGCCTGCAGGCACATGATCCGGATCTCCCATCGAAAGAAAGCCATCGCCGATGATGGGTTTCAGATCCATTGAGGGATTGATGTCAATTTTATTTATGCTGCTTTTTTGGGGAACGATCAGGACAAGCCGGTTTTTCGCCAAATCAAAACGCGAGTTGCCAACAATCAGATCCTTTTTTTCAAGATAATCCATCCAATCACTGTTGGCAGAAATATAAATATCAGAAGGTGCGCCATTTTCGATCTGCTTGGCAAGCGTTGAAGAAGACGCGAAAGATGGCAACGCTTTTGTTCCATAGGTTTCCGAAAACAGCTGACAGATATCGGTTACCACATTTGTTGTTGATGCTGCCGCAAATATGTGAATTGACGAAACATCCTGGCCGATTGCCCACCCCTTGTAACCGGAAAAAAGGATAAGGGCGATACATACTTGCCGGATTGTCCGTTCCCATTTTCGATATGGTATTGTTTTTTTTCCCATTTAAATCCTCCAGAGTCTTCTTTGCATGTTTAGTATTGATTCTGTAAGTCAACTCAGTTACAGTAAATGAGTTTGACGTTTCAAAAATTAGCAGTGCATGGTTAAGACTTAATTAATATATTTTGAGACGTCAATATATTTTTTTAAACGTCAATATTATTTCATTATGGATGAAAAATGGAGCCCCACCCCCCTTTTAACATTGCATGCCATGTCAAGGCATATCGCCAGGCAAAAGGCTGGTCGCAAAGTCAGCTTGCAGATGCAGTCGGTGTCAAAAGACAGGCCATATACGACATTGAATCCGGTCGCTATCTGCCAAATACCGCAGTTGCCTTGCAACTGGCAAAACATCTGGAATGTACGGTCGAAAAATTATTTACAGAAGATATGACCGGTGAACCCCAACCCATAAAAATTATAGGAAATACAAAAAATACAACGTCCAGGCTCTGGGTGGCAAAACTTCGGGGTGAATTGACAGGTATTCCGATTACCGGAAAAATTGCATTTAACAGTGGGCTTCCGGCCGCTGATGCCCTGATGGAAAAAAATGGCCAGAATGCCCGTCTTTTCTGTCCAGATGATATCATGGAAAAAACCATTTTATTATTCGGTTGCGACCCTGCGTTTTCAATCCTTTCCGGCCATGTTGCCCGTGCATTGCCAGGAGCCCGTGTTCATTGCTGTTTTGCATCCAGTTATGCATCCTTAAAAGCACTTTCCGAAGGTCATGCCCATGTGGGCGGTGTCCATCTTCATAATCAAAAAGATGAGGAATCCAATGTGCTTACCGCCAGGAAGATGCTATCCGGTTTGAAAGGCAAGATTATCGGATTTACCTATATGGATGAAGGTCTGATGGTGGCATCCGGAAATCCCTTGAACATCAGGTCCCTGTCGGATTTGGCAAGAACTGATGTAAAAATGGTCAATCGGGAACATGGTGCAGCTTTGCGCATTCTTCTGGATGATCAGTTAAAAGGTGCGGGTATTCCCCCATCGACAATCAACGGATATACCCATGAACTGTTCACACACAATGAATGCGCGCAGATGGTGGCTTCCGGACTGGCTGATGTGGCCTTAGGCCTTCATGTGGTTTCCGATATGTTTAACCTTCAGTTTATCCCTCTTGAAACCGTGCGCTGCGATCTCGTCATTCCCGATGACCTGTTTGACCATCCGACAATCCGGGTGATGCTGGATGTATTGCAATCCCGCGCATTGCGGGAGGAAATATCGTCTATTCCCGGATATGAACCATCACCAACCGGAAACGTGATCGATTATCTGTAATTGTCCAATCAGTATAATCCATTTATATTGCAATGCAATAAGACTTGAGGTAATTTATATGTCTGTTAGGCCATTTAATTTATAACATATTTAAATTATATATAAATAGCAGAATGAATGTCCGGTCACATAAGCTCATAAAGACATGCGGGATTGCATTCAGGGTATGAATTATTTTTATTATTGACACGGTTCATTGTGCCATATATGACATAACGTAATTAGTACTCACCGTTCAGTCAATTATCGTATACAAAATAGCAGGAGAATCAATTATGCAGAAACCAATTAAAATATCAGATCTGGGTATTCAAACCGGAGATCCTGAAACATTCTCTGAACTGGACCGGATTTTTCAAATGCAGAAAGAGGCTTTTTTAAAGAATCCCTTTCCAGACGGAAATGAACGCGTCGGACATTTAAAACGGCTGAAAAAAGCATTGGTTCAGTATCAGGATAAAATCGCAGCCGCGCTTGATAAGGATTTTGGTGCACGCTGCAAGGACGAGACCTATCTGGCCGAACTGGTATCATCTGTCGAAGGCATCAATTATACAATCAAACATGTCAAAAAATGGGTAAAACCTTCATGGCGCATGCCAGGTATGCTATATATGCCTGCATCCGCGAAAGTGTATTATCAACCCCTGGGAGTGGTGGGCATTATCGCACCATGGAACTATCCGGTGTATCTCTCGATCGGCGGGCCACTGGTCTGCGCATTGTCTGCAGGTAACCGGGCTGTGATACGGATGAGCCGGTGTTCACCAGAGACCGCTGACGTGCTCAAACAGCTCATCAGGGAAAATTTTGATGAAGATCATGTGGCATTATATTCAGGAGACGACATTTCCGGAAAGGAATTCACGAAAAAACCATGGGACCATATGATATTTACAGGCTCAACATCAGCCGGAAAAGATGTGATGCGGGCTGCAGCAGACAATCTCACACCCGTAACGCTGGAGTTGGGTGGAAAATCACCGGCCATTATCAGCAAGGATGTCCCGATGAAAGATGCTGCCGAAAGGATCGCCTGGGGTAAAATGATCAACGCCGGTCAGACCTGTGTGGCGCCCGATTATGTGCTGTGTCCGGATAATCGCATTGATGAATTTACCGAGGCATTTCGTCAATCGATCCACCAGATGTATCCGACACTCATGAATAACAAGGACTATACCAGTGTCGAAAATGACCAGCAATACAAGCATTTGCAAGGTCTTTTGAAAGATGCGAATGAAAAAGGTGCTGAAATCATCGTGATCAATCCGGCAAACGAGGATTTCTCCGGTTCGCGAAAATTGCCGGTTCATCTGATTCTCCATGCCACTCAGGATATGGAAGTCCTTCAAAAAGAAATATTTGGGCCGATACTGCCGGTTATTCCCTATAAATCGCTTGAAGATGCCGTTAAATATGTCAATGATCATCCACGGCCCCTGGCATTGTATTTCTTTGACTACAATCGCGAAAATGCCGAATATATCATAAAACACACCCATTCGGGAGGCGTTCTGATTAACGACACAATGGTTCATGTGCCGCAGGATGCCATGCCATTCGGGGGTATCGGTCAATCCGGCATGGGGCAGTATCATGGGCATGCAGGATTCTTATCGTTGTCAAAAGAAAAAGGGGTTCTGTTCAAACCGAAATTCAACAGCGGAAAAATGATCTACCCGCCATATGGAAAATTGATTCATAGACTGATTTATAAAATGCTGTTGCGCTAAACTGTTTTTTGGTTTCTGATTTGAATGACAAGGACTCTCAGATACCTGATGCTTGAAAGCATCAGTGCGAGGCCTATACCCGTATAAAGTACGGAGAGGTATGGTTTTGGGATGGGGGAATGCCGAAAAAGCACCCCCATGCTGATCATGATAAAAACCATGATATAACTTTTCCAGCTCATAAAGGAAAATATACATCTTTTCCCTTCCATCGGTAGAATCCGGTCCAGATTTTTGTCCACTATTTTTAAAAAACCAAAATGATGAATAACCAATGCACCAACTACACCTATGCCGACGTACAGAAATGAATGGTGAACATGAAATTCATTGAGCCATGAAAACGAAAGGGATAAAAGCATGGCTCCCACGCCAAGCCACATCAATCCAGCCAGGAAGAGCAATACCCGTTTATCGATGGCAGGTTTCAATTTGTCAAATTTTTTGTTCATTTCCATGCATGCGCTTAAGGGTTCATGGTGGCAGATAGAGCCTGAGGCCATATTATTCTTTCATCAGATAATTTCCGGCATCCTTTACAAATTCATCAACCTGCTTTTTCTCCCAGGTCTTGTCTTTTCCAAGTTCATTTGCCATAATAGAAGCGACTTCAGGTGCACAGGTGATGCTGGCTTTTGCATCAAGGATCAGAGACCGGGTTCTTCTTTCCAGAATATCCCTGACTGTTCTTGCCATTTCATGCCGGACTCCCCACAACACCTCCGCTTTTTTATACGGAAGATTCGGATGAATGGCTTCGTCAAGCTCCGGTTGCAACCTTGTCATCCGTTTAAGATCGGTGGCATGGTTGCCATATATCTGGAATGGCTCATTTCCTTTGTCATTGGCAGACCAGCCATAGAGATTCAGCCATCGGGTACGGGAGGGACGGAGATCAAGCCCTGCGACAATCAAGGCTTTATCTACCACATCTTCTCCCATTTTACGGTAGGTAGTCCATTTCCCGCCAGCGATGGTGACAAGACCGGAAGGCGTTATGGTGATATGATGGTCTCTTGATAGAGAAGATGTTTCATGGGTAGTATCTGACCGGATCAGGGGCCGGATACCTGCAAACATGCTTAAAATATCTTTTTTCTCAGGATTTTTGGTCAGGTATTTCGCTGCATGATAAAGGAGAAATTCAATTTCTTCAGGGAGGGGAACAGGTTCCGTGGTAACAGCGTCTATCATGGTATCGGTGGTTCCTACAATCACCCGATCATGCCAGGGAACGGCAAACAATACACGACCATCGTCCGTGTGCGGCACCATGATGGCACTGTCTCCGGGTAAAAACGATTTATCCAGCACAATATGGACGCCCTGACTGGGAGCAATCATGCTTTCGGCGTCTTTGAGATCCATTTTTATTATAGAATCGACAAATACGCCTGTTGCATTGATCACAGCCTTTGCCTTGATTTCATAATCCATGCCCGTTTCCTGATCTTTGGCAACCACACCGCAAATCATTTTCTCATGTTTGATCAGGGCAATCACTTTCATGTAGTTCAGTACAGATGCGCCTAAATTTTCTGCTGTTTTAAAAAGAGTCACAGCAAGCCTGGCATCATCGAACTGGCCATCATAATACATGACGCCCCGCTTAAGTCCCTCAGGCTCAACCGTAGGAATTTTTTTAAGTGTTTCTTCCCGGGAAAGCATCTGGGATTTTTCAAGGCCAAGTTTTCCGGCAAGCATATCGTAGAGTTTCATACCGACGCCGTAAAACGGACCTTCCCACCATCCGTAATTGGGCACGATAAATGACTGGTGATGAACCAGATGTGGCGCATTGTTAAGGAGAATGCCTCTTTCCTGCAGTGCTTCCATGACAAGTGATATATTTCCCTGTTGAAGATATCTGACACCGCCATGGATCAGTTTGGTACTTCTGCTTGATGTGCCCTGGGAAAAGTCGAGTTGTTCCAGGAGAAGTGTACTGTAACCTCTTGATATGGATTCTACCGCAGCACCCAAACCGCTTGCACCACCGCCTATGATGACAATATCCCATACCTTTGACGGATCATTGAGCTGACTGATGAATTCATCGCGCATATCGGTTTTCTCCTTCTAAATCTCCTGATTATTGATGTGTAGAACTGCCCGGGCCAACGTCAAGTCTTCCGGTGTCGTTATTTTCATATTGTATCGGGTGCCTTCAACGATGAAAACCTGCCTGCCTATTTTTTCCACAAGTGAAGCGTCATCTGTTCCGATGATGCCATTTTTTTTTGCCGTTTTATGCGCTTCCATGATGAGTTGATAGTCAAAACATTGGGGGGTCTGGGCCATCCAGATTCGTTTTCGATCGATGGTGCCGATAATCTGGTTTTTCCCGTTTGCCTGTTTCAATGTATCGAATGCGGGCATTGCGAAGATCGCCGCACCGTATCTTCCTGTTTCTCTGATACAGGTTTCAATCATGTCAGGAGTGACAAATGGCCTTACGCCATCATGGATAACGACTATATCGGAGGAGGCCGCTGCTTTCAGGCCTTCAAAAACAGACTCCTGACGTTCAGAACCGCCTTTTACAATTTCAATTTTCTTGCTAAACGAATACGGCGCAATGATATTATGACGGCAGTAATTCAAATCTTCTTCAGGAACCGTAATAATTATTCTGTCAATCAGGGTACACATGTCAAACGGAAAAACAGAACGGGTCAGAATCGGAATATGATCAAGCACGAGATACTGCTTTCGAATATCCGCATTCATCCTGACACCTTTACCGCCTGCGGCAATGATGGCTGTATTCATAGTCGTTTACCTCAAATATTTTAATGAGTCCGGCAGGGGTATTCCCTTTCCCATTGAATCTTCACCATAATTAACGCTTGCCAGAATCTTGATATCACTTATCGCTCTTACATCGCCTTCAAATACAACCTGGGTAATGTTCTCTTTTTGAATTTTCCCTCCTGCCCATTGGATATCAAGGACACTGCTCGCATCAAACCGGTCCCCCCCGATGCACATCTCTACCTGGCCGCCGTAATGTTCCACAATTTTTGCAACCATCAGACTGGGTCGTGCATGAAATCCCCTGGTAACAGGTATACCAACACAGATGGACCCTCTCTCGATATACTGGTTTAAAATTTCCTTTGCCAGATTTTTACCATCGGTAAGAAATTTATAGGCATAATAAAGGCCATAATTTATGGCTACATCCATCATTTGATCGGGATCGATATGCTGAACCAGCTTATTCTTTACGTTGATACAGATTTCTTTATATCCAACTTCATGGATATGACGTTCGTAGAAATGAAGCAGCCGACCGATGATCTGGAGTAAATGAAATACAACAGAAAAATGCCCCCTCAGTTGTTTTAATTTCCGGTTCCCGTATCTATAGCCGCCATGAATCACATAGGAATCAAATGACGATTGAAGGTTGTGAACCAGCATTTCAAAACGCCTTATCTCCACCTCATTGACCTTAAGCGGAACCATTTGCTGGATTTCGTCATTGGAGCATTTCTGATAAATGCCAAACTGATCAAGGTCTTTGGCGACTTTAAGGAATTCACTGGCAATTTTAACGATATTTTTTTCCTGCTGATCGATATTTTCATCATCAATATCAAACTCAAGCATTTCTCCGGATAATACCCCAGGGAAACAATGCTGGGTGTAATTGGCTTTTGGAATGGTGATTTGCAGCTGTTGCGCTTCAGCGACAATCACAGGTGCAAGTTTCATGAGTGTATAGGTGATAAAACGGGTGGCATTTTCACCTTCCATCTGGAAATCATCTATATCATCAAGATCATAAAAAAGCAGTCTGTTTGAAATATGCTGTTGGGAATATCCGGCAAGACTGATATGTCTGATTGCAGCAGTAAGCTCCCGATAGAAAAACCAGTTTTTGTTGTTTTTGGCACCGTGAAAATCCAGAAAGTCTTCAAGGAGTTGGGAGTTTGCAATCAGCATGGAGTAGAGCTTCTTGGTAAAAATAAAGTTGTCTGTATTAATACCAAAACTCTTGATATATACGCAGCATTTTAAAAAATCTTCTGAATAGATATCTACTTTTTTTGAAAAAGAAATGTCCGAAAATTGTTCATTCATATTTGATTTCTATCATTTCAATAAAAACGGTCAGAGCTGCCTGTAAGCCGAATTTTGTTACCGCATCCGGTTACCCTTGAAACGGTCAACGGCCATTCATCTAGTATCCCTGTTGCCAGGAATATCAAGCGACCTACCCGGAAGCTCAGGCGGGCAACCCTCAAACACTTCCCTATTTGGTCTTGCATCGGGTGGGGTTTACATAGCTTCTCCGGTCACCCGAAGAACTGGTGCGCTCTTACCGCACCGTTTCACCCTTGCCCGGCACTCAACAGATTAATTTCAAATCAGGATCCATTAAACGAAAATGCCAATTTCAGTACTTCTGTTTCAGAATAAATCTGTTGAGTGCCGGGCGGTCTGCTCTCTGTTGCACTTTCCTTCACGTTGCCGTGACTCCACGTTATGGAGCACCCTGCCCTGCGATGTTCGGACTTTCCTCCCGATCTCTGATTCGAGATCCAGCGGCCGTTCGGCATGCTCTGACCGATATTAAAATTCTGGTTAAACGTCAGAATGTCATTAAGTTTCTGTTTCCTCTGGCGCTTTATGATAAATAATCCGATGGCACTGCTGGCAATACTCTAATATGCCACCGCGCTGCAATTCGATATATTTCTGGGGCGGCAGATTGATATTGCATCCTTTGCACGTGCCATTTTCAACGGGAACTATTGCCAATCCACCAGCAATATTAAGGATTTTATTAAATTTTGCAAGAAGTTTCGGACGAACAAGAGGTGTAATTTCCTGTTTTTTCAGATCAATTATATCAAGCTGCTGTTTCTCTTCGATGGATTCGCTCTCAATATCTTCAATTTCAGACTTGGTTTGAGATTCCATCTGTGCGTACTCAGCCTTTCTCTCACTCAGCTCTTTTTCGGCCGCTTCGATCAACTCAAGGTCATGAATCATCACGTCTTCAATTTTTTTGTTCTGATTGACATTGTCGTCTATCTCACGTGACAGTACCTGATATTCTTTATGCGTAGATACACCTTTCAGGGTTTCTCTACTTTTCTGAATCCGGGCAGTCCTCTCATTTAACTCGGATTCAAATATCTGATACCGGTCTTTCATCTCCTTCAATACGAATTCTTTTTCGGCGATCATTTTGCAAAAACTCGTAAGTCTTGAGTTCAATGCAGACACCTTTTCATCAACACTACTGATAATTTTTTTTATCCGAAAAGATTCTGTTTCGATTTTTTGCAGATCGATCAGAATGTCCATCTGCTCCTGTGTAATTTCCTGCATATCCATTTTCCATCTTAAATTATTATTGTTCAATCATTTTACATGTAATGGAACGGATCCTTTTCAAGATCACTGCATGTAATATCTATATTTATTTTTTTTTCAGTCATGCCGTTAAGGAGCTTATGTTTTAAAACATCGAGAACCATATGTTCAGAGGAAAAATGTCCGATGTCAATCATGGTCTTGCCATTTTCCGCTATCAGTTTCGCATCATGATAGTGAAGATCGCCACTCACATAACAATCCGCTCCTGACTGAAAAAATCTGTCAATAAGACTGCCGCCGCTTCCGGAACAAACCACTACCTTTCTAATTTGTTGATTCATCGGACCGGCTGTTTTAACGGTTTTGATATTCAGATTGGCTTTTATTGTTGATACAAATGATTGAAACGAAATGGTTTGCGGAAGCTCACCTATTCTTCCCAATCCTTCACCAGACATATCAGGCACGAGAGGATAGATGTCATAGGCAACGGTTTCATAAGGATGAACCTTATTTACATTTAAAATGGTTTGTGCGATTTTGTCTTTCTCGATGACCGCTTCTATTCTGACTTCTTCTACATGATTCAGCATGCCTTTACTTCCAGTGGAAGGATTTGATGTTTCTCCGGGTTTAAATGTGCCGGTTCCTTCAACAGAAAATGAACAACTGGAATAGTTGCCAATATTGCCGCACCCGGATTGAAAAAGGGATTCAAGTATCTGATCTTTGTAATCTTTGGGAACGTAGACAATAAATTTGTACGTTTCCGGTTTGTCTGATCGGGTTTGGCATAGTGGCAAAAGACGTGTCAGGCCAATTTTTTCTGCCAGGGCATCATTTACACCACCTGTTGCTGAGTCATAATTGGTATGAGCGGAAAACACGGCAAGTTTGTGGTTAAGGCAGAGGTTGATTATCCGGCCGAGTGGTGTCTGCAAATCAATGGCTTTGATGGATTTGAAGATCAGGGGATGATGGGTGATCAGAAGATCGATGTTGTCCTTTACTGCTCTTTCGACAACATCTGTTGTTGCATCCAGTGCCAAACATATTTTTTTTACTGTCCAGTTCCTGTCGCCCACCTGAAGTCCTGAATTGTCCCAAGATTCTGAAAGAAACGGAGGCGCTATCTCATTCATGATCCGGATCAGGTGGGATACGGTTATATCCAAAAAAAACCTCCTTTTTTCAAAACGACAACAATCAAGGCATGTTTTTTAGGATTTCCGGGTACCATCCCACAGATAATAAAAATTTTTCGGTACAAAATCATTTCAACTCAATCGAGCCAATTGACAAAAATTAAAAAGGCGTGGTTTGTTCAACCACGCCTTTGGTCATTTTATGATTACTCGTTCCCGTTTTGTTAAAAGTTTCATAACATTCCAGTAAACGCTTAAAAAATCTGTTATCACTCTGGTGGGCCCACCTGGGTTCGAACCAGGGACCTACCGGTTATGAGCCGGTGGCTCTTCCAACTGAGCTATGGGCCCGAGCAAACTTACGCTATTTAGCTCCTGAAATTTCTTTTGTCAAGGCTTATATTTCAATAAAACTTTTCAGTTTTTTGCTCCGGGTCGGGTGCCTCAGCTTTCTCAATGCTTTTGCTTCAATCTGCCTGATGCGCTCACGGGTTACAGCAAAATCCTTACCTACCTCTTCCAGGGTGTGATCTGCTTTTTCACCAATGCCAAATCGCATTCTTAACACTTTTTCTTCTCTAGGTGTCAAGGTGGCAAGTACTTTTCTTGTCTGTTCCGCCAGATTCATGCTGATAGCTGCATCTGTCGGCAGCATGAATTTTTTGTCTTCAATAAAATCACCGAGATGGCTATCTTCTTCCTCTCCTATGGGCGTCTCAAGAGAAATCGGTTCTCGTGCAATTTTCAGAACACGCCTCACTTTATCCAGCGGAATTTCCATTTTCTGGGCAATTTCTTCAGGCGTGGGTTCACGGCCAAGTTCCTGAACCAGGTAACGTGAAGTCCTAATCAGTTTGTTAATCGTTTCGATCATATGAACGGGGATTCTTATAGTTCTCGCCTGATCGGCTATTGCCCGCGTAATCGCCTGCCTGATCCACCATGTGGCATAGGTGCTGAATTTGTAGCCTCGACGATATTCGAATTTATCGACCGCTTTCATCAATCCGATGTTGCCTTCCTGAATCAGATCCAGGAATTGAAGTCCTCGATTGGTATATTTTTTGGCAATACTTACAACCAATCTCAAATTCGCTCTGATCAGTTCACTCTTTGCCATTTTTGTTCTGAATCGGCCTTCATCAGAAGCTGAAATAATCTTTTTCAATCCATGGCAATCTGATTTTAATTCCTGTTCACGTTCGGCAACCTGATCGACTATATTTTTGAAGTCGGGATACAACAAAGCCAGTTTGCTTTCATCCACCGAATTTTTCTTTTTAGACCATTTTAAAAATTTCTTGTCTGTGCTTAAGGCATCCCGATATTCTTTTACAGATGAACCAAAAGAATCTGCACATCTCTGAATCATTTCGGTCATGGCGTCAAACCATTCAATCTGGAACCGGATTTTGTCATCAATTTTATCGATGATATTTGATTCAAATCGCCAGTCTTTCAAAGCATCAAACATCTTATCGGTGTTCTGAGAAAGATTACGTTTGACTTTTCGTTTTTCCGTTGCGTTGAGTTTTGAAGCATAAAGATTTTCCCGTATTTGGATATTGTTTTCGGCGCATTCCTTAACAATTGTGATCATTTCGAGAAACTTATCTATCTGAACGGTTTCATCAACAATCGTGTCACCTTCGTCAATATCCCTTAACACATGCTTGGGCCTTAAACGTCCGGTACCAATATCGTTGGCCAGACTGATGATGCTGTCCACAGTAATGGTTGTGTCCAGCATGGCTCTTAAGATTTCCTGTTCACCGAGTTCAATTTTTTTGGCGATTTCGATTTCACCTTCTCTGCTCAGCAGCGTAACCAGCCCCATTTCACGCAGATACATTTTTACAGGATCAGTCACACTGCCAAACTCAGGTGTCAGCTCAGCGCTTTTAAGTTTTTTCACAGGCCCTTCAAATTCATCTGTGTCATCATCCGAATCGGTATCAGCGACCAGTTCGGGCAAGTCCTCATCTGTTTCAACGACCTTGACCATATCATCGTCTTTTTCGTTGAAATTGTTATCATCGACTTGTTTTTCAACGTCATTATCCATATCGGTATCTGTATCCACTCCCATTTCGATCTCATCCGGTTTATTTTTTAAATCCAGGTCTTTTTCTGGTTTTTTGGGTTTAATTTTCTGGGTTTTAGCCTTTTTTGCTGGTTTTGCAGTTTTGGATTTTGTTTCAGCAACATTTGGTTTTGCTTTGGATTGTACGGCACTTTTTTGGGCTGCAGGTGTTTTTTTCGCATTTTTGGCAGAGGCGCTTTTTTTGATCTTGGCTGTGACTTTTGCCTTGTTTGTTTTTTTCCCGGTTTCCGTTTCCTTCTTGGCGGTTACTATCTTGCTTTTTTCCTTTGGTGCCGGTTTTTTTTCAGCCTTTGCCTTGACATTTTTTGATGTTTTCAAGGTTTTCTTTGCTTTCTTTTTATTCCTGTTTGTGTCTACTACCTCAATATTCAACTCTTCCATTAAGATGATAATATCATCAATATTTTCAGATGAAGCCACATTGTCCGGCAATGCATCATTAATATCGTCCACAGTTAATGACCCGTTTTTTTTACCCTTGGCAATCAGGGCTTTCATTTGTTTTGTCTTTGCAAGCTTGGTTGTTTTGTGTTTTGGTGCAGATTCTTTTGCCATAATGGTTTTTCCTCCTGCAGAACCAGTTTTTATTACCGTTGACCGGCAATATATTGTTTTTTCTTCATCGATGCCAAATGAAGATTCTTTTCTTTAAGCAATGACTCCAGAAGAGAGTCATCATTAAGTGCTTCCGCCATTTTAATACGTTGGGACAAACTGGCTTTAGCTCTTTTTTTAATGGTTAAAAACTGATTGATTAACTGAAGACAACCCTCCTTTACCCAGCTGCCTTCTTCTCCCATTGCAAGATCAGCAATTATTTTTTTTAACGGATCGCTTTCAATGATCGAGATCAAATCAGACGCCGTTTGTGCATTTTTATTGTCATTTTCAAGAATAAGCTGTCCAATATGCCTAAGCGTTTTATTCTCAAAATAGTCAATCAGATCATTTTCCCTGAATTCATTTATAATTTCAGGGAACTGCAGAACCATGGATATCATCTGACGTTCCATCCGCCATTGTTCGCTTTTGATATCTTTAAATTCGGTTTCATATGGCTTCGCAATCGGCTCCCTGTCTGAACCGAAGCCTGGGGAAACCGGTCTTGAATTTCTTTGAATGCCGACAATTTTTTCATTAATCGCCGATTCATCAATACCGATTCTTTCAGACAACTCTCTAATATAAAGGGATCTTGCAACGATATCTTTAATTTCTGCCAAAAGCGGGGCAACATCCTGGACAATACGAAGCTTTCCCTCGATGGAAAGGCCATGTCGTTTTACGGATGTATCAATCAGAAATAATATGGCACTTAATGCGTTTTTTGCAAATAATCTGAACTTTTCCGGTCCCTGCGCGAAGATGAATGAATCCGGGTCCTGGCCGGAAGGCAGAACAATGACCTTTGCATCGATTCCTTCATTATGGAAAATTGAAAGCCCTCGTTCTGCGGCTTTTATACCGGCCTGATCAGAATCGTAAACAAGGTAAATCGTTGTCGCAATACCTTTTAATATCTTTACATGTTGCTCAGTCAGGGATGTGCCTAACGTGGCGACCGTATTTTCGATGCCATGCTGGTAAAGGGCAAGTAAATCAAAGTAGCCTTCAACAATAAATACGGTCTGGGTTTCACGGCATTTTGCCCTTGCCTTGTCAATTCCATACAATGACGTTTTTTTGTGATACAGGGGGGTTTCCGGTGAATTCAGATATTTGGGCTGTGATTTACTGTCGGATATGAGCCTGCCCCCAAAGGCGATGACCTGACGATTCATATTGTGTATGGGGAAAATAATCCTGTCCCTGAATCTGTCGTAAAACCTGTTGTTCTCTTTAGAAATGATCAGGCCTGCCTTGCCTGCGTGAATGTGCGGCACTTTTTTTTTAAAAAAGAAGTTCACCAGATTATCCCATCCATCCGGAACATACCCTATTTCAAAATGATCAATTGTTGCCCGGGTAAATCCCCTTTTTTCCAGATATCCCATGCCCCTTGGGCCATGCGTCTTGTCAAAAAGCTGTTGACGGAAAAAAGCAAGCGCAAGCTGGTTGATATTTAAATAGTGTTCTTTTTCCTGATATTTCCTTTTTTGGCCAGGTGTCATTTCAGGGGATGGCAGATCAATCCCGTATCGTTTACCCAGAGATCTCAAAACTTCAGGAAATGTCACCCCGTTTTTTTTCATCAGGAATGTAAAAACATTTCCACCCTCTCCACAGCCAAAACATTTATAGATTTGTTTTTCAGGATTGACGGTAAATGAAGGCGTTTTTTCTGTATGAAATGGACAAAGACCGATATGATTCTTGCCAGCCTGTTTCAAAATGACAAATTCTGATATTATTTCCAAGATATCGGAAGAGTTTTTTATTTCTAAAATCTTATCTTCAGCAATCATTATCGACAAGATTCGTTTTCTCCATCATTGGAATAACATTTACACAAGCTGACAAGAAAACCCTTTTTTTTAAGCAAATCAGTAATTTCCGGGGTCAAAAAGGGTTCCTGGCCGATTTTGGTTAACATTTAAGACTAATTATTTTATTTTCTTTGTCAAGCATAAACTCATCGTTTTACAAAAAAATCATTTCAGGCAACAGGAATCAGCCTTAATAAACCTGCCCATTTTGTCTGAACATGCTTTTATTTTTAATGCCCGTTAAAGAACGCCTTTGGTGGATCGAATGGACTTAACGCGTTTATTACTTGCCACAGCCTGGCTTAAAGCCCGGCCAAACGACTTAAAAATCGCTTCTACCATATGATGTTCATTTTCACCATATGGTACATTTATGTGAAGGTTCATGCCGGATCTGTTGGAAAACGCCCTGAAAAATTCTTTGGCCACATAAAGGTCAAAGCTCCCCTTTGCAAACACTTTTTCCGGTACATTGTAAACAAGAAAGGGTCTGTTGGAGAGATCGATGGCAACTGTTGCAAGTGTCTCATCCATCGGTGTTACAGCATAGCCGTAACGGGTAATCCCTTTTCGGTCGGAAAGCGCATCCGTTACTGCATCACCCAAGGCAATACCTATGTCTTCCACGGTGTGATGCGTATCTATTTCAACATCACCGGTCGCTTTGATGTCAAGATCAAAAAATCCGTGGGCGGAAAATAGAATAAGCATGTGGTCAAAAAAAGGAATGCTGCTTGAAATGTGATAACTGCCATTACCATCCAGATTTAGCTGGACGGATATGTCTGTTTCTGATGTCTTTCGCTCTATTCTGGCTATCCGTGCCATAAAAATGCCTTCCTGATCCGGTTTTGAATTTGTCGATTGATTTATCCGTGTAAAATGTATTTTATCGGACATTTAGTGAAAATGTTTAGCAGTATATTATTCTGCCATGTGAACTTGTCAACCCTAAACTGGTTTTCCTCAACGAAAAGCTGATTTACATTGTTCCGCCTGGGTTCTATGTAAGGCGTATATTGATCACCGCCAATGCAAATATTGCCATATTCCCCAGGATATGGATGAGGATAGGAACCATCAATTTCTGCTCTAATTCATAGGACACGGCAAACACAAGTCCACCGGCAAACTGGGTCACCGGAAGACCTGCGGATTGCCCATGCACACCCACAAATATAATCGTACTTATCAAAACGCCTGACAGCATTCCCCATTTTCTGAAGAAACCATAAATCAACCCTCTGAAAACGATTTCCTCAGCAATTGGCCCGATCATTCCGCCTACCAGGAAATAGGATACATAACTATTTGAACCGTTCAAAAAACCGATATGAAAAAACTTGATCGGATTGATACCGACCAGGGCAAGGACGCAAAATCCAGCCAATGTGATCAGGCCAAAACCAGCAGACCAGAGGAGCCCCCTTATTATGCCCGGAAAAATCTGCGCCCTGGCCATGCCGATTGGGGAAAATCCCTTATCGGTGATAAAAACAAGCCATAATACCCCGATAATCTGAATGACACGCAAAACACCTGTGCCAGTAATATCAGACATTCCCGTGTCTGGAAAAAGCCATTGGCTGGCAATCTCACTTAGAATGATAAAAATGATGGCGATCAACAGCAGATTCAGTTTAACCCTGTCTGTCTCCATTTAAGGCTCCTCAGTGCATTATAAGCATACCATTGCTGATACCAATTATCAGATCGCTTTATACGGTCAATAATTTCTTCAATTGCCCGTTTATTTTTCATTACGCCAAGTGAATAGAAAGCCATACACACAATGTTGATGTCTTTAGAATCGAGAAACATGATAAGGATGTTGTAGGCCGCCTCGGTGCGGCACTTTCCCAATGCGCGAACAGCCCAGTACAGTTCAGGAACACAGTGACCGGACAGGATGTCCTTATACCCGTCAAACGCCGTAAGATTTAACTGATCATCATTGATTTCCTTCAGTGCCTGGATTCGTTTGTAATGGCTGTCTGATTTCAGATAGGTGCTGATATCATTGTATTCCGGACTGATTTGCCCAATGATATATACCGGCAAAAGAATCATCGCGCCTATGAACACCCCCGTGACAGATACAATAACCGTTGAAACCTTTGACGGGAAAAACAGACACAGAAAGGAAAAAAGTGCCAAAAATACGATAGCATAAAGCATCAGTGGCAAACCGATCAAGAGGCAGATAATGGTCAGAAATCTAAAAAACCTGTTTTTATCACATTTGTTCGAAATATCAGACAAAACCTCATTGTAATCAGACAAGAAACGATTGGCCGGAATATCCAGAATGTGTTTATTTTGATGTGAAAAAATCAGGTCCTGGCCGTCTATGGAAATGTCAAGATCGACTGTTTGACCGGTTTGAACGGCACAGTAATCATTTTTAAGTAAAACAAGATGAAGTGACCTTTCAAGCAACGGATTATTCAAATGATGCAACCTGTATGTTTTAACCAACTTGTTACCCACAGGCCTGAATGTTTCAGCTGCATGCAGGGTATAATCATAATAGAACGTGTTCAATTTAAGACCAACAGGATTTGACAGAAGCAGCGTATCCCTGACATTGATAAACATCTTGTCCGACATTTGGGTACCCCAAAGAAAAGCCAATATAAGCAGTGAAATGGCATGTGAGAGAAGATGAAATTTCAGACAGTATTTCTGAGTGGGAATGATTGCCAGCCTGACCGTCAACCCAAATACTGTTGGGGGTATCAATAAAACATATAAAGTTGGGAAAATATTGATCCCTTTTAAATTCAATAACAGAATGCTCATCAATTGAAAAAATATGAACAATTTAAGGTAAAACACTTTCTTCCTGAATATGAATACCCACATAAACGCGATTATAAATGAAATGACAGTCAGCCCTGCGCCAATACTGAGCGTAAAGAACAGTCCGCCATAGATAGCGGATGATACATCTGCAAGATGACTTGCGGTGAACATATTGGGCACAGCCAGATATCCGGCCTGAGAAAGCATAACGCTCTTTTCGTAAACGAAATGGTTGGAAATAGAAACATGACAGGTGGATATGGCCTGGCAGACAAACAAACCTGAAAAAAGAACAATAAGGATACTTCTTTTTTTGAACAATTTACATTAATCCGTTATGAAATAATTAACATATGCCAAATGGGTCGATATTTCACGAAGATCAAATCAATTACACATATTTATATTTTGGACAAGACGAAACACAAGCAATAAAATCAAAACTTACAATTTTCAGGTTATCGGACGGATAAGCATCCGACGAAAATACGCTTGACAAAAAACATACATAAGATACTTTTTACATCAAACTACAACGTGCACACGTCGGATAGATTTTCATGGACTTCATTATTTCGCATTTCCGCCGTCATACTATCTATAGTCATTAAAATATGAGGAGAACGATGATGATGCTGTTAAACCCCAAGCAGAACACATTCGAGAATCTGGACGGGAAATCCCGTGAAATGATGTTAAAAACGATTGATTTTTTTGAGAAGCGAGGGAAAGCAACACTCAAGACCGATTATCACGCCCGTGAATGGTATTCGGATTTTCTCGAGTTTGTTAAAAAGGAAAAAATATTTGCCACGCTGCTGACCCCCAAACCCCATGGCCAAGGAGACAAACGGTGGGACACCTATCGCAATTGTTTTTTTAATGAAATCCTGGGGTTTTATGGATTACCTTACTGGTATACCTGGCAGGTAAGCATTCTTGGCCTGGGACCGATCTGGATGGGAAACAATGAAAAAGTGAAAAAACGGACGGCTGAATTACTGGACAAAGGCGAAATCTTTGCATTTGGCCTGTCGGAAAAACAGCACGGTGCTGACCTTTATTCAAGTGAAATGGCATTGACGCCTCTTGGAAATGGTAAATACGTGGCAGATGGGGGGAAATATTATATCGGCAATGCAAACAAAGCGGCAATTGTATCTACCTTTGGAAAGGACACGGAAACCGATGAATATGTATTTTTTGCAGTAGATTCACAGCATGAGAATTTTGAATTGATCAAGAATGTGGTCCATTCACAAAACTATGTGGCGGAATTTAATCTGCAAGGCTATCCGATTACAGATGACGATATATTGAGCAGAGGCCAGGAAGCCTGGGATTCAGCATTAAATACGATCAACGTGGGGAAGTATAACCTTGGGTGGGCTTCGATCGGAATATGCACACATTCGTTCTACGAAGCAATCAATCATGCCTCAAACCGAAAGCTCTATGGCAAGATGGTAACGGACTTTCCACACATCCGTCAGCTTTTTGTGGATGCTTACACAAGACTCACCGCCATGAGATTGTTTGCCCTGAGAAATGCTGATTACATGCGTTCAGCCTCGGCAGATGATCGACGCTACCTGCTCTACAACCCAATGACCAAAATGAAGGTCACCACCCAGGGTGAAGAAGTGATCAACCTGCTCTGGGACGTTATCGCAGCCAAAGGATTTGAAAAAGACATGTATTTTGAGGCCGCCGCACAGGACATACGGGGGCTGCCAAAGCTGGAAGGAACGGTTCATGTAAACATGGCGTTGATTATTAAATTCATGCCGAATTATTTTTTCAATTCCGATGAATTTCCGGTAATTGAAAAACGGGATGACAAAGCCAATGATGATTTTCTTTTTAATCAGGGTACGACCCGCGGGTTGGGAAAGATTCGGTTTCATGACTATAATATTGCCTACAACAGTGTCAGTTTACCGAACATCACCATTTTCAGGGAACAAATCAACGTCCTCAAGGAATTTTTAGTGACCGCGCCACCGACAAATGAACAGCAAAAGGACATCGATTTTCTTTTGATCCTGGGCGAATTGTTCACCCTGGTGGGATATGGCCAACTGATTATTGAAAATGCAAAAATTTATAACATGGACGATGCTCTTTTGGATCAGATTTTTGATTTTATGATTCGGGACTTTTCGAAGTTTGCCCTGCAGTTGTACTCAAAAACCAGCAGTACCGCTGCCCAGATGGCCTTGTCCCAGAAAATGATCAAAAAGGCAAATGTTGATACCAAACGTTTCAATGACATATGGGAAACATATGTATATCCGTTGAATGGCGCATACGAAATGACCCCGTAAAATTAATACTGGCCCTGCATTTTTTTAAATACCACCATCGCCAAGAGTGCGGATACCCTTGCGGAAATTGCTGTGAACGCTCCCCCAACATTCGTTATCCATGAAAGGGATGAAACCGAATTTTTAAGGGAAACGGCATAACAGCCCGTTTCCCTATTCTATATAGAGATTACCTCAATGGGGGAACAGATGATAGCGTCAATATTATTATTCTTCCGATTCCATCTCCTTTTTAAATATAAAATACCCTTCTCCGGGTGTAATCGGGAAATCGACACCCGTTGTCTCTCCATCAATCGCAATTGTTCCCGTCTTGAATTTACCGGTATCTGTCGAATATCTTTGAATACTCAGAGGCCCGGAATCATGTTCCATATTCTGGAGCAATCCAAAAGCGGTCATACCGTTTTCAACACATCCGGACCCGGTCAGGTTCACGCCTTGATTCACTTCAAAAAATCTGCAGTATTGACTGGAGAACGTTTTTGTATGATCTGTCTTGGCATAGATGATCATGCCGTCCAGTCCTTCACCCAGTGGCAGTGGAAGATCATCGCCAAAAAATTCACCACTTGCATTGTATCCTGAGACATCATAACGCTGGGCCGCCGGATCAAACACCAACACCTTTGAAATGACGGCATTCCCGCCGATATCTTCCAGCAGATTGGACAGGTACTGGTAGATATAAGTCTCTGCCGGAAAGCTGACCAGGTTAAATCCTTTTCTAAGATTCAGGACCGATTCACCTGGAATGGAGCGTGTATTTAGCGGATCACTTCCGGCTCCCAGCTCATCCATCGTGATAAATGTGTCCGCATCCGGGTCCCCATAAGGATCAAGCACGGTGAGCCCGTCCGTGGAAACCGGATCAGATACAAGTCCTCCTGGATTGGTTGCCGTCACCGACACATAATAGGTGTAACCATAAGGTAAATTTACCGGGATGTCTCTGGGACCGGGGACAACAGTGTCTACCCATGCAGCAATGTTATACAGGCCTGGTTCAGTTCCGATACAATAGGTATAGTGAGATACGCCGGATTCGGGCTCAGTTACCCCCCAGTCTGCAAATATCGATGTATTGTCCGTAGAATAGACGCCATCGTCTATCACCCAAGGATAAAGACGAGGATATACGCCCAGATAGAATGAATAGGCCATGGATGTTGTTTTGGTACACGCGTCATCAACAAGAGAAGCCCCCACATAGACACGCCCAACCGGAAGCCGGTCAGGTGTCTTTATCAAATAGGTCTCCGTTTTATAGCTATATGCCGGAAGCGTAATATTCTGATAATTAGTGCCTGACCGAAAACATATAGAACCTATATTTTCGGGAGTTCACAGCGTTTTTTAAGGTAGAAGATTTTTCGAGTTGATGCAATTATTACTTGCATCAATTACTTATAGCTATTATGTATATAATTGATATTT
>JAHIVH010000115.1 GCA_018816735.1 Pseudomonadota bacterium | reverse complement strand
AAATTAGGTGTATCTTTTTGGGAATTCATTAACGATAGGATAGCCCAAAATAATAATATTCCTCCTTTACCAGATCTAATGGAACTTAAGGCTGCTATTGCCTCGGCATAGTTGCGTCTTTTCTACCACATACTTTTTGAGATGTTACCAATTTTCGATTTTAATTCTTCATGGTTGAAACCTTTCTGGGCCTTGATCTGCGCGAGCTGATGTGATACCTGATTGATTTTTAACATCAGTTCGGGATTATTCAAGTCTACAAGAAGCTGGCCTTTCTCAATGGATTGACCTTCGACAACATGAATACGTTCAATTTCAACAGGGTTTTCCAGATTTACTTCTATTTCGCGGGTTTCGGCGATTCCATAAAAATTTGTATTTTCGATTTTAAAAAATAAAGTTATGACCAAGACACATGGAAAAATAATTATCCACGACAAATAAAGGGGCCATTTCCGATCTGTTCTTTTGTACAAAGGATTTCCTTTCGATCTTTCGTTAATTCCGTGAATACTATGCAATCTAAATATGGAGAAATTATGAAGGAAATATGTAAAGATTATGGAAAGACCTTGATTTGCTTGAAATGAAATTCATTGTATATTATTCTTTATTTCAAATGAATTGATGAATAGAGACCAAATTGAAAAGTGACAAGCAAGAATGAAGTTATCCTATAAAATTTTCACATCTTTTGTATTGACCTTCTTTATATCTATCATACTTATGATTGGCATCCTGCAATTCTACGCCTCGCAGAATTTTACAAATTATGTGAACAAAAAAGAACTTGAAAATATAGATGATTTGATAACCGGATTAAAATATTATTTTAAAGAGAACAATGGTTGGGGTATTCTGAAAGATAATTCTGAATTGTTTGCAAGAATTATTGAAGAAACCCTTCCATCACCTCATTCAGACAAACATGCCAAACCCTTATTTCATGGTAACTTTTCGGACCGGCCTCCCATGCCACCGCCACCTTATGACTTTGAGAGATCTGCCCCAAATAGCGAAGAACCGTGGCACAAACCGCCACCCGAGCCTTCTGAAATGAAAAATATGTTTATCAGCAGGTTGGCTTTGCTGGACGAAAATCAAAATAAAGTAGTCGGAAATACATATGCAGTAAAAGAAACGCTATTCAGGGAAATTGAAGAAAATAACAAGATAATTGGTTATGTCGGGTTAAAAAAAATGGAGCGTTTGTCACATCCCATAGATTCAGGCTTCTTAAGACAGCAATTTAAAGTTTATTGTATTATCGGGTTTGGTGTCCTTCTCCTATCCGCAATAGTCTCTTTTTTATTATCGCGGCATTTACTATCACCTGTAAATAAATTGACCGATGGGACAAGAGATATTTCATCCCTGAAATTCAATACCAGAATTCATGTAAATACTACTGATGAGCTGGGCCTGCTGGCTGATGATTTCAACAGAATGGCAGAAACACTTGAGAAATCTGAAAGAATGAGAAAGCAATGGATTCTGGACATATCCCATGAATTAAGAACGCCTCTTTCCATTCTGAAAGGTGAGATTGAAGCCCTCAAGGATGGTATCCGCGATTTAAACGAAAACGCGATAGATTCCCTATATATGGAGACGGCACATATCAGCAAAATTATCGATGACCTTCATTTGCTGTCACTGGCAGACTCCGATACGTTATTTTACAGAAAGGATCCCACACATCCTGTACTGGTTCTTATAGCAACAATCGATGTGTTTCGGGAAAGATACAAGCAATGCCATATTTCAATAGAAGAAAATATTGTGCCCAGTCAACAGACCATCCTGAAGGGAGATTCGGACCGATTGATTCAAATGTATTCGAATATTATAGAAAACGTATTGCGTTACACAAAAGCACCGGGAACATTAACTGTCCGTCAAAAAATCACTGATGGCATACTGGAGATTTATTTTGAGGATTCTGGGCCAGGGGTTCCTGAAGCATCGCTTCCCCGTTTATTTGACAGACTGTACCGGGTTGATCCTTCAAGAAGCCGCCAAAAAGGAGGAAGCGGTTTAGGCCTTTCTATATGCAAGAACATTGCTGAAGCCCATGGCGGTAGAATAACCGCTGAAAATTCCAAAAAAGGCGGGCTTATAATCAAGATTTTTTTGCCTATCAACGATAAATAACAAAAAATGGATAATATGATGAGCAAACAGAAAATTTTTATTGTTGAAGATGAAATAAAAATCGCCCAACTCATTCGTGATTATTTGGAGGACTCGAATTTTTCAACCATCATAATGGAGAGGGGCGATCTTGTTATTCAACAGATAAAAAAAGACCCTCCGGATTTGATTTTGATGGACATCATGCTTCCCGGTGCCAATGGCATGGATATTTGCAAAGAAATCAGAAAATTTTCGAATCTCCCTGTCATCATGATAACCGCTCGCGTAGAAGAAATTGACAGGCTTGTCGGACTGGAACTGGGAGCGGATGACTATATCTGCAAACCCTTTAGCCCGAGAGAAGTTGTTGCCCGTGTCAAGGCTGTTTTGAGGAGAACCCAACCTAAAACGAGTTATGATAAACTTGTGGCAGGTCCGATTATCCTTGAGGAAAGCACCAGAAAGGTAACGGTCCACAATAATGCCTTGCAATTGACGCCCAATGAATTCGGATTGCTGAAAATATTGATGACTAATCCGGACCAGGTGTTCAGCAGAAATGAGCTGTTAAATAAAGTGCAGGGGTATAACTATGATGGATATGACCGGACCATTGATACACATATAAAGAATTTAAGGAAGAAAATATCTGCCCATCTTTCTGATGAGGATATGATTATTTCAGTCTATGGTGTGGGGTACAAACTGAAAGCCAGCTTTTAGGTAACGGTTCAAGGATAGCGAACGGATCATACCCTGTTTGCGTTTTTATCGAACCATTTGTCGAGTTTTTGAGGTTGACAGGTTATCATCAGGTCCAGGAGCATTTCTGCTTCAGTGGATATGAGAAGCATGTCCAGGTTTGATTTCAGGAGAAATCCCTTTTGCACTGTCAGTAAAAGGAACTGGTGAAGATGATCGTAGAAATGGGAGATGTTTAACAGACCGATGGGTTTGAGTTGGAGACCCAGCTGGAGCCATGTGAACATTTCGAATGTTTCTTCAAGTGTTCCGATGCCGCCGGGAAGGGAAATAAAACCATCCGAAAGATCGCTCATCAGGGCTTTTCGTTCATGCATGGTGCCATTTTAAGCCTCTCTTCATCATCTTCGATAATCAGATTGTTTTTGGTTGCAAAGGTTTTCATAAAGCGTTCATGAAAAATACCTGATTACCTGATCGGGCCTGCTTTGATTTCAAAATCCATGCGTTGATCTGTTTTTGATGTCAACAGAAAATCAGGGAACTGATCTTCAATGTGTTCCTCAAGTGACGGCATGGAAGTGGCATTGATTTCAAGATTAAATTCAAGTGTTTCATTCGTATATGATTTCTCACTGATGGAAATAATACCCGCCACTTTTTTCAAGCCGGTTTTAAGTTCCTTGCGTTTTTGCGGCGGACATTTGGATATGATGAGCGTCATGGGTAAGGAATTGTAGACTTCTTTCCGCCATGTTTCCATGAGATCCTTGAGAAAAGTATCTTTTTTTTCATCAAAGAGTGTCTGAAGGGCTTCCTGGCCAGCTGCTTCTGATGTGCCTGCCCAGCCGGTTCCGGTTCCAGAGAGAAGGGCTAAAACTTTTCCGGTATCCATGTCGACCGCTTTCAGGTTCAAGGTGGCCGAGCAGGCATATACAGGAATGCCATAGGATCTGGTCTCAGCGCCTTTTGAAAGTTTGGAGGAACCGGTTATCAGAAGTTCAGCACCGAAGCGGGTGGCAAGGGCTTTGGCTTTTGCCGGATCATTTGCAAATGTTATGGCATCCCGCTGCCGAATGACCTGCATTTGGTTCGAATCGACCAGATCAAATGTTTTTGAGCTTAAAAACTGTTCGACCATGAGATTGGCAAAACTGAGATTGTTGAAATCATCAGCGCTGCTTTCTGTGATAATCACCATTGTCCGGGGATTTGATTTGGCGGAAAGAATCAGCTTGATGGCTCTCAAGTCAGATTCCAGACGCCACTTTTCAACCTGGGCATTTACAGTGATTTCCGTATAATTATCCGCGCCCTGATTGTCGTGGACGATTTCGTATTTTTTCACATACCCGTCGACATTCGTATAAATATTGTCTTCAAGAAGCTTCTGATTGTTGACAAGGGTCACCGAATCGACCATGACGCCTATGGCATTTTCAACTGCGTTTCTGAGGGCTTTTCGAAGCGCCTCCTCATGAGCGGAAGGTCCTATACCGTCAGCCAGGCCTGTTCCTTCTGTCATTTGGGGGGATTCATTTTCCTGTGCAATTGAAAACGGGACAAGGCAGACGATTATCAGCCAGATTAGACCGGCAAATATCTTTTTTTTTATCATTTTATTTTCCTTAATCACCCGGGATATGTCGAAATTTATCATTATTTCCAGTCAGATTGTTTGTAAAGAGAATTGTTTATCTATAATCCATTACGGGCATGCATGCAAGCTACGCGTTCATAAGTTGACACTTTTTTTTAAAACTGCTAAGAAAAAATCTCTTCATGAAAATTTTGGCAGTCAGCAAAATTCAGTTATCATAAAAATAGTCTTTTAATCGTATTTTTAGTTCCCTCAAAGGAGGTAAGCAAGATGAAAAAATGGTTCCTTTTGGTTTCCCTGTGTGTTGTGCTTGTGTCTTTTTCAATCGGTTTTGCGGGAGAAAAGCCACGACTGGGTGTGTTAAGATTTACCAATAACACGAGCGCCGGATGGTGGAGCGGATCAACCGGCACTGATCTCCAGGATATGCTCATCGCAGAACTCGCCGCCATGAAGAGTTTTTCAGTACTGGAAAGAAAAGAGCTGGATGCGGTAATTGGTGAGCAGAATCTCGGTGCATCCGGGCGAGTCAGCAAACAGTTTAAGTCTCAAATGGGCAAGCTTAAAGGTGCCCAATATCTGGTTGCTGCAACCGTATCCTCTTTTGAGGAAGACACCAGTGGGACAGATGGCGGTATCAATATTAAAGGAATTTCCCTTGGTGGCAAGCGGGACAAGGCCTATATGGCGGTGGACCTGAAATTGATTGATGTTGAAACAGGTGAAATTGCCGATGTAAGAACCGTTGAAGCAACTGCCAAATCCGGCGGGTTGAATGTGGGTTTAAGCAAGGGCTTCTTTTCCGGCAATCTGGGCAAATATTCCAAGACCCCGACCGGAAAGGCTATCCGCGCATGTGTGATGGAAATTGGTGATTATCTGGAATGCTCTCTGGTGAAAGGAAAAGATAACAAATGCATGAAGGCATTTGAAGCAAAAGAGGGAAAAAGAAGAGAAAAAACAAAAGGTTCAATTGATCTTGAATAATGTGCTGCTTATCCCCGGGTGCTGTCTGCCCGGGGAATTTTTTGACCTGGGCATTTGAAAAAATCGGTTTTTTGTCATCCTCTGATATATAATTAGTGCCTGACCGAAAACATATAGAACCTATATTTTCGGGAGTTCACAGCGTTTTTTAAGGTAGAAGATTTTTCGAGTTGATGCAATTATTACTTGCATCAATTACTTATAGCTATTATGTATATAATTGATATTT
>JAHIVH010000114.1 GCA_018816735.1 Pseudomonadota bacterium | reverse complement strand
TGCTGTGCAAAATTTTAACGTAGTTTGCACGCGTCCAAATTTAGATTGCATGAGCAGAATGAATTTTTTCTCATGAATTTGCACGAGCAGAAAAAATTACTTTGCACGGGTTAAGCGAAAATTTTGCACGCGTCCTAACACGTATGAACCAACGCCGGAACCTCTTTGATGTTTTCAATTTTTTTACGCATACCCCTGGATTTATTACTATAAGGTTTCACCCCTCGGAAAGGCCCTTTTGGTCGCAATTTTATCTACCTATAATTATTAATGATATATGAATATTTCATTAAAATAGTATGAAATTAGCCTCCAAAAAACTTTCAATAGAAAACATTGAAAAGAAAAAATATTCTATTGAAAGTTTTTGTTGCTGATATTGAAAATATTAGTAATAAAATCAACAGTCAAAATAACCAAAGAAGCATAAAACATTATCCGCTGGTAACATTCTATTGAAAGTTTTATTATGGGAAAAACTCGGGAACGATTAAGCATTCTTCATAAATTTTCTATTGATTCAGTGTGTTAGAAATTGCAACAAATGAGGTTTTCCGAGGTACGGAACCTTATTGAGACATGCCAGGCGGCAGATCCACTTTCCCCCCTTCGATGGCAACTTTTAGCATGCTGACAAACGCCCGGCCACCGAACTGGTTGATACTGAAGTCCGAATCTCCTTCAGGTTCTGGAGAAGGAAGTTTCTTCAGCCCGCTGTTTTTGATATTGATATAATTGCCTCCGATAACCAGGGTCTTCCTCCCCTCCTCGACAGATATCAGTTTAAAGAAACCATATGAACCGCTGAGCTCTTCGCCTTCATCAACGAAACGAAGCATTTTTTCATCGTTCTTCCATTCATAGCGATATTTGAAATGCAACGTCTCTTTGAGAAAGTAAACGATTCGAAGGGTAAAATCGACATCGACCTTGGCATCATCCTGACATTTGTTTTTCACGTCTGATTTAACCATAGGCATATTCTCGGTGTAGTGTTCGAAATCCAAAAGAGTGGCCCAGACCCTCTCAACCGGAGCATTAATCTGGGTGGCGCAGATAACAGGTCCTGCCTTGCCATCAGAAAAACCGGCAAGGAGGAATACGTTGTCCCGAAGAATTTCATGTAACTTTTCCGGATCAAATCCGTTAGTATCGAATCCCAGATAAGGAGAGGGGATTCCGAAATATTTTTTTTCCGATTCCCATTTCACGCCATCGATGATCCTGCGGGTGAAGGTCGACTGGGGCGGTATGGACAGGTCCGGGGAGACAGAAAGAGCTGTCTTTAAGGTCAGGCCAAGGTCTTTAATATCCATATACAGATTTAAAAATAGAAGGCAGTAAGAATGATCCGGTGCCGGTTCAATCCGCCATGACCCGTAACTTTTATCCATTTTCCCGTCCACAGGTTTGAAATCGATCATACCCAGTTCTTTTTCACAATATTCCACTACCCATTTGGGTTTGAATTTGAACGGCGGCACATGGATGATCATGGACTGGTTTAGCCGCCAACACTCTTCGGACTTTGAAACGAGGGTTGAGCACTTGAATACATCCGGAATGGCACGTGTAAAGAACCCTGGATCGGTCAGCGTCTCCCGGATGACTTCAGGCGGTGAATGAACCTTGGTCACCGCTGCAATATCTTTAAAATGGCCTTTTTTATTTTTCCGGACCATCAGCAAGGCTCCATAGTCGCAGAGTCTTGCAAGCGTTTCCCGATCAAAAGCCTGAAAAGACGCGTCGGCAGTCGCTTCCATACCCATGACGGGAATCGTTGCAAAAAGGGCCGAAAGGGTTAAAGCAGTTAAAAAAATGCTCTTCATGCAAACGTGCATTCGTCGCTTCATTTTATCCTCCCCCTTCATTCCTCAAGGTCGATTTTTGTCCGGTTGCTCAATACTCTTTCCAGAATGACCTTGGCACCGTCGGGCATGTTTTCAAGAAATCCGGAATCAGTATAGAATCCGGCGTCTGAGGCATTGTTCGGATCAAGGACGGTTTTGATGCGATGCTGCCAGTCATCGTAATTCATGCAGGCCGGGCTATAGACGCAGTGACAGGGCGGTCCGATACCATTTATCGGATCACCGCAGCAGTTCTCTACGCTGATAAGGTTGGTTTCCATGACGTAATCGAGAACCCCCTGACTGCTTTTTTCCTCCCGGGGATCGTACATCGCCAGTTCCTCCAGGTGTGAGTATGCACCGCCTTCATAAAGGCCCCCCCAGGCATTATCCGCACCGTCATCAAAAAGGATGCCGCGGTTGATATAACTCTTTTTTATAATTTCGCCAATGTTGGCACCTCGGATAGCCGCATCCCAGCATTGAAGGGCGCCCATGGATGTATGGAAACTTCCGGAGAATTTGAATGCACCCCGCATCTGCATGCACTGACGGATCATCGTCTCGTAACCCATGACGGATAGGTAATCGAGCCCTTCAACGCCATATTTCTTGACGAATTTGGATGTCAGTTTTGCCAGGCCCGGAAGTGATTGCAAAACGAGCTTGAGGTTGGTCTTCCGCTTGATTGCCGCCCCGATACGCCATAACCATAGCATTTTGTCCGGCGCGTAACCATTCAATACCATTCCGCCGTTCAAATCACCGACAATTTTTTTAAGCGTTTTTATTTTATAAGTGTAATCGTCCTTGTCCTGGGCGAGGATCACAACCATAAGCGCATAGTGGATTTCCTTAAGAATGGGCACCTTGAAAATTTCTGCAAATTCATTGTTGTCTATGGCCATTACGCCGGATATCAGGGCCGGTGCATTCCTGCCTATAAAATCGCAAATTTCGGACTCTCCCAGTTTATATCCGAGTTCCGCCATGTCCTCCCAGTTGTTGACGACCACCAGGCCGCATGCATGGAATTCCGGCACTTTTACGATATAATCTGGAGATGTCCCTCGAAGAGCCATTTTGGACGGCCCATACCAGGGATAGAGTTTGACGGCACACCGGGTAAAGACGCCCAATCCGCCCATGGCGCCGCCAAACCCCCGCATGGCACCACGCAATGAAAATCCGGGGCCGTCTCCTGAAAAATAGTCGCCGGTGGTGTCAAACGATCCCAGCCGGGCGATTTCTCCATCAGGCAACACCCATTCGACGCCCAAGAGGTTCCTTCCGGAGAATCCCATGGACACGCCTTCCCAGCTTTGGCCCATCATGGATGTGGCCGATGCCAGGACAGAGGCTTGCGCCCCCACACCGGCGATATGGGTATTCAATCCCACCTTGAACGCCTCGGTCTGGAGCTGATTTCCGGTGACATAGGGTTCGATGACAGCGACCATGTTTTTTCCGTCGATCTTGTCAATATGATCCATCCGGCGAAGATCGATCTGTACGACCGTGTCGTTTTCGACCGGTGACCCCCAGGCCCCGAACCCGGTGCTGATAGCCTTGTACTGGCATTTTAATCGATTGCAGATTTTAACCACTTGGGATACTTCTTCTGTGCTAGAGGGAAGTACAACGCACATGGGCCGAGGGGCGTAAGATGATCCACTGGTAAACTCCGCCACATACTGCCAGGAATAGGTGTCCAGAAGCAGGGGGTCATCCATGACCCACTCCGTTCCCAGGGCTTTTTTAAGTTCGGGGATCACTCTTTTCCAGAGATCTCGTTTTTCTTCCGCAGTTTTCTTTGATTCTCTTGCAACCACACTGGTAAGCCCTTCAAGAACCCTTCTTTCCTCTCTGATTGCCGAATCATCAGCTGCTATATTTTTTTTTGTCATTATATATCCTCCATATACGGCATCAAATGCCGAATGTTCATGATTGTTCTATCTGTCATTAGACGGGTCAAATGCCAACCGATTCCGCCAGGAGATCGATGATGTCTACGATCGTCATACCATTACCGTCAGATCCTTTGGACAGGTTCGATGAACAGCCCGGACATGCCGTGACAATTGTATCTGCTCCTACGTAACGGGCTTCACTAACCCGATGTGCTGCCGTCTTCTGTACGAAATCACCGAATCCCGCACTTTTAAGTAAACCGTTGCCGCCACAGCAGTACGCATACTCTCTTCGCCGGGGGAAATCGATTATCTGCAATCCGGGAACGGCTTTTAAAATTTTTCTGGGCGGATCATAGCAGCCGTTCGTACCCCGATTTACGGGACGTGGCGGATCGTATACTTCCAATTGGCCCATTATTTTTTTTCGCTTTCCGTTCCATGGTTTATAGGTTTCGGACAACCGGCCAAGGTTGCAGGGATCGTGATAGGCCACTTTTCGTGAGATCGATTTTACGGGTTTTATTTTTTTCTTTTTTATCAACTCATTGAGAATCTCAACGGCTGATACGATCTCCACCCCGTTCAAATTCGTAACCTTAGGTACATGTGCACGCAGGGCATTGTAATCCTCCGGGTCCGCACAGATGACCTTATTTGCTCCGGAACGCCTGATGATTTCCGCAACTTTTCTGGCACACCGGTCAAAGGTTTCCTCGTCACCGATATCAAGCGCCATGCGGCCTGTTGTCGGTTCATGCGCACCGAACACACCAAATTCGACGCCACCTTTTTTTAAGAGATTTGCCAGCCGGACTAGTGTTTTTCTTTTGTCAGGAAGCAATGCATAACGGTCGCCGGATAGTAAAACGGTCTGGTGGCCGTTCATGCTTTCCTCAAGACCGGCTTCCTTCAGCCATTCTCCTTTTCCTGACTTCACGCCAAGCGGATGGCCATCCTTTTCGATGCCATGAAGTACTTCTTTCAAACCTTCAGGCGGCCCCATCTGGCGAAATGTTTCCGCACGAAGGGCATACATCATCTCGACCAGTTCGATGTCAGAAGAGTATTTGCAGGTCATGTCGCACCCACCGCACAAGGTGCACTGGTAAATGGCGTCACGGGCCGCCGGTGACAAGGACGCACGATTGTGTTTCAACGCAATGGCGATGATATTTCGCCCGCCGCCTGAATGGCTGTGGAATTTGTATTCGCGGTATGATGGGCAGATCATGGAAAAATCCGCGTGTTCTACTGTGGTGAGCGGTGGGAACTTGCACAGAGAACAACGGACACACTTGGTATTGATGGGCATTAAATTTTCAATTGTTTTATGCATGGTGGTCACCTCCAGTCACCAGACGGCCCGGAGCCAGAATGCCATCCGGGTCAAAAATCTGTTTCATTTTCTTAAAAATATCATAGGACGATGAGGCCTTTTTCATGGCAGGTAGTGACCATGAACCGTGAGGCCTTGAAAAAAATGCGCCTTCGGCAATCATCGGGGCAGCGGATTGATCGCAGAATTCACTGACCCTGGCCATATCTTTCGAATCTGTTTTATCTGCTTCCACAGTGCATTCGATGTGACAGCAGCGTCCGCCTAACTGGGGCTGAATATAAAATCCTTTTCGGTCGCTTTTGATGCCGGCATCGTCCGCGAGATTGTTCATACGGGCGATCAAATGCTCCGCCCGGTCCATGGTGGTCTGAAAATAGATATCACCATGGGCGCCTGACATTCTATCCTTCCAGTACGGCTCCGGCTTAAAATCAAAAGCCAGCAAATTTTTTTCTTCCGTTGTCGTTTTGTTTGGCCATTGAAGCGTATTGAGCAGTTGATCATCGCTCATTAACGGTGCAGAAATGATATTGACAGCCTGTTGTTTAAGTTCCTTTTCTGCTTCCCGCGCCAGATATTTTACCCGCTCTTCAGGAAAATAGTCAATCCCGCTGACCGAGCAGATTAGATTCCATTGGCTGACCTGTTGGTATGCTTCCTTGTATTGGGGTTCTAAGCCCAAAACCGCGGAGTTTCCTTTATTCTATATAAACAGACAGTTATAATTTGTCGCAAATTGCTATCAGCCTGTCTTGGTTAATATAACGCCAGTGCCCCAAAAATCAAACTTATTTTAATATATAGGCA
>JAHIVH010000113.1 GCA_018816735.1 Pseudomonadota bacterium | reverse complement strand
GTATATCTGAAAACAGGGAAATACAATAAAAGAGTTCCTAAATCTACTCCTCGGAGATCCTGAGGCAAGATTTATGACTCGAAACGCCGATTCGGCCCTCTCGAAAAAATCAAAAATGAGGGGTTTTCGGTCAGACACTAAGATAGATATTTTTGATGTTGGAACATTTTAATTCAGGGACACAATTAATGCGTTTAGTGATTATTTTTATAACAGGCGCGGCAATTTTGGCGTTGCAGCTGATTTCATCAAGGGTTATGGCACCTTATTTCGGGGTTAGCCTTTATATCTGGTCTAGCATTTTGTCGATTACATTATTATTCTTGGCGCTGGGCTATGCATATGGTGGGCGTTATACCCATAAGAAATCCATTGTTCAGTCGGCTTTCTGGTATCACAGCGCCTCAGCATTTTCAGCGCTATGGATCACGATTTCCTGTATGATTTATCCTCTGATTTTCAGGGATCTGGGGTTGTGGAGTTTGCTGGGCGGAAGTTTTGCGGCCTGTTTCCTTCTCCTCTCCGGTTCGCTTTTTCTGCTTTCTGCGCCAAACCCGCTACTTGTGGCGTTGCGCGATGAAAAAAGTCGCGAAGATGGCCACAAGACCGATAGTGGTGCTGGTTATGTGTTTTTTGTCAGTACGATGGGATCGGTTGCTGGTGTACTGATCGCGGCATTCCTGATTATTCCGTTTACGACCAATTATCTGGCGATGTTGTTGACTGCGGCGATTTTAGCATTGACCTCTTTAATTTCAATCTGGTTTGAACCCAATCTATATGCTTGTCACCGTAAAATTATTGCGGTTGTCGGTGTGGTGGTGCTGGTCGTATCCGGCTATATGATCGCAACACCGGGAAAGGTTGGTTTTGGTACAATTAATTTAACGGAAACAGAGAAGTGGACATTGCTCGAAGATGTGCCTTCGGCTTTTGGCACGATCAAGGTGTTTGAAGTTAAGGGCGGTGAGAACGAAGACGAGCGTCAGGTTGTTTCTCGACGTGTTATGGCGCAAAACGGGTTGATCCAGAATATGACCTTGGCCAACGGATATTCAGTGACGCTTTATACTTATATGCTCGAGGCTTTCGGGTTGACGGCAGTTCCCAATGCGCAATCCGTTCTTGTTCTGGGGCATGGGGCTGGTGTCTTGCCGCGTCGATTTGCGGATAAAGGAATGCGTGTTGATGTGGTTGAGATTAACCCACAGGTTTACCGGATTTCAAAAGACTATTTCGGTTACAAGGATGATAGAATCACCATGCATATCGAGGATGCCCGAACCTTTGTCAAAAAATGTGAAAAGCAGTACGATCTGGTGATCGTTGATCTATATCTGGGATCAGGATTGCCAGAACATATAGTAAGTAAAGAATTTTATCAGGACATTAAAAACTGTCTGACGGAAAAGGGTGGTATGGCCATCAATACGATATATACGGATCTTTCCACTGCCCCCCACAAAACGTTTCAGGCCACGATTTCCAATGTTTTTGGCGATGTGTTTTGCATAGTGAATATCTTCCCGGGCGGACATTGGGGGAATGCCTGGTTTGCCATTTGAAAGGATGGTGACTTGAAATCCTATTTTATTGATCAGGACCCATTTTTTGGGGAAGAGGGAATCGAAGAAATAGCTTTGAGAACCGATATGTTACCTTTGGAATGGGTTTTCCAGATAGAGCCTTTGACAAGTACAGGACAAATTTTAAATCGAGAAAGTGAGGGAATTAAGGGGATAGCGCCGATAACGGATCGGGATAATAGCTGGTCCTCTATTTCAATGGAGTTCCAGCAATATTACAGGAAATATTTACTCGATAAGACGGAAACTGAGTTATTGGTAAATTAGGAACTGGCCAGTACTTGTTTTTACAAAATGTTACCCAGACGTTACCCAAAGGCATAAAAAAAGGGTTTATGGAAAGTTTGAAAAATTTCATAAACCCTTGATTTTGTTTTGGTACCGGAGGTCGGAATTGAACCGACAAGGCCGTGAAGCCGGTGGATTTTGAGTCCACTGCGTTTACCAATTTCACCACTCCGGCGTGAAGTAAGTTTTCATATGCAAATTTGAGGCAATTGTCAATTTAAAATCGGTTACTCTGCTAAATCGGTTTTAAGAAAATTGGCAAGCTCGATTTTGCTGATAGCACCTTCCCGAATCAGTCTATAAGGCTTTTCTGAAACATCAATCACGGTTGAACCGCTGCCACCTTTTAAGGGGCCTGCATCGAGAATCAGCCCTGCTCTGTTTTTAATTTCAGGAGAGAGGGAGGCGATGTCTGCGCATCCGGGCCGGGTTGAAATATTTGCGCTGGTGCCGGTGATCGGGTGTTTAAATGAATTGACCAGGGCTGTGGCCACTGGATGACCGGGGATTCGGACACCAATTTTCCCTGTGCCTCCGGTGAGGTTATCCGGTATGTCAGACGAGGCCTTCAGTATAATGGTGATCTTCCCCGGCCAGAAACGATCCATCAGTTTGATGGCATCCGGCGGAACGGTTTCAGCCACATCTTTGAGAACGGTTTTGTCTTGAATGAGAATCAGTAAGGGATTGTCCGGCAGGCGGTTTTTTATACGAAATACAGCGTTTACGGCTTCCGGATTAAAGGCGTCTGCAGCCATGCCATAGAGGCAGGTGGTTGGAAATACGACAATCCCTCCTTCCCGCAACATATCAGCTGCTTGGGCAATGATATGTTCTTCGGGAAGCAAGGGGTCAATTTTTCGGGTGTTATTTGGGTAATCCTGCAATTTTCGCTGCTTTTTCTTCAACTTTTCTGGCCATGTCTTCTTTATATAAAACCAGTAGCCGGGCGATCTCAGGATCTGCGATGGCAATCATCTGAGCGGCCAGAATACCGGCATTGGTTGCGCCGGGTTTTCCGATGGCAACGGTTGCCACAGGGATACCGGGTGGCATCTGGACGGTTGAGAGAAGGGCATCCATTCCTGAAAGTGCGGATGAGTCAATAGGCACACCAATGACCGGAAGCGTCGTGTGAGCGGCCATCGCACCTGCCAGATGGGCGGCATGGCCGGCACCGGCAATGATGACCTTCATACCTCTGTCTCTGGCGCTGGTTGCGAAATCGGCTGCTTTTTTTGGGGTTCTGTGTGCGGAGGCCACTGTCATTTCATAGGTGATGCCGAATTTCTTCAACACGTTTACGATTTCCATCATGACCGGAAGATCGGAGTCGCTGCCCATGACAATTCCTACCTGGGGCGGCGTATTGATGCGTTTAATGGCTTTTTGCCCAATGTCTTTTCTGAAATAGGCACCCTGCCATTTGATTTTGGAAACAGCTGCATACCCCTGTTCAAGGGCTTTTTCAATGGAGTCGCCCAGGGCGGTTACGCCCAGAACCCGTCCTCCGTTTGTGACAATTTTATTTTTTTCTTTTACTGTTCCTGCATGAAAGACAACGGTGTCTTTCATTTTGGCTGCAGCATCCAGGCCGGAGATGGCCATGCCTTTTTTATAAGACCCAGGATATCCCTTGGCGGCCATGACAATACATGCAGACGGCCTGGGGTCAATTTCAAGGGTGTGCTCATGAAGGGTTCCCGAGATCGTTGCTTCCATGAGTTCGACCAGGTCACTTTTTATGCGCATCAGAAGGGGCTGGGCTTCCGGGTCGCCAAACCGGGCATTGAATTCCAGTACTTTTATTTTATCTTTATCAATCATGAGGCCTGCATAAAGAATACCTTTGTAGGGGATGCCTTCTTCGGCCATGGCCTGGACGGTTTTAATCATGATATCCTCCATGATTTTTTTATGGAGAATGCCATCTATTAATGGTGCCGGAGAATAGGCACCCATGCCTCCTGTGTTCGGGCCTTCGTCATTATCAAATATGCGTTTGTGGTCCTGGGAGGAGGGAAGCGGCAGAACGGTTTTTCCGTCTGTCAGTGCCAGAAAGGAGGCTTCTTCACCGGTGAGGCATTCTTCAATGACGACTTTGTTCCCGGCATCACCAAACGCTTTTTCGGTCATGATCTGCTTCAAGGCATCCATGGCTTCTTTTCCGGTTTGACAGACCATGACACCTTTTCCTGCGGCCAGGCCATCGGCTTTGACAACCAGCGGCGCTCCCAGGGTTTTGATATATTTTTCCGCTTTGCTGAAAGCGGTGAATGTCTGGCCTTTGGCCGTGGGGATGCCGTATGTGTTCATCAGCGATTTGGCAAAGGATTTGGAGGCTTCCAGGTTCGCTGCTTTTTGGGATGCGCCAAACACTTTATGACCTTCTTTTTCAAGGATATCCACGATGCCTTTTGAGAGCGGATCTTCCGGACCAACAACAGTCAGGTCAATGGCTTCCTCTTTTACAAAGGAAACGATTTTTTCGATGTCGCTGGCTTGAATGGGAACAAGCGTTGCCAGTTCAGAAATGCCAGCGTTTCCGGGTGCGCAGAAAATATGCCTGACCTTGGGGCTCTGGGCGATTTTCCAAACAAGGGCATGCTCTCTGCCGCCACTTCCGATTACAAGAACTTTCATGGGATTTCCTTTCCTTTCTCAAGCTGGCTTCAATCGCATGGCGTGAGCCGTTATACATTTTTTTCAATTCGATTTTTTTAAGGATGCTTCCTCTATACCCAGTTCGATCAATTTGTCAAGGAGCGCACTGAATGAAATGCCTGCGGTCCTCGCTGAAAGAGGCAGCAGGCTGTTTGCGGTCATGCCCGGAATGGTGTTGGTCTCAAGAATGTATATATCCTCATTCTTCAGGATAAAATCGGACCGGCTGTACCCTTTCAGAAAAAGGGCTTTGTGGGCTCTTATGGTATAATCCCTGACTTTCTCTGCAATTTTTTCACTTATCCGGGCCGGGCAGATTTCATCGGTGGCACCTGTGGTGTATTTTGCCTCATAGTCAAAAAACTGGTATTTTTTGTTGGGAACGATCTCGATAATAGGGAGCGTTTCCAGCCTTGTGCTGTTTCCTATCGCCCCACAGGTGAGTTCTGTTCCCTGGATATAGGTTTCAAGAAGGATTTCATGGTCGTATTCAAACGCAGTATCAATAGCTGTTTTAAGTTCCAGGCTCGTTCGGGGAATGGACATGCCGATACTTGATCCGCCTTCAACAGGCTTGACCACGATGGGAAGCCCCAGTTCAACGACACATTCATCAACGGAATACGGTTGAGCCTTTTCAAGCATGATGCTTCTGGGGCAGCACAAGCCTGCCTGGAGATAGGCGTTTTTGGAAGCCATCTTGTTCATGGAAAGCGCACTTCCCAAAACACCGGAACCCTGATAGGGAATTCCTATAAGATCAAGAAATCCCTGAATGGTGCCGTCTTCTCCATAAGGACCATGAAGGATGATGAGTGCGATATCAATTTGTCCGGCATCCCTTAAAATGAGCGGCAGATCGGTTTTCGGGTCATAGCAGGTGATGTCATATTTGGTCTGGTCAAGTGCATCGTAAACCTGTTGACCGCTTTTCAGGGATACGTCTCTTTCAGAAGAAATACCGCCGGACAGAAGCGCCACATGAATTTTTGTCCTGAGACTCATTTTGGGGTTCATTCCCTTTCTGGTAAATTAAAATCAAATATTTCCTGTTTTGCTTTTACATATTCTTCTTTTGAGATCAGATTCTTTTCATAGAGTCTTGCAAGTTCTGACAGATCGTTAACCCTGAGGGATGTCGGACCCTGGATTTGTTTCAGATTGTCCTGGGGGTGATAGCCCAGATGGTTGGAATTTTGTGTTTTACCAAGTTTCAGGGAAGCCAGGCCGCCCAGAAGATTGACCTCAACAGACCGACCGGAAAAGGCCGGAAGTGCCAGGATTTCCTGGAGTGATTTACCTTCTTTTTTCATTTTTTTATAAAGGAGATATCCGATACCGATAATCGATGCCGAACCGCCTAAAAAAATCCAGAGCATATAATGAACAATGCCGCGGAAGAAAAGAATCAGCAAACCGATTCCGGCGACCAGGGCAACGTGCATTACAAGAATAAAATAAGCAATGAACACGCTTTTAACAACGCCGTCACCGCTATTGGTTTTGTCTTTCTTTAAAAAATTCATTGTCAGTATTTTCTATTTTCAATGTTATATGTAAACACATTCAAACGGAATTGAATGTTTAGTAAGTGCCTTTATTTTATTTGATACGTCATCTCCTTCTCAATGGGGTTCATGCTTTTTTTGAAATCCGATCCACCAGCGACTGGTGGTACTGTTCCATTACCGATACCGATGCGAATGCCGGTGCTTCAATTGTCCTTTTACGAAGAAGCATGTTCAATTTTTTCATGAGCCTGTACTTTTCCTTAGTATCAGGCTGGCATTTCAGAAGATCTTCTGTTTGACGGATTTCCCGGCTTGTTTCAAGCTCAGGCGGGATACACCCGGCATTCTTTAAAATTTTATAGGCAAGACGCAGATCTTCAGGGATACCTGTTTCATCTTCATAATGAATGGGTTTCCCGGTTCCTTCGAGATTGTCAAAATCCCCGTTTTTCTGAGCCTTCAATATACGCTCTTCAACTATTTTTTCATAACCTGGAATCATCATATAATCCTGATCGCAACATACACCCGGATTTTCTTAAACATGGGTTCAGATAAATCCAAATTTGTAAATATAATATAATATGTTTGGTTTTTTCAAGCTTTCACTGAGGTTTTTTTTGAGTTGCAGGGGAAAAAGGTTTACCAGAACGCCCATTTGCTTGTCATGAGAACGTAAATGCCTAGAAGAAGGTTGGTTACTGCGTGGGAGAGAATCGGTGAAAACAGGTTTTTTGTCCGGTAAAGCACACCGGCATAAATCATACCGGCAATAATTCCCGGGAGCCATTGGTGGTGTTCAAAGCCAAAGGCAATTGAAACAATGATAAATGACCCCCAGGTAAAGCTGCCAAGGGGAACGGAACCAAAATCTTCATGGATCAAAAATCTCATGGCAAAGGACCGCCAGAATAACTCTTCCATCAAGGGGATCACAAGCACAGCGCCTGCCATTCTGAAACCGATCAGGACATAAATGGCCCATCCGCTGCCATAATCATAAGGGTTGAATTGAGATGCGCCGATCTCCGGGTAATATCCTTCGGGTAACACCCAGATGACGAAAACCAGTACCCCTGCCAGTATGGCCGGCAAATCAAAAACAGGCTTGATCTCATTTTTATAGGCATGACGAAAATAGAGCAGGGCGCCCGCAAGGCAAATGGTCTGGATGGGGTATGCCAATCCCTTTGAAATATTTAAAGCAGGAGCCAGATAGATAAAAATAAACAACAGTAAAAACGGAACCACGTAAGGAATAAAAGGTTTGTTCATTATGGTAGGGAATTTTTTCATTAAAGATAACTTTTACAGATTTTTTGAATCAATTGCAAGAATTTAATTTAATTAACTGAGAACATTAAGCTGACGTTAAAGGTGAGCCTTGCCATAAAAAAAGCCGTGGCAAGATCAAACACGCCACGGCTTTTTAAAAAAATATATTTTTAAAATGAATCACCCCGATATCTTGAAAGGTGGCCCATTGGGTTCATCTGGTAGCGATGCAGGGACTTGAACCCCGGACACTTCGGATATGAACCGAATGCTCTAACCAACTGAGCTACATCGCCAAAAAGTTCGAAAACCAGGAACGAAAGGCCTTTTACCAGCAAAAAAAAACTTAGTCAAGATGAAAAAACGTTTTTTCTATCCGCTTATTGAACTGGTCACCTCAATTGTAAACTCAGCCAGGTCTTCCGGAAGTTCTGAAAAAACAATCATAAACGGGATGCTGTCCTGCGGCTTCACCTGAATGTTGATATTGTTGTCTCCATTTCTGGTTTTCAGCCTGCTGGAAATACTTTCTATATTCATCTGGGTAAGATCGATATCTGACAGGAAATTCCCGGCAAAAACATTTTCTGTTTTTGCGAGGGATTTTTCTTTGGCATATAATTTCCCGATGATACTGATAAAGCTTCTGGGAGCGCTATATTCGTTTGTGACACTGCCGGTGATAACAAAAATCCTTCCGCTTTTTCTGTTCTCGATAAATTTGCTGCGGACATCATGTGTTGTGATCTTCAGGTTGCCGGGATCTTTTATCCCTGTTTCAGCAGTATTTCCCGTCAACATATCAGGAAGTTTACTGATATCAATATTCAGCAGTGTCAATGCCGCATATCCCCCACCGCATATCATCACAAGAATAAGCAGAATGATAAGGGCAGGGCTCGTTTTTTTCTTTTTGGCAGGGGGGGGGGGCTTAATAGCCGGTTCCTCCTCTTGAGCCTCAATCTCGTCCTGGTCCAAGTCTTCGCTATCCAGAGATTCATCATCCGCAACTTCAACCTCGACATCCATGTCAAGCTCGGACTCATCTTCTGCATCGAGATTGATTTCCATATCTTCATCTTCTTCAATATGATCCTCTTCCGCATCCTCTGATTCGGGCTGATCCTCTTCAAGCGTAAACTCAAAATCTTCATCGCCTGAGCCGGTCTGTTTTGGCTCCATGACCAATTCCGGTTCATCCTCATTGACTTCATCTTCGTCAGATTCCAGCATTTCTTCAATATCGGAAAAATCCATATCTTCGTCTTCACCTTCGGATGTTCCCATTTCAAGAGCCAAGTCATCATCACTTGCTTCTTCCGGGGCAAGCTCGAGATCCAGATCCAGTTCAAGATTTTCCTCTGAATGATCATCAGATTCAAAATCATCTTCTTCGAGCATTTTTTCAAGCTCTGAAAAATCAAGATCTTCATCCGGCGCATTATCTGAGAACATTTTGTCTTCATCTGCAAGCGACAGGTCAAGGTCCATGTCAGTGTCTTCACTCTCCATGCCGGAAGATGCCACCTCCTTGTCTATGATATCTCCGATACCCGAAAAGTCGAGTTCGTCTTCTGTTTTATCATCGTCTTCCAGCGTGAGGTTGAGTTCTGAATCATCTTCAGCATCCTTTGCGCCCGTATCGCCATCTTCATCATCAAACATTTTTCCCAAATCGGAAAAATCAAGCTCATCTTCTGGCTGCCCCGCCTTTTCATCCTCAAGGTCAGGCTCTATTTTATCGATATCATCATCGAACTCAAGGTTCAGTTTGTCTTCTTCATCCTCTGTTTCTTGATCAGCCAATGTCTCAAATGCCATTTCAAGATCAAGATCGTCTGCTGGCGGCTTTCCCGTTGCCTCAAGATCCCTATCGGCGGTTTCTTGCTCTGCATACTCAAAGGATATGCCATTTTCAGAAGCAGCAGGTTGATCCTGAACGTCCGGTTCAATGGATTTCATCTCAGGCTCAGGCGCGTCTTCAGAGGGATAAACAATAAAAATGTGTTTACATTTTGAGCATCTGACCTTTGATCCGGCAGGTTTTACAAGGCTGTCCTTTAAATTGAAACTGCTGCTGCATTTTTCGCAATTAATGATCATTGTTCATCCTCACTGATTAGAATTTCATATGATATATTTCCGGAAGGTTTCTATATGCCTCGTTGTAGTCAAGTCCATAGCCAACCAGAAATCCTTTTTCAATTGTATGGCAAGCATAATCAATATGAATGTCAATTTCACGGCGTTCATTTTTTTTGATGTGAGTACAAATCTTGATGCTGGCCGGTTCAAAGGACTTCAGATGGTTCAGGAGAAAAGAAAGTGTTCTGCCTGTATCTATAATGTCTTCAATAACCAAAACATCCTTTCCTTTGATATCGACCGTAATGTCTTTGGTGATTTTAACCGTTTCCGATGGTGATGTCCCTTGATGATAACTTGACGCACCCATAAAATCTGCTATCAGGGGAATGTTGATATGTCTCATCAGATCAGCCATAAATATGAAAGAACCTTTCAGAATACCGATCAAGACAAGATTCTTATCCTTGTAATCGGAAGATATCTGTTTTGCCACGCGTTCTATTCGGTCTTTTATATTTTCTTCCGATAAAACTTTTTTCAGTTCAACCATGTTAAACAAGAATCAGCTTATTGGTAAATGGTTAAGACGTCCGGGGTGGTTATAAAAAAAGCTTGCGAAAATAAATCTTCCCAAGGAAGATCTGTCAGTTCAAAGTATTTGTGCCTGAAATTTCCAAAAAACAAATAAAAATCAATACATACGTATAATGAACAGCCTCAATTGTCAATAGTACATTTATAACCCGGCTTCCGTCAGTTTTTCAATGGCTTTTTTCTGTTCTTCGGTAAGTTTCTTGGGAATCTTTAAATGAATCCGCACAAACAGATCCCCTTTTTCAGTTGAATTCATTTTGGGAAGCCCCATCCCGGCCAGACGCATTTTGGTTTTATGCTGAGTTCCCTGTGGAATTTTCAGGGCGACCTCTTTCCCTTTGACTGTGGGGATAGATACTTCAGTCCCCATAAGGGCCTCACTTATTTTTACGGTTTTGTCTATAAAAAGATCATATCCTTCTGCTTCAAATACCGGATCTTTTATCATTTTGGCTTTGATAAAAAGATCGCCAGGTGAGCCGCCAAAGGGGCCTGCTTCTCCTTTTCCGGCAAGTCTTAATTTTTTCCCTTCAATCATGCCTTTGGGTATTTTTATCGATACCTGTTCTGATCTCCCCCCATGCTGAAGCGAAATGGTTTTGTTCGTTCCTGCGGCTACTTCTTCCAATGTAAGGGGAATTTCATATATGAGATCCGATCCCTTGATATGCTGCTGCCGTCTGCCCCTGCCCCCAAATCCGGTAGAAAATCCGCCAAATCCCAAGTCCCTGAATATATCGCTGAAATCAAAATTTCTGAAAATATCTTCCTGGGAATATCGCTGCTGGAAACCGGTTGAACCAAATGTGTCATATTCCTGTTTTTTTTTGCTGTCACTTAAAACAGCATAGGCTTCACTGATTTTTTTAAATTTTTCTTCAGCGGTTTTATCACCTTTTGTTTTATCCGGATGATATTTCATGGCAAGCTTTCTATAGGCTTTTTTTATTTCTTCAGGTGTTGCGGTTTTGTCTACGCCCAATACACTGTAATAATCCTGGTCGGCCATATTTTTAATCCTCAGCTATTCCAAAATCGAAAAATAAATTTTTTGATGTCATCAATGATCATATCTTAAATAAGTCATTAAAAATATGTATAAAGCTATATGATGTCAAGGATGTTTGTTGCCAATTAAAGGGCAGCTCCCTTTTTTAGCATAATCATAATCACAGATATAGCAGAAGGTGTCATGCCGTCGATACGGGATGCCTGGCCCAAAGATACCGGTCTGATTCTGGCAAGTTTTTCCTTGAGTTCATTTGAAAGCCCGTGAACAGATGCATAGTCAAAATCTTCAGGCATTCTGATACGTTCAAGATTCTGAAATTTTTTTATTTCTTCCAGTTGTCTCTTGATATAGCCTTCGTATTTGATTTCAATTCCCACCTGTTTTGCGATGGATTCATTCACAGACGCAGGACTGCCTGAAAGTTTTTCTATGTCCTCATAGGTCACTTCAGCTCTTTTGAGCAACTGGTCCAGGTAGATGCCGTTGTCAATCAGGTTGGTACCTATTTTTTCAAGATAGACATTCACATCCCGGGTCGGTTTCAGTACCGTTGTTCTGAGCCGGTCCATTTCTGATGAGATGCTTGCTCTCCGATCCCTGATCTCACGAATTTTGTCATCACTGATAAGGCCCAGTTCATGTCCAATCTCTGATAATCTTAAATCCGCGTTGTCTTCCCTCAGCATCAGCCTGTATTCTGCCCGTGAAGTGAACATCCGATACGGCTCCCGCGTGCCACGGGTAATGAGATCGTCTGTCAGGACAGCCATATATGCCTGTGACCGGTCGAGGATAAATGGTGGCCGTTTTTGAACCTTGCATGCGGCGTTGATGCCTGCCCATAACCCTTGTGCAGCAGCTTCTTCATATCCGGATGTGCCGTTTATCTGACCGGCCAGAAAAAGGCCGGATATCAATTTTGTTTCGAGCGTGGGTGCAAGCTGGATGGGATTGACATAATCATATTCAATCGCATATGCAGGACGCATCACCTCTACGTGTTCCAGCCCCTCAACTGAACGGATGAATTCCATCTGGATTTCGACAGGCAGGCTGTTTCCAAGACCGCTGGCATAAATTTCATCTGTATCAATACCTTCAGCTTCAAGAATCACATGGTGGCTCGTGCGGTCCGGAAATCGAACGGCTTTGTCTTCAAAAGAGGGGCAGTATCGGGCGGAAACCCCTTTTATCACACCGGAGTACAGAGGGGATTTGTCGAGATTGTCTATCACAATTTGCCGGCTTCTTTCATTTGTGTGGCCCATATAGCTTGAAACCTGCTGAAGGGGGGGGATTTGGGTAAACATGGAAAAAGGCGTTGGGTTTTCATCGGCTTTTTGTTCAATAAATTGTGTAAAATCGATCGTTTTTTTATCAAGCCTCGGTGGCGTTCCTGTTTTCATCCGGCCAAGCTCGAACCCCAGTTCTTTAAGGTGTTGGGGGAGGGAAAGGGATGCAAATTCACCGGCCCTTCCTGCATGGAAATGGGTTGACCCGATATGAACGAGTCCGTTTAAAAATGTCCCGGCGGCAACGACAACGGTATCCGCCATATACCCATATCCTGTCCGGTCGATAATTCCTTTTATATGACTATTTTCAACAACCAGTTTTTCAACCATTGTCTGCTTGATGTCTATCCCCGGCTGGTTTTCCAGCACAGATTTCATCACGATATGATATCTTATTTTGTCATTATGCGTTCGTGTTGAATGAACAGCAGGCCCTCTTTTGGTATTCAGCGTCTTGTATTGGATGGCTGTTTTATCGGAAACTTTTGCCATTTCTCCGCCAAGCGCATCTATTTCCTTTACAAGCTGGCCTTTGGCGCTGCCTCCGATGGAGGGGCTGCAAGGCATGGCCCCTATTTTATCCAGATCAATAGTGAGCATTAATACGGAACAGCCCATTCTGGCCGCGGAAAGAGCTGATTCACATCCCGCGTGGCCGGCACCTATCACAATCACATCATATTTTTTTTTATAAAAACCCATTTCCGTCCGAATCATTTTTATAATATAATACTATCCGAAGACGACTAAAGTCGATATCGGTTCTATAATAAGGAGTCCTTATATCGTATTTTGGGATTTTAGGCAGTTAATTTTTTGGATTTTGGTATGAAATTATGAAAAAAAGATACAATGATTTCAATACGTATTTCAGGACCATTTACGGTGGCCGCGTCCACAAGATAACTGTGGATGCCGGATTTACATGCCCCAACCGGGATGGCAAAATATCCACAGGCGGATGCATCTACTGTAACCCTCAAGGCTCCGGGACAGGTGCGTTTCAAAAGGGCGTCCCCATTACCGAGCAGCTTGAAAGAGGGAGCAGGCGGGTCATTAAACGGTACAAGACAGACAGGTTTATCGCTTATTTCCAGGCCTATACCAATACCTATGCCCCTTTGGAAAGGCTGAAGCAGGTATATGATGAGGCCTTGCGGTTCAAGGGGGTGATCGGACTGGCAGTGGGAACAAGACCGGACTGTATTGATAATGACATCCTGGACCTTTTCGAGAATTACGCCAGAGATTACCTTGTCTGGCTGGAATACGGCCTTCAGTCCGCTCATGATACCACCCTTGCCCTGATCAACAGAGGGCATGATTTTAATTGTTTCAGAGACGCGGTTGATATGGCAAAAGGCAGGGGGATTAAACTCTGTGCCCATGTGATTCTGGGATTGCCTCAGGAAACCAGAGAAATGATGATGGAAACGGCGGATATTCTCGCAGATTTGGGAGTTGACGGTGTCAAACTTCACCTGCTCTATGTGATCAGGGGGACACCCCTTCATGCACTTTATGAAAAAGGAGACTACCGGTGCCTTGAAAAACACGAATATGCGGAACTGGTGTGTGACTTCCTGGAGAGATTGCCGCATCATGTTATCATTCAAAGGATTACGGGTGATCCCCATCCTGCCGAGCTTGTCGCTCCCATGTGGGCATTGGAAAAAAAATCGGTGGTTGATTTAATACACCATATGCTTGATGTGAGAGACACATTCCAGGGAAAGTTTGCCTTAAGAAGATGATTTTTATAAAGGTATTAAATTTTTAATCCTCGAAATGCTCTATGTATTATCTGTAAATCATGTTTATTCTTGATTTTATAAGGATAGTTGTTCATTATATATGCCATGCATTCAGGATGGCTTTTGTCGGCGGCACCCTATACAACATGGAGCATCATGCCTTTAAAAAAAAATTCCCGAAAGACAGGAAGAAATTCATTTAAAGTATTTTATGAGCTCATGGCCAGAAAAGTGAGAGAGATTCTCCTCGTCTCAAGCCCCTATGAGGCATTCATTATGGAGGAGGATGGCCGTCTTGCTGAAAGAATAATTCATGAATACAAAGGGTTGAACCTGAGTAGCCCCCCTATGATTACATGGGCGTCCTCGGCCAATGAAACGCTGGATTTGCTCAAGAAGAAAGCATTTGATCTGGTCATTGCCATGCCCCACCTTTCAGACATGGCGCCTCACATGCTTTGCCGGAAAATAAAGGAAACATACCCCGAACTTCCCGTTTATTTTCTGGCCCATGATATACTGGAGACGGTGACCCTTCTTAAATCTGATTATCGGGCATTCATCAACAGGATATTTGTCTGGCGCGGCAATGCTGATCTGTTACTGGCACTGATCAAAAATTCGGAAGATATAATGAATGTTTCCGAAGATACCAAAAAGGCGAAAGTCAGAGTCATTATTTTTGTTGAAGATTCCCCTGTTTACTTATCATCTCTTCTTTCCCTTTTATATAAGGAAGTTGTTCTTCAGACCCAGTCGGTCATGGATGAGTCCATAAACGAAGAGCAGCGGATATTGAGGATGAGAGCCAGGCCTAAAATTCTCATTGCCGAGAATTATGAGGAGGCGGAGTCTCTTTACAGAAAATTCAAGCCATATCTTCTTTGTGTCCTTTCGGACGTCCGGTTTCAAAAAAACAATGTCATAAGTAATAATGCCGGTTATGAACTTCTTTCCATGATCAGAAGAGACATGCCCTCTATTCCCCTTTGCATGTTAAGCTCCGAAGAGTCAAACAGTGAAAGGGCGTCAAATATTCAGGCGTTCTTTTTTAATAAAAATTCTCCTTCTCTTCATGCAGATATTCGGTATTTTCTGGTCAGAAATCTTGGGTTTGGTGATTTTGTGTTCAGGTTGCCCGGTGGAAGGGTTCTTGCCCGTGCCTCAAACTTGAGAACCTTGGGGAGCATTTTACCATCTGTTTCTGAAAAATCGATTCTGTATCATGCGGAACGTAATGATTTTTCAACCTGGCTCATGGCGCGTGGCGAAATTGAACTTGCTTATGAACTGAAAGATGTGAAGGTCGGTGATTTTAAAAGTGAAACCGATGTAAAACACTACCTGACGTCTGTAATAAAAAGAACGCTTATAGAACGCCAGGAAGGACGAATCGCAGATTTTATCCAGGACGGATTTGACCCCTATGCCGGATTCATTAAAATCGGCCGGGGATCATTGGGTGGAAAGGCGAGGGGGCTTGCCTTTCTGTTGAATCGTCTGAAGGAGACCACCAGGCTAGAGGGAGAATATGCGGATATTCATATTGTTGTTCCAAAAACAACGGTTATTTCAACAGAAGGCTTTGATGCATTTATGGAGGAGAATAAGTTCCAGGATTTCAGGGCAGAAGGAAAGGATGATGCCCGGATAGAAGAAATTTTTCTGAATGGCAGGTTTCCGGAATGGCTGGCACGGGACCTGGAGCAGATGCTTGACAGGATAAATTACCCTCTGGCCATACGGTCCTCAAGTCTAATGGAAGACGGGTACTACAGGCCATGTGCCGGTGCTTACAATACTTTCATGCTGCCAAATAATCATCCTGATATCCGTGTCCGGCTGGATCAGTTGATAGCTGCAATCAAACTTGTATATGCATCCATTTTTTTACAGGTTCCTCAAACATTTGCAAAGACAGGCATGGTGAGAACGGAAGAGGATAAAATGGCCGTTATTATCCAAAAACTGGCGGGCAATGTATATGGCGATTATTTTTATCCGGCAGTATCAGGCGTTGCTCAATCGTATAACTACTACCCGATTGACTATATGAAGCCGGAAGAGGGAATCGCGTTTATTTCGATGGGATTGGGAAAATCCGTCGTTGAAGGCTATTCATCAATCCGGTTTTCTCCCCGGTATCCGGAATTTATTCCTCAATTTTCAAGCGTAGATGCCATCCTTGACCATTCCCAGAAGCGGTTTTTTGCGCTGAACATGAAGTCCTTTCCGGAAGTCATCACAACATCCGACGCATTGCAACTCGCGCAACTGGACATTGATGATGCGTGTGATCATGAACCGGTAAAAATTTTTTCAAGCACATACTATCCGGATGATCACAGGATAAGAGACACTTTCAATTCAACCGGATATCCTGTAATGACTTTTGCAAGGCTTTTGAAACAATCGTTTCTGAATCTTCCTGAGATCATCCGGGAACTCCTCGATATGGGAAGAACGGGAATGGGATGTCCGGTTGAAATGGAATTTGCAATCGATCTGGCCTCAGACGCAAAAAATAAACCGGAATTTCAATTGCTGCAGATTCGGCCCATGACAGTCCAGCATGACATCCATGATGTTGAGATTTCAGAAAAAGACCTGGAACAGGCTTTTTGCCGTTCCGGAAACGCTATGGGCCACGGTCAGATCGCGGAATTTCATGATATCGTTTTTGTCAAGCCGGATGCATTTGATCCTGTTAAGACAATCAATATCGCTGCAGAGATCGGAAGAATAAACAGTATGCTTGAACAAAAGGGATATCGGTATATCCTGGCAGGCCCCGGGCGCTGGGGGTCAGCAGACCGGTTCCTGGGCATCCCGGTGACCTGGAAGGACATATCCGGAGTTTCCTGTATTATTGAAACCACATCAACTCAACTGAATGCCGCACCGTCACAAGGTACGCATTTTTTTCACAATATTACGTCACTGGGTATCACTTACCTGACGGTGACCCAAAAAGGGACTGATTTTATAGACTGGGAGTGGGTCCAGTCTCGTCCGGTAACTTTTGAAACCGCATATATAAGGTATGTCAGTTTAAAGGAACCTGTCATCCTGAAAGTTGACGGGAAAACATTGAGGGCAGTTATTATTAAAAATTTTAAGCATGGGGGACCGGTATGAAAGATATTATGGACAGCATCAAGGAAAAGGATCCGGATCAGAAAGAATTTCATCAGGCAGTCATGGAAGTTGTGGACTCTGTCAAACCCGTTCTGGACAGAAACCCTCAGTATCGGAAGGCAAATATTCTGGCAAGAATCACCGAGCCGGAGAGAACGATTATTTTCAGGGTTCCCTGGATGGATGACCGGGGGGATATCCATGTCAACCGGGGATTCAGAATAGAAATGAACAGTGCTATAGGCCCGTATAAGGGGGGATTGAGATTTCATCCGTCTGTCAATCTTTCCATTCTCAAGTTTCTCGCATTTGAACAGATGTTTAAAAATGCACTGACAACGCTTCCCCTGGGCGGTGGCAAGGGCGGCTCTGATTTTGACCCAAAAGGAAAATCAGATAATGAAGTCATGCGATTCTGTCAGAGTTTTATGTGTGAGCTTTTCAGGCATGTGGGGGCCAATACCGATGTACCCGCAGGTGATATCGGCGTGGGCGCCAGGGAAATCGGTTTTCTGTTTGGTATGTACAAGAAATTGTCCAATGAGTTTACCGGTGTCCTGACCGGCAAAAGCCTGAACTGGGGGGGAAGCCTGATCCGTCCGGAAGCGACAGGCTTCGGGTGCGTGTATTTTGCTTCGGAAATGTTGTCTACAGCCGGGGAAAGCATGGAAGGGAAATATTGTCTGATATCCGGATCAGGTAATGTCGCCCAATACACGGCGGAAAAGGTGCTTGACCTGGGCGGCAAAGTGTTAACCCTTTCGGATTCTTCAGGTTATATTTATGATGAAAAAGGGATCGATAGAAAAAAACTGGCATTTGTTAAAAAACTGAAAAATGTCAAACGGGGACGGATCAAGGAATATGCGGATAAATATAAGGATGCCGTATATACGGATAGAGATCAGCGCGTGGCATACAATCCGCTGTGGGATCACAAGGCGGATTGCGCATTTCCCAGCGCCACGGAAAATGAAATCAATCATATTGATGCGGAACATCTGGTTAAAAATGGTGTTCGGCTGGTATGCGAAGGCGCAAATATGCCAACAACACCTGGGGGGGTGACCGTGTTTCAGGATGCCGGGATTTTTTATGCGCCGGCCAAAGCCTCAAATGCAGGTGGTGTTGCGGTTTCAGGTCTTGAAATGGCGCAGAACAGCATGCGCATCAGCTGGCCCAGAAAAGAAGTCGACCAGCGGCTTCAATTTATCATGAAAAGTATTCATCAGGCCTGTGTGGATGTGGCAGAAGAATATGGCACGCCTGGAAATTATGTGAATGGCGCGAATATAGCCGGATTTATTAAAGTTGTAGATGCCATGCTGGATCAGGGACTCGTATAAATTTACATCGGGTCTTGTTTCCATCGGTCGGCGTGACCATTCTATCGAAAAAGCTTGACAACACGTGCAAATTTTAGAATGGTCTTTCTTTTTTGTAAATTTTCTTTGACAGGCGAACGCTGTTTTAAATACATGTAACCATTTAAATATTTTATTTATTTGGTAATTGGTATGGTTTGAAGAAACAGGGTTTTATCTGGAAAACCATATTTAGAAATTTTTTTGCCAGGGGGAAGAGATGGAAAGCCAAAGGCCCAAGTATTATGAGGATGTAAAAAAATGTGTAGATGATGTTATCGGGAAAGTCGGGAAAAAAATTGTTATGGGAATGCCATTGGCGCTGGGTAAACCCAATCTCCTTGCAAATGAGTTTTACAGGCGGGCCAAGGAAGATCCATCTATAGATTTAACGATTCTCTCCGCACTGTTTCTAGAAAAACCCACATGGTCAAGCGATCTGGAAAGACGGCTGGTTGCCCCCATTGCCGAGCGGACCTGGCCAACCTGGCCGGATTTTGACTGTATTCGTGACTTAAGGGCAAACAAACTGCCGCCCAATGTCAAAATTCACGAGTTTTTCAGCCGGGCAGCGACGTATTTAAGCGTTGAGTATGCTCAAAGAAATCACATCAGTACCAATTATACGCATGTGGTCAGAGATATCATCAAGATTGGCATGAATGTGGCTGCCCAGATGCTTGCCAAAAAAACAATAGATGGCAAGGTCTATTACAGCGCCAGTTGCAATTCGGATACCCCGCTTGAAGCAGCGCGCGCCCTGAGGGAAGAGGAGAAAAAAGGCAGAAAAGTGGCGATCATTGGCATGGTTAACGAAAACCTGCCGTTCATGTATGGGGATGCCTGCTCTGATGGGAGTGAGGCGGATATGATCGTTGACAATCCGGATTATTATTTTGATCTCTTTAATGTGCCCAAAGAGCCTGTGACGGTGCAGGACCATATGATCGGCCTCTACACCAGCACGCTGGTGAAAGACGGCGGGACGCTGCAGATAGGTATCGGTTCTCTTGGCGACGGACTTGTTTGCGGACTTCAGGCCAGGCAGGATCATAACGATCAATATAAAAAGCTTATATCGGATATGAAAGTTCAGGACAACTGGCCCAATATGATAGAAGAGATAGGCGGCCTTGAAACGTTTGATCAGGGTCTTTACGGGTCTTCTGAAATGCTGGTAGACGGATTTATTCATTTATATAAAAGCGGCATTCTGAAAAGAAAGGTTTATGAGAATGCGGCTATACAAAAGCTTCTCAATGAGGGTAAAATAACGGAAAAAATTACACCTGAATTTTTGGATTTGATGGTTGAGGAAGACGCTGTCCGGACCCGCCTTTCAGAAAAAGATGTTCTCCTCCTCCAGGAACTTGGTATTTTCAAGGACAGCCTCACATATGAGGATGAGTGCATTGTAAATGGGGATAAGCGTATCCCCGCAAATCTCTCTGATGAAACAGCCAGGAAGGCAATCATCGAAACATGCATGGGAACCGCGCTCAAAGGCGGCGTTATCATGCATGGTGCTTTTTTTGTCGGTCCTGAAAGATTTTATCAGTCACTCAGGGACATGAGTGAAGAAGAGAGAATGCAGTTCTCAATGACCGGTGTTGAAGTAGTCAATCAGCTCTATGGCGGTGAAACCTTAAGGCGGTTGCAGCGTATTCATGGCAGGTTCGTCAATGCCGGTCTGGTTGCTTCATTGAATGGTGCCGTGGCTTCGGATGCGCTTGAGGATGGCCGGGTGATAAGTGGCATTGGCGGTCAGTATAACTTTGTTTCCATGGCCCATGAACTCAAGGACGGTCGTGGTGTTATCATGATCAGAAGCACACGGATGGAAGGTGAAAAGGCCAAATCAAATATTGTCTTTAATTATGGCCATTGTTCTGTGCCCAAGCACCTTAGGGATATTATTGTCACCGAATACGGCATTGCAGATTTAAGGGGTAAATCTGATGAGGATGTGGCCATTTCACTTATTCATGTTGCTGATTCAAGATTTCAGGAGGACTTGTTAACCCAGGCTAAAAAAGCCGGGAAAGTTGCAAAAAGTTATCAGATTCCGGAACGTTTCAGAAATAATTCACCGGAACATCTGAACGCACTGGCCGCACCTTATAAGGAAAAAGGCCTTTTTGTCCTGTTCCCCTTTGGCACGATTTTCAAACCTGAAGAGGTCATGATTGGCCAGGCGCTTCGTGCATTCAAGGCAAATGTTGATAATAAAAAAGGCAAAACCCTTTTCAATCTTGTCAGGCGGATGTTCGGGCCGGATTCGGCGAGCGCAAAGCCTTTTCTTGAAAGAATGCAGCTTGCCAATCCTTCTTCCATCAAAGAGAAGTTGATGAAAAAAGTGGTAGTCTTTGCACTGGAATCAGCCGGCTATATCAAGTAAAAAATGGGTCTGCCGAATATCAGGCAGGCGATCATAAAAAAAACCCGGATTGCATGAACGCAAATCCGGGTTTTTTATCGGATTTAAAATGCTATATCGCATCCGGTTCAAAATCAAGCGTTCTGAAATAGTCTTCCGGTGTTTCTTCACGTCTGATCAGCTCAACATGACCATCCGGTTTTAAAAGCAGTTCTTTCGGACGAAGCCGTCCGTTGTAATTAAATCCCATGGCATAACCGTGGGCGCCTGTATCATGAATCATCAACAGATCCCCGTCTGAAATTTCCGGCAATGGCCGTTGGACGGCAAATTTATCATTATTTTCACACAGGGAGCCCACAACATCTGCAACAAGTGTCCGGGGAGCATCTTCCTTTTCATGAACGGTAATATGATGATACGCCCCATATATTCCGGGTCGCATCAGGGATGACATGCAAGCATCCACGCCGATATAGCTTCTGTAAGTATTTTTGGAGTTAATGGCACGCGTCACAAGTATGCCGTGGGGGCCGGTCATATATCTGCCGCTTTCCATAAAGAACTTCGGGCAATAGCCATGATTTTGTCTGAACAGATTCATAAGGGCGGTGATTTCTTCTGCCATGGCTTTAATATCGAGATATGTGTCTTCAGGTTTGTAGGGAATGCCAAGGCCGCCGCCGATATTGATGAATTCAAAGGGTTGTCCGATTTTTTCCGATATCATTTCCACAGTCTGGAGAAGCATCCGGGTGGTTTCCACCATATATGTATAATTCAGCTCATTTGATGCCAGCATGGTATGAAGGCCGAAGCGTCTGGCCCCACGTTTTTGGGATTCCCGATAGGCATCGATGATCTGATCGTGGGATACGCCGTATTTGGCTTCCAGAGGATTTCCGATGATGCTGTTTCCTGTGCGCCTTTCACCTGGATTGTATCTGAAGCAAATCAGTTCGGGCATGACCGGTACTTTTTCGATCAGTGAAATGTCATCAAGATTCAAGATAGACCCCCCATGGCTGGCGGCTTCAATAAATTCCAGAGGGTGTGTGTTGTTGGATGTAAACATGATGTCGTTTTGGGTCGCCCCTGTCTTCCGGCTTATCATCAGTTCAGGTATGGAGCTGCAGTCAAATCCAAATCCAAGGCTTTTCATGATGCTGAGGATAGCCGGATTGGGAAGGGCTTTTACGGCAAAATATTCCTTGAAAAACGGCAACCCGGAAAAAGCCGTTTTCAGTGAGTCGCCGGTTTCCCGGATGCCTTTTTCATCATATATGTGGAAAGGGGTCCCGAAATGCGCTGCAATATGCTCTAAGGCCGGTGACAGCCGGTTTGAAAAATCAGTAGGCATGGGCATAAATTATTTCTCCTTGTATACACATGTTTTTTGTTCTCATATTTCACGTTTTACTGCAATAGTCCTCAAGAGGGATGCGGGATGTCTCCTTGACTGTTTTCAGGGATATCAGTGTACGGGTTTTACACCCTTTTCCGATTCGGGATATTTTTTCCCGGATCAGCTTTTCAAGATCGCTGGTATCCCGTACCCTCACCTTCAACAAATAGCAATCTTCTCCGGTGATGAAATGAAGTTCCTGTATATCTGTCAGGCCGGAGAGACATTTTTCCGCTTCCGGCAGGTCATTTCTATCCGTCATATCCACAAAAATAAAAGCAACGAGGTTCCGTTTAAATTGTTCAGGATTCAGTCTGACTTCATAGCCGTCAATAAGTCCCTGCTTTTCCATTTTTTTAATCCGTTCAAGAACAGCAGATGGCGCAAGGCCGACTTGCCTGGCCACTTCCACGTTTGGAATTCTGGCTTTTTCCTGTAGGATTTTCAATATGTGCAAGCTGGTATCATCAATCATTCATGTATCTCCAATATTTAACAACAATTATTCATAAAAATTTCAAAATGTCAATATATTGTTTGGATATAGTTTTATATTTATGAATTTTATTCTGAATGTCAGGTGTGGCTATTCATATATGGTCGCGTGTCTGCCGTAGGCCTTTTTCCTGGCCATTGCAGCATTCACAAGCACATCCACGTGGATATCCACATAATCAAATACACGTGCTTTTTGTTTATCCCCGGACGGCCTTAAAACTCTTCCCAGATACTGCAAGATCCTTCCGCTGAACCGGACAGGTGTTGCAAGAAACAGCGTGGCGAGATTCTCTGCGTCGAATCCTTCCCCAATAAGCTGACCTGTGGCGATGAGCACTTTAAGATTACCTTGCTTCAGGCGTTTTATAATTTCGTCTCTCTGGTTTGAATTCAGATCACCCGTCAGTATTTCAGCGTTTATTTTATATTTGTACTGAAGAAGCGTTTTCAGGGATTCACAATGTGTTTTTCTATCTGAAAGAATCAGAAAGGCCCCTTTTTGATCAGAGGCTTCCTGGGCCACATCCGATGCAATAAGCCGGTTCCTTTCATCGTTTGCCGCAAGTTCGGAAAGCATTTTGGTATATTCCCTGACCGGATCGAAAGACGTTTTGAATTGTGTTTTTCGTATCATAATTTCTGCCGAGAGAATATCTCCGGTTTCGACCAGATAGGATTTGTCGATCGTGTGATGCGCATCACCCAGATACCAGAAAATAAGGTTCGAGAGATTGTCTCTGCGGTATGGCGTGGCGCTTAATCCGAGAGAATAGGTTGAATCAAAATGGCTGACTGCCTCTGTGAACGTTCTTGATGGCGTTCGGTGGCATTCATCCACAACAAGAAATCCGGTTTTTCGGGCAATCTCCTTAGAATATTTGTATACACTTTGAACCAGGGCCACGGTGACATGCTCTCCAATTATTTTTTTTCCATCACCAACCAGACCGACTTCTTTTTCCGCGATGCCGAGAAATGTTTCAATCCGGGATATCCATTGATGCGCTAAGCTCTTGTTATGAACGATTATGGTTGCAGGCTGGTTTCTTGCGGCAATCATGAAAAGTGCCATCACTGTTTTTCCTGAACCGGTCGGCGCATTCAGTGTTCCGAAGTCTTTAGATAACATCACATTGGCAGCCTGGGTCTGGAAGGGTTTTAATGAGCCTTGAAATTCTATATGGATATCGGGCAGGCAGCGCCTTCTATCGTCAATGGTGTGGTCAATGTTATTTTCCCTTGCCTGGAGAATTACCCACCGAGCAAGTCCCCGGGGGACAGAGAGGCTGCTTTTTAATATGTCGTAAAATGCCAATGTTTTGGGTATGCCCTTGTTCCATCTTCCCATGCGTTCATTTTCAAGCCATTTGGGATTCTGGAGCGTGAGTTTTTTTTGCAGCATATCCGATAGAAATGGTGGTGCATCTATCAGATGCAGTCTTTTTTTTATGATAATGCGCAAGGTCGACATCCAAATGAGCTTAATCGTTTTTTTCATGCATAACTTTTTTGCAACAGATGTTGTAATATATGATAGGAGTGTGATATACAAGAACATAAACGTGTTCTTTTTGTTCCTCATTAATGGATTTGGCATCACGCTTCATAATCTTCGAGAGCTGATTTTCAGACGAAAGTTGAAAAATTGGCTCAATTAGCAACAATTTGCCATTTATATTTCGATTTAATAAATACGACAGGGTTTTATTAATTAATGAATAGACTTCAGAAGGAAACCATTCTTTTCGTTGATGATGAAACAAGTATTCTGGAAATTGCCAGTGAATATTTCAGCGATAAGGGGTATCAGGTTATTACAGCGAATAATGGATTGGAGGCCACAGAGGTTCTAAAAAATTATTCCATTGACTGTTGCCTGACAGATATTAATATGCCCGAGATGGATGGACTTGCATTAGCGGAATACATCAGAGATACGGATAATACCATTCCTGTTGTGGTCATGACAGGTTACCCGTCGCTTGACAATACCATAAAAACCCTTAAAAACGGCGTGGTGGATTTTCTGATAAAGCCGGTGAATCTGGACCAGATGGAACTCTGTGTGCGCCGGGTATTAAGAGAACGGCAGCTGTTTGTTGAAAATATTGTTTTAAAAAAGGAAGTTCAAAGCAAGGCCCGTCTTGAGAAATTAAATAAGGAACTTCTGTATAAAGTGGAAGAGCTTAATATTTTAAATAATATCATGAGCGATTTCACCATGATCAGTTCGAGTATTGACGTTTTCAAGCGGGTTGTGGATATGGGCGCGGAAATTACCCATGCGGACGAGGTGCGGTTTTTTGTGATCAATGATTCTGTAAAAAAACCGTTTGAAATTTCATCCCATGTGGCACATACGCTTGGCAAACAGAAAGACACATCACCTGATTCAGTCCGGTCATCAGGCGATTTTAATGAGGCCATTGAATCGTTGATCATGGAAATCGCCTCCGATGAGATTCCCCTTCTTATTTCTGATAATAAATTAACACGGGGTTTGCCGGAAAATATCCTGTCTTTTATGGTCGTGCCTTTGAAAATACGGGAAAAAGTGTTTGGCGTGTTAACCGCTTCCGTAAAAAACCGAAACAGCCGCTTTAATGAAAAAGATCTGTATTATTTATCTTTTATGGCCCACAAGGCCGCTTATGCGATTGAAAATCTGGCACTTTATGAAAATATTTACGAGAATTTATTTTCAACCCTGTATGCATTTGTAACAGCGATTGAAGCCAAAGATGCTTATACCAAGAAACATTCAAACAGGGTTGCTGAAATCAGTGTTTTAATAGGTGAAGAAGTGGCATGTTCCAAGGAGGATCTGGATGTGTTGAATTTTGCAGGCCACCTTCATGATATCGGAAAAATTGGTGTACGGGATGACATCCTCTTAAAGCCCGGCAGACTGACACCTGAAGAATTTGAAACCATAAAGGAGCACCCGGTGATTGGTGCAAATATTGTGGGACAGCTCGGTTTATGGAACAGAGAACAGCATATTATCAGGCATCATCATGAAAAATATGATGGCACAGGGTATCCCGTGGGCCTGAAGGGCGAAGACATTCCCTTTCTTTCAAGAATATTGTCTGTGGCAGATGCATTTGATGCCATGGCGTCAGACCGGGCATACAGACAAAAAATGCCCACAGAAAAAGTCATCCGGATAATAAAGGAATGTGCCGGAACCCAGTTTGATCCAATACTTGTTGACGCGTTTATCCGTGTGTATGAGGCCGGGAAATTGTGAATATAACCGAAATTACAAATCCCTTTTAATGATGATTGACGCATAAGGAATAAGGCATGGACACTCAAGATAATTCAGAAAAACGCCAGGGAGAGCGTGTCAGCTTTGAAACAAAAGTTTTTCTGAAAACAAGTGATAAGGAAATTCATGTAGACGGCAGCTCTCGCGACCTGAGCATGAGAGGGCTTTTTGTCAAAACTGCAGAAGATTTTCTCATGGGCACGTCCTGTGATATTGAGATCGTGCTCACAGGGACGGTTGATAATGTCGTGCTTAAAATGAAAGGAACCGTTGTCAGAAAAGAGCCTTCCGGCATGGCCTTATATTTTAACTCCGTAGATATTGACAGCTACACGCATTTAAAAAAGCTCGTTCAATACAATGCTAAATTTCCGGATAATGTTATCTAAAACCGATTGTCATGGTAACGATGGCTCCGGTATGATTTTTTAAAGAGAATTCTTTTGTGATGAGCCAAGATTGATTAAACAGAGAACCCCTTGTTGACACTATAAAGAATGATTATGTGGAGGATGAGTAATGGATGCAACCATGATAAACCCCTTTATCACAGCAACAAAAAATGTTCTTGAAACAATGGCGTTTATTAGCTGTAAACCGGGAAAACCATTTGTTAAAAAGGAAGATATCGCCAGAGGGGATGTTACGGGTGTGATCGGAATCACCGGGGCTGCGAATGGAACTATTGCAATTACGTTTGAAGAAGCCTGTATCTTGCAAATTGTTTCCAATATGTTTGGAGAAAAAATGACAAAAATTGACCATGAAGTTGCCGACGCTGTTGGTGAGTTGACCAATATGATATCGGGTCAGGCGAGAAAGGAGCTCGAAGCCCTGGGGAAATTGTTTGATGCGGCCATACCTTCTGTTGTAAGTGGTAAAGGGCACACCATTACCCATTACACAGATGGGCCCAAGATTGCTATCCCTTTCAAGACAGAAGACGGTGGGTTTCTGATTGAAGTATGCTTGGAAAAGACTGTAGATTAGGTGAAAAATTATAAAATTATCTTGCAGATGATATGTGAAAACAGTATCAGGGTATTAACGTAACAAAAGTTCGTAAAAGGCTTGTTACTCGGCAACATACAGAATAAGGAGGTTGATTTATGGACACGTCCATTAAAGTCTTGGTTGTGGACGATTTTGCTACCATGAGGAGAATCTTGAAAAATATTTTAAAACAGCTTGGTTTTACCAATATTACTGAGGCTGATGATGGTACATCCGCGTTTGAAGAGCTTAAGAAAAATAATTTTGATCTGATTATTTCAGACTGGAACATGCCGAAAATGACAGGGCTCGAACTTTTGAAAAGAGTCCGGTCTGATGATGCATTAAAAGAAATCCCTTTTCTGATGGTCACGGCTGAGGCCCAGAAGCAGAATGTGATTGAGGCGGTTCAGGCAGGTGTGTCCAATTACGTGGTCAAGCCTTTTACAGCTGAAGCCATTTCTGAGAAACTTCAAAAAATATTAGGTTAACCGGGAGGCAATTTTTTTATTTATATGAATCCCTAAGTCGAAGTAAAGCTGGCCGAAGGTAAAAAAAATGACAAAAATACTATTTGTCAATGAAAACGATGATGATAAAGATTTATTCTTTCAGGGGTTTCAGGAAAGATGCGGGCACCAGATAGAAACGGTTTTCAATAATCATATCGCACTTGACAGGCTTACTTCAAAAGAATTTGATGTTGTTATAACCGACATTGTGCCAACAGCAGTAAATCAATACTGCATCCTGGATTATGTTGTTGGCAATTGCCCTGATACAAGCTGCATTATCCTGGCCAAAGATGTTTCAGTCAAACATTCCGTGGCGGCTATCAAAAGAGGCGCTTTTGATTATCTGGCCCGCTCTTCAGAACCAGAGGAACTGCTTTCCATTGTTGAAAAAGCCTTGAAGAAGCATGAACAAGGCGTTCAAACCAAAATAGAGGGAAATTTGGAGAATACAATCAATTTTGACGGGCTGATAGGCAAAAGCCGGGCGATGATGGAGGTTTTTAAAATTATTGAAAAAGTGGCTAAAACAACCAGCACCGCATTGATTACAGGTGAAAGCGGCACAGGCAAGGAATTGATCGCAAGAGCCATTCACCGGAATAGTGACAGGGCGGATGCCCCAATGATTGTCATTAATTGCGGTGCAATCCCAAGTGAATTGCTGGAAAGTGAATTGTTTGGCCATGAAAAAGGAGCGTTTACCGGTGCACACAGAACCCGTATCGGCCGATTTGAAATGGCGGATGGCGGCACCATTTTTCTGGATGAAGTTGGGGATATGAGTCCGGATCTTCAGGTCAAGCTTTTAAGAGCCATTCAGGAACAGGTGTTTGAGCGTGTTGGCGGCATGAAATCCATACAGGTGGATATCCGGATCATCGCAGCCACACACCAGAATCTGATGACCTCAATAAAGGAAAACCGATTTCGCGAAGACTTGTATTATCGGCTGAATGTCATTCCCATCCATGTTCCGCCTCTGATTGAAAGGAAGTCCGATATTACCATCCTGGCCGATTATTTTATGAAGAGATTGTCCGCAAGAACAGGGCAGGGTCAAAAAAGTTTTACGGATAAGGCCATGCGTTCCCTTATAGAGTATAACTGGCCTGGAAATATTCGGGAGCTCGAAAACTTGATGGAAAGACTCCATGTGCTTGTTGATGGTGATACCATAGATATGGGCGATTTGCCGGATTATATCAGTGGTCATATCCCCTATGAGAAAACATTGGCATTTGATCCTTTTGAATCCGGTATCGGCTTTAACGATGCGGTTGAACAGCACCAGAAAGCATTGATTCTAAAAGCCCTTGAGAAGAGCAACTGGGTCAAGGCCAAGGCCGCGGATCTTCTGAAAATGAATCGCACCACGCTTGTGGAAAAGATTAAAAAGATGAATCTTGAACCTGAAAAATTTAAGAAGTCTGAAGACGAGATTATATGAAAACCGCTGTTTTGTCATTTCGCCAAAAGCTTGACGGTGATCAGGCATATCTGATGCGCGTGCCCCCAGTTCCATTCCTTAATTCCTAACACCCTAATTTTTTTATATAATTTTTATGGTATATGCCTCACGATTCTATCTCCTATCTGACCATGGCATGTGGATTGCATTAAACGGGTTCGTGGTATATACATAAGCAGATTGAAGGTATCTGCTTGCGTTTGGAAGAGCGAAACTTGTTGTCATCGTTGTTTTCATCAACTGAAATGTCTTACTTTTATTTCTCAGGAGAGCCAATATAAGTGATAGCTAACTCCCTGCATCATAAGAAATATTTTTTTTTCTGTTGCGGCAGATGGTATATCATTTTGTGCCATGCATTTATATATGCTGTGCTGGCAGCGATCTTTCCTTCCTTGTCCATATCCGCGGATCATGTCTCCATTGAGAAAATTCATCTAGATAAAAATCCTTACAGAATGACAATTACGTTTTCCGGTGAGCCCTCATACAAAGTGATCCAAAGTGATGACAATGAGGTCCTGATCGCATTTAGAAATTCGAAAATATCCAGGCAATTGAAAACAAGCGGTGATGCAAGGCCATTTATTGCAAGTATCAGTCTTGAAAGGGCTGCCGGCGATATTGTCAGTTTCGTAATCAATACAAAAACAAAATTGACCAGTGTCAGGCCTCGTTGGGATCAATCAAAAAACATGCTCGTGATCAGCCTTAACGAACCCCCTTCAACCACAAGGAACACCAGAGAGAAGAAAGAAGATGTGGCAAAAAAGGTTGCGCCAGGGCAACCTAAGGCAGAAAAACAAGACGAAGCTGTTATGGCTGCAAAGCCGGAAAGAACAAAGTTTAATGGGGTAATGGATGACCTCATTCTGGAATTAAAGGACGATGCCTGTGGAAAAAATGAAGTGCTTTCAGGTGCAATAGACGATTGTGAAAAGAAACTCTTTAAAAGAAGTTTTGAAATGCTCAGCAAGTATTTAAGTGAAGAACCCGGAGAAACATGCCATGAACAGGCGCTTATCTTAAAGGCGTACAGTTATTATAAAAGCATTACTGAAGAAAATGAAAGTGGTATGTATCTTGATGCTGCAGAACATTTTCAGGATCTGATCAGTTATTATCCGGATTCCAGATATGTGCCTTATGCCTTAACCGGTCTGGGTAAAGTCAATCTGGCTCTGAAAAATAAAGCAGAGGCAAAAGGCTATTTCAAGGTCGTGCATTCAACGTATCAAGACTATAATGGTATGCCCGAAGTCATGATGGCGCTTGGGAAAATCTATAATGAAACGGAGCAGTCAAAACAGGCAATAGCTATTTTTAAAGAGGCTGTTAAACGGTTTCCCTATAGCAGTGTTTTAACCGATATCCGTATTGAGCTAGGTAAGGCATTGTATAATGCCAAAAATTATATTGAGGCCATTTCCGTATTATCGGAAGTGATTAAAACCAATGCCAAAATTATTTATGAAAAACCGGATATTCTTGTTTTTCTCGGGAATTCATATTTCAATACCGGTAAAACAAAGGAAACAAGAGAATATCTGGGAATGGTATATAATCTTTTTCCGAATACAGAATTGAATCATGAATACCTGACCAAAATAGGTGATACTTATAGAGATGAGAATGACACTGAAAAAGCATTGGAAATTTACAGGCTTGTTATAGAAAAGTATCCCGGAACATCCGGATTTGTCCTGAGCACCATGCGCCTTGCCGATTTAAGCAAGGATTCAAAAGAAAAAGAGAAGATGTATCAATTGATTATAGATGATTTCCCGGATCACAGTGTGTACCGGCTGGCCATAATGAGGCTTGCAGAACTTTATGATAAAAATGGCGAATATCTGAAAGGGATTGCTGTTATCAAAAGGCTTTTGGACGAAGGGGCGGGTATTTTAAGAAAAGATGCGCTTGCACTTCTCGAAAAGACAACCATTTCTCTATTCAAAGACTATTTAAATTCAGATAAATCTACAGACCTTTTGGCTCATTTTGAAGCAGACAAGGCAATACTGAACAGGTTCAAAAACCCTGAGTTTTTTTGGCTTGTTGGGAATGGGTATTACAAAGCATATCTTTTGGAACCTGCGTTTGAATTCATGAAAAAGTCTTATGATTTATACGAAAAAGGCAAACAGCCACCGGAGTTGATCATGAATCTGGCTGTTACCATGCAGGAAAAGGGAATGCGCAAAGAGGCGCTCGACATGTTCGATCAGTATATTGCACGTTTTAAAAATTCCCAGAGCCTTTCAAAAGCGTATTACCGAAAAGGACTTATTTACAGCAGTATGAACACGCATGACAAAGCCATTGAAAATTTCAGGCAGGCTTTTGAAAAGAGTGAGAATAATGAGGAAAAAGTGAGAATCCTGGTGGGCGAAGCCAATGTGCATAAAGCAATCGAAAATTATAAAATTGTTTCTATCCTGCTTGAAAAGGCGATACAGATACTTGCTTCCGGACCTTATGATGATTTTAACACGATTTTTCTTATTCACAGAAATCTGGGCGAAAATTACATGAAACTGGAGGAGTACGTTAAAGCCTCGGATGCATTTAAAATGGCCCTGAAGTTTTCCGACAAGCAAAAAAACAATGCGGATGTTACGTTTATGCTGGGTGATTCCTATCAAAAGGCAGATGCGCTTTTAAAGGCAGCAGAGGCCTTTGAAGCGGTGATCAAATCAGGGGATACATTCTGGGGAAGGCTTGCCGACGAAAGGTTACGGGAAATAAAAGTTGAGAATAACCTTCAAAAATCATAATCATATGTTGTATGTTGATACAGTCCATAGTAAATTGCTTGTAAGTGACCCATATGAAAATATACCTATGATAATATAGACATGACACAGAAACGCCAGATACTTTTAATTGAAGAAGACCACAGAGAGCGGACTGCTTTAAGTCATGAAATTGAAAACTGGGGCTATCATGTCTCCACAGCCCATGACGCGATTGATGCTTTTTCCAAAATAAAAACAACATCATTTGGGCTGATTATTGCGAGTTGCGAGCTTCCAGGCACCAGCGGAACAGAGTTACTGGAAAACTTGAGGAATGAGAATGAAGATATAAAGGTCTTGTTCATCTCAGCCCGCCCCTCTGTTGAAGATGCGGTCGAATTATTGAAACAGGGTGCGCTTGATTATTTTACAAAGCCTGTTGACCAGACACAACTGAGGCTGTTTACTGAAAAAGCTTTTTTTGATGAAGAGGATGCATCTCAGGAGAAACATCAGAAAACAGAAAAAACGAACATTGTCACATGTGACCCGGCTATCAAACGTCTTCTGGACCTTGTCAGCCAAATAGCAGACAGTACGGCATCTGTTCTCATTCAAGGAGAAAGCGGCACAGGAAAGGAACTTTTTGCACGTTTTATTCATGAAAACAGCAAAAGAAACCGGTCACCTTTCATAGCTGTAAATTGCGCCGCGCTACCTGAAACGCTTCTTGAAAGTGAGCTGTTCGGTCATGAAAAGGGTGCCTTTACAGGTGCCGTGTCAAGAAAACCCGGTAAATTCGAGCTGGCTGATGGTGGTACACTTCTTTTGGATGAAATCACAGAAATGCAATACCATCTTCAGTCCAAACTGCTTCGCGTTCTTCAGGAAAGAATGGTTGACAGGGTCGGGGGGGCGACTCCTGTGAAGGTTGATGTTCGGGTTATCGCAACAACCAACAGGGATATAAAGGAGGCCATCGAAAAAGGAGATTTCAGGGAAGATTTATACTACCGGCTGAATGTTATCCCGTTTAAAATACCGCCACTCAGGCAACGGCAGGGGGATATTGGTTTGCTGGTGAGGTATTTTGTTGAGAAGTATAACGGGATTGACGGGCGAAACGTCAAGGGTTTGACAAAAAACGCGATAGCAAGGCTTGAATCACTGCCCTTTAAGGGAAACGTGAGAGAAATGGAAAATATTATTCAACGAGCCGTGCTTCTGACGCAAAACGAGTTCATTGAGGCAAAAGACTTGTTTCTCGATGACGATTTGGACGAAAATACTGAGATAGGCGCAGACAGCAATGATTTCCCTTATGATATTGAACCCGGTCCCTTAAAGGATGTTGAAAAAAAATTAATTTTCCATGCCCTTGATAAAACAAGCGGAAATAGAACCCACGCAGCAAAAATCCTAGGCATCAGTGTCCGGACCCTCAGAAATAAACTGAACGAGTATCAAAAAAATATGTAGACTAATATTAAGGCATGCATTTTGCTTTTTATTTTTTGACAAAAGCTTTTTCTGATAAATGAATCGCTTTTTTGCCTGTTTATAATATTTTTTTTAGTTCAGATTAAAAAGGAGGGACATGAAAGCAGGATATCCTTTCGATAAAACCCATCAATTATTAAGCCGGTCCATGGATATTTCGGCAAGACGGCATAATCTGATTACCGGAAATATCGCGAATATGGATACGATTGGTCATAAGCCAAGGGATATTGATTTCCAGAAAACCCTTGAAAAAGCCATGAAAAAACCACCGGCATCTGATCTTTCCGTAACGCATCCGGATCATTTTGACGGAACCCGGGACGAACAGCCTTTAAAAATGCCAGGTCAAATCATTGATGAATCTGATGAATATCATCTCGATTCGGTTGATATTGACAGAGAAATGGAAAACCTCGTTGAAAACAATATTCAGTATAGAACTGCGGCTGAGATGCTTTTGAGAAAGATAGGCATATTGCAGTACTCCATTACTGAAGGAGGCAAATAATGGAATTGATGAAATCAATGAAAATAAGTGCCAGCGGTCTTTCCGCCCAGCGCACGAAGATGAATGTCATTGCCGAGAATCTGGCAAACAGTGAAACCACACGTACAAAAGAGGGCGGGCCTTATCGAAGAAAAATGGTGGTATTTCAGGCAACGCCTGTTGAAAATTTTGAAAGGATTCTGGAGGATCAGGAACGCAAGATGTGCGGGCCGGAACAAATGTGCCCGGATAAGGAAAAACAATGTAAAACACCTTGTGATCCGGAAAACCGGGAAGAGGAACACCTGGGCGTTGAAGTGACCGAAATCGTGGAGTCACAGGAAGATTTCAGGCTTGTTTATAATCCCAATCATCCGGATGCCGATCCGGTTACAGGATACGTTGCCATGCCCAATGTGGATCACCTGACAGAAATGGCGGATATGATGGTGGCAAGAAGAGCATATGATGCCAATGTCACTGCCCTTTCAAATACAAAAAGCATGATTTTAAAAGCTCTGGAAATAGGAAAATAACACGTGATTCAATTGGGGATTATTTTCTTTAGGATAAAATACAAACGCTACAAGGAGCAATCTATATGGAAGATATAAAAATATCCGGAAAACTTTCTTTAAACAACCAGTTGCTGAACAAGAACCAAAAAACCGGGGATAAAAGCTTTCAGGATCGTTTGAAAGGGGCTGTCAAGGAGGTTAATACGCTTCATCACATCGCCGATCAATCGATTGAAAAAGTCATTAAGGGAGAACTGGGGATTCACGAAGGTATGATCGCCATCCAGGAAGCAGACACCTCTTTGAGACTCTTGGCGCAAGTACGTTCAAAAGTGATGGCTGCCTATAATGAAATCATGCACATGCAGTTCTGATAATTTGATGGAATTATCTTTTGTTACTCCCTTGATATCATACGGTTAAAGTCAGGCTAAATCAAATAAACAGGCGAAGAATTAAATTATGAATACTATGATGGAGCAAATACTCAATATCTACAAAAACATGCCTCTGTCACGGAAAATTGTAACAGGTGGCATGATTGTGGTTGTCATCGCAGGTTTTGTCACCATGTTTTTCTGGGCGAACAAAATCAGTTTCCAACCCCTGTTTACAAATCTTGTTCCTGAAGATGCTGCGGCAATTACGAGTAAATTGCAGGAGCAGCGCGTCCCCTACAAAATCGAGGGGAACGGAAATGTGATCACAGTGCCTTCGGAGAGGGTTTATGAATTGAGGCTTTCTCTTGCCGCTGAAGGGATTCCAAAAGGAGGGTTTGTCGGGTATGAAATTTTTGATCAATCTGAGTTCGGTACCACTGAATTTGTACAGAAACTGAATCGCCAGCGGGCACTTCAAGGAGAGCTGGCAAGAACGATTCAGGCTTTCGAACAGGTCGATGAAGCCAAGGTGATGATCGTGCTTCCCAAGGATTCTGTATTTATAGAAGAATCAAAACCGTCATCTGCATCTGTTTTATTAAAGTTGAATTCGGATCTGGATGAACACAAGGTCGAGGCAATTGTCCATCTGGTGGCCAGTTCAATTGAAGATCTGACACCTCAATCAATAACGGTTGTGGATACAACAGGAAGGGTTCTTTTCAAACAACCTTCGGAAGATGAGCAGGCTGAGAAACTGGCAGATGACAGGGCAAAAACCCAACTGGGTTATAAGTCCCATATTGAAAGAACCTATGCGGAACGGATTCAGACCATGCTGGAAAGAATTGTGGGTAAGGACAATGCCATTGTAAGGGTTTCAGCAGATATGGATTTTTCTCAATTGAGCACCCAGGAAGAAATATTTGATCCGGATGAGAGAAATACCCCGTTTGTAAGGAGCAGAAAAAATATGGTGAAAAGCCTTGAGAAACAGGGCGGCGCTGCCGGCATGGTATCCAGTGTTAATCCAATTGTGCCACCGGATACGGGATCGGCTGCGGGTACGGCTGAGAAGTGTGAATCGAATGATGATACGGTGAATTATGAGTTAAGCAAAATGACACGGCAGAAAGTGAAACCCCTTGCAGTTTTGACGAGGCTTTCTGTGGCGGCGGTCGTCAATGGCTCCTATGTATATGAAACCGATAAGGATGGCAACAGGGTTCAAAAATACATTGAAAGAACCGACCAGGAAATGGTTCAGTTTAAAACCATTGTCGAGAAGGCGATGGGATATGATGAAAACAGAGGCGATCAGGTAACGGTGGAGTCTTTTTCATTTTCCCAGATTGATCAGGCAATTGCCAAAAAACCTTCGGGTGTGAATATGTTCGTGAGAGAATATGGCAGAATGCTTGCCAATGTGATCTTTGTTCTCATTCTCTTTCTGTTTGTGGTCAGGCCCTTGATAAAGACCATCAAGGAAATTCAGGCTGGAACGGAGGAACCGGATGTGCCACTGCTTGGTGAAGACGGCAAACCGATTCTTGATGAATTGCAGCGGGGTGCATTGCCTGCACTGGGTGATATGTCACCGCGTGAGAAAGCGGCCTATCTGGCTGAAGATGATATCGACAGGGCGGCAAATGTATTGAGGGGCTGGTTAAGTGAGGTGGAATAATGGATGAAAAAACTGAATTAAAACCATCGAAAATGTCAGGCCCCAGAAAAACAGCTATATTTCTTCTCGCCATGGGGGAAGATTATGCATCAAAAATATTTAAACGGATGTCCAACCAGGAAATTAAAAAAGTGGCCTCCATCATGGCTGAAATTGACCATATAACACCTGAGGAACTTGATGCCGTCTCCCAGGAATTCATCGCCAGCTTTGAAGGCGATATGAAGCTGGTGATAGCAGGGGAAACTTTCTCAAGAAACGTTATTGGCAATGCCCTGGGTAATGAGTTTGCAACATCCATTTTTGAGGACATAGAAGCTGAAAAACGGGATCTGCCATTTGACTGGAGCCGAAAGGTCGATATCCATGCACTTGCGAATTATATCGAATCCGAGCATCCTCAGACAATAGCCATGGTTTTGGCCCATCTTCCTTCCGATATTTCATCGGAAATCATGTCGTCTTTGCCAGATGACCAGAAGGGAGATATCGCCATGCGAATTGCGCACCTAGGCCAGGTGCCGGAGGAAATTGTACGGGCTGTTGATGAAGCCCTTAAAAGTGAATTGAGCACTATTGGCGGTTCCGGTGGAAAATCAGGTGGTTTACAGGTTCTGGTTGATATTATAAACGGCCTGGACAAGGCTTCCGAGGAAGTCATTATGGAAGCCATTGAAGAAGAGCAGGCAGAAATGGCCGCGGACATAAGGGCCATGATGTTTGTATTCGAAGATCTGGTGAGAGTAGATGACAAAGGCTTCAGGGAAATCCTTAAAAAGGTTGAAAGCAGTCAGCTTACGCTTGCCTTGAAAACGGCCAGTGAAGAAATGTCAGAAAAAATATTCAAGAATCTTTCTGCCAGAGCTGTCGAAATGTTGAAGGAGGATCTGGAGGTCATGGGGCCGACCAAGTTATCTGAAGTGGAAGAAGCCCAGCAGGCTATTGTAAGCGCAGCCAAAGAGCTTGAAGCCGAAGGTTCAATAACTTTGGGCGGAAAAGGAAAGGATGATATCCTTGTCTGACAAATCACCCAAAAAATCAAAAAGGAAATCAAAAAAGAAAGCACCGTCAGATTGGGTCGCCTGGGATATCAGTACATTTAAAAAGTTTGAAACAGATGAAATTCATGCCATTGACAGGAGGGGCATTGATTTGAATGCCCCTTTCAGACCCCTTTACGAAGCCAAGGAAATGTCTGCGGATGACGTTTTTGCGTTGATGTATTCGCAACAAAATGAGAATAAAGGTGCTGGCGGGAATTTCCAGAGACAGCTATCAAAACCATTATCGGAAGATAAAACCTTAGAAAATACGGACGAAAATTTTTTGGCAAATGATGGTGAAACACAGCGTGCTCTGCAACAAGATGCAGATACTTCTTCATCAGAAAAAACATCTGAAACGTCCGGGAAAAGAGAAAAAGCAGCAGCTTCTGAAATACAGATTGATACAGAAGAAATCAAAAAGAAAGCCCATGACGAAGGGTTTCAGAAAGGGGAGGCCGATGGCTACAAGAAAGGTCTTGAAGATGCGACCGGCCCCATTGAAAAAATAAAGGAAATAATATCCGCCCTGAATAATCTGTGGGATGAAACGATCAGGGCAAATGAGGAAAAAATTCTTCAACTGATCGGACTTGTTGTTGATAAAATTGTATATGGGCATGTGGCAGTTGAGCCGGAAGTTGTAAAGAAGTCTGTTCTGGATGCATTTTATTTGCTGCCCGAACCCGAATCTGCAGTTATTTATGTAAACAATGAAGACTATGAATATATTGAAGCTGTCAAAGATGATTTTTTTAAAGAGATCAGCGCACTCAAGCAGATTTCAGTGATTGGCGATCCATCGGTCAGCCGGGGCGGATGCCGGATTGAATCTGAATCAGGCGATGTGGATGCAACCCTTGAGTCCCGGTTGGAAGCAGTGAAACAGAGCATTATCGATGCGGCAGGGAAGTAAACAGATACCTGCCTGTGGTCAAATTTTTTTGGCCAAAACAAAAAGATGAATTGAATTTATGCCGATTTCTGAAAACAAACTAGAAATAAAATGGGGCCCTTTGTTCAATGCGGTGAAACATTCAAAAAGCGTTGAAATAAAAGGAAAGATTGTCAAAAATGTCGGGTTGATTGCCGAAGCGCAAGGGTTGCGCCTGAGTATAGGCAGCATCTGCAAAATCGAAAATGATCAGGGAGAGAAAATTTTATCTGAAGTTGTGGGGTTCAGGGATAAAAGGGTTCTTTTAATGCCCTATGGAGATACAATGGGAATCCGGCCCGGCAGCAGCGTATCTTTGGTTGATAAAAATCCCAAAGCGGGTGTTGGAAACGGTTACCTGGGCAGAGTGATCAATGGAATGGGACGTCCTATAGACGGACTTGGACCGGTTAAACCCGATCATGAGTATCCTTTGTATGGCACGCCGATAAACCCAATGGACCGGAGACAAATCACAGAAGTCATGGATGTGGGGGTCAAGGCCATAAATGCAATGGTTACGCTGGGCCGGGGACAGAGGGTGGCCATCATGTCGGGGTCAGGTGTGGGAAAAAGCGTATTGATGGGGATGATGACCAGGCACACGGAAGCAGATGTCACGATCATTGGCCTGATCGGAGAAAGAGGCCGGGAAGTCAAGGATTTTGTGGAAAATAATCTCGGAAAAGAAGGGCTCAAAAAGGCGGTTGTCATTGCAGCCACATCAGATTCCCCGCCGCTTGTCAGAATGCGGGGCGCCTATCTGTCCACCGCCATGGCCGAATATTTCAGAGACCAGGGTAAAAATGTTCTTCTGATTATTGACTCGATCACACGCTTTGCCATGTCGTCCAGGGATGTGGGGCTGGCTGCAGGTGAACCCCCCACTTCAAGAGGGTATACGCCTTCATTTTTTGTAAAAATTCCTATTTTGCTTGAACGTGCGGGGACGGTACACAATAAAGGAAGCATTACGGGGATATATACGGTTCTGGTTGAGGGGGATGATTTAAATGACCCCGTGGGCGATACTGTCAGATCCATTGTGGACGGGCATATTGTCCTGTCACGCAAATTAGCCAACAGGGCGCATTATCCTGCAATAGATGTCCTTGAAAGTGTGAGCAGGGTCATGCGTGATGTCAGTGATGGCGGACATATGAAAGCAAGAGATGCGCTTGTCAATATTATGGCCACCTATCGTGATGCAGAGGATATGATCACCATAGGCGCCTATGTGGATGGTTCGGACAAAACAATTGACCGTGCCAAGAAATTAATGCCTAAAATCAATGAGTTCCTTAGACAGGACATTTCAAGACAATGCCCCATTGGTATGAGTATCAGTGAACTGCAGGTCTTGAACAATATACCATAATCTTTTTGATGTTTTTTTTGTGGCCCCGGGAGGGTTTGATGAAACGGTTTCGCTTTCGTTTGCAGCCTGTATTGGATTTCAGAGAACATCAAGAGCGTATGGCAAAAATAGAAGTTGCCAAAGCCAGGCAGAATATAATCGATTGCAGCAAAAAGATAGAGGCGCTCACAAAGGATCTGAATGATACGGCAAGAGATCTTGATTTGCAGACACAAAAGGGGATGAGTGTAGAACGATTTCGGTTTTTTACCAATTATCTCTCAAGTATCGAGGTCCTTATTACACGAGAGGAAAACAGACGAAAAATTTTAATAAGACAGCTGAGTGACAAACAGCGTGCGCTCAAACAGAAAATAATTGAAAGAAAAACACTGGAAACGTTAAAAAACAAGCAAAAAGATACCTACTATAATGATCTTCGAAATATGCTTCAAAAAGAAGCAGATGATATGGTGGCAATTCGCCGCAAAGAGGAGATAGAGGATGGCATCCGATCGGTTTAAAAAAATAAAGACTGTTTTAATTGGAGTTGTTGTTATTAAACTGATGATAATCGTGTTTTTTATGTTTGGAAAATCCACGGTCACCGATGCAATTGTCAATAAAGCGATTGCACAGGAGGATACGGGAAAAAATAAAAACAAGGAAGGGGATGGCACAGGAGAAAAAGAGAAAGATGGGGAGGCGGGTACTGCGGTGGAGAAAGACGCTGAACCTGCCCCTGACCCCAGATTGATGTTGGCGGGGCTTGAAGAAAAAAGAAAGCAGCTTTTGGAAAAGGAGGAACAATTGAAACTCGAGCAGGAGAGGCTTGATGTTTTAAAAAAAGAAATAGAAGAAAAAACAGAAAAGTTATCCGGTATCTATAGGCAGATTGAAGAGAGTCTCGCCATTCTTGATAAAAAGGAAACAGAGTCAGAACGATTGAAACGGGAGGCTGAAGAAGCCAAAATGGCCCAGCTCGTAAAAGTGTTTTCAAGCATGAAACCCAAAAAGGCTGGAGAAATTATCAATAATATGGATCTGGAGGTCGCCCGAACACTCTTTTTAAAAATGAAGGGTGACCGGGCTGGAGAAATTCTTTCTTATGTGAACAGCGATAAAGCCGCCCAGATCAGTGAAAAGCTGACTGAAAAAAGAGATATGTTTGAAGGCAAATAATAGATAGACCAGCAGGAATCTGGTAATGATAATATGTCGTATTAAATTAGGCGTATTCGGGCAGGGCGCTATGAAAAATATGCTCCTAAACGGAAAAAAGGACAATCCTCTCGGAAAAAACGCGTTGAAGAATGGACTGATCCTGCCACTTTGAAAGAACTTCAGATACAGGAAGACAACATTGACTCTATAAAACATCCGCTGCCGCCATCATTATCAGGCAAATCTTCGGGAGAGGTGATGCTTAATCCTGACGGGTCGACAATGATGCCATTTTCGATGCCGTCTGCATCACCATATCCGCCATCCTTCAAATAAAGTGTGACCGAATGTCCGTCTTTGCTGAGTTCCATATATTCTGAAAAATTTTCCCATCCGTTTTCAGGATCATATTTGAACCATCTGGACCATTCGGGTGCTTTTTCAGACAGATAAAGATTCATCCTGGCAACCTCTCCGGATTTGTATAGCTGAATTTTAAATGTTATCAATCCAAAGGGAAGATCTTCAGGTGCATTTTCAAGATCGGGAACAGTTGTGATGGATTTGAATCCCTGAATGGCGGTCACATTGGTTGATATTTTTAATGCAACTTTTTTTAAACCCTCTGCCGTCAAAATCTGGATCGTTTTAATATCAGACTGCAGATTATCCGCTATGCCGTTTTTGTCCAGATCAACGAAATTATCCACTTCCTGACTGTCAGGGATGCCATTCCCATTGGCGCTGTCCGATGTATCACTCTTTATTGTTGTATAGAAATAAAAGGGTGCTGACCATTGCGATTCACCATCGTGATTATCAAAAAATTTTACCCGCCAGTAATAAAGCTGGATGGAATCTTCAACGGCCGGGGTAGAAATGATATGGTCCAGTATGTTGAATGTCGTCAGTTCCGTTTTGCTTGTGATATCGGTGACGATGTTTGAAAAGCTTGAATCGGTGCTTACTTGCCACCTGGTTTTCATATGGGTGTCTTCAGGATCGACATCTGAAAATTCATAAGTTTTAAGAACAGGTGTAATCGTTAATACCTGGGATGTATTTACCGGCAGATAAAGTTCGGGTCTTTCGGGAGCACTGTTTGACGGATCAGTCCCTGCATAATATTCTTCCAGATTGGTAATCCCATCTCCATCCAGATCCTGCGAAGCATCATTTGAGAGCGGATTCAGGCCATACAGATTTTCCCATTCATCAGGCATGCCATCGTTATCATCGTCCGTGTCTGTGTTATTTCCCTTACCATCAGAATCTGTGTCCAGCCATTCGGCTGGATTATCGGGGAATGCATCGCTGATGTCGGGCGTCCCATCCTTGTCCGTATCCGGCAAGGCCATGACCGCAACATTTGCAGAGGTGGTCATTCGGTTGGCATCTGCGATCACAATAATCGTGCTGCCTTCCTTCAGCCCGGTGACGGTGACAACACCGGTGGTTTTATTTATTTCCGCCGCCGCCACCTGCGTATACCTGTTGGACACTTTATAGGGCGCGGTTCCGCCGGATACTGTTAATGTGCCGGATTGATTTTCATAAACAGACAATCCTGCCGGAGAAACCGTCATTTGCGTGATAAATAAGGTAATGGCGCTGCTTTGAGTGGAGGCATTATCATTGTCCGTGGCAGTTAAATAAATCGTGTGCGTACCGTATTTCAGCTCGCCAGTCGAGAATGACACTCCCGTGCCAATAGGAGACAACAGGCCGTTTCGGTTTGATGTCCATACCAGATTAACGCCCGTGAGCGTGCCATCTTCCGTGTCCGATCCTGTTCCGTTGAAATAGATGTCTTCTCCTTCTTTATATGTGGCGCCGCTTGCAGGATTGTTGATGGTTGCTGTTGGCGGTGCGTTGCCTGTGGTAATGTTTACGGATGTGGATGTGGATGTGTTGTCTGCGTCTGTGACGGTCAATGTGATTAAATGCTTGCCTTTTGAAAGTCCGTTTGGAATGGATGTGGATAAAAAATAACTGCTGGTACTCAGCGCACCATCAATATTGGATATCCAGGCATAGGTTACCGCACTTTCCAGATCTGTACCGATACCGTTAAATGTAATTGTCGCACCTGTGGCAAATGCGCTGCCGTCTGCAGGAAGGGTGATGGTCGCTGTGGGAGCGGTATTTCCTGCTGTGATGGTTATTGTGTATGTGCCTGTTGCATCATCGCTGTCTTTTGCTGTCAGTGTGATAGTGTGTGTGCCTTTTGACAGGGTGCTGGTTGAAAAGGAGGTTCCTGTTCCGATTTGGCCGTCTTTACTCGATGTCCAGACAAGTGCACTGCCTGAGAGTATTCCGTCTTCAGCGTCAGTGACAGTAGAATTGAATACAATCGTCTCACCCTGGTCAAAAGAGGTTTCATTGACAGGGGTTGTAATCAAGACTGATGGAGAAGCATTGGTCACTGTAATGCCGGCCGTTGTCGTTCCGGTTGATCCGTCCTTGTCGGTGACGGTCAGTGTGATGGTATGGGTTCCGGCTGTCAGTGTATCCAGGGTCATGGGAGATCCGGTCCCCAATTGACCATCTCTGCTTGAAGACCATGAAAGCGTTGAATTGGCCAGTGTCCCGTCTTCAGCATCGGTTCCGGCACCGAGAAATGTGATATAATCCTTTGTGGTGAATGTACTGTTGTTGGCAGGGCTCGTAATCGTCGCTGTGGGGTTGGTATTTGTTATCGTAAGGGTTATGGATGTCGAACCTGTGGAATTTTTGCTGTCTGTAACCGTTAAAGTGATTGTATGCATTCCCACGGATAATGAGTTTAGGGAAAGGGGGGAACCGGAACCGATTGTTCCCTCGATGCTGGATGACCAACTTAAAGCGGATGATCCCAAAAGGCCGTCTTCCGCGTCTGTTCCTGAACCCTGAAAACTGACATATGTGCCGGATGCAACAGATGAATTGTTTGCTGGATTGGCGATGGCTGCTATGGGTGCTGTATTCGTTATCGTGAGAGTAATGGATGCAGTGCCAGTGGCGTTTTTACTGTCTTTTACCGTTAAAATGATTGTATGCACCCCTACGGATAAAGAATTGATGGAAAGGGGAGAACCGGTCCCTATGACCCCATCGATACTGGATGACCAGCTTAACGCAGCAGATGCCAAAGGACCGTCTTCCGTGTCTGAGCCTGAACCCTGAAAACTGATATAAGTACCGGATGCAACGGATGAATTGTTTGCCGGATTGGAAATTGCTGCGGTTGGCGATGCATTTGGATTAACGGTAATTGAAATCGTGTCTGTATCTGTTGCATTATTACTGTCTGTGGCGGTGAGGGTAATCGTGTGTGTTCCTGCGGATAATGTGCTCACAGAAAGCGGGGAACCTGTGCCAAGTGATCCGTTGAGGCTGGAGGACCATCGGATCGCGGTACCGCTTAAGTTGCCATCTTCAGCGTCGGTTCCCGTACCCTGAAGGCTTACTGCTGCGCCTAAAGCAAAAGATGCGCCAGTTGCCGGATTGGAAATGGTTGCCACCGGGGATGTATTTGTAATATTAACTGTTATCGAAGGCACATTTGAAGGCCCGTTATCATCTGTAATGATAAATGAAATGGTGTGACTGCCTATGGAAAGGGTGGCTACAGACAATATCAGCGTTGACCCCAAGGAGCCGTCAAGGCTTGATATCCATTGATATGTCGGCGTGCCTGTCACGCCTGCGGCCGACCCGACAAATGTTACCGTAGACCCCGCAGCAGTACTGTATCCATTAACAGGGGAAGTGATGCCTGCAACGGCTGCTGCACTAGCGGATTCGGGATACTGTATGACGATACAAAAGACGATTGTCAGAATAGAGAAAAAAAAAGGCTTTTGCATGGGGCTTGTTTTTGGGGTATTTCTATTCATCCGTCGATCCTGTTTGAAATTATCGTATCCAGTAGATCGTCTGTTTAATTTGAAATAATTGTAATTCCAATGAAATCCACATCGGTTTCCCCGGCGCTGTCTGTGACATGAAGGGCCAGGATGTAATCTCCTGCCAGGGCAATATAGTCAATGTCGCATGAATTTCCTTCACCGACTTTGTTTCCATTTAACCGCCACACAAGGGCGGCGCCTCCCATTTCACCGTCTTCAGAATCATATCCGGTGCCGTGGCATGCTATGGGTTCCCCAATTGTGAATTCATCCCCGTCAGCTGGCCAACTGATTTTCGCAACAGGCAGGGTGTTTTTTATGGAAATCGTGATGCTTGCCGATACTTTTGTATTGGCGCTGTCTGTGCCGGTCAGCGTGATGATATGGTTGCCGCTATTCAGCTGGTCGGTTTCAAATGATGTACCCACCCCGATATGCTTGTTCTTGTTTGATGTCCAGGTCAGATCACTTTCCGTAAGATCGCCGTCTTCCGCATCTGTACCGGTGCCTGTAAACGTGATGTAGTCTCCATAGGAAAAGGTGTCACCATCAGATGGTGTTGTAATTGAAACCGCTGGAAGCGTGTTTCCCACGGGATTAATCGTAATAGAAATAGTTGCGGCATTTGCCGCCCCTTCTGAATCTGTCGCAGTTAACGTAATGCTGTGCGTACCGGTTGACAGGGATACATCTCTTAGTGTGGCGCCGATGCCAAGGCGGCCGTCTATGGAAGAACTCCAGTAGAGTTCCGAACCGCTTAAGGCCCCGTCTTCCGTATCTGTGCCTGTACCGGCGAAGGTGATAAGTGCACCTTCGGTGAAGGCGGCTGCATCGGCCGGTGCGCTTATGGCAGCAGTGGGGGCAGTGTTTGTATTGGATGTCGTGGTCGTGGCCGTGGTTGTTGTGCTGCTTTTTTTATCATCGTCATTGGATGTGGCAACGATTGACAACAGGCCGGATATGCACATGAACAGAATACATATTCTCCGGATTGTTCCGGTAATGCCAGCTTCATTTTTCATAGGGAATATATACTCCTTTAACAGAGGTAAATCAAAATAATAATGCCGGTTATTGCATCATCGAATAAGATGTCCCGCCAGCAGCCCCGATACCTGCACCAATACCAACGGCCTCCGTGATCACGTTCATGGATGATCCCGTTACAATACCAATGCCTGCGGCGGTCGCTGCTCCCAATGCCGCTCCTCCCAAAGCCCCGATAATCGCATTTGACAGCTTGGTTCCATGATAAAATTTGAGTTGTCGGGGTTCGATGTATACCAGAACGCTCGCGGTAGCCATACCGTTCTGGAACTCAAGGCCCATGATCTGTGCGCCACGCAGATAGGCGTTTGTTTCACTTGTGACCTGATCTTTTGTAATATTGTTGTTGCCGGATTCAGAGTAGACCTTAATGATCGTTCCTGCCAGACGCTCGGATAATTTTCTGTACGCATCTATAACAGCAGCTCTTTCAGCCATTATTTTTTTTTGTTGCGGCGTGCCTGTGCCAGGTTCCAGGCCCTGCCCATTGACAATAATCTTGATTTTTCGCATGGTTTCTTCTGATTCAACACCTGGAATAAAATTTTCATGACTGGTTTCCGGATTGTTAAATCGTAAAATTTGATGCCCTGTTGTGCAACCGGTTAAAAACAGAATCGTGCCATAGAAAAGCAAGATCATGAATAATGCAACATGCTTTAATTCTATATTATAAAGCACTTTTTCCCTCCTTGTGTCACAACTTTTTTTTGCCATAAATCACCTTTGACCCGGTTTCTTGCATAAAATATGCCATGATAATCTGCCCGGGTCCCGGGTATTTTGAAACATGCAAAGGACAACCCCGCTGTTTTGAAAGAAATATCGGTCCGGGATCAACAATATGAAAGGCATTGCCCGGAAAAGGCCTTGATTTTGGGGACAGAAATACACCAAGATTCAAGGGCCTGGTTTGTTAAATATGGTTTTATTTCTGAAGTACGGCTTTTGTCTTATAGGAAATATTTACCTATGGTGAAGGTATTTTTCAGGCAAGAAGTGCTTTAGCCGGTTTTCAAAAGGGGGCAATTTGGGGAGACAATATATATAACATACTGAAAATTATTGATTTATATATTTAGCAGATCATTGGCATACCCATTGCTAAATTGAGAGTCAAAACATTTTTATTAAGCCTGTGATACTAGGATGGCTACCTTAATTAATAACAACCATTGCCACGAAGGTTTAAGGATTAGGAAAATATGATTCCACTGGGGCTACTTTCAACTGATAAAATGTCCGGTACAGCATCCAACCTGTCTACAGGACAGAAGATCGCTCCTGGTGCCAAGGATCTGTTTTCCACTATTTTCGCTAATATGCTTAACAGTTCGGGTATGAATAAAGTGTCGGGTGAAGGGATTCTGTCTTCCGGAGACGTGTCCAGGAGTGATAAAACCGGTTTGCTTGAGCTTGTCAAAAAATTTGCGCTTTCAAAATGGGGAAGTCTCGATAAGGTCGTTATAAACGAAGCGGGGCTTGCGGATTTTGAAAAATTTCTTCTGGGGGCGGGATTTGACCAGGCCAGTGTTTCTTCGCTAATGGAAAAGCTAAAAACCAAAATGGGAGGCAGAGAGCTGAAACTGTCCGATCTTTTCAGCGCATTAAAAGATTTGAAAGAAACGGAAGAAGGAGAAGACGGAACGGATGAGGAAGGTCTGCTTCCGATATCTGCCCTGCCTTACATAGAAACCGCACTTTCAGCTTTGGGTATGGATCGTTCCCAGATATCAATGGTTATAAATGAGTCGAAAATTGAAGGAAAGGGAATAGATCTGAAGACTCTGATTGAAAATCTGAAGATGATAAAAGCAGGATCAACAGAGGAAAATGGCGCCAAGATGATGACCGGCAATGTGATTGCCATTCAACAAAGGGAAAGCAGTAAGGCGCAGAACAATCAGGTTACGAATATGATGATGCGGATTGGCATGAAGGACGTTTCCGAAAAAGAAGGCGGCGTTACGCTGGATAGTTTTATTTCAGGCCTTGAATCGCTTTTAGGGAAAAAAGAAAACAGCTCGGAGATAGCCAGTGCATTAAATACGGATCTGAAAAGATTTTTTGAAAAGGCTGGCATTCAACAGGACTCTTCTTCACAGATTCAGGCTTTTGGTTTAAAGAGTAAATATCTGGATCCGGGAAAAGGGAACCGTACCAGTGACAGATACCCATCATTAAAATACAAAAGCCAGGCAACTATCACAGATGAAAATACGCCGGAAAGCAGTTTGGTATCTGAAAAACCAGGCCGGGAAAAAGATTTCGTGGACGGGAAATTTATTCAAAAAGTGCCCACAGGCAAAACAGATGTTTCCGACATATTTAAATTTTCGGATAAAGCTCCGGAAACGACATCTTCGATGACAAAAAACGACGGCGAAATATCATTTGGCAGCCTGGTGAGGAGTCTGGATCATTCGGAGAAGTATTCGACTGCAGCAGAGGCCAAACCCACAGCCAGAAGTCTTCCCACGTATGTCATGGACCAGGTTGGCCGGCAGATCATTCGATCTGTAAACAATGGTGAAAACGAAATAAGGCTTCAGATTAAACCTCCTCATCTCGGGCGTCTCCACATGACCATAGATCATACATCTGATGGTATTAAAATCAGTATTCTTGCCGAACATCGAACGACAAAAGATCTTATTCTTTCAAGCACGAGTGAATTGAAAGTCGCAATTATGGATCAGGGAATACATATCAATGAAATTGACGTTCAAGTGTCTTCAGATTTTCAGCAGGCCATGCAGGATATGAATCAAAAAAGCAAGGAAAAAGGGCGTGGACAGGAAGAATCAGAAGATAATCATAACGGGAACGATGCGGATATGATGATGGATGGCGCTGACATCGCTGGTGAAATGACCTGGTTCAGAAATGGAAGACTTAATCTTGTGGCATAATGTCATACCATTTGCCGTAAGGCGTATGGATATTAAAAAGGGAGGGACCATATGATCAGTTCTACAGAATCAACAAACAATTCTCTTTCAGCACTTTCAAGTGCCTATGTTGAGACGCAGAAGACTGAGGATCCGCTTGGCCGGGACGCATTTTTAACGATGCTTGTCGCCCAGTTGGAACATCAGGATCCTTTGAATCCGCTTGAAGGAACAGACTTTACTGCGCAGCTGGCTCAATTTTCAAGTCTGGAACAGCAGTTTGCCATAAATGATAATCTGGAAGCCATTAAGGAAGCATTAGACTCTCAATCAGAACCGGATTTGATGCAATATATCGGAAAGGAAGTTTCCGGATCGATTCAAAGCATGGATGTCTATGATGGCATTGCCTCTGGCGGCGGTTCATTTTCATTAAGCGCTCCCACAAGTGTAGCGATGGCTATTTATGATGAAAATGGAGCGGAAGTAAGACGGATGAATTTGGGGCAGCTGGATGCCGGAGATCATACGGTTATCTGGAACGGAAAAGACAATGATAATAGCATAGTCGATGACGGGACCTATTCATATGAAGTCATCGCTCTCAATGATAATGGTGGGTATTCCTATCAACTTTCAACAACCGTGTCAGGGGAAGTCGATGGTATTGTTTACAAAGATGGCGTCGGTTATCTGATGATTGGAAGTATGATAGTGAATCCGTCCAGTATCGTGGAAATATCACAGGCCAAGACAGCAGAGACCGATAGCGCGGGCACGGATGCAACAACTCAAACGACCACTGTAGATGAGGATGAAGCATAGAATGAGTGAGGTCTGTAACCTTGTTTGATTTTTTTTAGGGGAGGGATTTATGTCTTTAACCAGTTCACTTTTTGCCGGTGTAAGCGGTTTGACAAATTTAGGGAATGCCATGCAGGTGATAGGCGATAATGTTGCAAACGTCAATACCGTCGGATTCAAAGGAAATCGTTATACGTTTTCCGATCTCTTGAGCCAATCCATTGCCACACAGTCGGGAACAGCGCAGGTGGGCAGAGGTATGGCACTGGGGAGTATCGATGCCAGCTATGATCAGGGCTCATTTGAATCAACCGGAAACACGACCGACCTCTCAATCGGCGGCGATGGATTTTTTATTGTGAGCGACCCGAACAATGACAGGGATTTTTATACACGAGCCGGAAATTTTCATTTTGACAAAGACGGAAAACTTGTAAACCCCGAAGGATATATTGTCCAGGGGTGGGAACTTGATTCCCAGACAGGAGAGGACCAGGGGTCAGTTGTTGACGTCATCATGCGGTCTTTTACTTCTCCCCCCATGAAGACCAGCGAAGTGACAGTCGTTACCAATCTGGATTCAGACGCGTTAACCCAGACTGAAGTTCTGAGCAATGCCTGGGATGGTCTGGCACAAGATACTGATCCCAACATCGACGGTTCCAACTACCATTACCAGACGGTTGTAAAGGTATATGATTCTCTGGGAAGTACTCATGATATCACGATTTATTATGACAAAAAATCAGATACCGGTTCGGAATGGGAATATATGATCGCCTGTAATCCGGCTGAGGACAAACGAAATCTCGTTCAGAATACTGTCGGTCAGGGCCTTCTGGCAAGAGGCACGATTCTGTTTTCTGACAGCACAGGAACCGTTCTCGATTTTACCATGGAAAAATTTACAGGAAGAATAGGCGATATCAAGGCCGCAGGTGCCATAACCAATGAAACCACCACATTCTCCATTTTAAATTATGACGCGTTTCCTCTGGATGGATATGATTTCAGTCTTGAATTTGACGGCACAAACTGGACGTTTCAGGACAAAGCGCCACCCGTCGGTATTATCACGCCAGCCGATCTGCCGGCCAATTATCCCAGAGCTCAGATCATAAGTGGCAACATGAATTCGATTCAGATCAATATCGACGGTGATACCAAAGATACCGTAGACCTTGAAATTACATTTTCAATTCCTGCCCAGGCTACGGATGCATTGACCTTCGACATCATAAACCCGAACAATGTTCATGTCCAGGATGTGACCAATACAAGATATTCCGGAGATGCAGCCAATGCCAAGACCACGCTCAGTATCAACAATCCCAGTGTTTTGACCAATGACGCATCGGATGTGAATATCATATTCGACGCAAGCGAAGAGGAATGGTACTGGAGTTCTCCGCTTCTTCAGAATGTCATGGACACGAACGTTACGGGCCTGAGTGTCCCGGCAGCAACGGCAACGCCTCTTTCCGCCCAGAGTACGGTGACGAATCCAGGTGTGATGACCCATTATTCGGATAATATGACTGTCTGGTATAATGCCACATCAGGAGACTGGGAATGGCGCTCCGACTATGCGAGGGATTTAACCAATCTGAGTTATGACGGTGGCATCGCTTCCGGGAATGTGACGTATTCACTTACTGATGTTACTCAGTTAACCGAACATTCCACAGGAAACCAGCTATACTGGGATAATATTGTGGGTGTCACGGGATTGGCATATGGCGGTGCTGCAACTGCAGCAAATACCACACTGACGGTGCTTCAGGAAGATAACTTTACCATGGATTCATCCATCCAGTATACACTGAACTGGGATGGGGCAAACTGGAACTGGAGCGGAGGCGCGGACCCTTCGATTGACCTTGACTATACCAACAGGCAGGTTCCGGTCGGGGATGCGACTTATGTTGAAGCCGATCTCACAGGAGACGGTTCGGACATCCGGTTTGATTTCGCTGGTGCGGGCCTTGTCGGTGCTGCAACCGTATCGTTTCGTATTGATTCCGACGGTCAATGGTCATGGAGCATGCCCACCATTGACGTATCAAGTTATAATGGCACGGTTGTTACGTCCACCAATACGGAGATGAATATACTCAACCCGTCTGTAGTGACAACCGATTCAACAGTTATCTATAATCTTAATTATACGGTGGCCGCAGGTCCTACACCCACATGGACCTGGGGCGCTAACGATCCTTTGGGGGCTGGCGATTACGCAGCAGCAAATATTATTCCCACCAGTAATGAGAATTCAGTGGGGATCGATCTGGATGGTGACTTTGTCGCAGATATCGAATATTATTTTACACGGCCCCTGTCAACAACCGTTGGCGACTCAGGCGGTATCAATTTCAGGCTGGACGCCACAGGCAGTCCTCCCGCAGAATATAGCTCTGCAACTATCATGACGGGATCTGACCAGAATGTTCTGACAGTTGATCTGACTGGCAACGGCAATGCAGATCTGACATATGCATTTACCAATCCTCTGACATCAAACGGCGCGATCAATTTTGATATTGACACCCATATCCCCCCACCGGAATATGCCAATGCAATTATCGACAATGTGAATTCAAATAACGGCCATATTGAAATTGATATCGACGGAGACGGGTTTAAGAATATTGATTTTGATTTTTATGACGGCCAGGCCTCACCCGCTCCTGTGGGTGTTTCAGCAAACAGCACGTTTACATTTGATATTGATCCCAGAGTGCCGCCAACAGAATACGCCAACGCCACCATCCAGGGAGATCGGGAAAAAGTCCTGCTGGATTTGGATGGCGACGACAAGGTTGATATCACCTTTACCTTTGATGAAACAACGCCCCTGATGACAGGGGTTCAGGCACCGGACAGCGGCATTACATTTGATATTGAAGGTACAACTGCCTGGGAGCAAATGAACGTAAACAACTCCGGTTATTTTGAGTTCGGTACGGATTTTCTGGGTGGGGACAAAGGGTCCACGGTCATGGATATCGTGTTCAATATCGGCACCCGGGATGATGGTACAGGTAATTTTGTAAACGATTCGCTTACGACCACCCAGTATGCCCGATCCTCCACAACCACCTTTCAGTCTGGTGACGGTTATGGCGCGGGCGATCTTCAGGGCGTAGATGTCGCATCTGACGGAGTCATGACGGGCGTGTATTCAAATGGTGAGTTGATTCCACTTTTCAGGGTGGCACTCGCCAAGTTTCTGAATAACCAGGGACTGTTCAAGGAGGGAGGCAATCTCTTCCGGGAAACCCGAGAAAGCGGCCGGGCAATTACCAATAAACCGGGTACAAACGGTCTGGGGAGTCTGTCACCCAACTCTCTTGAAATGTCTAATGTGGATATAGCGAATGAGTTTGTAAAAATGATTACCACCCAGAGAGGGTTTCAGGCCAATTCCAAAATCGTTACAACGGTTGACACCATGCTTGAGCAGGTGATTAACATGAAACGATAGGTCTTGAAATGAATTGAAAGATCGTGTCTGGCTAATTTTATGAGGATCGGGTTGCATGTGATGTGGCCTGGTCCTTTTTTATCCGGATTATGTCAGACCATCTTGCATCAGAAGCAAATGATATTGTGGATGATCACCACACCCTACCCATTCGATTCAAAAATCAATTCCGATACAGCCTGTAACAGTGCATTTCGATCCACCGGTTTGCTGAAGGCTCTTGATGCGCCCAGTTTTTTAGCGAGATCGAGATAGTCTTCCGGCCTGTTTCTGCCTCCGCCGGAAATGGCAATTATTTTGATATCAGGATTACTTTTCCTTAACTTTGAAATGGTTTCAATACCTTCCATGTCCGGCATGATCAGATCGGTGATGACCACATCAAATGGTTGCAGCATGTTTTGCCGGGATTCATAGCTTTTGATACCGGCAAGACCGTTATTGGCCGTCGCCACTGCGTAACCTGCGCGCTCAAGCGTCTGTTTCAGCATGTTTTGGACAAAATCATCATCTTCAATAATCAGCACGCTATTCACTAATAATTCTCCTTTAAAAAGGCATTGTTGAAGGAACGTGTTTGTCTATCTCCAAATGCAATAACAGCAATGATTTGAATTTGATAATGAAATATAAAGAAAATGCCATTTATGTGTCAAGCTTTTCTCTAACGATTATTCAAAGATCAATGAGTTGTTCAGTAAATTCTATCTGTCAAAACCAGGTGTCAAATAAAGGACATAGACCAATTTTTTTTGACGTCTGCAGATGAAAACAAATTCATCTTGATGACGTAGTTATGCCTATGGTACTGATATTATGATAATATTATCCGTATGCCATCCATGGGGCATGTTTGGCATAAAGCTTGCTCTTTTGAACGCCAGAGAACATATCTGTATGGGATGGCATAAGATGAACCGGAGGGACTATTGACTGAAAACGGACTCACAGAATCAGAAGAAATAACGGACGATGAGACCGGGGAACAGGATCGTTCATCAGGCAATTTGGTGAAAAAAGGGAAATTGTCAAAAAAAATGATGATCATCATCGCCGGTTCCGTGTCAAGTGTTTTTATCCTTGTAATTGGTGGTATCATCGCATGGAAATCCCTGTCCGGTAAATCTGATGAAAAACAAACCGAAAAGAAGGATTTGAAAAAAGCAACCGTTGTTTTTGAGCATGATCCGGCGCTTGACAACATGTTTTCTTTGGAACCTTTTAAACTGCCCCTTAGAGATGAAATGGGGGACTGGGAGTTAAGAGTTGCCATCGAGCTTGAGGCTGCCGCGCCTTCTGTAAAACAGGAAATAGGAAACAGGCAGGAAGAAATCAGGGAAGTTTTTGGTTCCATTCTTCAATCAAGGCGGCCTTCGGCCCTTCAGGGTGTTGACAGCAAGATTGCCTTGAGAACGGAGCTTATTATGGCCCTTAACAAGATGCTTAAAAAAGGCAAAATTAAAAATTTATATTTCACACAATTTGTTGTGATATGAAAAAAACCGCTTTGGTGAGAGGCGTTACAATGGTACCCCAACCATTAAACAGAAACAATTTCAGGTCCATCAATTCATTGGTGTTAATGATTCATTATGAGTGAAATTCTATCACAAGAAGAGGTCGACAGCCTGCTTTCAGGATTAAGCGCGGGGAAAGTCGAGATAGAATCGGATGAACCGGATGAAGTGGCCGGTGATATCTCTCTATATGATTTTACCAGCCAGGATAAGGTTATCAGGGGGAGGATGCCCACCCTTGATATCATCAATGAACGGTTTGCCAGAGAAGTTCGTACAAGCATGTCGAACCTTCTTCATACAACAGTTGATATCAGCTCAGAATCATTGGATACCTTGAAATTTTCCGAATTTGGACGAAGTCTTCCTGTACCAACCAGTCTTCATGTGTTCCGCATGGAACCGTTAAGGGGACATGCGCTGGTCGTTCTGGAAAGCCAGCTTGTATTTAACCTGATTGATACATTTTTTGGCGGAAAGGGCATGGGAAAATCCAGGATTGAAGGCAGAGAATTTACATCCATTGAGGAAGTGATGGTACGCAAGGTGGTACTGGCCTGCCTTAAAGATCTTGAAGCGGCATGGGCACCGGTGGAACAGGTCAAAACCACGTTAATACGATCAGAAGTTAACCCTCAGTTTGCAGCCATTGTTCTCCCTACAGATCTTGTAATTGTAACTCGGTTTGAAGTTGAACTGGAGCAGTCTGCAGGGACGTTAATCATCTGTTTGCCATATGCGATGATAGAACCGATGCGAGGAAAGCTGTCAGCCGGATTTCAAGCGGAAACAGAAGATATTGACCTGACATGGCAAAACCGCCTGAAAGAGATTATCCTCGAGTCCACGGTTAATCTTAAAGTGATTCTAGGCACAACTGAGATAACAGGCGAACGGCTTATTCATTTAAAACCTGGCGATGTCATCCAGCTGGATCAGGAAGCAGATGAGAGCCTGATGGGTTTGGTTGAAAATGTCCCCAAATTAAAAGGGTTAGCTGGTATTCAGCGCGGATTTCAGGCATTCAAGATAATGAAAAAACTTGTTACAAAATGAGAGAATAGCGATGGAAAAAAAAGCCGATAACAAAAAAGATCGAAATGTAAACAAGAATGGCTCTCCGGAAGAAAACGACGACGAGGCAAATGCCGATGCTCCGGAAACAGACACATTGGATGCAGATAGTGAAGCTGAGGGAAATACCAGTGATATCGGGTTTATACTGGATATTCCCCTGGAGCTTTCCGTTGAGCTTGGCAGGAGCAAAATGCTTGTGATCGATCTGCTGGGCTTGAGTCAGGGGTCAATTGTTGAGCTGGACAAGCTTGCCGGAGAGCCCCTGGAAATATTCATCAACAGAAAGCTGGTGGCAAGAGGGGAAGTTGTTGTTGTGAATGAAAAATTCGGTGTCCGTCTGACAGATATTATTACGCCCATGGAAAGAGTGAGAAGTCTTGCCGGCAGCTGATAACTGGGTGCAGGAAGGTTTTAGTCCTGGTGAGTATCCAGATTAGGGTTCAGTCAAAAATAGATTCGTATTTTTAACGGACATTTAATGAGGAGCATGATGAATCCCCTGAATACCCCAACACCAGCCGCTGTCGAACCGGATCTCTTTATTACGCTTCTAAAGACTGCCGGAATGTTAGGCCTTGTGCTTGGTGTTCTGATAGCGGTTCTTTATCTGATAAAACGATATTCAATCCACGGCACCGGGCGATCTGATAAAAATCCTATTCAAATGTTGGCCTCATATCATTTGACACCGAAAGAGAAAATTGTCCTCCTGGATGTATTAGGCGAAAAAATTCTTGTGGGGGTCACATCGCAAACCATTAATACTCTTGCCATTCTAAACAGTGAGGGCCTGACTGAAATAAGGGAAAATATACCTTTGGAAAAGGGATTTTCAAAATTGCTGAAGACCGCGATTAAAAAAGGCAAAAAAGATAAGGATGCCTACGATGCCGGGTTATAGCGCCATGTCTTTAAAAGCAAAGCCCAAAAGCTTGTTTATCATGCGGATTTTGCTGATTATTTTCATGTTCTCTGTGTTTTGGGCCCATTTCCCCGAAACAGCTGATGCGGCAGGTTTCCCCATCCCATCAATCAAGGTTGGGGTAGAAGAGGCAGACGGACCAGAAGATGTTGCTATTGTTCTTGAAATCATAGCTCTTCTGACGATTCTCACGCTGGCACCGGCCATTATGATTTTGATGACACCCTTTACACGGCTGGTGGTTATATTTCATTTTCTAAGGCAGGCATTGGGCACCCAGTCCAGCCCGCCAAACCAGGTGGTTGTGGGGCTTTCACTTTTTATTACGTTTTTTATTATGAAACCGGTATGGCAGGATGTGTATCAGGATTCGCTGAGTCCTTATCTTGATCGGCAGATATCTTATCAGGAGGCCTTTGAAAAAGCACAAGAGCCTGTGAGAAAATTTCTATTGCTAAATACAAGAGAGCGGGATCTCGCACTTTTTGTGAAGCTGGCCCAAGCGAGCCGCCCCAAGAATCATGATGATGTGTCTCTGCTTACGCTCATCCCTGCTTTTATCATCAGTGAGCTTCAAACCGCATTTATTGTGGGATTTGTGATTTATGTCCCTTTTCTGATTATTGATATGGTGGTTGCGAGTGTCCTTCTTGCAATGGGAATGATGATGCTCCCCCCTGTGATGATATCCTTGCCGTTCAAGTTGATGCTTTTTGTGCTTGTAGACGGCTGGAATCTCCTTGTGGGATCGTTGGTAAAAAGTTTTGGCATGTATTAAAAAAGGAAAGCATATGTCCCCGGAATTTATTGTCAGTTTTGGAAAAGAGGCGATCATATTAACCATTCTTTTGTCACTTCCCATGCTGGGCCTTGGGTTGATCGTTGGCCTTTTGGTCAGTATTTTTCAGGCAGTGACCTCGATCCAGGAAATGACGCTGATGTTTGTTCCAAAAATTCTGGCTGTATTTTTGGGACTTCTGTTCTTTGCGCCGTGGATGCTTGAAAAAATAATGACATATACTGAAAAACTCATTTTGAATATACCCATTTACATTCGTTAGAACACTAAACGCCAGGTCGGCACAATCATGGACGCACTCACCATCATCAGCCCGGATGAGTTTAAAATATTTTTGTTGATTCTCATTCGTGTCAGCGTGGTCCTCTTTTTGTTCCCCATATTTGGCACCCCAATGATGCCCAATATAGCCAAGGCCGGTCTTGCCCTGATAGTGGCAATCCTTCTGTTTCCGATCGTTGGCATCTACACGGATCCGTTTCCTGATAACATTGTAGCTATTGGTATCCTTTTGTTTTGTGAAGTCATGATCGGTTTGACACTTGGACTTTCGATACGGATTTTTCTGGGTGCCGTTCAAATGGCAGGTCAGGTGATCGGTTTTCAGATGGGGTTTTCCATGATCAATGTAGTTGATCCCCAGTCCGGGAGTAACGTATCCATCATGGAGCAAATCGGATATTGGATCGTGTTGCTGCTGTTTCTTCTGATGAACGGCCACCACATTTTTTTTATCTGTCTCGTGGAGAGTTTTAAAATTGTTCATGTGGGGATATTCATGTTAAATGAAGGTCTTCTGAACAGAGTTATCTTTTTATCGGTTGACATGTTTGTTCTGGGTATCAAAATTGGTGCACCCGCCATTGCAGCGCTTCTTTTTACAAGTGTTGCGTTTGGCATCACTGCCAAATTTGCCCCCACCATGAATGTCATGATTGTCGCATTTCCTGTGAAGATTGTTGTCGGTCTTTTTATTTTTGCATTTTCACTTAAAATCGTCCTCCTGATTACGCGGGCATATGTTGGCGAATATTATAATGTTCTTTCTTCTCTTCTCGTCTGGATGGCGGGTGGTTAGATGAGAATCTAAATTTTTTTAACTGGAGCGATAGATGCCGGAAGACAGTTTCGGAGAAAAGACTGAGGATGCAACCCCCAGGAAACTGGAAAAAGCCCGCGAGGAGGGACAGGTCGGTAAAAGCATTGAGGTGCCGGCTGTTTTCGTTGTCCTTGCGGGTGTATTTGTTATCAACCTATTTGCAGTATATATGTACAAGCATATTGCCGCCATCATGCAAGCCAGTTTCGTCTTTAACAGCATTCCATTGATCGATATCCGGTATTGCATGAGCCTGATGTATCATCTTCAGAAAGAATTCATGAAAATTGTGGCGCCTGTTTTTGGCGCCCTTCTTTTAACCGGTCTTGCTGCGAATTTTATGCAGGTTGGATTTATTTTGTCATGGAAGGCATTGGAACCTAAGCTGTCAAGGATTGATCCCATAAAAGGGTTTAAAAACAAGTTTTCAAGCAGGGCGCTTGCTGAGCTTGTTAAAAGCATATTTAAAATTTTTGTGATAGCGCTTGTGGCCTACTACACCATCAAAAGTGAGATGGATGAGATTTTAAGGCTTTACGATCACAGTATCGGCTTTATCCTCATCTATATTCTCAAGATATCTTTCTGGATATTCATCCGGGTGCTTCTTGTGATGATGATTATGGCATTTTTCGATCTTGCCTTTCAGAAATGGAAATTTGCGCAGGATCAGATGATGTCCCGTCAGGAGGTCAAAGATGATATGAAACAGGCTGAAGGTGATCCTGCCGTCAAAGCCAAAATCAGACAAATTCAGATGGAAGCTGCCAGAAAACGGATGATGGCAGAAGTTCCCAAAGCAGATGTGGTTGTGACAAACCCGACGCATCTGGCGCTTGCCATTCGTTATGACTCAAAAACCATGACAGCGCCTATGGTGACTGCAAAAGGCTCTGGCATGGTTGCTGAAAGAATACGAAAAGTCGCCTATGAGGCAGGTGTTCCCATTGTTGAAAATAAAGAGCTTGCCCGAAGCCTGTTCAAGATTGCAGATGTGGGAGATGATGTCCCCTCGGATCTCTATAGAGCGGTTGCAGAACTTCTGGCCTATGTATACAAACTCAAAGGAAAAACGATGTAGCCATGGTGTTGTCATCGAACCAACATGATCGCGCCAAAATACAGACGCCAGAAACGCCATCGCTGACCTGTTTGATCCCTCATCATTGATTCGCATTTGCACCAAAGGGGAAACCGATAGCGTTTTCCTGCACATGAATTATCGGATTAATGCGTTGTAATTATCTAAATTTACGAAAAATAGAGAAGGCATTTTAATGGGTCGGGTGAGATAGATACTTGTCCAAAACTTCGCTCTCATTCCAAATTAAAAAATAATCGGGAACAATTTTCGTTAAGGCATGATTTGTGCTGTTGTTATGAAATGAATATAACTATCGTTTTAGGTCAAAGGGAATTCTATGGCTGAAAATCAAAGTATTTTAGGCAGTTTTGGACGTGAAACAGCCGACATAAGCATGATTGTCGCTGTTATCGGCATTCTGATGGCAATGATCCTTCCCATTCCGCCCATGATCCTTGATTTTCTTCTGGCCATGAATATTACCCTGGCGCTCATCGTCCTCATCACAACCATGTATGCCAAAAAACCCCTGGATTTTTCCATATTTCCGTCCTTATTGCTTGTTTTGACACTTTTCAGGCTTTCCCTGAACGTTGCATCAACACGCCTGATTCTGCTTCACGGCAGTGAAGGGGAGCTTGCCGCAGGTGCCATTATAAAATCGTTCGGCAGCTTTGTTGTGGGAGGGAATTATGTTGTTGGCATGATTATTTTTCTGATTCTTGTTCTGATTAACTTCATGGTTATCACAAAAGGTTCCGGCCGTATTGCCGAAGTCGCTGCACGATTTACTCTGGATGGTATGCCCGGAAAGCAGATGGCGATCGATGCGGATCTGAATGCCGGCATTATCGATGAAGTGGAAGCCAAGGCAAGACGAAAAGTAATTGCCCTGGAAGCTGAATTCCATGGTGCCATGGACGGTGCGAGCAAATTTGTAAAAGGAGACGCGATAGCAGGAATTATCATCACCGGCATAAACATAAGCGGTGGATTTATTATAGGTGTGCTCCAGCAGAATATGACAATGGCCTCAGCCCTGACCAATTATACACTTTTAACTGTAGGAGATGGTCTGGTCTCTCAGATTCCCGCATTGATTATTTCAACCGGTGCCGGTCTTCTGGTCGCCCGTTCCGGTTCTGAAGACAGAATGGGAAAGGAATTTGCCAAACATATTTTTACAAATCCCACACCGATTATGATCGGGGCTATTGTGGTTTTCATAATGGGGCTTGTGCCGGGACTGCCCACTCTGCCATTTATAAGTCTTGCCTTGATACTGGGAGGGTTAACTTATTTTCTGCATCAGGAAGGCCTGGAAGGGGAGGGTGAGGAAAAGCTGGATGAGGTTGCCGAAAAAGAAGCGGAAACCGCACCGGAAGAAGTGGATCATCTGCTTTCTCTGGATATCATGGAACTGGAGGTGGGGTATGGCTTGATCCCCCTGGTTGACAGAGATCAGGACGGCAGTCTTTTGGGCCGGATTCGCTCCATTCGCCGTCAATTTGCGACGGAAATGGGGATTATCGTTCCACCGGTTCATATCAGGGATAACCTGAAGCTCAAACCGTCAGAATACCGTATGCTGATACGCGGTGTCGAAATTGGCCGCGCAGAATTGATGGTGAATCACTTGCTTGCCATGGACCCAGGTAATGTGTCTCAACCTATTGACGGGATTCCCACAACTGAACCTGCATTTAATCTGCCTGCGTTATGGATTCCTGCGGACAGGGAAGAGGATGCCAAGTTCGCCGGATATACGGTAGTTGATAATTCAACGGTTATTGCCACACATATAACGGAATTGATTCGGACAAATGCCCATGATCTCCTGGGACGTCAGGAGGTCCAACACCTTTTGGACAATCTTGTCAAAATGTCTCCAAAAGTTGTTGAAGAACTCGTACCCAATCTGCTGTCATTGGGGGCAATGCAGAAAGTTTTGCAGAATCTTTTAAGAGAGAGAATCTCAATCCGTGATCTTCTGAGTATTGTTGAAACACTGGCAGATTATGCTCCCATGAGCAAAGATCCGGATTTATTGACAGAATACGTCCGGCAGAGGCTTTCGAAGTCATTTATCATTCCTTTTGTCGGACCGGATGGCGTTCTTTCGGTAATTACTCTGGACAGAAAGGTGGAGGAGCTTCTTTCAAACAGCATCCAGCATTCGGAGCATGGATCCTATCTTTCCGTTGATCCCAAGGTGGTGGAAAAAATCATTTCATCAGTTAAAAAGGAAACGGAAAAAAGCATGGCGATGAACGTTCAGCCGATTGTTATCTGTCCGCCTGTGATTCGACGCCATTTAAGAAGATTGATTGAACATGCGGCACCCAGTGTATTCGTGACATCTCATGCGGAAATGGTCAGAAATATCAATATCCAATCGATTGGAAAGGTGACATTGTAGAATGGAACCAAGGACTTACAGAGCAAAAAGCATCCAGGCCGCCATTGGCATGATCAAGGAGGAGATCGGAAAAGATGCGGTTATTCTTTCTACAAAACGGATCCCCCGCGGGATTAGAAATCCCTATGGTTCTGATTTGTTTGAAGTGAGAGCGATTGATCAGAAAGAAATTGGCAATACAGGTGCATCGGCGGTTTCGAGATTGAACGGGGCAACCGGCAGGCGTTTTGACCTTTCCGGTGAAGAACCATCCGAGAACTGGCATGAGTTGAAAAACGAACTTCTGCACATCAAAGAAATGCTTTTTCTTTTCGGCAGGGAGGAACGGTTTTCAGGCATATTGCAGGGAGACAAGGAAAGCCTTAATATTTATTCAAAATTAATCAAGGCAGGCCTGTCAGAAAGACGGGCGAGATGGTGTGTAGAAAAATGTATCGACAGGCTGGAAAAGGATTTGCCATGCAGCGGGAAAAATAATGGAAAAGATACCTTGTCCAAATTGGTTTTAAGGGAAATACATTCTTTTTTTCATGTGTCAGATCCGTTTACATCAGATAAAAACAAGAAATGTATCGCTGCGTTTGTGGGGCCCACAGGTGTGGGCAAAACAACAACCATCGCAAAACTGGCGGCGGAGTTCAGTCTTAAAAAAAAGAAAAGGGTGGGGCTGATTTCAATCGATAATTATCGCATAGGCGCACTTGAACAATTAAAGGCCTATTCATCCATCATGGGAATCCCCTGTATCCCTGCTTTTACCCCGGAGGATTTTCAGGTGGCATTGAAAAAAATGAGGTATCAGGAAGTGATCCTGGTTGATACAGCAGGTCATAGCCATCTGGATGGGAAAGGGATGAATGAGTTAAAGCAATTCCTGAAAAATGGCTTTCCTGTTTCAAATCATCTTGTTTTGAGTGCCAACATGGATCGGGAGGATATGAGGGATGCGGTGTTATGTTTCAATATGCTTTCACCAGAGAGCTACATTTTCACCAAGCTCGATGAGACCCGGAAACGATGTGTTATCATTGACCAGGCCATGGAGCTGAAGCTTCCCATATCGTGTGTGACAAACGGGCAGAAGGTGCCGGATGATATTATATTTGCAACGCCAGGAAAGGTATTGAAGCTCATTTTTGAAGGGGATCAGCAGATGAAAAGCTGTCTGCCCAGGCATAAAAATGGGTAATGATCCGGATTTTTAATGAAATGGATGGGCACGATAAGTCTGATATTTGCAAGGATGGTTGTTTATCGGCATTAAGCAGGCATGGAGATGTGATGTGGATCAAGCGAGCAGCTTAAGAAAAATCGTAAAAAGGCAGGCCCCCGGAAGCATAAAGAAGAATGCGCCTGCGCAAAAGCATAAAGGGGATGACATGACGAGTCCAAGAGTAATTTCTGTTACAAGTGGAAAAGGCGGTGTGGGAAAAACAAATATCGTTGCCAGTCTGGCCATGGCTTTTTCAAAACTTGGCAAACAGGTGTTGATCCTTGACGCTGATTTGGGACTGGCGAATATGGATATCATCTTTGGTATGCGGCCGGAATTTAATATCAGTCACGTTATCAGCGGTGAGAAGGAACTTTCGGAAATTATCGTTGATGTGAGGCCAGGCATCAAAATTATTCCCGCAGGTTCCGGTCTGGAGGATTTGACAACCCTTACAGAGGGTCAAAAACTTCATCTTCTGAGTGAATTTGAAGCGCTGGATGGGACAGTTGATTTTGTGCTGATTGACACCGGGGCAGGCATTTCATCAAACGTCATTTACTTTAATCTTGCTGCGGATGAGTGTATTATCATCGCAACGCATGAGCCCACATCCATCACAGACGCCTACGCCATGATGAAGGTCATGAGCAACAATCATGGTGCAAAACGCTATAAGCTTCTTGTGAATATGGTAAAGGATGCCAATGAGGCCAAAACCGTTTATCTGACATTGAGCCAGGCGGTTGACAGATTCCTCAATGGGGCGGTTCTGGAATATTTGGGTTTTATTCCTCATGACGAAAAATTAAAAACATCTGTGCTGAATCGAAAACCGGTTATGGAACTGTACCCTGATGCACCGTCCTCACGGCAGATTGCTGATAAGGCAAAATTGATATTAAATACACCATTGGCCAAAGGTTCCGAAGGCAATGTGAAATTTTTCATGAAACGGTTTATGGCCTATAGCCAGGCCTTAAATGGTTAAAAGGGAGACGTTAGGCATGCGGGAAGTATCCGTTCAGATTTGAAACAGGAAAACATTTATGGCGATTTAAGATGAATTTAAGTCTAACTGTTTTAATTTATATTGGAAATAATACGAAATATCTGTTAAAAAGAAATGATAATTCAGTTTGCCATATCGGTACTTCACAGCGGACCGGCTATAAGTTGATTCTCATGGGTATATATGGGTTCATATATAAATAAGCTGGCATTTTGAAACAGAAAAATGATACCTTGTATGTGTGACCCTAACTTAGCAGGTAATTTTATATGACTCCAAGGTATGAAAATGATACAGATGACCGGAAACCCAAAAGAAATAATGGGTTTTCTCCTGAAGAACGGGAGGCGATGATTGTTAAATACGCTTATCTGGTCAAGTATATAGCCGCGAGAATTTCATCACGATTGCCTTCCAATGTGATTGTAGATGAATTGATCAGTGCGGGATGCCTTGGATTAATTGATGCGGTTGATAAATATGACCATAAAAAGGATGTGAGCCTAAAAACATATGCCCAGTACAGGATTAAAGGCGCCATACTTGATGAATTAAGAAGCATGGACTGGTATTCCCGGTCGATGCGAAAAAAAATTCAGGATATTGAAACCGCTGTTAAGGCTGTTGAAAATCGTGAGGGCAGACCTGCACAGGAAAATGAAGTTGCCAAAGAATTGAAAGTTGATCTTGCCAAATACCATAAAATGCTTGCAGATATTCACGGGGCAGCTTTGTTGAGCCTGGATTCGTTTATCAGCAATGGCAGTGATACCCAAAGCAGGAAAACATTTCAGGAAAGAATTCCTGGAACAAGTGATTCGAATAGAAAAATTGAAACAAAAGAACTGAAGCATGTTGTCGCCAATTCAATCAGAAGGCTTTCTGATAAAGAACAGGTGGTTATTTCACTATACTATTATGATGAGCTGACATTGAAAGAGATAGGAAAAGTTCTTGAATTAACTGAATCTCGTGTGTGCCAGATACACACCATGGCCCTTATAAAAATGAGAACAAAGTTAAAAGAATATTACATGATGTGATGGAATAATTAAACGATAGACGAGGCGATATGGCTGACAATACCGGCAACAATAAACCCATGACGCAGGAGGAGATAGAAGCGCTATTGGAAGGTGACGGTAAAGGCAAAGCTGCATCTGATAAAAAGTCTGATAGACCAAATGAATCTGGTAGGGATATCGTATCCGCTGACGATATCGATAAAATTTTCGAATCAGTTCAAAAAGGAAATATTCCGGATGTTTTACCCCTGCCGGAAGCGGTGGATGATGGCGCGGATATTTTATCACCTGCAGAAATAGACAAACTGATGAATGCCTCCTCCAAAGGGAAGGCCCAGAACACCTCGCCTGAACCGGAAGCAATGGATGATGGCTCAAGTATCATGTCCCCGGAAGATATAGACAAGCTGCTTGATTTCAGCCAAAAGGCGCCAATACCTGAACCGGTATCTTCAGATACCGTGGGCGAGGACGAAGATTCAAGCCTGGTGTCACCTGAGGAGTTAGCGCAAATAATGGCGATGGCGTCTTCCGGACGCCAGGGAAAAATTGAAGAAAAAATGGGTGGCAGATCCGGTGGCCCGGCTCCTGAATTATTGTCTTCAGATGAAATTGACCGGCTGATAGATGACACCCGGATAAAAAATACTGAAGAAACAGGTCAATCGACCAGGGCGTCAAAAGAAAATGTTAGTGTGGTATCTGCAGATGATATTGATGAGCTATTTAATGCCGCGCCAATAGACAAAATTATCACACCCACATTAGGGGCACGAGATACTGCTTTGGACGATGACCTGGTTCTGGTTCATCCGGATGATATCGAACGGATAATAAATGGTGATTTCAAGAAACCAGATCGTCCGGCTGATGATAGAGATAAAGGCATGGCTGAAGATGTCTCAGATGTTCTGTCACAGGATGACATCGAAAAACTGATGAATGATGAAGAAACGCCGGCCGCAAGTGCCGAAGATTCGTTTTCAGTGGAAGCGGATAAAGGCGATATCGATCAGTTATTGAATGACGTGGATATCAGCTCTAACCGCAGTCAGAAAGACTCTTCAGAACCCCGGGGTGCAGATACGGATGATGCGTCTTTTTCACAAAATGATCCTGGGATAAAAGCGGGTGAAAAAGCAAATTCAGATAATCTTATCTCCCAGGAAGATATCGAAGATTTGTTAAATGGCGATCTGCCCCAGGCAGATCCCTTTGCAAAGAGTTCTGATGATGAAGACATGATGGATGTGTCTCAGGATGATATCGATAATCTGTTGCAAAGCGCACTTGAGGAGGTTGATGCCGTCTCTGTTCTGGGCGATGATGATTTGCTTGCCGATTCTGATTTGAGACTCATTTCACAGGATGACATTGATGAGCTGCTGTCAGAAACATTAGATTCAGATGAAGATATCGGTCTGGTGACCCAGGATGATATCGATGACCTTTTGTCCGGGCTCCCTGACAAACCAAAGCCCAAGAAAGAGACCGCTGCACCTGCACCGGAAAAAAATGTTGAAAATGTTGAAACGGTTGAAGAGAAAGAAAAGGTCGATATTCCTGAAGATGAAAATTCTGATTCAGACCAAGGGGATGAGGAGGAACAGGAATCCTTATTTATCAGTCAGGATACCATTGATGAACTGATGAAGGAAGCTGACAGTCAGGAAAAAACATCTGAAGTTATCATTGCCGATGCCAATGACACAGAGACGGAACTGGAGCTGGAACCGGATAGCCTTTCACAAGATACGCTCGACACATTGCTTGAGAGTGATCCAGGTGAAGACGACACAGGTAAAGAACCTGAAGCAGAATCCAATGATGACCTGGATTTTGAGGGACTGGTATCCCAGGATGAAATAGATGCTCTTTTATCATCAACAGGTGAGGAAAGTGAAAAGGTTTCCGGGGAAGAAGATGAAGATACCGGTCTGATATCCCAGGATGATATCAATGATCTGTTATCAAAAGCAGATAAAGAGCCTGAAGAAGATCAGGATGAGCCCAGCTTGATATCTCAGGATGATATTGATCAATTGCTTGCCATTGAAGATAGTGATGAAAAAAAGGAAACATCTGACGATAGTCCGAAACAGGAAGATGATTCTGAAGATGTCTCCCAGGATGTTATAGACAAGCTCCTTGAAGAAGAAACAGAGGACAGCGACGGTGATGCCGGACTTGTTACTCAAGATATTATTGATCAGCTTTTGAATGAAGAAGTTGATGAAGATGAGCAGGTTGAAGCCGAGGAAAAAGACCAGGTTATCCTAGAAGAAGTTGAAGAAAATGAAGAAACGATTCTTGTCGATGAAAAACAAAAGTGGTACCTTTCCAAATTATTATGGAGTGTGACAGCAGGTGTTCTGACACTTTTTGTTTCAGTTATTACCATTATTTTGCAGGAACCGCCTGTGACCAGTACAGGTGCGGGACCACAAATTTTAAATTTTACAATTATTCCGGAAGTATCGGAAACAAAACCGGAAATAAAAGAAGAAATTGTAATGGTTTCGAGGGATTTTAACGGATTTGTTGTCATGGCTCCCTCTGGCAGAAAGGACATTGTCTATGTCGAAGCAGATGTAACTGTTGACCTTTCTGAAGATTCGGCCAATCAGGTGCAACAGTTTGAACCTTATTTCAGAAATATTATTTATGATGTTTTAACCGAGGCAATGAAGACGCAGGACCGATTGACCATGAAAAAATCTGATCTGCAGAATTCAATTAAATCGGCTTTGAACGGTGCGCTGGCCGACAAATCAATTGAAAAGGTTATTTTTACGCGGTTTGCTTTGATTTAAAACAATAGAATGAGGTATATTTATGTCCCCGCATTATAACATTACTTCGTTCAGGCAGAATGCTGATGTGGCAATTTTAACAGAAGGGGGATAAATAATGACAACCATACCCAATTTGAATGTTGTTGTACAACAGGGGAGTGTTGCAAGAGATACCCAGAATATCAGGCCACACGCCCAGGATTCAAGCCAGACAATCGCGGTTCAACAGCCGGAGAAGGAAATAGCAAAACAGACTACGGTTCAGGATTCAAGTAACTCCGATACGATACAGGCAGATCAGGAGAAAAATCTTGCTGGCCCCAATAACCATCGGAAAAAGAATAAAAAGAAAAAGAAGCCTGACGATGAGATCAAAGAAGTGGAATTTGACCCGGAGGCACCTGGACAATTATTAGATACAAAGGTATGATAGCTCATTTATAAAGAAGAAAAACATGTTCCGGAAAATATAATGGATTTTTTTTCAATAGAGTTCTGGGTAGGTTTTCAAATGGTCGTGGAGCTGATCATTGTCTTTCTCATTCTTTTTTATTTAAGAAATCTCAAAACCGGAATCAGGGAGGATGCTTCAAGACAAGTTGTTGAAAAAGTAATTGAAATTTTAGAACCTCTTTTAAAGGAGGCTGAAAATACCGCAAAAACATTTGAACGCCAGATACAGGAAAAGCACCTTCTGATTAATAAAATCAACGAAAAACTTGATGCCAGAATTATCAGCCTGAACCTTCTTATGGCCCGAAGCGAAAGCCACCTCAAGCGGGAGATGGCCGCGCCTTCTCAAGAAGGGTTTCATGTATACGACCAGCAACAGGCGATTCTCGATTTATATGAAACCGGACTTGATTCTGAAAGCATTTCAAAAAAACTCTCCATGCCAAAAGGCGAAGTCGATCTGGTTATTAATCTTAAAAAGAAATTCGTTTCAATGGACTGAAATGAATCAAAGAACGTATGGTAGATATTTCCCAAATTTTTTTTTCCTCTTCACGACTTACTATCGATAAGCGCTCTTTAGATAGCCATACGCTACCTCCACTCAGAGAAAACGATATTATTGAAGCCAAGGTACTGAAAATGCTTTCCGGCAGATCTGCCCAACTCATGATTCTCGGTCAATCCGTAACGGTTAAAACCCACGTGCTGCTCAAAGAGGGTGAAATCATAAATTTACGTGTTGAATCGTCGGGCGACAAGCAGATATTGAAACTTGTCGAAAAACAGGATCCGGCTCAGCAGGTGAATAAGGTTTTGGCAGATAATCTGGATCGTTCCGGTCCATATAAAAATCTCCTGAAACTTTTTGACATGATAAACGTGCCGGAAAAAATATCGCCCCAGGGATTCCTGAAAGGAGAAAGTATAAAATCAGGAGGCGAGGAAATATCAAAAACGCTTGATAAGTATTTGAATGTCATCCTGACACAATCAAATGCTGATGAACGGTCCCGGATTTTATCATTTATAAACACAAAAACGATACCGTTTAAGGACAAACTGTCTGCATTGATCACTTCAACAGAGGGCAAAACAGTATTGACCAAATTGGCGGAAGAGAATGTGCCTCTTAAAGATGTTCTGGAAAAGATTCTCCAGGCGTTTTCAAAGGATAATACATCATCCGTAAAGGTCGGTATCGATCCGCCGCAAATCGGAAACCGTTTATTTTCTAAAGAGATGAAAACAGGTGCTCTGCCAAAAGACATCAATGGAAAAAATCCTGACCAATTCAACCTGCCGGATAAACAGATAGTTGATGAATTCATTCAAAGTAAAACGACCCGATGGACGCACAAATTGATATCTGTTCTCGCAGGAAATATAGAAGTGATCGCCCGGCATGATCATTTATTGCGTGATGTTGAAAAAGTGATAGCGCTTCTCCTTGGCAAGTTTGACAGCCTGGATGATGGCAAGGATACATCGAAAAAGAGCCTTTTATCCGGTTTGCGTGGGAACAGGATTCGCCAGGATGCTGCCAAAAATCAGATGCTTGATCAGGTCAAGCTGATAAGGGAACTCGTAAAGTCCATGTCTCTCAAATCAGACTCTCCGGATACCGATTTGGCCAAAAATTTTGTAAGGAAAAGTGGTATGGCATGGGAAAAAAAGCTCTCTTTTATGATCCAGGCGGAGAAAACGGTCACGCGGCAAAAAGTTAACGACATGGCACTAAAGGATTTGAAAGGGCTGGCCCTATCTACCCTTTCTTCATTAGATGAATCGGATAAAAACACGGGAACTGTTTTGAGGAATTTTGTCGATACATTGGAACAACTCCAGGTGATCAACCGGTATTCGTCAGAAGAGTCCGGAAAGTATCTGCTTCCATTTCCGGTGATGGTTAATGAATCATTTAAATTCGGGCAGCTTTTAATTGATCTTGGAAAAGAGAACAATAAAGATAAGCCTTTAAAGGACAGAGTGGTAAAAGTTGCATTTATCCTTGAACTATCCAATCTGGGCGATTTGAGAGCTGATTTTTCCATTTTTAGAAAATCGGTCATGGGCGTCTTCGGCGTCGGTAAAAGAGAATTCAGAACGATTGTGAAAAGAGAAATCCCTGGCCTTGAAAAACGGCTGAAGACATTGGGATATAAAGTTTCAGGTATTGATTGCCAAGTGATTGACCCGGTAGTCCTGTCCAACACAACGCTTACGAACCAGGTTATAAAAAAAGAATCAGACGGGATTTTAAATCTGGTGATATGAGAAAGGTATTCTGATACCCTATGAATAAAGAAAAAAACAGGAAAAAAGCTGTTGCCATCCGTTATGACCCGGAAAAAGGGTCTGTTCCCAAGGTTGCCGCAAAAGGGTCTGGCGCTTTGGCGGAAAAAATAATTGAAATTGCGGAAGCATCAGGCGTTCTTATCCATCAGGATAAAGATCTCGTCGAAGTCCTTTCAAAATTGAATATTGAGGAAGATATCCCACCCGATGTTTATGTAGTCGTAGCTGAACTCCTTGCATTTGTATATGCCATCAACGGAAAGATAAAACGCTAATCCCAACCCGGATAAAAAATGAAATGGGTCATGGTGATTATTTTACCGTTCTCGGCCGGTATTTTTTTCCGCTTTTTTTTATGTTGTCAATCTCATATAGCCATCCGTCAAAATAATGGATGATAACTGATCTGCCCGAATATTCGTAAACGGTTATCATCCCTCACTCTGGCTGCTGACATTCGTTACAATTATTTTGTTTATTTGACGGTTTCCAGCCCAAAATATCACTGGCATCCTTATTGCAACTACTTTTTTATCAATTGTCCATATGGTGTTTGGACGTTTGAAGAAAACCGGAAAGAGATAACAGTAATATTAGAAGAGGCGTATATGATCCTGGAAATGACACGACCTGTTCAGGCAGGATTGAGGCAGGAAAAAAAGTATGAGGTAACGGCCAATCATATTGCCAATGTCGATACAACCGGATTTAAAAAAGATACCTTGTCATTTGACCGCATGATGAAGGCCAATCTTTCTGTGGATCTGACTCAGGGAGATGTCATTTCAACTCAGAATAAGCTCGATGTGGCGCTTATGGACGAGGGATTCTTTAAGGTTCAAACTGTTTCAGGAGTCCGCTATACAAGAAACGGCAATTTTCACCTGGATAATCTGGGCCGTATCGTCACACCATTAGGCGACCCTGTTTTGGGTGATGCCGGTCCTTTGACTGTTCAGGGTACAAATATCTACATCAACAGCAGCGGTGGCGTGGAAGTGGATGGGGGAAATATAGGCAACTTGAGTGTGGTTACTTTTGCCGATCTCGGCAAAATACAGAAAGAGGGTTCAGGTTATTTTATTTATAAAGGGGGGCCGCAAGATGAAATTCCTCCACAGAAGATCACCATGAAACAGGGTACCCTTGAAAGATCCAATGTGTCAACCGTCTATGAGATGACAAAAATGATTGATATCCAAAGAATGTACGAAGCGGCACAAAAAATGATGCAGACATTTGACGAAGTAGATGGCCGGGCGATTAACGATGTTGGCAAGCTGGCTTAAAGGGCATAGACATAATTTATCGGGATTTCGTTGAATACGTGTCCGGTATTACGCATGGTCTGTGATAAAATTTTTTAAACGGAGGAAGTTATGATCAGAGGCATTTGGACAGCAGCATCAGGCATGAACGCACAAGAAATGCGTATTGATGTCGTTTCAAACAACCTGGCCAACGTAAATACAACCGGGTTCAAGAAAAGCCGGGCAAACTTCCAGGATCTCATGTATCAAACGCTTCTCATTGCGGGCGCAACCACGACAGGCGGTGGACAGATTCCTACAGGTATCCAGGTGGGGATGGGTGTTAAACCATCGGGTGTCCAGAAAATATTTACCCAGGGTGATTATGTGCAATCCGGAAACGACCTGGACATGTCTATTCAGGGAGAAGGCTTTTTCAGAGTCATGCATGGAACGGAAGAACTCTATACCCGGGCCGGAAATTTTACTCTGGACAGTGAAGGATTTATAACGACCAATACCGGGGACAGACTTCAACCCGAAGTTTCTCTGCCGGCAGATACTACGCTTGTAACCCTTCAGCCTGATGGCCAGTTGACTGTGCATGGCGCACAAGACACGATTCTTTCAACAGTAAATGTTACTCTGGTATCGTTTATCAATCCTGCGGGTCTTTTTGCAGTGGGTCAGAATCTGTTCCGACCAACAGAAGCATCCGGCCCTGCAGTGGAGGGCACGCCTGGTGAAAACGGATTGGGAACGCTTGCAAATCAATCCCTTGAAATGTCGAATGTCAGTGTCGTGGAAGAAATGGTCGCCATGATTGTTGGACAGCGTGCGTATGAAGCCAATTCAAAAGCTCTCCAGACAGGTGACAGCATGCTGGGGATTGCCAATGGCCTGAAGCGTTAATCGATAGTAATTATGCCTGAACACAGGATAGGTCCGGTGGTTATGGAAAGACAAAAAATGATAATGATCGAAAGAAGGCCATGGATTGGAAACACCCTTTTATTCACTTCTTTCGTAATTATCCTGATCATTTTTTCCGGCAGTGCGGTCGCGTCTCAAGCAGCATTCACAGAGCATGACGGCACGTCGCTCGCCATTATGGTCAATGATATGGCAAATGTAACGGGTGAAACGATACTTCTGAAAGATGTCGCTTTTATAAAAAGCAGTGACAAAAGTCTGAAGGAAAAGCTTGGCGGCGTGGAAATTGGAGACTCTCCAAAACCCGGGCATGAAAAACGAATATCCGGCAGATGGATTCATTCAATGATCCGTTCGGCAATAAATTCGGAGTCTGGTGCGGATATCGATGTTCCGGAAATCATTTTGGTAAAGCGTGAATTTCAGGTCATCCCGGAGGATAAGCTTTTCAGCCTTTTTGAAGACTATCTTGAACGGGAATTCCAGGATGGAGAAGTCAAAATCAGTCAGTTTAAAATCCGGGGGGCAAATATTTTTTCAACAGGTCATGTGGAATTGAGCCCCTTACCGGATAACAAACGAAATATGGGAATGGTCAATCTTTCTGTTAACGTCGTGATTGATGAAAAATTTTGTGGTTCGGTTCTGCTTTCAGGTCAGGTGGATGTCTATAAGAAAGTGGTGTGCGCAAAAACGTATGTCAAAAGAGGTGCAACGCTTGCCATTGAAGATGTCGGCTTTGATGTGATCAATATTTCAAAAGCACCTGTTGATACAATAAACGATATAAATGATGCGGTCGGGAAATATGTGAAGACCAACTTGAGAGAAGGCGCTTTCCTGAGAGCGAGTATGCTCGACCTGCCTCCCCTGATCGAAAAGGGAGACAAGGTGAAACTTGTTGCAGGAAAAGGGGCACTCACTGTGATCACCATGGGAATTGCAAAAACAGGTGGTCCGGAAGGCGCCCAGATTCGTGTTAAAAATGTGGCATCCGGAAAAGTGGTGGTTGGACGTGTGAAAGATGAATTCACCGTAGAGGTGTTGTTTTAGGACGAGGTAACCGTAATGATGATAGATAAGAAAAAAAAAGGTGTACTGTTGACGCTTCTGGCTGTTTCAATTTGTTTTTCCGGATGTTCAAGGCCCACATCGGCAGTTGTACCGAAAATTCCTTATGATGATCCGCAACAGCTGATGCCCTCAAAAGAAGCCCTGTACGCCTCTTTACCACCTTCTGAAGGATCACTTTGGACAGATACCGGCAACATGCTTTTTGTGGATCAAAAAGCAAGACGCGCCGGAGATACGGTTATTGTCGATATTGTTGAAAATTCATCGTCAAGCATGGATGCCAATACATCAACAAGCAAAGATTCAACCATTGATGCCAACGTATCTGATCTGATGGGGTATATGACCTGGCTGAAATTGAAGAATCCGAATCTTGATCCTGACAAACTGATTTCAACCGGCTATAAAAACGAATTTGACGGCAAGGGAACAAGTGACAGGAGCGGGCAGATTACAGCCTCCATTGGTGCAATTGTCACAGGTGTGCTGCCGAATGGCAATATCATCATTTATGGACGGCGGGAAATGAAAGTGAATAATGAATCGCAGTATATCACCGTATCAGGCATTGTCAGGCCTAAAGATATTGATGCGGATAACCGGGTAAAATCCACTTATCTTGCCGATGCCCGCATTGAGTATTCCGGAAAAGGCGTTATCGCAGATAAGCAGAAGGTCGGTTGGCTCTCAAGAATACTTGATAATGTATGGCCGTTTTAAAGGGGGATTGATGGAAAAGCAGATGAACGGGAAATATTTTCAGTGGCTTTTAAAGGTGTTATTGATCCTCCTCACACTCGGTTTGATTTTCTTCGCCAATTTAAAACCCATATATGCGGTTCGGGTGAAGGATCTGGCATCGATCAAGGGGATTCGGCCAAACCAGTTGATCGGTTATGGCCTGGTTGTGGGTCTGAACGGTACCGGAGATAAATCCGGTTCGGAATTTACCATGCAGTCCCTGGCCAATATGATGGAACATATGGGGATTAATGTGAACAAGAGCCAGTTGAAGGCCAAAAATGCCGCTGCCGTTGTTGTTACATCCAATATGCAGCCTTTTTCCAGTATCGGAAGCAAAATAGATGTGATTGCATCTTCCATAGGGGACGCCCAGAGCCTTGCCGGCGGCACACTTCTTCTCACGCCTTTGCATGGCGTCAACGGAAAAGTCTATGCGCTTGCACAAGGGCCAATTGCCCTTGGCGGTGCCGGTGGAGGCGGTACGACAAAAAACCACCTTCTTGTGGCGCGGATAGATGGCGGTGCCACGGTAGAACGTGAGATTCCCCTGGAACTGGACGGCAGGGAATCTCTCACGATTTCTCTCTATAATCCGGACTTTACCACTTCCATCCGGGTTTCCGAAGCCATCAACAAGGTCGTGGGGGAGGGCGTTGCCAAACCAGTCGATTCCGGAACATTGAAGATAATCATCCCCTCCGGTAATCAGGAGAATGTCGCCCAGTTTATTGCAAAAATAGAATCCCTTGATGTGAAACCGGATATGGTTGCAAAAGTCGTGGTGAATGAAAAGACAGGTACGGTCGTGATTGGTGAGAATGTGACAGTTTCCACCATAGCGATCGCTCATGGCAATCTGACCATAACCATTAAGGATTCTGAAATCGTATCACAGCCCGGTGCGCTTTCACAGGGTGAGACCGTCATTTCATCCCAGCGGGATGTGTCGCTTAATGAAGAAGAAAGCAAAGTGATGATTATTCCCGGCAGTTCAACCATTGGTGAACTTGTAAGGGCATTAAACGCCATCGGTGTAACCCCAAGGGAGCTGATCAGTATTTTTCAGAATATCAAGGCATCAGGCGCCCTTCAGGCAGAACTGGAGATCATTTGATATGACCATTGAACCATTGGCATCACTCGGCCAGCTAACGTCTCAATCCAATACGGCAAACAATGATGACAAAAAGCTCAAGGAAGCCTGCCGGGATTTTGAGGGCATATTGATTAACATGATGCTGAAATCCATGAGGAAAACCCTTACCGGCGATGATATTTTTGGCAACAGCATGGGAAAGGATATCTACAAATCCATGTATGACCAGGAAATCGCCGAAAAAATTGCCAGAGGTGAGAATAACCTGGGGGTGGGGGATGCCCTTTACAGACAGCTGACAAAATACCAAAAACCTTCTGCAGAAAATGAAACCATGACCCGTTCCCCGGCAAAACTCATAAACGATTGAAATGGACAGATCCACTGAATACCCCCCATCATTTGCCTTCCGCAAAGTTTAACCTGATTTCCGTATCCGAATTCAACTCTGATAAGATGCCTGCCTCCCCGCTGGCCAGTGGCACACTTACTGCATTATTGGTATTCAGGGCAAAAAAAAGGGAAAAATTTTCCGCTTTTTCCCCTGTGTAAGGGGGGTAAAGACCAACCGGTCAGGAACGGTTTAGGCTTTAAGAAAAGGAAACAAGTGTCCGATTAAATATATAAGGGTAAAGGAGCATTCAATGGAATCATTTGCTGCTCGTATTGAGAGCCTGTTAAATGAAAAGATTCTTTTATTTCAAGAACTTGTTGAAATATTAAAGGAAGAGAAAAAAAGCATCGTCGATATAGATGTCGATAAACTGTGGGTTTTTTCTGAAAAAAAACAAGCTGTTGCTTCCAAAATTGAAGATATCAGAAAGCAAATCATTCATATTTTGGATGAAGAATCCATTGATCATAATATGGCGGTTTCAACATTTTCAGTGGGCAAAGTGATTGAATGGATTCGATCTGATGAAAAGGCTTATCTCAACCAGATCAACGTTACACTTATCCTGTTGAAAAAGAAAGTTCATGCGCTTGCCAGTGAGAATAAAAAATTTATTTCAGAATACCTTGGCGTGATGGATGAATTGATCGGGACGATTTCAAATATCGGAGATAAAGCAGGCGTTTATGAAAACAGCCGGTTCCCGAAAAGACAGAAAAAGACGAGTTATATGTTAAATACCGAGGTGTAGGATATGAGTGGTATATGGAATGCTTTAAATATCGGAAAAAATGCAATCGCAGCCCAGCAATACGGCTTGAGCGTGACTGGTCATAACATCGCAAATGTTAATAATCCTGAGTATTCACGGCAGACCATTCCCCACACGACGAGTACGCCAATTAATTATGCAGGATATCTCCTGGGAACAGGTGTTGAAGCGGACCAGGTTCAGAGCAGTGTGAATCAGTTGCTGGAAAACCGTTTGACAGAACAGGAGTCCGGCCTTTCTTCCTATGAAGAAATGGAAGTTTACCTGAATGTTCTGGAAGGATATTTTAATGAGAACTCTGACAGCAGTTTAAGCGTGCAGATATCGGAATTCTGGAATGCATGGCACGATCTTTCGGATAATCCCACCGGAACCTCCGAACGGGTTATTGTTTATGAAAAAGGGACAAAAATTGCAGATCAGTTTGATTCGCTGGATGCGGAACTGACTCGCCTTGATGTTGAGCTTTCAAGGGAAATTTCTTCTGCGATTAGCAGCATAGATGCCCTGACAAAAGAAATTGCCCAAATCAATATAGAGATTGTCTCCGGGGAGACAAACAATCGAACGGCAAATGATCTTCGAGACAAACGAAACGGACTGTTTAAAGCGTTATCCGAAATCATAGATACCCACTCCTTTGAACAACCGAATGGCACATTAACCGTTTTAACTGCAAACGGGTATACGCTCGTGAGTGGTGCTTCCACATATGGAATTGAACTGGTTGAAGGACAGTTGATGTGGCAGGGATCATATGGGGGTCAGATAGATATTACGGACAAGATTACCGCCGGTCAGATTGGCGGATGGCTTGAAATCCGGGATGAGCTGATTCCTAAATACAAGGCTGAACTGAACGCCTATGCAGAAGATTTTATCTGGAGCGTGAATCAGGCACACAGCCAGGGCGTTGGGCTGGAATATTTTTCAACAGCCATAAGCGGCACCAATGCCGTGGATTCAACGGATCTTTTTTCTACCATGGATTTTGGTGACAGGATCGACTATACCAAAGATTTCAAAATGTGGATTCAGGATAATGCCACTGCAACACCGGAGTATTATTCCGTGAATATGGACATGGGTATTTCGGAAGCGGCTGTGACTTCCTGGATGGGCAGCGAACCTGATGGCAATCAGGCAATTTACAAGTTTACCGTGGAGACCGGTGGTATCGTCGGCGAAGATCTTGAGATCACGCAAACCAATGGGCCGGGTATGGGAGAAGTGCAGGTGGCTGGTGATGTGACAACAGCCCTGGATAACGCCCTTTCCAATAATCAGACAATTTATGTCACAGGTTCACAACTTTTTCCGGTTCAGACATTTGAAATTAATGACACAACCACAAACGGTGTAAAAAGATCTGCAAAGGAGATTGCAGATGCATTTTCGGCCCTTGATGGTGTCACTGCCTATGCGTCAATGGTCAGTGCGGATGTTTCAGGCATCTCAGCCGCTTCTTTAGGGGCCGGAACCAATGAAGGCGATGCCATTTATTTTGGCTTTTATGCAGGCAATCAGGTTGAGCAGATATCTTTTCTGGTAGGAACAACAGATGCCGATACACAGAGTAATTTTGAAAGCGCCTTGCAAGAAGCGGTTGATAAAATCAATGAGGCGAATGCCAACGAAGATCTGGTTTTAAGCGGTACAGGGGCATCCCGCACGATCACTAGTCAAAGTGGCGAAAATATTGGGGTTGAAAATTTCATTTATCAGGACAATGCCATTGTCAATATCGGAAATTTCGGCGGAACCGCTGCAGGAGATTTTATTTCTTTTGAGCTGGCAGATGATAATGCCGGAACAAATGGGATTTCTGTTTCTTTTATCAAAGGTGCGAATGCCGTGGAAGATTCAGAGAATCTCTATGCTGCCTTGACCGAAGGAAGCACGGCTGACGCCCTTGCTGCTGCCGGGTATGTTTTCAGGATGGATAATGCCGCAAATACGGTCGTGATGTCGAGAAGTAACGGATCGGCATTCTCAGTTGATAATATCAGAGACAGCAATGCATTGACGAATGTCATGGCAGATGTAGATATCGAAGTTGCCGGAATGGCGACTCTGGATGGGGGGGGCGCGCCGGTCACAATTACAGAAGGGGGAAACGAGGATGTGCTTGCCGCGCCTGTTTTGACTGCCGCAAAATCTATCGGGTTCAGCGGAATTGCATTAACAGAAGGTGGCGCAGCAGATAGTGCCGTAAAAACAGGAACCGTGACAGTCACGGTTGAAAAGGGGATGGGCATCCAGTCCAATGTGGCGGGGGCAGCCGGTGGATTGTTCGATGTGCTGGGCGGGGATTTTGCCATACAGGGAAGCGCCATGATTACACTAGGTGGCGACGGCGGGTTTACGGATTTTACCAATGGCAATATCATTGGTTTCAGAATAGATGGTACTGTGGTGACCTATCCGGTGAATGTGGTCTTTAATACGGATCTTGAACGGGCTGTTGAACTGGAAGCCCAGATTGTGGCCTCAGGCCTGGGGCCGGAATACTCTGTCAGCCGAAATGGTGCTGATGTAACCATTATCAAAACAGGTGGCACACCGGTTGAAATTACAAACTTTATCGAAAATAATGACGGTGATGCCACACTGGCCGTTCGCACGGGAACAGGTGAAGGTTTGGTCAATCCGGTCAATACGGTTCTCAATGCCGGAGACAATACCAGACGGTCCACGGTTTCCAGGTTTTACAACTCAGGCGGAATCATTTCATGGGAAAAATTTGATGCTGACGGAAAGGCAACGGGGGATAAGGGACTGATCGACTTGTCGGACGCCGGTCCCTATGTGGTTGAAGAAAACAATAGCGGTCAGCTTTCCATTGAAATCAGTGAAGGTGTGCTTGTGGCCGGAAATACATTTACCGTAAACACCAATGAAAGCGGTGTTGCTTCTCCTCTTGATTTATCCGTGTCCGGACGGGCGAACAGTATCCTCGATACCTACATTTTTACGGTCAAAAATACAGGTGAAATCGGAAGCGATACGATTGAAATCAACTGGAAGAACTCCGTGACTTCAGGCAGTTTTGAAGTATTGGGCCAGACACCGTCCTTCACGCCGGTTTATGTGGAGGTTGATGGGATGCGGCTAAAGTTTGACGGAGGCTTTCTTTTTGAAGATGATGTATATACTCTGAAAACGGATGATACCGGAAATGCCACAGTGGAAACCCTGAGCGACTGGCACTGGACCCTTGATACATTCAAAGATCAGTTTAACAAGCAGTCCCTTGGCATCGTTGCACAACGTACACCGGAAAACACACTTATGTTCAAGCCAGATGACAGTGCGTATGCGCTGGGTGATGCAGTTTATAGCAATTCGAACGGATTTGATGAGTGGAATACTACCATTACCGTAACCGATTATCGTGCCATTAATCATGATGTGGTGACGTATATTGAACTGGAACGTGCAAATGGAAAATGGCGATTTAATGATGGCCTTGCGCCTACCGTTGATATTATTCCGCCAGGGGGTACAGATGATGGGTTTGGTATTGATTTGAATCAGGATGGTGTGGCTGATTTGAGAGTGGATTTTGAAACACCGGTAACCGGAGACGGCACATTAAGATTTAATATTGAGAAACAAAACCCCATTAACTATTCATTTGCTTTTTCAGATTCATCTGCAGAAGATGCCGGAGTGATGGCGGCATTGGGCATTAACACATTTTTTACGGGAAGTGATGCAATGACTATGGCTGTCAATTCGATTCTGCAGGAAGGACAGTATATTGCTGCGGGTCAATTAAGTGATACCGGTGATCTGAGCGAAGGTGACAATACAAACGCATTGAATATTTCAAACCTTCAATACGAATCGCGTAGCATGGCCCTATGGAGCTATAACAGGGGCAGCGATGCAAAATCGACAATGGTATATACCACCCATGAAGATTATTATTATGTTCTGGTGGGAGATATCGGCATAGAATCCCAGAGTGCACAGAGAAACAGATCATTTTCGGAAATCATGGTCAATAAGATGAGCGAACAGAGAGATTCTGTTTCAGCCGTATCTCTGGATGAAGAAATGATCAATCTGATGAAGTATCAGCATGCGTTTACTGTCGCTGCCAAGCTGATTTCCATATCAGATGAGATGTTGAATACACTGGTGAGCATGCGATAGTATGTAAGATTTTTTGTGGGAGATTAAGGCAAATGCGTGTAACCAATAAAATGATATATGAGGCAATGCGATATCGTCTGGGCAACCTGACATCTGATCTCAATACAGCAAATGAAGTTGTCACAACAGGCAATAGAATCAACAGGTTGTCTGATGACCCTGTCGGATTGACGCAAGTGCTTGATCTTAAATCTTCTGTCAGAAATATTGAACAGATTGATAAAAATATTCAGGTGGGCAAAAACTGGCTGATTGGCGGTGAAACAGCACTAACCTCAATCAGTGAGCTTATTGTGGATGCCACGGTTAAAACCAACGCCATGATCAATGCATCGGCCGACGCACCCCAAAGGGCAGACATGATTTCCCATATTGACGGGATCATCCAGCAGATTGCCAATCTGGGAAATACCCAGGTCAACGGCAGCTATATTTTTTCAGGCTCAAAAACAGACACCATTTCGTTTTCACTTGATAATCCGGACGATCCTGCCCAGGTTACCTACAATGGCGATAACACGCCTTTCAGGGTTAAATCCGAAAAAATCACTTCATTAATTGTGGGGAGAAATGGCGAAGAGGTCTTCTGGGAAGATAATATTACGGTTGATGCCACCAATAATACAATTGTCTTTATGGAGAATACCGGTCAGGGAGTGAATACCGAGCGCGTGGCAACAGCGACAGTCCCGGATGGTGAATACACAAAACAGAGACTGGCGGTAGCTGTCCGGAATGCCATGAACGCGGCCTCAAAAGAATCCGGGTATGGTGTAACCTATGATGTGAACTATAATGAGGCCACAAACAAGTTTGAGATAAGGGAGGATGGTACCTATGACGGCTATCTCGGATTCCAGCTCATGTGGGAAACCGGGTATGATGCAAGGATTGAAAATATTGATTCAGGCGGGAGAATTTCTCCGGATGATGTTCGGGTAACGGTTAATAATTATAATGCACTCACAATGAGCACCAATGATGGAGAACCGATGCAACTGTTATGGGATGGCTCAGAGTGGCAGTTGACCAATGATCCCGGTTATGATGACCTCTTCGGTTTTATAGGAAGTGATCCGGAAAAGATAGAATTGGATCTCACCGGAAACGGATTTGCAGACATCACGATAGCGCTTGCAAATCCTGCTACGGCGTATGGAGACTACATATCATTTGATATCGTTGCTGTCACCAATAATACCAGTATCGGACCGGATCTGGGATTCAAGGATGGCGATAACCTTTATTCACCCGCTGCAAGCGATACGGAAAACCTTTTTATCCCAACCCCCCTCACGATTGATTTTACCAATAACAAGATAGACTTTACAGAAATCAATTCATCAGGTGTGGCCACCGATCTTATCGCTACCATACCGGGTGGAAATTATCTCCCCGATGATTTGGCCGCTGAAATTGAAACTGCTCTGGAGCTATCTTCAGCAGGCGGTAATGCAATTGATTACGCTGTGGTATATGATAGTGAAACAGGTACTTTTGTAGTCAAGGAAGTGGGAACAACTTTAAATGAATTGCATCTCAGATGGACATCCGGTCCAAACGGACTCATCGGCACAACTGCATCCGGAACAATCGGTTATGTGAACCCCGATTATGCGTCCGGCAGTTTTGGGGGAGACTTTATGGGTGCGCTGAACTGGGATGCGGGTGATACCGTTCAGATGAAAATTTCAGACGGCGTGAATACACTCGACTATAGCCGAACCATATCGGCTTCGGATGATAACCAGACCCTCCTGGCCGATTTGCGAACCCGGCTTGAAGCCGTTTTTGGTCAGGACGCGACCTTTACGATCAATGGCAACATGATTGACTTTGACCTGGATTACAACCGGACGCTTACGGTTTCAAACCTGACTGACGGTGTGTTAAATGATGCCGGTATCGATCTGGCTGTGGGAAATGCCACAGGAAATATCGGCGGAGATCTGATAAACAACGGCTGGGATGTGAATGATACCATTGACATTACGTTTACCGATGGTGTCAATACCTTGAACTATAGTCATCTTGTTCTTGTCGGAGAAGAGAATTCGGATATTTTTAATGATCTTCAGGCCCAGCTCACCGCGACTTTTGGAGCGGATGCCACATTTACGGTTAACAGGGACGGTATTGATTATGAATTGTCCCGGAACCGGGTGCTTAATATCTCTCCTGTCACGGATGATGACGGAAGCCTTTCGGGTAACCCCGGGCGCATCGAAAGACTGGATAACCAGGGCACGCTTTTATCCGCGCCCAACACCGGTTCTCCCCTTGCCACAGGGGAAGTGGCAAGTTTTTTTTCGGTTCCCGGCGATGATGTCCTTGCCTTTCCCATCAGTGACAACCCGGTGGTTCTGTTTACCATTGACGACACAAATAACAGAATCAACTTTGAAGAGTTTCATAATGCCAACCCTCCAAGCGGCGAGTTGACAATCACCATTCCAAACGGCACCTATACAAGACCCGGCGATCTGGCCTATCAAATTGAAATGGCCATGGAAGCGGCTTCCGCCGCCACGGCTCCCCCCAATAACGTGGATTATAATGTGTATTATGATACGGTTAACCGGAAGTTCACCATTGAGGAAGATGCGGCAGCACCTGTCTTAAATGAACTGCACATTTATTGGAATAGCGGAACGGACGCTGCTGCCAGTGCTGCTAAAACCCTGGGATATGACAATAATACGCCTGCCACAGGCAGTTTCGGGGGAGACCTGTTGGCCAGCGGCTGGGATAACGGAGATACCGTTGCTATTTCATTTACGGACGGAACAAATCTGCTGAGTTATACGCATACAGTTGACATTGCCAGTGGGGATACCACACAATCAATCCTCATGGATCTTCAGGCCCGGCTTGAGTCGGCATTTGGCACAGATGCAACGTTCGCTCTGACAGGAAACATGATTAATTTTGAACTGGCAAACAACCGGGTGCTGACCATTGCGAATACCGGAGACGGATTTGCCAATGACGCCGCGTTGACTCTCACGGGAAATGTCCATTCGCCTGCGGGAATGACCATTATCGGAGGGAACACGGCTGATTTCTATTCTGTGGATGATGAAATTGAAAATACATCCTATACAAGCGACAATGAGCCGGTTCTCATTGTGATAGACAGCAACAATAATGCCATTGATTTTGAGGAGGTCGATTCAGATGGAATACTGAGCGTCACTATGTCCATCAAGATTCCGGAAGGTAACTATTCGGATCTTTCCGTTCTGGCCCAAGCCATTGAATCGGAAATGGAGGCTGCTTCCGGCGAGTCCGGATTCGGTATAGATTATGAAGTCGAATACAATGCCAATACCAGACGATTCACCTTCAAAGAAAACGGTACGACGCTTGATCAGTTGAATCTGTTATGGCAGACAGGAGAAAATTCGGATAATAGTGCGGCATCTGTTCTTGGATTTGCTTTCAAGGACGATCTGGATGCGCTTCATCTGCAGAGTGATGAAACGGTTATCCATATTGTTATTGACAATACAAATAATTTGATCGATTTTAAGGAGCTCGTAAACGGTACAACAAGCGACCAGGTAAGCCAATTGACGGCATCAATCCCAACGGGGACCTACGAACGTTTTGAGGATCTGGCTTCCGCCATTGAAAAAGCCATGGAAGATGAATCCGGACGACTGGGGAATCGCATCGATTATTCGGTTACTTTTGATCCTGAGACCCGGAAATATACCATCAAGGAAAATGGCACAACGCTTGACGAACTTGATCTGTTGTGGCAGACCGGCACACATGCGACAAACAGTGCGGCATCCATCTTAGGTTTTGATGCATATGACGACAATACTCCGGTGACGTCAAGCAACAGGGACGTAGAATGGGGCATTTTCAATACCCTGATTGATTTGAAGGGTTATCTGCTCGATAATGACGTTGACGGCATATCAAGAACCCTGACTAGGCTGGATACTCATTTTAATCATATCGAATCCTTTGTTGCTGATACGGGAATCCGGTATAACCGGCTTGAAATCAGGGAGTCCGTCAGTGCTGAAATAAAATTGACCCTTACAGACAGACGGGCTTCATTGGAAGAAGCAGATATTGTCGAAGCGATTATGAATTTGAATGCATTGGAATTGACCTATGAAGCGGCGCTAAGTTCGTCTGCAAAGATTTTAAAACTCAGCCTGGTTGATTATTTATAACAAATGTCTCATAAAATTCAGTTACAGATTGTTTGATAAGACGAGAAGACCGGAGGCACATGCTTGTCCTGACACGAAAAACCGGTGAAAAGATAAAAATTGGGGAGAATATTTACGTCAGTATTCTTGAAATCAGCAAGAGTGGTGTGAGGATAGGTATTGAAGCGCCAAGAGAAGTCTCCATTTTGCGGCACGAAGTGTATGAAAGGATTCAGGAAGAAAATCAAAAGGCTGCCAGAAAAGCACTAAAGGGAATTGATCAGGTTGTCGATCTATGGCGTAGTAAGAAGGATCGTAAGGAGTAAGGTATTGAAGATCAAAACCAGAAGATTCGGTGAAATCGAAATTAACGAGCAGAAAATCATTTCCATGCCTTCAGGCGGGATGTTGGGCTTTCGGGCTCACAAACGGTATGTGCTTCTCGATAGGGAAGAAACAAGGCCCTTCTGCTGGTATCAGTCTGTTGATGACCCGGATCTTGCCATGATTGTGATTGACCCGCTTTTATTTCAACCTGATTATTCGGTTGATCTTCAGCCAGCGATCAGGGAAATGGAATGGGAAGATATGGATAAATCGAATCTCGTTCTTTATGCGGTTGTCAATATCTCAGACGACGAACCTCCCGATATTACCGCTAATCTCATCGGGCCGGTCGTCATTAATACAAAAACGTGCGAGGCCATTCAGATGGTTATTTCGGATAGCCCCTATTCACATCAGGAGAAAGTCCTGCGGTAATTTAAATCATACAACAGGCAAACCATCGGATTCGCTTACGCTCTTTTATTTAAAATAAGGCCTGTAAGCTCTTCCATTTTTTCCTGAATGGCCAATAACTCTTCTGACGGAATTTGCCTGATAATTTCACCAGATTCACGATTTTTTACCGTAACAACAATTTGTTCAGCTCTTTTATCTACGCTGAAACCAAGCGTGGTCTGAAGCATATCCATATAATCATTTAAGCTTTCAACAATGGTGTCCATTTTTGCCGATGAGATGACATCGGGTTTGCCTGCTTTCCGGTTATCATCTCTGCCCAGAGACACAAGGGGTTTGGTTTCTTCAGGCTTTGATGATGGTGATGAAACCACAGGCTCAATATTTGTTGCTGCATTTGAACTTAGGGTGTTCATTATTATGTCCTCCTTTCTTTATAAAATAGGTCAACCGGATTTGCTCATCACTTTGGGTGCATGGACTGCCCCAAGTTGACCATAACCTTTCATCGCTTTTTTACCGTTCTGGATTTGCTTCATGTGGCTTTGAAGCTCTTCTTTATATATGAGAATGCGTTCTTTTAAAAGCGTTTCCACAGACAGTATGGATGAAATTTGTTCAGAATACTGTTTTGCAAGCCCCAAATGGCTTTCATTGTCTTTAATGGTTTTCATCTCCTGGTTCAACATATTTTTCAGATCCTCAAATGCTTGGGATCTTTCAAAATTCTGTTTTTTTATATCAGGCATAAGTTCCGTGTCAAACGCTTTTAAATGCGCTTCCTGCATATCCATAAACAGCGTCAATGATTCCATTAAATTTGAAATTTCATGTTCCATCTTTGCATTATTCCGTTATGCAGAAAAAGATCTGCGATTGAGCCCTGCTTTAGGAGATATACCGTACCCATTATCCTTGATATTTTTCGATACAGGTTTAGGTTTATGGCCCAGGTTATTATGGGTGTTTTTCATAAGTTGATTTTTATTGTCAACCATCTTTATAGGTGGTTTTGAAACTGTACTCCTGTTTCCCATCACATTCGTTTCCCATATCTCCTTAAGGCGGCTTATATAGGAAATCGCAAGATCAACTGTTTTTATGTTATTATCCAATGACACTTTGGGAAGTTCAGTCAACATCGCTGCATATAAACCTCTTAAAAATTCAATAGAATCGTCTTTGATATTTTTGTCAAGACTGGAATTCAGTTCTGAAACGATTGCGATGGCTTTCCCCAGATTTTCCCCCCGTTTGGCAATATTTTTTTCTTCGATGCCTTCTTTTGTAAGACGTAAAAATTTCAGACAGCCTGCATACAGCATCTGGATGAGTTTTTTCGGGTCCATTTCATCGTAGACCTGAGAATCTCTATACGTATTATATCCTGGGTTTGTCATCATCAAAAAAAACCTCCGGAATTTAGAGTTTATTTGTTATTATTCATCGTTGCATTAAAGGATTCAATTATACTATCCAGGTACTGAGACTGGGCATTCATTTTTCCGATATAGGCATCAAGCTGGACAAATTGTCTGGCAAGGAGTTCATATTTTTTATCAAGTCTTTCCGTAGTAATTTCAATTGTCTCAGTCAATCTGGTGATTTTTGCTTCAGCAGAATCAATTTCCAGCGCCAGTTTTCCTGTGGAATCCGTCATGCTGCGGAGGGAATTATTCAGACTATCGCCAAGGCCCTCTATGCCTTTATCTTTGTTTCCAATAAAAAGATCTTTTATTGCTTCAGGGTTGGATGCAAAGGCAGCCGTAAAAACGTCTTCATCAATGGTGATTGTGCCATCCCTGTCTATTTTCATGCCAAGGTCATAGAGAGATGTAATGCTGCCGCCTGTATTCACATTTGCGCTTAATAGTCTTGTTAAATTATAGCCCAGTGTTTTTACGGATGAAACGTTATAAAATACGCCGCCTTCCTCAGATTCTTCATCATAATCACTTTTTGTTTTGATTTCCTGGATAATTTCATTGTAGGCACTGATCATATCATTGATTTCTGTTTTTACAGATTCCATGCTCGAAGATATTGAGATGGTGGTTTTGCCTTCTTTTTTCAGATTCAGGGTCAGGCCTTGAGAGACATCCTCAATAGTATCATTTTTCTGCCTCTGATAGGCAACTCCGTTTATAGAGAATTTGGAATTAAGAGATGTATCTTTACCTTGCACCTCTTCCATGGTCAATCCATTCAGGTAAATACGGTTATCTTCCCCGGTCTCTTTTGCGGTCAGGGTCAGGTGATACGAATTTTCTCCGCTACCGTCATCGATCACAGATGCGTCTATGCCTGTGTTTGAGGGATCATCATTGATAATGGATGCAATTGCCGCATAGGTCGTGCCAGGAGGGACGGCAATATAGGTGGTTCCACCGGTTGCGCCAACCTGGTAGGAAAAGGTAATATCCGGGCTAATAAAGCTTGTAGGGCCCTCGGATATCAGAATCTGATTGTTTTTGGCCGTGTTTTCTTCAGTTGATTTAAGATGTATGTAATATCCGCCGTCTTTTTCTTCAACACTTGCGGTTACATAGGTGCTTCCATCGTCTGTTTGATTGCCTGCGGCATTGTTGATGTCATCTGCGACAGCTTCAAGGTCTGAATTTTTTAAAAGCGTGAGCTGAATGGATTTCTGACTATCTCCATGGCCGATGGTGAAAGCAAAGCTCGTGTTTTCTGTTATGACGGTTTCGGATTGACTGGCGATCCCTGTAGACGGATAAGCGTAAACCAATGATTCCGCACTTTCCACGCCGACGCTTTGCCATGAACTTTTTGTTGCAAGCTGTGTTATTTCAATGGAATATCCGCTATCAGACGCACTGGATTGCACAGATGCGGTGACAATGTCTTCATCAGACGCACTGGCGCTTTTATCAAGAAAATTGGATTCCAGAGAAAGGGAAAGCGCACTTGATTTCATGTTTAATACTTTGGCATTGAGTGAATCAAACTCGACAACCTGCTCTTCCAGTTTTGATTTATCGGTTTTTTTCAGGTTGAGTGTGTTTTCATCAACTTTACGGAGATTGTCAAGTATATCCTGAAGCTCCAGATTGGACCCGACGCCAAGGCTTGTAATAGTTCCTAATGCCATGATTAAAATTCCTTCTTTTATAAGTATAGTATCGGAAATACCGGAGTTAAACATTAGAGAATTCTTAAAAATAACAAAACGGCAGAGCTATAAAAACTCTGCCGTTTTGTTACATCGATGTGTCACTGAGACGTATGCCTGCCTTTTGGTTATTTCAAAAGACTCAATATGTTCTGGGCGCTGGCATTTGCCTGGCTCAAGGCAAAAGAACCGGTCTGCGCCAGGATCTGCAGTTTGGTGAAATTGGATGATTCATCCGCAAAATCAACTTCACGGATGGCTGATTCCGCCGAATTCACATTGACCTTTGTTACCGTGATATTGGCAATCGTTGATGAGAGCTGGTTTTGAACTGAACCCAGATCAGCCCTTATTTTGTCAAGATCCTTGAGCGCTGCATCCGTTATCGAGATAGCCACCTGGGCTTCATCATGCGTCAAAACAGACAGGTCGGCCAGCTTGTTCAGCTCCATTTCGCTGACCTGTGATTTTGCGCCACCTTTGTAGTTGTTGGCTGCCAGTACAGAGCCTGCCTTGATTGTGGAGCCGTTTTGCAAGGTCATGTCTGCGGTAAGCGTCAGTGTGTTCAGCGTTGTAATGTCATTGTCGACAATCGTTCCGGCTGAATAGGTTTTGCCATTTATATCGGTGATTTCGTCACTGATTAATGTGCCTTTGGCGATGGTGCTTCCGGCTGCCAGTATTGTACCGGCTTTAATGTCCATATCTGTTACGCTTGATACAATCTCATCGTTTTTGAGTGTTATTGCAGCGCCAAATGTGGAACCGCTTTTAAGAACGGAATTTTTGGCAACCACGGAGTTATTTTTCAGGATCATGTCATTGTTTAATGCCATATCCAGAAGTATTTCTGCATCCCCTCCGATAATCGACCCTGTTTGTATCGACGTTGCTGCACCCGTTGAAATCTGACTCCCTGCAGTCAGCGTGGACTTGCTGACAAATGTCATATTCCCACCCAGCGTCATATTGGCTGCAAGTGTGATATCTCCCCAGACCGTTGAGCCGGACAGGATCTGGCTGTTTTCCGCAAGAGAGGAGCCTGCCCCAAGCAGCATCCCTCCACTACCCAGGAGCATGGCGCTTTTTGTTGTGATACGTGCCCCGCCTGTCTGACTGCCTGATGTGAGATACGTGTTTTCGCCGAGTTTTGAACCGGCTATGAGCACAAATGACGTATTTGCAGCTCCGGCAGCGAATGCAGCTCCGGAAGCCAATGTAATGTCTGCAGCGATTATATTCGATTGATTGCTCGTATCAAGTATTGTTCCGTCACCTAACACTGATCCGGTCAGAAGGGTAAAATCGTCAACGGCCATCACTTTGGTTTGCGATAATGTAATGTCTGCGGCAATATTGCTCGTGTTGAGCAGATCAAGTACCGTCCCGTTCCCCAGGATAGATCCGGTAATCAGGGTCGTGGCGCCTGCCGGATTTCCCACGGTGACATTTTGCAGTAACGTAATGTCTGCAGCTATTATGGTTCCATTTGCGGTATTGAGTATCGTTCCTTCGCCGAGAATGGTGCCTGCGCCAAGGGTTGTGGTTGAGTTGGTTGTCGTCAGTGTGGATAAGAGCTTTGCGTCCCCGCCTATGGTCGATCCGCTGTTCAGAATGGTGCTTCTTCCCAATACCGTACCGGCTGAAAGGACCCATGTACTGGATACCGATGCCGAATTTTTGGAAACAACATTGGTATATATGGCTGATGAGGCTCGAAGAATGGAGTCTTCAGCGATCACCGATCCTTCACCCAGCAGGTTTCCGGTCTGCTGCAGTGTGGTATCCTCTGCGAGTGTAAATGCTTGCGTCAGCGTGCCAGGTCCCATCGTTCCATCTGTTGTGACCACACTTTCAGTAAGAACCGTGCCTGCACCCAGAACGGTTCCGGCATTAAGTATTGAGCCGACTGTGACTGAGCTGCCGTTTGCTGTGGTGGCATTGGTCTGTGTGGTGACAATATCCGCATTCAGGGTTTCATGGCTGACAAAAGATGTGCCTGCAGCCAGCGTGGTTCCGGTTGCTGCCGTGGTGGAACTGGTTGTTGTCGTCTGATCGATTGTGGCTGTTGTACCGCTAAGTCCATTGCCTGCCAAAGTGGTGCCAGCGACCAATACCGTTCCCGCAGCCAGTGTGGACCCTGATCCGATTGTTGAATTATTGTCCGTGGCGGCTGTCTGCTTGATTGTAATGGTTCCACAGGCAAGGCCACCACTGATATCTGTTGCTGATTTAAGCATGGTCCCTGCAGCCAGCGTGGACCCTGAACCAATGATCGAGTTTGCCATTGTGGCTGATGTTTGCTTGATGGTAATGGTTCCGGTGCCAAGGCCGCCAGTCAGTGCCGTACCGGATCTGAGCATGGTTCCAGCAGCCAGCGTGGACCCTGAACCAATGGTCGAATTTGCCGTTGTGGCTGCCGTCTGGCTGATTTTTATTACCCCGCCGCAGGTAATCCCGCCACTCAGTTCCGTACCGCCTTTAAGTACGGTTCCAATGGCCAGGGTTGAGCCGCTTTCTAAAATGGCATCGGATGTTGTGGCATTGGTCACTTGAATGGAGACATCATCTGAAATCAGTGCGGTTGACCCCAGTATAAAACTCGTTCCAAGGGCCAGTGTCGAACCGCATAAAACCGTGCTCTGGGAACTGGTATTACCCACTTTTTCAATCTTTGCGTTTCCTTGCAATTCAGTACCGGCTCCGATCAGGGTTCCTTTGCCAAGGATGGAATTTGCCGCCATAACAGAACTGGCTTCCAATGTGGATTCCGCTATTGTCACGATATCAGATGCAAGGTCGGCCCCCGTGATATCCTGATCAGCGATCCAGCCGGCACCGAGAACGGATCCTCCGGCCAGTATGGAGCCTGCTTTAATGGTTGCATCCATGGTAAACGGGGTTGTATCACTGGCAATTTCAAGATCGGACGTAATGGCTATTGCATCGCCCCCGCCGATATCTTTGACAAATATCTCCGCAGCACCGATCTGGTTGAGTTGAATATAACCGAATGTGGACATGTTCGTATTGCTGAAAACAGCTTCTGTTCCGGAACCACCTGTCGTGACTTTGATTGCCCGGTCGTCAACCGAGGTGAGTGTCATATAGCCTGCGCTGTCCACACTTGCCACCACACCATGCTGAGAGGTTTTTAAATTAATGGCTTTCTCAAGTGCTCCGTCCGAGTCATTTTCAAGAACATTCATGGACCCTATTTTAACGCCATTGATCTGAAAGTCCTGATCTGTGGTGCCTGCGGCAATATTGAGTTGGGTGGTCCTTGTGACAAATGCTGCTGCAGAGATACCCAATACATCACTGGTCCTGTTAATCGCGTTTGCAAGCGCACCCATCCCGTGCTTGGGATCATTATCATAGGACAGATTAACGGATTCTATCAGAAATTCCCTGTCACGAAGGCTGCTGTATATACTGAGTTCAACTTTTCCGGCCTCGTCATTCTGTATGGACAGTCTTCCTGTGGTCACATGCCCCATTTTTTTGGCCTGGGATGATGAAATGGAGATATTGACCGTTTCACCCGAATATGCCCCCACCTGGAACTTTTTATTTGTAAAATTGCCAAAAAGGAGTTTTTGATTATTGAAAGCAGTGGTTTCTGCTATCATGTCAAGCTCTTGCAACAGCTTGTCAATATCCGCCTGAATGGCTGCGCGCGTATCTGTGGTCTGGCCGTCCTGGGCTGCCTGAATGGCTTTTGATTTTACGGTGTTTACAATATTGATGGATTCTTCCAAAGCTGCATCCGCAGTCTGTACGATATTAATGCCGTCATTCGCGTTTCTGATGGCCTGACCAAGACCCATGGCCTGGGATTTAAGGGAATCGGCGATTGACATGCCTGACGCGTCATCTGCCGCTTTGTTGATTCGAAGCCCTGAGGACAGCTTTTCAAGTGAACTTGATAAGGCATTGTCGTTTTTTACCATGTTTTTGTGGGCATTCATTGCGGCGATGTTGGTATTGATTCTAAGCGCCATAACATTTTCCTCCTTGAGTTGTCCTGCCCTGTTTTTAAAGGGCAGATGTTTCTCTCACCTTTTTGGCATTATTCCGTTTGTCTGATTCTATACATATGCTGTTCCCGCAACGTTCCATGTTCCGGCTCATTAATAGACGGGAAAGCAAAAAACCATTTTGATGATATGGTGGCAAAATATGTGCCATTTACTTAATGTATTGAATTAATATATAAAAAATAATTAATAGGGGTGGGGGACGCTTTAAGAGAGGAAAGATTTTCCAGTGTGAGGGAAGATTTTTCGCAGATGTTTTTTTCGATTACGGTCTGTATTTCAATATGATAATTGATTGAACGAATATATGGCCATCATCAAGGTCTGAATAAAAAAAAGGCCCCGGAAACCGGGGCCTTTTGGGTTAATGGTTCAGTGTCAGTAGATTTTTCAATCGCTGTGACGCGTTTACTTAAGCAGACTCAATACTGCCTGAGCGCTGGCATTGGCCTGGCTCATGGCGAATGTGCCTGCCTGTTGCAGGATCTGCATTTTGGTGAAGTTTGAAGACTCTTCAGCAAAGTCAACTTCACGGATGGAGGATTCTGCAGACTTAACATTCACTCGGGTTACCGTGATGTTGGAAATGGTTGATGTCAACTGGTTCTGAACAGAACCGAGATCGGCACGAACCTTGTCCAGATCCTTCAGGGCAGCGTCGGCAACAGCAATCGCTATCTGGGCGCCTTCCTGGGTCAGTACGCTTACATCGGACAGTTTGCTCAATGAAGTCTCACCCACAGAAGCCTGGGCACCGGCTTCATCCGTATTGGTCGCCAATACGGATCCGGCCTTGATGTTAGACCCATTCTGCAGGGTCATATCCGCAGAAAGCGTCACATTCGAAGCGGTTGTAACCGCCGCGTCAAGAATCGTTCCGGCAATATAGGTTTTGCCGTCGGTTCCGGTGAGCGTGGTGGTCAGCAGTGTACCTTCGGCAATGGTACTTCCGGCAGCCAGAACAGAACCGGATTTCATATCCATATCTGTTTCGCTGTCTACCATTTCATCATACTTCAGGGTGATGGCTGAGCCCAAGGTGGAGCCGTCCTTAAGAACAGAATCCGCACCGATCACAGAGCCCTCCTGAAGGATCACGTCCTTCTTCAGGGTCAGGCTGTTCACCAGGGTCGCGTCACCGCCAATGGTTGAGCCTTCCTTGATGGATGTTGCAGAGCCCTTGCTGATAATAGTGCCTGTGCCAAGGGTTGAGTCTTCAGAGAAGGTCATGGTTGTTCCCAGCGTCATGGCTGACCGAAGTGTGGCATCGCCATATACGACTGACCCGGAATTGAGCATCGTGCCTGCTGCAAAAGAAGACCCGGATTGCAAATACATGGTATCTGCCATATTCATCTGGGACTTCAATGTCATTGTGGTTCCACCTGTCGAACTTCCGGAATACAATACTGAGTCTTCGCCGAAGCTTGCACCAAGTCCAAGAGTTAGACCGCTTCCCAACACTGCACCTGAGGCCAGGGTCACATCAGCCTGGACAAGGAGTCCGCCGGAGCTGAACAAGATGGATTCATTCCCAAGGCTTGAACCCGCTTCAAGAGTGATGCCGGAAGTGGCTATTGCGTGACCTGAGGCCAGCGTCACATCTGCAGTGATATATGTCACGGCATTGCTTACAATTACGGAATTCTGCCCGATGATTGAACCTGAAAGCAGCGTACCACAGGAACCGCCATTAACGGTAATACCTGAAGCCAATGTGATATCCGTAAAAATTTGTGTGTTTCCTCCCGAGCTTTCAAGAATGGTTCCTGCACCTAAACTTGATCCTGTGATAAGCGTGTATCCGCACTCAGCATCAAGCGCAGCCTCCGCAGCGAGTGTGGCCGCGCCACCCAGTGTTGAGCCGGAGTTTATCAGGCTGCCGTTTCCGAGTACCGTACCTGCTGCAAGGGATAAAGTGTTTGTTATTACAGAAATCTGAGAGTTTGTCGTCAACTGTGCATAAATAGAAGACGAGGCTTTAAGGTTTGAATTTTCTTCCAGCACAGATCCTGCGCCAAGCGTGTTGCCTGTCTGGGTCAAGGACCAATCTTCCGAAAGGGTATAGGCCTGTGTGAGTGTACCCGGGCCGACAGTGCCATCTGTGGTTTCCACACTTTCGGTGAGGACCGTGCCTATGCCCAAAACAGAACCGGTTTTAAGGGTCGAGCCGATAATAACGGAACTTCCGTCTGCGGTGGTGGGGGCTGTTTTTGTGATGGTTGCATCATACGCCAGTGTTGCATGATTAACAAATGATGTCCCTGCCGCCAATGTTGATCCACTTGCGATCGAGGACGCCTGAGTTGTGGTAGTGGACATAATGGTTATTGTTCCACTGCCCAGGCCACCATTCAATACTGAGCCAGCAGCCAGAATTGTTCCTGCTGCCAAAGTCGACCCGCAACCGATAGTTGAATTTGCCTTTACATCACCGGTCGCTTCTATCTTGTAAAGAAGCCCACAGAAACCACTCATAAATGTTGTGCCGGATTCAAACACCGTGCCTGCGGCCAATGTTGAACCACTGCCAACTGATGAATAGTCTTTTGTCGCACCAGTGGCATTGACTTTAACAGTTGCACCACATTCAAGCCCACTGGCCCATACATGGCCGGATTCTATTATAGAACCTGTGGCCAGTGTGGAGCCTGATCCTATTATAGAACCTGCAGCAAGGGTTGGACCGGTTTCGGCAATCTTCACACTTAACCCTGAAAGACCGGATGCCCAGACCTGTCCTGAGTTAAGAACCGTGCCGGTTGCCAGGGTTGAACCGCAAACAAGTGTGGCTGCCACGGCTGTTGCATTGGTGCTCTTGATTGAAATTGTATCTTCAATGGTTTCAGCTGAAGCCAGCAGGAAGCTGCTGCCGATAGCCAGTGTTGATCCGGATATGATGGTGTTCTGGGAACTGGTGTTGTTAATGGCTTCAACTGTTGCATCTCCGGCCAATGTGGTGCCGGCACCGATAAGCGTCCCAATACCCAGCACTGAATCTACCGCAAGGGCTGAACCGTTTTTCAGTGTTGAACTCTGTGTGGTCGTGATGTTTGCGCCAAGATCCGCGCCTTTAATATCCTGATCCGCGATCCAACCTGCACCCAGGATTGATCCGTTGGTTAAAACAGAACCGGCTTTTGCGGTGGCAGCCACTGTAGATGCATCCGTGGTCTTTGCCACTTCAAGATCGGTTGTCAGGGCAACTGCAGCGCCGCCGCCGATATTTTTAACCACGATTTCCGCTGAGCCTGTCTGGTTGAGCTGGAGATAGCCCATGGTCGACATATCGGTGTTTCTTAAAACGTCTTCTGTGCCGCTGCCGCCTGTGGTCACTTTAATTGCCCGCCCGTCAGACGAGGTAAGTGACATATATCCGGCAGAGTCAACACTTGCAACCACACCATGCTGGGCGGTTTTCAGGTTGATGGCCTTTACCAGTGAGCCGTTTGAATCATTATCAAGAACATCCAATGATCCAATGGTCACACCGTTGATGGCAAAACCGGAGTCGGTGGTCCCTGCAGCGATATTCAAGGCCGTTGTTGAAACAACTCTGTAAGCCGCAGAGATGCCCAGAGAGTCGCTTTTTCTGTTGATGGCGTCACCCAGAGCGGCAATGCTGTTTTCAGCCGTGTTGTCATAGGCCAGATTAACTGATTCCAGCAAGAATTCCTTGTCTTGCAGGTTGCTGTAAATGGAAAGCTCAACTGCGCCGGCAGCATTATTTGCAATGGACAGCTGGCCGGTCTTCACATGCCCTACTTTGGTGGATTGTGATGAAGCGATGGAGATGTTTACCGTTTCACCGGAATACGCACCCACCTGGAATTTTTTGTTGGTAAAGTTACCGAAAAGGAGCTTCTGATTGTTGAACGATGTGGTCTCGGCAATCATATCCAGTTCTTGCATCAGTTTTTCGATGTCAGCCTGGATTGCTGCTCGTGAGTCGGTGGTCTGCCCGTCCTGGGCAGCCTGGATAGCTTTGGTTTTGATGGTGTTAACGATATTGATGGATTCTTCAAGCGCGGCATCCGCAGTCTGCACAATGTTGATTCCGTCATTGGCATTCCGGATGGCCTGTCCGAGACCCATCGCCTGTGAATTCAAAGAATCTGCAATTGACATGCCGGATGCATCGTCAGCCGCCTTGTTGATACGAAGTCCTGATGAGAGCTTTTCAAGAGAGTTTGACAATGCATTGTCATTTTTGACCATATTTTTGTGTGCATTTAATGCCGACACGTTGGTGTTGATTCTAAGAGCCATAAATAATTCCTCCTTGGATTGAGTTGTTTGGGATTCCGTTCCCATTTTCTGATCAACGATGATTGTTTTTTGATATTAACCGGATTTGCCTACGATCACCTCCTTTTGGGCTGTCTATGTGAAAAAAAGCGGGTTGGGCTTTTAAAAAAATACAGCTGTCATACTTCCAGCAAAACGCATTAACTATTTTATCGGATATTGCCCGGGTGAACTTGAATAAAAACTATTTTAAGATTGTATTTGAAAGAGGTGGGGAGGCTAATGTTCGGAACCGGCCATGGCATATTTTTTAAGCCTGGCTTTTGCAAGCCTGGCACAAGGGATAGTTTTGTATGTCGTGATTCAATAATGCAAGGTGCAGTGATTTGACCTGATCTCCTTGCCAGATATCGTCAATACGGTCTTGAGTTGCATCTCCCAATTTCATCTGCCCGTCAATATCATGGCAGCAGGGTGTGACGGTGCCATCCCACAGGATATTCAATTTTTCCAATGGCTCATCACACAATGACCTGGATACGGGTAATGCTTGAGAGGGTTTTTTTATATATTTTTGCATTGCGTTGTTGGCGCCTTTAAAAAATACAGGGTCAAAGGACCTGTCGAGCGTGATGCCCTTGACATAGTCAACATAGGGTCTGACCGGATCCAAAAAAGCAAGGGCGCGGTTGACATTCTCTTTTGTTTCTTCAGGAAAAATCGTTGAAATATTGATGACAACGGATTGGGTGAGGCCCATTTCTGTTCTTTCCCTATGTAACAATTTGATACTCGCAAGGATACGTTCCCAGTCGCTTCCTTTTCGGATTGTATTATAGGTATTCCCATCCAGACCGTCCAACGAGATGGCGATGCCATCAGGCCTTGCATTCAGCAGGCGATACCTGATGTCCGGTTGATGAAGCAGGACGCCGTTTGTCTGGATGACCACTCTGGCGCCGGACGCTTTTGCGGTATGAATCATAACATCGAACGCCGGGTGGAGTAAGGGTTCTCCCATAAAGAATGATTTAATCATTCCACCCGGATAGGCCAAGGTATATGGTGTGTTAAACACAAGGTGAGTGCTCGGATCGGCAATTTTTTTATTACGCCAGCCCTCAAGAATCCTGATCCATAATGCCATATCCATGAATCCCTTTTTTCGGGTCATGGATGAACGGGGGCACATGGTGCATTTCAGGTTGCAGTGGTTGGTCGTTTCAATTTGCAAAACCGGAGGTGACTTGTGTCGGATGTAAGCGGCCCCGCTCTTGGATTCCACGATTCGGCTTCCCATGGTTTCGGCCATGATGGAAAGCTGGTTTTCTCCGGTGTATTGCGCCATATGCCGGGCGATTGTTACGGCGGATTTGCAGATCTCGGCTTTATTTTCTTCATGATGATTTTCCGCCATTTCTGCTATCTGCAGGACGCTGATGCCCAGGAAAAGCATCACATGCCTGTCGGGATTCGGCTGTGTTAGTAACCGGTTGTAAAAATTTATGAATTCCTTGAAATAGTCAAAGCCTTTTTTGGTATTGCCGGTAATATAGGCTGCGGTTGTCGCACAATACAGAAGCTCTATATCTCCGGGGGCTTTTACCAGGAGGGGATCGCATATCTCCATGATGCCTATTTGGTTGTTTGATTTAAAAAGGTCGAACAATTTGGGTAAAATTGCGCTGTCCATGTTTTTTATTCCTCGGGTATGGATTCTTCATTTGCGGTGCATGTCTGGCAAAGGGTGTTTTTAAAATCAAGATGTTTGTGCCGCTCCCGTAATTCGGTGAGCGCTTTTCCGTGCCACAGGGAGACAATATCGCTGTCTTTCAGGTTTCCGATTTCCAGGTCAAAATTGTAGTCCTGGCAGCAGACAGTCACATGACCGTCAAAGGAGATGGACAGCCGGTGCCAGATTTCCGGGCACGGGAATTTTTTGCCGGTAAAGGACAGCAGGGACTGCTTGAGAATCCGCCTGTCACCTGAGGCTGCGCAGATATTGGTGACCGACACATAATCAACCTTGTCTTTAAATTGATTCACAAAGGGTTGAATGCCTCCCTGATTGCTCTTCATTTGAATGATTTGTGCGGTGATGAACGGGGTTTTGGACCCCAGCTCCTTTTTAATCCGGGTGAGCGTATCAATGTTCTCGACCACCTGGTTTATTTTGGAGCCGATGCGGATATGTTCATAGGTTCCTTTTTTCAGACTGTCAATGGACAGCGTCAGCCGGTCTAATCCCGATTCCACCAGATCGCGGCAGATGGTTTCATTTAGAAGGCTGGCATTGCTGTTGAACTGGGTGTTGACGATGCCTTTTTGTTTGGCATAGGATATCATTTTTCTAAGCTCCGGGTGCATGACAGACTCGCCCCAGAGATTGAGCTTGACCGAGAGAATATCATTTTCGGCACATTGGCCGATAATATTCTGATAAAGGGAAAATGCCATATAGCCCACATCCCTTGTCATGAAATTCCGTTCGCACATGGCGCATTTCAGGTTGCAGTCATTGGTCAGTTCGATATCCACATGAAGCGGCGCTTTAGTGACATAGAGTTTTTCCCCCACATCATCCCATTCGGCCCTCATTTGTTTATAGCGCTCATTCTCTTTCTGCCAGGAATCCGTGCCGATAACTTGAAAAGCCTTGCCATACTTTTTCTGATCATTATCTATTTTTTTTGCCATTCTTTCCTCAAGATGCTCATCAAAATCTGGTCCGAGCATGTCTGGTTTCTGATAAATCGTTCCCTGATGAGGCCTTCTTCAATAAAACCGAGTTTTTTGTAAACGGTAATCGCTCTCTTGTTTTCAGCATGAACACCCAGCCATATGCTGTTCAGGTTAAACCGGTCAAATCCATAGTCAATGATCAGCCTGCCTGCCTCGGTTGCATATCCTTTGCCGAAATAGTTTCTTTCACCCAGTATGATCGCGAGTTCAGCTCTTCTGTTGATCCATTCAATCTGTTGCAGGGAGATGTTGCCGATATGACAGTTGTCTTCCTTATGAATGATTGCAAGGACAAACATGTTTTCATGGCAAAGGGCCTTTTCATAAAATGCTTTCATTTTTTCCGGGCTGTTGGGATAGAGGGCATGATGGGTATAGGTATCTGTGGACTGATTGTTGAACCACTGGTAGTAATTGCCCTGAAGATCCGTTTCTTCCAGGCCTCTCAGGTAAATATGTTCACCTGTGAGAAAGGGATGATATAATTCATTGTCATTCATTACACGCCTCCGATATGCTGGAAAGTACTATTCGATGGGATAGGTCAGCCGCCACCGGCCATCTGTTTTGGTCCAGATATCCAGATTGCGGAATTTCTCGGCCACTGCCCAGAATTCTTCCTGGGTCAATTGATGAAAATCCAGGAAATCCTGAAAATGCTCAATTGGAAATTCATATTGCAATGCCTTGACTTTCTTAACCGCTTCCTCACGGGTCATCCTGCCGTTCCAGATGTGGTAGCAGCAGCCGTCAATCACCCTGCCAAGGCCGAATTTCAGGAATTTGAGCCAGATATTGATCTCGCATAATTTTTCATCGATATTGTCATAGTCCAATATGTTGGCTGATAGCGGTCCTTTTGCCCGTGGCTGGAATTTGGCGACTTCTTTTGCCTTGAGGTAGTTTTTATATCCGTCCCACCATACATAATATCCCAGGTAAATACTGGTCAGTTTGAATTTATCCATCTCCGCAGAAGGAGGCCTGTGATACCAGTATGTATATTCTTTTTTGACCGTATCGTCGTTGTACCATCTGGTAATGGTCCGGTCTTTGATGACGTCACTGCTCATGATATCTTCAGCAGATCCGTCTTTTTTTTCCAAACGCCCGCCAAACTCAAATGAAATATCCTCACCCCACACTGTCAGCGGAATTTTATAATTGTGGGCAATTCTGGATACGCCTGCAAACAGGGAGGTATGTTCGATAAAATTGGGCTCCCCCAGATCTTCAAATGATTTTTTTCTAAGATACCGGTAGGTGCTCGGTTTGAGCGTTATGGTAAGGGTATCGACACCTAACTCGGTGATCATGTTATTCAGGTTTTCAATGCCTTCCCGTGTTCTCAGGTGGGGTACAATACAGACGGCAAGGACTCTCATCTTGCAGATCTCTTTCATGTACCATGCCTGAAAGGTGCTGTCTTTTCCACCGCTTACGGCGACAATACAGTCGTACTGGTTGTCTTTGGTCTTCTTTTTGATCGTTTCGCACAATTCCAGCAGATCATTTTTTCGCTTTTCCCAGTCTGTGGCTTTTTTTCTCGTGACATTCCTGCAGGCATTGCACAGGCCATTTTCATCAAGGATGACACCGGGCTTTGTATCGGGCATTACGCATCTACTGCAATACTTCATCACACCACCTTCGCTTAATCGGTCACAGCTCTGAAATTTCGTTTGTCAAGATAGGTCCGCCCCATCAGATACGGATGGGTGTCTTTGTCATCCGATTCCGGAGAAACCGTATGAATATAATTACGGACTTCCGTTCTCTCCAGGCGAACCTGATTGATGCCCGGATCGTTTATGTGATTTTCCAGAGGGTCTTTCAGCCGCCATTCATTGTTGACTTTTTCCCAGGCTCTCGGGTCCCTGTGGCTTTCCATATAGTACTCAAGTTCTTTTTCAGTAATACCCAGCCAGTTCAGGAACCAGGTCAGATCATGGGGCTTTTGCCGGTCGTATTTCACAGAAAGCTCGATAGCTTCCTCACGGGTCATTCGTTTCAGCCGGATATCCCTGACCGCATGATCGCTTGCCCGGCCATAGCCGAATTTCAGAAATTTCAGGTAGTCCTGTACACCTGCTGAAACAAAACAATGAACATTCTCGTAAGGGTTGAAGGTCCGGTCCTGTTCTCCGGACTCATAACCATAAAGCCGGATCATGTCTTCGTGTTGTTTCTGCGCATCCCAGCGGATAAAATTATCAAGGTACAGACCCCGTACACCGACATTTTCCAGCTCTTCATCTGTGGGGTACAGGAAAGGCGTCATGTCCGCTTGGGTAATGCCTTCCTTTTCATCGACAAGCCCTTCAAATTCCCTGATAAAATGTTCCTTGCGCACTTTTTTGGCCATTTCGACCAGGTCCAGGTGGGAGAACATGCCAACCGCTTCTGTCAATGGATGTGCCCCCCATATGATTAACGGTATGTTGAACCGGACAGCCACCTGAACCGGGAATACGGTCATGCCTGCGTTACAATGCCAGTAAATGTCCCCATATTTTTTCAGATTGACTTTGACGATCTTTTTGATCAGCTGAGGGTTGACCGTATACTGCATATGATCGCAATCAAAAGCCGTTACCAGTCTGGCAAGATTGCGGATCCCTTTCCGGGTATTGTACTGCTCATTGTAGGTCAACAACAGCGGGTTCAATCCCAGTTTTTTCGTGACCACGTGGGTGATGAAATAACTGTCTCTGCCGCCGCACACCGGGACGATGCAGTCATAGTTGTCTCCGTCTTTGTTTCTGTAATGCCCGACGACTTTTTCAAGCAGCCGGAACTTTTCCTCCCAGTCCAGCGTATCCTTTTCTTCGTGAATCCGGCATCCGCTGCAAACGCCTTCATCATCAAAGGTGAGGTAATGGGGATGCGACTCAGGGTATATACATCGTTTACAATATTGCATCAGTACCACCAGGTTTTCTTGATTCGGGGTGATTTTAAAACACGGCCCAGTTCGTCAAACTCAAAATCATCATAATTCGCTTTTGAGATCAGCCGCACGTCAATGCCTTTTTTCTTCATAAACGCCTTTGCGACAATGGTGCTTTGCTCCATATGCTGAAAGATATTGGCTGCTGAAACTGCAGACGCATTGCCCTTTAAAATGCCATCGACAAAATGCTGCATGGTTCCCACACCGCCGCATGCGATGACAGGAATACGAACCGCATCGCTTACCGCTTTGATCACGTCAATTTCATAACCGTTTTTCATGCCGTCACGGTCAATGGAATTTAAAAATATTTCACCGGCACCCATTCGGGAGGCTTTTGCGGCAAAATCGACCGGGTCGAGCCCGGTTCCCTGTTTCCCGGAGTTTAAATAAATTTCAAATTGCCCGTTTATCTTTTTCTTCACATCCATGGAAAGAACAACGGCCTGGCTGCCAAGAGCGGACGCACAGGACTGCAATAATTCAGGATGATGGATGGCCGCCGTATTGATGATGATTTTATCTGCGCCTGCGCTGATGACGTTCTTTGCATCTTCAACCGACTGGATGCCTCCGCCCACGGACAACGGTAAAAAACATTTTTTTGAAATATGGTTGATCAGTTCCAGGTTCGGTTTTTTTCCCGAAGCGGTTGCCGTGATATCGACCAGGATGATTTCATCCACATCCCAGTTCATGAAAAATTCAATGGCGATTTCAGCCTTCCCGATAGGCAGATATTGTTTAAAACCGATACTCTGGACAATAATATCGTTTCTCAGGACCAGACAGGGGATGAGTCTTTTTTTAAGCATGGTATTCTTCTACAAATCGTATAAAGTTACGGAGAACCGTCAATCCGCTGGCATGACTTTTTTCAGGATGAAACTGGGTCCCCAGGATGTTTTCTTTATGAATCGTGGCGATGAAATCACTGCCATACCTGCAGGTGGATACCTTTGTATTCTCCGGTCTGTCATGCATCGCGAATGAATGCACAAAGTAGAAGTTGGGGTCAGGTATGTCTTTTAACAGCGGGGAATCATCTACAACCGATATCGTGTTCCAGCCGATGTGAGGGAGCCTCAGATCATTCGTCACTTTCAATTCCGTCACATCCGCATCAATCCACCCCAGGCCTTTGTTCAGTCCCATTTCACTGGAGCTTCTGGCAAACAACTGAAATCCAAGGCATATCCCAAGTATCGGTTTTTTATCTTTAAGAACAGCCTTGTTCAGCACATCGATCAGTTCGAGATTCCTAAGATTGCTCATTCCCTCTCCAAAAGCGCCTACGCCGGGAAGAATAAGGGCGCTTGCCTGTTCAATGTCTTTGATGGCATTGGATATCTTCACATCACAATTGAGATAAACCATGGCGTTTTTGACAGAGGAGAGATTTGAAACCGAATAGTCTATAATGATAAATTGACTCATATGAATCCGTATACGTGTATTGATTAATAATCATCCGGGTTGCCGATTGACAGCAACCGTTTTATCTGGCCTCTGACTCCTTTGCAATGATCTCTGCCAGCAAAAAATCAAATGGTTCGTCAATATCCACAGAACGCTCCCATGGCATGATCCACACCTTGCTTTTTTTACAGATAATGGCGTTCTGACCAAAAAGCGCATCCCTTTTTGTGGCGTAAATACCGCCATTGGGAATATAGAGTTTGGGAAGGTTCTGGGAAACGCCAATATCTCCGGACATCTTGCTTGAAAGGAAGTTTTGGGCAAACCCCCTGTTGTCTATGGCAAACATCCATTCCGGCCTTTGCGTGATTTCATAACCGCTCCAGGCAGAATCCGCATCTGAATGAACAACCAGATCGATGCACCCGTCAATATCCGAAGAAAGGCAGAAGGGGGTGGTCGGCTGAAATGTTACGGCAATGTCTACAGGGTAGTTCTCCTTTTCTTCAAGATAGGTCACCGCGTGTTGGGTCACCCTTTCTGACGGTACATCTTCAGAAATGTCGGCCGGCCTCACAAACGGCACTTCCGCACCCCATTCTTTTGCAATTCTCATGATGTCCGGATGGTCGGATGTGACAATTAACCGGTTCATCTTTTTTGATCCCAAGGCGGCATGAATGATATAGGATATGAGTGGTTTGCCGTTCAACAGCTTGATATTCTTCAGTGGTATCCGTTTTGATCCGCCTCTGGCATGTATGATTCCTACGATATTCATGTTGTCACCCGTTCTACCATTTATATTTCTTGGGGCCTTTTGGCGCTGAAAGCGTTTTTAAATCGTCAAGGTTTTGAAATACTTTTATAAATGCCTTGGCTGCATCATCCATATCGGCCTTTTCGTTGGGTTTGCCGATGTGATAAAACCAGATAAACCTGTTTTTAAGCAGGTCCGTTGCAACCGTGAATTCTGAAGGATCATAATCCCTCTTCCTGTTATACAGGTGGCACGACCAGGGGCAGTTATGCCCGCCGTATGCGATTTTCCGTGTAAAAACCGGGTTGTCGCACATCAGCCTTTGATATCCTGATCCCACGGGTATGCCTTCGGCCCGCAGTGCATCAAGGACGATATCCCTGTGAGGGCCGCCTTTTGGTGTTTTATAAACAAAGGGTATCACATGGGGCACAATGCCGTCATGATAGACCGGAACGCCAAGGTCCGGCAGATGGGATATCTTTTCACAAAGGTAGAATGTGTTTTCTTTCCTTGTCCGGTTGTTTTCATCCATTTTCCGCAATTGGGCAATGCCCAGGGCTGCCGTAAGCTCGGTCATTCTGAAATTCATTCCCACAATATTGATCAGGTCGGTGTCCGTCCAGGTGGAATCCGGAACCGATTCGCCATGATTTCTGATGAGTCTTGCCTTTCGGGCCAGATCCGGTCTAGACGTAACCAGCATGCCACCTTCACCGGTCATGAAATTTTTTGTTTCCTGGAAACTGTATGCCCCAAAGTGACCAAACGTCCCGACCATTTGCCCCTGGTATTCGGTGCCTGGTGCCTGGGCGCAGTCTTCAATCACATACAGGCCCTTTTCATCGGCGATTTTCATGATTTCTTCCATATGGGCGGGAAAACCAAGAAGATGGACAACGATAATGGCTTTGGTTCTGTCGGTGATGGCCATCCTGATTTTATCCGGGTCAATACAGTAGTTGGCAGGGGAAATATCTGCAAAAACCGGAATGGCGTTAAACATCAGGATGCTCATTGCCGTGGCATTAAAAGACATGCAGGTCGTGATAACCTCATCCCCGGGCCCGATGTTGCAGGCGCCCAGAGCTGTTGAGAGCGCCGATGTGCAGGAGTTGACAGTAATTGAAAACGGAGAATGGAATTTTTTTGAAAAGTCAGCCTCGAACTGCCGGATCATTCTGCCGCCAAGAAAAGTGAAGTATTGACTTTTGTAGTCGACGGCTTCAGCCGAAGGCATGATCAGCTGCTTTTCAATATCTTCTGTGGGACTTCCCATAAACCGGGAGAATTCTCTTTTCTCAAGGACTTCAGAAATGAGCGTTCTTTCGTCATCATCAATAAAAACAGATGACCGGAATGGGGTGGTTCTGACAGGCGTTCCGCCTAATATGGCTAACTCAGACATGTTCTACCTCAAATGGTTTTCCTGAATTGTTTGCTGAACGGATCAGCGATTCACAGATCGAAAGGGCGAGAAACCCATCCCGTCCGGAACAGTTTATCTCATGCTTTTTTCCTTCAAGCACGTCAACGATGGCATTGACCGCATCGACAAACCGGTCTGTTCTGTTTATTTCGCCAACCGGTTCAGGCACAAGTTCCCTGTATCCCGAATATCTTTCACTGCCTTTAAATACGAAACGGTCAATTTTATTTCCGTTTTCTATCACCCTTACCCTGCCCTGACCACCAATGACATCAATTTCAAATACAAGGTCACGGAGGTTTCCGGAACAATTGAAGGTCGCGATGATATGATCTTCCAGCTCGATCCACCCGGATATGTCCGGATCAGGAATGGCTGTGTTCTGCGATATGCCGGATACGGATATGGGGTCTTTTTTTGTGAGCATTCTCACAAGGTCAAACAGATGACTCCCGACATTTAAGGCCTGGCCTGTATAAAAACAGTTGACAGCATGAATTTTCCCGATTTCTCCGCTTGCCACCATTTGGGCGGCGCGTAAGTAAACCGGGTCCCACCTTCGGGTATAGTTTACGGCAAGATCGATTCCCCTGGCCCGGCTTTCAGACAGGATGGCTCGCGCTTTATTCAGATCGGTTGAAATCGGTTTTTCACAAAATACCGCCTTTATCGGAAAGTTCCATATGTCCTGAAAAATATCAAAATGGGTTGCCGTGGGCGTGCAGATGGAAATCAGGTCAACCGGTTGATCGTTTAACAGGGCAGGTACGGATTCATAAACCGGAATGTCCGGGTACAGGGATTTGAATTGTTCGATATTTTTTGGATTGACTTCAACCACGCCCGCAATATCCGTTCGAGAGCATTTTCTGTATGCAGTGAGGTGAGTCCATGTGTCTTTCCTTTTGCTGTCCAGATCAAACAGAAAGCCTATGTTTCCCAAACCTATAATTGCGGTTTTGTATATATGGGGTGAAAACAAAAATTTTTCCCTGTTCGTTATTTGATCAGAAAGCGATCAATTTAAATTGTCAGGTCAGATGGAATAAGATCTGGCCGAATTTTAAACCTACTATAAAAATCGGCAATTGTTTTGAAGTTCTACACTAAAAAAGCGAAAATATACAGAATTTTGTTGCATGTCATGTGATAGCGGTCAATTTTACTGTATCACAACCTTTGATAAAGCAAGTTCTTTACGTGAAAACAAAATTTCGGGTATTTTTGATTGTGGTTTTCGGTTTATTTGAGTTTGAATTCTTCAGCGATAGATAGTCCCAAAAATGCCTTGAAAAATTCCAAAGTATGACATATTGTCATACCAGAGGTGAAATGATGGCCACATCAAAAATCGCAATTACGATAGAACAAAACACATTGAATCGATTAGATTTATTAGTTAAAGCACATTTTTTCCCTAACCGCAGTCGTGCCATTCAGGAAGCTGTAGCGGAAAAGCTGGAACGTATGGAAAAAAATAGACTTGCTAGGGAATGTGCCAAATTGGACACTATTGTTGAACAGGATTTATCTGAAGAAGGTATCGGAATGGATATGGACGAATGGCCAGAATACTAAGGGGGGATATTGTTTGGGCGGATCTTAATCCAACCATTGGGCATGAGCAATCTGGCTTAAGACCGATACTCGTATTAAGCCATGACGTATTTAACAAACACTCAGGTACCGTTATTGCGGTTGCAATTACAAGTCAGCCTCAAAGAGCGGGATTTCCATTAACTCTTGAGCTTGAGGAAACAAAACTACCTAAAAAATCATGGGTAAAAATAAGCCAAATCCGAACGTTATCGATTAATCGCCTTGGGAAAAAGCTTGGAACAGCACAATCTGAAGAACTGGATCTCATCGTTCAAGGACTTAATGAAATAATTGGGGGATAACAACAGAACCCATTAGGGCCATTTCCGCAGATCGTTTTCTAATGGATCTGATTTAAAAAGGAAGTGTTAAGGTTTGGAATGAAAGCAATGATATGGCCTCAACGATGAATATGCTTGAATCAGCGATTGCCCATCATCAGGCTGGCAGACTTCAGCAGGCCGAAGAAATTTACCGTCAGATACTGCAGGAAGACCCGTCGCATTCGGATGCGTTGCATTTATTGGGGTTGATTGCCTATCAGGTTGCCAAATGGGATATTGCTTTAGAATTGATCGAAAAGGCAATTGCATTAAAGCCGATGGAACCTTTATATTATTTCCATTATGGGCTTGTTTTGGAAGCCCTGAAAAAGCATGAGGAGGCATTCATCGCATTCTTATGTTCGGCAGAACTCGATCCTCAGGAACCGAAAACGGAAAAAGCGCTCCTGCGTCAGCACACTGAAAATCCTGAGCTTCTGGTCAGGCTTGGCGATTTTTGTTTTAACCGGGGCCGGTTTGAAACAGCTGAAGGCATGTATAGAAAAGCGTTACATCATGCACCTGACTACGCAAGAGCCTATAATAACCTGGCATCAACCGTTGAACAACAAAACGGTCCGACAGATGCGGTTATCGAAAATTATCTGCAGGCGATTCGCCTGAGGCCCGATTTTATAGAAGCCTATTATAATCTTGGCGTTGTGTTCCTGGCAACAGGCTGTGTTGATGAGGCCATCGATAAATTCAAGCAGGCGCTTGACATCCAGCCCGATTATGCTTTGGCAAAAGTGAAATTGTCTGAAGTGCTTCTTTTAAAAGGGAATTATGCGGCGGGATGGAATGGCTATCATGCCCGTTTGAACCTTCCCGGATGGGATAGAATTTATCCGCATGTTCATGAAAAGCCGATGTGGGACGGGTCTTCCTTTCACGGAAAAAGACTCCTCATTCATGGAGAGCAGGGGTTTGGTGACACCATTCAATTTATCCGTTATCTTCCCATGGTGAAGTCTCTTGGCGGAACGGTGATATTTGAGACCAGAAAACCAATCCTTGGCCTTTTCAATCATTTTCCGGGAATTGACGAACTCAGGGAGCGTGTGGCAGAAGACATCCGCCACTTTGCGTTTGATCTTTATATCCATACGCTGAGTCTTCCCGGAATATTCAACACAACACTTGAAACTATTCCTTCTCAAATACCCTATATCTATCCGGATTTGCAGAAAGTGGACGGTTGGAAAGATCACCTGAAGAAAGATGGATTCAAGGTGGGGCTTGTCTGGGCAGGAAGCCCCGAACATAAAAATGACAGAAACCGGTCGTGTGCGTTAACCCATTTTTTACCTTTGGCAGACATTCCCGGTGTGTATTTTTACGGATTGCAAAAAGGGGATGCTGCCTCGCAAATAAAGACGGTTGAGGGCCGCATGCCGGTGATAAATATAGGTGATGATTTTAAGGACTTTACAGATACCGCAGGCGCCATCGCCAATCTCGATCTTGTGATATCCGTGGATACGGCCATGGTCCATCTTGCAGGCGCCATGGGGAAACGGATCTGGACACTGATTCCCTATGCACCGGATTGGAGATGGATGCTGAACCGGATTGACACCCCATGGTATCCGACCATGAAACTTTTCAGGCAGCCAACACCCGGGGACTGGGATTCGGTTTTTGGGCAGGTAAAAGATGCATTATCTTCTCTGGTCCATTCCGGTGGAAAAGAGTGACATCCTATATGTCTGTTTTTTTCATGGGATGAAAGCCGGAATCGATAACTTCTGAAAAACCATTCAGATCCGGATGTATTGAGTGATGCAGGCAGAGCATATTAACTGAAACAATACCCGGGTGGATATCTGTTTTGTTGCCTGCAAAATTATTCGGGTTGAACAAGGGTGGCAAGTGCCAGAACATTCTGTAGTTCAACGATCTGATAATCTCGATTAAATCTTTTGATTTTTCAGATCGGTCGTTTTCGATATAGATAATCGGTTTGTGTGTTTCAATGATTGTTTTTGCCCCCTGGATAACATCGACCTCCATGCCCTCAACATCGATTTTCAACAGTTTAAGACAGGGGATTTCCAGAAAGTCATCCAGTGTGACCGCCGGCACTTTTTGGCCTGTTTGGAATTTGTCAATTTCCACACCACCAAAATTACCTTCAACGTCATACCGGATATCCGGAAGCAAGATAAACCCTTCCTTGCCGGATACAGCCATTTGATGGCATTCGACATTTGAAATACTGTTGATCGACATATTGGCACAAAGATTTTGAAACACGATACGCTGGGGTTCAAATGCATATACTCTGCCTTGAGGTCCAACCAGTTTTGACAGAACCAGTGTGTGGGTTCCGATATTTGCACCCACTTCAACAACAATATCTCCGGCTGTGCATACCTGGTTGAAGATTTCAACCTCAAATTCTGAAAATTCTCCATATGCTTCTATGGATTTCCCCACATAGATATCGTTTTTATTGTAGACGATGTATCCATATCTGCCTTTTACCACAGCATTAAAACCGGATGTCTCAATTATTTTTTTCAGCATTTTTTCTTTTTAGTTGATGTTGAAATCGAGATCGTAAAATTCTTTCTTGAGTATATGGGTCAAATCCTGATCTTTTAACCGTTTCAGGATTGTTTTGACTGTATCTTTTTTTTCATAAGGATTCACAAGATCCTGAATGCTTTTCACAAATGTATCAGACAACGCCGTTTTTAAGGCACGCCGGATCGCTTGTTCCGAAACAGCACAGTCTATTGTATTTTTTGCCCGGATTCGTCCCTTTTGCCTGTCTCCGATATTCACGGTTGGCATTTTGAAAGAGGGTGTCTCGATGATGCCGCTCGATGAATTCCCGACAACAGCATTCACATGCTTCATGGCGCTCAAATACAACCTCTGACCCATGGATGCAAACGCGATGGCTTTTTCTTTTCTTTTTTCCGCATATGCATCGATCATCCGGTTGATTATCATGCCGCCTTCATCTGCATTTGCCTTGGTAAAAATGATTTTTAACCGGTCAAATTCATCAAGCACATTCAACACCATGCCAAACTGTTCCCCGGCCGTATCTTTTTCAAGGGTTACCGGATGAAATGTCACCAGGACCGATTGGATGCCTAAAGAGAAGTTGATCTTCTTTTCAAAGGTATTTTTGTCCATCAGGTCAAGTTTGCGGATATTTTCAGTGCCGATAGCACCCACATTAACAACCCGGTCTGGATTTTCTCCCAGTTGAATGACCCGTTTTCTGTATTCCTCTGTACTGGTAAAATGGAGTTGGCTCATTTTGGTGATGGCGTGCCTCATGGGTTCATCAATCGCCCCCTGGGTGGTTTCTCCGCCATGAAGATGGGCGATCGGGACGCGCATGATCATGGCTGTGGCCGCCATGGCAAATGTTTCAAACCGGTCTCCCAGCAAAACGATCATATCCGGTTCAAGGCGCTTCAGCGCATCACTGTAACTGATCAATCCCAGGCCGATGGATTTGCATATTCCTGATGAAGAGTCAGCGCCCATCAGGATGTCAATTTTTTCATCTGCACAAAAACCGTCTGCTTCGATATGTGAAAGTGTAAACCCGTGTTCTCTGGACAGGTGGGTGCCGCTGACAACGATCTGCAGGCAAAGATCAGGATCTTTTTTTATGTCATCCAGAAGGCGTTTCAATAACCCGTATTCGGCCCGTGTTCCGGTGAACACGCATATCTTTTTTTTCATGTTGCGTCTCTGTTCATGGGGCCCAGTTGTCATATTTCAATCAATTCATCTTCAATAAAATTTCGAATTGCCTGTCTGCCAATGATATCATCCCATTGCATGGGAGAGATGCCTGACCCCGGCCGTTTGACGGTCAGGTTGTCGTTGGAGAACATGTCACCTTTTGAAATTTTTTTTGCGGCCACAATGCTTTTCCGCGCAACAATCATATTCGGGATTTCCGAGAGGGAGGGCTTTTTTACACCATCCCCCAATGCCATCTCAATATGCCGGATTGCCCGGACCATGTTTTTTAATTCTTCAGGTTCAAGGGATGCCGGATGATCCGGCCCTTCCATGGTCTTGTCGAGGGTAAAGTGCTTTTCGATAACAGATGCGCCAAGAGCAACCGCAGCCACCGGCACCTCTATACCCAGTGTATGATCGGAATATCCTGTTCTGACGCCAAAAGCGGTTTTCAGGGTCAGCATCGCTTTCAGGTTCACATCTTTCATCGGCGTCGGGTATTCGGTATTGCAATGAAGGACGGTGATGTTATCCCGTTCCGTTCCTGCGCCGGTCAGTATGCCAAGTGCTTTTTCTATTTCACCGAGATTTGCCATCCCGGTAGAGAGGATGACTTTTTTTTTAAGCCCGCCAATTTTTCTAAGATAGACAAGATTTGTAATTTCACCGGAAGGAATTTTAAACACCGTCATCCCCAGTGCCGATAAAAAGTCAATACTCTCAAGATCAAAGGGCGATGACAGGAAAAGGATGTTTTTTTCCTCACAATAGGCGGCCAGTTCCTTATGACCTTTCTGGCTGAGTTCCAGCTTCCGGATCATTTCCAGTTGGGTTTCACCGGCGCTGGTTCTATCCTGCTGATATCTGGCCTTGGGTGCGCCTGAAGCAACCAGTTTTTCTGCTTTAAAGGTCTGGAATTTAACGGCATCCGCACCAGCATCCGCTGCTGCATCAACCAGTTTTTTTGCAAGATCGAGTCTGCCGTTGTGGTTGACACCGGCCTCTGCGATGATAAATGTTCTGTTCGGCGTCGTGGTATTCGAGTCACTCATAGTCGCACACTGCTTGGGAGATTTATCAGGCGCTTTTCAATAAAATCGGCATTTTCAAGCGAGTCTTTCTGGCAATGGCGGAACATATCAAGCGTGTTCATGAGTTTCCATGCGGGCCGTGTCATGATTCCGGCATGGTTGGTTTCCTTTAAAAATAGGTCCCGCAAGGTGAGGTCTGTTGCTAAAACAGCATTCAGCCAATAGGTTGATGTGGCGCCATCCGGCTCACAAAAGAATGTCATTTCAGTGTTATGAAAGAAATTTTTATATCTGGATGCGAGTTCCCGTTTGTTTTGGATAAACAGGTCAATGTTTTCCAGTTGGGCACATGCAAGAGCCGCATTGATGTTGGGCATCCGGTAGTTATACCCCACCATGTCATGCTCAAATTCGTAGGATTTATTTACCCGTGCAGTGGTCGTCAGGTGCTTGCCCCGCTTTGCAAGCGATTCATCGTCAGTGACAATCATACCGCCTCCGCCTGAGGTGATGATTTTATTTCCGTTAAAACTGTAAACCCCCATAAGCCCGAATGTGCCGGTTTTTTTCCCCAAATAGGTGCTGCCCAGAGATTCTGCGGCATCTTCAATAACCGGAATGTTGTATTCATTGCAGATGGCAACAATCCTGTCAATCTGGCAGGCGTGACTGAAGGTGTGCATGGGCACACAGGCGGAAATGCGTTTTCCGGTATGGATATTGACCGCGATACCCTCTTTAAGGGCCGCATTTTTTTTCAGGAATAGGTCAAGCGATTTCGGAGATAATCCCAATGTGTCAAGATCAATGTCAAGAAAAACAGGTTCAGCTCTGCAATAGGTGATAGCGTTTGCCGTGGCCACGAATGTCAGGGGCTGGGTAATGACTTCATCATCGGGTTGAACCCCTGCAAGAATAAGTGCTATATGAAGCGCAGATGTACCGTTTACTGTTGCAACGGCAAACCGGGAACCGGTATATTCGCAAATCATCCTTTCAAACCGGTTAACAAATTCTCCGACTGAGGACACAAACGTGGAGTCTATGGTTTGGGTGACATATTTTTTTTCATTTCCGGCAAAGCAGGGTTCATGAAGCGGAATCATAGACGAATTGGAAAAAAGAGAACGGATAAAATGTATTTCACGATTAAACATGTTGCATGTGTTTGTTGAGATGTACGGGACCTTATTTTATGTGGGTTGATGTTTTTGCCTGAAAAAAATTAATGAACCATTCCTTTATTTTCCGGCTTGTTTGTCTGCATCAGTTTATTTTTCAGCTGGCTGTAGCATTCCTTTGCCGCTTCCGCATTTCCTGTTTTCAGGTAGCAATCGCCAATTTTTTTGAGGAGATCAATTTTTTCCGGGAGCGCGATCAGGCATTGTTCATAAGCAGCCATGGCATCATTATATTTTCCGGTGTTGAAAAGATTGTTCCCCATATTTTCCCAATATTTTGCATAATTCCTGTTAATAGAAACAGCATTGCTCAGATATATAACACCATTATCGTAATCATGCATGGCAAAACATGCGTCCGCAGCCAGAAGATAATATTCCGGATCGGTATTTACATGGGATAATGCAACTTTATAAGCATCAAGCGCTTCGGAAAGATTGTTTTGAGAAACCTGGAGGCTTCCGAATAACCGGGCGAATTCAGCGGCTTTTTCTTTTGGTAAAATCGGCGCGGGGCTATTGAATTCTTTTATGACGCTGTACCAACGGTCAATTAAACTTTTTTGCCCGTCTGACATTTCCTGAGGGGGGCCTGTCATGATCATTTTCAATTCTTCTTCAGCAACTGTGAAAAGCGCTTGTTGAAGCTGGTGATGATCCGGGCATATTTTTAATCCTTTGAGAAGCATGTTCCGGTAGGTATTTTTGTCTTTGGATTTGAAGAATACAGAATAGGAGAGATAGTCTGATCCCAGTTGGTTCCTGAAAACCGTGATCTGTTTTTCAAAATCAGAATCTGCGTGAAGGGCTTTGTTGAAAAATTCTTCGGCTTTTAAAAAATTATTCCTCAACAGTGCAATACACCCTGTCACAAAGTTGGCATACCCGTCATCGGCATTGATATTGATGAGTTGTTCGCATACAGGTTCTGCCAGCACATAATCCCCCATTTCAAAATAGAGTTTTGCCAGATCAGATAAAACAGGATGAGAGTCCGGTTCCTTTTTCAATTGATGAATCAGTTTTTTTTCGGTTGAAAAATGCTTTTCAAGCATTGACAAGTACTTCTCGATGATATCAAGGACCTGGGTTCTTACATGGTTGATGCCTTTAAGGCGTACCAGGTTTTTTGAAATCCATTCGGAATATTTTTTGGGGTCATTTGCCAATTTTGAAATGGCGAATTTTTCTCTTTCACTTTGCTTTAATCCTGCCCGTGTGATTTCTTCAAGGATGGACCATACTTTTTTGGAACCATCGAGTTTTTTATGGCAGAGATCGATTTCATGGATATCTCTTTGCGTATTTGAAGGGATTTCAGAAAATTGACGCCAAAGGCCCCCTGTTTTTTGTTGCTGTTCCAGTTTTTGGGTAACGCTCTCTGCTTTCTGGTCGGATTTGCTGATGAGTTTTCGCAAGTTTTTTATTTCTTTTAAAATGGGCCGGAATTCTTTTAAAAATGTATCATAATCAGGATTGTTTTTCTTTTCCAGGAAAGGTGCCAGTCTTTCTGTGAGATTCAGCGGATGGCCGCAGTAAGTCTCAATCACGGCGTCAAGGTCTTTGACTTCTGTTCCTTTAATATGCGCACCATCCGCACTGGCATTGATATAATGCCCTTCGTTCATGTGTATGGTTTCTTCAAAAAATCGCTTATAATTTTCAAGCACCCGGCTGGTGGGAAGCTGATTGCCATGAATCCCATCCACCCACCTGACTTCTTCTGATTCGAGCAGGATTTTCACACCATCATCTTCGCTTAACGAAACGTTTTTTGCATGGCTTGTCTTTCCTGAAAAGGCGAGGTCCTGACCCACAAAGACGATTGGCGAACACCCCATAATTACGGCAGATGCCAGATTCAGATGGGCCACGGTCGATGCCCCGGCGGTTAACAGTTTGCCGCCCATCATGCTGTTCACCCATCCTTCCATCGGCCTTCCGCCAAAAAACCAGAAAATCTGGTTTGAGGGAAATATTTTTGGTGTTTTTACGGTGTTCCACGACGAACAGATCAGAGCGATATCTTTGACATAGGGAACAACTGTCGCCATTTTTTCAAAAGATAATTCCAGGGGGTCGATTGATGTGACGAAATCAGGGGTGATCCCTTCTGAAAAAAGCGCTGGCAAGGCGGAATCCACAGCAATAATGACGGATTTCCCTTTGGCTTCCTTAAGCAAATGAATATTTTTATCCAGTGACGGGCCGCTTGCAACAATAAATGCCGGAACATCCTTGAATACATCTCTTAATTTTTCAAGAAGGCTGTTATGCGGCATGATGCTCAAATGCCTGAATCTGTTGTCAGAAAATTTTTGTCCCGTACCCAAAATGGCGCCGCCGCCCATGTTGACGGTGTCTGTATATGTAAATACCTTCTCATTTAACAATTCATAATCAGGATTGATTGCAAATGAAGTCATATGCCTCAAATTGTGAAGGGGTTCCATTTGCATGGTCAAGTCTGCCGGTTCAAAGATTTTGTTTATATCAGGATCAGGGCCGACACTTAACAGCAGTCTGGAATCAGACAGCATGGGGGATAGATCCGAATATTTTAATGCCTGAAGAAAAACACCGGGGTTTAACTCAAAAACCACCAGATATCTGATATGTTCCCTTTGTTTAAGAATGGCGCAGGGCGTATATCCCAACCCCATGCCAATCAGGGTGACAACGCCGTTTGAATTTTCAGCTACCCACTGAAAAAAAAGAGGTATCTCTTTTTCAGGGTCATTCGTGTCATGCAGGAAGACAATCTGGCCATCCTCTTTTGTCACTTTCAGATTCGGTTTCCCGGTAGGTGAAGAAACCACGTCTCCCAGTGGGTTATCCCCATATTCCATCATCAATTGATATGTTTCCGGTTGGTTTTTTTTAAGAAGGGCCATATTGGAATCAAAAAAATCGTGTAAGTCGTTTTGCATGGTCACCTTTTATTCAATTGATTTTTTTAGCTTTTTTTTATTTTATCTGATTCAGGCTGTGATTGCAACCTATATGGCTGTTGTCTTTATATTGTTTACCATTTCCACGTATTCTTTGTCAGCTCTTTTATAGTCAACCATTTGCCCGATATCCAACCAGTACTCATGAATCGGAAATACCGCTGGTTTCTCATCAAGTTCGACCAATCTGGACAACAGATCCGGCATATCGAAATATTGATCTTCAGGGATTATTTTTAATGCATCCTGTTCGAGCACATAGATACCGGCATTGATAAATTGCTTATGAACCGGTTTTTCTTTAAGCTCTTTCAATTTGTAATCCTGAACCTGGACAACCCCGAACGGCACCTGGAAATCATATTCCCGAACGCACAAGGTGGCCTTGGTATGATTATTTTTATGGAAATTAAGAAGCTGGTCGAAATTGATCTGGGTTAACAGATCTCCGTTCATGACGATGATGGGGCCTGAAAATTTATCTTTGATCAAGCTTAACGCACCTGCGGTTCCCAAACGCTTTTTTTCTCTTAAATAGGTAATCTTTATGCCCCATTTGTTCCCATCTTTAAAGTAATCTTCAATCATTTCCCCTTTATAATTGATCGAGATGAAAAAGTTCTTGAAACCATATTCTATGAAGTTCTCAAGGATAATTTCCAGGATCGGTTTGTCGCCGATACATAAAAGGGGCTTGGGGCAGTCATCGGTAAGCGGCCTGAGGCGTGTTCCCATGCCACCGGCCATGAGGAGGACCGGAGAGGTGATTTCCTTTTGCGCTGAAATATAGTCCGTGCTCATTCTGACGTCTATAACCTGTTTTTCATCGTTCAGTACAGGTATTTGCAGACATCCTTTTAATTTCATCAGATTGAGAATTTTTTTCCTGGAATCAGTTCTGGAAGCATAGACAGGCATTTTGAACATGATGCGTTCAACCGGAGAATCCATAGGCTCGTTCCGGAGAATGCCGCGACGGATGTCACCATCTGTAACCGTTCCCAATAGACGTCTGTTTTCGTCGACGACAATGGCTATCAGAAGCTGTGTGTTGTTTATGATTTTCATCGCCTCAAGAATGGTTGTTTTTGGTGAAACCAATGTGGATTCCCAAGTTTCCATATGCACCTCCAATAAGGTTGAACCTGAACGGATCGTTTAGACTTATATGTTGTATATATCTGCTTTAAAAAGCGTTAAGTTTTCTTTTTGTCCGTACCATTTGATACAGTTTTTAAGGCCTTTTCTGAATCCCTCTTTGCCGGCGTATGCCGGTTCCCAGTTTGTAAGGCTTTTTATTTTGCTGTTGTCTGCCCACAATCTCAATACTTCACTTTTTTCCGGACGGATTCTCTGGCTTTCCGTTTTGATATCAATGGCTACGCCCATCAGCTCTGATATCATTCGGGCAGTTTCACCGATTGAGATTTCAAAATTGCTTCCGGCATTCATGACCTGACCGATGGACCTGTCGGACTCTGCCACAGCAATAAAGGCGGAGGTTATATCGTCTATGTAATTGAAGTCGCGGGTTGGGTTCTGTGATCCGAGCTGGATTGTTTTTTTGCCACTTGCAATCTGTGTGATCAGTGTTGGAATGACCGCCCTGGCGGACTGCCTGGGCCCGTAAGTGTTAAAGGGGCGAATAATGGCAACAGGTGTTTCAAATGACGAATAGAATGCCATGGCCATCTGGTCAGCGCCAATTTTTGATGCGGAATAGGGCGACTGGCCCTGAAGCGGGTGATCTTCCGTAATTGGGACAAAACAGGCTGTTCCATAAACTTCACTGGTGGATGTGTGAATGACTTTTTCAATATTCAGGTCTTTTGCGGCCTGTAGGATATTGAGGGTCCCATTAATGTTTGTATCAACATAGGTTGACGGCGAATGGTAGGAATAGGGAATGGCGATAAGGGCGGCAAGATGAAAAATAACATCACAGCCGGTCATAGCCGTACGTACACCTGATAGGTCCCTGATATCCCCGGAAAATATTTCCACCTTTTTTTTGATATTTTCCGGTGCATGCTCAAGCCATCCCCAGTTGTTGAAAGAGTTGTACAATACAAAAGCCCGGACATTGAAACCGAGTGACACAAGTTTTTCAGTCAAGTGGGAACCAATAAAACCGTCTGCGCCAGTAACCAGAATTTTTTTATCTGAAAGTTTCATAATCTTATTATCGGCATTCTGTTATAAATCTGAATATATTCTTGTTGAATATTGGCGGTATCCTGAAAATACAAATTTAAAAGCAAAATATATGCCTGTGTATAATCCATTTAAAAGCAAATGCATTCAAATGGCTTTTTCCGACAGGATGGCATTGCAGGCTGTGACATATGCTTTTTTCCTGAGTACATCAGGAAAAGTTTTAATGGTTAGTCTTTGAGCATTAAGTGGCCTGCAATCGGCAAATTTTTCATCTTTTTTGTTTATAGACCCACAGGCCTTTGATCATTTTCTTTTTGGTATCGGTTTTCCTGAAAATATCATAACTATTTAAAAATATATAATATATTTGATATTTTACTTGCCGTTTTGTTCCGGGGAACCGGCCAGGTGCATCTTGGCACTTAAAATGCATTGACCCATTGCATGACCGTTTTTATTTACCGGGTATTCAAGAGAATGTTTATTGTATCCGATAAGGGTAGAAAAGGGTTTTAAAAATATATTTTCAGGAACTTACGATATGCCAGAGAAATCAAGGACAACAGGGGACAATGAGATCAATACCACACCTCAGGTTGATTCCCGGGTGATCTCGGATCTGGTGGAAGAAGAATTGACCGGCAATACAATGGATGTATTCCAGGGGCAAAGTTCAATTTTTGATGTGAAATGCGGAAAAACAGTTCACTGGTCTGTCTCATGGGCGGATTTGATGATGACCATGTTTATTCTGTTCGTGGTCATGTATATTTATCAGGTGGCCCACAGGGAAATGATGATTGGGGAAGGCAATGAAAAAGTTGCCGATATCGGGCCAGGGGCTACCATTGATGCAGGCATGGGCGGCGTAGATAAATTGAGAGAAACGCGTGCCGGATCAATTGTCAGGTTATATGACCTCAGCAAACAGGCATTTAAAAACGAATATTTGAAAGAGGCCGTATCTGTCGATCTGGTTTCAGATGAAGCGGTAAAAGTGATTTTAACCGGCGATCTGCTTTTTGATCTGGGAAGTGCCGATCTGAAATACAGGGCGAAAAAAACATTGAGAGACGTGGCCGAATTTATAAGGGATACGCCTTATGTGATTAATGTTGTGGGCCACACAGATGATGTGCCGAATCATTCGGAAAAATTCCCCTCAAACTGGGAGCTGTCCTCCTATCGGGCATGTTCTGTGGCGCGATTTCTTATCGAGGAAATGCAGATTCCGGAAGAACGGTTTTATATCAGCGCGTATTCATCGCTTCAGCCCAGGAAAGAAAATAATTCCTATCGAAACAGGGCTGATAACAGACGGGTGGAAATCATACTGACCAGAGAGAGGCCGTATGGTGTGCCCCGGTCGCCCCGGGATCAGATTCGGGATGCATATTCAGATTGATTTTTTACACAAACAATCATGAAGTGATCTTTTAGAAAGGGCTATCCGGCAAAATGGTTTCAGCAAAAAAAGATGGCAATATGGAACAGAAAAAAAAATCAGGACTTCTTAAGCAGTTTTCATCGGGTAAAACCCTGATCGGATTTATTGTTTGCCTGGTTGTGTTCTGCCTGGGATTTGTGATCCACGGAAATGTGGGCCTTTTTTTTAACCTGGCGGGCTTTCTGGTGGTCTTTGGCGGCACATTTGGGGCGACGCTTATCTGTTACAAGATGGAAAGGCTTTCCATTGTTTTGAAAGTGTTGATCACCTCATATAAAAAACCTCTGAAAACACCGGATGAAATCATTGAAATTCTGGTTGATCTATCCGTAAAATCAAAACTTCAGGGGCTCTTGTCCCTTCAGGAAGATGAAGAGGAGACAACGGTTCTTTTTCTCGAGCGCGCACTCTCATGCCTGGTGGATGGGTATTCCAAACAACAGATTCGGGATGTTTTGAATACCGAGATGTATTTTTTCAAATTACGACGGGCAGAGACGGAGCGTGTGTTGACAACCATGGCTGAAATCAGCCCGTCATTCGGTCTTGTGGGAAGTGTCGTGGGACTGATTGCCATGCTCGCAGGTGTGGGTGATACGGCTGTCATTTTATCAACCGTTCCGATTGCGCTTACATCCACTTTATATGGAATTGTGCTTGCCAATTTTTTCTTTCTGCCATTTTCTGTCCGGATCAAGGAGCGCACCAATAAGGAACTTCTCTTGCAGAAAATCATTCTTGAAGGGGTGCTTGCCATTGAAAGCGAACATCATCCAAGAGTTCTGGAACGTAAATTGAAATCGTTTCTCACACCCTCTTCCCGGAATGGCCAGCTGGTTTCATTTAAAAGAATTCAGGAAAAATTCAAACCAAAGATCGATGCTGAAAAAGAAGAGGCAGAAGAAGAAAAGAAAACGCCCCGTCCAAAAACAACCCGCACCCAGATTCTTCCTGCCCGAAAAAAAGCATGAGCTTTGTATCGGAAGGCGCGTCAGCATTTGTTTTTTTCACCCCCTTGTCCTGCGTTTATCCTATTATTTGACCTCCATGAAAAATTACGCTAAGATCGTCCTCAATTCGCAGTCAGAGGCGGGTTCAAATTATACGATCAACCATCTGCAACACATCATTGTCCATATATAAAGAATTGAGAATAACGTTTCATGTATGCAAAAATCCTTAACATATTGAGAGCAGATTCCAGTCCTAAAAAAAGTCATGACTTGGGCAGGATTTTGGGAATATCCCCTGAAGATTTGATAAAATATGTCAACACGCTTGAAGAATACGGTTATATATTCCAATCCACACCCGGTACAATAAAATTGACAAGGTCTCCGGACACCCCTTTTTCATGGGAATTTCCTGAAAGAGAATCGAGGATTCATTATTTTCAGGAAATCGATTCAACCATGACACACGCCAGAAAACTTGGAGAAGCAGGCGCGCCGGATTTTACCGTTGTGATAGCGGAAACCCAGGAAAAAGGCCGGGGCAGGCTTGAAAGAAAGTGGGTGTCTTCTTCAGGCGGATTATACTTTACCCTTGTGTTGAGGCCTGTCATGCTTCCGGAAAGAAGCAGTATGATCAATTTCCTTGCATCTTTGGTGCTTGCGAAAGTATTAAACAGGTTATATCCCGTCGATGCCAGGGTGAAGTGGCCCAATGATATCCTGATAAATGAAAGGAAAGTTTCCGGAATGATAGCGGAAATGGTTTTATCTGGCCCCCAGGTCAATTATATTAATTTAGGCATTGGCATTAATGTGAATAATCATCCGGAATACCAGGAGCCCAACGCCTGTTCTTTGAAAACGATCCTGGGGAAGCCTGTTTCAAGGTGTCAGCTATTGGGTAATTTTTTGGATGAATTTGAAAAGAGAATGAAAGAACAGCTGGTTGATCACGATATTATTTCAGAATGGAAACAACACACCATAACGATTGGCAGGCAGGTAAGGGTCGTAACAACAAAAGATGCTTGCACAGGCATAGCCACGGATGTGGATGACAGCGGTGCGTTGATTCTTGAGCAGCCTGATGGAAAGATAAAACGGGTTATTTACGGGGACTGTTTTTTGAATTAAAGATTAACAATATTTCAGGCACTCATTCTCCGGGCTGGGGTTACCGCGAATATTACAGATTGAGGGAAATCGTGTGAAAATTATTATCATAGGTGCGGGCGAGGTCGGATTTCATATTGCAAGCCGTCTTGCTTTTGAAAATAAAGATGTCGTTGTCATTGATAAAAACGCTGCTGCTGTAAAACGGATATCAGACACGATCGATGCCAAGGTGATTGTGGGTTCCGGCAGCAGTCCTGTGATCCTGGAAGAGGCTGGCATTAAAGAAACAGAAATCCTTCTTGCGGTCACAGACAGTGATGAGGATAATCTGGTCGCTTGCCTGATCGCGGACATCATGTCCCCGGCCACCCGAAAACTGGCCAGGGTCAGAAATGCGGATTATGACCAATATCATGAAATTTTCAAGGATAAAGCCCCGCATATTGATACGATCATCAATCCTGAAATAGAAGTTGTAAAAACAATTTACAGCCTGATGAAGGCACCTGGTGCTGTGGATGTGGGCGAGCTGGCAGATGGGCGTGTGAAATTTATCGGTGTAAAGCTCGATTCCGATTCCAGACTTTCCGGCGTGCGCATGTCGCATCTCCCTGAGTTGCTGGGAGATTCAAGGCCTCTTATTGCTGGTCTTTTAAGGGAAGATGAATTGATCGTGCCCAGAGGGAATGACCGGATGCAGGCGGGCGATCTGGTCTATTTTATCTGTGAAAGAAAAAAACTCTCCGATTCCCTGGAAATTTTTGAAAAGCCCCAGGCCAACCTGAAGCGGGTTTTAATTATCGGTGGCGGTCGTATCGGATTGCGGCTGGCGGAATTTCTGGAAGAAAAATCCATTTATACAAAAATTATTGAAATCAATCAGGAACGATGCCATGAACTTTCCGAATTGATGAATAAGACCGTTATTTTAAATGGGGACGGATCGGATCAGGGACTCTTAATCGAAGAAAATATCAAGGATATGGATGTTGTCGTGACCTTGACCGGCGATGAGGAGATCAATATTCTGGTTTCCCTGCTTTCAAAAAGCCTGGGGGCCAAAAATGCCATCACTAAAATAAATAAATTCAGTTATTTCCCTGTAATGTCCGCCATCGGTATCGATCAGGTGGTCAGTCCCAGGCTGTCAGCCATAGATACGATACTGCAGCATATCAGGCGCGGCAAAGTGCTGTCCGCCATTTCCGTGAGTGGCGAACTTGCGGAAGTGATTGAGGCTGAGGCCCTTGAAACGTCCGATATTGTAGGCAAACCATTAAAAAAGATATCCTTTCCCAAAGGGGCACTGGTCATTGCCATTATTCATGAAGAGGTCATCATCATTCCCACTGGTGATGACGTGATTGAACCCAATGACCGGGTAATTATTTTCGCAATCCGGGAAGCCGTGCCAAAGATTGAAAAAATGCTGACCGTCAAACTGGAGTTCTTTTAATGCGCTGGCGATATGTTCTAAAGATTGTGGGCATACTGACCTTTGCGCTTGGGTTGACCATGATTTTCCCCCTGCTTTGCGGCATTTACTATAAAGATCAGAGTGTTCAGCCCATTTTGCAGTCAATGGGCATATCGATAAGCCTGGGTCTTTTTCTGACGTATATGTTTCGCGGCCATCAGGCGTCTTATATCAGTCAGCGGGAAGGAATGGCCATTGTGGCGTTTGGATGGACCGTGGCAGGTCTTTTGGGCGCTCTCCCCTTTTTTTTTGGTGGCATATTCCCTACGTTTGCTGATGCCTGCTTCGAATCTGTTTCAGGGTTCACAACAACAGGTGCGTCTGTATTGACCGATATTGAGTCCGCACCCAAAGGCATTTTGTTCTGGAGAAGTTTTATTCAGTGGCTTGGCGGTATGGGAATTATTGTCTTGTCCCTGGCTATTCTGCCTTTTTTAGGCGTGGGTGGCATGCAGCTCTATAAAGCAGAGGTCCCCAGCCCGGTTCCGGATAAATTAAAACCACGGTTGAGCGAAACAGCTATGCTCTTGTGGAAGGTTTATGCATTGATTTCCATGGCCGAAGTTGTTCTTTTAATGCTGGGCAGCATGACGTTTTATGAAGCCCTGTGCCATACATTCACCACCATGCCGACAGGGGGATTTTCAACAAAAAATACCTCTGTTGCTTATTATGACAGCGTGTATATCGATACCATTATTACTATATTCATGTTTCTGTCGGGGATCAATTTTTCATTGCATTATCAAGCATTAAAGGGCCGGCCCCTTGCCTTCTGGAAAGATCCTGAATGCCGCTTTTTTGTCTTCATTGTGTTTGTCCTGACCATTATGGTGAGTGCAAATATATATGGCTCAAACTATGATTCTATGGGTGAATCATTGAGATACGGTGCATTTCAGGTTGTCTCAATTGTCACGACCACAGGTTATGCCACTGCAGATTACCTGTTATGGCCGGGCATGAGTCAGGTCATAATTTTTCTCTGCATGTTTTTGGGCGCATCTGCCGGGTCCACCGGTGGCGGCATGAAATGTATCCGGGTGATGTTATGTTTCAAATACATCTACAGGGAATTGTTTGCCCTGATTCACCCGCGCTCTGTCTCTCATGTCAAAATAGGGGGCAAGGCAGTGCCTGATGATGTGCTGAAAAGTGTTATCGGATTTCTGGCATTGTATGTATGCCTGTTTGCGATTTGTTCCATCCTGCTTGCGGCCACGGGTGTTGATTTTGTGACATCAATTTCAGCAGTGGCGTCTTCCATCGGAAATATCGGGCCTGGGTTTGGCATGGTCGGGCCGGTTTCCAATTATGCGGCAATACCTTATCTTGGGAAATGGATACTCATCTGGTGCATGCTTCTGGGTCGCCTGGAAATTTATACCGTTATTATCCTGCTTGTCCCGGAGTTCTGGCGCAAATAAATCCGTTCAATACGGGCAGTCAAATGGCATAAAAAAGACAAATTTTAAAGTGAGTGCACAAAACACGCTATCATGTATTATGACAGCTATCTGATTTTATCTGTCACTTTTATTATATTTTTGGTTGACAGGGTTTTAAAAATTGGTTAGAACCCATCTGTTTTTTTAACGGGCCGTTAACTCAGTCGGTAGAGTATCTGCCTTTTAAGCAGAGAGTCACTGGTTCGAGTCCAGTACGGCCCACCATTTCAGCATTGTCGATGTCCCCATCGTCTAGCCTGGCCCAGGACACCGGCCTTTCACGCCGGCAACAGGGGTTCGAATCCCCTTGGGGACGCCATTTTTTGGCAAAAAGAGCGTTGGCTCTTTAAAGTATATAGTTTTTTGAAAAAGGATCGGCTTTCGAGTCGGTCCTTATGTTTCTGACTGAAACCAGATGTCAGTTTGTAAAATGACGGATAACGGTTTCTATTCTGCTGCCGATAGGTGGAACCGCTTCCTCGTCGATGATAACATCGATAACGACAGGTCTTTTGGATTCCAGGATTTTCATTTTTTTGACCCATTCGCGTGTGATTTCACCATCATTTTGTATTTGAATGCCCCGCGCCCCCATTCCTTCTGCGATCAGCGCAAAATTGACACGTTTGAATTTGGAGGGGATTCCTTCCGGAACAGGCTCCTTGAACATTTTTCTTCCATGATAAATCATACCGTGCATGGCATTGTTCAAAACGATCCAGATGGCAGGAATGTTGTAATTTACGGCAGTCGCAACCTCAAATCCATGCATGAGAAAACTGCCGTCACCAACAAAAGCGACTACAGCTCTGTCGCCAATGGCAAGTTTGCCGCCAATAGGCGCTGCGGTTGCGTATCCCATGCCCCCGAATCCAAGAGGCACAAAATAGGTATACGGTTCATCCACCACCATATGTCTGATTGTCCAGGCCATTACCGTGCCGATTTCAGAAAAATAAATCGTATCATAAGGAAATGCGTCCTGAACATCCATAATCAGATTCTTTGGGTGATAGGCCCCTTCCTTTGGAGTTTCTCTTTGATATTCAAACGCATATTGCTCCTTAAATGATCGTATTTTCATTTCTCTTGTATCATCTAAAACAGGCTTCCTGTATTTTTCATTCTTAAATCCTGTCTCCAGTTCCCGCGTAATCTGGGATATCACTGTGCGCGCATCTCCCGGAACGCCCATGGATGTAAAAAAATTTTTGCCTATCTTTTCAGGGTTGACATCAATATGAATGAGGTGACCTTGAGGGCAGAGGCGTTTATCCCAGCCGGAACTCATAAACTCATTAAAGCTTGTTCCCACGGCCAAAACAACATCAAGGTCATTTTGGTGAATATAGTCTCTTGCGGCCGGAGAACCGGCGAATCCAAATACACCCAGAGAATAGGGGTGCGATTCCGGAAAAACGCCCTTGCCTTTGGGAGAGGTTGCAACGGGGATTTTTAGCAGTTCGGAAAGCTCACGCAGTTCACATGCGGCACGTGAAAGTGCACATCCCCAACCGGCAATGATAAGTGGGTTTTTTGCCATGCTCAGGATGGTTGCAATGGTTGCTACCCGTTCCTGATCAAAATACCTGGTGTCAAACTGGAGGCTTTCCTGATAGGAGCCTTCAACTTCTTTTTTCATGATATCCACAGGTAGGCTGATATGGACAGGCCCGAAAGGGCTGGTCAAGGCTGTTCTGATTGCCTGCCCAATCATATATCGGGCTCTTTTTTCGTTTAATATCATTGTACTGTATTTTGTAAAATTCTTGAAAATGTTAACGATATTTATACCCTCATCTCCTGATTCCTGGAAAGCCCCCCTGCCAAAAAGAGAGGTCGCCACCTGGCCGGTCAACGCCATAACGGGAATGCCGTCCACATAGGCTGTTGCAAGTGCGGTAATCAGATTGGATGCACCAGGACCGGCTGTTGCAAAACAAACCCCCAGTCTGTTGGCCACTCTTGCAAAGCCGTCTGCAATATATGCCGCACCTGCTTCATGCTTTGTCACAATGGGGGTTATTTTTTTATTTTTAAAAATGGACGTATTTAAATCTTCGATTGCCCCGCCGGGAATTCCAAAAATATATTTTACCCCATTTTTTACAAGAAAATCGACCAATACATCAGCAGTATTCATCTGTCTTCTCCAATCCTATGATTATTTCTGTTGCATCCTTGACAGTCATTCCTTCATATATCCCCATGGCTTTCATTGTGTTATTCACCGTCGATAAAACGCCATGATGATAGGTGTCCATTCCATCCCCAATTCTTGCAGATGTATAGGAAACAGCCGCACTTGCAATTCCGGCTTCATCCAGAGATTCAAGTCCTTTTACGCCTGCGTTTTCTTTACCTGTCCCAGCATCATTAAACACAAGGCACCTGGGTTTGAATCGAATACCATGTTCAGCTGCCGGCATACCACCATGTGAGCCAGTGACGATGATATCGCCTCTGTTTGCCATTTCAATATAGGAGACCGAGTCCATAACAATGACCCTTTTCCCATTTTTCTGGCGGACAATGGATTGTTTTTCAGAAGGTGAGGGAAGCCGTCTTTTGGGGAGGCCTGTATACTTGATATCCTCATCTGTCAGGGGGAGGAATTGTCCGGGTTGTTGTTCAAAGGCTTCGGTTACATTTCCGGCAAGGCCTATAATATGCATGATCATATTGAAAATCATAATCTGATGGGGTTTAAACTTCATGTCCAGCAAAAGTGCCGACCTGAGTCCGCCGCCATTCATAAACAGATCTTCGGATTTATGTTGCTGCAAAAGTTTTTCAACCTTAAACGCGAGGTCAAGATACGCCCCCTTGTCAAGATTATATTTTTGAGCAATTTTTAATAAAGAGGCATTCCTTTCATCTTTTCCTCTGGCTAGTACTCTTCCAAATCCGGTTATGATTTCTTTATTCTTTATCTTCTCTATAACGATATCTTCAAGCGTCCTTTCGCCGGATTTTATTTTAATCAGCGTTTCTTTAAAAAATCTGGCGGTATTGTATGCAGGGCCGGATGAAAAAAATTCACCATCCTTTGTGGCAATACCTGCTGCGATGCAACCGGCCGGGGAACTTTTAACTGTTGCTGCAAGTCTTGCAGTTCTGTTGAACCAGAATCTTGGATCGGCAATGGCTGTATTCACAAACAAGGCGTTCAGCAGGCGGTCTTCATACTTGTCTGGCAACCTTCCTGTAATGGAAAGTGCCCAGGCCTGAATAAAGGAAATATTACCGGTCATTTCTTCGATAACCTTATAGCCGCGAAGAAGAATTTCACTTCTGAAACCCGCAGCAAGCCCCCCAACATCCGTTGTTATTTTTTGCCGCCATATTTTCCACTGCTCCGAATCCGGATATGACACCTGGCCATCCGGATACAGCATATCATTCCATATTTTATCCATCTATTTCTTCTCCGTAGACTTTTTGGTTTTCTGTAAGCTCATTTATATTTTCCGGGTTATATTCCGGTGTGTCATAGAACGGAAAAGTATTCCAGCCTCCTTTTTTCATCTGGGCCAGAATATGCGATAAAACACCGGGTAGAGATGAAACGATAAATATTCCGTGCCCGTCAAGAGGCTTGAAACCTAAATCAAGAAGGATGGCAGCGATGACTCCCGGCATGGTAAGCCATATTTTTTTAATTTTTGAGATTTCATTTTCCAGTTCGATCGCCAAGTTAAGATAAGCTCCCTCAGGATTTTCTTCTTTTATAAGTTCTATCAGCCTTAAAACCTTCCTATCACGTTCATGCCGGTCAAGGCCGTATCCGGGCAGGTCGGGGTACTGAGGTTTCAGGATTTGAAACAGGTCAGGCGTTTTGGTTTTTTTTTCTGTATATTTAGCCGCGTCGATAAACATCTCCATCGACTTTTCAACACACAAGCCCCCATTATACCGGCTTTGAAGGGCAGATATGCCTGCAATCAGGCTGTTGCCTACCGTTGTGTGAGAGACAGCAGCTGTCATGGCTGTCAGCGTAGACCAGTCTTTAGGCCCGGGATTGATAATACTGGTCATAAGAATATTCATAACGGAAGACTCTTTTGGGTCGGGCAATTCTCCTTTAAGCAAAAGAAAAAAGATATCACTTACAGAATATCGTCCCAGAATATCATTATAAAAATCATAGCCATGGCAGAGTGTCGTCTTGTGCCCTTTTTCATCTGCCACGTTGGCCCATATTTTTGTTTCTATTTTTTGGGGGACACGCCTGCTTGTTTCAGATGCCTGTGACATTTTAAACTCCCTTATTTTATTAATGAGTAATCAACATTTGATATGGGATTATTTCAGCCTGCAGAAAATCCGCCATCCACTTCCCATACCGAACCGGTCACATAAGAAGACTCAATTAGCGATAATATAACATGGGCCACTTCTTCAGACTTTCCAAACCTGTTCATCGGTATATTTGACAGCCGTTTTTGTTTCATCCGGTCAAGTTCTTCCTGAACCAGCCCTCTTTTAGTAAAGATCGATGTGTCTATGAAACCGGGTGATACCGCGTTCACGCGAATATTCCTGGAAGCAAGCTCCAGGGCAAGACTTTTGGTAAAGGCATCCACACTTCCTTTGGTTGCAGCATAGATTGAAGTATTTGCCGAGCTTTTCCTGGTGATCACGGAAGATACGTTGATGATGCAGCCTTTACATCTGGATAATGCGGGAACTAGTTCCTTTATCATGAAAAGGGGGCCTCTCACATTTGTATGAAAGCTGTCTGAAAAATCTTTCAGGCTGATATCCGTAACCGGTTTTGGAATGGCAATCCCTGCATTATTGACAAGCACGTCCAATCCGGCTTCATTAAATTGTGATGCGGTTTTGATGATATCATCCAACTTTCTGACGTCGCAGAAAATGGGTGAAGCAGACAGCTCTTCTGCTGCGGTTCTGATACTCTCGGCATTTCTGCCTGATATGAATACCTTGTAACCATTTTCTTTCAAAAGCTTGGCTGTCGCAAAACCGATACCTGAGTTCCCTCCAGTGATAAGCGCATTTTTTTCTAAGTTTGGTATTACCCGCATGATCCCTTACGATGGAATGGTTTCCAAAAACACATCAACGAAGTTTTCGAATATCGGTCTGTTTTGTTTTGCCCCGCTAAAACCCACAGAAATGTTTATCCGTTCACCAAAAGTTGAAACAATAGGCAAAAAGTAAGGCGAGTGCATGACCGGACCAGGAAGAAAGGCGTTTTTGACAGTCACGTCGCCAAATCTGTAAAAATCAGGGGAAATTTTTCCGATATTGGAAATTCCTGGAGGCATTCCCCTTGGGCTAAGTTTATGGTTAAGGTTCAGAAAGAAGTCGTTCAGCATTCGGACCCATGCAAAGGGGAGAAAAGACAGCTCATAAAACATGTATGAGTAGTCACCCAATCCCAGATAATCATTTTTATATTCATCCATTCGATGGCGTATGATTGAAAGCGTTTCATCAAAATGCTTTCCGGGTTGCGGTTCTATACGGAATTGAAAAACACCCGCCAGGTTGCAAATCGACTCTCCTTTTCCGGATGGAATATATTTACGGAAATTTACAGGCGTAACAATACGTAATGGCATTTTATCAGAGGGTTTTAAAATATTTATCAATGCATGGCAAAATGCGGTAAGCAATACTTCATTAACTGAAGTTCCCCGGGCTTTACCGTATGACTTCATTTTTCGGAGTTTGTCGGGTTCAATTTTTCTTATGATATATCCTCTGTCGTATTTATCTCCGTTTTTGTATTTAAAGGACCAGTTTGATCTTGGAAACAGGTCGCTTTTCCAGTTTTTGAAACCCCGTCGGATGATTTTTAACCTGTCCAAAAGAGAGAAGTTGTTTGCTATTTGACGAAGACTTCTTGAACCTTTTCCATTTATATGCGGGTGATAGTCGGGATTTTTTTTTAGCTGCCGATAAATATCTGACAGTATGGCAATATACTCCAGCCCCCCGTGTCCGTCTGATAACATGTGATTTGTTTTAATGCATAGCGTATCTGTATTTGAGCGAATGACCATGAACTGATTATGCAGATCGTTGTATACGTCGGTTATCGGGCGGATCAAAAACTGCTCTATCGCTTTATCAACTTTTTCCGTATAAACAAGGTGGCAATGGTCAACCTTATCCAGATCCGCTCTTCTTTCCCAATAAGGCCGGGGGAATTTATCCACAAAGCGACAACCCAAATAGGGTTCTGCATCAAGAGATAACCTTATGGCCCGGACAAGCCGATTGAAATCAAGAAAACCATCAAAGTGGATGATGTGGTGTATCAGGGCATCGTGTAACTGACGTCTGCGATAAAACTCCAAATCTCTTTTTTCTGCCGGGAATTTTTTGAGAATTTGTTTCTTCATTCACTTGTTAGGGTTTACATGCCGTAATTATATTATAATTTGCGAGTATAGGAAAAATTCGAACATCTATAAATCCTGCATTGGATAAAAGATTTTCGATTTCTTTTTCAGAAAATTGTTCGCCCTGTGTCCAAAGGAGCATACTGAGATTTTCCAGATAGGGTGTGATTCTTTGTGGTTGATTTTCGCAAAGGAGCGCTTCAATAACTATGACAATGCCTTTGGAGGGAAGTACATCCCAAGCCTTGTTGAGCAATAAATCACATCTGCCTTTGGGCCAGTCATGAAGTATTCTGGAAAATAGCACAATATCCGTATTGCCGGGAAATTTTTCAGAGAAATCGTCTTGAAACATATCTCCAGGAATCGTTGTAACCCTATCGGCGAGTCCAGATTCCAATATATACTTATCTGCGATATTACAGATTTGAGGAAGATCAAACACTGCAGCATGAATTTTCGGAAAATATTCGGCGATACTTAGTGATATGCCGCCAGAGCCTCCGCCGATATCAACAATTTGGTTGCAATTTGAAAAGTCAAATTGTTTTACTATGGAAGACCCGGTCATGAGACTTTTGATGTGCATGGCCTTTGTGAACATCAGCGCTTTGTCATCATCGCCTTTATGGACTTCAAAGATATCGTTCGTATCGTAAATAGTTGGTTTTCCCGTTTGAACCGATGCAATAAAGTTTTCATATGTAATGGGATTTTTCAATAGTCCAAGAACACTTTCCCCAAGATAAAAAGGGTTTCCTTTTACAAGAAACGTCTCTGAAAGCATCGTTAAATGGTATCGGTCTTCTTCTTTTTTCAATAGATTGAATATAAGAAATGCATTTAGCAAAATCCTAAGCGGTCTTTCCTGAAGATCGGTCATTTGCCTGATTTCGTAAAATGTTGAGGGAGCATTGAATAACTTTGAAAAGAGATCGAGTTCAATAATAGCGGCAGATAGTGCATTTGTAGCATACGGCATTAAAAGTATGTCAATGATTGGCGAAGGATCAACAGTTAAGGAAAGTCTTTTATTCGGCATACCGACCTCCATTTCCTTAGGGTTTTAAAATTTGCACATTAATTCGAATAAGAACATTCTTTCATGAAGCGGCAGGTCGTTTGGTATCGCAGCTACGATGGTGTCAGTGCCAGGCATGTTTGTAAGCGTGGTTGACGGGGCAACGAAATCCTCGTTAAACATATTGAATACCGAAGCTTTAATTTCAATTGTCTTATTAAAGTTTCTGGCGATCAGGGTCAAATCGACAAGTGTGGCTGGGTCTGGATTGTCTGTACGTGGATCGGAAGTGCTTCTCGTTCTTTCGCCGATCCATGAGATATGGAGATTTGCATTCAGAAAATTGAAAAATTCATGGTTATATCCTGCATTCCCCATCCATTCTGCGACATAGGGCAGTTTATGCCCATCCGTATCTTCCGAGTCCTGATAACTGGTATTGACATAACCGTATCTGTTTTTCCCAAAATGACATGTGAGCTCAGCTTCAACCCCTTGCATTTCAGAATCTTTGGATATATTCTTGTATTTGCCTACATCAACACGGATTAAATCTTCTATGATGTTGTAAAAATAGTTTATATTTAAGTTGAAGTGTTTAAACATCGGCACTTCAAAAGAAGTTTCAAATGATTGGATTGTTTCGGGTTCGAGGTCCGTATTGCCTTCAACTGCACTATTGTTTATTACATAAAGTTCATTATAAGCTGGTGCTCTAAATGCGCTGCCATAAAGCAGTTTGACAATCATTTCATTCTTGAACTCGTGGACATATGCCATTCTCGGATTTGTTGTTCCGCCACAGTCATCATAGTAATCGAAGCGCAATCCCAATGTGAGCGAATCGTATGCGGTGATTTCCCACATCTCCTGGATGAACGCAGCGCCTATTTGTCGTGAGACGTTTTTATTGAAGTTTTTGGTTGAACTTGTGTCGATGGGCGCTGACAGAGGATCGTCAAAATTGTTGATGCTAGTGACATTGTACTGTCGATCATTTTCATAGACCAACCCACCCGTTATGAGATGGTCTCCACGTTTCACGTTTGTCGTTAATTCACAGCCAGACGTGATATTTTTAGCTGAGGGATTGCCAATATACCCTTTATCCGTTGTTCCCGTAAATCCTTCTGAAAACATTTCGAAATAATTATCCATATCGTAATGGCGTGCATACAGCTTTAGGGATAAATTAAAATCATCGGTGATATTTTTATTGTAGGTCAAATCGGTCAAAACGAGAGTCACATCTATTTTCGATTCATCATTCAGCGCACCGGCGACACCGGCAAACGCACCTCTTTCCTTATCCATGATTCTGCTGTTAAATGAAAAATCATTATACCGTAATTTCAGCCCAAAATCGTATTTCTCGTCGAATCCTTGTGCTTTGCCTGGCGCAAGACTTCCTGGTATCCCTTTTACGGATGCGAGATCCTCGTCTATGGTCGGTCTCTCGCCATCAGTATCAAAATAATTGAAATGAGCGGATACCTTTAAATCTGTTTTGGTATTTGAGAAAAGGACCGTATGGCTATTGGTGCCAAAGCTGCTGTGGCTCAAGTAGACTTCGTCAGAATTGTAATCTTCAGGTTCCTTAGTGATGATGTTGATGACCCCGATAAATGCATTGGCTCCAAATAGGGCCGAACCAGGTCCCCGTACAACTTCGATCCTTTTGATATTTTCAATCATCATATCCTCACCAAAATAGAAAGTTGGTGAACCTGTATTGGAATCATTGATACTCATACCATCAATCATTAAAAGAATCTTCTCTGAATGGTCTGTTTGAACGCCTCTGACGTTAATCAGTCCTTTTATCTGGTTCCATGAAATGGAGAGCCCGGGGATCCGGTTGAGAACATCAAAAATATTTCTGGCCCCCATATTTCGAATTTCTTCTGCCGTGATGACTGTATTTATGGCCGGGGCTTTTCTGGACTCCATCAGGTTTTTTGTCGCAGAAAGGAGAACTCTTTCGGTTTTGTAGTATTTTTCTTCTGTATATTTTGTATCCCGGAACATTTCTTCCGCAGGTTTCATTGCTTCAGACCAGGCAGTCAACACACTGTTCTTGAAAATAAAGATGGTGAGTATGGAGATAAATATTAATTTATGTTTCATAACCCTTCCCATGGATCGTGTTTTTAGAATCAATAACTTGTCACGGATGAAATAACTGTAGAATATTACTTGTTTAAAGTTGCTACCTGTATCTTTTTGAATATGATTCAGGTACTATATATCTAGTATTAAATAGTTTCCTATTGTCGTATATGAGATATCTGTTGATTGTCAAGTAATATTTGCGATAACTAAAATCATAATCCCCTAATTTTATAATATAAACTTAATGACTTTCAGGGATGGGTTTACAATTGATTTGGACTTGTATCTTTGGGCAGGCGGATAGTGAATACAGCCCCTTTGCCTTTCTGGGCGCTGAATGCAGATATGGAGCCATTGCTGGCAATAAGATAGTTGGCGCATGAATGCAGGCCAAAACCTGTCCCTTTTGCTTTGGTCGTGTATCCGAATCTAAAAAGTTTTTCTTTTTCTTCATCGGAAAAGCCAATGCCGGAGTCACCGATTGTAAGAACAATATCATCCTGTTTTTCATCACACCGTGTTGATATCGTCAGGATACGGTTATTTTCAGAAACATTTTCCATAGACTCGATGCTGTTTTTGATCAAATTAACCAGAATTTGAATGAGCCTTGCCTTTTGAATTCTGACAAGAGAACTGGCGGACAAATTTTTTATGACTTTGATTTTTCGTTTTTCAATTGAATCATTCAGCATTTTCAATGCATCTTCGACAATTAAATTGATATTGATTTTATCAAAATCCCCAAATATGCCATATTGCATTTGAAGATGAATGATACTTTCGATATGTTCGTGGGTGCTCTGAATTTTATTAATTTCCGCCATGGCATGATTGTATTCTTCCCTGATACTTTCAGATAACAGTCTGACGATTTGGCAAAGCCGGTCTATTTCACTGGCATCGTATAGAGAAGAATGCTCAATCACGGATAGTATTTGCCGGGAGGCTTGATCAAATCCTCTCCGTATCGGGCTTTCACGAAATTTTTTCAACAGGAGAGAGGCGCTGACGCCGGCAGGCGTTATGGCGTTTCCGATATTATGCAACATTCCTACCGCCATTTCCGCCATACCTGCTTCATGTGCCTGTCGCAGCAGGTGATCCTGAGCCTCCTTCAATGCCATTGTCCGTTCCGCAACCTTTTTTTCCAGAAAACGGTTGTATTCACCCAGCTCGTGGTATGATGTCTTCAATTTATCCGTCATCACATTAAACGCATTTGATAATTCCATAAACTCCTTGAAAACCAGTCCCTTTTGTTCAATTGGATGCTCAAGGTTTCCGTCAGCTATCCGACTGACGCCATCGGATAGTATGCGTAAAGGTTTGACAAACAACCTCGTAAACAACACTGCAGCAACACATGCAATTGAAAAAAAAATGCCGATAGTCGTTATCAGGAAGAGTTTATACTGTTCAACTTTGGCATCCCAATCCTCTTTGGCCTTGTGAATTTCATTTAAAATGCTTTTCAATGAATAACCGCATCGTATGGCTCCCCACAATTCATTCCCGTTATAAACCGGTGCAATGGATTCCATCATTGGCTCTTTACCATCATTCTCTTGAAAAAAAGATTCAATAAAGCGTATTCCGCGACCACTTTGTATAGAGGTACTGGATTTTTTTTCTGAAATGGATGCTTCAAAATCGTTATTAAGGATATTCGCTGCCTGGTCATCAATCTGACTGTTAAGGAAGCTGCCTATTTTCTGGTGGTCACTGTGGGCTAACGCAATCCGATCTTTTGACATGATGATGCAATAAATTATTTCCGGATCATCCTCGACCACCTGATCAACCAATATATTTAAAAATGTAAAATCATATCCGGCAATAGCCTGTCCGGCACTTAGGGCCATATTTCGCGTAAGTGTGGCTCTTCTGCTCTCAAGGTTGAATCGAATCTGGTTAAGATTCCGTTTGAGTTCAACATCCCTGTTTTTTGCTTCCTGCTGCAAAAGCAGAAGTATGGTGGATGGAAATAAAAGGAACAGCAATATGAAATTCATCAGGATCAGATAGGTTCGAATGGATGGTGTGAATTTTTGGATCATACGACCTGGGTGTTTCTTTAAAGTTATGTCTGAACCTTACATAAAAAATCATGAAGTGATTTTATAAAATCCTTATTTGATAATAGAAGGACGAAATTATTCATACAAACCCGCACATCACTATACATCAAGCACTTTCCGGATAACTTTTGCGATATCCGGCAGGTTGAATGGTTTCATCACATATTCCCTGACACCGATGGCTTTAACTTTTTTGTATACGGTTGCATCTGTAAAACCGGAGCAGAGTATAATCGGCATGTCAGGCCGAATGGTTAAAATATTTTTTGCCAGGATTTCACCTGTCATATCCGGCATGGTCATGTCCGTGATTACAAGGTCAAATTCTTTATATTGATTGGTAAAAATTTTTAATGCTTCCATACTGTTGCTTGTGGCTGTAACCTTGTAACCAAGGCTCCCTATCAGTTCTTTACCGATATCCACCAGATCTTTTTCATCATCGACAAAAAGTATTTTTTCAGTGCCAGTTGGAATTTCAGTAAATCCGGTATCAAATTTACTCTCTACAGATCCTTCACCTTTAAATCGGGGAAGAATAATCGTGAATGTCGAGCCTTTACCAGGCCTGCTATAAACTTTTATCACACCACCGTGATTTTTAACAATACCATGGACAACAGAAAGACCCAAACCGGTTCCTTCGCCGACTTGTTTTGTAGAATAAAAAGGTTCGAATATTTTTTCCATAACCTGTTGATCCATGCCGTGTCCGGTGTCACTTACAGATATTTTTAAGTATGCGCCAGGATTCAAATCTGAATAGATGGCGTCTCGCACTTCCTCTATTTCAATGCTTTCCAGTGAAACATATAGCCTGCCACCATTTGATTTCATCGACTGGGCTGCATTCGTACACAGGTTCATTAGCATCTGGTTGATTTGTGTGGCATCCGCCCGGATAACATCTTTTCCCAGTTCAATTTGTATGTCCTGGCTGATTTTTATTGTCGAAGGCAAGGAAGCCCTTAGCATGTGCAGTGTCTCTTTAATTGCAGCTCCCATATTTATAGGCTTCATTTCTTTTTCAGTTTGGCGGCTGAATGCCAGAATCTGATGGATTAGTTCGGCGGCACGGTTATTTGCCAGCATGACTTTCTCGAGAAATGTTTTAGCGGCGCTGCCTACAGGAAGTGCATTTTTTGCAAGCTGGGTGTACCCCATAATTACTGAAAGAATATTATTGAAATCATGAGCAATACCACCAGCAAGGGTTCCGATTGCTTCCATTTTTTGGCTTTGGCGGTATTGTTTTTCCAGTCGAATCTTTTCTTCTTCATTTTGTTTTCTTTGGGTGATGTCACGGTCAATGCCTCTGTAATTAATAACCGCACCATTCTGGTTGAAAACTTTCGTGCCACTGGTTTCAACATATACTTGTTGGCCGTTTTTTTTTTGAATAGAGCGTTCGATATTATAAAAAGAAGTTTGCGTGTCACTATTTTCAGTAAAAAAATTTTCCAGGGCAATTCCATCGCCCCGATACGCCATCGAGTTGAAAAGGGACAGCCCGATCAGTTCATCTGCCTGATAGCCATACATATTTTCACATACAGGTGAGCAATAAGTAAACCGGCCGTCTGCATCGGTTTCCCAGACAAAGTCACTGGTTGTTTCGACCAGAGCGCGAAATCGGGATTCTGACCTGATCAATTCAGATTTTGTTTTTTCTTCCTTTCTGGCAATATTCCATTTCTCTGTCAAAGAGAGAGCCAGCTGCAGGATCTCTTCGGAATCAAAAGGCTTTCTTAAAAATAGCAGTTTTTCCGGTGCGCCGACCACTTGTACGATCTCATCCCTGGAGCGATCGGAATACGCGGTTACAATTACAATTTCGATATGGGAATCAATTGCACGAATCCTTTTTGCGGTTTCCATCCCGTCCCATCCGGGAGGCATTCTGATATCAATAAATGCCACGGCAAATGGTTTTTTCTGCTCAATAGAGGCCTTAACCAGTTCGAACCCTTTTTGTCCTTGGGATGCCGCTTCCACTATGAAATCAGTTTTTCTTTTTTTTAACGGGTCTTTTCCGGTGTCTAACAGATTTTCCATTTGTTGCAGTGCGGAGTTTTTATGTCGCACCTGAGGAGACAACACTTTTTTGTAGACATTGCATATTTCAGCATCATCATCAATGACGAGAATGCGTTTATTTTCTTCTGATATTTCTTTTTCCATGAATACCTTTTGGGCGGTGGTGCCGGGCACGGCAAAGCATATCAATTAACGAATACATGAACCATCAACGGGTTGTCAAGCGCCTATTTGGATTCAATAAGACGTAATATGCTTTAATTACGCCATTTTTTTTGTTTATTCGCCGATGATTTTATTTGCTATATTTTTTGCATCTGCATGAATACGCAGTCCGATTTTATTTGCTGTTTTCAAGTTCAAAATCAGTTCAGTGCCAAGTGGAGGCATGACACCGATGCTTTTCGGACTTTGGTTTCGCAAAATAATGTTTTTTGCAATGGAGGCTGATTGAATGCCGATATCCTGACTGTCTATATCGACAGCTAAAAGAATGCCCAGGTCGGCAATATTTTTGGATTGCCCCATATTGACGATGTTGTTGTTAATACATTTATCTTTTAACCATTCCATATTTCTGGGTGTGAAAATAACAGGATCTGTCACTATCCAGAAAGCATCGATCTTTTTTTGCATCTTATTAAACGCGTTTCTGAATTCTTTGTGATGCGAAATCGTTTCGGTTATCAGCTCAAGATTAAGAAGGCGTGAAACATTTATGGCTTGTTCGATTTTACGGGCGGAATGTGTTTTACTGTAAATCACGCCTATTTTTTTTACATGTGGCGCAAATAAATTCAGGTACGCAAATTGTGTCCCGGGATCAAGATCTGTCGATACGCCGGCTATATAATCAGAACCATTTAAAAGATCATATCGCTCCCAGTTCAGAACCATCGCAAAAACAATGGGAATATCAGACCTCTCCTTTTTTATGGCTTCAATTTTTGCAATATATGCGGCTTTGGCGCCAAGAGCATAAATTAACGAAGGCTTGTTATTATAGATTTTTTCCATAATGGCAGATGCATTTTTCACATCACCCTCAAGATTGTAAATTCTTACAGGCGTGCCGACTTCAGCTTCAAATGTTCTGGCTGGCCCGGTATAAGCAGCACCCTCACTTGAAAGGAGAATTGCTATATGATTGTCAGCAAAAGAATACGAAAAGCGCGAGGTTATCAGTATGATGATAACAATTAATGGAATTATATTTTTCATATGAAAAAGAGTATTTTATTGATTTTAGATAACCCCAGCTAATGGCAAATGAATTCATTCCATCAAAAAGTATAAAAACCTTTCGATAAGTCGGTAACATAGCAAAATGACTTTTCTAAGTCAAAGAACTTTTGTACAGGTATGAAGGTTTGTTAAATCAAATTAGTAATAATCCAAGTCAAAGCTATTATAGAAAAGGACCGTCTGAAAGATTATTCAGTAAAAATAACCTTGAAAATATAATCTGTTGGACGTATAAACGAATTCGATCTATTGAAATAGGGTAAATTACGACTGAACAGATGGATAATTTGAGATGACCCGGCATACGGTCTTCTCCTTTGGTTCTAATCAAAATTATTATGAAACTATATCTGCGCTCGAAACATACAATTGCTTTGCTGTTGGCCATTCTCGCCATAGTTGGTTTTACAGCATCCGATAAAATTGACTTTTACTATTTTTTTCCTGATTCTTCCCAAAACAACCTGGGCAACCTGAAAAAAGAGATGGACACATTTTTTAATAATAAAAATGTGGTTATTGGATTTCAGCCTTTTCTGAGGTTTTCCGATTTTATGCATAAGATAAAGGAAAATATGCCGGAATTTATTCTTGCTCCTGAATGGCTCTTGAAGCAATATGCAGATGAATTGTCCCTTAAACCCTTTTTGGTGCCTTCAAGAAACGGAAGCACTTCTTATACCAAGATTCTTATGGTGAAAAAAGATTCCGGTATTGATTTGAAGAATATGAAAGACAAGACGCTTGCCCTTACATCCATGGGGCCGATGAGTGATGATATACTCAATGACATCCTTTTTTCGGAAAAAAATGTAGATGCCTGCAGCGTAAAGAAGATAAAGGTTTCCAAAGATTCGGATGCTATTTTTGCACTAGCCCTTGGCCAGGTTGATATGGCCCTGGTCGTCAGGGACAATCTGGAAAAAATAGAAAGAATCTACCCCAAGATTGTCAGTAATTTAATTCCACTTTTAGAGTCAAAACCCCTTTCAATGCCAGTATTATGCTATTTTGAAAAGAATGTATCCCTGGAAAGTGTCGAAAAAATGAGAAACCTCTTTATCAGCAAAGAAAATACAAAGGAATTCAGTGAAATAGGAAATATGCTTCAGATAGACAAGTGGATTCCCTGAGGCCTTGATTGAAATCTTGACAAACCCTTCATAATATCTTAATTTATAACTCTCACCTTCATAGAAGTGACTTGGCTCGGGTTTGCACTGCAGTTGCATTTAAAATATGCAAAGATAGTTATAAAACGTATGAGTCGTGGCTTTATCGATAGAATAGGCAGTTTCGGAGAATTAACCGCAAATGAAATCCAGAAATTCAAAGGAGTAGTCAAACGATGATAGATGTTCTTTTCATTACCCGATGTACCAAATATCGGGAGACAGGTGGCGACCCATCTGTTCTTGAACCGTTAAGATTGAGACTGGATAATGTTGAGGCAACGATGCCTTACCTTCGAAGTTTGGTTAAAAATAATGGCGATGCCAATGCTGCTCAAAAAATGCTCGTTAATTCAAGGCTAACAAATCGTTCTTTACCCACTCTGACCCCTTTTTATCTTTCGGAATTTTTATCGCGACGGGGGGTGTCCATGATAGAGATCGAATGTCTTGAGCTGGAAGAAAAACGGTGTAAGGACATACTGGAACAGGGGGTTCGGTTTGTTGCGATTTGTTCAACCTGGATGTCGGGATATTTTGGCGTAGCTGAAGAATTGAGGGAAGCTGCCAGAAAAATAAAGACGATGAAGCCGGATATTCCCATTGTTGCGGGTGGCATTGCCGTTCATAAAAGCATGGCCGCACGTCGACTATTGGAAAAGGGTGATGATGGTGGCTGCCCGGAAAACGAGCTGGCAAAACATTTTCTGTTGTTTGACCCTGAAGAGGATGACTGCTTTGATGCACTTGCTGTCGGCATTTCAAGCGAAATTACATTATACAGGATTGCCGAACGCCTGCAGAATGGACGAGATTTCAGGGATTTGCCCAATCTGGTTGTTCCGAAGAAAAATTCCTATCTGTTTACCGAAGAAAAAAAAGAAACCATAGATGTGGATAAGGAAATCGTTGACTGGTCAAATCATGAAGCATGTGTCCGAGAATACAATGCACTGATCAGAAGCGGTGTCGGGTGTCCCAAAAGATGCGGATTCTGTGATTTTTCAGGTTTGTTTCCCGTAAAGCTAAGGACCGATGACAGCCTGATAGAAGAATTGAAAACCTTGCAGGCATTTCCTGAACCGAGAAGGGTCTTCTTTACAGATGACAACCTGGCTGTAAACCGGAAACGGATTCTTTCCTTTGCCAGAAGAATGGCAAAAGAAAATCTGGGGCTGGCCTGGCGGGGATTCATGCGCGTGGATGTGGTGGATGATGAAGTGGCAGATGCCCTTGCCGCTTCAGGCTGTCATGAATGTTTTATTGGTGCTGAGTCCGGAGATGCCGAAATTCTTTCCAACATGAAAAAGCAGCTCGATCCTGAACAGGCCCTTCGAGGCATTGAAGCACTTGACCGGGTAGGTATCAGTACGATGAATACATTTGTGATCGGATTTCCCGGTGAATGTGATCGATCACTTAAAAATACCATTCGGTTTATTTCCTCTCTCCCGTCAGGAAAAAAGGCCAATGCCTTTCACCGATATTATCTGTTCCGGTTTGAGGTTCCCATTCTAAGCCCGGTTGCCAGTTCAGAACAGCGAAAGCGATTCGGTCTGGAAGGAATCGGCAGTGTCTGGAAACACAAAACCATGGACGCAGACGGGGCCAAAGCCGCTGTCAAAGAAGTTTTCACAAGGGTTACAGGACCGTCCCACATCTATCTTGAGCTGCCCCCGATAGACTGGAGCCATGCAGATCATCGGGCTGTGGCAGAAGAACGGGATAACTTGACACGCAAGTGTCTGAAAGGGGAAACAATCGATACATCATCACTTTTTACCAAAGTGAGAGAAGCTGATGCCCGATTGACCTGAAAAGTGGCGCTGCCCGAATGGATTGGGGTTGCTCTTCATGCAAACGAAATCCGGGTGGAAATGGAATTAACAAAATAGGGGAAGGGGGGCTTAAACTGTATTTGACTTCATATAAAGCTGCACCTGGCGGATCAGTATCAACTTCAAGTTTGCCTTTCAACCCTTAACCTTTCTTTTATATTGTGGCACTCAAAAACACTGTATAAACAGACTGCCTCACATCCTGAACCAGTTCCGGGTCAACCCGGATAACGGCTTTGCCATCGCCGAACCGGTAGGACATGCCAAGGGTGATATCGTTTTTAGCGTCGGTTTTTCGTGTGATACTGGCGCTTATGCCATAGAGATCCACGTGCTCTGTTTCGATCCAGTAAAGGTCACGGTCGCCTGAAGGCGTATTGGCAAGATCTGTGAACAGGCCGCATCTTGCTGCATAATTGGGAGAGATTTGGAATTCAGCGCCCAGGGCAACGTTTAAAACCGATTTGTCATCATAGTTCCGGTTCATGCCTTTGCTGAACACACGCCGTTCTGAACCGCTGAAATAGGAGAGATCGCAGGACAGAAGAAGTGTGTCTTTGGGTTTAAAGGCGATGCCCCCTTTGAGGTTGACCGGATAAACCCTTTTGGTGTTTTTTTTCTGGGAATAATGGGTGTCATATGATGAATTTCTCCATAAGGGGTCACTGTCGCTGGACGTTCTGAATATGGCGACAAGCTCCCGGTATTCGTCTTCTGCATCGAGGAGATAAGTCTGGGAGAAGGTAAAGCCCAGGGACAATTTCTGGTCGAAACACCGGTACATTATACCCAGAATGGGTCTAATGCCGGTTTCTGTCAGGTTTCTGCTGTAGTTTTCCCTGTAATTGTTTTCATACCGGATTGATTCGTCACTACCGTTTTCTTTGACATAGTAGGCATCTTTGATAATGGTCTGGATCTCTCTCATTTTTTTATAATGGGCATAGAGGGTAAGGCCTATGGCGAAATTATTTGAGAAAGAGAGTGAATAGGTGGGGCCAAAATTGTACACATCATATTCATAATCGATTTCAAGGATGGCTTCTGAATTAAAAGGCTCATTATTGAAAAATGTCCAGTCATCCGTTCCATCCTCCATCTGGTATGCCCAGCCTTGGGTATGCTGCCACTCGTGCTTGACCTCTTCCTTGGTGGCGTGGGGGATGGCTATGGAAAAGCCAATCTTCCCCTTGTTCAGGCTTTTGATATAACCAGTATATGCGCCGATAATCCCGAAGGAGGATTTGTTGAATGTCTGGTCATTATAAAATCCTTTGTAAGTCTTGTTGGAGATTTCCATGATCTGTACACTGCTTGAAATCAGGCTTTCTTCTGTCCATGCGATGCCTGCAGGATTGTAATAGAGGCCAGCCGCGTTGTCTGAAACAGCTGTAAAAGCGCCTCCCATGCCAAATGCCCGTTCGCCCAGGATAGTGCTGTTGAAGTGTGTATCATCGGCGTTTAAAACAGAAATGGGCTGGATACACATCAGACATGCAAGGATCAGCAGGTTTTTGAATGCTCTCATTGTCGGGCTCCATTAAAATTAAGGAAATGATCGGAATATTTGAAAAATTTGAAATGATAAAGCCATGTTACCGGATTTGACGCATTCGGGCAAGGGGATTTTCCCATAAAACCGTTCAGGAAAGGTCATAAGAACATTTGGTGTTGAGATTCCTTGCATTTATCGGTAAATAGATTTCGATAACATGATATGAAAGAGGAGGGACGATTTGGCTTATCAGGTTCTTATGGTATGTACGGGAAATATTTGCAGAAGCCCAATGGCAAAGGTGTTGCTTGAAAACATGATCCCCGGTCACCTGAAAGATAAGATCTGCGTTGATTCTGCAGGGGTGAGTGCAATTGAAGGCAATTCGGCCACAGATGAAGCGATTCAGGTGATGGCTGAGCGTGGGATGGATTTGAGTCCCCACCAGGCAAAATTTTTAGGTTATGAGCAGATGAAACAATCCAACCTGATACTGGTCATGGAGAAAAATCATCTGCATCATGTCGGGCTTTTCTACAGGCCGGAAAAAGACAAAGCGCATTTGTTGCGGGAGTTCGATACCCGCAAAAAAGCGGTGGATGTACCGGACCCCTATGGGAAGCCTTTGAAAACCTATAAGTCATGTGCGGATTTGATAGAGAGCTGCATGGCAGGAGTGATCGATTATATTGAAAAGGACTTAAATGGCCGGACCGGTTGAAAACCATCATAACCAAACCCATGGTATGCTTGCTGAGCTTCAGTGCCAGATAGAACGGATCACATACAAAAATGAAGAAAACGGTTTTACCATAGCCAGGGTCAAGGTCTATGGTGACCGTGATTTGATTACGGTTGTGGGAAACCTCATGACCGCCCTGCCCGGGGAAGTCCTTAAACTGAAAGGGGAATGGTCCAATCATCCCAAATTTGGCGAACAGTTTAAAATCGTTCATTATCAGACAGTGATGCCCGGAACGGTTTATGGTATTCAGAAATATCTGGGGTCCGGTCTGGTAAAGGGGATTGGTCCCAAGATGGCCAAGCGGATCGTGAAGCAGTTCGGTAAAGACACCCTTCATGTGATCGAAAATGACATCATGAAGCTTTCTCAAGTTGACGGTATCGGTGACAAACGGATTCACATGATCAAGGCGGCCTGGGAAGAACAGAAGGATATCCGGGAAGTGATGGTGTTTCTCCAGAGCCATGATGTCAGTTCCGGTTATGCCACAAAAATATTCAAACAATATGGAAAGGATTCCATTAAAATTGTCAGGGGGAATCCCTACAGGCTGGCTACCGATATTTTGGGTATCGGGTTTGTCACTGCAGACAAGATTGCTGAAAGCATGGGGTTTGCCAAAGATTCGCCTGAACGGGCAAAGGCTGGCGTCCTCTTTGTTTTAAATCAGTTGGCAGACGACGGGCATGTCTATTATCCATACGAACTTCTGATTGAAAAAAGCATGGTCCTGCTGACTGTGGCACGGGAAATCATTAAAACTGCCATTGCAGCGCTTGTATCCGATGGCCACATCATTATCGAAGATATCAACTTCAATGTAGATGAATTCAGGGAAAACAACAAAGCCGTATATCTTTCGACGTTTCATGTGTGTGAGACACAAGCCGCACGAAAATTGAAATTCCTTTTAAATACCGGAAAGACGATCCGGAAGATCGATATCGACAAAGCCATTGACTGGGTTCAGGCCCAGCTCCACATCACCCTTGACGATAAACAGGTGAACGCCGTAAGACTCGCCCTTACGACAAAAGTTCTTGTGATCACCGGTGGGCCAGGTACCGGTAAAACTACCATTATCAATGCGATTTTAAAAATTTACAACAAATTGAATGTGTCCGTTCTTCTGGCAGCGCCCACGGGAAGGGCTGCAAAACGAATGACCGAAACCACCGGCCATGCCTCAAAAACCATTCACCGGCTTCTGGAGTATAGTGTCAAAAATGGTGGATTCCAGAAGAACGACAAGTATCCCCTTGACTGCGATCTTTTGATTATTGACGAAGCATCCATGATTGATACGGTCTTGATGCACCACCTCTTGAAGGCCGTTCCTGTCAATGCCACCCTGATTGTGGTAGGAGACGTGAATCAGCTTCCTTCCGTAGGTGCCGGAAATGTATTAAAAGATATTATCGATTCTGGCCGAATCCCTGTGGCCATGCTCGACCGGATCTTCCGTCAGGCCAGAGCAAGCCGGATTATCGTTAATGCCCATGAAATAAACAGAGGGCTTATACCGTCCTTCAGATCGGATGACAAAGAAAATGACTGTTATTTTATCCAAAAGGAACTATCGGAAGAGGTGCTGTTGACGATACTGGAACTGGTGACAAAAAGAATTCCCGCAAGGTTCGGGTTTGACGCCGTAGAAGATATTCAGGTATTAACACCCATGCATCGTGGGATCGTGGGTGCCGGTAATCTCAACAAGGCACTTCAGGAGGCGCTTAATACCCAACGGGAAGGCCTTGAGATAGGAACCCGTATCTATCGCGCAGGTGACAAAGTGATGCAAATCCGGAACAATTACGATAAGGATGTGTTTAATGGCGATATCGGTAAAATTATCGCGATCGACAGGGAAGTTCAGAAAGTGCTGGTGTCCTTTGACGACAGAACCATTGACTATGATTTCTCCGATCTGGATGAACTTGTTCTTGCCTATGCGATTTCCGTTCACAAATCCCAAGGCTCTGAGTATCCGTGCGTGATTATTCCCGTTTTAACGCAGCATTATATTCTTTTGCAGAGGAATCTGATATATACGGCCATCACAAGGGGCAGGCGTCTGGTGGTGTTTGTGGGCACCCGAAAAGCCATGGCCATTGCCGTGAAAAACGATAAACCGGAAAAAAGATATACCTTTTTAAGACACAGGTTGTGCGAATAAAAAATAGGAGGTCTATTTTTACATGGAGGAGGAGCTGTTATGTGAAATATAATGCTGGACCTAACCATGAACCTGTATTATGAATAATCATTCACGATCCACCTATCTCCTAATTTGCGGGGGCGACAATGCACAAACTACAAGACTATGAGATTCGCGAAAAACTGGCGGAAACACGAAACGCGACAGTCTATCAGGCGATTCTTCCTGGTGAAAACAATACAGTTATCATTAAAACATTGAAAACGCCCATCACATCACCCCATGAAATTGCTCAGGTTAAACAGGAATATGAATTCATCAGAAACATCGATCTGGACGGTGTGATCACAACCCATGAATATATCTACCATGACGGCCGTTTTTCTTTGGTGCTGGAAGATTTTAACGGCGTGAGTTTAAAGAGCACCATTGAGTCTGATAAAACATACGATATCCGTTCATTTCTATATATTGCCATCAAATTGTCAGAGACATTGGGAGAACTCCACAAAAGAAATATTGTCCATAAGGATATCAAACCGCATAATATTCTGGTGAACACATTTTCAGGCAAAGTCAAAATTGCCGATTTCGGTATCTCCTCAATGCTGAATCGCGATATTGAAAGCATATATGATACGGATGTCATTCAGGGAACCCTTCTTTACATGTCCCCGGAACAGACCGGGCGGATGAATCGAACTGTGGACTACCGGGCCGATTTATATTCACTTGGGATTACGTTTTATGAAATGCTCACAGGCAAAGTCCCGTTCCTTTCCAAAGATCCCCTGGAGGTCATCCATAGCCATATCGCAAAAATCCCTGTGCCTCCGATCGAGAAAAATGACCAGGTACCCAAAGTGGTGTCCGATATCATTGTAAAACTGTTATCGAAAAATGCCGAGGACAGATACCAGAATGGCTTTGGTCTGGCGTTTGACCTTAAAGCGTGTTTGAAACAGCTTCAGGAACAGAACGCCATCAAAGAATTTGAACTTGCCACCCATGATATTTCAAACCGGTTTATTATTCCGCAGAAATTGTATGGCAGGGAAAAGGATATCGCTCTTTTATTATCCACTTTTACACGCGTCAATCAGGAAAACATCTCAGATGATAGGATTGCCGGATCTGCTCATATATTGCTCGTTTCCGGCAGTGCCGGTATCGGAAAATCCGCACTGATTAACGAAATCAGAAAACCGATTACGGAAAAGCGGGGGTATTTCATTACCGGAAAGTATGAACAATTCAGGCGGGATAAACCCTACAGTGCTATTATTCAGGCCTTTCAGGAGCTTGTGAGGCAGATACTTGTTGAGAGTGAGAATCGGATTCGAATCTGGAAAAATAGAATAGAGCACGCCTTGGGGGTCAATGCCGGCATTATTACGGATATTATTCCTGACCTTGAGCTGATTATCGGTGAAAAGAAAGATACGCAGGAATTGGCACCCATGGAAGCCAGAAACAGGTTTCATGTTGTTTTTGAAAATTTTATCAATGTTTTTGCCAGAAGAGAGCATCCGGTCACGCTATTTATAGATGATCTTCAGTGGGCGGATCTTCCCAGCCTTCAGCTCATCAAAAATGCCATCGTCAGTCCTGCCGTTAAATATTTATTTTTTATCGGTTCATACAGGGACAATGAGGTTCTCTTAGGGCATCCGCTCTTTGATACGTTTTCCCAGATGGAAAAATCAGGTGTGAATATCGAAAGGATTGTCCTCTCTGAAATTGAGCTGGAAGATATCTCGGACTTGATTGTCAATCTGCTGAAATGTTCTAAAGACAGAGTCCAATCCCTTGCAGAACTGGTTTATAAAAAAACCGGTGGCAATCCCTTTTTCGTCAATGAATTCCTGCATACCCTGTACAGCGAGGGGTTGATCAAAGTTGATGCATCTTTGGGCTGGCAGTGGGATATCGACAGCATTATCGACATGCAAGTGACAGATAATGTCGTGGACCTGATGGCAGATAAAATCGGCAGGCTGCCTAAACAGATCCAGGATGTGTTGAAAGTCGCTTCATGCATCGGGAACAGATTTGATCTGGAAATGATTCTGCTCTTGATGGATATGCCTGTCGAGACCGTGTTGACTGTTTTATCCGATGCCATGGCTGAAGGGTTTATCAGCATGAGATCAGATTATATCTTTCATCATGACCGGATTCAGGAAGCGGCATATTCCCTGATATCGGATGAGGAAAGGCCCTCTTTTCACTATCGAATCGGCAAACTGGTGGATGAGAAAACACCTGAAGACCAGAAACAGGATAAACTGTTCTATATCGTAGACCAGTTGAATCTGGGAGAACAACTGATTAAAGGCAGGGCAGCCCGTTACGACCTTTCGAGGATGAATCTTGCCTGTGCCAAAAAGGCAAAAGCATCTATAGCTTATGCAGCGGCTTCCGGATATCTCGATATGGGCATCCGTCTACTCACAGAAGACTGCTGGGAGACCCAGTATGATCTGGCACTTGATTTATATACAGAAGCTGTAGCTATTTCCTCTCTTCAGGCGGAATATGAAAAAATGGAGCGCCTGACAGAAATTGCCCTTGCGAAATCACGGTCGCTCCTGGATAAGGTGAATATTTACAAGGTGAAGATCGGTGCGTGTATTGCCCAGGGAGATATTGGCGGTGCCCTTACCGCAGGAACCTATTTCGCTGAACTGACCGGCCGAACGAACACGGGCTCGGAGGAGGAAATCCGATCCCGTTACAGGGAATTCAAAAAGGCTTTTTCAGGCAAAACCGATGAAGATATACTCAATTTGCCGGTCATGACCGATCCGGTGCTACTGGCGTCCATGCAAATCGGCAGCCAGCTGGCCTATGTACTTTATAATATCGCACCCAATATCCTCATCTCCGCGATGATCAGAAATGTAGTGGAGTCATTGGAATACGGACTGTGCACAGAGATCGGTCCGAATTATAGCGCCTTGGGAATCGTGCTTATCTCTGCATTTAACGATATTGAAGAAGGTGTCCGGTTCGGTGAACTCGGTATGAAAATGGCAGAGCGGAAAGACGCCAGGAATGCTAAATCAACGATTATTTATGTGTATAACACCCAGATCCGGCACTGGAAGGAACATTTAAGAAATACGATTGATGCCTATACGGAAGGATATCACCTGGGGCTCGAGACCGGAAACCTCTTGTATGCGGCTGATTGCCTCGGCATGCAGGATAACCACCGGTTCAGGGTGGGCGAGCCCCTATACGAACTTGAAAAAGATGTGGAAGACCATCTCCGGTTGATGAAAAATATGAACCAGATGCCTATTTTTTACAAAAATTTGATCGGTGTGCAATTGATCAAGAATCTTATGGGGAAAAATACGGACCCGAAAAAGATTATCGGAGAGGCATTTGATGAGGAAAAAATGGTCGCCCAGTATTTGGCTGAAAACAACCGGCTTCTTTTAGCGGGCGTTTATGATGTGAAGCTATTCCTATCCACGATGTTTCATGATTATGAAAACATGGGCGAGTATGTGGAAAAAGAGGGACAGTACATCGAATCTGTGGCCGCTTCTTTTGTGGAAAGGGAGTATGCATTTTTCAATTCCATATATCAACTTGCCACCTATCCTGATGTTTCGACAGAAGAGAAAGAGGTTCATCTGGAGATCGTCCAGGAGAACTTAAAAAAAATGAAAAAATGGGCAAAATATGCGCCCATGAACATTCTGCATCTCTATCACCTGATCAGAGCGGAACGTTTTCGCGTGCTTGGGAAAAACAGGCAAGCGGAAAAAGAGTATGATATCGCCATCGCACTCAGCAGGGAATATGAGTATCTGTATGATGAAATGTACGCCAATGAACTGGCCGGAAGATATTATCTTTCCATCGGGAAGGAAACGTTTGCCATGGCCTATATGATAAAAGCCTATAGACTATGTGAAAAATGGGGGGCTGCTGCCAAACTATCCCATATGAAAGACATGTATCCGGCCCTTCTTTCTGAAATGGGAAGACTGTCTTCCATGGAGTTGGATGGCACGGATCATACGATAACCGGATCTTCCTTGAAACTGCTTGATCTGTCGACGGTCACGAAAGCCTCTCAGACGTTATCCGGAGAGGTCGCACTGGGCAGCCTGCTTCAAAAAATGATGCGGATTATCATGGAAAATGCGGGCGCACAAAGAGGTTTCGCGATTCTATCGGACCATGGCATGCTTTTCGTGGAAGCGGAAGGATCAATGGAAAACAGGGAAGCCAAGGTTTTGAATTCAATCCCTGTGGAAGACCATGACGGTCTGTCCCTATCTATGGTCAATTATGTCGCAAGGACCAGGCAAAGCCTGATTTTGCATGATGCCTCATCTAAAGGCCAGTTTATCAAGGATCCGTATGTCATAAAAAACCATCCCAAGTCTGTTTTGTGTGTACCTGTCATTAATCAGGGAAATTTGACAGGCATTTTATACCTTGAAAATAACGTGTCCACCCACACGTTTACACCGGATAGAATTGAAGTGTTGAACATATTGTCCTCCCAGATCGCCATTTCTATCGATAATGCGAGGCTTTATGAAAACCTTGAAGAAAAGGTAGCCCAACGAACCCAGGAGCTTCATAAAGCAACAGAGGCACTCTGGGGAGAAATGGTTCTGGCAAAAAAAATACAAAGCGTTCTTTTACCGAAAAATCCTGTCATTTCAGGATATGAAGTGATTGGATATATGGCGCCTGCAGAAGAAATCGGCGGGGATTATTACGATATTATCCATGCAGGAAGTATGGATTGGGTCATCATCGGAGACGTTTCAGGCCACGGCGTGCCGGCAGGTCTCATCATGATGATGGCACAGACCGCCATTCATACGGTTGTCAAGAATTTCCCGGATCCCGAACCATCCACATTGATTAAAATGGTCAACACGGTCATCACCGAAAATATAAAAAGCCTGGGGGAAAGCAAATACATGACATTGACCGTTGCCCTGCTGGACAGGAACGGCGGATTTCATTATTCAGGGCTGCATCAGGATATTTTTATTCACAGGCATGGCAGCAATACGGTAGAAACGATTCCTACAAAAGGGATGTGGATCGGCATTCTCGATGACATCAACGATATGGTTTCTGACAATTCCCTGCAAATTAACAAAGGTGATACCATGCTTCTGTTTACCGATGGATTGACAGAAGCAAGGGAAAAGAAATCTTCGGCGGCCAGCCGTTTTTCCGAAGAAGATATGTTTGGTGATGATCAATTAAAGACGGTGTTCTGCCATCATGTCAATGGACCCATAGAAGGTATCAAGAAGGGGATCATGGACGCACTTTCAGTCTATTTATGCACGGATGATATCACCTTTGTTCTTTTACGGCGCATAGAAGAATCAAATTAGGTGTGTAAGTCACCTGTTATTATATCATCCCCTGTATCTGTTTTTCGATTGCCATCCTGGGTTGCGCCCCCACCAATGTTTTTACGAGTTTTCCATTTTTAAAAAAGAGCATGGTCGGAATGCTCTGGATGGTGTAGCGGGAGGAAACTTGCGGATTCTCATCCACATTGAGTTTGGTGATTTTCAGTTTTCCCGCATAGGTTTTGGCCAGTTGATCAAGAACTGGCGCAATCATCTTGCAGGGGCCGCACCAGGGTGCCCAGCAGTCGACCATTACGGCTCCTGGACATTTTATCACTTCCTGCTGAAATGATCCATCGGTGATGGTAAGCGGGTGATCGTAAACAGGTGTTTTCGGGAGCGGGGATCGGCATTTGCCGCATATGGGTTTATCGCCTTTCCGGTCAAGGGGAATCCGATTTTTTGTACCACACTTGGTGCATGCGACAACGATCGTATTGGATGTGGACATGTTTTTTCCTCCCAATCATTTTTTCAGTATTGTATTATTTGAAACGCCTTTTAAGACTGTTTTTCGGTATATCGCCGAAACATGAGGAACGTAAAGAATTACAAACAGCTTTATCAGTTCCATCGGGGCTTTTATAAAATCAAACCCTTTGACTTTCGACCCCTGCTTGTGAACCCATTCGTCAAGGGGGTGTTCGATAATGGCGGTTCTCATTTCAGGTCCGTTTCTCAATTCCGTGATTAATTTATACCGTGCGATCATTTCAATATCAAAGGCCCAATTTACCTTGAAGGGAGATGAAAATACCTGTTTGAGGTCCGTAGAGTTTTTGAATAATTTGGCGCCGCATTGGGTATCATAGATCGGGAGTTTTAAAATCATGCTGGCAAAGGTTGCGAAAATTCTTCCCAGATAGTGTCTTGTCTTTTCACGCTCAATGTTCCTCCCTAAAAGTTTTACCCGCGAACCGATGACAGTATGGGCCTGGTTCTGGTCCAGCAATTCACAGAAGTCATTGATCGTATCGAGTGGTGTGGAAAGGTCAGCATCCCAGTACCCGATATATGAAAAGGACATGGGAATCGCTTTGAGAATCCCCTGTCGAACCGCTTCTGCTTTGCCGGAATTGTGGCAGAGATCGAGTGCGTGAATTTGCAATGGGTGTTCTTTTTTCAGCCTATCGATTACCTGAGATGTGCCGTCTGTGCTGCCGTCATTCACGAAAACGAAACTGACATCAGGCGTATTTTTCAGGTAAGTCATTATTTTTGATTGATCAAGACGCTCAGCCTCATTATAACAGGGAATGATAATCGCAGTTTGTTTCATGGACGACTCGATTGCACAGGCTTAAAAAAGGATTAAATTTACCAGGATCATGAGTTGTTCCCAATTGTGAACCGGACGAATAATAGCACATGACCAATGTATCTGTCCATGAATGAATCAATCTGAAAAAACAGGACTACTTGATGAACCATTCAACACAAGCATCCTTTCCCAAACCCCTTATCTGGTCTCTTATGCTTCTTGCAGCAGCCATCACCTTTAAATCCTTTAATCAGCTGGGTTCGGATTATGACCTTTTCTGGCATTTATTGATGGGTGAAGATATGATCAAAAAGGGGGTCATCGAGCGATTTGATATTTACTCGTTTACTTCTTTTGGTCATTCGGTTTTTAATCATGAGTGGCTCTCCGAAGTGATCATGACAGCATGTTACAAACTGGGAGGAGAATGGGGGATCATTTTCTGGCGTTGGATTATGACCGGGCTTATCGTAGCCCTGGCCGTACATTTGATTTCTCTTATTTCCAAATCGGGATTGAATCGAATTGTCATTTTCCTCTGTTTTGTTTTGGTGCTCCGGCCTGCTGTCTCTTTCAGGGTACAACTTTTTACAGTTGTCATGTTGCTTGTTCTTCTCAATTTCATTTATGCAGCCGCTATTAGAGACCGCTTGCCGAAAATTCTTTGGATCGGTCTTTTGTTTGTGCTGTGGGCCAACCTTCATGGGGCGTTTGTTCTGGGCCTTTTGGTCTGGTTTGCTTATGTTGGAGAATATGTATTAAAGGAAAGGTCTGTTTTCGGTTTAAAAAATGTGATTGCTGCCGCTCTCGTGCCTGTTTTGGTAACCCTTGTCAATCCTTATGGCATCAAACTCTGGTGGTTTATCCTAAGCGAGCTGTCCAATCCGATCAGTAGTGAGTATATCAGTGAATGGCAGCGATTCTCTTTTCAGCCCCGGGAGCTGGCGTTTTTTCTTGTTTGTCTGCTTTCCTGGGCAGCTTATTTAAAAAGTGGCCGTGAAAAGAGAGCCGCTCAGACTGCGCTACTGGTTCTTGCCAGTGTGATGGGATTTTCTTCTGTCAGACATACACCTCTTTTCGTGGTACTTTGTCTCCCCGTGATGGCAGATCATTTTGATGGGGTGCTGTTAAACATTCGGGGTCATGTGAAGGATGGCAAGGCCCTTTCCGGTATATGGATTAATTTTGTGGCGGGTGTGTTCGTGTTTTTTTCAGTCATTTTTTTCACGCTTGGTATTCCTGACACATGGCAGATCGATGTGGAAAAGGATGAATTGCCTTTTCAGCTGGTTCATTTTATCAAAACCAATCAGATGAAAGGGAATCTCTTTGTGCCGCTTCACTGGGGCGGGTACGTCCTTTTTCATCTGTATCCGGAGGTAAAGGTATCGATTGATGGCCGATGGGCCATGATTTATCCTCATGATGTCATGAGAGACAATATGGATTTTGCCTATAATGGCAAAGACGGCAAGTGGAAACAAATTCTTGGTACATATAAGGCGGATTATGCCCTGGTGGAAACGGGGAATCCTGCTTTTTTCGAGATGGAAGGTGATCCTGAATGGACGTTTATGGTTGCCACACCGGAAGGGGCGCTCCTCGTAAGGAAAACATTTATTGAATCATTGCCGGCACCCTTTGTGATTCCTGAAAAAGTGTTGCCGTCATGGCCGTGATACCGGTTGAAATGAAAATGTCCTGGTTTTTTTAACAAATACGCCTTTCTCCGGATTTTCAGGGGAGAAGGTCCGCTCCGTAAAAGAAATATTTCCGGCTTTATCCATTAAAAGAATGGCTGATGAACGTGTGCCATAGTGACTGCTCTTAATAAATATTGGCGATAAAAGCCGTTCCCATAAAAGGCCCACTTGGGTATCCGGAAGCTCACGATCAGGCGGTCTGGTATCATTTTGTAACAGATCAAAGATACGTTCCTTGTCTAAATCCTTATGGTTGACAAGCGTTTTTATTTCAGCCTTGCCTCGTGCCACTTTGGGCCAGGGCGTGTCTAACAGATGATTGGAAAGACCGTGAAATCCGGGCAAGATTTTTTTGATTTTACCTTCCCTATTTGAATAATAAAACAGATTGTCCCTGTCTCCGGCAATCAGGTTGAATCCATTATACCGGGATGCGGTTTTATGGATCCGGTCAAGATAGCCGGACGGGCTGTCTTTCCCGTATAAAAAATCGTTTACCAGCATACCTCTTGAAGGTGCATTGGTCTTTAATGATGCCGGATCCCTGAAATTGGTAATGGCCGCTATCCGTCCGGCTCTGGAAATGCCAAGCCAGGTGCCGTTGTCCTTCAGATCCCTGCCTCCTAAAATTTCCGGGTTATCTTTGAAAAAGGCAAGGGGGGCTGTGGGCCGGTCATAAAATTCATCCCGGTTTCCGGCAAGGATCAGATCGAAGCAAAAATGTGTTTTATATGAAAAAAGGATGAGGCACATGGCATTGTTTCAGATTGGGTTTATAACCTTGGTGTATACATTATCTGTTGTTTTTTAATGTTTGATTTGATAGCAATTAAAATTTTAAATATTACCTTGATAAATACATGATAAGCATAGTTTATGCAATGCGTAAAAGGAGGAAAATATGAAAGAGGTTGTCATTGTAAGTGGTTCAAGAACAGCTGTCGGTGCTTTCGGCGGGAGTCTGAAAACGGTTCCTGTTGTTGAATTGGGCTCAATCGTCATGAAGGACGTACTGAAAAAGGCCGGATTAAAACCTTCAATAAGTGATGACATGAAACATGCGATTCCGGATGCCTTGAAAAATCAGGGAATGATTGAACTGGAAAAAAAAGGATATGATTGGGCGGACTCCCTGCAGCCGGTTGCCATTGACGAAGTAATTATGGGAAACGTTCTCCAGGCGGGCCAGGGGCAGAATACGGCAAGGCAGGCCATGATCAAGGCGGGTATCCCCAAGGAAACGCCGGCGGTCACGATCAATAAAATCTGCGGTTCCGGTTTGAAGGCCATTGCCATGGGGGCTGCAAGCATTATGTCCGGCCAGGCAGACGTGGTTCTCGCCGGTGGCCAGGAAAGTATGAGCAACGCTCCCATGGCGCTTCCAAAAGCCAGATGGGGCCATAGAATGGAATTGACCGGTATTGGTGAAGTCTATGACCTGATGGTGTTTGACGGTCTTTATGAAATTTTTTACGGCTATCATATGGGCGTCACTGCGGAAAATATTGCTGAAAAATACGGTATCACCAGGGAAGATCAGGATCGGATTGCCGATTTAAGCCATTCGCGGGCACTTGGTGCAATCAAGGATGGCACATTTTCCTCTGAAATCGTTCCGGTGGTGATCAAATCCCGAAAAGGGGACATTGTTTTTAATACAGATGAACGGCCCATGGAAACCAGTATGGAAAAAATGGCCCAGATGCGGCCGGCTTTCAAAAAGGACGGTACCGTGACCGCGGCCAATGCATCCGGCATTAATGATGGTGCGGCTGCCGTACTCATGATGACTGCTGAAAAAGCAAATGAACTGGGACTGGAACCGATCGTAAAAGTCAAAGCTTTTGCATCGGGCGGACTTGACCCGGCCTATATGGGATTGGGGCCTGTTCCCGCTATTCGACAAGTATTGAAAAGAACCGGTATGTCCATTTCCGATATCGATATGATCGAACTGAACGAGGCATTCGCCTCTCAGGCCATCGGATGTTTCAAGGAACTGGGGATCGATTATGAAAAGCCGAATGAACTCGGAAGCGGCATTTCCTTAGGTCATCCCATAGGCTGCACCGGCGCCAGGCAGATGGTCACGGGCATGTATCAGATGAAAAGAAAAAATTACAGTACAGGTCTTGTTTCCATGTGTATCGGCGGTGGCATGGGCATGGGCATGATCATAGAAAGATAAAGCTATAACATATTGTAATTGTTTTAAAAAAATTAAAGCGGATTCATGGCTCAAGAATCCGCTTTAATTGACTTTTTGCTTTACTTGGCCACATAGAGTTGGTAAACGATAATGTGGTTATTTTTCAGGAAATTATATCGTCCTTTTCAGGTTTTGGGGACGGGTTGAAAGAATACAAAAATGTTAAGGAGTTATGTCGGATGGATATCAGCAGAAAGTTAGGAATTATGGTCTTCATGGGCGTTCCTGCAATCATTGGGGGTGGCATTGTCTATCATTTTTTCGGGAATTATACGGCGATGATCATCTATGAAATTATTCTGGCGCTTGCGGCATTGGGTTTTATAAGCAAATAAGACCATCGCAGGGAATTTTTTGGAAGCATGTCATAAAGTTTTCTGGGTATCCTCCCATTTAAAGGGGGATAAATAATTAGGCAGAGAACGGGGCGATCCGTATTTGATATCGACGGGCAAACTGGTTAGGGATTTGTATGGACGATAAAAGTTCCAGATACATGATTCTTTGGTTTTTTCTGGGGCTTCTTTTGATATCCGTTTTTTTGATTTTTAAATTGTTGTGGCCGTTTTTTTCAATCATCGTCAGTGCATCTGTGGTCACGGCCATTTTCAGTCCGGTCTATAAATATTTTGCAGGGAAGGTTAATGGTTATTATGCATCCCTGATCACCTGTGGGCTTATTTTTTTCATTTTGTTTGTTCCTATTGCATTTTGCGTGGGGATTTTGTCAAAAGAAGCTTCAGATTTAATTGTGATCGCCAAAAATGCGGTTGTCGGTGATCAACTGAGAAATCTTCTCGAAAACAGCAGGATAATCGAGCGGATAAACCAGATACTGATCAAGTTTAATATTGAACAAATCACTATCACGAAATTGATTGAGCCTTTTTCACAACTGGGGCAATTCGTAGGTGGGTTTCTTTTTAATCAGGCAAGGGCAATCGCCTCAAACGTATTTTCGTTCGTGGTCAGCTTTTTTTTCATGCTTCTGATTGCGTTTTATCTATTTGTTGATGGGAAAAAGTTTCTTAACTTCATCACGGATCTGTCACCCCTGCCCAAAGAGCAGGACGAAAAGCTGGTTGAAAAATTTAAAGATATGTCCGTAGCCATTCTCCTTGGAAACGGATTTTCTGCTCTGATTCAAGGTGTGTTTGGGGGGATTGTTTTCCAGCTTTTTAATCTGGGTTCCCCGTTTCTCTGGGGACTGATTATGACCTTTCTGGCATTTCTTCCCATTGTCGGTATTGGTGCGGTACTGGTTCCCGCATCTATATATTTGTTTTTACGAAGTCAGATCGGCGCAGGTATTTTTCTGATTGTCTTTTATCTGATTTTATCAGGTGGCATGGAATATTTTGTAAAACCCAAACTTGTGGGGGACCGGGTCAAGATGCATACGCTTATTGTGTTTCTTTCCATCATGGGGGGATTGAAGCTATTCGGCCTTCTTGGGATTGTTTATGGGCCACTTGTCATGACTTTTTTCCTGACTCTGACAGATATTTATCATTCCAGCTATCAGAAAATGGTCGAGCCTTATGAGTCTGATGGCAGGCCAAGGTGAGATGGTGAATATTTGTCTAAATGGTAGTCATGCTTTAAAAACATCATCATTTAAAAGGTGTCTAATATGATTGAAACGGAAATCAATTCCGGTGTCAGTATCGAAAGTGAAATGAAACGGTCATACCTTGAGTATGCCATGAGTGTAATTATTGGAAGGGCCCTTCCCGATGTGCGTGATGGAATGAAGCCGGTACATCGCCGTGTGCTATTCGCTATGCGGGAACTCAAGAATGACTATAACAAGCCATATAAAAAATCTGCCCGTATTGTCGGTGACGTGATTGGTAAGTATCATCCGCATGGGGATACCGCCGTCTACGATACTATCGTAAGAATGGCCCAGGATTTTTCTCTCAGATATCCGTTGGTGGATGGTCAGGGAAATTTTGGTTCCATAGACGGAGACTCTCCTGCTGCCATGCGATATACGGAAGTCAGGATGCAGAAATTGGCTCACCAGATGCTGGAGGATCTGGATAAGGAAACCGTTGACTGGGTACCCAACTATGATGAATCTCTTGAAGAGCCTTCTGTATTGCCCGCAAAAATTCCTTCTCTTCTGGTAAACGGATCTTCGGGAATTGCCGTGGGAATGACAACAAATATTCCTCCCCATAACTTAACAGAAGTGATTGACGGAATAAATGCATTAATTGACAACCCTGATTTGACCCCGAGAGAATTGATGACTTATATTCCCGGGCCGGATTTCCCCACAGCGGGAATTATTTATGGCACCCAGGGTATTGTTGAGGCGTATGAGACCGGGCGAGGTGTGATAAAAGTCAGAGCCAGGCTGATTGTTGAAAAAGACAAAAAAAACCAGGCGGAAACCATTGTTGTGCATGAACTTCCTTATCAGGTGAATAAAGCCAGGCTTATTGAAAAAATAGCTTTTCTGGTAAGAAGTAAAGTAATAGAAGGGATCCGTTATGTCAGGGACGAATCTGACAGGGATGGCATGCGGATTGCGGTAGGTCTTAAAAAGGACCAAATTCCGGAAGTGGTCATCAATCAGCTTTACAAACATACACAGATGCAGAACAGTTTTGGTATTAATTTGCTTGCGGTAGTGAACAGTCGTCCTGAGCAGCTTTCGTTAAAAGAGATTCTGGAATACTTCATTCTGCACCGAAAGGAAATTATAGTAAGGCGTACAAAGTACGATTTGAGAAAGGCCGAAGAACGTGCCCACATTTTGGAGGGGTTGAAAATTGCCCTGGAAAATCTCGATGAGGTTGTGGCCTTAATCAGAAGATCCAAATCACCACAAGAAGCTAAAGAAGGTCTTATAAAAACATTCAGCCTGACCGAGATTCAGGCACAGGCTATTCTTGATATGCGTCTTCAGAGATTGACAGGCCTTGAACAGGAAAAGATTATTGAGGAATATCAAAGTATTTTGAAGGATATTGCCTGGTTCAAGGAAATTTTATCCTCCGAACGGGTGGTGATGAACATCATTAAAGAAGAATTGGCGGCCATAAAAACAGAGTTTGGTGATAAGCGAAGAACGGAGATTGTTCAGGCCATACGGGAAATTACACTCGAGGATATGATCCAGGAAGAAGATATGGTGGTCACCATCACCAAAAGCGGTTATATCAAAAGAAATCCCATCACACTTTATAAAAGCCAGAACAGGGGTGGGAAGGGGAAAATGGCCATGACCACCAAGGAAGATGATTTTGTCGAGCATCTCTTTGTGGCATCCACCCATCACACCTTTCTGTTTTTTACGAATATGGGTAAGGTTTACTGGACCAAGGTTTATGAACTGCCTATGGCTGGACGGGCAACAAAGGGACGGGCGATTGTTAACCTTTTAAATCTTCAGAAAGACGAAAGATTGACTACGGTTCTGGCCGTACCTGAATTTGAAATCGGCAAATTTATTATCATGGCGACAAAGAAAGGCCTTGTGAAAAAAACAGATATTATGGCGTACAGCAGACCCCGACAAAACGGAATTATTGCCATTGATCTGATGCCGGATGACGAACTGATTTCTGCCCGAATTACAGATGGCGCCATGAATGTATTCTTAGGGTCTGCCATGGGACAATCCATACGATTCTTAGAATCTGATGTCAGGACTTCAGGACGTGTCGCAAGAGGGGTTATCGGTATCAGAATGGATCCGCTTGATTGGGTAGTAGGCATGGAAGTATTAAACCATGGTAAAACACTTTTTACAGCCACAGAAAACGGGTTTGGCAAAAGAACGGATATCAATGAGTATCCAATTCGAAATCGGGGTGGTAAAGGTGTGATTACAATCAAGACCACCGAAAGAAACGGTCTGGTAGTATCCATTGTCCTTGTTGAAGAAGATGAAGACCTGATGCTCATTACCAATAGCGGCAAATTGATTCGAATTTCCGTGGATAGCATTTCAGTAATCAGTAGAAATACGCAGGGCGTGAAATTAATTGATCTTAACGATAGCGAAAAACTGATTGCAGCGCAGAGACTACCAGAAGAAGACGAAGACCTGAGTGAAAACGGCGCATCACAGGAAGCGTTTGATGATATGTCGGGTGATGAAGTTTTATATGATCCAGATGGTGATGTCCAGGTGGAAGAAGACGGCGGCGAAGATGAAGAAGAAGAAGACAGCAACGAATAACAAATTGATCACCGAGTGAAAATTTCGGTATAAAGCGTCAAAAGAGCAGGTATGCATCTTGGCGTATCGGGAATCTGATGAACAAGAAAACACCAAACCTGTCTGAAGGCCACAGGCAGAGATTACGGAAAAAGTTTCTTGATTCCGGATTAACCGGGTTTCATGATTATGAAATTATTGAGCTGCTGTTGACTTTAGGTACACCGAGAAAAGACTGCAAAGCTTCTGCAAAAGCACTTCTTGATCGATTTAAAACATTTCATGGCGTGATTGACGCATCTCCGTCAGAACTGGTTGAGGTTAAAGGTGTTGGGCCTACAAATATTTTTGGACTTAAATTTGTTAAAGCTGTTTCTGAAAAATATCTTGAGAATAGAATCATTGGACGGGATCCGATTAAAAATTCAAAAGATCTGCTGAATTATTTATATCTCAATATAAAAGACAAAGGCAGAGAGGCATTCAGGGCGATTTATCTGGATGCAAAAAACAGAGTGATTTCATCTGAAATTCTTTTTGAGGGGACGTTAACTTCAAGTGCTGTTTATCCCCGGGAAGTCATCAAGGCGGCTCTCCAGCATAAAGCTGCTTCCATGATTTTTGCACATAATCATCCATCCGGAGACCCGGCGCCGTCTCCGGAAGATTATGCCATCACCAGACAGCTTGTCTTTTCGTGCCATCTGATGGGCGTCGTTGTTCATGAACATATTATTATTGGGAGCGATTCATATTACAGTTTTGCCGATCAGGGGCTGATCCGGCAATATACCAGTGAATGTAAGGCGGAAAATGAGTAATCCAGATAATGATGATGAGAAACTTCCCGAATGTTTTGGGAATCTTGAAACCGTTTTCCCGAAAGGAGAGGACGGGTTAAGGCGCTCGCCAGATAGCTGTATCAACGAATGCATGCTTAAAACGGTTTGCCTCAGGACGGCCATGTATAAAAATGAAAGTGGCTTAAAAGTTCAGGAAGAAAATGTTGATAGAGCGTATCAGTCAGGAATGATGGGATTTCTTGAAAGATGGTCTCGAAAAAAGAGCCTCAGCCGAAAAATAGATAAGAAAAAATGATAAGCGTTTATGTTTTTATGATCATTGAATTTTATTGATTCATAAGGGAGGCGGTCTATATTGTTTATGCGAGTTCCTCCATTCTACAGGTCATACATGGCATATGCGGCCCTGTTGATGCTTTTTATTGGTATAGCCATTGTTTTCAAGGATTTTTTCATTTCCCTGTATCTGTTTTTATCAGACAAGGAGCAGATAAAGGTTTTTATCACCAATAATAAGCGGGCAGCCCCTCTTGTATTTATTCTGATTCAGATTCTTCAAGTCATTTTCGCTCCTGTCCCAGGTGAGGCCACCGGGTTTATTGGGGGTTATATTTTTGGAACCACATTAGGGTTCCTTTATTCATCAGTCGGTCTTTTAACCGGATCATGTCTTAATTTTTTCATTGGCCGGATAATAGGGGTGACTGTTATAAGAAAACTGGTTTCCGAAAAAACAATCACATCATATGACAGATTTTTTAAAAAACAGGGGATTATTACACTTTTCCTTCTGTTTGTCATTCCAGGGTTTCCTAAGGACATATTGAGTTACCTTGCCGGAATTAGTATGATACCCTTTAAATTTTTTTTCCTTGTGGCTTGTTTCGGACGAATGCCGGGGACGCTTGCTTTAAGCCTGCAAGGTGAATTTTTATTTCAGGGACAATATGGTATTTTCGCCGTTATTTTTGGCCTTTTCCTGATTCTGGCCGGATTAAGCTATATATTCCGCGAGAGAATTTATAACTGGCTGGAAGGTGAGAAATAACGATGTCATATATTAAATATCATTAATTCAAATTCTTACCGTTGACGATTCAAATAATTGATGGTATTCTCAATTCATCAAACCGATTTATTCTTTTGTTTTATTTGAATGTTGGAGAAGTACATATGGCGTAATTTATATATTTGCGGGGGATCACATTGGGCTTTTGGAGTGTCAGGGAATCATTAAGCAATGAAAACAGGTTGAGGCGTTCATACTATGAATTGTTAAGGGATGACCTGGATGAATATATGCTCAGATATTCCCTCATTGATTCCTATCAGAATTTCGTCAATCAGAAGCTTTCCTACCCCTTTGTAGAAAGACGGGAATTGAAGCCTCGCGCAAGAATCCCCAGTGTTGAATATGAGCTTCATAATTCTTTCCTTACCATTTTTGTAGAAGATACCATCCCGGAAACACATAAAAAGTTCATCCGGTTTTTTGATGACAATAAAACCACAAAGACCAATCTTTTGAAAATTGATTCCCTGCCTTTAACCGAAGATTTTGACAGAAATCAAAAATACCTGGAGTCAGCCCATTTCTATGATTTTATAAAGAAGCTTCTTCCCATAGACTATGCCCTTTTAATTCAGCGTGACCCGGTAAGCAAAGCCAAAAACCGCTATTCGCTGTCCCATTTTCATGTGAGAATCGACTGGCCCATTGCCGAAGCAGCTGAAAATATGGCCCAGGATTTAAGATACATTTCAAAAGAGCTTTATGAGAAGGGCGATAAATACGCAGAAGATACCCAGAAAAAGTTTTTCGAGTATTATGGCCTTCCGATGATGGCGGGTGGACGACGGACCGCTGCTGTTGTCGCTGCCCAATATTTTAAAAGAATTCCATGTATCACTACGATTTATGTGGGCAGCAGCGAATCCAGAGCCTTGATGCGAATTTCGGAGCGGGGGGTTTCAAAATCGATTCTTGTAAAATTTTCAAAAAAGGAGATCGCCCAGATTTCAGCTGAAAATAATTTATCTATAGAGGATTTCATAGCAAATTATGAGGTTGCGAGAGAAGAACGCCATAGCATTTTTGTGTTGCAGGTTATTTATACGTATACCAGTCATGCCAAACCACCTGTTGACGGCAAATTAAGGGAAATCAATTCTGATCTTTACTGGTTGACCGTAGGTGCCCAGCAGATACTTCCCAAGCCAGGCGGATGGTCTTCACCGCCATTGCAGATTAATCTTATCTACTCATAAAAGTGCCATAGAATCATTATATCTGACGGTTTGTGTTATTCATCTCGATCATCATGGCTGTTTCATCACAATCCGGGAATTTGACGCATGTGATGCAGTCTGACCAAATTTTCAAGGGCAAGTCCGCTCTGTCAATTAATTTGAAGTCAAATTTTTTAAAGAACGCCGGTTTATATGTAAGTGTAAATATTTTTGTGATGCCGAAGGTTCTGGCTTCTTCAAGGGATGCCTTGATAAGCTGTGTCCCTATTTTTTGCCTGTGATGGTTTTCCTGAACGGCAAGGGATCGGATTTCAGCGATATCTTCCCAGCAGAATTGCAGGGCACAGCAACCGATAATCTGATTGTCCTGATCAATAAAGACCTGAAAATCCCTGACATGATCGTAAAGTTCACTGAAAGGCCGGGGAAGAAGTTCACCCTTATTCCCATACCCGACAAGCAATTTATGAATGGACTTAATATCTTTTATGGTTGCTTTTCTTATCATTCCCTTCGATTTACAGTAAAAAAGGAATTAAATCAAGACTGGACTCAAAGGGGAGTATTTTATTTTTCAAAATCGGGATCTGTTTATTGAACCGGCTCTGTTCCCTTTTTAAAAAGTGCCATCACCGCATTTGGAGAGTCTTCTGCCTCTGGTTTTCCGGTTTCCGTATTGATGGCTATTTTTACTGTGTCATCGGGTATATCAAAATATTCATAAGGTCGTTTCAGGGCCGCTTTTTCCATAAAATTGACCCAAATGGGAAGCGCTGCCCTAGCCCCGGTTTCTTTTGCACCAAGGGTTTCATATTTATCCAGTCCTACCCACACGCCGGTCGCAATGGATGGCGTAAAACCTACAAATAAAGCATCTTTGCAATCATCTGTCGTGCCCGTTTTTCCACCGACGGGACGAGGAATGGTTTTAGCGAGTCTTCCCGTTCCTTCCTGGACAACGGCTTCAAGCATGTCAGTCATGACAGCTGCGCCTGATCGTGACATGACAATTTTTTTTCGTGGAGCTGTTCGCCATATCGATCGGCCATTGTGATCAAGAATTTGAAGAATGCCATGGGGCTCAATATACTCTCCTTTGTTTGGGAAAATCGAATATGCCGAAGTAAGATTGAGGAGACTGACTTCAGAGGTTCCTAGGGCCAATGACAGGTTTGGTTTCAGGCGGGATTTTATTCCCATGGCATGGGCAAAATTTATGACAGACGAGGCGCCAAGCATGTCAATCAGTCTTATAGCCGGAATATTTTTTGAAAGCGCGAGAGCTTCTCTTAATGTGATTTCACCCTTATAATCTCTTGAAAAATTTTGAGGTGTCCAGGAATCATTTTCATTGGCTCCTGTATAACTGATGGGGGCATCAAGGATGAGTTTATTTTGCGGGAACCCCTTTTCAATAGCCAGCGCGAAAACAAAGGGCTTAAACGCAGAACCAGGCTGCCTGAGGGCGGAAACAGCTCTGTTGTATGGGCTTCCCTGGTAGTCGATACCTCCTGACATGGCAAGAATGCCACCGGTTTTAACATCCATGCTGACAAGCGCGGCTTGAGGCTCAGGCTCAGCAATTCCTCTTTTTTTCATTCTTTCTTTCAGGTCTTCAAGCTTTTTTAATATGGAAAAATCCGAGAATTCCTGAAGCTCATATGAGAGTGTCGATTGAATCGTAAGCCCCCCCTGGTAAAGCAGTTTATGGTCGATGGTCTCCGGGAGATTGTTTTTGATATAATCAATAAAGTAAGGCGCTTTAGTGGATATCTTTTTTTTTGGGGCAATATGAATATCGGTTTTAATGGCTTGGTCAAAAGAAGGAGGGGCAATAATACCTTCTGTCAGCATCTGTTTTAACACGATGTTTCGTCTTGTAATGGCAAGCTCCATATTTACATGAGGAGAGTACCTTGAGGGGGCTTTCAGCATGGCGATCAACATGGCCGATTCTTGAAGATCAAGTACTTTTACATCTTTATCAAAATAAATGGCTGCAGCCGATTTAACACCGTAAGCGCCACTGCCGAAATAAACCTGGTTCAGGTAAAATGTCAGCAGCTCTTTTTTGGTATATCGTCTTTCAAGCTGGAACGATAAAAAGGCTTCCTGTATTTTTCTGGTAAGTGTTTTCTGGGAAGTCAGAAAAAGCGTTTTGGCAAGTTGCTGGGTAATAGTGCTGGCACCTTCTACAAATTGACCCGCCAGAATATCTTTGACAAACGCTCTTAAAATGCCTTTCAGATAAATGCCGGTATGCTCAAAGAAATGACGGTCTTCTGTTGAAATGAGTGCTTTTACGAGGGTATCCGGAATATCATCAAGCGGTACGGGGTCTCTTTTTTCAACAAACAGCTCTGCAAGCAAAACATTATCTGAGGAATAGATGCGGGTCACAGAAGAAGGGTGAAATGTATTCAAAGACCGGATTTCCGGAAGATCGTTTAAAAGCGCATAGAATGCACCTGCTGTTACGCCGATGGTAACCGCGCAAATTGTGATGAATAGGATGAAAAAAATTGGTTTTTTTGATTGCATGATTAATAGCTTGTTTCTATAAAATTTATTTGCGTTGCCCTGAATCCGGAGCTTCTTCAGGTAATCGTGGTAAACGGGAAATGGATGTTGCCCGTAACTCGTTGGTTTGAAGATTAGGTCGATTTGCCTGGATAATCAATTTATTTCTGTATTCGCATTTAAACGGGAACAAAAATGAGGGTGTTTTGGGATTGCCTCTTGACAGTGAAATTAAAAAAACGTATTTTCATTTCGAAAATTATCGAATCGTCATATGGTTTGCCTGTTATATTATCTTTCCATCATGAAGGAGATTATTATGGCTATTGTTTCACTTGAAAGAATAAACGATTATGAAAATGGCATGCTCAGGAAGACTATTCTGAAAAGTTTGGAGAATATAGGCGTTGAGCTGAGCATATTTCAGGGGAAACAGGTGGCTTTGAAACCGAATCTCCTGATGCCGGCCAAGCCCGAAAAGGCCATTATGACAGATCCGGAATTTTTCAGGGCTGTGGTTCAGATTGTCCGGCAAAATGGCGGCAAGCCTGTTTTGATTGAGTCTCCGGCCATTCATTCGTTAAAGACAGCTATCAGGAAAACAGAGTATGCAAATATTATCGAAACTGAAAATGTAGACGTTGGCAGTAACTCAGAAACCATATCATTAACATATGCGGATGCCAAATCTTTTAAGCACATTGATATTGCTTCAAGTTTAAAGGATGTTGATATCATCATCAGCCTGCCGAAATTTAAAACCCATGGCCTGACCTATATCACAGGTGCTGTAAAGAATCTATTCGGTGTGATTCCGGGTCTTGCCAAGTCAAAAATGCATATGAAAATACCATCGGCAGAAGATTTCTCTGATTTTCTCCTGGATTTGTGCGGTGCCATGCAATTTGGCTTTGAAAAGCAGAAAACGATAATTCATATCATGGATGCAATTCTGACCCAGGAAGGTGAGGGGCCTGGAACCGGTGGCACACCTAAAAAAATGAACGCCATACTTGCAGGATTTGATGCTGTAGCCATTGATTATGTTGTCACAAAGGTTGCCGGGCTTGATCCGGAAAAAGCCATGACGATTACAAAAGGATTTGATCGATCTTATGGCGTAAATTCACCTGCTGATATCAAGATCATTGGTCAACGGATTGAAGATATGAAGGTATTTGACTTCTCACCGTCCAGAGGCACAATTATGTCCAATATGGTCCGATGGCCGCTGACATCGAAGCATTTTAAGAATTTATTCATCGAAAAACCTGCACCAGATAAAAACAGGTGCACATTGTGTTATAAATGCAAAACCATTTGCCCGGCAGGCGCCATATCCCCTGCTTCAGAAAAGGAAGATACCCCCAAATACGATTACAATTCCTGTATCAGATGTTATTGCTGCATGGAAATCTGCCCGGAAGCCGCCATCCATAAAAAAAGAGGCTTACTGCAGTGGATGATACGGATATAGGGAATAATGGATTTGGATATTGTTCCCCGTATTGCTGAAGATGGAAAAAAATAGGGGGATTTACTGAATTAGTAATTAAACAGCATCCTTAATAAAAATGTATCAACGCCATCATTATCGTGGATTGCGGTAAAATCAATATTGGATGAGAGGTACATATCCAGGGATTTATTTTTCACCCTGAATTTCAGTTCATTTTTACCAAAATCATAAAGTGTGCTTGTCTGGGTTCCCAGATAATGGCAATTCAATTCCAGAGAATAGTATCCTTTGAAAGAATCCGTGCTTGAATAAAAAAGGGTTGACAAGGAAACGTTGTAAAGCGTTTTATCTTTTGCTTTGGATGACGGTCTTTTTCCAGGTAGATAAAACATCGCCTTCTCGCTTGCTATATCTCTACGAAATTCGATGATGAAATATTTTGAAAGGGTCTGCTCAAATTTTTTCAGATGTTTGTATGCGTCTGTTTTTTCGAATAATATCATGGCAGAATCAATAACGGCTCCGGTTGCCAACCGTCTTTTGATATAATTGTTTTCCCTTATTTCCCCCTCAAACATGGCATACTGGTAAATTTCTGATAAAAGGCATTCTCTTCCCCGATAGGGATTGGATGGATCGATATCATCAACGGAAGTGATATTTTTTAAAATGTTATATGTGAGTTGCTCCATGAATTGGTGGGTGATGCCATCACCTTCCCTGTAATTTCCTCTGAAATAAATGGTGTTTTCTTCAGTAATATTGTCTGAAAGCAAGGCTTTTAAAGAATAGGTGTTGCCAACTTCCCCTTCAGGCATGAACGGTTGGTTTGGGTCATCTGGTTTGGGGGTGCCATTTTTAATGCTGGTATTGGCAAGGGAACTTTTATTAAAAATAAAACTCTGAAAAACGATAAGCAGGATGGTGATAATGGAAAAAAAATTATTTTTTGGTATTTTCATCAAACCACCACCTCAGACTTCAGGTTTCGGGCAGCGCATATCCGGTTGAATCAAGAGTGAATCATTTTTAAATTTTTAATTATTTATCCCACGCATCGTTGAAAGTCAATATCCATGGTGTACAATACGCTTTACCCTTTCAATCCAAATAATGCAAAAAGCGTGCAAAGGCCATCTTTTCTAAAGATTAAGTAAAATTGCATGGTTGCGAAACGCTGTTATTGAAATTCATGCCGAGACTGACATAAAATGTCAAAAGTGATGACAAAATATGCCAAAAACAGGGGAAGAATGCCCAGGGGGATTACTTTCCGGATATTAGCTTTGATATAGTTGCCGATAGCGCTTCGTCAGTAAACGGTTTATGAAGGACGCTATTTACACCCGCCTTGGCCAAATCCTCTTCTCTGATTCGGGCGTCATCCCCGGTGCTTGACTGTCCGATAAAATCACTTTGAGTGGTGATCATGAGGATCGGTAGTTCCCTGGAAGAATATAGCGTCCGAACCGTCTTTGATAATTGCATACCATTTATTACCGGCATGTTCAGGTCAGTTATAATGAGGTCCGGCTTTTCGGATTTTATGGTTTTCAATACTTCTGCCGGAAACTCGAATGTTATGGGTTTGTATCCCATCTCATGAAGTTTTTTAATATATACCTTTAACATCATTTTTGAATCATCCACCACGTAAATCACCTTTTTTTCACCTGTAGCAGCCGGAGGTGAAATTTTTTCTATTTTCTGGACAAGATCTGTTTTATTCTGTGATTCCAGGATAGAAATAAAATGTTTTTTCGTGTCCGGGTGTGCATTTTTGGCAATATAATCCGTGGCAAGATCTTTAAATGCATCGGACTCGAGCAATGTGCTGAAGATATTATCCGCGCCAGCATCTATCAATGCAGAGACAACATGATTCGCCTGTTCATCTTTGGATTCAACAATATTTTTTAAACCGCCCACAAGAACACTTGAAAGGTTATTGTCTATGGCTTTTGCTGCTGCCATCCGGACCTGTTCAACCGGATCTTCAAGTCCTTTGGCTAGACTGATGGCGGATTTGGAAGAAGGCAACCTTCCCATGGCTTCAAAAACAGCAAACCTTACATTGGGATTATCAGATTTTATAGATAGAATTTTCTGGATTCCGGGCAATGCAGATACATCGCCAATATGCCCCAGCGTAGTGAGCATATGAATTAATGCATCTTCATTATCGGTGTCCAAATGTGAAAGAATTGTGGGGACAGATCTTTCACCAAGCTTTATCAGGCTGCTCAGAGCTGCATTACGTATATCTGTCAGTTGTGATCCAAGAATTTCACAAAGTGTGTCCATGGCTTCCTGGGTTTTCAGCTCAGCCAGGGTTTCAATGATCAGAATATCGGTATCCCCGCCTTTTTTCCCCAATGAACCGGTTAAAATACGAACTGATTTTATAGGATTCAGTTCACCAATGGCATGAATGGCTTCTTTGTTAATGTCTTTATCAACGAATCCGATGTATTTTCCAATAGCAGGGATGCTGGATTCCGACTTCAAGGCGCTGGCAGATTGCAATGCGGTAATAATGGTCGTTTTATCTGTCTCATTCTGGAGGATGTTTTCTATTATCGGAACAGCATCCTGGCATTTAAGATCACCTGCCAGCCTGATATAGACAGACTTGTTTTTCAGGTTTTTATTACTGATGGCATCCAGAATCAGGTTCGGCTTATTATAGAGTCTTGATACAATTATTTCATAGAGCTTATCGTGTACCGATTTTTCCAGATCCGCCATTTCGAATAAAAGTTCCATAAGGGGATAGGTTATTTCGGTTTTTGTGTCGTTGATTTTTGTTACGACAATCAATTGGGCTTGGGCAGTGGTCAAAGGCGTGTATTGAAGCAATGCCTTTGCCTTGATGAGATCAGATTTTTCAAGACAGTATAGGAGTTCTTTTAAAAAGTCTTTTTCGGAAAAAGCGGGCATGTGATCTGTCCATTTATGATAAGCAGTTAACGGGTTTGCCTTTTTAATGGTTGTTCCCTGAATTTTTCAGGATTCACGAATTCAGTTGGTAAAACACGGATCTTAAATACCGATGGGGTTTGAATAAATCCGTATCATTCATCAGCGATTCAGTGGCGCCAATAATCAGATAGCCATCAGGTTCCAGTACGCTGGCCATTTTTTTATAGAGTTCTTTTCTGGTTTCCTGCGTAAAGTAGATGGCCACATTTCGACAGAAGATAATGTCAAATTTCCCAAATCCCGCAAATGATTTCATGAGATTCATTTTTTTAAAGGATACCATTGCTCTAAGCTCATCCTTTACGCGCCAGCATTCGTTTTCCGCCTGATTAAAATATTTATTAAGCCTGTTTTGCGGCAATCCTCTTGATATCTCGAATTTATTATATTTCCCATAGCTTGCATAGGCAATTGCTTTATCGGATATATCTGTTCCCAGGATACTCACTTGATATTTATTGCTGTCAAGATAAAGCTCCTTTATGACCATTGCAATGCTGTATAGTTCCTGCCCGGTGGAGTTGGCTGCACTCCAGAAACGGATATTTACAGGGGACGTTAATGTGTGTTTTCTTGTCCGCTTATCAATTAAATCCGGAAGTATTTTGTGTTGAAGAAGCTCAAAAGGTGTTACATCTCTGAAAAAGTAGGTTTCATTGGTTGATATGGCGTCAATTATTTTTTTTTCGATTTCCTTACTGGGTTCGGCTTTTGCAATCCGGTAAAGCTGATCGAAAGATGTGCAGCCTAATGCGCTAAACAAGGGTGAAAGCCTTGTTTCAAGCAAATATTCTTTTCCCGTATCAAGAGAAATGCCTGATATATCAAGAATATATTTTGTGAAATTGCTGAATTCAGTTGGAGTGATTTTGATCATTTTAAAGTGACCTATCGAATCCTTTTAATGGTCTTTTTAATTTCGTCAGCAATTTCATCAAGAGAGGCCACAACATCAACGATATTCGATTCAATGGGCTCTTTTGGCATGCCGTATACAGTACAGGTTGCTTCATTCTGGGCGATAATGAATGCGCCGTGTTCTTTCATTGTGATCAGGCCTAAATGACCGTCTGAGCCCATGCCTGTCATGATCACGCCTGTTGCTCTGCCTAAATAGAGCTGGCCTATTGATCTGAACAGATAATCGGCAGAAGGTTTACAGCTGTTTTCAGGCGGGTCGTTTGTGATTTTAATGATTCTGTTTGTTCCATCAGCCCCTGCAACGATTTTCATTTGTTTACCGCCGGGTGCGATCAACGCTGTATTGGGGGAAAGTGTCTCGCCATCGACTGCTTCCTTGACGCTTATTGAACATTTTGCGTCCAGACTTTTAGCAAGAGATTGTGTGAAAAGCGGGGGCATATGCTGAACAATTACAATGGGAACACCTATATTTTCAGGGAGCTTGGGCATCATGTGAGCAAGTGCTTTTGGTCCGCCTGTGGAGATTCCGATTGCGACGATTTCTGATCCTTGAAAATTTGTATGACGTTTTAGGCTGACAGGTCTTTTAACAGATTTTTGAGATGGTTTGAGCCTTTCGGAAATGGGGTGAAAAATTTTTCCCAATGGCGAACCTGTTGGTGATGCAGGTTTTCGGCTGGAAAATTCTGCTTTCGGAGCTTTTCCTCTAAGAATGTTCTGGATTTCACGACGTCTTGTAAATGCATTGATCATAGGAATTAATTGATGCCTGACATTTTCCATATTTTCATGCATGGTACCGGATTGGGGTTTGGGAATAAAATCGAATGCACCAAGCTCCAAGGCTTTGATGGTCATTTCACTCCCTTCCTGAGTGAGTGTGCTCAGCATGATTGCACCGACATGAGGTGCACTGTCTTGAATGTATTCGAGCACCTTCAAGCCGTTTACTTCAGGCATTTCAATATCAAGAGTTAACAAATCCGGATTCAATGAGGCAATTTTTGAAATGGCTATTTTACCGTTGTTCGCTGTGCCGACAACTTCAACGTGTGGAATTTCTGAAAGGACATCGCTTACAATTTTTCTGAAGATGATGGTGTCGTCTACTACCAGAACTCTTATTGGCTCCAAAACAAAATACCTTTCAAAGTTTCTATCTTAATGGGTTATGGGTGTGCATAATAGAAATGGGGCGAGTGCTTCACTTTATCTGCCGGGTTATAATGATTCCAGGCACGCATGCGGAGCATTCTTCATATCTCCCTGCTTATTCCTTCAGGACTTCCTCTATATCAAGAATGCCAATAAGACTGTTATCTGTTTTAAACACACCTTCAAAATACTTACCTTGAACACCTCCAATATTGGCAGGGGCTTGTTCAATCTTATCTGCATCAGCAATCATAACGTCACTGATACAATCGACCAGAAGACCTATTTGCTCATCCTGAGAATCAACAATTATATTTCTGTTATCCTTATTCTTTTTTATAGGGGATAATCCCAGTTTAATGCCAAGATCAATAATGGTTACAATCCTGCCGCGAAGATTTAAAACACCCTGGACATATTCAGCTGACTGAGGTACGGCAGTGACAACTGTATGTTTATTAATTTCCTGTATTTTTAGGATATCAATACCACACAAGGCGTCACTGACATAAAACGTGGCAAGTTCAAGCATGTTGTTATTGCTTTTTTTCGAATCCGTTTTTTTCATTAATTCCTCCAAAAACCCATTCATCAGGCGGATTGTATGGAATATCCTATTCCTGGTTTTCTGTTTGTCAGGTCCCTGTAAACTCCTTTAAAAAACAGCATCAATCGCGAACAGAAATATAGTAGCTTATTCTTTCCAGTAATTTTTCTCTGTCAAGCTTGATTTGATAATCGTCAATACCAACGGATTTGCCTTTTGCCACATCCTCTTCAGCGGCAAGCGATGTGAGTGCGATAACGGTAAGATGTGAAAAACGGCTGTTATTTTTAATTTTTTTGGTTAATTGGAATCCGTCCATTTTGGGCATTTCAAGATCTGTAAGGACGAGCATGATTTCATCAACATGGCTTTCCAGGAGACTCCATGCTTCCTCGCCATCTTCGGCAGTGAGTACCTCATACCCGTCGTCAACTAAGAAACCTTCGACCTGGCCTCGAAAAAAAGCGGAGTCTTCTGCAAAAAGTATTTTCCCCAACGATTGACCATCAGCCCGTTCAGTAACTTTTTCAATTCCTTTATCCTTGAACCATTCCGGATTCAGGGTTTTTATGATTTCAAAAATATCAACCATCAGTGTTGTGTGGTTTGCAACAATCAATGATCCCATGATCCCGGTTTGTTTTAACGTGGTCGCATCAATATTCAGATTGACCTCAACAGCATCTACAGGAGGCGTTACCATCAGACCGATTTCTTTACCGACAATTTTGAATACAATAACTTCATATTGTTGCTTATCAGGAAGCGGACTAACTTTGGCCACCTCATTCAGTTCATAAAGGGGTAATGATCCTCCTCTGTATTGTACAACTTTTCTACCCCCCACAGTTTCAATATCTGCGGCCTTAATTCTTTCAATCCGTTCCACCAGATTGAGTGGTGCTGCAAAATGTTCTTTTTCGCTGTTTTTGAAAAGGAGAAGAGATGTTCTGTCTTTTTGGGCGAGTTCTTTTTCTCTGGTTTTCTTTTCTTCACCTGAAACCCTGTCTGTTCCCTCAAGGGATGATAGAGAGGCCATCCTTGCAAGGCTTGCCACATCGAGTATCAGAGCAACTTTTCCGTCCCCCATGATCGTTGCACCGGCATATCCTTCACAGTCTTTCAGATGTCTGCCAATTGGCTTGACAACAATTTCTTCTGAATCATGAAGCTTGTCTACCACAAGACCATATTTAAATGGGCCGGCAGATACGACTGCAATATTAATTGCACTGGCCGCACGATATCTCCGATCGGTATGCTTTCTTTTTTCTTCATCCTCTGCACTCGTGGAGAGTTCTTTTTCCTCGGGTGGCATTTCTTTTTCATTGTAAAATTTGGGGGTTTTCAGGGATCTTCTGTCTGCTATTTCTCTACGCCTTTCTTGCACAACTTCACCGGTTTCAGGATGGACAAACGACTGATCAATCTCAAGGACATGTGAAAGATTGAGGAGGGGTAAAAGGGTGCCTCTTAACCTGACAACTTCTGCGTTACCAACTTTTTCTATTCGCTCTTTGACCTGTGATGCCGGTATCCTTAAAAGTTCATCCAGGTTAACTTGAGGAATGGCATATCTTTCATTCCCAACGGAAATGATCTGGCTGGGGATGATCGCCAGGGTTAACGGAAGTTTGATTCGGATGGTCGTCCCATGCCCAGGCTCGGAATCGATATCAACGATACCGCCAAGCTTATCCAGGTTGGTTTTAACAACATCCATTCCAACGCCTCTTCCTGATACGTCTGTGACTTCTTTTGCAGTTGAAAACCCGGGTAGAAAAATGAGGGAAATTTTTTCTTTTTCAGACAATTCAAGTATTTGTTGCTCGCTTAATAATCCTTTTTTTACAGCGGATGCGGAGAGCATTTCTCCGTCCAGGCCTTTTCCGTCATCATTTATTTCAATATTAACCTGACCAGCTTCGTGATAAGCTTTTAATACAATTTCACCTGTGGGATTTTTTCCTTTCTGCATCCTTTCTTCAGGGCGTTCTATCCCGTGATCAACGGCATTTCGTACCAGATGCGTCAAAGGATCGTTGATAGCCTCAATAATTGTTTTATCCAGTTCAACATCTTTTCCGGTCATTGTCAGATTAACGTCTTTATTGAGCTGGTTAGACAGATCCCGGACCACTCTGGTGAATTTGTTAAACACATTCGAGATGGGCTGCATTCGCGTTCGCATAATGGCCTCTTGAAGTTCAGAGGTGATCATGTCTATGCGCTGACTCGATATCTCAATTGCCCGGTCATTTTTTGCTGTTATGCTTTGCATAAGCTGGTTTCTGCTGAGGACCAGTTCACCTGCAAGCGTCATGAGTGTATCCAAAAGGTTGATATTGACTCTCAAGGAAGATTGAGGGGTTGAGGCAGATGATGTTTTGTTATCATTTGTCTGATCCTCTTCTTTTTCGATTTCAAGCGTTTTTATTTCTTGTTTTATGGTTTTTACAGACTCTTTTTTGGGAGGCTGTTTTTTCTTTTTTGTACCAGCAGTCTGGGGTTTGATCTCGATCTTTTTCTGAGCAGGAGCTTGTTCACTTTCGGTTATAATTTCCTTTTTCTCAGATATTTTTTCATTTGTCTGACCTGAATCGTCCGATATCATTTCACCTGTTATGGAGTGAATATATTTTTCTTCAATTTCTACCAGAACGGTCATCATATCCGGTTCGATGATCGATGCAAAAAGAACAATAAACGGCAGTCGTACAGGCCCTTTTTCCTCAAGTGTCCCCACAGACTCAATATCGATTTTTGTCTCAAGGATCACACCGCTGTTGATCATGGAATTCATGACTTCAATGGGATTTTTGTTTTTTTTCTGAATATCCTTGATCATGTCATATTCGATAAGATAAATGTATTTACCTTCCTTGACAGCCTGGTCGATATCAAACTGTGATGTCTGGATGGTTGAACGGCTACCCGGTGGGGAAATGGTCATGATTTTTGTGACTGTTTGTTTTTCATTCTCAGGCAAAGAGTCTGTTGTCAGACTGACAAGCGCATCGATATGAACTTTAACATCCTGATCGTTGCTTGTTGCAATATTACTGATGAGTTCTCTCAGTTTATCAAAGGCTTTTAAGAGAATACTGACAATATGAGGTTCAGGAACCATTTCTCTGGTTCTGATCATTCCCAGAATATTTTCAACATTATGGGAGAGTTCCTTGATGGTCGTGAGCCCCATAAATCCGGCACCACCTTTAATGGAATGGGCAGCTCTGAAAACGTTATTCACGAGTTCTTCATCAATATTTTTGCCTTGATCTTCAATTATCAGAAGATCATCTTCAATATCAGAAAGATGCTCCAACGATTCCTCGACATACATTTGCAGGGTTTCGTCGTCTTCAAAAATCATATTAACCTCCAGAGATTATTAATGATAGGTACCCGGCCAGCAGGGCATCACTGATGTTTGAGAGAGTCTATTAATTGAAAAATATACAAACCAATTTTTACTATACATATTATGTAAAGTCAACTCTGAATGGCCGGTGGGTGTTAGAAATATTGATTTAACCAACTGAAAAAAAAGCTGTTATTAAACATATTAGAATTTTCTCGTGTCTGGTTTCCGTATTATTTCAATGGTATTACCTTTTAGGCTGGTTGTTGTGAGAAATTTCCTCAAGCTTCCGGATAAGGTCATTTGGGGAATAGGTGGTGTTAAAAAAAAGACTTACAATTTCATTGGGTTGAGCAACGGACGTGGGTTGTCCGTTTTCCTTTAAGATTTTTTTTATCCGGTCTTTTTGGGCAGGGCCTTTGGGTGTCAGAATTTCAACCTCATCTCCTTCAACAATTTTATTGCGTGCCTGAACTTTCATTGAACCGTCTGTGTTCATTGAAAGCATTTTTCCGATAAACAGGTGTATTGTGGCAGGCTTGTCGTCTGAAAAATTGGCTGTGATCTGATCAGGGTTATTTAAATAGAAACCAGTGCAATATTTTCTGTTGCTGATTCTTGACAGCTCATCAAGCCATTCCGGTTTGACTCGAAATGAATGGGGGGTTTCATAATAAGTGTCAATGGCTTCACGATACACTTTTACGGCTGAGGCAAGATAGTTGATCCCTTTCATGCGACCTTCAATTTTGAGCGATGAAATACCAGCTTCGATCAGCTCTGGAAGATACTCGATCATGCAAAGATCTTTTGAATTGAAAATATAGGTGCCCCTGCTATCTTCGCGTATTGGCAGGTATTCTCCAGGCCGTTTCTCTTCAACGACCGAGTACTGCCACCTGCATGACTGGGCACAAAGCCCTCTGTTACTGTCACGATTGATCAGAAAACTGCTTAAAAGGCACCGGCCTGAAACTGAAATACACATCGCACCATGAACAAATGTTTCAATTTCGATAGAACATTTTCCGGAGATTTCTTTTATTTCTGTGAGCGATAATTCCCGGGCCGCATTGACTCTTTTAATCCCCTGTTTTTCCCAGAAAAGGACGCTGTTATAATTCGTTGTATTGGATTGGGTACTGAGATGCAGTTCCATATCCGGAATGATTTCCCTGGCAAGAAAAAGGATGCCAGGATCGGCAATGATGATGGCATCGGGTTTAAGATTTCCAAGTTCCTTCAAGTATCTGTAAATATCATCCTGCTCATTGTTCCTTGAATAGATATTGCATGCCACGTAAACGTTTACGTTGTTTTTATGCGCGAGTTCGATACCTTTTTTCATGTCATCATATGAAAAATTTTCAGCATAATTGCGCAGGGAAAAATCCTTGCCTGCGAGATACACGGCATCAGCACCATAATAAATAGCGGTTTCAAGTTTTTCAAAGTTACCGGCAGGAGCAAGAAGCTCCACTTTTTTGGGGATGGATGATTTCATTTTTTTTATCTGCTTTCCCGATCATGAAAACATGAAGAAGGCTTTATCAATCCTTTTCAATTTAATCGCAAGATTTTTTGGCACGGCTTCTTAACCCGGGGATACAATTGTTTTGATGGTTTGTTCAAGACTCTCTTTCCATGGTTTTTGTTCAATATCAAAATTTTTCCGGATTTTTTCACAGTTCAGTGCCGAAAACGGAGGACGGGTTGTTAACGTGGGATATTCTGCTGTAGTTATAGGAATTACCTGATCGACTTTGAAAGTATCATAGCAGGCAGCAATCTGAAAAATTGATTGGGCAAATTCATACCAGGATATCACACCGGAATTGCAGTAATGATATGTCCCCCATCGGGATGGTTTGCGGCTAAGAATTTTTTTTGCCACGTTTATTATAGCTTCTGCAAGATCCTCGGCACAGGTGGGCGATCCTTTTTGATCTGACACGACGCGGACGACGTCCCTTTCCTTTCCAAGTTTTAACATTGTTTTTACAAAATTATTTCCATGTATACCATAAAGCCATGACGTTCTCATAATTACATGTTCTGTAAGTCTTTTCCTTATTTCTTTTTCCCCGGCCTCTTTGCTTTTACCGTATACGCCCAGTGGGGAAACCGGATCATCCTCTATATAGGCAGTTCCTTTTTTGCCATCAAATACATAATCTGTTGAGATATGAATGAGCGGGATGCGTTTTGTCCTGCAAATGCCTGCAAGGGTTGCCGGGCCATCCTGATTAATGGCAAAGGCCTTGTCCGCTTCATTTTCAGATTGGTCAACCAGCGTATATGCTGCAGCATTAATGATGATATCTGGCTGAAAAAATAGTACTTTTTTTTCAGTATTTGGGGCATCCAAAATATCAAAATGGGGTAGATCCCCTTCAAAAATATCAATATGCTGAATTTTTGAAATGCGGGACAATGCATGTCCCAGCTGACCTGACGATCCTGTGATTAAGAGTTTCATGATGATTTATCCGGGTAGATAGAGTTGTTCAGGTTCAAGATCTTTTAAGCCCGGGTATTTCTGGTCTTTACCGGACAAAATCGGATTTTGAACTGGCCATTCAATACCGATAAAGGGATCGGAAAAGAGAATACCGCCTTCGTCGTCTGCCTTGTAGTAATTGGAACATTTATAGGAAAAAAGGGCGGTGTCTGAAAGCACGGCAAATCCATGTGCAAATCCTTCTGGTATGAGGAATTGACGTCTGTTTTCTTCTGACAGAATAATACCTGTCCATTTCCCGAAAGTGGCGGATTCCGGTCTGATATCAACAGCCACATCAAATATTTCTCCTGTAATGGCCTGGACAAGTTTGGCCTGAGGTTTTGTAATCTGGAAGTGGAGCCCTCTCACGGTTCCTTTTTTTGAAAATGAGATGTTGTCCTGAACAAAATCCTGAACTATTCCAAGAGCCTGATATCTTTCTTTCTGATATGTTTCAAAAAAGAAACCTCTTTGATCATGATAGACATCCGGTTCGATAATGAGAACACCTTCAAGCGGGGTCGGTATAATGTTCATGTGATTTACTGTACCTCATTTAGCATATCAATCAGGTATTTGCCATAATCGCATTGCAAAAGTGATCCTGCAAGTTTCTCCACCTGGATTTTACTTATATAACCCTGGCGGTAGGCGATCTCTTCAAGACAGGCTATTTTTAATCCCTGACGGTTTTCAATTGCCTCTATAAAGTTGGCGGCCTGCATGAGCGATTTATATGTTCCTGTGTCAAGCCAGGCAACACCTCGGCTGAGTTTTTGAACCTTGAGTTTTCCCATTTTAAGGTAAGTCATGTTTATGTCTGTAATTTCAAGCTCACCCCGTTTGGATGGTTTTAAATTGGCCGCAATATCCAGAACCTGATTGTCGTATATGTAAAGTCCTGTGATGGCATAATTTGATTTTGGTTTTTCAGGTTTTTCTTCGATGCCGATCACCTGCCCTGATTCATCAAATTCAGCCACACCGTATCGCTGAGGATTGTTAACCCTGTAACCGAATACAGTCGCACCGTTATTCAGTTTTTGAGCCGCCATCATCTGCTCTGGCAATCCATCACCATGGAAAATGTTGTCACCGAGGATCATGCAAACACTACTATTTCCAACAAATTCTCTGCCAATGATAAAGGCTTGCGCGAGTCCTTCCGGCTTTGGTTGTTCCTCATAAGACAGAGAAATGCCCCATTGACTGCCATCACCTAAAAGTTGTTTGAAAAGCGGAAGGTCGTGAGGTGTTGAAATAATCAGAATGTCTTTCACCCCCGCAAGCATTAAAGTTGACAGAGGATGATAGATCATCGGTTTATCGTAAATGGGAAGAAGCTGCTTACTAATGGCCCTGGTAATCGGGTAGAGTCGGGTTCCTGATCCCCCGGCAAGCAAAATGCCTTTCATTATTTTTTCCTTTTATTCTTGCTTTAAAGGTTGTTTTTGAAAGGTTATTACCATTTTTTGGGATCATATGACAGAAAAATACGGTTTACAGTAATTTTTTTTCTTTTTTTGAGGCAGTTCGATTTGTTAAAAAAGGTTTTGAAATAATGTCAAATGGTTATTGGATATATGCATTAAAATGGAAAGGATAATGTGAATGGGCCCTCTATGCGATAGGAAGATCAATTTGCTATCGATGAGCGGGAATGCCCCTTTTTTTCGTCATCTGTTTTTCTATTATTTGTGGTTTGTCAGATCAGTCGTTCTTTTAACTGACGAAGTGCAAATTCAAGAATTCTTTTCTGTGAGCTTTTGTTCATTTTCAAGAGTCCTCTTTATAATGATAAAAAACAGTTAGTGTTCCAAAATGCGTCAGATGATTGACATATATACATTGTTTATGACAAAATCATGAATATGTTCTCTTTGTTCGGGTTATTTTGTGCAGTCTCAAAAAGGTCGGTTTCCTTTAATCTTTCGATTCCTGACATGATAAACACCTCATCGGAAAGATTCATGAGATGGATATTTTCAGTTCCGGAAGTTATTCTTTGTTTATTGGCTTTCACCTCAGATGGAAGAATACCGCCCTGTAACAGTATCTCATTGTTTTTGGGGATATGATGATCCCGGTTGAAAGAAGATGATTCTTTGTTTATTGTGTTCGGTATGGAAAGTTGTTCTGCCAACCTCGGGATCATCATGACTTGTTTCATTCCTTCCCCCTTCAAATATAAAGATGTGTTCGTCACCTGAACTGGGTCTGTCGTGTTTTATTCAGGTATCTGATACAAGGACTTAGCAATGAATATGCCAATAGGTGTAATCTTGAGGCGATTTTTTTTTGAGGTTGCTTTTTTTCTAATGGAACGGGGGGTAAGAGGCGATAAGAATGACCTGTCGTCAATTTGCTTTAAATAATCGTGCCGATTATCAGTAGGCAAATTTGACCGGGTTTAGGTAGGCCATCTTTAATTATAATCGATTTTTTTAATGGTATTTATCAAATAATAGGTTATTTTAGCAGGACGAGATTGTACGGGAAACATAATATATTATTTTTAGTGAACGGCTTGCGATGTCGTTAAATTTTATAGCGTCATTAAAAGGATAAATCATGGCACAATCATTCTATAAAGGATATGAAAAAAGACAGGCGTTGAGGATTAGCTATAGAGAAGAAGAAAGCCCGGACATTAAAATAGGAAGTCTATGTTTCAAGGTTTCGGATTTGAGCGAGAACGGACTTCAAATCATTATATCCAATGGGGCTTTTCATGATGAGCATCTTAAAGGACTAATCCGGTTACGAGACGGCAGGTCAATTGGTATCAGTGGCAAAGTCATATGGAAAAAAGATGGTAAGATTGGTGTTAAATTAATTACCCCCATTCCTGAGGCTGTTATCATTCGGGAACATCAGCTGCGTGCAGAAAAAATGGATGAAAACAGATAACACCATATGCGGGCTGTATTTTCTAAAAAATGAAGCTGATGTTTATACTGATCAAAATAAAGAATGAAAATTAATCTGAATGGTTTTTCCAGAATTAAATTTGAAAAGCAAAATCGGTCTTTTTTCAACCCCATGGCCAATTTTTAATCGCCCGTCCATCCAACTGGGAACTTTAAAAGCATGGCTTCTTGAACACCTGCCTGGTATTGGTGTAGAATGTTCCCATCCATACCTGAAAATAGCTGAAGAAATAGGATATAAGCGTTATCAGGCCATATCAGAAAAGTCATGGTTGGCAGAATGCGTATATGCAACCATTTTATATCCTGAACGATTGGGTATTATTCAACCACTCTTCAACCAAATGATCAAGGGGAGTCCAGAACTTCAAAAGACAGATCTGAGAACATTGTCTAATCAAGTTCAAAAGATTTCAGAAGATTTCATTGACCAAGTCAATTGGCAGGATTTTAAACTTGTCGGGTTTTCTGTTTGCCTTTGTCAATTGTCATCAGCAAAATATTTTATGCAGGCAGTTAGGGAAAAATGTTCCTCCATGAATATTGTTGCCGGTGGTTCGATCATATCCGGAATGACGAATCATGATCTTCACAAATTTTTTAAAGGGGTGAGTTTTTTCATTAAAGGTGAGGGGGAGCGTCCGTTTTGTGAGCTCGTAAAATGGATTTTGAAAGAACAGAATCATCATCATTTTCCAGTTGTATCCGACATTGTCAATAATCGTTTGGCAGCAAATAAAACACCAGAAGCCGAACTGATGCAGATAGAAGATTTGCAAAGCCTTCCTGTTCCCGATTTTGACGATTATTTTTCATTGCTTGACGCGTTTCCACCAAACAGAAAATTTTTCCCTGTTATCCCTGTAGAATTGTCAAGAGGATGCTGGTGGCATGGCAATGAAGGGGGCAAAAAAAAAGGATGTTCCTTTTGCAATCTCAATTCCCAATGGAAAGGATACCGTTCAAAGCAGCCTGCACAAGTTGTTTATGAAATTGATACCCTGACAAGAAAGCACAAGTCCTTGTCCATTTCTGTCATGGATAACGTTTTGCCATTTAATGGTACCGGAGATTATTTTTCAGGGATTGCATCAATTAAAAAAGATTTTAGCATATTTTGTGAAGTTCGTGCGAATATCCGGCCGATAGCTCTTGAGCAAATGAAGCTTGCCGGTGTTGACCATGTTCAGGTCGGAATAGAGTCCTTAAGTTCAAACCTCTTAAAAAAGCTCAACAAGGGAACAACAGCCATTCAGAATATACAGATCATGAGAGACCTGGAAGAGTTAAATATCGCAAACGGCTCAAATCTGATGCTTCATTTCCCTGGCGCCGATCAAAATGATGTTTCGGAAACACTTCATGCATTGGAATTTGTGTTTCCTTTCCGTCCCCTAAAAATTGTTGAGTTCCAGTTGGCACAAGGGAGTGAGGTATCGTTTACGCCCTTGAAGTTTGGTGTTAAACAAATGATGAATCATCCTAACTATTCAATTATGTATCCGGAAAGTATTTCAGATTCAATTCAATTCATGCAAAAAATCTATCGCGGAGATAGGCTCTATCAGAAGAAACTGTGGCGCCCTGTCCGGAAAAAAGTCAGAATTTGGGAAAAGACGTATGAAACATTACATCGAAAACCTGGCTTCAAGCCTATTCTTTACTATATGGATGGCGGTAGTTTCATTTTGATAAGACAACGTCACCTGAATGGGCAAATGTCTCATCATCGTCTGGAGGGAAAATCCGCGCAAATTTATCTTTTTTGTACAAGAAATCGTTCATTTAAAAAAATTATCAGCCAGTTTAATGATTTATCGCCAGATAAAATAAAGGCATTTTTAAGTATGATGGTCGATAAAAAGGCAATGTTTACTGAAAATGATCGCTATTTAAGCCTTGCCATATCGATTAAGAAAAACAGGTTTTTTAATAAAACACAGATTTTCACGTGAGTAATATACCGTAATAGCTCGACATTCCAAGATTATCAAAACGGACATAAGCATTTGTAATTAAACATTTTTTTGTTTTGGTTCTCCAAAACCCACCCGCCTTATTTACCGTATAAATATAT
>JAHIVH010000112.1 GCA_018816735.1 Pseudomonadota bacterium | reverse complement strand
TTTAATGTGCAAAATTTTCTCGAGTTTGCACGATTCGAAGATAAATTTACACGAGCAGAGGATAAAATCGGCGGTGAGTTTGCACGGTCAGAAATTTTCAATTTGCACGGGTTAAGCGAAAATTTTGCACGTGTCCTAACACCTATGGCTTTCGGGATATTGAATTCTTTAAACTCAAAATACTAGCACTTCATGAAACGAAGTACGCTTTAGTCGGATGAACCGAAATAGTTATCGATTAAAGGGAAGAATCGGAAAGGAGGAGTCAACGGAAAATCAAAATAAAAACGTTTAAAGTGGCTCAGTTTTCACGACCGTTGACAAGGAACTCAGAAGCAAATTTATGGAACCAGCCTCCGGAATGAAATGGTCTCCATAGCCTCCCAGTATTTCTTGTCAAATTCTGCTGTCTATCTTGATTGGCCTTGACAGCTGCAATGGTAATGTATAACATTGGTGTATACATTATTGGAGGTGATGCATGGTAAGAACACAAATATATCTAACAGATCGTCAGCGCTCTGAACTGGAAATAATTTCGAAAACTCTGGGAAAAAAACAAAGTGAACTTATCCGGGAGGCTGTTGACCGCCTCATAGATCAGACGGGACGCATTAGGCGTGAAATCATATTAAATGAAGCCGCCGGAATCTGGAAAGACCGCACGGATCTTCCCGATCTCGACGAAATACGGACAGAATGGGACAGGCATTAATCATGGCAGATTCCGTTCTTCTTGACACAGATGTGCTGATAGATTTTTTGCGTGGTTATGATAAGGCTGTTGATTTTGTAGCGGCAAATTCACATAAAATCATTCTGTCTTCTATTGTTGTTGCAGAGTTGTATGCCGGTGTAAAAGGGGAGAGAGAACAAACAGCTTTGGACAATTTTATTTCACTTTTTCCGATCATCCCTGTAACTTCTGAAGTCGCCAAAGCAGGCGGTCTCTATAAACGCGATTATGGAAAGTCTCACAGTATTGGTCTCGCAGACGCAATAATAGTGGCCACGTGTGAATCTGAAAATGCAACGCTAAAAACACTGAATGTAAAGCATTACCCTATGATAAAGGGCTTAAAACCAGCCTACAAAAAGGGTAATCCGAAACATTCGCATTAAACACCGATTTTCACAGCTCGTTAAATCGACATAATCTTCCCCCAATTTTTGCATAGCGCAACCTATCTCTATCGATTTGCTTTTCCACCCATATTCAAAATGAGAGTACTTGCCCTTTTCTTATAAACCACCGATTATTAGCTGATTGGCAAATTTGTTTAGCTTTTTTCCCCGCTATTTGGCCCAATGGAAACATAGCTTCGTTTTCACCCAATAGAAATTCCCTTTTTTAGAAAGAACCGGAATATTTCCCGTTTTCCTTTCAATTTCCCTATGTCACTTATAGTCTTCTCTGGTCTTGGGGTAACCCCAACCTTCGCACTAAAAAGCGCAATCTGTTAGCGCACATCCCATTCAACTAACTTGAATAATAGGTTATTTGCAATTGTATTTTGATCGTTTTTTCTTCATTTGGCCCATGCAGCTGACTAACATACCACCAGCTTCAGAAGCATCCCCCCCCTACGCGGCTACCGAAATACGCATTTCGACATGCAAGCCAGCCGCCGCTACCATATTAACCAGTGCATCTATTCCGAATAAGTTGATCTTGCCACGCATGAGGTCAGAAACTCGCGGTTGGGTGATGCCGAATAATTTTGCGGCTTGTGCCTGGCTCAGGCCAGCACTGGCGATATGTTCTTTTAAAGCCAACATTAGCGTCGAGCGAAGCTTCATGTTCTCCGCCTCCTCAGGTGTGTCCTCGATAGCATCCCATACGCTTGTAAATTGTTCGTTTTTCATTGGCTCTACTCCTTCGTTAAATCTCGGTAGCGTTTTTCGGCTAAATTTAAATCCACCTTGCTGGTTTTTTTGAGTCTTTTTTTGAAAACAATGCAACACATAAATAGCATTGGCAAACTTAGCAACATAGATGATGCGAAACGCACCGGCAGCATCCCGTATCCGAATTTCTCGAACCCCTTGCCCAATTATTTGCATTGGTTTCCAGTCATCAGGTTCAAGACCGCGTTGTACCTGGTCGAGTTGATAACCGGCTTCTCGTCGTGCCAGAATAGGAAAGGCACGGAGGTCATCAAGGGCAGTACCCAAAAACTCGATAGGTTTAGTACTATTCATTTTTAGTATATATAAAATTTTGTATATTTTGTCAAGCGATCGTTATCCCTAAAAGTTTTTTCCCATCACTACGGATGCTACCATTTGGGGCAACATGCCGATATAACGTCTGGCGAGTTATTCCCAATTCTCTGCAAAGTTCTCCTACCTTAGTCTCTGGCTGCCCCATTGCCGCCATGGCAAGCCTGAGTTTTGCCGCTGTCATTTTGTAGGGTGCCCCACCAGATCGGCCGCGGGCACGGGCCGCAGCCAATCCAGCCCTTGTCCGTTCAGAGATCAATTCCCGTTCAAACTCTGCCAATGCTGCAAATATTCCGAACACCAATTTGCCGGCAGATGTCGTTGTATCAATTGAGGCTCCGTGTCCGGATATAACCTTGAACCCTATCTGTTTTTTTTCCAACTCATGCACCGTATTCACCAAGTGCCTAAGATCCCGTCCAAGCCTGTCTAACTTCCAGACAATCAGTGTATCGCCCTCACGTAACGCCTTCAAAGCAGCATCCAAACCAGGGCGGGCATCAAGTTTACCCGATGCCTTATCCTCATAAATATGATCCTCATCAACTCCAGCAACGATGAGTGCATCACGTTGAAGGTCGGTTGTCTGGGAACCATCGGCTTTTGAGACCCTCATATACCCTATCAGCATGTGTCACCTAAACGGTCGTTTGTATTACAACCCGATTGTCATCAGTCTTAGTCGTTGTGAATGTCATTTAAATAGTCTTTTATACTATGTAACATAAAATGTCATCACATTATTTATGTGACATTTGGTACATTCACCCTCTAACCCAAGGAGTATTTATGAAACGTAACTGGAAAAAGGAAGAACTTGAACAACAGTGGACCGTGTTTGCACTTGAGCAAGAATTGCTTAAAGGGAGGACTGGTCCAACACGTTTGGGTTTTGCTGTGCTGATGAAATTTTTTCAGGTTGAAGGACGATTCCCTGAAACCTCTCGCGAAGTCCCAAAAGAAGTGGTCAGATTTATTGCTGATCAACTTGGATTATCACACAAGGCTTGGAGAGAATACCCCTGGGGTAAACGGACTTCAACATATCACCGGGATGAAATTCGCGAATTCTTCGGCTATCGGGGGTTCTAAGCCCAAAACCGCGGAGTTTCCTTTATTCTATATAAACAGACAGTTATAATTTGTCGCAAATTGCTATCAGCCTGTCTTGGTTAATATAACGCCAGTGCCCCAAAAATCAAACTTATTTTAATATATAGGCA
>JAHIVH010000111.1 GCA_018816735.1 Pseudomonadota bacterium | reverse complement strand
TCTGCTGCCGACTCAGCCTCCCGGCTCTCCGGGGACGATGGGGACTACCGGCAAACGAAAAATCCGGTCATTTGTGATCCCGCATATCCCCCATGACGATGTGATTCTGCCCCAGGAATACGATGGAATCCGGGCGTTCGGTTCAGAAACCGAATTCGACACCCTGGCACGGGTGATAAACGATCATCAGCAGACCCTGCGGAACAAGCATGCCATCACACTCGAACACCTCCGCATGGGAGCCTTAAAAGGGATCATCCTCGATGCGGACGGGTCTGTTCTTTATGACCTGTATGCCGAGTTTGAGATCACCGCCAAGACCATCGGTTTTGCCCTGACCACCGACACCACGAAAGTCCGGGTAAAATGCCTATCGGTCCTTCGATACATCGAGGATAACCTCCTTGGAGAAGTCATGACCAGTGTCCGGTGTTTATGTTCGCCAGATTTTTTCGATGCCCTGATCTCCCACAGCACGGTAAAGGAAGTCTATCTGAATCACTCCGCAGCCATTGACCGGTTGGGTGGGGACCCCAGGAAAGGGTTCAACTTCGGAGGCATCATCTTTGAAGAATACAGAGGCGTGGCCACTGATTTTGAAGGAACGGTCCGTCCGTTTATCGCAGCCGGTGAAGCCCATTGCTTTCCTGAGGGCACCCTGAACTCTTTTGAAACCCTCTATTCCCCTGCGGACTTTATCGAGACCGCTAACACGTTCGGCATGGAGCTTTATTCCAAACTGGAACCCAGAAAGTTTGGCCGGGGCATGGATCTTCACACTCAGTCAAACCCGCTCCCGATCTGTTACAGGCCGGGCGTACTTGTAAAACTTACGATGAGCTGATCATGACGTTTTTGGATGATTTGAAAAAAGGGATCGACGATCTTTTTTTCCTTGCCGGAAAGGATGCCGTCTACACCCCTAAGAACGGGTTCCCAGGAAATATCCGGGTGATCTTCCGGCAAGGGGCCACCTCCCATGACGGCGCTCTTTGCATGGAAGGTAAGATCCGGGTGAGAAAATCCGATATCCCTGATCCGGAGCTTCCCGGAAACATCGAAATAGACGGAATCCCCTGGACCATCACTGGCATTATCGAAGGGGACGGAGAGACTTTATGGGAGCTATCCGTGAAACGCGATATTAAACCGACTTTTAAAAGGTAGCTTGATTTGAGATCGAAAAGTATTGAAATATTCGTGCCTCCGGCGGCCCTGCCGGGAGCCAACCTTTTAAAAAGGTTGCCAAATATGTTTTGGGGTAGTCATGAAGACCGAAGAGTCACATCACCCAAAAACCCATTTGTCCAGATTTCTAAAATCTGGCCCCCGGAGGGCTGCTGGAGGCATTAACCATGGAACTGAAAGTAGACGTTAAAAATTTAAGTGCCGTGACCCAAACGTTCATGAACATGCCGGGCATATTCAAGCGGGCGAGAAAGAGCGCCCTTCAGTTTGTCGGTTGGCAAACCATGAGCGATCTCAGGAATCATGTGGAATATGGCGGCACGGGGTGGCCGGAGCTTCATCCGTTGACCCGGAATTTCAGGAAAAAGCAAGGCGGCAAATGGTCCAGGAGAAGAAGCGGCAAAAACTCTCCCCTGTTTGGGCTGGGGAAATTCGCCCGATACCGGGTGGATGACGAAGGGACACTTGTTCAGGTTGATTTCGGAAAATCCAAGAAAGGCCAGCCCGGAAAAGTTGACCCAGGCTTATCGAAAATAGCCAGAAAAGCCGAGACCGGAGAAACCCTTCAGGTTACGGACAAGATGAGAAGGCTGTGGGCGCTCACCCGGATGAAGAAGAAAGGGGGCATCCCCGGACAGGACTACCATGCCCTGAAGAAAAGCACTCAGGTGCTGAACGTACCCAAGCGGCCCATATTTACGCCGGTCTATAACAAGATGAAACCGAAGATCCCTTCACTGTTCGAAGGATCATTCTGGAAAGCCATCGACCGGTACCAGAAAGGGAAATGACCATGACGACCGCAGAGCTTTTAAAAGAAATCCAGAAAGCAATTGTCTACGACAAGACCATCGACGAGTGGTGTAAGGATAAGTTTGATTCTTACCCGACATGCTTCCTGGGGATCGATGAACAAAACCCTCCGGTCCCGGATGATTATCCGGTGATCGCCATCGTGGGCGTGACCCAGAACCGGAGTGATTCGAACCGGGAACTCTCCTGGGATATCGATTTGGGCGTGGGCATTATCAGCGAGGCTGTCACAGAAGAGGAAGGATCAAAAACCTATGAAGGGTTCCTTCTGGCAGAAGACCTTCGGGAACAGGCAGAGAATGCCATATTCGGAATAAAGCCAGCCCGGATCACAACCACCGGCGAAGCAGGCACGATCAGTTACCACCCCCTGTATGTATCGTATTCAACCATCAACGTAAAACTTAAAAGAGGCTCCCAGGAGAGCTTACCGTGAAAGGATTTTTATGTTAGCACCCAACACAAACAACTATTTTTACGGGTCCGGACGGCTTTATTTCAAGTCGAATAATGACGCCGGATTCCTGGCCCTGGGAAACGTTCCCAAGCTCGAAATCGAAATCACCATTGAAAAGCAGACTCACTACTCCAACCAGGAAGGAACTCGCCTAAAAGACAAAGAGAGAATTGCAGAAAAAGGAGCGACCGCTTCCTTTGACATGGAGGAGTATTCTGCCGAAAACCTGAACCTGGCTTTCTTAGGGAACGGCATCCAGAGCGGAAGCCAGCTTTCAGGGCAATTGGATTCGGAACAAATCACGCCCATAGACGACCGGTTCGTGAGCCTCGGTAAGATGGAGCTTTCCATCTTAAAGATCGACCACGGTGCGGTCACGGACGGCCCGTTTGAACCGGGTGAAACCATCACCGGAACAACGTCCAGCGCCACGGCCAAGATCGCCTGGGCGGACAACACCAACCGGTATCTGGAATGCATCGACCTCACGGGAACGTTCCAGGAAGGGGAGACCATCACCGGGGGGACATCCACGGCCACGGCATCCGTCACCTCCATATCGACCAAAAAGGATGTGGTGGTCACGGATGCGGCAATTCCCACCAAGAGATATGTTCTTGGGATCGATTACAGTCTGGATCTGACAGGCGGCCTCATAAGAAAACTCAAGACAGGATCAATAACCACAACCTGCTTCGTAAGCGCCAATTATGCGGCCAAGACCACCAAAAGCATCCGGGCCTTGGCGAATTCTGAGGTGACCGGCGAACTTCTGTTCATCCCCACATCCGATGACGGCCCCCGATGGAAAATAGAAGGCTGGAAAGTGAGCTTATCCATCAACGGCGCAGTCGGTTTTATCACCGAGGACGTGGGATCGATCCCCATGAGTGCAGAGTTCCTGGCAGATACCGAAAACCACCCGGATGAACCGTTCTACCGGGCAACAGAAATCATTTAATCGGCAATAAAATTTTACGAGGGATTATGAGAAAGCACAAAACCATCAAAATAGACGACCGGGAGATCACGGTCAAAGAACTCCGGGTGAAAGATTACATCACCCTTTTCCAGTTCGAGGAGAAAAAGGACCCGGACCTGGAAACGATCCTCTCCCAGGTAAAAGCTATTCTTCCGAAAGTGGTCAATATCGCCGTTGATGACATGCTCGACATGGCTCCATCCGAGATCGATCTGATCTGGAATACGTTCAAGGAGGTCAACGCCTCTTTTTTAGGAGCGGCCCAAAAGCTGGGCCTGGAAAAGATAGTGGCAGAAATCAAGTCCGCGATTCTTGCGGACTTTTCTCTCTTGGCTGCAGGCTCGTTGAAGCAGGCCACGTAAACGCGTTTGAGTATGGTCTCTCGTATTTTGAAGCAGCCCTGTCGGAGCACTTCAGGATCAAACACGAAACGCTTCAGGAACTGGCTTTGGCAGTAAGAACCGGCATGCATGCCGATGAAAAGAAATGGCTTGAGTTTATCAAAGGGTAAAAGCTTATAAATGGCAAACACCATCGACATCATCGTAAACCTGAAAGACCGGGCCTCCAAAGAGTTCGGTAACGTCCAGAATGCATTAAAAGGTATGAAGGCAGGCATTGACGGTCTGGTGAAAAATGTCTTCAGCCTGAAGACCGCCTTTGCAGGCATGGGGGCTGGGATTGTCGCAAACAAGTTCCTGGATACGGCCAAGTCCTTTGAAAAGTACCAGACAAGCTTAGAGACCATCACCGGGTCATCTGAAAAGGCAAAACAAGCCATGACCTGGATCACCGATTTTACGGCCAAAACCCCCTATGAACTCGATCAGGTGACCGAAGGGTTTACCAAGCTCAAGGCTTACGGCATCGATCCGGTGAACGGTACGTTAAAAACCCTCGGGGATACCGCCTCCGCCATGGCCAAACCCCTTGATCAGGCGGTCGAGATGTTCGCCGATGCCGTGACCGGTGAGTTTGAACGGTTAAAAGAGTTCGGCATCCGGGCCAAGACCCAGGGGGACCAGGTCACCTTTTCCTGGCTCCAGAACGGGATGCAGATGGAAAAGACCGTTCAGAAAACAGGGGATGCCATCCAGAAAGGGTTGATCGAGATCCTTGAGGGCAGGTTCGCCGGGGCCATGGACAAGCAATCCAGGACGTTCTCCGGCATGTGGTCGAACATGAAGGATCAGTTCACCCTGTTCCAGAAGTCGGTCATGGATGCAGGGGTGTTCGAGTATCTGAAAACCCAATTGTCCGAAGCGTTAAAGAAGATAGAAGAATGGAAGAAGTCCGGACAGCTCGATGAATGGGCCAAAAAAATATCCGCTGCGGTCATATCCGCCATCGAGTCCTTTAAAAGCTTTGCTTCCGTCATTATTAAAGTGGCTGAGCCGTTTACGCCACTATTAGGCATTCTTTTAAAACTCTCGCCTATCCTGGTTACCATTGGAGCGGTTGTCACCACATTTGGCGTGACCTGGATTACCGTCATCAATCCCATTATTCAGGTGACGTCTTTTATTGGGTCACTCAATCCTGCGCTGGCAGCTTTAGGCACCACCCTGGGAACCGTAACAGCCCTTGTCGGTGCATTTTATGCTGGGTGGAAGGCCGGAGAATGGCTCTCGACCTGGGATGTGTTTAGTCTTTTACCGGTTACCATCGGTCAGGCGGTACAAGCAGGTTTTTCTCTGATCGATCAGTTCGCCTCGAACGTGAAGATCAAGTACCTGGAAATCAAGGCGGCCATCAAAGGGGCCTTTGGGGGGAACACCGCAGAAATTGAAGCGCAGATCGCAAAGGAACGGGAGCATATCGCCGTCATTCAAAATCTTAGAAATGAAATCCTCACCACCAAAGAGGCTGCCAGATCCCCTGCTGCTTTATCGCTCGATACCACACAGGCCAATGCTCAGATATCCCAGGTGGATCAGAAATTAACCAATACAGCTCAGCAGGCGCAAACACCGGATCAGGTAAATCTTGATAACCAGGGAGCGATCACGAGCATCGAGGAGTTGAATGCATTTTTGAACGGCCTTTCTACCAAGTCTCAGGAAACCGGCCAGAATATGGAGAAGAACATATCGGATAGCCTGTTCAATGCCGGAACCCAGATGACCCTTCATGTGGACGGCATGGAAGTGGATATGGTCGATATGGCAAATAAAAGCGAGTTTGCCATGTCGGCCTTTGGAACGGCAGCAGAAAGAGCCGCAAAACAGGCCGCAGATGCCGCCAGAAAAGCGGCTGATGAAGCGGATGCGCTGGCAGGAAAAAAGCGTGAAATGAGGATAGAAACGATTGCTTCCAACCTCGACAGTCTGAAGCAGCAGTTCGCTGAGCTGACTAAAGATGAGACCAAAACGATCACCATTATTAAAAGGATCGTTGAAGAAAAATCCCAAGGCGGCCTGGTCGGATGGGGATTGAAACTGGCGAGAGGCGGCAAGCTCCCCGGCTTTGGCGGTGGTGATAGAATCAAGGCCATGCTCGAAGCCGGAGAATTCGTTGTCCGGAAGGAAGCGGTGAAAAAGTACGGTGCAGGCCTGCTTGAAATGATCAACGGGCTCTCGTTCCCCATACCGGATCTGCCAAGGCGGTATGCCACCGGCGGATATGTGGCTCCTTCAGCAGGTAGCAACATCACCGTCACCATGCCGGTCAGTATCAATGCCAACAGCGGGAATGCAACCGATATGACCAAGCTGTTCAGGTCGGAGATCATCCCGCAACTGAAAACCGCTTTGCAGAACAATACCCAGAGCATCGCCACCGCTATCCGGAAGAGTGTGAAATAATGGCCTATGAAAAACTGAAATACGCCTGGGATAACCTTCTTGATACGGCAGCGATCTCTTATGACGGCTGGGCCGAGGACTCGGATTACCCGAAAGAGAACCTGTTCAACAAGCGGATGAGCAAGCGGGCGGGGTTTGTATGGTCGAAAGCCGGGAGTATCGTCATCGATCTGGGGGTAACGCGAACGGTCAATCATGTGGCTATCATGAACCATAACCTGACTGCTGGGGCTTCCCTCTCCCTATCAGGGAACTCGGTCAATTTCTGGGGAAGCCCAGCATTTACGGCAACAATACCCTACCGAGAACTTGATACATGCAAGGTGTTTGATACCTCGCAAAACTACCGCTACTGGCGATTGACCATTAACAACTCCGGAAGGCCCGATCCTGACATCAAGATCGGTGAGCTGCTCCTGGGTAACCTGTTAACGCTTCCCCGGAACCACGATTGGAACCTGAAAGAGCAGCATCACTATACCAACATCACCCATGAAACCGAAGGGGGGAACACCTGGGCTTATACCTTAAACAGCAGGAAGTCATGGGTCATGACCTGGAGTGGTATTACGGGAACTGAATTAAACCCGATTGCCTTACTGGTTCAATCCATCCACGGAAGCGCCTATCCGTTCCTGATGGTTCTTGAGGACACCCCATATTATGTTCGGGCGCAAGACAGTCTGTCTTTCGAACGGCCCATGGAGACGCCCGGCTTTGAAGCCCTGGGGCCGGATGTGTTCCCGGTGGATTTTTCCATAAGCGAACTCTCACTAATCGAAGAAACCCGAGGAGTGAATCAATGATTTACAGGAACTTTTACAAAACCATTTCTGACGGCACCATTGATCTCGATTCCGATACGATCAAGGTCATGCTCTGTGATGGTTCTTATGTGCCGGATATATCCCATGAGTTCAAGAGCCATATCACCGGCGAAGTGACCGGCACCGGGTATACGGCAGGCGGGGCCACTCTGGCCAATAAATCGATTGTCCTGGACGGGAACGAGAGCAAGTTCGATGCGGATGACGTTATCTGGGGAGGCTCTACCCTGACGGCTCGGTTTGCGGTTATGTATGCCAGCACAGGAGTGGATGCCACATCCCCCCTGATTGGAGTCTGGGATTTTGGATCGGACAAATCGACAAACAACAGTGCTTTTGAACTGACCTGGAGTTCAACAGGAATATTGAGATTTAAGGCAGCAGCATAAGGAGGGAACAAAAAATGGCCATAAGGGATATTGGAAGCATTCGGGTGGAAGATGGAACCTCAGGCGAACGGGCGCAAACGATTGAAGCGGTCGAGCAGCACAGCGGGAACCCCACAGTGATCCAGTCGGTTGTGTTGACGGATCGAAGAATCAACTCAGGTGTGCCGGACATCACTCGTTCAGGCATTTATGTGGACGATACGGTGGATGACCTGGATGCAACCCCTCCTCATACGCCCATAAGCTGTGGGGATAAAAAAACGTTGATCGTCCAGGTGGTGACGTCCGATGCGCTATATGTCACGCCCATCGGGTACAATGCGGCTGGGGATAATGTGACGATTCTTTTTGACCAGAAATCGCCTACTGCCCCTGGAAACGGCACGTTCAGAAAATCATCCAAGGAAGAGGCCCTGATGCAGGTTCTCACCTGGCAGATCCTGGGGGCTGAGAAGATCGCTATCGTCATCACCGGTGTTTCAAAAGGCGTGGATGTGAGGGCATGGCTTATATGACGGCAAAAGAAACACTCATCCGGATCTGTGAGATCAAGTTTTCGGACATCCGGAAACGGTCGAATATCGATCTGTGGACTGAGGATGACCGGACTGATCTCCTGTCATGGCCAGAAGAATTGGCTCATGGGGTACTTACCCGAATGGCCGTGACCAACTGCCCCTGGTGCATCCGGTTTGAAGGGAAATGCGAAGAATGTTCCTATGGGAAACGTCACGGCATCTGCAGGCATGCCAGGAGTGATTTTCGTCAGGCAGAAACGGAACGAAAAGTTCAGCATCTCCCGTACTTGAGCGAAGATGCATTGATCGATATCGGAAGATTGCTGAAAGGATACAAGTCATGCCCATAGCCATTTTAAAAGGCAAAGACAGCGCATCTGCGGTCATCGTCAATCTGGCGACTTTTGAAATAATGATCCAGCAGAATCCACTGGTTACATCGTTCAAGGCAGGCACGTTCTCCATTGAAATCAACCAGGAATCATTGTCTGTCATTGCATCAGCCCTATGGGGCCAGCATGTCAGACGTTCGGTTACGGCACCCATCATTCTGATTGAAATCGATCTCGATAACGAGCGGCTGCAGTTCTCTTCCCAGGATACGGAGCTTCCCTCTGGCGAGTTTTTCGAAGGGCGGGTCATGCAGTTCGGCACTATATCAAGATCCGTATCAAACACGGAGGGGGAGTTCCAGATATCGGACGTAACACTGATTTTAGCGAACACCGACAAGAAGCTCTCCCTTCTTCCATTCAACGGCTGGCTTAACCGGGAGGTCGTCTATTTTATGGGGTTTAAAGGATACGAACGGTCTGCGTTCATGAGGCTGTTCAAGGGCGTGATCTCCAGGTTCAAGTTTACCAACACGCTCTTTGAGGTCACCATCACCGACTCGACACGGCTCTGGCTTGAAAAGGATTATGGAACCGTGATCAATCCGGGAGACTTTCCCTATACCGCATCCGGAGTGACCGGTTCAAGGATGCCCATTATTTATGGCGTAATGACAGGACATTTTTAATATGGGAACCATAGAAATTACCGGAAATGTAAACGACGGCTGGGTAGAGAATTCTGCCACGTTCTGGGATACCTGCCGACAGGGGTTCTGGGGGAATTCTTTTTCAGGCAGTGAAACGGAAAACCCAGGCTGCCTTGAGGCGGGTTTTGAAGGAGGCCTCTTTGCTGTGAGCCGGGTGTTTCTCTATTTTGATCTTTCAACTCTCACCCTTCCCAAATACGCAAAAATAATTGGCGCACGGCTTAAAATCTATGGGTATGGCTATTCTTCTGCCCAAAAGCTATCCGTTCAGGAAGGGACCCAGGGGGAAACGCTTTCTTTGGCCGATTACAGTCAGTTCACCGGACCTCTCTTTGGGGTCAATGTGTTTGACTTTGACGCATCAGGAGTGAATGCCATAGCGTTCAACGGGGATGGCCTTTCCTATTTGAACCAGAAAATCGGCAGTATGGCGAAGCTCTGCCTTCGCGAGTATGACCATGATTTTCTGGATAGCCAACCGAACGATATCTTCAAATCCGGGATCTATTTTGCTGACGTGTCCGTATCTGACAGAAAGCCGGTCCTCGAACTCACTTATGTCTCCATCGAAAGTCCGGTCACTCTTTCCGGGAGCGCCAGTGATGGCGAGGTTTACAGAGTTCCTGACGGTACGTGGCAGGAGAACCTGGATGAGGAAACCGGGGATGTTGTGGCTACCGATCAGGCCGATTTTTATATTGAAGATGACGGGAACGCCAACCGGAGGTTCTTTTTCTACTTTGACGGCTCTGATTTTCCGAATGGGATCACGGTCACAGGAGTTACTTTTTCCGTTTATGGCAGTGTCAGTGATCCGGGGGATGAAGGGATCGGGGCAAGCCTGTTTAAGGGAACCCAGAATGACGTGTTGACCGTGGAAGATTATGATGCCTTTACCGGGAACGTCCTTTCAAGCCTTGATCCGGATGACGGGGAGTCCGGATGGTTTGATTTTGTGCTGAATGCGGAAGGGATATCAGCAGTGAACGATATGCTTTCTCAAACCGGCAAATCCATCAAATTCTGTCTCAGGAGCACCCGGTTTGACGTTAACCGGGAAACCCCGTTAGGCTCCCCCTATGCGCTCCATTTTGCTATCAAATCAGCGGATGATCCTGATCCGGCCCTTCACCCGAAGGTAGTGATCGCGTTTGATCTTCCAGCTGATCAAGGAAACTGCGAGGCCAACGGCTGGTACTGGTACGACGGGGCATGCCATTTGGAGCTTCCGAACAACCCGTCCGAATGTGAAGAAAACGGGTATTACTGGTATGGGGATGCCTGCCACCTCGATCTGCCGGATAACGAATCCGAGTGCTCCGGGTACAGCTATTACTGGTATTACGGGGAGTGCCGGTTATCGAATAAGGTAGCGGTATTCCCTTGTGTCTGCATCGATACATTAGAGAATATCTGGCTGGTGGCTGGTCATGAGATCCTTGAAATCAACGAAGTCTTTGTGTCTCTCTCCGGCTCCGATGAACCCAGGCTCCGGACCACGGGTTTTGAAAGGCTCCCGGCTTATGATTATGAAAAAGGACTCCATGGGAAAATCGCCGTGATCCGGTTCACGTCCGATCCTCCAGACCCGAACGGGAAAGTCTGGTGCAATGTGAAGGGCATGAAAAACAAAAGCGGGAGCCTGATCGAAAATCCCATCGAGATCATTACGCATTTTCTGACCAATTATCTTGCCATGACATCGAGCCATTACAACGAAACCGGTTTTGAATCTGCAAGACTTCTGGCTGAGTCTGATGGCCATAAAGGGGCTGGAATGATCAAAGATCATCCCAAGGGGATCGATGTCATCCAGGAAGTGGCGAAATCCATCGGGGCCACGCTTTTCTTTGACCGGGACGGGAAGCTCAATATCAAGGGGTTGACCTGATATGGAAACGTATAGCGCCAATGATGACATTTTAAAAGAGTCGTTCAATATCACACCACTGGTTGATGAGACGGCAACTCGGATATCGTTTTCTTATGCGTACAATTACGCCAAAAGCTATTTCATTGAATCCGGTGAGGTATGGGATGCTGCATCCATCGAAGCGTTAATGAAGGATTATCCGGTTCACCTGGATCTGAACTGGATCAGGGATGATGACACAGCTTTGGATATTGCCGGGAAAATTCTTGCCAGAAGGAAAAACCTGATGAAGCAAGTCTCGTTCAGTTCGGCCATGCATATTCTGGCCCATGACCTGACGGATGATATCCGGGTGGTTCATTTTGCAGGTCCGGTCCTATCAGATATCACTATCACCGGGATCAGCATCGATCTGGACAATCTGTCGGTAAATGTTGAAGGAGTGAGCGTTTAATTATGGCCATGAGAAAAGACAACACCATCGAGTATGTGGAAGGAGATATCCCTGATCCGTTAAGGGGAGAGTACCGGGACAAGGATGGAAAAGTGATCGACATCACCGGGTTTACGATTACGCTTCACATCGGGTATGAGGGTATTCCCCTGGTAAAGACAGCGACCATTACGGATGGCGTAAACGGCATCTTCGAGTTTGCCTGGGAGCCGGGGGATATTATGGCAGGGGATTATGAAGCCGAAGTCCAGATCATGAATGCATCGGGAAGGCCGCTCACATATCCGGCATCGGCTGGCGAATTTTACTTCAAGATCCGGGAGGCAATTGCATGATTGAAACTGTCCGGGGAAATAGAATCATCTTTGATGGAATCGTCACGCTTACGAGGCCTGTGCATGAATGCAAGTTTGAAAAACCGGATGAGATGATTTCTTTTACCCACAGGAACCCTTTGATCCGGATGAGCGTAGCAGAAACCAGGCTCACCATATCCGGTCTGAAGATCACGAAGGATGCCATCAAAATTGAAATCATGGATCGGGCATAGATGAATGGGATCGGAAGTCGTCATAGAATCTCGGGACAAACGGGTTATTCTCTATCATCCGGCCTATGTCCCCTTGACCGGAAGTCTGGTCGCAAACGGAGTGAAAGCGGTATTTGCCATCAACCACCGGAGCACCAAACGCCGGTGGCTGCATTATTCGGGGATACCTTCAAACGTGTCGGGGTATCCGGTTTTGAAAAGCTCGACCTTGAAAAGCGTAACCTTTATGACCCGGAACATTGAAACCGGTACGGTTCATATCCGGAGGAACGATGAAAAGGCTGATATTTATACCATGAATTTGAACAACGAAAATATCCGGACTGAAAATGGTCTGAACATATTTCTTGATGCAGGTGACGATTTGAAAGTTTTTACAGAAACCTCATCAGGTTTTGATTATCCGATTGCCGTACTGGAAATCTATGAACTGCAAGACTGAAAACAGATGCATGAGCTGTAAAAAGCTCCTGTTTAAAGGAACACCCGGACACATTGAAATCAAGTGCCCGAGGTGTGGAAGCATTAATATTTATTCTGAGCCTCCGGAAGGCCAAATCAATATCAACAACAAAATGGAGGCAAAACATGGCTGAATGGACAGTGATTATCAAGAACAATAGCGGTCTGGATTTTCTGATCGAAGACCTGGGTATTGACATCCTGGACGGTTCCACCGTCAATCTTCATGAGGAAGCAGGGTTTTCTGAGATTGGGGATTCTGATGATCTGAAGGATGCATTGACTGGAGGGACTTTGGTGTTAAACGATGGATCGGCTGATCTATCGCCAGCTGATGCGGTGGCCTATCTCTCCCGAATCCATCGGAAGTTCCTGGAAGACAATTATTTTAACAAAGCGGAGCTTTCTACACCGGGCAGTGCTTCAATCGATTATGAAAATATCACAAACACACCCACGTTCGAGTATGCATTCTGGTATGACAATGTGAGGTTCAGGGTGGAGGGGATCGGTCTTTCGACTGCACCAGCAAGCCCTGAAGCAGGTGACGTGTATGTGGATGATGTGGATCATTATCAGAAGTATGACGGGAGTGTCTGGCAGGATTTGGGGTTGGCCTTGTCCGGTGACCGGGTGATCGATCTTTCATCCGCAGATCAAGACATCATGGAGTTTGACGGTTCAGCATGGGCTATCGGTGAGTTGGATCTCAAATCCAATGCCGCTGTCACGGTCAGTGATGATGGCGATGGAAAGGCCGCCCGGTATGTGTACAATAAAACAGAAGGCGAGTGGAAAAAAGACTATGACGTTGATTTTGATCCCCACTTGAAGCGAGACGATCATGTGATCAAGCACGATGCCGATCAGGTTGAAGTGGCAAACGCTTATCCGAATATCGGCAACAGCGCCAATGATGACATGGAGACAGTTCTTGCAGCCATCGACACCAAGATCGGAACCATTGAGGGCGGGAATCTTTCTGACATCAATATCCAGAACGGGATTGTTTACGGGAGGGATGTTACCCGGAACAAGTGGATGGGGCCAAGAGAGGACTTTATCTTTTCTCGCAGTGGCAACACCAAACGAGCCTACCTCATGATCGGAAACGTCCCCTCCAACCAGGGCGGGGTTCGCATGCAGCGAAACATGACGATCACGGCTGTTTCTTGTCAGCTTGATGCATCGGGAAGTTGCACGGTTGAAGTCCGGAAGAATGATGGTGCGAGTCCCATTGCGACCCTGACCCTCAGTGCCGCTGAAGGAGCACATAATAACACGGTCAACGTCGATGTGAGTGAGGGAGATTTTTTGCAGGTGTACGTGGATTGCACGGTGGCGGTCAGTTCTCCGACAGTCAAGATCACGGCTGCCTATAATGGCGGGAGTCTGTAATAGATAAAATTTGAGCTGGTGGACCCGAAAGGGTTCATCAGTTTTCTGGAGGTGGATAGATGAAAAATCACGATTGCATGCATGAAGGTAAAATTGCTGTTATCAGCGATAAGGTCGAAAAGATAGAGGAAACGGTCGACAAGATTTTTCTAATTCTGAATGGAAACGGCAAGGAAGGTCTGGTCACGAATGTCGCCCTGAACCAGTCGGCCATCAGGAGACTCTGGTGGTTCGTCGGGATAATATCCACCGGGATCTTTGGGGTGGCTTTTTATTTTATTCAGGCGGGGGTGAAATAAAATGCTTTTAAAAATGGGAGTAGATATCAGTCGGTTGGGAAGGCCTATCAGGCGGGCATTGAATCAGATTAAGCAGGTGTTTCAAAATCATGGTAAAGAGGCGGTCATAACATCAACCTACGAGGGAAATCATAGTTCGGGTTCTTTGCATTATGCGAATTTGGCTGTTGATGTTCGTTCAAAGGATTTGGGTGAAACCGAGCGAAAGGAACTCTTGAAAGAGTTGAAGGGCCTCCTGGGAGGGGCTTATGACATAACCCCCGAAGGTGACCATCTCCATGTGGAGTATGATCCAGAGTAAGCTCATCTGTGTTTTTTAATGCCTCAAGCACTATTTGAATTCCTTCCATTGTAGGATGTAAAATTTTGATATAATATTTTCCCTCTTGATTTCCAAAGAGAATTAGATTCATTTATCAATACTTTTTATCTGAAAATATTTCCTTATCCTTTCATATTAATTACAGTTAAAAATTTCTTCTGAAATGTTTACCTGATATATTATTACAGCATATCCTGCACATTCAAAAATTTTCGATGGCATGTCAATTCCGGAGACGAATTCCATACAGTTAGACCGACCTCAAATTATAATAAAAACTTGCGACTGGTGATAATAACTGATAATAACGAATACAATTTCGTTAAAAAAATAAGGCATTTTATATGATGGAAATACAAAACAGTATTCTGACAATTGAGGAACTATCCGTCTATCTTAAAATTCCCAAATCAACGCTATATAGATTGGCACAGGAGGGGAAGCTTCCTGGTCAAAAAATCGGGAAGCACTGGCGTTTTCATAAGGATGCTATTGATGTCTGGCTTAAGGAAACAGCTATATCTAAAGTTACAGACAAATGAGGTTTTTTCAGAATATATAGACCGTTCCGGGACATTTATTGACAATAAGGAACCCCCCAAATGGTTAAACTCGAAGATATTAAAAAAGATTCCGTGCTAAATGGGATTATTCCCAATCAATCTGTCAAGATTGTCGGTATCGACCGAATCGGAGAGGATTCTCTTTCCATTTTTTATAAAGATTCCCAAGGGACGCTTGGCGAGCGTATGTTGTTCAGATCCGATGAGGATGGCCTTTCCCTCACTGAAGTCGGTCGGCCCTGGAGTTTTGACGGCAACAGCTCAGATTTTAAACTTGCTGCTGAAGCCCATCGTATTCATTTGGCCTATCTGTTTGATCCCTTAATGGCTGTCCACTCATCAACCGTTGATCCTCTTCCTCATCAGATAACAGCCGTTTATGATGCCATGCTTCCACGGCAGCCACTTCGTTTTCTTCTTGCAGACGATCCGGGGGCCGGGAAAACCATCATGGCCGGATTGCTGATACGGGAGCTGATTATAAGAGGAGACCTTAAACGTTGCCTCATTGTCGCCCCGGGAAATCTTGTTGAACAGTGGCAAGATGAAATGGACCAGAAATTCGGCTTGTCTTTTGAAATTTTTAACCGTGAGATGGTTGAAGCTACAAGATCCGGAAATCCTTTTGATGAAAAAAATCATTTAATCGCCCGTGTGGATCAGCTTGCCCGTGCCGAGGATTTGCTAGCAAAGCTTCAAAATACCGACTGGGATTTGATTGTAGTTGATGAGGCACACAAGATGTCGGCCTCCTGGTTTGGTAGAAAACTTAATAGAACCAAAAGGTATCAACTGGGTGAAGCGCTGGGTCAAATTACCCGCCATTTATTATTAATGACAGCGACGCCTCATAATGGAAAAGAGGCGGATTTTCAGACATTTCTTGCGCTAATTGATCCGGATCGGTTTTATGGGAAATTTCGGGATGGCACCCATCTGGTGGATACGTCTGACCTGATGCGGCGCATGATTAAGGAAGAATTATTAAAATTTGATGCCACCCCTTTATTTCCGGAACGTAGGGCCTATACGGTGAATTATCAACTTTCCGGTTTGGAGGAAGCTCTTTATACGAATGTAACTGATTATGTCCGAAATGAAATGAATCGCGCTGATAACCTCGATAAAAAAAGGAAAGGAAACATTGGTTTTGCGCTTACGATTCTTCAGCGTCGTCTGGCATCCTCTCCGGAGGCAATTTATCAGTCTCTTATGCGCAGACACAAAAAAATGCTTCAGATGTTGGAAGAAGTCAGGCAAAACAAACGCGGGTTATCGGAACTTGGCAATGCAAGAGCCATGACGGAAGAAGAATATGATGAATTTATTGATGATGCACCGGATAATGAAGTTGAGGATCTGGAAGACGAGGTGATTGACCAGGCAACGGCAGCTCAGACCATCGCCGAGCTTGAAGCGGAAATAGACAGTCTTGAAAAGCTTGTTGAACAAGCAAGGCTTGTCAGGCAAGCTGAAGAGGACCGCAAATGGCTTGAACTTTCCAGACTACTTCAGGACAACCCTGAAATGACTGACAGACATGGCAACCGGCGCAAAATTATCATTTTTACCGAGCATAAAGACACCCTTCGGTATCTTTATGATCGTATTACAGGTCTTATGGGTAATGAAGAATCTGTTGTGTTGATTCATGGCGGTGTTAAAAGGGAAGATCGAAGGAAGGTGCAGGAACAGTTTACCCAGGATAAGAATGTTTTGATTCTCATCGCCACCGATGCTGCTGGTGAAGGTATCAACCTTCAACGGGCCAATTTAATGATCAATTATGACCTGCCATGGAATCCCAACCGATTGGAACAGCGTTTTGGACGTATTCATCGTATCGGCCAGACAGAGGTGTGTCATTTATGGAATATGGTGGCCAGTCAAACCCGCGAAGGAGATGTGTTCCTGCGACTTTTTGACAAACTCGAGAAGGAAAGAGAAACATTGGGCGGGAAGGTGTTTGACATCCTCGGCCAAATATTTGAAGAGCGCTCGCTTAAAGATCTCCTTATCGAAGCCATCCGTTATGGTGACCGGGAGGACATCCGGGCGAAACTGTATGAAACTGTCGAAAATGTCCTTGATACCGAACATCTGAAAAAAATTATCGAACGAAATGCCCTTGCTGCCGACCATATGGACACCGGAAAATTGTTCCGGATCAAAGAAGAGATGGAAAGAGCCAAAGCCCTTAAACTTCAGCCTTTTTTTATTCGGGCATTTTTTGAAGAAGCCTTTGTTTCGCTAGGCGGTCAATTGAAAAACCGGGAGAAAGGCCGGTTTGAAATCAGCTATGTGCCAGGAGCGATTCATTCAAGGGATCGACTTATCGGTTCCGGCAGACCTATTCTGAGACGATATGAACGGATCTGTTTTGAAAAAGACAAGGTGCGGATGGATGGCAAACCCATGGCGGACCTGATTACGCCCGGTCATCCTTTAATGGATGCCACAATAGATATGATCCAGGAAAAATTCCGTGATCTTTTAAAACGGGGAACCATACTGGTGGACCGATCCGATGAAGGGACCGAACCTTATATCCTTTATATCATAGAGCATACCATCAGGGATGGAGGGAAGGATAAACACGGTCAGGAACGCATCATTTCCAGAAGAATGCAGTTTGTGTTGACCGATGAGAGCGGCAACACATATCAGGGCGGCCACGCACCCTATCTAGATTATGAGACGCCTACTGAAGAAGATAGTATTATTGTTCAGGATGTTCTTAATCAACCCTGGTTAAAACGGAATATGGAATTACCAGCCCTTGAGCATGCCGTAAAAAACCTGGTCCCGAAGCATTTCGAAGAAGTGAAATTCAGGCGGGAGAAAATGATCGATCTGACACTTCAGGCGGTTCATGAACGACTGACCAAGGAAATCAATTACTGGAGTCATCGCTATGAACAATTGTTGCTGGAACATCAGGCCGGAAAGCAGCCTTTCATGCAGGTCGAAAAAGCCCGGAGGACTGCCGAAGAACTGACCAACCGCCTTCAGGTCCGTAAAAAGGAGCTGGAAGACCAACGGCACGTTGTTTCCAGCACCCCGGTGATTGTGGGAGGTGCGTTGATTATTCCGCAGGGGTATCTGAATAAACAAAAAGGAATTGACGTGCCCCAATGGGCAGCTGATCCTGCTGCCCGAGCAAGGATTGAAAAATTGGCCATGCAGTCGGTCATGGAAAAAGAAAAACAGCTTGGATTTGTACCGGAAGATGTTTCCCAGGCAAAATACGGCTGGGACATTCAATCACGAACGGAAAACGGGGACCCCCGTTTTATTGAGGTCAAGGGACGGGTAAAAGGGGCGCAAACCGTCACGGTCACCAAAAATGAAATTTTGGCGGGATTGAATCAGCCGGAAAAATATATTCTGGCCATTGTTTTGGTCGATGGTGATAAACCCGAAGGCCCATATTATATAAGCATGCCATTTGATCAGGAACCGGGGTTTGGTGTTACGAGCATTAATTTTGAACTGAATGCATTGTTGGAAAGATCTGATAAATCGAATTAGAATTGGAAAAACATAAATGGAATATCCTAAAAAACTGATTGAAGTGGCACTACCACTGGATGATATCAATGTCGCTGCCACACGCGAAAAATCGATCCGTCAAGGTCACCCGTCAACCTTTCATCTCTGGTGGGCAAGGCGCCCGCTGGCTGTGGCGAGGGCGGTTCTTTTTGCACAGCTTGTCAATGATCCCGGCGGGAAAAGAGGATATGGAAAATATAAAGGCCAGACCAAGGCTGATGCCCATCGGGAAAGGGAGCGGCTGTTTCAGATTATTCGGGATCTTGTCAAATGGGAAAACACCACCAATGAAAAAGTCCTTAAGCAGGCCCGTGAGGAAATCCGAAAATCCTGGCGGGAAACATGTGAACTGACCGGTGAAGATCCGGAAAAAATGCCCCCTTTTCTAGACCCCTTTGCAGGGGGCGGCTCCATCCCTTTGGAAGCGCAACGATTGGGCCTGGAAGCCCATGCTTCGGATTTAAATCCGGTGGCGGTGATGATCAATAAGGCCATGATTGAAATACCTTATAAATTTTCAGGAATAAAACCGATTGGCCCTTTGCCAAAGGGCGATAATAAAACCTTTGACGAAGGGTGGACCGGTGCCAGAGGTCTGGCAGAAGATGTCTGGCGCTATGGACACTGGATGCGGGAGGAAGCCTTCAAACGGATCGGGCACCTTTATCCCGAAGTGGATCTACCCAAGAAACATAGTAGTGGAAAGGCCACGGTGATTGCCTGGCTGTGGGCGCGGACGGTCGCCTCACCTAATCCGGCTATGAACGGCGTACATGTGCCCCTTGTTTCCAACTTTTTTCTTTCCACCAAAAAGGGGAAGGAAGCATGGGTGGAACCGATACTGGAAGGAAACAGCTATCGGTTCACTATCAGAAGCGGCATGCCTGAAAATTCCGATGCGATGAAAAACGGAACGAAGCTTGGGAGAGGTGCGAATTTCAGATGTTTGTTATCGGATGTTCCCATTGCCCCCGATTATATCAAGAAAGAAGGAAAGGCTGGCAACATGGGAGTTCGGCTTATGGCGGTCGTAGCCGAGGGGTCAAGAGGTCGGATTTATTTGTCGCCGGACGAGGATATGGCAAAGGTGGTAGATCAGGTGAAACCTAAATGGAAACCAAATCAAAATTTGCCTGATGATCCACGTAACTTTTGGACTGTGGGATATGGATTAACAAAATACAGTGATCTGTTCACTCCCCGTCAGCTCTTGGCCCTAACCACATTTTCTGATCTGGTGCAGGAGGCAAGGGAAAAGGTGATTCAGGATGCCCGATCTGCCGGGTGGACAAATGACGGCATTGGCCTGAATGACGGAGGTTCGGGCGCAACGGCTTATGGGGATGCTATGGCGGTTTACTTGGCGTTTGCGGTAGATAAAGTAGCTGACAGAAATTCTACAATTTGCGCTTGGGCATCTTTACGAGAACATGCGCGAAATACGTTTGGTCGACAAGCAATCCCGATGACATGGGATTTTGCCGAGAGCAATCCATTCTCGAATTCGAGTGGTAATTTTGATGGTGGAATTAAATCAATAGTTGGGGGGCTTCACTCTGTTTCTACTGTATCAAAAGGAATAGCCTTACAAGCTGATGTACAAATTGGGAATGACAATAAGTCGATAATTTATTCTACTGATCCTCCATATTATGACAATATCGGCTATGCCGACCTTTCAGACTTTTTCTACGTTTGGTTACGAAGGCCGCTCAAGGATATCTTTTCAGATATATTCTCTACCATGCTGGTGCCCAAGGAGCAAGAGTTAGTGGCAACTCCATATCGTCATGGCACCAAAAAAAAGGCTGAAACATTTTTCATGGAGGGAATGACCCATGCCATACAAAACATGGCGACTTCCTGCCATCCGACATTTCCAGTAAGTATTTATTACGCCTTCAAGCAATCGGATACCGTCGAAGCGGGTACCGCATCCACTGGGTGGGAGACTTTTATTTCTGCAGTTATCAAAGCGGGATTCTCGATTACCGGAACATGGCCCATGCGAACGGAACTTGATAGAAGAATGGTGGGACAAAAGACCAACGCCCTTGCCTCCTCCATCGTCCTCGTCTGCCGAAAAAAAGACTTGAATGCTGAAACTCTATCCCTCAAACAATTTTTAATTGAACTCGAAGAAACCCTTCCTGAAGCCCTGGAAGACATGATCGGCGGAAAAGAAGGCGCATCCCCCATCGCACCGGTGGATCTTGCACAAGCTGCTATCGGCCCGGGTATGGCTGTTTTTTCAAAATATGCTGCTGTCCTTGAAGCGGATGGTACCCCCATGACCGTTCATACCGCACTGACTCTCATCAACAAGGCCATTGACGAATATTTCACCCACGCGGAAAGTGACATGGGGCCGGATACTCGGTTTTGTGTGGACTGGTTCCAGCAATACGGTTTCAAGGAAGGTCCTTTCGGCGAGGCAGATGTGCTGGCACGGGCAAAAGGAACCACGGTTGACGGGGTACAGCAGGCCGGTGTCATCGAATCTGGCAAGGGGAAAGTGAGACTCTTGAAAGCCATGGAATACCCTTCGGACTGGGACCCGGGAAAAGATCTCCGAACATCTGTGTGGGAAGCCTGTCACCATATTTGTCGTGCTTTAAAGGAAAGTGAAACTGCCGCAGGCACACTCCTTGCCAAAATGCCGGAAAAAACAGAATCTATCCGTCAATTGGCATACCGGCTTTATACAGTCTGTGAACGAAAAGGCTGGACTGAAGATGCCAGAAACTATAATGAACTGATCACCAGCTGGCATGCCATTATGAAAGCCAGTCTTACAGTTGGCCATAGCAGAAAACAATTGGAACTTTTTTGAAAATAGATCTGAGAACAAAAAGGATTTATATATGAGCCTAAAACCATGGCGTGAACTCATCACCCCCCACCAAAATGTACTGGAGGGAACATTTCAGGAATCCGAATTTGCCGCAGACCTGAACAAGGTAGCGAGTGGCTCAGCATCTTCTGAATATCAGAACCCGTCTCTTTTTTTCGAGCGTACGTTTATTACGGAAGGCATGAAACTAATGCTAATTAGCGTAGTAAAACGATTGACAGGAAAAGGGGGAGATCCGGTCGTTCAGCTCCAGACCGCTTTTGGAGGGGGGAAGACTCATGCGATGATGGCGGTATATCACATTGCAAAAGGAGAAAAACTGGCCTCCCAGCTACCCGGTGTTCCGGTGATCCTTGATCAATTGAATATCAGCGAGATCCCTCGCGCCCATGTGGCAGTACTGGATGGTAACAGTCTGGGTCCTTCTCAGCCGCGAAAAAAAGGAAACATTACCATTCACACGCTTTGGGGAGAAATCGGCTGGCAACTCGGCGGAGAAGAAGGGTACAGGATGCTGGAGAAAGCTGATCAGGAAGGCACCTCTCCCGGTAAGGAAATTCTTGCAGATCTATTTAAACGGTTTTCGCCATGTATCATCCTGATGGATGAAACCGTTGCATATATCCGCCAATTTTCAGAGGGTAAAGATTATGCAGGTGGAACGTTTGGCTCAAATATGGCATTTTTGCAAGCCCTGACCGAAGCAGCCGGGCATGTTCCTTGTGCCATGGTTCTTGCCTCCCTCCCGGAATCAGACCTTGAAGCGGGTGGTGAACAGGGAAAATATGCACTGAAGCAAATCGAACATTTATTTCACCGGCTTGAAGCAATCTGGAAACCGGTCAGTTCCGAAGAAGGATTTGAGATTGTCCGAAGGAGGCTGTTTGCACCGCTTTCTGACCAAGATACGCGGGATGCGGTTTGTAAGGCATTTGCAAATATGTATATCGAGGGCGGCAATTATCCTTCTGAAACCAAAGAATCGAATTACCTGTCACGCATGAAGGCGGCATATCCGTTCCACCCTGAAGTATTTGACCGGCTATATGAAGACTGGGCAACGCTCGAAAACTTTCAGCGGACCCGAGGTGTCCTCCGTTTAATGGCGATGGTTGTGCATCGTCTTTGGGCAGATGGGAACAAGGATTTACTGATCATGCCGGGATCGATTCCCATGTATGACAATCAGGTGAAAAGTGAACTGATCCGATATTTGCCCACAGGTTGGGAACCTGTGTTGGACAGAGATGTGGATGGACAAAAAGCGATGACCACCCAATTGGATAATGTAGACACCCGGTTTGGAAGCATCCATGCGGCCAGAAGGGTGTCAAGGTCTATATTCCTTGGTAGCGCCCCCACAACATCTGGTCAGCGAATTCGGGGGATTAATGCGGAACATGTCAGACTGGGCTGCACCCAGCCAGGGCAATCATCCGGTACTTTTGATGATGCCTTAAGAAGGCTCAATGATCAGTTGTACTTTCTTTATTCCGGAAATGACCGGTATTGGTACGATACCCATACCAATCTTCGAAGGGAGGCTGAGGACCGAATCTCTCGTTTTAAACGGGAGGAACACCTTTTTCCAGAAATAGCGAAAAGATTGAAAGGGACGCTTCGTGGCAAGACTTTTTTCGGCATTCATGTCTTTACACCACACAATGATATTCCGGATGATTCCCATATCCGGCTGATTGTTTTACCACCTACGGCGTCCCATCTCTGGAAACAGAAAGAGAATATGGCGATAAAGACTGCTATGGAAATTATTCAAAAACGGGGTCTACAACCAAGACTGAATCAAAACCGGTTGATTTTTCTTTGTGCGGATGCGGATGCCACATCCTCTCTTTATGACAATACAAAACGATATCTTGCCTGGCTATCCATCGTTGATGATAAAGATGCTTTAAATCTCGATCAACACAGAATTAAAGAGGCAACTAAAAATCGGAATGATTATGATGAACGTTTAAATGGTGTCATCAGTCAGACATATAAATGGGTACTTGCCCCAAATCAGGGAATAAACCCGAAAGGCGGTCTGGGGAATTTTCATTGGGAGGAACAAAAGGTAACTACCACAGAAACCAATATTGTACCGGCTATCATCCATATCCTTGCTGAAAACGAAATACTGATTCCACGTTGGGCGCCTATTCATCTGAATAATCAATTACAGAAATGGTATTTCAAAGAAGATCGAAAAGATGTGGGATTAAAAGCCATTTGGAATGATTTTTGTCGGTATACCTATATGCCAAGGCTCGTTGACGAAAATGTGCTACGGGAAACTGTTGCTGCCGGAATCGAGAGCAAAGATTTTTTCGGCTATGCTTCAGGAAAAGACGGGGAAAGGTATACGGGCCTGATATTTGGCAGAAGCGGTTCTGTGTATATGGACGAAAATAGTCTCCTTATCCAAAAAGACACGGCCTTGAAACAGATTGATACCGAAAGAAAAGCATCCCAGGTATCTTCACAAGTTACTGATTATTCATCTCTTTCGGTAGACAGTACCAGCACAAAAGGAATTTCAGAGTTAGTTTCTGATGGAATCGCTGATGATTCATCGGCCCTACCGATCAATAAATTATTTCGTCGTTTTCACGGTTCGGTAAAGCTTGATCCAATTAAAGCCTCTCTTAAATTTTCAGATATCGCTCAGGAAATTATTCAACATTTTTCAAGCATGCTGGGAACTCAAGTAAATATCACACTGGAAATTGAGGCTATTTCGGTTAAGGGATTCGAAGATCCTATTCGCCGAACCGTAAAGGAAAACAGTCAGACACTCGGATTCAGCCACGCAGAATTTGAGGAGGAATAATAAACAGACTTATATTTTGATTGTTTTAGCTTTTCACGATGCCTATCAATGATAGGCCGTGGTTCGAATACCATTAAAAGGAACTGTTTTGTCTGTGGCACATGAGGTCAATGTTTGTCTGACATTCGGGGAAGATAGTAATAAATATCCCGTTTCTGGTTCTTTTGAAGACCAAGAGTGGGAATCCCTTTTAAATTTTATAGATTACACAAAGAGTCTTCAGAACATCCAATTGATAAAGCAGGGTGGGCCAGGGAAGTTCAATTTAACATATAATGAAATAGATGGAATGACCTACACGGTCGAGCTTCCTCCTGAAGATCAAATCCTTGCTTTGCTGCATCGGCTTAGACCATTTATTTTAAAAGATGAGTCAACTAATTTTTATCGGGTGTGCAAGCACCTCTCAAGGCGTTTTGAGAACCAGTCCTTTAGAGATTTCATTAAGACTATTCGGGATCGTTATTCCGGAAAGCGCATGCAAAATTTTTTACTGATTAGCTCAAATGATGCTGTTATCAATTCGGAAGAGACTTTAATAATGTGGTTAAATGCCCATGAATATCATAAAGATCGGAATAAACAAGCTGAGCTGGATCATTTGCATCAGGTATTACCATTGGAAGCATCGAGGGCATTTTTTGTAATGATGTTGTACGAAAAAGTGCGGGCCATTTCGATTGTGGCTAATTTAATTAATGTAATGGATGGCCAACAGGAAACTTTTAAATGTTGTTGTGTTTGAAACTTATGGCCCTATATTATTTTCAACTTTTTGTTAAAATCGTCGTTTTTATAAGTAATTCAGAGAAAAATAGAGAATCGGAATTTTTAAGAACAACGTTTTTTACCCTGAAAAAATTCGTCGACATCATCTCTCATCTCGGAATTCCGCCCCTGAACGCCCGCTCACGGTCGGATAAGGATTTATGTCAACTTTTTAGATGAATGATGAAAATGGTAAATATACTCGATAGCCGAAATCGAAGGGGGCATTCTAATGATTCTGATCAAAATTACTCTGAGTGCCTACCAATTTCAATTCGACCTGACGTTCTAATGGCTATACTCTCAAGTTTGGATAGCCATCTCCAGAACAATATCAAATATTACAGCCCTGCCCAGCACTTCCAGGCAGGGCTTTTTTTCAACAAATGTTAATGTTTTGTCGGATCGTTCAGGATGTACCGCTGGCCTTTTTCAGGTGTGGGGGGCAAAGGTTCGTTTTTTGTGATAGTCCTTTCTTTACCTGTATCCCCACCACGGGGTCCGATAATGCCATACTGTCCTGATCGTGGTGCTTTTTGTCCCGGTTTAAATGTTTTTTTTGCCATGATGAATGTCCTCTATTATCAAGAAAAATGGTTATAATAAAAATGAATATAAACCTCTCTTTCTGTTCCCAGGGGAGAGGCAGCCCCGGTTTCTTAAACAGGATTACCGTTGGTTATTCCGCGTAGATCGGGATGCGCCAAGCTTTGAGACCGTGGTCTCTTGCCCAGTCGCGGGTGCCGTCTTTTCTGGTGACCCAGGCACGGTAAATCCACCCAACGATGCGTCGTCTGGCATTTTCAGCCATGCAACCTCGCAATCCGGGAACGATTTTTCTTGACAAACTCGGGTGCAAAATGCAAAGTAAGACTAGTATACGCAAAATGCGCAGCGACCCGTTTTCAGCCCAAATACTGAAGAATTTACCAGTTTCTATCGTGTCCCTAAACCGAAGGAAGCTTGGTCCGCTGCAGTTTTTAAAAAAAGAGCTACCTTGCAGTGACCGCTGCAATAGCTCTTTTTTTTATGAGATATCTATTTTCAATGCCCTCGCTCTCGCCTTTACAAATGGTCGGTTGACCTGAAAAAGTTCTGCCAATTCCCATTCATCAGCACCGTTACTCACCGCCGCTCTGAAAACTGGTTCCGGCATCAGGAGTGCCCCGGCGTATCTCCACGCCTGCCATTCAGGATTCTTATAAATAGGAACGTCCTCTTCCCTGTGCAGGCGTAGTGACATATGGTCGTTGTCATGGATTGATCTCAGAATAGCTTTTTTCTTTCTGAACTCGGGCACATGTGTTAGGACATGACCGATCTCATGGGCGATTGTTGACCTGGCAAATTTTATCTGTGAACGGTCTTCCATCAACTCAGACGAGATAACGCAGATCATTTTATCTGAGTCCGTTATTCCGTGGATACCGTAAGGCAGTTCCCTGTAATCAGGCTTCACGCCGCTCAGACGCTCAAGGTCAAACTCGAAAAAATCTTCTACATTGAACGGGGTTGGATGGGTTAACGTCTCGGGCTGGAACTGCTGATTGATCATGTTCGCGGAAACATCAATGTCCAGGCCTCGCCTGGGGGTAGCAACAATAATTCTTCTTGCCAATTATCCCTCCCTCCTGTTTTTAATTTCCCGAAAATATTCCATCAGTTCGTCAAACTCATCATCGTTGAGATCCTCATCAGCCCTGAGAAGTGCCTCAGACAGTTTAGGCGTCATCATAATACGGTCTGTCCATTCTTTTGGGACCTTTTTCCTCATGTTTGATGCCAGAGTCACAAGCAAATTGTCATTTATACCTAAATATTCCTCAATCTTTTCAACAATATCAAGTGTAGGGGGTCTTTTCCTGCTGTTTTCTATATCTGACAGATAACCAACCGATTTACCGACATGCTCACCAAGGACGCGCAAGGTGACCCTCCTGGCTGTTCTTGCTTTCTTGAGTGCCTCACCAAAGCTTCTCATGCCGCCACCTCCTTTTCCTGGTTAAAGGTTAAAATTTCTTGCCATAGCCTATTACACCATACATGGCGTAATTTATATGACAATATAATATTGTTATTTCAGTTGTCAAGAATATTTTTACGCCAAACGAGGCGTAAAAATAGATCGACGGGGAAAACAGTATCCCGATTTAATATTTACTGTATTTCATCATGATGCTACTTACAATGAAAGGGTCTTGGAATCCCCAATAAAAAATCACGAAGGAATATGGCAATATTGGAAATCCATGGTAGTTGAAGAATAAAAAATATATCTTTCAAACTCCTGTCGGTCTATTTAGACGGAAATACAGCAATAGCTGAATGGGAAGTGCAATTTGACCATTTAAAAGATGGTATGCGAAAACATTTGTAAGAGGTTGCAATAATGACTTTTCATGCAGATAAAATATCTACTTTCAGAGAATACTGGGCTTCAAAAATGATTAATGAAATAGATATTAAATAATAAATAGGAATTCATATCGGAACTTAAGAATTAGGAAGTGTAAATAGGAAACAGATAATATGGAAGAATCAAATATACAGGAAATTAAATATTCCGATTGTTATGTGGCATTTTTAGATGTGCTTGGATTTAAAAATTTCGTTTTTGACAAAAAAGAAGGAAAGAAAAAAATTGAAACCTATTTTGGATTAATTCAAGAAACAATACACAATATTGGGAATATAGAATCCAAGCAAGAAATAAGATCCATCATAATAAGCGACTCTGTTATTCTATCCATTTCACTCGGCGAAGATAAAGAAAAAAAAATTATTAACCTAAGAAAACTTTGCATTGCAGTGGCAATCATACAATTTGCTCTTGCTCAAAAAGATATCTGGTTGCGCGGAGCCATCTCAGCCGGTGAAGCATATTTTGATGCCAATAAACACCAAGTTGTAGGGCCTGCTTATACTAATGCCTATCTGTTGGAAGAAAAACATGCCAAATATCCAAGGGTCATTATCGATTCCATAATAATTGAAAAGCTGGGCCAGATATACTCCCAGGATCTGATAGATGCTATTAACGAAAAAAAATATTCAAACTGGAACAGCGATATTCTTTTCAGTTGGTCAGATACTCCTCGATATAATACTCATTTTGAACAGGATATGGCGCTCTTTATCGATTATTTATCCCCCATGTTTGACAAAGATGGTATAAATAAATCAGTATTAAAACATATTAAAAAAAATCTATATGATAGGGTTGAGTATTATAATAAATTCAGATGGATCGTCGACTATCTGATTGTCAAGTGTGATAAAATCACAAGCGGAGAGAGTGGTTTCAGCCAATCAGATATAGATAACCTTTTCAAAGAATTAAAAAGGTTTTAAGGTGAAACCAACGCTGCGATCAATTAACTTAAGACTATTGGCTGAAATATATTTTTTGCCGGACGTGTCGGCGTTTTTTTGTTAATTCATTTTACTTTTTTTCCACAATTTGAGCTGGTTCGGCCATTCGGGAACAGCAGCTATTTTACGTATCAGATGTTCTGTAAGGGGGTCACGGCCATTTTCAACTTCAGGTAAGAATAAAATTTTTTCCTGTAGCACCGGGGCAAGCAAATTCAGATTCATGATTTGAGTCACCCTCGCACGACTGACATAACCGAGTTTCGCGATGTCGGCAAAATCACGAACCGTCCCACTTTTTATCAAATTATCAAAATGAATGGCCAGTGCCATGAGTCTGGACAATCGGGGGACCCGGCCATTTTCATTTTCTATATCTGTTTTAAGCTGATCGCCTTTTTTATTAATGCCCAAATTACATTCAATTGTAAAACCTCCTTCCATATTCATTTTGTCCATAATTCTTTCCGTTAATTCCCCAAATATTCACCGGCAAGACTCGCTATGCCCGATGGCCTAAAGGATAGCCTGATTTTATTATTCTCACCATCATACCCGATTTTTTCAATTAAGAGCCGGATGATCCTGGTTTGTTCTTTTATCGACAGCGAATTCCAAATCGGCTCGAACAAAGAAAAAGCATTTTTCAAATCCGCTTTATTTATGCTTACGTCCTTTAATGCGCTAATTTCGTTTGTCTTTTTTTCAAGCCTGTATCCATCGGCACTTATATGGTCCTGCAGATCAGACATTCTGGCCCTGATCGGCGAGTCGATCCCCGCATCCGATGAAAAGCTCCCGATAAGCCTTTTCATTTCGTTGTTAAGATTCTTCAAATTATTCTTTATGACTGCCTGGTCTTTTATTAAAGCCTGAAGCTGCAATTTAGCTTGAAGTTCTGCCTCGGCATATGTTCGATCAAGCAGTCCGGAATCTTGTCCTATTAAACGGATTTGATCCACCACGATCTTTTCGATCATTTGGGCCGAGACAGATTTTGTCGGGCAAATTTCCCACCCCTCTTTTTGTGCCCTCACACAAACATAGTAACGATATAAATTCTGATTTTTTTTGGTATATGTGTGGAACATGGCGGTTTTACAGGAGCTGCAATATAATATTCCCTTTAGCAAGGCATTGTATTTATTTTCACCTTTTTCCTTCCCATTTCGGCCATTCCGTTTGAGAACCTTTTGAACAGCAGACCATTTTTTCTTTTCTATGATCGGAGCGTGTTCTCCATCATATGTTTCGTCTTTGATCGATAGCTTACCAATATATAAAGGATTGGTCAGAATTTTATGAACTTTACCTTTATCAAAACGTTTTCCCTCTCTAAACTTCCCTTTTTTTGTTGTCCAGGATTTGGTCATCAGGCCGAGTTTATTAAGCTCTTTTGCCGTTGCAATCAGTGAGCTATGCTCCAGGTACAGATCAAAAATTTTCTGAACTAAAAGAGCTTCATCCTGATTCACAATCAATCGCCCGCCTTCTTCTGCCACATCATATCCAAGGACCGGAACACCGCCTGTCCATTTCCCTTTGCGTCTCGCAGCCAATATTTTATCACGGGTTCTTTCTGAAATTATTTCCCGTTCAAACTGGGAAAAAGACAGTAGGATGTTGAGAGTCAGTCTCCCCATGGAGGAGTTCGTGTCGAAATTCTGCGTGATTGAAACGAAGGTAACATTATTCCGCTCAAATACTTCGATAAGCCTTGAAAAATCAAGCAGGGAACGGCTAATTCGATCGACCTTATAAACCACGACACAATTTATTTTTGCTGCCTCAATGTCATCAAGAAGGTTTTTTAGTCCGGGCCGCTCCATGTTTCCACCGGTAAAGCCCCCATCATTATACTGATTCGGCAGGCAGACCCAGCCGTTTCCCTTCTGGCTGGCGATATATGCTTCAGCCGCTTCACGCTGGGCATCCAGGGAGTTAAATTCTTGTTCCAGGCCTTCACTGGTCGATTTCCGTGTGTAAATAGCGCAATTGACAACAGGTTTCGAATTTTTCATCTTTCCCCCTCATTATAAATCGAAAAATTTATATCCATTCCAGTGGGTGCCTGTTATTTCTTTTGCAATGCCGGAAAGAGACCTGTATTTTTTACTGTCAAATTCAAAGCCCTCTTCAAGAACTGTGACCATGATCATTTTGCCTTTATACTTTCGAGTGATAACCGCACCCGGGCCAGGGATTCTGCTGTCTTTTTTAACTGAATGAACTGATGTTTGCTCAGGCAGGCTATCTACGGAAAATGTTTTGGGTGGCCGGACTCTCAGACCTGCCTCATCCACGAGTTCTTTGGCCCGGCGTCTTGCTCTCTCTGAAAGGTCACCCTCGATATTTGCCTGCATCCTCCAGGCAATCTTTTTAATAAGGTATTGCTTGTTTCGGGCGTTGGTGTTTTCACCAAAAACTTCAGAATATTTCTGCCGGAGTTCGTTCACCGTCATATTATTCAAAATGGCTATTTCTTTGTTTAAATTCGTCATGTTAAATCCTCCTGTCTAAACCTGTTAACTTCGGGTGTCATGTGCGCTCTGGTCTTCAAAAGAGTCAAGCAGAACCTCAGAATTAATATTACTTTCAGAGAGTTTGATAAGTTCTTCCGTTTTCAACCGGACGTAGCCTCTGGATAAAATTACGGCTATTTCATGGAAGCGTTCTTCAGGGGACATTTCACTGGGGGTTTCTGTGTGGTACATGCGTATCCTCCGTCATGTGCCACCAATAAAAACCTCCAATTTTTATGGTCAGTTAATACTTGGTGGAATTGGGTTATAGTTTTATTGAAGCCAGGGTTTTAACTCCCCTTTTACTATTTAATGCTCAAAAGGAATGAAAAATGGCTTTTTTATTTTCAAATCAGAAAAGAAAATTTTCCTAAAATCCGGCAATTTGGATATAAATTACTGAAATATATACGATTCTTTTATTTTAGAAAAACAGTCTCTTTCAGGGTCAAATAAGACTCTGAAATTGATCGGGTGGTTAACAGCTATAAATTTCTTTTCAAATGGATTGGGATATAAATTGTGAAATTTCCATGTTGAAATTTGCCAAAGACAATTAAAAAATTGTTTGAAATCAGTTTGTTATATTGCGACATCGGCCAAGTTCGAAAAATAGTCCGTTTTGAACTTCAAAAATATTTTTTGTGTTAACCAAAATTCCGGCAAAAACAGAGAATAAGAGGTCTTTTGTTGATTTTAAGGGAGAAGAACGGCGCTGTAAAAATTGGGGGTAAAAAGTGAGAATTTTTATAGTCTCAAACAGGAAGGGGATATTCGTCAAAACCTTTTAAATTGTTTGCTAAAACGACAAAACCCCGAAGGAATCTCCTTCAGGGTTTTGAGTAAACTATACAGTCATCTAATTCCGACGAAATTTTTTTGGCTCCCCAGAGCAGACTGTTTTCCTAACCCTTTCGAACGATTCTCATTTCTTGTAACCACTTAAAATTTAATATAAAAATTCAATCCATCATTCATTGCCATGTTTATTTATCGAATTTTCGTAGCCTATTATGCTATCTTTAATTTCTTCTTGATATTTTTTACAGGAATCATCCAAGGCCTTTATTATTTTTTGCGCACTATATAATAAAAGTCTTACTTTTGGTTCCTTCTCAATATCTATATAATTTAATTTATAATCGGCATTTATTCTCTGCCCATGAAGATCTGACAAATTTTTAGCAGCAAGAGCAACGTCATCATTGCCACAGTTTGAAAATTTTCGCTGAACATCACCATGGCCATTAGGCCCTTTTGAAGGAGTAAAACCCATCTTGCGCAAATGCTCTGCAGCTACATTGAAAGCAGCATAATAGGCTCTACCAACAGCACTTCGAAGATCAGCCTGGGTCAAAGGCTTTTTATTCACTAATTCTTCTGCGAGTGTATAAAAATCTCTTGGGTCCATTTTATATCAAATTGTAATTGAGTCTAATCAAGTCGCGTTCTGGCCAAGGAATATTTTTGATTAAATTTTTGTTGTAGTTTTGGTATTCTTCAAAAATCGATTCTATATCCCCCTCAACATCTAAATTAAAGGATATCCATTGTTCATCTGTTTCGGGGTCACCCTCTAAAGAAAAATGAATATTTCGATAATTGGAAAAACTTTCTTTTGCTATGTCAACCGCAATCCTCAAATGAATTAACAAATTGTTTTTTAAACAAAAATCAGATATATCTTTTTCACTTAATTCATCGTGGAATAGTCGGTACGCTATAAATAAATCAGTTAAATATGTTTTTATTTGTTCGCTTGAACCTAAATCCTCTTTGAGGAAATTATCTTTATCTTCGCTAACTTGATACGATAATATTTTGAGAAGGCTTCGATATTTATCGATTAAATTTATACTTGAACTACTATTATCAGATTGGGCTTCTTCATGAGAGATGAAAATTTTTTCACTCGTAATATCTGATGAAGACTCATAATTTATTTTTAATTGAGGCTTCAAAAACGAAAATGCAATAAAACCTGAATTGAAATGACTATATTCACTGTTCGAGTTATTGCTATTGAGCATTTTGAGCTTCCTTGCCAAGAAAAATATTTTCAACTAAAGCTAAAAAAATCGAATAATCACCATCGACCTTATCAAGGTAATTATTAATTATTTCCAACTTTTCTTTTTGATTGTCTGTTTCTATATTTCTATGAAAATTTGCCCTAAAAATAATTATTGGTATTTCTTGGTCATTTTGTTTTATGAGGTTTCTATCAATGCTTAAAGAACACATTGAACTATCTATCGAATATTTAAAAGTTAAGGCGGTTTGAACATCGCGATCCCCAAATTTCAACCAATCACCTTGCTTTATAACTGATTCTGGAGAAAAATTATATAAATTCTTAATTCCAATGTGACCAGCAAAGTTAATCCCTACAGCTTTATAATTCACATGTGGAATGGTTTTGATATATTGGCTACTAAGTTTCTTTATGTTTGATGTATTTACTTGCCCGGTCATAAAATTTTCATGGAACATAACCCTGTCAAGCTGAGCAGTAATTCTCACATTATTTTTATAAGCAACTTCAGCCATTGGTTCAACACAAATGGGCGGTTTAGCTAATTCCCAATTTTCAGGGACTATGTAATTTATTCTGAGAAAGTCGGGATTTAATATTGTTGGGTTATTGCTATTAGCAACAACAACAACCGATATTTCTGTAGTCTCAAATTTATCCACTTAATATCCTCAATTTAGATAAGGGGGGTACTTTAATATATATACAAACTGTTAAATTGTCGAATAAAGAAAAAATCCGTGATTTTGTCAACAATTATTAAAGAAATAACGATTTCCAATAAAAGATGCCGTTGTTTCTGCTTGATTAGATAACTTGAAAGAATAAAAAATTTCACATGCACTTGATCATAATAGACTAAAATAAATAGTTTTTCAAGTGCTCCATCTATTCAAAATGTTTGAATAGGTTAAATAATGGCCGAAAATATAAGGCAAAATCAAATAATTTCAGCTTAATTCGTCTAAACTAAGGATATTTCAATTACCTCATCAATAGTTGTTACAGAAGTCAATTTAATACTTTCGATGATGTAAGAAGGTAATTGTTCGGCTTCTTTGAGATTATCAGCGGGTAATATTACCTCTTTTACACCTGCATCATAAGCCGCTCGCACTTTCTGTTGAATCCCACCCACAGGAAGCACCTTACCCATTATTGTAATTTCACCAGTCATAGCCAAGTCATTACGAACTGGAATTTTCTTTAAAGCTGATACAATCCCAGTTACGATGGATACACCGGCAGAAGGGCCTTCTTTGGGTACCCCCATAAAAGTCGCAAGAACTGCAACATCAAAACTTTTTCGCCATTCGGCGGTTATCCCTATATCTTCATGTTTGGCGCGAATATATTGAGCGGCAGCCTCTATACTTTCTCTCATCACTCTTTGAATAGAACCTAAAGGGACAATTCGACCAGAACCTTTTGTTGCCTGCATTTCAAAATGAAGGATGCAACCATGATCCCCTTCAACAGCAAGCCCAATAACCTCACCAACAGAGGGTTTATCAGGAAGCTCCACACGTTGGATTCGAAAACTGTCCGGAAGTTCTGGGACAACACTTTTCCCTGATGGTTTCATTAAGGCTCCCAAAGAAATACGATCGTATTCACCAGGAGCTATTAAATGAAGTTGATCACGTACTCGTTGCCGCAGTTCACAGGATAATTTCAATATATTTTCCAGTTCCTCATCGGAAACATTTCCATCTGGATGAAGAAGTTTCAACAAACCTGATGTGGTTTTCATAACAGCGCGTTGGTCCCGGCCGGAGACTCCGTGAGCCCTTTTTGCATGATCTACTATGTCAAAACGAGTGCGCACAGAACCAAGCAAATCAATACGCCTTAGCTCATGCATTATTTCACAAAAGTAATCTGTAATAAATCCATAATCTTTTGAGTAACTATTCGGGGCTAATTTCGGGATTTCCCACCCAGGCAAATAGCCATGAATTCTATCCAAAAACGCAATTACCTGTAAAAAATCAGGTAATGGTTCAAACAAGTGATAATATTTTTCGTGGGGCAGGGTTCCTTGTACATCTAAATTACCAACAAAAATTAAACTAGCAAATGCCAGAATTTCTTTTTTTCCTCTACTAAATTTGGCATCTTGCATGTAACCTTGCATAATGCTGACAAAAGATCGAGGATCAGTAAAATCAGTATTCGCAATCTCATCAAATACAACTGCATCTCGAACACCGACCTCTCCAATTTTACCTGTATTTAAATTTATAAAAAGTTGAGCAGGGGTCGCCTTACCTCCAGATAATACATGCGCATAATAGGAAATATTACGATATAAATAGGTTTTGCCTGTTTCACGAGGGGCAAGTTCGATTGTATTGACATTCGTTTCAACAAGAGGAATACAACGGCAAAGATAAAGCAATTTCTGACGATAACTCATTCCCAAAGGGTCAAGACCACATGAATTAATTAAAATATCAATCCATTCTTCGGTGGTAAATTCTCGCCGTCTTTCAATAAAATCGTCCAGATTAATGATGCTGACTTGAAATGGTGTAAACGAGGTGATTTTAAAGGGCCGAATTTTTTTGTTATAAATTTCGGTTTCGTCATAGGTCAGGTCAATAGTTCCCCACATACCTCCTGAAAGAAGCATAGGATACTGACGGACGATATTTTCCGGAATATTTACAAAATCCTCATTGATAGCAGAAATGGTGCCCCAATATTTATCCTCAGTTTCAACAAGCCTGGCTTCTAAACTTGCAATTACGGAATGACTTCGATTTTCGCGGATATAATGTCTTATCTTTTCTGCTTCTGCTCCGTAGACAAAAGTTTCTTTAAGTCTTCTAACGACTTTCTCCATATCCTCATGAAAGGTTTCTTCGGAACAATAATTATCAATTAGGTATTCTAAAACATATCGTGGGAATTCATCTACCCCCGTGTTTATAGTATAAGCCTTATTAACAACTTTGCCCCTGAACACCTCTTTCAGCTTCAGGTTCATTTATATAATCCTCCTCCCGCAACAAAAATTTAAACTGAAGCAACTCGACAAGGAGAGCTTTTTGGGGACCGGTATCATCTCATATTCCTTGGGGTTAATCCTAAAATTTTTCCAAGATGAGTCGGAACCCGACGAATGACTTTTTCTGAATTCAGACTCATGGTGAATCGAAAGGACCGCGCCTTTCTCACCGTGCGTTGTGCCTCTCTGTAGGTAATACTCATCCTGAGTGTCCGTTCCATAATACCTTTTTTTCGTTCTTCATCCGAAGTGTCAGTCACATCTGGAACAAATCGAAAGACAACATCACCTCCCGGTGAAGAGATATATAACACCTGTGATGGCAATGATAGCGTTGAATCCTTATTCTGATAAACGGCTTGTGCCTCGAGTCTAACCTCTTTATGCTTATGGGTTTCTGTGAATTGAACGGGCATCCGAAACTCTGCCTCTTCCCCCTCAATAAGTTCCTCGGGTCCTGTAATCTGGCCAAGGGCCAGCGATCCTTCTTCCGGCGCTTTCACTCGCATGGCGAGCATAGGAATTATCATCTCTTGAATCGAAATCCCTCCATGAGAATATGCATCGGGATTGAAATTTGCCTTTGGTCGCGCTAAAGCATACCCTGTCTTAGGGAAAATGATCGATTCAAATTGCTTTTGCCAATTTTGTTTCGTAGATCGGTCAAAGCCCTGCCCTGTGTCTGGCATTCGTAGATCTTCGACCGGAAACTCCAATACGTTATCCCGCACCTTTCGTGGTGCGCCGACATTTTCGAGCGATTGCCTAAGCCATGCGTTCAGATAGAAACAATCATATTGCTCATTTAGCCAAGACAAATCCACCTTTATGCGCTCCCGCCCGATATGTCCAAATCCATGGTCGGCCACCACAAAGACTTTGGTATCTGGTGTTAGCTCACGGATGATTGCCATAACTTCGGTGTCTATGATGTCCTTTATATGCTGTTGATAAATGAATGCCAAGGGACGACCAGGGACACATCGACCATCGGGCAGTGTTTTTACTGAAATCTTGTGGAGTTCCTTGTCACAAAGCTCAAAGATAAAAAAATCGATGTTGCCAGCACGATATCGAACGGTTTCTCCAGTTCCCATGCCTTCGGGAGCCACAACCTCAACATCCCCGGTATATCCGAACTCCCGTTGCATCGCTTCCTTAAGTAAAGCGTCCTCACCACGTTTAGTGTCGAAGGAATCGGGAAATGTTCCGGCAAAAATTGCTTTTCTGCTGATATGAGTCTCTGAAGGTAAAAGAGATGTTGCCGGATAATCGGCAATTACATCCATGCGATCTTCAAATATAGGCCGGACCAGTTCATCCCATATATCATATCTCATACCGTCGAAAACAAATACCACGGCCTTTTCTCTTTTTGAGTCCCAATGTGGCTTGACACAGCGCTTTAAAAACTGACTGGTTAACCAAACTTCCGGAGAGTCTGAAGCGACCCATGATTTGTATTTTTTGAATAATAGTTCCTGATATTTTGTATTCAGGAGTATAAGCGCCTTATGCATTTCATCACGCAATAAGCCGACCCGTTCTCTGATGCGCTCCTGTACAACCAAAAAATCTGACGGCAAATCATTTGGGGAACGTGGGAGGAAATCTGCACTAAATATCAATCGCTCAAGAGCAGATAGTAAATATTCAAGTCGATTAACCCTGCGGTCATTCCATAAATTCCGAAACCATTCGAACGATAATTCGGATACTGGTTTCACGCTCAAATTTTTAATGGCACTTCCCAAAGCTTCCTTGATGTCCCGAATTGACCAAACCATGCGATAGGCAGACTTTAGATTCTCCCAGGTCGCTGATGGGCGGTGTTCGACAAATAGAGTTTTTTCGCCATCTGCTTCTGCAAATAACACCTGACTTAGTTTTTCATGGGGTGCAATGGTTATGTCGTCAGAAAGAAGCTTGTCCAGACCGATTAATAGAGCCAAGGATCGGATGAGCACTGAATAATGTTCTTTCTCTATTATTTCAGCAAATTGTCCATTGACCGAAACCTTCAATTGTTCGGTAAGAATGAGATGGATCGCCTCCTTGGATAACGATGCTTCGACATCCTGAAGGTCTCGATTCGCCCTTTGGGGATCAATCGACACAAGTTCAGGTGCCGCCTTAGCGATCAATGATGCATCCATCTCGCTGAAGGTCTTGAGGTCCGGGTCAATACTTGCAAGTAAAAGTTTCCAATGTTCAATGTGTTGGGACAATATCGCTGAAAAATAAAAAGCCCTTACAATTATTTCAGGCGGTGAATCTGCAAACCAGCAGAAGGGCGCCGGGGCACTACGAAGTTCACCACGAATGGAATTTGCTATTTCCGGAGCAAGGGAATCAAGCTCTTCAAGAGCCGGATATCCAATAAGAGCGATGCGCCAGTAACTTTTCGGTTCTGGGCGCTTGAAAGCAGCCTCGGGAACACCTAATGACGAATAGGCAACAATTGTCTGGAAATCATGATCCGTAAACCGAGTCGGATGAGCAACACGAAGCCCCCCATGCGCTTTTAAAACTGCCTCAATAGATCCTGTAATCAGTCGTGCAAAACGTGGGTCATTTGCCTCTTGAGGCCAATTAGGATCACCAGTTTTTTCTATCAGGAACTGTCGTAAGCTTATGTCGATCTGCGCTGTTTCCGTTGTTTTGGAAAGAATATCTGGATAAAAAGGAGGAGGAGCTTTCATCAAGGAAGCATGTGCCCTCCTTCGGGCCGGAGCCCGGTCTATCAGAAGCAGTTTCTTTGTATCTTTTGAAACGGATGCTTTTTCAAATAATTCCCTGAAAACAAGATTCGTAGAGGCAATGATAACCGTAAATCCGCTATCATTGGCAAATCGGTGCACAGCGCCATCGGCTTCGGGAAGGAGTCTAAGCGAATCCCGAACAATGAGAATTGGTTCATCCTTCAGTGGTTCTAGTTTATTGATTACCCAACTTGAAAGCATCGGCTCTCCCTCCTACTCCAACAGAAGCATTGGAAGGGAGTCTTCGTCTCCCTCGTTATCATTGAACTGTAATTCAAGAAAATGGTTGAATTCCTCTGCCACTTTCTTGATCTGATCCTTTTGAATTGTACTTGTTTTTGGCTTAAAATCCGCTATTCTGACGCGCTTCACACTGATACGCTTGAGATACTTATTGATAATTTCAACTATCCCTGGTATTTCCTGAACAGCCTTGATGAAATATTCACGAAGCTCATCAATGGTTTGACATGACAAAAGGCTATCGATGACCGATTCTGTCTTGCCCTGCTCCAGCCGTTTTCGAACAGCAGGATTCAAAAATACTTCCATTTTTTTTCGATATGCCTCATTGAGCAATTGGTGGGCTGTTTGGGCGGCACCTTCTGCCACCTGCACATAAATTGACGCATTCACAAATGATAATCCGCATTCGTGAAACGGGCCACTCCGCAGATGATCCTCAACGGAAGCGCGAGATGGCGACGGACACTCGAACACTTTAGTGCCAATTTCCTCCAGGTCAGTAACCAACTTATCCGTGCTTGCTGGTTGAAGTGCCGTGATCCCATCCAGAACTCCCAGGACCATTATGTCGGTTCCTGTTATAGCGTCCTGAAATTTTTTCCGACTATCATCGATTTTATTCATTACGGATTCGTGCATTGGTAAGTATGTAGACGAGTACTCACGGATCATGGCGGCAATCGTGTCCTTTTCCCCCTCGACTGGCGGGAAATGACCTATAAGTTCGGTCTTCAGCTTCACATCAGAATCGATATAGTCTTTCAGGCTGCCAAGCTTTGCTCGGACTTTTTCGATAGATTTTCGGGCATTTGAGAGTTCTTTTTGATCCCCGAGTGTGACAGCACAATAAGCATGGGCAGTCCGGAGTTCTGCCTCATATTCAAGAAAGGTCCGAATATCCTTATAATTTTTAAGCCTGATAGCGAGATCATCCACCTCGACAGAATTTGCCATATTTGTATCAAAAGCCTGATAACCCATAGCCTCTTTGAGCGCATATAATATAAGGTGGATATCGTCGCCCCCGTCAATACTTGAGGCAAAGAGTTTCAAAACCTGATCCAGTTCGGTTTTATAAGGATTATCCGACTTCAACACATCAAACAGGCTCTGTGCCCTTGTTACAATCCGAGATGAAATTTCTTTTTCCTGAACAAATAGCTGTCTTAGTTTTACTCTATGATCGGAGATAATGGCATCATCTTGAGTAACGGGTATTTCAACCTCCAGGAGTTTCTCTGCATATGGTCTCAAGACATCCCAATTCTCCGGTTTGGCTACTTTCTGGACCTCACTCAATCCATCTAATACTTTGGTAGAAAAATCCACATCTGCAATATTCGAATAATCAAGCATGGGAATGGCAAGCCCAGCCTTTGCCCCCAGGGTGACACGTGCCCGCCCATCCCGGACAAGACAAAGCATGTAAAGCTGAACCATGCGTCGAGTAAGGCCATAATCCTTTGGGCCACCGATGCCCATGAAATTTTTATATAGGGTGTCAACCTTCATAGTTTGCCCATCATCGGTCAATTTATCATCGATGAACGTCCATATGTCCTGTACATACATATTGCTCGAAACATCCAGTTCCTTCTCGGCACTTTTTTTCATGATATTCAGGCCGAAACCGAAGTTCTGAGCGGCACTGATGTTCTGATTGGGTTTTGCCCCTTTGGGAATATTTCCAGTTTTAACGATGCCATTGATGACCTTTACCCCTTCTTCCTTACGGAAAATAAAGGGTGGCTCAAACTTAATGTCCCTGGATACATATGCCGCCGTGAGGACCCGATCTACCAAAGGTGTAAGTATAGCCGCCAATCCACCGGCCACACGAAACTCCATTTGTGTATTGTTCATCGCGTCGACTCGGCCTCGGGCATAACTGTTATCTACGATTTTAACAATCTTAGCGAGATCTGCCTGAAGTGAATTGGAAACCCAATTAACCACTGCTACTGCATCTTCGGTTTCCTTTCCCTGCCAACTGGAAATGAGCTTCCGATAAGCGGCAAAATCGATAAGTCGGTCCCGTTCCTCCTGGGTCAGCTCCGCAGGGGTCCATAAAAGGACTCGGGGATCCTTGCGCCGTTCGATCAACTTGAGAACTGTCGTATCGGCCACAAACCGTGTGCCGATATAAACTGCGAAATCAAGATCCGTCTGGTCACTTTCAATTGGCGGCAAGGGCTGGTTATCCGAAAACATTCTCCCAAGATCCCTCATTCCAACACGTCCTGTAATTTGTCGTCCCTGCCAGATGACATCCAAATTTCGGTCCCCGGCGCGAGCTGCACTCTTGTCCTCCCAAGGTGCAATAAAAGGTGCTATATCCCGGAAAGTGGACCTCACACCGCTTGACAGATCGATGGTCATCTGGCGGTTACGTATCGGCCATTCATCCAATGCCAGTAGGTGGTCCCAGGCCTCCTTTTGCATGGCCTCATTGGATTCAGCTTCGTCTCTTGCCTTACTGAATTCATCCCGAGGGTCGACACCTGTAAAAACAGGGTCAAAACGGTATCTGGGCCGTTTCTCTTCATCGAATGCCTGGACAATTTGACGTAGCTCTTTTTTTAGGTTGTCAGCTATGGTTTCGTAGTGCTGGTTGTTTTCATCCGGATTTGCTTCGGTATCCCGCTCAATGAGTACCGAATTTGCGATATCTTCCGGTGTGATGCCTTGCTGGCGTGTTCTGGCGATATGGTAAAGAAAGAGCGTCTGGATTACCTTAACACCTTTATCACGATGCACCTTCAGATAACCCTTGGTCAGGCCGTCAATTTGGCGCTTGCATGCCTCGTATGCCCGATATTCAGTTTCACGTTTAGTTTTAATAGCAACAAGTCCTGCATGAACTCCGCTTGGGTCTTCCTCATACCGCACAGCTTCATCAAATAACTCCCATAGACGAATAAGCTCACGGCCCTTGCTTTTGATTTGGTGCTTCAAGGTCTGATGCATGAAATGGATCGCGGATCGGGTTGTGGTCAACTCATAGGTGATTGCCCGTAAGACCTCAATAGCAGGCTTATGAAATGGGAAAAAGTGACGGAAGTCCGTTTCACCGATGCTATTTGGCCATGTAAATCCACGTTTGTAATGCAAATAATAGTTGTTGATGGCGGTAGGGGCTTTAATTTCCCGCACACGAGCGAGGACGATGTCGTAATAATCTTTATCCTCTTCGAGAAGCTTCACAAGTTTCAATCGATCATCAGCAATAATGTTTTTTACCCCCATCTTGCTTTCGATGGCTTGTTGGGCTGCACAAACTGTCCAAATGGGAAGGTTGTGGATCTTTGCCAGGCGATTGGACAAAACAACCAGAGTCTTTTCGTCATCAGTGCGCTGATCTTCATCCCGGTTCTTCATAAAGAGCGATACTTCGTCCAATACCAGCAGAATTCCGCTATATCCTTCGGATAGAATTGTTTCCACCATATGCTGAAGGATGTCCTCGGTCTCGGCAGCTATCTGGGGCTGGACTTTCAAGTATTCGGTATAGAAGCGCCACAGTTTATTGCCGCAACTTCGTTTATATTCAGGTGTTTTGTCCTGCTGGATAGTACGGATAAAATCGTCAATCTCTTCAAATTCATCTTCATCGAAAAACCTCGAGTCACGTAAGAATTTTGCCAGGTCTTTTCGATACCGTTCCAAATCATCGTTTATGAACCGGTCAGCCAACAGTTCTACTGGATACAGTGATATATTTTTGCCAAGCTCGATTTGAATCTGGTCTTTTACAGCATCGAGAATGTACTCTGAAAGCCTACGTCCTTTATCGGTCAGACCAACCGTCCCGCTACCGGCCCCCACCAGTGTCTTTACGATAACAAAAATACCTTTGGTTCCTTTGCCGCTTTTAGATTCAATTCCTTCCTCCCAAAAACGATAAAGTGACTCACGCTTACCCCGGCCAGAGGCATCTTCTTTTTTCTTTATTATTGCCCAGGCGTCCTTTCTCCCAAGCGTCAATGAGGAAAGACAGCAGAGAAGGTGGGATTTGCCGGAGCCAAATTCTGCCTGAATCCAGTAACCCTGGCCAACCGGATTTTCTTTTCGATCCCGCTTCCAGGGGGCGGCGATATTGCGCAAAATATCCGTTAGGAATGGCCGCACCGGATCTATTTGAAACTCCTCAATAGTCTGCAACTCAGGCTTACGTGCCTTACGGCTGTTCTCAGAGTTGGAATCGGCCCAGACATGCTTCTCCAGGGAATAGACGGAAATTATCTTGTCCGGAACTGTGCAGATATCGGCGAGGTTCTTTCTATTTGTAAAAAGGTCATCGGCCATTATTTATTCCTCCGCTTTTTTTCTGCTACGACGCTGCTTGGGTTTACTGACTTCGCGCGACAGCATCCGTGCGCAAACCTGATAATCTTCTTCGACATTGACCATGGCCTCCTCGAGTAGGTTGTCGGTGTTAAGGCCACCTTTTTCATACAGTAGCTTGCCCTGTTCGTATAGTCCGGCCCGTTTGCAGTGGCGTATCCATTCAGCGAGGGTGGCATCATTAGGTCGTTCGTGTTCAGGAATAATAGCCCCCTGCTCAAGCTGAGCAATATAACGTTTTACCCTTCGACCCAATCCCTTAACTCGGGCTTCACGTTTGACTTTTTCCTCTTCCTCGGATGCGGGCATTCGCCATGTGCCTTGTTCTGTTTTGTAAAAATAATCAGGAAGGAATTCTCCCAGTTGACGGCGAGGTTTGTCCTTGATCGCGTAAATATAATTCTCAAAAAGGTCGCTGTAATGGACACCTTCGTCACCAGGGTTCTTCTTAAGAAACTTATTAATGAACAAACCAATTTTCTCGGCTGCCGAGTCTTCACGAGCGTTTTCGGCGGCATCAACGATCACCAACTCGGTTTCTTTCAAATACCAGCGACCGCCTCCATTTTTACCACTCTCAATTTTGGCCTCCTCCGCTATTTGCCCAAGGAGTTCATTGAAATCATGGGCTTCCATCTGGCCGCTACGGACCATTCGACTTACCACCTCATCATAAACACGGTCTTTCGAGCTGCCGGGGTTGGCACCGAGATAATCCCGTATTATTTGGACAACTTTCTCGTTGAAGGTTGTTTTGTCTTCGTTGCCGGTAATAGCGACATCTGCTGTTACCTCGCCCGGTTTTGGCTTACGAAAATTTATGATAAGGTCTCTTTTGGTCACCTTTTCAGCTTGGGTTTGATTATATGTTTTTTGCCCAGTATCAATATATAAAGCATCACTCCCACTGTCCGGTAAAAAGCCGACTTCCGCCATAATGTCCTGAATTAGAGACCACGTTCCCTCTGAGGTATCATGGTAACACAATGCCAGCCATCGTCCCGGTTTTAAAACCCGATAACACTCCGACATGGCCTTTTGCATAAGATCCGTCCAGTCTACTTCTGTCTTTCCACGTGTCATATTAATTGTTATCTCATCGGCATGCCAATGATTATCCAATTGTAGCCAACTTTCCCAAATAAAATTCAGTTCGCCATATTGATATTTTCCAGCATAGGGTGGATCGGTGAAAACTATATCGACACTGTTTGACGGGATATCAGTAAAAGAAATTGCGTTGTCAGTTGAAACGATTATCTCTGAGCACTTTATTAAAATAGGAAGCTGACAATGAGCTTCAAATGTATCTTTATATTTTCGTTCGAATGCCGACCAAGCTTCATTTTCGCGATTAATTTGTGGAATATAGTAGTTACCTGTAGGTTGACCACCACCTCCTTCGCGATGCTTATAAAGTTTAGAAAGATTTAGAAGGAAAGAAGACACTGTGGATTTCAGAATATCATTGTAAGGTTTTTGGATCTGGGATGCTGTTTTCAAAATCGAAGCTAAAGCCCAAACGTTTCGTTTAGTAAAAAGCTCTGCTACTGTTCGGAAGTTACGTCCAGGCCGCCATTCATCCCCCCAAGGCTCAGTATCAGACTCAACATGCATCATTCGATCGTTGGGATACCAATGAGGAATTTTTTTTTCCTCGATCTCCTTTATTTTCCCAAGATCATATTTTTGGAAGTATTCTCTCTTTTTCCTATCCAGATCGTTATACCGCCGCTCGGCTCGCTTTGGCTTACATCGACCTTCGCAGATATAGTTCACCAGTACCGGCACAGTACCGAACTTCTCGGCCCGTGTGCTTATTTCTTCCACAATACCCCGATTGTGGCAATGAGGACAGGCACTAATCTTCTTGGGCTTGCCCTTTCCTGTTGTAACTCCGACCTCTACGCAATCGAAAAGCGGAACCTTCTCCAAACATCTTTGACATTGAAAAACCTGCGAATACACAGTGTAGGTTGTTGTCGCTTTTCCGCCACATCGGTCGCATTTTGTCTCATAAAGCCAATCAATCTCCGGTTTGACCTTACGCTTTAGCTCCTCGAAGGCCAGCTGCAGTTCATCAACGTCTACCGGCGTGCAGTAGTTCTTAGTGATAAATGTTGCTGCAGGCGAACGGTCTATAGCAATAGCCTTGCGACCCTCAATTAGTGCAGATAAAGCTGTACCACCAGACCCGCAAAAGGGGTCAAGGACTATATCACCAGGCTTGGTGTAATGCCGGATGTACTGACGAATTGCGTCATGCGGTTTCTTGGACCAGTAGGTATGCATGTTGTAAATGGCAGTGGCCTTGGTAGTTTCGATGGGCTTATCAAAAGCTGGCACATTGTAGTCGTCTGTTTCCGGATTGTAGGGTCGCTCTTTCAAATGCTGCTCTACGAAGGCTCGCAGTTTCGAGTTCGGTTTGTCACCTGAATAGTAACCTTCTGGCATTTTTGGAACTTCTTCTTTAAAGAGGTTTCTTTCTCTTGGGTCGTATTTCCTGGCCATGACTATTCCCTAATCTCCCATAGATGGTTTTCAGCTATCAGATTTGTAGGCAGTGTATAATCACCTTCTTCCATTTCATGAAACATGATGACCCGGCCTCCTGATCTTCGGCCAGGCAAGAGGAGCAACACCCGATCTTCATCTGCAGCCATCGTTCGAAGCAGATTCAGCTCGATGTGGTATGCAAATAACATTTCTAAATTAGATAGGACAAGGATGCCTTTGCCGGTGAGGTTTGCGCGTAGAAACCGTTCAAATGCCCTGGCCACATGAGCAGCCGTAGGTTCGGGCCGCTTTGCTTCATTTTCGGCAAGCTGTTTAAATTCATCGTCCGGTATGGCGTCCAGAATACCCCGATTTACATTGACAGGTTTAGGGAAAGGATCGCCTTCTGTGGTCTTTGCCTGATGAAGTTTCTTTGCAAAGCCATTGATTAGGCTGTAAGTTCCCAGAACGCCATACAAATGTCGTCCGCCAGGAACTGTTAGCTTTTGACGAATGGCTTCAATGATCTCAGTGTGCTTCATGGAGCTTTCCTTTTATAGACGATTTGATCGACCACACTGGCGAGCGTGTGCTTGATCGTAAACTGACGAATGTTATCTATTTCCGAGACCTTGCTGATCAGCCCCTGATTACGCAACTCATAAAGAGCATGGAGTAAATGCTCTGGGTTCCAAAGCATGGTCCGAATCATATGATTTTCATCAAGTTTGCGGATGTCATACATGCCTGGTTCGGGAAACTCACTATGCAAAATAAATGCGAATGACGTCACTGGAATTTCGCGATATGCAAAGCTAATCTTCGTCCTATCAGCTTTAACAACCCCGCCAGCAGTGAGGGCTTCTACAATGGCTTGACCACAATCAACTATGCTTTTTGCCTCGGGGAATTTTTCTGAAAGGCGCTTTCGAATGAGTTCGCGTGTCAAACGGCCTGTTCCGATATTAGGAATGATAAGCGTAACATCTCAAAAAATATGTGGTAGTATGAAAATAAATCTAGACTTCTAGCTTTGCTAGTGTTATAGCCCTAAATATGAACATTTCAGGGCTCACAAAAAAAATATCAGACGATGAGAAATCTCCACTTGTAACCG
>JAHIVH010000110.1 GCA_018816735.1 Pseudomonadota bacterium | reverse complement strand
TTACAAGTGGAGATTTCTCATCGTCTGATATTTTTTTTGTGAGCCCTGAAATGTTCATATTTAGGGCTATAACACTAGCAAAGCTAGAAGTCTAGATTTATTTTCATACTACCACATATTTTTTGAGATGTTACCAAAAAACTACAATGTATCAATCGATTTTCGAATATCCTTAATGAGCAACATTAGTTTCAAAGAATCTATGGGAGAGGGCTCAAAATCAAAATGAGTATAGAAATTTCGAGCCTTTTCATCCTTGGCATGAACAAAAATTGCCCTAATCCCTGCATGATCAGAGGCTTCCAGAGTTCTAAGCAGCGCATCTTTCAGAAGACCGCTTCCAATCTTTTTATCCTGATATTTCAGATCTACAGCTAATCTTGCAAGGATCATAACGGGTATTGGGTGCCGGGCTAATCCTTTTTGGGTTCGCTTGCTTGCGGCTTCATGTTCAATTGATCCCACAGCCAAAGAATAATAACCGACGACATAATTCTTATTGCATACTACAAAAGTCTTTGCAGAATTGGCTCGTTGATTTTGCATCGCATAACGTTTTAACCAAGTATTCAGCGGAGAATCTCCACAATCAAAATCATCCAGTACATGGTTATCAGTAAGAAGGCAAGGGAGTGAGAGGATAATATTATCCAAGGATTCTATTTTTCCCAAGGTGCATCGGTCCTCATGAGTTTCTGCAATTTAGGTTTTATCCGGGCTGACCTTTCAAGAGCCTTTTGAAATGCACGATATTTTTTATCATCCGTAAAAAATATTCTCTGATCTATCAAAGTATTCTCAGCAGCCTCGCAAGCACTATTCAATACAAATTGTGTTACGTTTTTTCCGCTTATTTCAGCAGCTTTTCGAATCAGCGATTCCTGATGCGACGTAACTCTAAATCCCAACCGGGCTGTGCGAGATACTTTTGTGTCATCTTTAGTTATACCTTCCATATATATACCCCCTCCTTAAAAAAACATATTGTACAAACAATGTACGAACAAAAAGAAAAAAAGTCAAGAAAGAAACTATTACATAGAACGGTATGATTCATTTTCATTCTTCTGATAAAATATTATACGTCTGGGAATGGTCCTGACTTTGCCCCGGCAAGGGGCTTAACTTTTCCAATGGTGTTGGTAAAAGGAAATTCTCTCTTTTTGTAATGTGCTGACTATGCAACCCTTTCAACTTCGACTGACAATTTAAGCCCCATTGTCTTTAAGATAGATGCAAGGTTGGATAGCTGGGGATTTCCATTTTCTGAAAGTATTCGATATAGATTTTCCCTGTTCAAAGAGGCCTGTTTCGCAACCCCACTAATTCCTCTTGCTTTTGCAACATCACGGAGGGCCATTAAAAACATTTCTTGAGAACCTTCTTCAAGAGCGGCATTTAGATATGCAGCGGCTTCTTCAGGATTTTTAAGGTCTTCTATTAAGCCTTTTTCATAATTTACAGTAAGTTTAGCCATCTTTCCTCCTTTTATAATCATGCCAATAGGTTATGGCTGTTTCGATGTCTTTTTGCAGACGTTTTTTATCACCACCATATAAAAGGATTATAATTTCATCTCCATCCTGACCAAAGTACACCCGATATCCTGGACCATATCGATTCTTAATTTAGAAACACCACTTCCGACAGATTTACAGTCTCCCAAATTCCCCAATCTGATTCTATTTAACCTTACTCTGATTTTTGCACGGGCATTAGCATCTTTCAGTGATTTAAGCCATTTTCGAAAAGGCGACTCGCCTTTTGTGTTAAATATTCTTTGATTTCTTTGGGAGCTGCATCCATATCAAATATGTAGTTTTTAAGCTACAAAATATGAAGGCAAATATCCTGTGCAATGAAAATATTCAATAATTTCAGGCTGAATTTAATTTTTCGGAGGGACAACGGACTATTTTCCTAACTCTCTCAGACGATTCTCACTTTTTATAACTGATTAAAATCATAATTAAAACGAACTATTCTTTTAATTTTTTAAGTTCATTTTTCCCTTTTTCTGTTAGACGATACTTTTGTTTGCTACTGCGTGGCTTGTCCGGAATTGTCATTTTGACCAATTCACTTTCAATTAGGGGATTTAGAACTTGGTCCCTGAACTTAGTCCGGTTCGATCGCCCTATTTTTTCCATCAACTCTGTAATAAACCGCTCTTCAGTTAGAATATTCAAAATTTGAACTTGGTCCCAACTTGATCCTTTATTTTGCTGACAAATTCCCCTGAATCCCTTTGATTATCTGGCAAAATAGCCGGGAAAAAGCTCACAAATACAGATCCGGACTGATCATCCCACGTTGGTGAAGGATTACCATTTTCAACACACCAATCAATTATATTTAATGTTCCCATTCCCCAACGCTCAATAATGCCAGCTCGATAAAATACGTTTGCAATAATCGGGTTCCATGGTTTCGATTCGTGTGGCCTTGTCAGTTTTTCCGGAGTTATTCCAAATTGAAGTTCACCTGGATTTGTAATTTCCAGATGATCGTCATATATGGCAACAGCAACGGCGCCACCTGCGATAGTGTAATCTCTATGGCACAGAGCATTAGCCAAAGCTTCGCGTGTAGCTCTTGGGGGATACCATGGTTGATCCTCACGAATCATTTTGCCGGGGATGACCCGTCCGGCAATAGGAACATGGTCCATCAAAAAATTATCAGCCCTACGCCCCAATACTGACGGTTATCTGAAAAATCAGATAAGTGGTCCTTGCCTCTGAAACGCGCCATACGAATTCCCATCTGTGGATAAAGGATTTTAAGTTGATCGCTTTTACCGAACAACACGACAGCAGCATTTAAAAGCTGACCGTCCTTTATCAATTCTAAACCACGAAGTATTGATTCCGTATCGTATCCTGCCTCGTATTTGCATCAAGTCTGCCCAGGCGAATTGCATTATCCAGAGAGATCTGAATTTCTTTCTCATCCAAATCATCAATAGTGACACCTTTTGGAACAGGTTCATTTTCCCAGCGACGCGTGGCATGAAATTTAGTAATCAATTTCTTTTCATAGATATCACGCGGCATCTTTGTTGTGGTGGGGCCATACCTAATATAAGGTGTGTCATTAAACACATATGGCCCTCCTCCCCCTGCAACTCTTAATACAATAACCGATAAATCTTTTTTCACGCTGACAGTTTCTATATCAGGAAACACTGGTGGTTCTATTTTTCGAAGTTCAGCTGTAATATCTTCAAGGGTCTTCGCAGCAACATGCTGTCCGATTGGCTCACCTTTATCCGTCACACCGAAAATAACAAAGCCTCCAAGGCCGTTTGACATTGCACAGACTGTTTTTGCGGCAAGTGTTCTCTGACCTGTGGATTTTTTAAACTCCACATGCTCACTTTCGCCATCTTCTATAAGATTTTCAAGGTCATTTAAATTCATCAGGGTTTATTTTATATAAAAATTAAATTCATATTATTTACGCATCCAAATATATTACTGAAAAGACATAGCGAATATTCAAAACCTTATCAAGCACCTAATAATTATTTTGAATTCTTAAACAAAATTGAATTATACTTGTGAAGCAATATATAATTTGATCAGTTGATACATTTAAAAAAACAAATATAACAAATGGAATATAACGAATTACTTCAAAAATACAATATTCTGCTGGACAAAATTGAACGTTTATCACAAGAAAACAGAATATTAAAAGAACGATTAGGTATTAGCCCCCTTGAATCTTCCGATTCCGGTGACCATCACCCTTTAAATAATTCAGTCCAAAATCGACGAAATACCGTTGAGGACATTGATAAGACAACCATTGGGGCAGTCAATAATCAATCTGATTCTACTGCGAAAATAAAACTTTTTATGTCCCTTTTCAAAGGACGAGATGATGTTTACGCAAAAAGATGGGACAATGAAAAGAAAGGGAAATCCGGTTATTCCCCCGTTTGTCTTAATATTTGGCAAACCGGTTTATGTGGCAAACCCCGGATTCCCTGCTCAAAATGTAACAACAAATTATATGCCGAATTGGATGAACATGCCATTGAGAGCCATTTGAGAGGCAACACTGTAATCGGTATCTATCCCATGCTGCCCGATGAAACATGCTACTTTTTAGCTATTGATTTTGATGAAGGCGACTGGCAAAATGATATCTCTGCTCTGAGAAAAGTTTGCGATAAATTCCATATCCCCGTAACAGTTGAACGTTCAAGATCCGGTAAAGGCGGCCATCTATGGTTTTTCTTTGAAAATCGAATACCAGCTACACTCGCAAGGAAACTTGGTAATGGACTACTCACCTGTGCCATGAACAAACGACATGAAATCAATTTCAAATCCTATGACAGACTGTTTCCCAGCCAGGATACCCTGCCAAAAGGCGGATTGGGGAATCTAATCGCTCTTCCGTTCCAGAAAGCGGCAAGAAAAGGCAAAAACAGCGAATTCGTAAATGAAAATTTCGAATCTTATGGTGATCAATGGGCTTTTTTATCAACCATTCAAAAAATACCTGAAACCCAAATAGAAAATCTGATTGTGGAAATATGCAACGGCAATGAACTTGGTGAATTGAAAATAGATACGGAAGAAGAACCAAAGCCGTGGGAAAAAGCTAAGCGCAATGTGAAATTACATAAATCTGATTTTCCGAAACAAATCGAAATCATCAAGGCAAATATGCTGTTTGTCCCGAAAGCCAATATATCCCAAAAAGCTTTGAATCGATTGAAAAGGCTGGCTTCTTTTAAAAATCCGATGTTTTTTAAGAATCAAGCGATGCGCCTTCCAACCCGTGGTCTTCCACCTGTTATTTCCTGTGCCGACGTGACTTCTGAATATCTGTGCTTACCAAGAGGGTGTGATGCTGATTTAAAGAGCGAATTTGAAAAATACGAAATTGAAGTTCAATTTGTAGATAAAACCAATCCCGGAAAACCGATTAATGTTGAATTCAATGGTCAATTAAGAAATGAACAGTCCTTTGCACTCGAACAAATGCTGCAAAATGATACCGGCATCCTGTTTGGGACAACCGCTTTTGGCAAAACGGTTGTTGCAATTAATCTTATTGCCGAAAGAAAGGTGAATACGCTCATCTTGGTTGACAAAATAAGCCTGCTTTCTCAATGGAAGGAAAGGCTTTTACAATTTTTGATTATCAATGAAAAACTTCCGGACACGGGCAACAAGAGAGGAAGAAATAGAAGCATCATCGGTCAGCTGGGATCAGGAAAAAATACATTAAATGGAATTGTGGATGTTGCTGTCATGCAATCTGTTAGCCGACTGGGAGAGGTTAAAAATTGTGTAAAAAATTATGGAATGATTATTGCCGATGAATGTCACCATGCATCGGCTTTCAACTATGAAAATATTCTAAAAACCACGGATGCCAAATATGTTTACGGCTTATCTGCTACGCCTGATAGAAAGGATGGACATCACCCCATTTTATTTATGCAATGTGGCCCCATCAGGTATCGTGATGATGCGAAAAAACAGGCTGAGAAAAGACCTTTTGATCATTACATCATTCCAAGATTCACATCCTTAAGACCACCAATGGATAAAGATGAACAGGAAATTACTATTCAGGATTTATATGCTGAAATCGTTGAGCATGAAATGCGCAATCAGCAAATCATTGATGATGTGGTAAATAGTTATAACAATAGAAGAAATTGCATTGTGTTATCATTACGAACGGCACATGTTGACAATCTCTCAAAAAAAATAAAAGAGAAATGTCCCGAGGCTTTAACTCTTACAGGTAAAATGGGGAAAAAGTCGACCCGTGATGTATTTAATAAAATCGCAGAAACACCCGCAGGTAAAAACATTATTTTAGTGGCCACCGGCCCTTTTGTGGGAGAAGGATTTGACGAACCACGCCTTGACACACTGTTTCTGGCAATGCCGATTTCCTGGAAAGGAACCCTTCAACAATATGCCGGAAGACTTCACCGGCTGTTTGAAAATAAGAAAGAAGTGCAAATCTACGATTACATAGACATTCATGCCAGAATGCTCGAAAAAATGTATCAAAAAAGACTAAAAGGCTACGCGGGGATGGGATATAAAGTGAAAGCTGGAAACATCCCTTCAACACTGCCGGATATCATATTCGATAATAACAATTTTTTACCCATGTTCAGCAACGACATTATAAATGCAGTAAACGAAATATTAATTGTGAGTCCGTTTGTAAGAAAAAAACGGACCGCCATCATGCTCAGATATCTAATAAATGCTATAAATAAAAAGACTAAAATAATCGTTGTGACCAGGCCGGTAATGGATTTCAAGGAGAAGGATAGAACCACAGTTCAAAACACATTAGATTTATTAATTGGCCATGGCGTCGATTTGATTTTTAAAAATAATATCCATCAAAAATTTTCGATCATGGATCAACGAATCGTATGGTATGGAAGTATTAATTTTTTAAGCTATGGCAGTTCTCAGGAAAGTATCATGCGAATTGAAAGTTCCAACATTGCAAATGAATTAATCACAAGGATAATAGATTAGGTTTAGTCAAAAAGTTAACATAATGGGATATTATCAGACCGTGAGCGGACGTTCAGGGGCGGAATACGGAAGTGAGAGAGGGTGACGTCGAATTTTTCACCGGCAAAAACAGTCCGAATTTTGAAAGGAGGTTCTCGGTTTTGCGCTGATTTATTTTTAAAATCGACGTTTTTTTAATTTTCCTATAAAGTCATTACAGAAATAAGCTGTCGTCTGATTGAAAATCGATTCTCTGCTTTGTTGTGGACTTCCTCCAGACATTACCCCCGATAATACCCTTGCCAGTAATTTATAGTTTATGCTAAGGATAAGATCTAACATTGACTAAGTTATAGGGAATTTATACCTTACTAGTTTATGCCCATGAAGGGTGTACACAATAACATTCAGTCAAGGAAATTTGGCACCACTGATGACCGGTGGCTGGGTTAGCTTAATGCCATGATACGGAACCCCCACATGATTAGAAAATGGAAAACAGGAACCCATGTTTGAGCAAGCCTTTAAGAATATCGATGACGTCCTCTGGAAAGAGGCGGGATGCACCACCGAACTGGACTACACGGAACAGACCTCCTGGCTGCTGTTTCTGAAATACCTTGATGGCCTGGAGCAGGACCGCGCTGATGAAGCCGCCTTGAGCGGAAAAACATATACCTACATTCTCGACACCCCTTACCGCTGGGAAATCTGGGCCGCACCCAAAGGAAAAGACGGCAAGCTGGACCACAATGCCTCTTTAACCGGTGATGACCTCCGTGATTTCCTCAATCAGAAGCTCTTTCCCTATCTCCACGGATTTACCCAAAGGGCAACAGGGCCGGACACCATCGAATACAAAATCGGCCAGATTTTCGGAGAAATCAAAAACAAGATCACCAGCGGCTACAACCTGCGCGAGATCATCGACCACATTGACGAACTGACCTTCCGGTCCCAGGTGGAAAAACACGAACTCTCCGCACTCTACGAGGAAAAGATCAAGCGCATGGGCAACGCCGGACGAAACGGCGGCGAGTATTACACCCCGCGCCCCCTGATCCGGGCCATGGTCAAGGTGGTCGCCCCCAAAATCGGCGAGACCATTTACGATGGAGCCTGCGGATCAGCGGGCTTTCTCTGCGAGGCCTTCGATTATCTGAAATCCGGTTCCAAACTCACCACTGGGCACATCAAAACCCTTCAGGAAAAGACTTTTTACAGCAAAGAGAAAAAGTCCCTGGCCTATGTCATCGCCATCATGAACATGATCCTCCACGGCATCGAGGCCCCCAACATCCTTCATACCAACACCCTCACCGAAAACCTAGCCGATATCCAGGAAAAGGACCGGTATGACATCATCCTCGCCAATCCGCCCTTTGGCGGCAAAGAGCGCAAGGAAGTCCAGCAGAACTTCCCCATCCGCACAGGCGAGACCGCGTTTCTCTTCCTCCAGCACTTCATCAAAATGCTAAGAGCCGGAGGACGGGCAGGCGTGGTCATCAAAAACACCTTTCTTTCAAACACGGACAACGCATCGGTGAGCCTCAGAAAACAGCTTCTTGAAAGCTGCAATCTCCACACCGTGCTGGACTGCCCCGGAGGAACCTTCCAGGGTGCGGGCGTTAAAACCGTGGTGCTGTTCTTCGAAAAAGGTGCTCCCACCCGGAAAGTCTGGTTTTATCAGCTCGACCCCGGACGCAACATGGGAAAAACCAATCCCTTGAACGATGACGACCTGATCGAGTTCGTGAACCTGCAAAAAACCTTTGCCGACTCGCCCAAAAGCTGGACAGTAGACGCCCCAGGGATTGATCAGACCACTTTTGATTTATCGGTGAAAAACCCCAACAGTGGCGACGCCATCGTCCACCGAAACCCGGAAGAGATCATGGATGAAATCGCCGCACTGGATGATGAAAGCGCCGCCATCCTGGCCAACATCCGCAACCTGCTGATGACCGAAAAAGGAGCCTGACCATGCCTTACGACATTCGCTGGAAACAACGCTTTGACAATTATCTCAGAGCATTTCAAACCTTACGCCGGGCAGTGGAGTTGGCTCATCAGCGTGATTTATCTGAACTTGAGCAACAGGGATTGGTGCAGGGTTTTGAGTTTACCCATGAGCTGGCATGGAATGTACTGAAAGATTATCTCGAAGAGAAGGGGATTGCCGGCATCATCGGTTCCAAAGGTGCGACACGGGAGGCCTTCAAAAACGGCTTGATTGATGATGGCGAGACATGGATGGAGATGATTAAAGACCGCAACCTTAGCTCGCACACGTACAACCTGGAAATTGCCGAGGAGATTGTCGAGAATATTGTTAAGCGCTTCTTTCCTGCCTTTGAACAACTGACCATAAAGTTTACCGCACTCACAGAACGAGATGGAAACGACTGATGCGTTTCGGGCTGAGCGAACAGACTATCCAAAAGATATGCGGTGTATTTGCCGATCACCCGGTTATCGACAAGGCCGTTCTGTACGGATCACGAGCAAAAGGAAACTTCAAAAAAGGCTCGGATATTGACCTGAGCCTCCATGGTGCAGGGCTTTCTTTGTCTGAATTAGGTAGCATAAGCCTTGAGCTGGACGACCTGCTGTTGCCTTACATGATTGATCTCTTGATTTTCGACCAGCTCAAGCACGCCGGACTAAGGGAGCATATCGAGCGGGTTGGGGTGGTTTTTTATCGGCGGGGGGATGGTGTTAAAAAGGGATGGGTAACAAAAAAGCTTGGTGAAATTTGCAAGTTCATTGATTACCGTGGTAGGACACCTGAAAAGAAAGCAAGTGGATTGAGGCTCATAACTGCCAAGAACGTGAAGATGGGGTACCTACAAAAGACGCCTATGGAATTTGTTTCCCCAGAATCCTACGATACCTGGATGACTCGCGGCATTCCAAGGAAAGGTGATGTTTTGTTCACCACCGAAGCGCCTCTTGCTAACGTCGCCCAGCTTGATACCGATGATAAAGTTGTCTTCGCACAGCGAATAATTGTCCTGCAACCGTTATCAAACAACCTTGATCGCACGTTTCTTAAATATCTTCTTCTGTCTGATTTGGTGCAGAATAAGATTCATGATCACGGAACTGGTGCTACGGTTCAAGGAATTAAATCAAGCCTGCTCAAAAAAATTCCAATTGAATTCCCCTCCCTCCCTAAACAACAGCGGATCGTCGGCATCTTGGACGAAGCGTTTGCAGACATTGCCACCGCCAAAGCCAACGCCGAAAAGAACCTCCAAAACGCCCGCGCCCTCTTTGAAAGCCACCTCAACGCCGTGTTTTCTCAGCGGGGCGAGGGGTGGGTGGAGAAGCCTCTTTCGAGTTTTGCCCAATCAGTATCGACTGGCCCTTTCGGCTCGCTATTGCATAAGTCAGATTATGTTTCTGATGGAGTACCATTAGTCAACCCGATCAATATTGTGAATGACCAGATTGTTCCAGATAGTAACAAAATGATTGATCCAGAGACAAAGCAGCGATTACAGAACTACGTGCTTCAACATGGTGATGTTGTCGTGGGCCGCAGAGGGGAAATAGGGCGTTGTGCGGTAGTTGAAGCAGAACAAGCTGGGTGGGTATGTGGTACGGGCTGTTTTTTCATCCGTCCATTGCAGTCGGTCAATTCTTATTTTCTCGCTAATTTGATTCGGTCAAGCAGCTACCGTGAACAGCTTGAAAAGGTTTCATCTGGAGCGACAATGCTTAATCTCAGCAATAAAGCTCTTGGTGAGTTACCTATTGCTATCTCAAATTTGCTCGACCAGAACTACATATTGTCACAACTTGACACTCTCAACAAAGAAACCCAACGCCTCGAATCCATCTACCAGCAGAAACTCGCCGCACTCGCCGCACTGAAAAAATCACTGCTCGACCAAGCCTTCACCGGGCAACTATAGGAAGCTAACCATGACCAAAGAGAAAAAACTGCAAATCCGCAACAGCACCGCCGAGTTCCTGATCTTCACCAAACAGGCCGGTGACAACAGCATCGAGGTGCGCGTTGAGGATGAAACTGTCTGGCTGACTCAAAAGCTGATCGGGGTGCTGTTTGAAAAAGGGCGCAGCACCATTACCGAACATTTGAAAAATATCTTTGAAACCGGCGAGCTTGCTGAAAATTCAGTATGTCGGGAATTCCGACACACTGCCGAAGATGGTAAGGGATAAACCATGAACGAAGCCGAAACCAGAGCCGAACACATCGACCCCGCCCTGAAAGCCGCTGGCTGGGGAACGGTCGAAGGCAGCCGAATCCAGCGGGAATACCCCATCACACCGGGCCGGATCGAAGGGCTGGGCCGCCGGGCCAAGGCGATCAAGGCGGACTATGTGCTGGTCTATCGCAACACCAAACTGGCCGTGGTGGAGGCCAAAGCCTGGGATCAACCCGTCACCTCCGGCGTGGCCCAGGCCAAGAACTATGCGGCCAAGCTGTCCATCCGCTTCACCTATGCCACAAACGGCCAGGGCATTTACGGCATCGACATGGAAACCAGCAAGGAAGGCGAAATCACCGCCTATCCCACCCCGGAACAGCTCTGGGCAATGACCTTTGCCAAGGAAGACGCCTGGCGTGACCGATTCAAGGATGTGCCGTTCGAAGATAAGGGCGGAAGTCATCCGTCCCGTTATTATCAGGACATCGCTGTGGAACGGGTGCTTGAAGCCATCGCCGGAGAACAGCCCCGCATCCTGCTGACCCTGGCCACCGGCACGGGAAAAACCTTCATATCCTTCCAGATCGCATGGAAGCTGTTCCACAGTCGCTGGAATCTGATCGATTGGAAAAAGGAAGGCGCACCCACCCGGCGGCCCCGTATCCTGTTTCTGGCCGACCGAAACATCCTGGCCAATCAGGCCTATAACGCTTTTTCCGCCTTCCCGGAAGATGCCCTGGTGCGGATCGCCCCGGACGAGATCCGCAAGAAAGGCAAAGTTCCAACAAACGGCAACCTCTTTTTCACCATCTTCCAGACCTTTATGAGCGGCCCAGTCGATCAAAGCGGTCATCCCAGCCCCTATTTCGGAGATTACCCGAAGGATTTCTTCGATTTCATCATCATCGACGAATGCCACCGGGGCGGAGCCAACGACGAAAGCAACTGGCGCGGCATCCTGGACTACTTCGAACCGGCGGTTCAACTGGGCCTCACAGCCACACCCAAACGAAAAGACAATGTGGACACCTACCGCTATTTTGGCGATCCGGTGTTCATATATTCGCTCAAGGACGGCATCAACGACGGATTCCTCACGCCCTTCAAGGTGCGCCAGATCGCCACCACCCTTGATGACTACATCTACACCCCGGACGACACCGTGGTGGAAGGCGAAATCGAGGCGGGCAAGCGCTACGAGGAAAAGGATTTCAACAAGGTCATCGAGATCATGGAACGGGAAGAATACCGGGTCAGGCTATTCATGGATCAGATCAACCAGCGCGAGAAAACCATTGTCTTCTGCGCCACCCAGATCCACGCCCTGACCGTGCGTGATCTCGTGAACCAGATGAAGACCAGCACAGATCCCAGCTATTGCCAGCGAGTCACGGCCCACGATGGTGCTCTGGGCGAACAGCACCTCAGAGACTTTCAGGACAACGAAAAGACCATTCCCACCATCCTGACCACCTCCCAGAAGCTTTCCACCGGCGTGGACGCCCGCAACATCCGAAACATCGTCCTGATGCGCCCCATCAACTCTATGATCGAGTTCAAGCAGATCATCGGACGTGGCACCCGTCTTTACGATGGCAAGGACTATTTCACCATCTATGACTTTGTGAAAGCCCACCACCATTTTAATGATCCGGAATGGGACGGCGAACCCATCGACCCCCAACCCGTTGCACCTTGTGCTGTCTGCGGCCAGAACCCCTGCATCTGCGAAAAACCCCAGCCCCATCCCTGTCCGGTTTGCGGAGAAAGACCCTGCATATGCCCAAAGGAGCCCTGCCATGTCTGCGGCCAAACTCCATGTATTTGCCGGAAGAAAACAAAGACAAAAGTCAAACTGGCCGACGGCAAGGAACGAAGCATTCAGCACATGATGTGCACCAGCTTCTGGCATCCCGACGGCACCCCCATGTCAGCGGCCCAGTTCATGGAACTCTTGTTCGGAAAACTGCCGGAGTTTTTCCGGGACGAGGAAGACCTCCGAACCATTTGGAGCGCACCGGATACCCGCAAGCGGCTGCTGGAAGGTCTTGCAGAAAAAGGTTTCGGACGCGAGCAACTGGCAGAAATGCAACGCATAATCAACGCCGAAAAGAGCGATCTTTTTGATGTCCTGGCCCATGTGGCTTACGCCCTCCCGCCCGTAACCCGTGAAGTCCGTGCATCCAAAGCCAAAATCTACATCAGCTCCCATTTCAGCGAAAAACAGCAGGCATTTCTCGACTTCGTGCTTCAGCACTACGTCAGCATCGGCGTTGAAGAACTGGACCAGGAGAAACTCACGCCCCTTTTGCGGCTCCGCTATCACGACTCCATCGCCGACGCCGATCTTGGCCGCCCGGCAGAAATCGGGGCCATTTTTGCCGGATTCCAGCAGTCCTTGTATCATGAGGCGGTTGCATGAAAATCGGGGGAATAAGGGCTAACGACTAAAATGGAGTGGTAGAATAATATGTCGGCGATTACTGAAAGAGATAAAGCGATATCCATTCTCGATTCAAAATTAGCACAGCTTTCGAAATTATATAAAGAGTGCTACCTTTCCATGGGTAGAGGGGCTTTGTTGGTTTATGCAAATGATGTCATCGAAAGGGGCCTACCCAATGAGAATGATTATAGAACAAAAAAAGAAATGGTTGATATTTTTGATGACCCAACCTCTCATGCAAAATTAAAAGAAATGGTTGATAATTATGATCATAAAAATGAAGGCATTCTAACGCTCATCACTATCTATTCAAATGCCACATATTTCATCACCGTAAAATTGAAGTGAAGACTAAAAGCAATAGTGTTAATCACTTCGAAAAACATCCAATAAAATCGATAGGATTTGCAAAGAAATCTGACTGGTGGTATATGCTCGGTCAAAATATATAGGTAGGAAATATACATCGATAATTTGACTGGGAGGAAAGAAGGAGGCCACCAC
>JAHIVH010000109.1 GCA_018816735.1 Pseudomonadota bacterium | reverse complement strand
TCGGTTACAAGTGGAGATTTCTCATCGTCTGATATTTTTTTTGTGAGCCCTGAAATGTTCATATTTAGGGCTATAACACTAGCAAAGCTAGAAGTCTAGATTTATTTTCATACTACCACATATTTTTTGAGATGTTACCTCAGTTTTTAATAACTATTTGATATTATAAAATTTATTTAAAATATGGGCCATTAGGCGTTGAATCCATTACCAGGTTTTTTACCAAGCTATCAAAATTATTTCAATTCATTTTGACAAAAAGCATTTGGATGACTGTCTATGCTATTTAAAAGAAATACACATTAAAAATATTTTTCAAAGGAGATAATTAAAATGATACAACACATAATAGAACGCACCGAAAAAATCATCAATCGTAACATAAAGACAGCACATTTTCAGACGCTTTCCAAAAAGGACAAAATAGAAGTCAATCGCCTGATGAAAGACTTGACAAAATATTCTGACCAATTAAGCTGCTATCCGCAAAACATAAATGAAAGGTATCTTTCTGAGGAAGATATTGAAAAAATGAACAAATATTATATGTGGTTTGAAAGTGTGATTGGTTGTTGCTAATATACGGGCCACAGGTAAAAATTCAAGTCATCTCAAAATAAAGATTTTCTAACGAGTAACTTTATGGAAACATCCAGTAGTAAAGGAAAGGAATACATTATCAAGGCAGATGACTCATTCGATATAAAATCTCCGGATAATAATACTTCACCTCGAGATACACTTCTAATAGCAGAACAGAAAATATATGCCGATCAAAATTTGATAGTGTGCTCGGTCCTCTGTGATTTCCAGGGCAATATCATCGAAGCCATTATAACCAATGCTGCTGAACTCAATATGCCAGAAAAAAACCTTGTCGGATTGAATCTCTGTGATTTCCTGGATGAAAATATGCAAAAAAGCGCTTTGCAGTATTTGATGGAGACTAAGCAAACTGGGAAAACTAGTGGCATAGTCCACGTTAAGCTGATTAACGGAGAGGAACGGAGTTATGAGTATAAAAATGTAGCTGTTTATGATGGCGATAAACCCGTTGCTGTAAGAATTTTTGCATGGTGCATTAATTATAAAATAATGACAAAGCAAGCCTTAGTGGCCAGCGAATCCCATTATCGGGGCGTGTTCGAAAATACCGGCCTGCCGATCACTATCATTGAAGAAAACCTGATCATTTCCATGGTGAATGTGAGGTTTGAAGAGCTGTCCGGGTATGCGAAAAGCGAAATTGAGGAGAAGATTCGCCTTTCTCAATTCATTGATGAAGAGTCAAATGAAAGGATCCTCAAGATTTTCCTGAATAATTCAGAAGAACCCCCATTTGAATATGAATGCGCATTTGCCAACCGCTGGGGAGAGATATTTAACATGATTGTGCGTCTAGACAAAATATCAAGCACCCGGCTGATCATTGCATCGTTTATCGATATCACATCACAGAAACGGATAGAGACAGAGTTGCTGGAAAGTAGATCCCATCTCCAAAAAGAGGTTGATTTCCTCCGGTCTTCGTTAAAAAAACGCTCCTGTTTTGCCGGAATTATCGGCAAGAGCCACGTGATGCAGGATATTTATGAGGCTATAGTAAATGCGGCTGAGGCCAAGGCCAATGTAATCATCTATGGTGAGTCAGGGACAGGAAAAGAGCTCGTGGCCCGTGCCATCCACCAAATGAGCAATCGTAAAGATAGAAATTTTGTAACCGTGAACTGTGGCGCAATCCCGGAGAGTATCATTGAAAGCGAGTTTTTCGGATATATGAAAGGGGCATTCACCGGTGCGTATGCAGACAAACTGGGCTATCTTGATTACGCTGATGGCGGCACCCTGTTCCTGGATGAGGTTGGAGAATTAAATCTGAACATGCAGGTGAAGCTTTTGCGGGTTATTGACGGCAGTGGGTTCATTCCCCTTGGGTCCAGTAAAATAAAGAAGACGGATTTGCGCATTATTGCCGCAACACACAGGGATTTAAAAAATTCAATAAAGTATAAATCCTTCAGAGAAGATTTTTTCTACCGGATTCATATCATCACGATTCATCTCCCCCCTTTAAGAGAGCGAAAAGAGGATATCCCTCTCCTCATCGATCATTTTATAAAAATCCACGGTGGCAATGGCCTCAGTGTAACCGGCAAGACAATGGATCAATTCATCGACTATGACTGGCCAGGAAATGTGCGGGAGTTGGAGAACGTCATTCAGCGTTATCTCTCTACGAAGAAAATCGATTTTACCGGTTTGCGAAAAAAAAACTATGGCAACAAGCAGGTTAAAACGCAAATCTCCAAAATAGGAGATATACAAGATACAATAAACTCATATGAAAAAGAGATTATTGAGAGTACACTCAATCGATTTGACTGGCACCGGGCAAAAACAGCTTCTGCTCTTAGGATTAACCGTAAAACCCTTTTTCTCAAGATGAAAAAATATGGGTTACAGCAACCCCAAAATAGGGGTAAATAAAACCCCATCATTAATTCAGGCATGTTATCAACACATTATCATTTTTCTTATTCCTTTATGAGGCATAATCGCCCCTAATTTATACTCCTGACCATCGTTCATTGATGGACTTACCGGAAAATCTATACATCTATGATACCAGGTTAATCAAAAAAACAGGACTCGATTCTTCCCCAAAAGACAGCTTTACTAGTCGAACATCCCCTTAGCAAAAAATAAACGACCATGTAAAACAAACCCGATTTTTCCTTTTGGCTTTCTTTTTGCACTGGAAATTGGGTTTTATTTGTCTATGGGGTGTAATTGTTACTTGTACGACGGGAGTTATCTTGGGAGTAGAACTATTGCTTTTTTAATGAAAGAAGAATCCTAATTTTAAAAAAAACGACAAATCATCACCCAATGGCTGTCTATTCATAATAAAGCTGACGTTATCATTATTTAAAATAATTTTGTTGGTAATAAACGATTGATTTTCCGGTGATTTATTCACTGGTGTCATATTGGAGTGTCATGATGTTATTAAATTTATCTCAATCCTTATCTCATTTTCAATCCATCGTTGACATCCTCAATTGGAGGGGGTTTCTTCAAAAAGATAAAACCGTTTATAGATTCATTGAGTATTCAGAAGATGATCAATCCACTGAAAAAGCAATAAGCTACGAGGCGTTGGAAAAGAAGGCCCGTAGCAGGGCGGCCGTATTGCAGCAGCATAAGGTCAGAAAGGAACGGATCATTCTTCTATATCCTCCGGATCTTGATTTTATTGTTTCCTTTTTTGGCTGTCTGTTTGCCGGGGCAATCGCAGTACCCTCTAATCCGCCGATATCTGCCACATTCATATCCCGAATACAGTACATCATCAAAAATTCCAGGGCAAAATTCATCATGTGCCCTGTCTTTATCAGAGACTTTCTGATCAGTAACGCAAACGAAATACCCGAATTTAAAAACATACAGTGGATCACAACCGATGTAGACGAGGATGACGTTTCCAATACATTTCGTGATATCAGAATTAAAGCCGACGCCATTGCCTTCCTTCAATACACCTCGGGCTCAACATCCGAACCTAAGGGAGTGAAGGTGAGCCACGGGAACATCCTGGCCAATGAAAGGATTATCCAGGAAGCCTTCGGCCATACGCATGACTCAATCGGGGTTGGCTGGCTCCCTTTGTATCACGATATGGGATTGATCGGTAATGCCCTGCAAACCGTTTATGCAGGCGGCGAATCGGTTCTTTTTTCTCCACTTGCCTTCATCAAGAAACCGTTACTGTGGCTACAACTCATATCGAAGTATCGCGCCAATACGAGCGGCGGCCCCAATTTTGCCTATGAACACTGCATCAACAAAATAAAAGATGAGCAAAAAAGAGAGCTGGATCTCAGCTCCTGGGAAGTTGCTTTCAATGGTGCCGAGCCGATCCGCTTAGAGACGATGGATCGTTTTGCCGATGCCTTTTCAGTCTGTGGTTTTCGTAAAGAAGCATTTTATCCCTGCTATGGTATGGCTGAATCGACGTTGATCATCTCCGGTGGTCATAAACTGGCCTTGCCCCAAAGAGCCTATCTGGAGGGAAACAGCACAAGGGGCGTTATCGGCAAAACAGATTCCGTACCGGATAAGGTAAGCTGTGGATTTGCACGATTTGGTCAGAAAGTCATTATCGTCGACCCAAAGGCATTGACACCTTCTCCCGATGGTCATGTTGGCGAAATCTGGACGTCAGGCCCCAGCGTGGCTCAAGGATACTGGAATCGTCCAAAAGAAACGAAAAATACATTTAGAGCTTATCTTGCCGATGGAAACGGCCCTTTCTTACGCACCGGCGACCTGGGGTTTGTCGATAATGGAGAACTTTACGTAACCGGTCGTCTTAAGGACCTCATCATTATACGGGGACAAAATTACTATCCTCAGGATATTGAACTGAGTGTGGAAAGCAGCCATTCTGCCCTGAAACGTGGCGGTGGCGCTTCCTTTTCCATTGAGATTGATGGCGAAGAACGGCTGGTGATCGCTCAGGAGGTGATACGACATTTCTCGCAAGAAATGAATCCTCAAAAAATCATTAAATCAATTTGCAGCAACGTATCTGAAAAACACGGACTGAATGTTTATGCAGTGCTGTTGTTGAAGACCTACAGCATACCCAAAACGTCAAGCGGCAAGATTCAGCGTTATGCATGCAAAAATGATTTTTTGTCCGGGAATTTGGAGATCATTGCTGAATGGCGGCAAGACATAACTGATAAAGTCATGGCTTTCGACCTTTCCTTTGCAGAAGGTGCCCAAAATAAGCATGGCCAAAGTTTACACGTATTTATCATCGACTATCTGAAAAAGATAATCGCAAAAAAACTGGGACTGAAATCCGGGGAATCTATTGAGAATGAGCCCCTCAACACACTGGGCATGGATTCCCTCCTGGTGATGGCGCTGATATCCCAAATACAAACCGAAATCGGCTTAAAAGTTTCTTTCAAAGAAATTATGGAAGGGTTGACTTTATTTGATCTTAGCGTAAGCGTTCAAAGTCATTGGGAGAAGAATCTTAAAACAAGTTCCGCACCTCTGCGGATCTCTAAACCAAAACATGTTATAGAACCTTTAAGTTCAAAAGGTCGTTTTGACATCAATCGTTGTCCGCTTTCTGAAGGGCAGAAGTCGCTTTGGATTTTTCATCAAATAGTCCCTGAAAATCCGGAATACAATATTGGTTTTACGGCACGAATCTCTTCGAAGATTGATTTGCCAGGTCTGCGTCGCGCATTCCAAGTTTTGGTTGCCCGCCATCCAGCACTTCGAACCCGGTATGTTGTCTGTAATATAGAACCCATGCAGGAAATATCGGACGATGAAGCGATTTCCTTTGAAATTATTGATGCTTCAAAATGGAACAACGATCACTTAAAGCAGCAGGTTCTTGCCTCTCACCGTAGACCTTTTGATCTGAAGACAGGACCTGTCTTTCGAGTTGTTTTATTTACAACTTCAGAAGAAAACCACATTCTTCAGATGACTTTTCATCATATTGCCGTTGATGGATGGTCTTTGTGGCTGATTCTGGATGAGCTTCGATATCTATATTTAGCTGAAAGACAAGGAGAGGCTGCTTTGCTTCCGCAGGTAGCCTGCACATACATCGACCATGTGGAAAATGAAATTGAATTTTTTCTGAGCTCTGAGCTTGAGAGATGTGAGAAATATTGGTCGAATCAGCTTAGAGGCCTCTCCGTGCTCGATCTCCCCACTGACCATCATAGGCCTTCGATGCAGACGTTCAACGGCGCTTCTCATGCGTTCACCCTGGATCAAGAGCTGTCTGAAAGGATCAAAGATCTTTCCCGAATACAGGGAGTGACCCTTTTCATCTTTCTCATGACTGTATTTCAGACAATGCTTCATCGCTATACATCCCAGGAAGACATCGTTGTGGGGACCGCTTTTACGGGAAGGGATAATCCTGATTTTAACGGGGTTGTGGGATACTTTATTAACATGCTCGCTATACGTACTGATTTTGCGACGAATCCTTCTTTTACGGATCTATTGCTGCAGGTTCGCCGTACGGTTCTCGATGCGATTGATCATAAAGAATACCCTTACTCGCACTTGACAGACCTGCTGAAGGTGAAGCGTGATCCAGGCAGACCACCTATTTGTCAAGTTTCGTTTGTATTACAGGTTTTACAACAATCAAAGGAAGCGGCCAATCTGTTGACCGGCCAAGGCAGCTGGAATTGGGGTGACCTTCTGCTGGAACCATATACCATTCCCCAGCAGGAGGGGCTATTTGATCTTTCGCTTGAAATGATCGATTCCGGGACATTGATTTCAGGATTTTTCAAGTATAACGCCGACCTTTTCGATGCGCCAAGGATAGAGAGAATGGCGGATCATTTCAAGAATTTAATCAAAGAAATTGTTCGACATCCGGAGGCTCGCATTTCACAATTCTCTCTCCTGTCAAAAGCCGAACGTCATCAATTATCAGTTGAATGGAACGCGACCGAAGCACCCTATCCAAAGGACAAGTGCATTCATGAGCTTTTTGAAAAGCAGGTCATGGATCATCCCGATGCCATTGCTGCGGTTCAGGACGTTACTGAACTCAGCTACGGAGAACTCAATACTCAAGCGAACAAACTGGCGCATTACCTCAGGCGTCTTGGCGTAAAGCCGGACACGCGTGTGGCGATCTGTGTGGAGCGAAGTCCGGAGATGGTCATCGGATTACTGTCCATATTGAAAGCCGGAGGCGCATATGTACCGATAGACCCGTCTTATCCGACCGAGCGAATCTCCTACATGCTTCAGGACTGTGCACCTGCTGTTGTGCTGACACACTCTCAGGTGAATGAATATGTGCGAACCTCTCTTTCTTCTGGAGTGAGGACCATCATTGATCTGGAGAAAGATGCCCTACACTGGGAAGACCTTCCTGAAACCAACCCAGACTTGTCTGATATGGGGCTGACCCCGGATCATCTGGCATACGTCATCTATACCTCAGGTTCCACCGGCAAACCCAAAGGGGTTATGGTTGAGCATCGAGGTGTTGTCAACCTGGCCATTTCACTGATTAAAGGCTTTTGCGCTGAGCCTGACAGTCGAATTTTACAGGTTGCATCGTTTAGTTTTGACGCCTGTGTATCTGAGATCTTCATAACTTTGTGCAGCGGTGCAACCCTATTTCTTCCAGCAGAACGAAAAGCGTAACATCTCAAAAAGTATGTGGTAGAAAAGACGCAACTATGCCGAGGCAATAGCAGCCTTAAGTTCCATTAGATCTGGTAAGGGAGGAATATTATTATTTTGGGCTATCCTATCGTTAATGAATTCCCAAAAAGATAC
>JAHIVH010000108.1 GCA_018816735.1 Pseudomonadota bacterium | reverse complement strand
TCGGTTACAAGTGGAGATTTCTCATCGTCTGATATTTTTTTTGTGAGCCCTGAAATGTTCATATTTAGGGCTATAACACTAGCAAAGCTAGAAGTCTAGATTTATTTTCATACTACCACATATTTTTTGAGATGTTACCTCCTTATATGTTAATAACCCGATTTTCTCCACATTTCACATAAAATACAATAAAAATGAAACCTGTCAAATACCACTTTCGTTCAATGACATCCCTTTATTGAGCTGATATCTATAATCATCCGGTAACAATTGATTACCTGTTTATGTTGGTCAATGGGATTCCCGTTCATTGATGCCATTTTTTAGGCCTTTGAAACGAACTGCGTTCAGTAGAATTATCGCGGATATGATGTATAAATGAGCATATAGTTCAAAATAATCAGGAGAGTGAATGATGAGTAAAAAAACATTACTAACAATTGTATGTATCTGGTTCACGGCTTCAATCTCTTTTATTGCATGCGATAAACCCGATGGAGAGGTACCTGAAGAAAAACGTCATCCAGCATCACGATCCTATACCCAGTCTCTGGTGGATGAATTGGTGATCATGGAAGCGAAATCGATTTATTCACCGGCGCCCAGAGAAAACGGCCCTCCCCCTGAAACGTGTGATTATGTCAGGTTTTTGAGGTTCAGATTAAGGAACGGCAGTGACGTTTCCAGTGATGCCGATGCAGCACTCCTCATGGTACCCGGAAATCTGGGTGGCGCAAACAGTTTGGAATATCTGGCCCGAAATCTGATTTATCAGGCCAAAGTCAATCACGATCTCAATCTTGAAGTGTGGGCCATGGACCGAAGAAACAATTGCCTGGAAGATCTCACCGGCCTCCAGGCCCAGGAATACCATCCTGACGATTATGAAACAGGGAAAAATCTCTTCATCGATTACTATTATCATGGTTTAAAAATTGACGGGAAAACGTTTGATGGATTTCTAACGGACAAAGATACCCCCTATCTGTCCGAGTTCGGTCTCAAGATGGACACGGAAGACATGTACACCATTATTACGACCATGATGCCTGACCCGGAACTTCGCCGAAAAAAGGTTTTCGTGGGCGGGCATTCCCTGGGGGGTGTTCATGCCTCCATGTTTTCCGGATGGGATTTTGATGGTGATCCTGAAACACTTGATGACGCCGGTTTCAGGAATCTTAAAGGCCTTTTCGCTCTGGACTCCACCGTCTCTTCCACAGCAGACATTATCGACCCGATTGCCCGTCTTTTGCCGGAATATATTTATAAACTGGTGGAGAACATGACAGAAGTTGCCTATGCCGGTATTGCGAATTCCCTGTGCTGTCGGATCTGATTGGTCTTGCTTTGGGAATTGATTCCGCCTATATTGCCACAGATGCTGGACCGGATAAAAAACACCTGGGGGATGGACCCCTTTATTCATGGGCAAACTTTGATGAAATCGGAAATTCACAGGATCCAGACTTTCAAAGTGTATCCGGCACAATGACGTATACAACCATGACAGATGAAGTAACGGATATAAAGGATTTTGCCAGAGCATTATATCTGGGTCCTTCAAACCTGATGGAATGGTATTTCTCCAACCGTCGGATTGTGGATATGATAGCCGCAACACTGCCCTTTGGCCCCCGGTATGGCCTGAATTTCATCCATTCCGATCAGGTGGGAAATCTGCCGAAAAAAGAATTCATTGCATCAGATGGCATATTCCGGTCAGAACTGACAGACATGATCATTCCTATCGATGAAGACCGGATACCTGGCTATAATCATCTGGATGTTGTTCTGTCATCAGCCAACACGCCATCCCACCGGGAGAATGAAGTGATTGAACCTTTAATTAATTTTATTATCACCCATGCAAAGTAAAGGAGGGTATCCTTATGAAAAAAACGAAAAAACATTTGGTATTCATCGCAATGCTCCTTACGACGCTTCCCGTTCTTATTTTATTTTCAGCCTGTGATACAAAAGAAAAAGAAGAAGAAGAAGAATACGATTCAACATCTTGCCAGGCCCTGGAACTGGATTTTGATTATCTGGACAGGGGGAGCATAAACATGGCGTTGTTCACAACTTCTGATGATCTATGGAATACACTTGAAAAAATGATTTCGTTCGGTCCCAGACACACAGCCAGTGAAGCGGATCACAACTGGGTCAATTACCTTGAATACCGTATGCAGGAAATGGGGATTGAGCAGATCACCCGGGACGAAGTTCACGTATATGGTCACAACATTATGAGCCACCCCCAGGCCCCCAAAAAAGGAACGGCCCATCATATTTTCGGCATTCTTCCCGGTATGACCGAAGAAATCATTGTTCTTGGTGTTCATTCTGACGGCCAAAATGCAGTGGAGGAAAATGGGAGCGTCATGTTGCTTGAAATCGCAGAATATTTAAGCAAAATTCCGGTGGAATGCCGCAGGCACACATTTGCACTGGTGTTTCCCACAAGTCATATGGCGGCCTCAAGCAGTTGGGAGGCGGTCGGCTGGGCACTCAGACATCCGGAAATAATGAACAGGGCGGTTGCCTTTGTTGCACCGGAACATGTGGCATTCATGGATGATGATGTGGATGGTGATGATATCCCCTTCATGCTGATGGCTACGACAAAAGGTCTTAGATTCATTGCCAAGGAATATCGGGATGAACTGGACATTAGGATGTCGATCTGGAATATGGGCATCGGAACTGCGGGTACATGGTGGATGGTATCCGGTTTCAAGCCGACAATAGGCGGTATGACAGACCAAATCCCAGCCTATTTCAATGGTCTGTTCAATCCTAAAATCGGATTGGACCATATCAATAAGGATGTTTATTACGACACGACTTATTTTTTTGCAAAGGTCATAAGCTACATGGACGGGCTATCGAAAAGCGAATTAAGAGAATAAGTTTGGCAGGAAATAGTCATTGAATGAGCCCGAGCTGTTTGGCACTGACCACAGCCTGGGTTCGTTTCTTGACCTGGAGTTTGCTGAAAATGTTGTAATTATGCTTTTTAATCGTACCTTCGGACACAAACAATTGTTTGGCAATTTCCTGGTTTGAATGCCCTGAGGCCACCAGCCGAAGCACTTCAAGCTCTCTTTCGCTTAACGGTTCAACCAAAGGTTCGGGCAAAGCACTCTCACCATGTTTATGCGTTGCCAAAGCCTCCTTTTTAAAGGCATTCCGAAGATGCCCGATGTATTCAAGCGACTCTCCGTTATCGGCTATTTTTGATAACAGCTTCTTCATGGGTTCACCTTCTTCGATGAAAAGACGAACATATCCTTCAGGCCCGGCAAGAGAAATGGCCGCACTCAAGGAAATCAACGCTTCATCCGGTTGTTTGCAGGCATCGTATGCCATTGCTTTCAGGATATGAATTTCGATCACTCTTTTGATAAGCCTCATGTCCCATTGCTGTTTCAAACGTTTGTCAAGATACGTCAGCACATCCTGAATACCTGCTTTTTCTTTATGCCCCCCCCCTTTCCTTTTTCGCATAATCACTATCCTTGCCAGCGCAAACTGGGCGGCAAGATGCCATTCTTCATACTGAAAATGCTTTTGATAGAGAGGATAAAACGACAAATCGATATGATGATCTTCCGCACATTTTTCCGCCTCCCTTAAGAGCTGAGGTCTGGAATTCGCATTTGAAAGCAACCATCGTATTTTTAACGATGCGGCCAGAATCTTTGCTGACTCGCGATATCTTTCCATATCCGATATTTCATCAATGACCTTAAGAATACGGGCCATGGGTTCCTTTCTTGCCATTTTCAAACGAACAAGCGTTGTCAGCCCTTTTGATAAAAAGCCCCATTCCTTGACGAGACGCATGGATTCGATACTTGCGGTCAGTACCTCTTCTGTTTTATCCTGTTCATTTCGTTCTACCCAGATATGAGACAAAAAAACAGTCAGGCAATCCACAATGGGTATATGAACTTCCGTAATCGACCGGATCGACGACAATGCCTCATTGCAAATAGCTGCCGCCCTTCCCAACCTGCCTTGAACAAAATCTATCCAGGAACTGAAATAGGCGGCGCAGGCGGCGGCATAGAAATTGTCACTCCCTTTTTCCATCAGTTTTACATCTTCGATGATAACCCTGGCTTTCTCAAACTCTCCGGTGGTGATATGGGTCAACCCAATGTTCAGAAGTACGGTGCCTTTTAGAGTTCTGTCCCCTTCTCCCAGATTGTTCATGGCATTTTTGCACAACTCTATTATTTTCTCCGGGTGCCTACCTTCTTCTCGTGCCAGCATGACCTTTAACGCCATAATAAACCCCTGGATCTGCTGGTTTGTAAAATATTTGGAAATGCGTTTTCCCGGATCATGTTGTGAAAAAAGCGTTTCCGCATCTTTCAGGCGCTCTTTTACTTTCTGATATGTGGAATTGGTTTTTTCCGGGTAGATGACCCATGCATGAACGATACTGAATATGATATGATTTTTTTATCAATGCTTCGGGAAGCAAAGAAAGCCAGCGGTATACGGTTTTTCTCTTGCCGCGGTACAAATAATCCGTCCCGAATTTTTCCATTAAATCGACTACCCGATCCATATCCTTCCCACTCATGGCATGGAGAATTGCCTCATCCGCATACTGATGCTTTTCAAACCACAGACTGGCCCTTAAATGCGATTGGTTTAACCTGCAGGTATCGGATTTTTCAATTCTGGCCCATAAAAGCTCAGCAAACAATTTGTGATACCGGTACCATTTCCCATACTCATCCAGGGGAACGATAAACAAATTGGCCTTATAAATCTGCTCCAGTATCTGCGCACTGTTATTTTTTTCAACGACCGCATCACAGAGAGAAGCGCACATCCGATCAGCGAATTCAGCATTCCCAGGACAGTTCCCTTAAACTGTTTATTGATGGTTTGAATCGACGATACAAGATAGGTGCAAAACCGAGCAGGGTCATTATCTCCCTTATCCAGGGATATCCATGCTACCGGCAGTTTGCTTTTCTTGGCCCATTCGGCCAGAAGCGTCGTTTTGCCTGAACCGGGAGGTGCCGATACAATCGTCAATTTCAAAGATTTACTGTTATCCAGCTTTTTCAACACCAGGGCCTTGTGGACAAGGGTTGTCCTGCTAAAGGGGATATTGAGCTTGGTCTTTATAATTTGTGATACCATGATTTGCATGTACTCATATTGGCGTGGCTGTTGTTTATTGCTGATTTAAAAGCTATCGGTATTACTTCTTAAAGTATACAAACTTTATTCAAAATACAACCTCATTTATAAACCGATCATATTTCGTCCGGCGTTAAAAACACGACTGAACGTTCCTTTTTTATCCTTCAGTATCTCCTCACAAAGCATCTGAAAGTCAGGTCCGGGAAACTGGATTTCGTCATTGCCGGCAAAACCTGTCTGTGTTATACCAGTTTAAAATAGATTAAGACCGATTGTAACAGTACGATAGAACTTCAAAACAACATATCTGAAAGGCTCACCATGCCACGTATCAGCTACTGGCCGGACGAATATATCGGCAAAACCATGAGCGCCAAAGACGCGCTGTCGGGCATCAAGTCCGGCCGACGGATTTTTATCGGCTCATCATGCGGCGAGCCCCAGCATCTGGTCAAAGAACTGGTGGCCAGCGCCAAATGCTTTTCCGGTCTGGAAATTATCCGCCTGATGAGCCTGGAAAACTCGCCCTTAACAATTCAGACCGGCGGTGACACCAGCGACTATTTTCGGATCAAAAACATCTATCACGGATCTGCCGGCGCCCGCCACCTGTCCGGCGCCAAACCGTTTTTAACGCCCATTCATATTTCAAGCGTGCCTGACCTGTTCCGACAGGGCCACCTGCCCTTGCAGGCCGCCCTGGTCCAGGCCTCCCCGCCGGACGACTTCGGATGGATGAGCCTGGGGCTCTCTGTGGACATCTCTCTGGCCGCGGTTCAGTCCGCAGACTATGTGGTGGTCCAGGTCAACCCGGCCATGCCCCGGGTGTTGGGCCACAGTTTCATCCATGTCAATGACGTTCACGCCATTGTGGAACATGAAGAACCTTTGCTGACCATCGGCGATATCCCCGAATTTGAAAGCGCCCATAAAATCGCGAAACTTGTGGCCAACCTGATCGACGACGGAGCCACCTTTCAGCTCGGCCTGGGTGTTACGCCCAAGGCCATCATCCTGGCCCTGGCCGAAAAAAACGACCTGGGCGTGCATACCCAGTTTGTCATTGACGGCATTATGGACCTGGTTTCCCGGGGCGTTATCACCAACCGCTATAAGGGTTTAAATGAAGGCAAAATCGTGGCCAGCAACGCCGCGGGCTCTCAGAACCTGTACGAGTTCATCCACGACAACCCGTCTATTGAATTCTTTCCGTCCGACTACGTCAACAACCCAACCGTTATCGGTCGGCACAACCGAATGATGGCCGTTAACATGGCCATGGAAATAGACCTGACCGGCCAGGCGTCCGTGGATGCCCTGCCCCACAACTACTTTGCCGGGGTATCCAGCGTGATGGATTTTATCCGGGGCGCCACCTCAGCGCCGGACGGAAAATCCATTCTGCTGATTCCCTCCACCACCTTAGACGGTAAGGCCAGCCGGATTGTGCCGGAGCTTAATAGCGGGGCCGTGGCCATTCCCAGAAGCGATGTCTACTATGTGGTCAGCGAATACGGCGCCGTCAACTTGTTCGGTAAAACCCTGGAAGAAAGGGCCATTGCCATGATCAGCCTGGCCCATCCCGATTTCCGGGACGAAATGTTTGACCAGGCCCGGGACCAGGGGCTGTTGAGTCGCCAGCGCCGCCGATTGAGAGAGTCACTTAGAAGTGTTTATCCGGCCGGTCTGGAAGAGTCCCGCACCTACGACGGCCAGTCCGTCAAGTTCCGCCCGGCCAAACCGGTAGACGGCCGCCGCATCCAGGAGCACTTTTATCAACTGGACAAAGAAGATGTAGTGGCCCGGTTTTTTCACGAAAAAACCCGGTTTCTGAGCGACGAGATCGAGGATATGATCGAGATCAACTACATCGACAACCTTACGCTGATAGCCATTACCGGTGCCTTCGGCTTCGGATCGGTTGTCGGCGTGGGCGCCTACATGCGGGAAAGAAACAGAAATACGGCGGAAGTGGCGTTTTCCGTGTCCAGCCAGTGGCGCGGCCGGGGCATCGCCTCCATTCTACTGCAAAAACTGGCCCAGGCCGCCAAAGTCAACGGACTGGACGGGCTGATGGCTTACACCGAGCTCACCAATCAGGCCATGAAAAAACTGTTCCAATCCCTGCCCGACCCCGTTACCGTCACCCGTGAGGAAAATATTTTGATTTTGCGCTGTAATTTTCTGAAGGCGGAATCATAAACGCAAGAGACATTACTTTCACGATACGGTCCAACCATGATGAAAGGAGATCGACATAAGTAAAATCAATTCGGCCTGTCAGGACATGTAATTCTGCATAACCTCCCGAATCACCATATCCACATTATCTTGATGAATGCCATACTGAGTACAGGTGGCTTTTGCGATGTCAAATTTCCCCGGATCCTTCACATCAGACAATCTGGAAAACATGCCCAATCGTTTTCCGACCTGATACACCATCCGCTCTTCATCAGACAAATTTAAAAAGGTGGTCAAAACGCCAATCATTTTCTCTCTGTCACCCGGCATCACACCTTCCACTTCCTGATGGAGATTGACAATATTGTGGCTTTCCACATAAGAGGTAATGCCATCCAGATTTTCAAGAAACCGTTTTATTTCATGGGCAATATCCGTTTCCGTTGCAGGGATGAATGCGTCGGGCCGAGTCTTCGAAAAAAGTTCAACCCCTCTGGGGGGCACAAGAGTGAGAAATCGAATGATCGGCGGATTGATTTGATTGATCACGCCAGCTGTTTCAATTGCGTGCGCTTCAGTCAAATTTTTACCACCAATCCCTAAAAGAACACATTCCGACAGTTCAATTCCCGCATTCTTGACCTTTTTGCCCGCCGCCACTTGCATTTCTTTCGTGCAGCCTTTTTTAACCAGTTGGAGAATGTTATCCGAACCGGTCTCAAGCCCGGAATGAATCCGATTCAGGCCGAGTTCCGCATAGGTTTTCAGATTTTCATCACTGATGTTGCATAATGTGTGTGTTCGGGCAAACGACGTGATTCTTTCCACCTCCGGAAAATATCGGTTAATAAGATTTAAAATTTCGATCACATCAGCCGGTTTCATGATCAGGCTATCTGCATCCTGAAAAAAAATGGATTTCATTCCAGCCGAATACCAGTGCAAAACAGCGTAAAACAAAGGGCGCTCAACAAACGGGATCGATGTTGCCATTCTATCCACAACACCTTGCGTTAATCGGGCACTTTCTTCACACGCGTTCTTAATGGCATTGATGGTTTTATATGCGGTTTCAATGTCACGAATGATATGTTCCAAAGCCCTTATGGAAAAAGTTTCATTTTTATAAAGGGGACAGAACGAACACTGATTCCATGGGCAATTCCTTGTCAGACGCAACAAAAGGCTTTCTGCCTCAGCCGGTGGCCTGACAGGGCCCTGCTCAAAACTGTAAGGGAGGTTTCTTTTTCTCTTTGATTCCATATTCCTTTTCAATCCATAACTCATCCCCCTGCTAAGCGTGGGAGAATGGTAAAAGCCATGCTGAGTATTTAAAAACAGCTCTTTTCAACCAAAGGGAACCGAGCTGATTCTGTATCCAATACCCAAAGGGAGCAAAAAGATGAAGAAAGCCTTAACACAACCAACATGGGAGTGCAAATACCATATCGTTTGGCATTACATTTGGTTTTGCTTTGGGGAAATCGCAAATGCGATTCCCTTGGTAAAGACTTTAGGCAAGATTGACACTGATAGTATTATGCTATAAATAGAATAATCAAAATTCACGATAACTTCACGCCCAATTGACAATCAAGAGGTATATATTGGATACATCCCGAACAGAATTCTGGAGAGCAAAACTTACCAAACACTATCCCATAATTGAGAAATCCGTTAAAAGACGTTTTCAAAATGACCCTGAAAAGATGAGTGAGGCACTGTCGTTTGTATCAGAAAAGCTTGTTGAAGATAATTTGAGACGTTTAGCCCTTTATGATCCTGGAAGAGGGGCTAAATTCGAAACTTATTTTACCATACTTGTGCAGCGGCTGATCAGCAGATTTATTGAACAAAGCCGCAAGTCAAGAAGATTCCCCCAATGGATTAAACAACAAGGGAATTTTCTTTGGCAAACGATATACAAACTCCTTTGCTGGGAACAACATTCAGAAAAAGATGTTTCTGAATATATAAAAAATTCCGTCATAGGCAACCGGGACGAGCACATTATTCAGGAAGCCATCTGGATGATACGGTTACAGTATCCGGACTGTGGAAAAAACGAGCATTTAGAAACCAGCCTCGATTATGAAGATGATGCTTTGAATCCATCCCTCGATCAGACACCATCCCTTCATCATCTTTCACCTGAAGAACAGGTTGCCTACAACCAGGTATTGAAACTGACCGAGGTTATTTTCATGGAACCTTCTATGGATGACACTTCAGGTAAGATGATTACAGGGGAGATAGCCGCGATCAAAAAGCGTCTTTCACAACAATTCACGCCTTCACCTGAAAAAAGACTTTTTCTGAAGATGATCTACCAGGACGGCATGAGCGTAAGCAATGCCGGTAGAATGTTGGGATGGAATACCAACCAGGCGGCCGGCCATCATCGAAGATTGATGGCTCTTTTAAAAGAAATCCTTGGAGATGATTTTTTAATATAAATTTTCGACAAATTAAACGTCATTGGCTGTCTATCATTTATAACATAGGATTTTTTAAGATAATGGGTTTTGGCGTCCTGGAATAAAATAATCAGAACGCATGCCATTCAGTATACGATAATAGGAGACGACAACTTGGAAAACAAATATACGTTCTTAAAAGACCGATTAAAGGTACTATTTGCCCTTTCAGTAAAAAAGCATGACGAAAAAGGAGAATGTCCTGATAGTGCTGAATTCGCTGCCCTGATAGACGGCAATGTCAGTTCAGAAAAACGGGAAGCGCTTTTCTCGCACGTTGATGCCTGCCCTGAATGTTATCATGAATGGCTGACTGCAACAGCGATTTTGTCGGATAATGACAAAACGGACGTCACAGACCGGCATCATCACTCTAAAACCGGTTTTTTCAACACATATAAAGCGCGTTTTGCAATTGCGACTGCAGTGGCGGCATCTTTGGTGTGTTTAATCTATTTCAATATGTTCACCCAGCCGTCTGTTTCAACAATGATCAATCGGCAGTACCAGTTGGCAATGGCTGCCAACCATTTAGTAAAAGACGCTGATAGAGGGCCGGATTTGCTTATTCAGGAAAACAATACCGTGAATCAGGGCTATGGATTTGCAGGCCTGTCAATTGAAAAGCCCTCTCCTTTTGCCCAAACATTTATTTCCGGATATAACACCGGCAGCAAAATGCTGATAAACAGGGAAACACCGCCTGATAAAATTGCGGATACAAATAAAGCGTATTTTTGGGCCGGCCGATGGTTTGCCCTTATATCATACGTTTGCAAGTCAAATGACACACTTCCGGAAAATTTATGGGAAGTACAGCACGATACGGCTCAATGGCTGATCAACGATTTAAGTCGCCACGAAAAAGAACAAAATGAAGCGGTTATCCTCACAAGATCAATTCAGCGTATCGACAAGGAAATGGTTCAAAAACAAAATGGCGCGTGCCGGATGATCATATCAGAGCTTAATTTTGTTACTGAAGGGTTGAACGCTTCAAAATAATTAATTAGAGATTTAAAATGGTTAATAGGCGGAATCGTATGTTAAATCATAAATATCAATTTCTGATTGTCTGGATGGTTCTCTTCCTCGCAGGTATACCGTGTGCAAAAGCCGGGTCCGAATATCGGGAGAGCCTGAAATCAAATGTACAATTCTATATCAAGGCATATGGTCTCGCTGATGCGGGCTCAAATAAACTGGTGAAAAGAGCATGCAACGTATTTGAAAAAGTGTCGCAGGTAGCAGACAAAAGAGGAAACCACATTCCCAGTCTGAAAATTGTGAACAGTCCCGGCGATCCCTGGACCATTTCTCTTCCTGACGGAAATATCGTACTTTCAATAAAAGCACTTGAGATCTGCTATTCCGATGTAAGCATGACTAAGGGAGATGCGAGGCTGGCATTCATCATAGGCCACGAACTGGCACACACTGCCAATAACGACTTCTGGCATATGCAAACCTTTATGGCACTTTCAGGTGATCCCGATCCATGGTCAAAACGATTAAAAAAAATACTTGAAGAAAACTCAGATGCATTGAAAGAAAAAGACATAGAAGCGCTGTCCCGATCAAAGGAAAAGGAAATGGCGGCAGATGATCTGGGATTTATGTATGCAGCGATATCGGGTTTCTCAATGGCCACACTTTCACTGGAAACAAACGGGGATGATTTTTTTACCTATTGGATGGCGCAAACCCATACAAAAATTGATATCAGTCACCCCCACCCCAAGGAAAGAGCAAGGCTTCTTCAGGTAAAATTGAAGAGACTCGGAGAAAAAATTGATTTTTTTGAATTCGGTTCGCGCTTAGCCCATTTCGGCCGATACGAAGATGCCATTTATTTTCTCAAAGAATTTCAGAAAATATTTCCGTCAAGAGAAGTGTTCAATAACCTGGGATACTGCTATCTTCAAATGGCAATCAAAAAGATGCCCGCATCCCTTGCTTATGATTACTGGTTTCCCTGGATGATTGATATATCAAGCCTCGCCGAATCCTCATTATCAAGGTCGGGAAATGAGCAGAAGTTTATTTCAGATCAGGTAAAAGAGGTGTTGAATTTATCCATCAGTTGTTTTGAAAGTGCCTGCAAGCAAGACAAATTATATCTGCCTTCACGTTTAAATCTTATATCCGCCTATTTCTATTTAGGAGAAATTTATAAAGCCAGAGCCGTTGTTGAGGAGGCACTTTCACTTGATCCCGATAATGACGAAATCAAATGTCTTCAGGCAATCGTGATGATGGAAGAAGCGCCGAATGTGGATATGTGGCCGTATGTAATCGAAATACTGAAAACGCTTTCAGGAAAAGAAAATTCGCCCGTCTCCATTCAATACAATCTTGCCAGACTGCTTGAGAAAAGAAAGCGTAATGGTGAAGCCATGAGCGTATTTAAAAAACTGGCTGAACACCCGGAAAATTTACCCAATCCTTTTAGATTGGCAGTATGTGAAAAAGTAGAAGGAAAAAGCATCCCTTCGCCCCCCCCCTCCACCGCGCCCCTTCCTTTGTCCTTTAAAATGCCGGCAAAAATCGGCCAGGATTTACAGGAAGATAAGGAAATACAAAAACAGATATCAAATTGGGAGCGAATATCTTTTGCCTGGCAAAATGGAATGATAAAAGGGGATATTTACACCCTTCCTGACGGCACAAAAATACTTGCTGTCAATGGTTTTGTTGAAATGCTCATTATTAAAGATAGATTGGGCTCCGTGAAAGATATTGAGAAGCGTTTTGGCAAACCTTTTATGGACAAGGTCTGGGGAAAGACCGTATTGTCCTATAGTCCCAAATGGTCTGTCATGGCTGAAGCCGATCAGATAAAAGAAATATGGATTTCGGAATAATATGATATCTTCTCCATTTCCTCAATACATCGGTTTTGCGGTCAGCGCTAAAAATGATTCAACGGAATTTATGTTGTCACCTGAGGAAAAGATCATCATTTCTTCCCGGGCAAGTGATAAACGTAAACTCGAATTTTTTTTGGGAAGGGCAGCATGCTATGATGCCTTGAAAAAAGTCGGTTTTAAATTTCCTCCGCCCATACTAAAAGGGGGTTTCAACGAACCTATCTGGCCGGATGAATTTGTCGGTGCCATTACGCATACCGATGAAATTGCGATATGCGCCGTTGGTCCATATAATAGAACAACCGGGATCGGTATTGACCTTGAATATCTGGAGGGAGTTAGGCGTGAGATCCCCAGGAATGCTTATAAAATGATATGCGCGGGGCCGGAACTTGAATGGGTAACTTCAGAAGACGGAAAGGCCGATTTCAGAATTAAACGTCTGTTTTCAGCAAAGGAAGCTGCTTTCAAGGCGTTTTTTCCACATGCCCGGTCTTTCCTTGACTTTTCCGATGCCAGGTTAAGCTGGAATGATAAAAAAAGGGTATTCAACGGGAAGCTTCAAAGGCCGATAGGCAAATTGTTTCCTGAAGGTTATCCATTTGAGATTGGCAGTCGAGTTATTCGTCCCTATGTCTTTAGTTTCATGCATCTTCCCGGAGTGGACAACTTATAGCGAATATCTCGAAAATATTTTCTTTGATTATATAGGATTACCACTCACCTGAAATTTAACCATATCCATTGTCATTTATATTAATAACCAAACATAATAAAATTTCTGGTACTGGAATCTTTTCCATAGTTGCCATACTCATCAATGGCCGCCACAGACCACGCATATAAACCACTTTCAACAAAAAAATCATATTCTTGATAATCTATTGATAAAGAAGTATCACTTGTAACAAATTCGATAGGATCTATACCGGTTAGATTCATTCTTGTAAATTGTATTCTGTATGTTGATGCACCTTCTACATCAGTCCATTTAAAAGAAAGTTGGTCTTTGCTTAGCATAGCTCCATTTGATGGAGCTGTTAAATTCGCTTCAAAGTCATAGGTTAAAATGATGCCAAGTTCTGTTGTTTTGTCAGCCTCAACTGTAATATCTTCGACATACTCTCCCCGCAAAAAAGGCTCTTCTGTCATTGTTAGCGGGTTGTATCCATTTGCAAGCACGACCAGCCTTATGCCGCTTCCAGCCGGTACTTGATCAACTATCCCTTCCCCATCACTGCAATTAAATGTCGCATCCTCTAAATCGACGAGCAGATTGTTATCCTTATCATAAATCGCAAAAATAACCGTCCGGATGGTACCACTCATACAATCAGCCTCTGTAGTGGTCAATGCTGCAGCAATCATGTCCGACTGCCGATTCACATCCGGCCACCTGATTTCAAAGGTTATTGCCCCGGTTTCGGTTGCCCCGCCTGCAGCAGTTTCATTACCGGCGCAGCCAACCATTAAAAATAATACCCCCAAAAGCATAACTCCCAATACTATATTTCGCTGATTATAAAGATGTATTGATTTCATCGTTACCATTTTCCTGAAATTTGACCATATCCATTTTCGCCAACATCAGTTGTACTGTTATCGTCTATATCGTCAATTGTCTTATTATCCGGGTTATCCCTGCTGTTTAAAAGAATAATACCACCTGTCAACGCAGACACACCTGCGATCAACCACCATTTATGCTCTGCAATCCAAGAGAATGATCGAGTCCCTTTTATGAATGGCATCTTGATTTCAGGAGACAATCGCGTTTGGGGTGTTTCTATTTCTTCATTTTGATTAGATAATTGCCATTCTTTTGCCATTGCGTGGATTGGCAATGAATACGCATGATTAATTAAAAATATAAGAACAACAATAAATCGCTTGATTGGTTTCAAAGTTAGCCCCTCCTGACCAATGTTTTATTTCCTGATAAACAAAAAGTCGCCCCCGACATGACCGGCATTTCTCAAATCCGAACATTCAGGTGTTTGGTAAGAATTTAACATGACGATGTGGCGCACTTTTGTAAAAAGCATATTTGCTTCCATAATCCCTTTATTGTCTGCAAGTGTATCGATTAGTGAAGACGCAAATACCGAGTGACCGTCTTTTCCACCACTGTCAATGACCGGCTCAAGCCCTCCGGATGAAATGACACAGCGTGATTTTTTATGTGCAATAGTCTTATAATAGTTGAGATTTTTTAGACTGATCGGGGGACTCTCGACCGAACGTGACAGTTTTCCCGCATAACAGCTATCCGATACAACCAACACATGTTTAGCAGCAATCGCCTTTAGGATAGTTGCAATATAAGAATTCGGTACCCAGTTGATTTCATTGTCATTTTTTGCATCTACAGGCAACCAGTAGCCCTCATCCGCTTTTTCATCCAAAAGACCGTGGCCTGCATAAAATATCAGAAGATTATCCTCTTCCGTGAGACTGTTTCTGAGTTTATTGAACGCAAGAATGATATCCTCGCGTTTGGCGTTTAAAAGGAGGGTGACCTTAAAACCATATAGTTCTTCCAGAGCAGACGCCACTTTCCTGGCATCGTTTTCAGCTGATTTTAGTTCCGGAAGAAACGAATATTGATTATTCCCAATGACAAGCGCATGAAAGCGGCCAAAACCAGATTTTTCGGAATTCATTTTAATCTGAAAAAAATCGGACGCCACAAGGGCGTCATCAAAAAAAATATTGATTTTCCATTTTCCTGAACCATTTTGCTTCAAGGTGTCGCCTACAGGTAGTTTATGCCATGATGTTCCTTGCTTGACATAGGTCTTTAAAGATGTCTTCACAGGATGTTCATTGGTCGTATAATATAATTTGCCATCAGGTGTGTACCATTCCCACTTGAAATGGTGACTTCCGGACAGATTGGCATACCGGATATGGGAAATGATCTCTGCATCGTCGGACGTAAACTTACCCGAAACTTCGACAGGGTGACTATCATCTTCCGTTATTTCGACACCTTTTGATATACTTGTGGAAATGATTTTGAAGGAAGGAATGGCCTTTTCTTTCTGTTTCAAACCACACCCCGAAACAAAGACAATAGTGCCACATAAGATTGATATGGTAGAAATTGCAAAGACATTTAAAGGCCTTTTATTAACCGTGCGAATAGAATTTATTCTCATTTTTTCACATCCTGCTATCCGTTATCATGGGTTGCGTGTATATCTATTTTGAGATAACTTGAAGTTAAATCTCTTAAAGAAGCATGTGTGCATCAATTGCTATCGGCCCTTGATTTTAATTGCACACAATTTCTAATAAATATAGACAGCCTTTGGATCATTATTTGTCGAATTATTTTTGTAAGGGAGATATGGATTTCACAGTAAAGGGGGATGGCTATTTACCATCTCCTTTATATAATTTTTAGGAAGTTTCTTTAGGGGGGGTAGTCTATGTTTTCAAGGAACACTATCCCTTAATTCCCGTTGCTCATCAGATAATGTGTCAATGGATCATATTCTCCTTTATCTTCAATCCACTTCCAAGTGATGCCTTCGTCATCCTGGTTGACGGACGTGAATTCAAATGCTGCCGGATGATCGTCATCAATAATGATGACGTTGTCGCAAGGGACCATAATGGGTAGAAGATGAGGAAAATCGGAGGCAGAGAGGCTCACACGGACCCGATGTCCTTTCTTGAAGACATTCGCTGTCGGCCAAATTTCCACCACATATTTATAAACCTCGTTCTCATTGATTTTATTTGGATGTTTATCCGCATCATCATAGAAAGGATCAAACGCCGTGTAATTGGGGTCGATCTCATGCACAAGTTCAGGATCAAAAGGTCTGTGTGAGGCTCTTAACCAGCCGGAGGTTATATTTTTCGCCCTTCCTTTCGGAAATACGTCGTTTATTTCGACGACGAACTGCACATCATCTTCTTCGGTTAAAATTTTCACAGTGTTATTTTCATCTTCCACCGCACCCAGATCGTTGTTCGTCACGGCGAAAAAGAGATCAAGAAACTTATTGATCCAAGTGTTTTCGAGTGGATCATCAAATGTGGTCTTTGACCAGAAGGTCAATTTCATGGGGCCAGTGATTTCAATATCTTCTTTTAACGGATCTGTTGTGAAGGTGAGAACGCCGATCTCATCCAATCGTTCGTCTTCGTAAAACATTTGATCGTCCACATCTTTATCAAATATGTATTTGTAGGTTTGGGAAATCAATGCCGGTATTCCCATAAACCATCTGGAAAAGGATCGGGATATCATTCCATGAAGTTGTTGCCGGGGTCGATGTTTTAAAACCGGATTGTTTCCATCGTAGTCTTTTGAAGCAACTTCTGCACTTAATTTATAATCATTTTTCCTGTTAAAAAAGGAAAACAAATCTCTGTAATTGTATTTTGCCTTCTTTTTTGAAAGATAGAGAATCTCATGGTCTAAACGGGAGTCGGGAAGAGGCCATGATTTTTCAGCCCGCCATTTATCCTCTCCCATGATGTAGAGGGCGACCGGATATTCAACCATGAACGGATCTTCTATGCCTTTGATCTTCCAGTCGAACCATCTGGCCTGAACGGCATTGGTTGTCGGCATCATACCATCTACCCCCAGACAGAATGCCCCGTCCCCATGATACCAGGGACCAATGACCATGGCCTTGTCTTCCGCAGCATGTTGGGAAAGGCCATATTGATAGGTTTTGCTTTCGCCGTTCGTGAATATGTCTTGATCACATGTGTATTTGGATCCTCCCAGGTGCCGTCCATATCGGCATTTTCGCCACCAAGATAGAGAGTAGACGGCAGCATGGCCAGCAAATCGACGCCCAACAACCAGATTGGGATAAAAAGGAGATCCATGTTCCCCCCATGCATGACAATGTCCTTGTAGGCATCTGCCATGGGAACGATAGGGAAAAGGGCCTTCAGATGCACAGGCTCGCTATTTTCATTCACTTCGATATTTCCAGCAGCCATAAACTGGATGATCGCCATGTAAGACGGCCCCAGCATCCCCACCTTGCCGTCTGACCAGGGGTGTTTCGGAATCCATTTGTCGACCACAAAAGCCACATCTTTGTGTTCCGTCTCATCAAAAGACATCCAGGTGCCTTCTGCGGAACCGGTTCCCCTTAAATCGATGCAAAGGATATTATATCCTCGGGTGAAAAGGGTCAACGCATCAAAAATACACAATTCCCTCCTGTAAGGCGTTGCCACGAGGATGGTGGGTAAAGGCTCGTCACCGGCGTGTTTAATAAGCGTCGCCCAGAGATCGACCGCTTCTGCCCCATCTATTTCCGGAATGGCGATTCTAAGATTAAACTGACAAACCGCATCCTGATACCCTTTGAAAGCCAATGCCTGCTTAATCAGATCCTCCCCCTCTTTGGAAATTTCATCTGCAAACAGGACTGGAGATTGCATCATTAGAATCATAGCGACTAGTGTTCCAAACATCCGTTTTTTTGCACACATCTCTTCACCCCCTTTCAATTTGAAAGTTTATTTGCATTTTTTGACCCTTACACTATGATCAATCTGTCCCGAGTTTTCCCCAATATGCCAGTGAATCAGCCACATCCCCCATATCAAGTTCTTCAAGGGTTTGCCTGGTCGGCCAGCCCGTATCAATATCCCAGCCCTCATACGTATAGAATTTGGTTTTAAAATTTTCAAACTTATCACTATCAAAGCACCTGTGGCCGCAATCGCGATAGGCCCATTTTTTTATCTTGTCAGGATTATACGTCGGCATTTTATACGTCTCGGGAAACGGGCTTTTATACATGTACTCTGAAAACCGAACCATATCTCTGTGTCTTCCCTGCAGCACCCAGATAGCATTATCCAGATTCCAAATTTTTCGGCCAATTTCCATTCCCTCAAGAAATGACAGGTTCTTGCCTGTGACTGTTTTTATGAATTGGGGTTCTACCCAAGGTGAGGATCCTGCTTTATCTTCCCTGGATCTATTTACAAAATCAGGCCATTTCATATCGCAGAAGAGCATGGACTCCTTGAAGAAACGCGTAAAGTGCCTGTGCCATGCTACCAATCGTACAATGTGGATGGAATAGATATTTTCCGTACTGTAATTCAGCATTTGCATGGCATCCTCAGGGCTGTCATATTCATTTGCCTGGGGCAGCATTTTACTGCTGTAAATCCTCACTGCCTCTTCGGCTGTGGCGTCCGTGCCCCTGAACGGGATACGTTCGCCCCAGTAGTTGTCCAGGTAAATTTGCGCAAAGGCATGCTCATTGATGTCCCGATCGCCCAGAATGGTGCCATACCCCCATTCAACCTCGGCCCGGCCGTCGTAGTGGTGTTCTGGCATGCCCCAGTAGGGGAACCTTAAGTGTGATTTATCTTCTTCGGTATTATCGCCAAGGTCATCCACTCTTCCCCATTTTACAACTGCCCTCATGAAGCCATCTGCAACCGTATCCCCAAAAGGCGTATCCCTTTCGGCGACAATCCTCAGCAGTTCCCCGGCAAACTCAAGAGAACCGAAAGTTGAAAAATCAAGGTCAGATTCGATTTCAGCCCCTGACCCCGAAAGACCGATCACGCCTTTTTCCGCAAGATCATTCAGATAGGGAAGGCCTTGAAAAAAATCATACGTATTAAATCCGTATCGATTGATCAGATCTGTTGCCTCGATCTGAAATTCCCGTTCGTCGGCCTGTCCATAAAACCATGTCCCCGCACATGATGCGCCATTTGCCTTTCCCGATTTATACCGTCCTCTGCAGGCCGCATAACATCCCATACAGCTTAATGGCCCTTTTTTTTCCTTCCTTAAAGAATCCGTTAAATCGCCATTATAAAAGTAGGTCGGTGTCTTGCCGTATGCATCCATGATGGTCGGGGGCATATTATGTCGTATCATCCCTCGGGACAAACTCATTAAATCCGCTTTATCAACATCAAGGGCGTAGTCACGCACATTCGAAAGACGCGCACTCAACAAACCGGCAGGATCATCCACCGGAACACTTCCTGTCCCTATAACACTGATGGCTTTAAGATTCTTTGACCCCCAGACACCGCCAAAACCACCCTGCCCTGCAGCACACGCCGCGCTGTGTATCAGGCATGCCATACGGCTCTTTTTTTCTCCTGCTCTTCCGATTGTCAACACGGCAGGTCGTTGTGTGGTGCTGCCGTTTGTGTCGTTGGGGGAAATCCATGAACCATAAGTTTCTTGCCCGGCCACGTAAGCCCAAATCATATATTGCGTTTCAGTCGTATCCTTTCCCCATAATCCAATTTCGTCGCAATCTCTTATTGTAATATTTTCATCACGAATATCGATCCATACGGCATTGGGAGATGCCCCCTCAATCACGATACCGTCATAACCTGCAAACTTGAGCATCGGCCCGAAGTATCCGCCGAAATTTGACCGGGTAAACCAGCCAATAGGATATTGTTGTACGCCGATTCCCTGAACCTCTGTTCTGCCTGTTGCTGCCGGGACACCTGTTGCCGAGAGAGGCGAAGTCATGATGGTGACCACATTATCAGGATGGAAACCGCCATCGTCAGGTGAATTATGATCCATATTTTCAAAGTCAAGCCCTTTTTCCTTTACTGCAATATCATAAAACAGGGCTGAACCGATACCATGGCCGCCGCCCCATTTTTCATATTTCGCCGTATCAATAAAACTAATGTTTCTTGTCGTTAAATCAACTCTTATAATTTTACCTACATATCCGCCCATGGAAATAACCTCCAAAATTTTCTAAGAAATATCATACCCTAAAAATGCCCAATTTAAGCCCCTTAAATTGACCTCATATCCCTCATCACCTTCTTGTTCGGGCATCTCAGTCGCAAATGTTATGGCACCCAAAGGACACATGGTCTCACATGCCCGCACGCCTTCAATGCCGCCTCCAACAGATGCAAAATGATGGGGCGCATTAATGCACAGGTCGCACTTACGGGATTTTAAAAGCTCTCCAAATCTCTCGTCAGGTGCGATAATAGGCTTTTTGGGTTCATATGGACAGGCCATCACGCATCGGCCGCACCCAATGCAGTTATTCGGTTTGACCAATCTGACATTTCCATGCTCTTTGTCTATAATAAGCGCCGCGTTTGGGCAGGCATCAACACACTTGGGGTTTTCGCATTGGCGGCATTGAGAGATATGAATATTATCAGGGTAGCAGCCAAGGGTATTTTGTACCACTTGTATTCTAGATAAAGAAAGATTGACACATCCTTCATTGACCAGTGAACAGGAAATCATGCAAGTTAAACACCCCTGACATTTTTTTGTATCTACAAGAATATATCCCAAACTTACACCTGGTGAAAGATCAGGTATGGTGTCCTTATCGCAAGAGATCAATCCGGCTCCGGTTGCGCTGATGGCAAATACGCCGACTATCTTTAAAAATCCTCTTCTGGACAGCTCGTGATTCCCAGACGCATCCATTGATTTGTTATTATTTTCTTCTTTTCGTTTCATTACTCTCAATACCTCCTAACTTATATTTAGAGCTGCCGTATTCGCATTTATCTCTAACGTTTGAACAGTTGGTCCGCCGGAAATGACTTTTCCGCACACCCCGCGCAAGGGACGTTTGCCTGAATGCAATAGTTGAACCCGTTATTCCAGCCGCGAGCAGAGCAGTCCGCAATCGTGTATGGACCCTTGCAGCCTAATTTATAAAAACACTTTCCTTCCTGACCGATTTCAGTGGCAAAGTGGCCTTTATCATAAAGCGGCCTTCTGGGACAAAAGTAGTGAACGGTTCGATGAAATATGTCCACTGGCCGACTGTCGTTGTCGTCCAGGATAAACTTCTCTCCACAGAGAACTTTCGCGATTGTTGCAGCCACCCAATCCGGATGTGCCGGACAGCCGGGAATGTTAATGGTCGGAATACCGGCAACCTCTGAAACCGTCTTTACTGCTGTAGGATTTGAACCGGATGCAGGAATGCCGCCATAGCTTGCGCAGGTTCCCACACAAACAACTGCCTGGGCATTTGGTGCAAGTTCCTGAACTGCCTCCAGCATGGTCACATCCCGGCCATTTTCAGTAAAAAGCGTACAGGCCATGCCATCAAAGGCTGCGGGAACGCCTCCTTCAACAACCAGGATGTAATCGTTTTCCTGGGCGGCTCTTAAACTTTGTACGGCAAGGTCTCCTGCCGCCGACATAAAGGTTTTTGCAAAAGAGGCATGCATGTAGTTAGATTGTTGCCATGATAAAACATCCCCCATTTGTTTAAAATTCCTAATAATCAAGGTGTGCCCCTTACAACCCAAAATGTTGACTCACCCAAGCGCCCAATTTCGTTATTATTAAAAATCGAGATACTACTCCAGAATAGTACCCCAATCCAGAGGCATTGAAAAACCACTACTGGTTGGAGTCTTATCGCTGTAAATCGTCGCCAAGGACGATGGATTGACAAACGGTATGTTGATACGTGTCGCAGTTGTGCCGCCTTGAAAAATAGTGTAAACACCACCTGGCAGCGTTTCTTCCTGGGATTTTGATAACACGCAAGGCCAGGCCACATCCAGGACCTCCAGTACATTGCAACGATCGGAACCTGCCATGGTGCTGATCTCCAAGCGAAGCGAATGGCCGGCACCTACCTTCCACAGCGTTGGATACAAATTGATATCAAAACGCTCCGTTTTGTCAGGCGTCAGGTAGTCGTCGGATAGAAACAGGTGCCTGGCTTGTATCATGATATCGTTTGTATCATACCAGGAACCCTCATCACTGACGGCCCTTAAGCTGCCGAGTAGGGCGCCATGTGTAATTTCCTTCTCCTTCCCGTCAGGATCGACATCATAGAGTACGGCAATCAGCTCCATATTGGTATTGGAAGAACTCGCCCAGACCGTTGTGGTGATCGTTCCTGCAATGGTCTTGGGCTGCTCCAGGGGGGCTGAGGTATAGAACAACATACTGTTCTCTTCATCCGGATTTGCCCAGCGTATACTATCCTGACCTTCGCCGGGTATATTACGGTTCAGCTTACCTTCGGCCTCAATATAGAAAGGTGTGTAGGTATCGGTAAAAGGAACATGAGACATGTTGATCCAGCGATCTCCCTTCATCTCATAAAGGTGCATGGGGGTGGATGTTTCATCAATGCCAGTATCCTGCCCCTTAAGCCAGTGATCATACCATTCAAGTATCAAGGTTTGGTCTATCCCAAATCCATGGATCCAAGACCCTACAATAATCTGGTAACGCCCGGTTGCAGGCTGATCCAAGGCCATGGGCCCCAATGGCGGCAGGCCGGCGGCAGCGTTTTGTAGCGCACTGTATAGTTCCAGCGCATCAGCCATTTCCGTTGCATTCCAACCGGTCCAAAGCAGTGCAGGTATACCACTTGCGACAACCTGTTCGGCCATGTTGGACGTGGTTTTCTTTTGCCAATAATCGCCATTGTATGCTTCTTCCTTCCCTTCGTAGTATTGTTCGTTTAACCAAGTTTGCCATTTGGCGTTCGCAAAAAAATTTTTCACGCCTAATATAATATTGGCAGGCGGTATTTTTGCGATGTCCTCCAGTGAGGTCATGATGCCGCCTGAGAAATAAAGGTTATAGCTGTGGCCGGCAGAGGCAGGTACCATGGCTTTGACCGGTGAATCCGGTCCCAGCTTTGCAGCAGTAAAGATCTGAGAGATACCGAGGAATGACAGGCCATCCAGGCCGACCACACCATTTGACCCATCAAGCTCATGGGCCACCCAATCCACCAATTGAACACCATCCTCAGCCTGTCTCTCACTGAACATGTCGTTCGCCAAAGTGTCACCATCGGGGCCTGTGGTATAGCCGGTACCACGGACTTGTGCCACAACATAGATATAACCATGGGAGACTAAAAATTGATTTAGTGGATAAATAGACTCATTGGTGCCTGGAATACAATACTGGTTTTGGGTTAAAAGCACAGGAAAGGTACCTTCCGCCCGTTTGCCGGTTTCAAGGTCTGCCGGGTATCCGATATTCGCATAAAGCGTTGCCCCATCGTCCATAACAATGGGGACATTTTTCTCAATGGCCATGCCATACTGAGGTTCGCCCGGGTACCAGCGGCCTCCGGGCCACGAAGAAGGACCATCATCAAAGCAGCCCATGACAAAAGCACTCAAAAAAATTGTTCCTGTAACTGCTATAATAAAATACGCTCTTTCACGCACGCTGTGAATCAGGCATTCTATTTTGCGCCAAAAGGCGTTAATTAGGATATACATCCGGTTTTCCTTTCAAATTTTGTTTCAAGTTTCTGAGAAAATATATTTGTTTTAAATTTTTTAGTCTCCTGAATTCAATATTCTGTCCATCAATTTTAATTGAACCCTATCCATTTGATTTAATTGCAAACATTTCCTAAAAGCTATAGACAGTCATTGAATGATGATTTGTCTTTATTCATAAAAAATATGTTGATTAAATTGCGCAATCCCACAGCTTTCCCCATATAGTAATAAGTCCCCAACCATATCCAGCATACCCCAGATCAAACAGTGTTCAGGTAATTTGCGAAAAGTAAGCCAAATGAAAATATCTGACGCCATTTGGATAAATTTTCATTTGACAATAAGGATTTGTTCAATTTTTCGAATGGTTTATAAAGGAATATATATTTACCTGGCGTGATGATCAGGTTGTATTGATTAGGGGTAATTCTGCCTCATAAAAGAATAATTAATGTGATAATACATTGACAACATTGGTTCAATTGATAACGCGGGGCTTTATTGCCCCATGTTGGGGCTTTTGCAACCCATATTTTTTAATTCCTTGCCGGTTGTACTTTTACAAGAACCGCACGATGGGGTCGGTGGATCGCATCTTGGTTTATGCCATTATATTTATGACAAAAATCAAGGTAACCCCTTATAAACGCTTTAATTGAATGAAGAATTTCGTGATGAATTTTATTGAACGTCTTTGGAGAGAGGTAAGGATGATCTATTATCTAAAAAGTTAACCATATGCAAATGGTCTGCCATGGCCGAAGCCAATCAAATAAAAAGTTTTGGATTGCCCGCTGAAGGAAAACTTTTTCATATGGGTCAATCGATATATGTAAAATACCGGGCAGCAGAATCGGCGCCATAATTGCCATAAGCATCGATGGCCGCTACAGACCATGTGTACAGGCCATCTTCGACAAAAAAATCAGCATCCGGCGAATCCAATGAAATAGAGACGCCACTGGTATTAAATTCGATAGGTACGGCACCGGGTGGACTCATTCTTGTGAACTTGATTCTGTATGTTAATGCCCCTGCCACGTTAGTCCATTCAAAGGAAAGTTCGTCGTTTTCAAGTCGATCGGACTGAAAGGGGTCGGTTAAATTGGGTACAAAATCATAGGCTTCGATGGTGCCAAGTTCTGTTGTTTTGTCAGCCTCAACTGTAATTTCTTCGCCATACTCTCCCCGCAAAAAAGGCTCTTCTTTAATTGTTAAGGGATTGTATCCATTTGCAAGCACGACCAGCCTTATGCCGCTTCCAGTCGGTACTTGATCAACTATCCCTTCTCCATCACTGCAATTAAATGTCGCATCCTCAAGATCGACGAGCAGATTTTTATCCTTATCATAAATTGCAAAAACAACCGTACGAATGGTACCGTACAAACAATTGTTTTCTGTGAGAGTCCGGTTAGCCACGCTCGATTTTTCTTCCAGATTCACGTCCGGCCATCTGATTTTAAAGGCTATCCCACCCATGCCGGTTGAACCGTCTGCAGTATTTTCATCACCGGCACAGCCATGCATTAAAAATAATGACAAGAATAGAGTGATTCCGAAAAATATTTTTCTCTGATTAGAAAGATGTATTGATTTCATCGTTACCATTTCCCTGAAATTTGACCATACCCATTGTCACCACCATCATTCGTATTGTTATTTATATCATTTCCTGAATCATCACTTTTGTTTAAAAGAATAAGACCCGCTGTCAACACAGATACACCTGAGAGAACCCACCATTTGTGTTCTGTAATCCAATGGAGGGGGCGAGTTCCTTTTGTTGACCCTATTTTAATTTCAGGGGACAATCGGGTTTGGGGTGTCTCTATTTTTTCATTTTGATTGGATAAATTCCCCTCTTTTGCCATTGAGGGGATTGGCAACGCACACATATAATACAAGAAGAAAATGAGAAAAGCCGTAATAGACCGCCTGGTTGGTTTCAAAATAAGATCCTCCTTAACAACTTGCTATCTCCTTATAAATAGAAAATCTCCCCCTTCGTGTCCTGCGTTTCGCAAATCTGAGTATTCAGGAGTTTGAGAGGAATTCAGCATAACACTGTGGCGCACTTTTGTAAAAAGCATATTCGTATCCATAATTCCTTTATTTTCTATCAGCGTATCGATAAATGTGGCGGCAAATATGGAGTGCCCGTTTTTTCCACCGCTATCGATCACCGGCTCAAGCCCACCGGATGATATGACACAACGCGATTTTTTGCGTGCAATATTTTTATAATAGTTGAGATTTTTAAGACTGACCCGTGGACCTCCGGCATCTCGTGACAGTTTTCCCGAATAGCAGCTGTCCGATACAATCAATACATGTCTGGCAGCAACGGCCTTTAAGACAGTGGCAATATAGGAATTTGATATCCAATAAATTTCATTATCTTTTTTTGCATCTACAGGCAACCAGTATCCCTCATCACCTTGTTCATCCAAAAGACCGTGACCTGCATAAAATATCAAAAGATTATCATCTTCAGTGAGACTGTTTCTGAGTTTATTGAGTGCCAACATGATATCCGCACGCTTGGCGTTTAAAAGTAGGGTTACCTTGAAACGGTATAGATCCTCCAGAACAGATGCCACTTTTCTACCATCGTTTTCCGCTGTTTTGAGTTCATGGAGAAACGAATATTTGTTATTTCCAATGACAAGCGCATGAAAGTTACCGAATTCGGTATTTCCTGAATTCATTTTAATCTGAAAAAAATCGGATGCCACAAGTGCATCATCAAAAAAAATGTTGACCTTCCACCTGCCTGAGCCATTTTGTTTCAATATGTCGCCCATAGGTAATTTATGCCAGGATGTCCCTTGCGTGACATAGGTGTTTACAGATGTCTTCACCGGATGCGCTTTTGTGGCATAATAGAGTTTACCGTCAGGTGTGTACCACTCCCATTTGAAATGGTGACTTCCGGACAGGTTGGCATACCGTACATGGGAAACGATCTCAGTATCGTTGGATGTAAATATATCCGAGACATCTCTCGGGTAGCTATCATCTTCCGTGATGTCGATCCCCTTTGATAGACTTGTGGAAATAATTCTGAATGAAGGCGTGTTTTTTTCTTTCTGTTTTAATCCGCAACCCGAAACAAAAAATAGTGTTCCGTAAATGAGTAACACGGTAAAAACTGCAACAATATTAAAAAATCTTATTTGACCTTCGGGTGATACGTCCATTGTTATCTCAAGTTTCACACAATTATTTTCATAGGGTTTGCAAATCAATTTCAGTGAGTGAGTATAAAGGATACGCTGCCAAAAGACAAGTGATGCCCTTTCGTCCCTTATTTCGATTGGACTCAGTTTGTAACATCTCAAAAAGTATGTGGTAGAAAAGACGCAACTATGCCGAGGCAATAGCAGCCTTAAGTTCCATTAGATCTGGTAAGGGAGGAATATTATTATTTTGGGCTATCCTATCGTTAATGAATTCCCAAAAAGATA
>JAHIVH010000107.1 GCA_018816735.1 Pseudomonadota bacterium | reverse complement strand
TCGGTTACAAGTGGAGATTTCTCATCGTCTGATATTTTTTTTGTGAGCCCTGAAATGTTCATATTTAGGGCTATAACACTAGCAAAGCTAGAAGTCTAGATTTATTTTCATACTACCACATATTTTTTGAGATGTTACGGAAATTCGATCTTGGATTTCTTTTCAGTAACACGTTTCTGGATGCTTTAACTTTCAGGCTTGGAAGCGTTAAAATGATATCCGGCTATGATAAAAAAGCCAGAGCGTTTCTTCTGGATCATAAACTGAAAATAGACAGAGGACACCACTACATTAACCGCTACGCCTATTTGGTGAATTCGTTTTCGGGTAATACATTTCAAAAACTTCCGCCTGTAACGATACCCTTTGATGCAAGGAAAGCAGTTGTGCAAAAAAAGAACGGCGGAACACTGATTGGATTTTATTTTGGCGGGTGCAATAAAAAAATCAAACATTATCCTGTTGATATGGCGGCAAACGTCGTTGAACATGTGTCCATATCACCAAACCACACCTGTATTTTTTTGGGGGATAGCTCCGAAAAGGAAACCAGTGACAAACTGGTTTCACGATTACCCGCTCATGGTGAATATGTAAATCTCACCGGGCAAACCCGTATTACCGAACTGGTAGATACGATTGCCGCTTTAGACCTGCTAGTGACCGTCGACTCATCTCCCATGCACATCGCAGCAGCTGTGGGGACACCGTTTATTGCCCTTGTTGGGAAATGCCCTCACTCGTGGAATGCAGTTAAACCAAAAGTCGACTTCGGCCATTATGTGGAAAGTTCAGGCGAATATATTGAAGATAAGTACCAGATGAAAGGAATTCCTCCTGAGACAATAATAGACAAAATATTTGAAATTCTCTATTCAAATGTGAATTGATCTGCCATAAAATATGGATATATTATTGTTGCATGGCATTATCGGTCTTTGTATATTTATTTCCTTGAATAATGCGCCTCTAAGAAGAAAAATACGCCGGTCAGACAGACAAGCGTCAGCACGCTCAAGGAAGGCACCTCATATGGCAAATGCGAAGCCGGGTCCAGAGGATCATATCCTTCCTTGACCTCATATCCATCCGGGAACTCGTCTTCATCTGTATCTGAGTTCCCCGGATCTGTGCCATACGTGTATTCCTCGCTGTTCGGAAGCCCATCAAAATCAGGGTCTTTATCTGCATCGTTCGGATTATCCGGGTCAAGCAGGTTTTCAAGCTCCCAGTAGTCAGGCATGGCATCCCGGTCTCCATCATTTTGCAGGTGCCAGGCAAGTGCATAATCCCACAAAAAATCCGATTGGCTGCTCCCCTTTCTGACCTGGATACAATAATTCGTCCCCTTCTCAAGCGGCACCCACAAATTCTCTTGATTGACACCTTCTGCCATGGAGCAGGCGCTTAAAACCGGATTTTCAGGATCGGTCACATCAAAAAGCAACAGGTCCATATCATAAAGTGTGGCATTCCCGTTAAAACTGTAATACGTGCCGCCATTAATAGATATATTCCATATCAGCGTTGCCGCTAACCGGGAATGATTTTCATCTGCGGTAAAATAATAGGATGAAGTGTCATTACTGCCGCTCACCCCCCCGAAATACGGGTCATAATCAAATCCGTCCCATCCGATATGTCCGCCGCCTTCAGGTGCATCTTCTTCACAGTTCTGTTCACCACCTGCGAGGATGAAATAGCTGTTATAAATATTCAACTGCCCGGCACCGTATCGTTTATCCAGACCATTTTCGGTTTGATCTACAGGGTCGGTCCGGTAGGTCGTGATATCCCATTGGGTTGTATTGTGGGTGAACCGGTCTGCACCGGCCATCAAAACCGCCTTGATGACCTCGGATCGTTCCGCGTTGTAAATACGATTTCCTGAACGGTTTGTTCTATAGGTGATGTAAGGATCATTGGAAAGATAGGTCTTTGTGTGCCCGGCTTCAACCAGAACACCTGCGATAGAAGAAATAACGGGTATTGCATTGCTCAAATAGGCCTGAGGTGCAACGATGTGGGGATTCTGCCTGCCACCCGTGTAATCCGAATCCACATAAACCGTTCCTGAACCGCTTTCACCACTGGTCCGCCCGACAACGATACTGTTAAAAGAATCCCCCATTAAGGGGCTGCCGGAAACACAATTCGCAACCGTTTGAATAAATTCATCCCGGTCGATCACCCAGTCCAGTCGTCTCAGGATTTCAGATGCATAGCCCGGACTGGTGCCCACCCAACTGTGATTTGAAATACGACTGGATGATGAGAGAGGATGTCTGTCATCGGAAACCCGTAAATACCCGCTTGCCAGCCAATGGTTAATGCTGAAGCAATCAATAACGGAAACACCGGGTGCCATAGATGCCGTATTACCAAAAAAATAATACGCCACGGTTGTGGCATGGCTGGAATACAGGCCACCTGATCCGGACATATCATTTAATGTTTTCCCGTCAAACTGAGAATTCCCAGGATCAGGCATCCATTCACCGTTAGTAACAGGGGCTTCAACCTGAGTAACCCATACGCCCGTTCCATCAGGTGTGGAGCTGCCAAGCGCACCTGAAAGCATCGTATAGCCAACATCATCCTTAAGGCCGGCAAAAACATCTGTCTCCCAGAAGGAGGCGATAATTATTAAAAAAATAAATGTCTTTTGAAAGAAGTACTTTGTATGCATTGTTATCTGTCCTGAACCCCTTATTTATATTTCATAAGTGGAGAGTAGAACAAACAAAGATTACAATTTGATAAAGTATTTGTAAATTCTGGATTAGAGTTGATCATTTGCTGTCTTGATCCATATATTTTAATACAATCCTAACTTGACTTTTTAGGGTCCGGGCGGTTAATAATTCATAAATTCAAAAAGCACCTGTCAAGGGTATTTTGCTGACCAGATGGAACCAGGAAACCCGAATCAGTGTTCAGAAGACATTGATTCGGGTTTATTTTTTTTAGGGAAAAAGTTGAGAGAAAAAGGAGAGAAAAATGAGAACTGCAGGCTTGAAGTTATGGATGATTTTACTTGTCGTTTTATTAATGGGTGTTGCTTCCAATCCAGGTTGGGCACATAATTTTACGATCAGTGACCTGGAGATAGACGGATTCTATCATGTAAATTTAGGGGAGCATGTTGAGGCAGATCCCTGGAAGGGTGTCCTTGGCCTCACGGTCACCAACACGGGCACTGAAGCCTGGGGCGATTTCCACTTCGGCATCTTCCAGGTAGGAAACTACAGCATAGATAATGTTTTTTTTGATGTTTCACCGCCTAATCAGCCAACCAGCACTCAGGCAGGGTTGACATGGACGGTTACCAACTTTGATCATAACCTGAACCTCTTCTTTAATTCTGATCCAATCCTGCCCGGTGATACCGCAACTTTTAATGTATTTACCGACAACACAACGGATATGGTGAATGCCTTCGGTGTCTATGTCTATCCTTCACCGGTAGACACCAATACGGTGCCATTACCTTCGGCGATATTTCTTTTGGTGTCAGGCATCATGGGTCTGATCTCCTACCGACACAAATATTAATAAACCATTATCGTGCGACAAATAGAGCGCACCTTCCTTTTTTAAGGAAATGTTTTCCTGCTGAAAGAACCCCTTTCAGCAGGTTTTTTTTGTCTGCAATTTTAATGGCATGATAGTCTTTGACCGGTTCAAAAAATTTTTGGAACATTCAGGAAGAGGAACTGACGTTTCTGCAAATACTGCCTGAATAAGCTTCAGACAACCCTGAATTTCTGATACCGATAACATCAAATGGCTGATTCGAATATGTTTTAAAGTGCAGTCCTTGCAGGAAAGATCCAGATCGAGCATCGCGGCCTTAGACAGACATTCATCATAATACTTGCACAAATAATTTCGGGCCGGACGGCATGAAATTTCTATTGAATGAATTGGTGGATAGCAAGGATTTATATTCATCGACGTTCTCATCATCTGTTTTGTGTTCATTGTTGAATACGTTAAAACCCGGAGCAGCCAGTTCTTTTGCAAATACTTCCCGCATCAACTTCACGCAAGCCATGATTTCAGGCGTGGATAAAACAAAAGTATCCATCCGGCTGTCTTTATAAGAACAGTAACTGCAATACAGCAACAGATTGTCCATAGCTGCTTTTGTCATGCATTCATCATAGTGAGGGCACAGGTAGTTTCGAAGTGGACTGTAATTCATCCTGACAATATGGGTTGATGTAAAAAGAGGATTTTTTTGCATTTTTATACCTTTAACCTTTCTATCATTTTCAACTGCCGGGTGCTGACGGCTATTGATCTCTTACAGGTCAATTTAATTGTTTTCCCAATACGGATTCTGCATAATCCCGAAAACCGTCCTGTTGATCCTGCTTTCGCATATATCTGATGGCAAGCGGAGTGTTGGCAATCGATTTCCATGCCCTGATCGGCTTGATGTTTTTTCTTCTGTAAAATTCCGTATTGACCAGAAAATTCATATCGCCCTGAACCGGTTGGAAATATAAATATCCGTTCTTAACGGAAACCGGCATATTGAGCCCAAATATTTTGACAACTGACCATGAGTCATATGGCCGGGGGTAGTGGTTAAAATTTTTATTGAGAAAAATCATTTCCTCATTTTTTATGCCCATCAGTTGTAAGCCTTCAATCATGACATTCTTCTTCAATATGGTATCATAGGCTGCCATCCCGCCTTTCTGTGGATTTTCAGGATCGTTCTTTACAATTTCCATGAGCATTCTTACGCCTTTTTCAGCCCTTTCCAAAGCAAATCCAAGGGCCTCATAATCGATTGCATTGGTCAGAAATTCAAGATCTTCTATGTTATAGGTAATCTTGTCTTCCATGGCTTCCAGGTAATCGCCATATGCATAGGGCTCTATAAAAACACGCTTTCCGGTTTTGTTTAAATGGAAAACCTGGCCATGCAAGGTCTGTTGAATCATGATATGACCGTGGTTATGAAGCCGTTTGGATGACGTTTTGTCAAAAGCCGCCTGCCCGTTTCTGAAGCGAATCCCATGATACGCTTTTTGTATCATGAACATGACGTTTTCCCGCATGAATCCGAAAAACCGGTTTTCCGTCATTTCTCGAATAATCGTATCCGCCGACTTTTCATTCAGAACAATCAGCATCTTCTGTCTTGTCAGAACTTCTTTTGGGTCGGCATTGAACTCTTTTGCCAGATTGTAAATGTCAAAAGAAAACTGAACCATATGGCGCGTACCCAGCGACAGGGAAAGAAGGTCGTCCGGTCTACACCCTGCTTTCTCGACGATCTCGTATTCCGTCACCTGTTGTCCTTTCTGGCATGACATCCGTTCTGAAATCTGTTCAAGGGATAAGTTTTTTTTTATATTGAGCAGATATTTGGTGCCAAGCCCAAGGCGTGTGGCTTCTCCTGCTGCAGCATGCTCGGTAAACAGTTTGCCCGAAAGGATACATTTGGCTGCCCGGATTTTCCGGATGGGCAATGCTTTTTCTTCCTCAAGGAGCCGAATATTCCGGGGCGCTTCCAGATGTCCGATGTTCCTGTATGAATTGATCCGGTTTTGATTTTCTCTGATGGCGTCAATGGTCGGATAGGATGACATAAGATCATTGGCAAGATTCAGGCAGCGGTCTTTATACTGTTTATCCGTACCATACAGATAATTATCCTGGTATTGAACAGATGAAGCATATTGAGGCATTCGTGGACTCCTTTGATTGGTAAATGACGTTGCTTTTTTTGATGACCAATTGATACATGCCTTTTGTTATGAATTTATTATGGATATGTTAAATTATAATAAAAAAAGGGCCTTGCAATATGAGTGCAAGGCCCTTCCACACAAATCTAACTGCTTAACACATTGAAAACAGACCGATTAATAGAAAGTGGGCATTGCCCTGTCATTGGCTTTATTGCATCGGTTGTCTTCAAGATCTTTTTTGGAAGCATTGTAATAGTCGCCATTAGTTTTTGCAAACTGATACAGATCTTCTGCCAATGTGGCATAATTGGCATCACATACATACAACCACTGGGCTGACCAGAAAGAGTAAACGCAACCAGCCACATTATCAGCATTTCCTTCTGCGCCATTGTAAAGAAGTGAGGCTGTGGCTGGATAAGTGGCATCTTCATTATCGCCATCGCAACCGGTGCCAAACTGACAGTCAGCGCACTTTTCTCTTGAGTCTGCATCGGCATAACCCACAGCACCGTATGTGGCTGTAGACTGGCCATTGTTTGTATTTATACAAGCCATCATATCAGAAGAGCCATCGTTAAAATCGACCCAAGGCTGTTCTGCACCTGTCAATAAATTCCAGTCGGCCCTCATTACGGCAGCGGCCAGTGTGGCGTGCGTACCGGAACCGGCTTCTCTAAGACAGGCAATGACATCTTTTGAAGGATAAGTCGGGCCGAATTGATCCCAGGTGAGTGCCTTACCGGAAAAAATCATACCAGCCTGAAGTCTGGTCAGGTTGGTAAGGTTAGGAAGGGCTTCCTTGTTTTTAAAGAAACCGAAAGTAATGGCAAACGGTCTTTTATCAGGTTTGGTCGTGGTGATGGCGCCAACAGATCTTAGCGGGCTGACTTGGCCAAATGTACTACCGGCCACATCAGATGCACCGATTTTGACTTCCTTGCAAGCCAGGCTATTTACAACACCGGTAGACCAGTTTGTATTGGATTCATCTGCCATTTCACGGTAACCGGGGCCTGTGCCAGAGCAGCTTGGTTGTCCGCCGGGAACGCTGGTAGAGCGTTCACAGGCATAGATGCCGTCATAAGATGCTTTTGAAGTATAACGGACATAATATGTATGGCCGCCCGTGCAGTCTGTGCCCTTGGTAATGCCGTGTTTCTTGCTTGAATGGGTCGCTTGTGTTGTCGTGGTACATCCCTTTGACGTTGACAGAAAATCATCTGCTGTATCATTCCAGTAATTGTACTGTGCTGACGCGCCATAAATGTTGATGTCATATTGGGCTGCATGTGCAGCAGGGCTGCAGTATATCATTGCAGCAGCAGCGATCGTACCTATTGTTTTAAATCCGATTTTCATTTGTTCACTCCTCAAAATTTAAAATTAATTGTTAACTGCTTTCTTCCATAATCTTCTATGCATTTCTTCTTCGGATGCCGATCACTCCAAGAAGGCCTGAACCCAAAAGAAGGATGGAAGCGGGGATGGGTACTGCATTGGGATTCACAACCACTTTGCCGTCTTCAAAAAGACGAAGAACACCAACTGCAGTGTCTTGAACAAGTTGTCCATTTCTACTGCCACCTTCTACCTGCCAAACATACATGTCCACATAACCAATGGTTGCCAAGTCACCTAAAGAAATTTCACCAGTAAGCCCCGTGTTCATTTGATTGTTCAGACCCCCATAGCTTCCCGGTGTTGTCCCATTTGCGTTCATCGTTGCACGATAACCTACACCAGTATCTGAATTGATCACAGGATAACCGCCACTTGCAAGTTGACTATATGTCAAGTTTGTGGTTTTTGCTCCACTTTCAAAATTAGGAATAGATACCCTGCTGATTGTTGGGGTTGCACTGCTGTTAGTAGCAAAGTATTTATTAGTAGCATCGCTATTTAGGCCAAAATATCCAAGCTGAACATCGGCCCAGTTACTGGTTGTGGGAAACTGGTCCAGATCCAGGGAACTTGAAGCTGCCGTGTAATTTGAAGCTGTGCTGAAATTAAATGTGTCCAGATCGATGTTAAGCTCGACGCCGACTTCCACATCATTGTCCACATAACCTACCATCACCATTTTATCCCCTTCAAAATAGGCTGCAGATGCGTTAGCTGCAAATACCATAGCGATTAGGGATGCAAAAATAAGTAATAAATTTCGTTTCATCTTGATCTCTCCGATAATTAGTTATTCATGTTAAAATTTTGTTTGCCAGTATGCCCAATGTATCATTGTAGCGTTTTCATATTCTTTTGTATCTGGTTGTCATCACCTCCTTTCTTATATCTGCTGAAGATATTTTTTCGTTTATTTACACAAAAAAAAGCCCAACTGCTAGTCTTACTTGTGCAGTTGGGCTTTCTGGTGCCGGATTCCGGTCAGCAAAGGACCCTCACTTCTACGTCAGATTTTAAATTTTATGTTAAAATGAACCGACTGGGCTGATTATTTATGCTTTAAAATTTCTTCAAATTTTTCCGCTCTTCCGATATTTCCCTGAGAAAAATTAATCTTGATATAGCCGGTGAACTTCTCTTCTTTCAAACCTGTCAAATAGTCTACAAGTAATTCGAATTTGCTGTTTCCCTTGGCTTCATCGACTTCGGGATATTTGATCAGGTTTTTATTGTCGTTCTTCATGAATTTTTTCTTTTTGCTGTTCTGAATTATTGTTACTGTCTACATATACTTCTTTTGTTAGGTGCTTATTAAGAACAAGTTTAATTTTTGTAAAAAAGCGTTTTGATAAAACAATCCGCGGATTCTTCTGTAAATTCTGTGTTTGCGCCACTTTCATCCAGTTTCCCGACCATATACATGGAGAAATGTCCAATCTCTGCGATCAACACACTTTCATAAATATCCACTGAAATATCTGCGGAGATTTTCTCCCAGGTGTCGGTTATGGGATCATAGGTCAGAATGTCCAGGTCTTCCGGGTAGGCAACCCCGCAGTCATCCAGATCCTGATCCGTATAAGGGAGCTTGATGGTCACCGGTTCATTGAACGAAATTCCGGATGGTGAAAAATCGACAATGGCGCCCCTTGATTTTACGTTGTCCGGAAAACCGGGGCCGTTTAACACTTCATGGGCCTGAACGGAATAATCGTCAGAAATGGCATTTGCCGGTATTTCCACGCTCAAGCCGAAAAATGAACTTCCTTCATCCGCTACCTTAATCACAGCCGGCATCCCTGGGGTATAGCTTTGATAATTTGCAGGGATAAGAGAGATTTCCGTTTCATCTTTATCCGTATCCACCCTGAAGACAGCCGTATCCATCCAGTTGCTGGATGCGGTCGCAAAGTTGGCCCGCACCCGCCAGTAATAGGCTGACTTGTCTTTGAGCACATCCTCAGGGATTTCCCAGGAAACGACAAAATCGCCTGACGCTGATTCTGTGGGGGGCGTTGGTGAAACCAACGCTGTTTTCAAGACCGTCTGTGTCTTCATGGCTGCATCTTTATAAAGCTCAAACTCATAGTTAACCGCTGTTTCTGAATATTCACGATTATAAACGGACAAAACCGGCACAAACGAATGGATGGTGATACCACTGCGGGGTGCGTAGACCACAGGCCCAGGGAAATAGGATGATAAATCCAATATAAAGCTGCCGGTTTCGGACCAGTCGCTTTTTTCACCCCGGCCATCGATGGCCTGAGCCCGCCAGTAATACACCGTATCATCTTTGAGCGAGATATTGACTTCCCACCAGGTGTCTGCTGTAGGTGCATCGGTCACGGCCCTTTTATTTGTCAGTGCTTCATCATCGTATATTTCAAAAATGTATGCGATGCTGTCTCCATCGGGGTCTGTGGATTTTTTCACGATAAGGGTCGGCTGAGGCGTCGTGATGACCATATTGCCCCTGGGCGAAAGAATAGCAGGCTTCGAAGGTTTTTGATTGATGGTGTCATCAGGTGAAACCGTCAGAATAAATTCTTCCGTATCTTCCAGGGATGCACTCGTATCGGTCGCCTTGATTTCTATCGTATATTGGCCTTCAACCGGATTCAGCCAGGTCAGTTTTCCGGTTGACACATCGATACCCAGTCCGGCAGGCATATCAGCAGATGGGATCTCCCATTTATCCGCCTTTCCGGATGACAGCCCCGGTTGAAGCGTAAATGACTCACCAGCGGTAATCTGCCTGTTGGAAATGCTTTTTATGACAGGGGCCTCCTGATCCGGTGTTGCAGCACTGACCGTCAAGGTAAACGCTTTGGTGTCGTCTTTGGCTTCGCCGGTATTCGTGGCTTTAATGGTAATGTTGTACGTTCCTTCAACTGCATTGGTCCACGTCAGTTTCCCGGTAGAAGCATCCATTTTCATCCCCGAAGGTGCGCCGGTTTCTATTTGCCATTTATCCGCCTTTCCGGATGACAGCTCCGGCTGAAAGGTAAATGATTTTCCGGTGACAATCTGTTTGCCGGATATGGATTTGATAACGGGAGCCTGGGATGTTACGTCAGTAACCGTCAGGATAAACTGTTCGGTGTCTTCCCCGCCCTCTTTTGTATTGGCCGCTTTAATTGTAATCGTGTATGTTCCTTTGACCGATTGGCTCCATGTCAGTTTTCCCGTTGATTCATCCATTTTCATCCCCGAAGGTGCGCCGGTTACTATTTGCCATTTATCCGCCGCTCCGGATGACAACTCCGGTTCAAGCGTAAACGATTTTCCCGTTGGTATCTGCTGGGGATCAATGACCTTAATGACCGGTGTTTTTCCTTCGGTAGAATCATCCTTAAGGGTTAGCTTAAAAGAAATTTCGGCATTACCCGCTGTATTCTCGGCTTTGACTTTAACCGTAAAGGTACCTGTTGCTCTTGTTTTAAGATTATCCCAGTAAATTCGACCCGTCGTTTCACCAATTGTCATGCCTTCCGGGCCGGCTTTCAATGTCCATTTATCTACCTTTGTGGCATTCGACGTTTCTGCAAAATACACAAACAGTGAGTCTGCTTTGGTAACCTCCTGATCTTTAATCGGTTTTAATACCGGTTTTTGAATCTTCACATAATCCGGATTTTTAATGGTCAACGTAAAGGTTTTGCTGGATGCGATGCCTGCGGTGGCGTCCGCCGGATTGGCGGTAACCGTTACCACGATATCTTTTGATTCCTCATAAGATGCCATATTAACTTTCACATTTTCTCCGATGATGGTGCATCTTTCAGAATCCGTATTGTCCTGATCGATTTGGATACCAGTGACATCCGCATCGAATTTGATCTCCCAGGCTGTTTCATCCACGTCTACGCTGTTTCCGGTATCGATGTGAACGGTCAGTGTAACCCCCCCCCCATTTTCAATAGGCGCCGGAGAAACGATATCCTGCAGTTTGATTGAATCTTTTGGCGGGTTTAACACAGTTCGACCGTCTGCATACAGACGGATCACGGCGATATATTCCTTCTCGCCTTTTCCGGTAATTTTCGTTCCTGATAGATCTACCAGTGATATGTTATCACGTTTTTCAGCATCAACACAAAATAAGTACATGTCGACATAGCTGGCAGTATCTTCAAAGGAGCTGAGCCGAGCATATCCTTTTTCTTTCTCCTCGAAATTCACACCTGCATATTGACCTGGAGTATATACATTTGACATAGTGGAGTTGAATGAATAAGAACCTGTTTTATCCATTGACCGCGTGATGCTATTATTTATTATTACGTTGGCACCAGTATTATATTGTAAAACAGAATTCCTAAATGAGGAGACAAAGGAAGCAACGGATATTAGACTGATTTCGCCAAAGGCCGACGCATCTGTTTTTGCAAAAATGCATGTTGAAGGATAATTCTGCCCTATCGAGTCGCTTTGAAGCGCGCAGTATTCTACAACCAAGTCTCCCCACGCTGGGCTCTCCGGAAAAAAATTGAGACTTAAACTTCCTGCATCTGCAAGCATCACATTTTCCTGTGCAAAAAATGATGTAAAATCTGAAAATGTTCCCAGTTTGGTGACCACTTCCGTGCCACTATCATTGCTGTTGTACACAATCTGATAAAGGGTTTTGTCTGACGGAAATGAATCTGTCTGTGCTGCAGCCATGGCCAAGGAAATGGCGGAAAAAAGGAAAACAATGACAATCATTCCTGTCAACAGGATAATGTTCGGTTTATGTATGGTAAAGGGTATCATGCTCGATTAAAACTCCATCAAAAATAGTCACTGTCGATGATTTTGTATGCACAAAGGTATAAAGGTCATTTTTATGAGAATAAGTTAAGGTTCTTGTTAAAGTTTGGTTAATACAAAAAAAAATGTCCTGAGGATTTTAACTATTTAATGCGCATTTCATTTCTGCCTGTTGCCGGCCCGGGATCGAAGCGCAAAAAGACCCATTATTCCCCCCATGAACAAACTGATGGCAGAAGGCAGAGGGACCGGTGTGCCTGAAGCAGCGACGACCTCATCCGGATTAAAAAGCGGGACTCCTTGGGCATCGTCATCTGATGGAATACCGGAAACCGGATAATTCGGCACATAACCGGCACCCGGATAAAAGGGTACATAATAGGATGGATATCCGTTATTTACTTCCGGGGGAAGATAGTATACCCCCCCTGGCGGCATATTCTCTTCATCATCCATTTCACGTCTGATATTCGCTCTCGGCCAGATATCTGCGGCACCACTATTCAATGAAAGATCGATGACAAGAGGCCTGATCCGGCGGCTGATGTCAGACTGGGGAAACTTGTATTTCCTGCCGTTCCCAGGGTCCGGAGATTTTCTTAAAAATGTGACCGGACGTTTTTTTTCCGGTGAAAATAATGACGGCGTATAGGCAAGAGTGCCTGCTGATCCGGTTTGAATATGGAAGTATTCCATCGAGTCCAGGTGTTGGTCCATATTTTCGATGGTGGTTTGGGGATCTCGTGAGACCACCTTTACACCCTCCGTTTTGATCGCCGCATGACTGCCTGTAACCAGGATCAGTATCAATCCACATGCCACAGAAGACCCGATGACTACGAATTTTTTAGGACTTTTCCGGTATAACCCCTTAAGACGGTTTAGAGACAGCGAACCTGACAGAATAGACATATTGACCATGGATCACTCCTGAAAAAATTTGAAAATCTGTTAACTATTTCTATAATTACTTGAAATCACAATATAGTTTTTTATTATTGCCTGCATATATTTGATGACATCCGTCATCCTGATCGTGTCTGTATGGTAATAAGCGGGATTTATATTTGGACTTTATTAAGAATAGATTAAGCGCAAATTATTTCTGTGTTAAATAAGACAACGTCTAGTACTGTCTCTGCCGGTTCAATACAAATCCCAACAGCTTTTCCCCGGGCATCAGGTCGAGTGCTTCCTTGATCTTGTTTTTCGGCGTCCGGTAAGCCTGAACCACAATCAGAATGCAATCCACGACAGCGGCGAATGCAAGGGCATCTGCCCTGCCGATAATGGGAGGGACGTCAAAAAGGATATACCTGTCCTGATATCGTTCTTTCATCTGTTCAACCAGCACTTTCATTTTTTGGGAGTTCAACAGTTCCGTGCTGTCCTGAATCATTCTCCCACCGGACATGATGGTCAATTTATCAATGCCGGGCCATACGATCAATTCCTGGACGGGCCTGTCATCCAATAAATAGTCGATCAACCCGATTTCGCTTTCGTAATTCATGTACTGATGGACAGATTGCTGTTTCAGGTCCGAATCCACCAAAAGCACGGTCTGGTTGAATGCCCGGGCAAACGTGAGCGCCATATTGATCGCCGTGATTGTTTTTCCCTCGCCTTGCTGAACGCTGGTAATCATCAGCGTTTTCCAGTTATGCTGCTGCATTTTCTGAACGATCTGCGTTCTCAATATTTTGTAATACTCGATTTCCTGGGCATTGCTGTTAATGCAAACACATCTGTTGGTTTTCAGGATTTCCGGGTCAATCTCAACCCGTTTTGACATATCATACACAGGGGCCAGCCATTGGTTTCCACTTTCTCCGGAAAAATTATCGCCTATTTCCATTATCGGTCGTTCTCCGTTAAACATCGTCAGGTGGGCACAGCCCACCCTACATTATTTTTAATTATCTAGCTTCTCAGTTTCCAGTCTCTTGTTTCTTGCTCCTATCTCGCCACTTTCCGCATCAGTTTTGCCCAGAAAACATTCAGATCCATGACAAAAAAATGAAAGATAAGGATACCGATGATGACGATGCTGACAATAGATATGATCCAGATGATATTTCTCCGCTTCCTTATTTTCAGATCCTGAAGGGTTATAATCTCCGGCACACTAATGAGAACCGGATGACCGGTGATGAAAGCCAGCATTTCCGGTTTTCGGATCGAATGATCCGTCATTTCCTCAAGGGTCAGGACGCCGATACCTGCACCAAAGCTCAAAACCAGACCGATGAGAAATATAACCAGACGGTTGGGTTTAAACGGTTTCTCAGGAACCATGGGCGGGTCGATCAGGGTGAAGCGTTCCCCTTTCTGGTCTTTTTCAAGTCCCTGCGCGATTTTTGCTTCCATATGTTTTCTCGTCAGATCATCATATTTGATCTGGGTGTTTCGTTTCTCCATCAACAGGGTGTTATACTCTGCCTCTACCTTTGGACTGACTTCAAGCCGGTGCTGATATTCCAGTTTTTCGGATTCCAGACCAGATATATTTTTATGAATCAGCTCCATTTCAGACCGGATATTTTCAAGCTGGCTTGAAAGTGTAATGTATGCCGCATTATCCGATTGGCCGCTTTTTTGGTTTTCTTGTAATCCAGAAGCCTGCATTTGCTTTTCCAACGCCTTGATTTCCTTCTTTACTTTGACAACATCGGGATAGTACTCTGAAAATTCGGTCCTTAACTGAATCAACATGAGTTTGCGTTCGTCCAGCCGCTTTTGATTTAAATCTTCCTCATCAGATGTCATGGCAGCTATCTGTGTCTGCAAATAGATTTCCCTTTCCTTTAAAGAGCCCAACTGATCGTTGAGCCTGTCTATAGTTCGTTCGGCATTGGAGAGACCCTGCAAATTGATCTGCATGAGCTCTGGCAGTTCATTGATGTGTGTTTCCTTCAATTCCGTAATTTTTGAATCACTTGCGTCAAGATCTTCCTTCACTTTTCGAAGTTCTTCTTCCAGGAAAGAAGATGTTTCCTTGGCCTGTCTTTCTCTTATCTTCAAATTTTCTTCCAGATAAAGGGAGGTAAGGACATTATTTACCTGGTAAACCGTATTGGGCTCCTTCCCCTGATAGGATAAAGTAAATGCAATGGTAGCTGTGGTTGGCCTGCCTGTTCGCCTGTCAATGACATCCGCATCGATCGGTTGCATCTGGATATCATTTCTCATTTCCTCGACAATTTCTTCTATGGTATATTTTTCCTTCATATCCGCATACAGATTAAACCGTTTGATGATATCCAGAAGGGTGGCGGTACTCATAATTCTCTGATTGATGGTCTGGAGCCGTTTTTCAATATAGCTGGTCACGGTCGCCATCACAAAATCCGGTGGAATTTCCTGCTCTTCGATGAGAATGGTCGCCGTGGACTTATAATGTGATGGTAAAACCAGTGCAATAGTCCCTGATATGATCACGATCAGGCAAACCGGTATGATCAGGCTCCATTTTCTGTACTTGACAATCTCCCAGATGTCATTTGGTGATATAACACTATCTTCCATTCAGTACTTTTCCTTTATTAACTCTCCATTAACGGTATTTGGCAGTATATTTGAAAATCAATTACATTCCGGGTTGAGGTTTGGTCAGCTTCATTTTTTGTTCGTGAATAGGCGTATCCGATTTTAAGGTTAACATCCTTTGAATACGTGTATATAAGACTGCCGGCAGCCTGCCACGTTTTTTCAGTATCTGTCACATTCTCGAGTGGATTATTCGTTTGATTCAGGTAATAAGAAGTGCTCAACCCGCAGGATATGTTCTCGGAAAACCGATAATTCAATGAGCCATTGATACTTGAGCGTTCGGTGGCATTGGTTCGTCCGCTGGCGTTCTCGATGTTTCTGGATAAATTCAACTGACCTGTCCAAAACTGCTGCCTATATGACACGGACATGTCCCCTACCCATCCCTGGTTACCGGTTTTGCTTTCAACTGTCTCACCTGTGTCCAGTTCAGATGTATCTGTGTAATGCGTATATCTTCCGCCAAAATCGAGTGAAAAGGTCACCACTTCACTGATGTTATGACCGAACCCCACCATCAGATAATAATTATCGATAATCGACTGGCCGTAATCATAGCGGTGATATCCGAAACGGGTTCGATCGGTGGTGGATTCTAGAAGCTCCGATATATCAATTATCATAGACGCATCCAGACCGGCATTCCATGAATCCACATACTTATCCGAATCAAATTTATAGTCAGCATATGAACCGATCATCTGGGCAGTGGCCTTTTCAGTAGCGATATATTTGAAACCGCCTGAATATTTTGTAAGGCGTCGCTTACTCGTATCGAATATCAACCCGGTTTCATCGATCTCCCTGTCAATTCGTGAGTCGATCTGATGCATGACCAATGAAGATACCCTTAGCCGTTGATGCAGATTATAACTGACCTGACCTGAATAGTTTTGATCGATGGTATTCTCCTGATCATTGGTCTTATAAAAATAGCACAATGCATGCGTGCTTAAATCGACATCCAGACGTTCCGTTTTTTCAAGTAATTTGATGCCCGGAGTACATGTGGTGATAATATCTGCCTCTTCATTGTCAACCGAATTATAAATATTGCTGTTATACCTTTCATTTAACAGCAGACCGGGAATAACAGTCATATTGCCAAGAACCCTATCTGTATAACCGGTCAGTATCACCACACACATAACCCCCAATCGCAAAATACCCATACAGCTCACTTAACGTCACTCGCCTTCTTGTTCATGCTTTCTGCTTTATGGAATAACAATCACATCTCCCCTCTGCAAAAAAATGTTCTGGCTCAAATTTATGCCTTCGGATACTTCCTTGTATTTAAAATAAAATGTTGTGTTATCCCTGAAAATTTTGATTTTATCCCCTTTGGCAAAAACGTTCAGTCCACCTGCCATGGATAGTGCCTGCAACACATTGATGGTGTTGTTCAAAAAAAACCGGCCCGGGCTGTTTACTTTACCTATCACATATATCATCATGCTGTTGACTTGATGCACGGAGATCGATACCAGCGGATCAGGTATATAATAAGAGAGTCTCTTTGTAAGTTCGTCTTTCAATTCATTCACTTTTTTTCCGGCAGCGATAATTTCGCCGGCCAACGGAATGGCAATGATGCCATCAGGCAATACCGTTACGACTCTTGACAAAGACGCATCTTTCCAGACGCTGATATCCAGGATATCCCCCGCACCGATGATGTATTGCGATTCATCTGACTCAGGAATTTTCACGTGTGAATCGATGTCAGGGTTTGCCTCATGAAAACCGGTATCCGTGGACGATTCCGGTGCCTCTGTTGAAAGGGCCCGCCTATACTTGTCTGCCAGCGTATCTATCTCATCGGACGTTTTTGTATCTTCCTTCTTCAGGTGAAATGCATCCTGATACTTAAGACGCAAGGGGTCCGTTGTATTCGAACTTTCAACCGGAACAGCATTTTTTAATCCGGATTGACTATCGGCCGCTTTATGCTCCGGATGGACGCTTTTAAGGTTGACTTTCCGTTTTACCGCAGGAACTTTTTTTTCAGGACTGATGTTCAGTATAGTTTCATATTTTTTAATGCGATCTGTCGATTTGTTTATGCGTTCGTTTTCAAGTTCGCTGCTTGAGGCACATGTCATGGATACAAAAAAAATAATGGCGCATAAAATCAATACTCGCTTCTGCCGGATCATCATCCATACCCCTTTTAATTTCAATACTGCCTGTTCATGATGCAACTGTCTGATGCAGTTTTATCAATGCGTCTTCTGCCTGTTTTCTTCCCTCAAAATGACTTTTTTCTCCCAAAGCAGTTTCGAGCTTTTCCCTGGCATCGTTCAATTTCCCCTGTTTGATAAGGATCATGGCCATATGATAGTTGATTGCCTGATTCTCCGGATCAGTCGATAACGCTTTTGTAAGGTAGTTATCGGCCTGGGTGAGATTGTTCAATTTGTAATAGGCCCACCCGATCGTATCCAGGACTGTTGGATTTTCAGGCTGCTTCTGATAGGCCTGTTTGGCTAGTTTCAGTGCTTTCTCAAAATCCGAGTCCGCCTCAGGATGCTCTGTTAACAGAAAAGCCAGATTATTGGCCGCAAGCCACAGCTCACTGTTTTCGGCAAGTGCCTTTTCGTATGTGTTTTTGGCTTTTGGATACTCGCCGCTCTTTTCATAAATATTTGCCAGCAAAATAAACGCACCATTATTTTTCGGATTCACCTGAATGGCAGATATTAATCGTTCTTCTGCATCCTTTGTTTTGCCCTGAACCAGATATATCCTGGCCAGATTGTTATGGGGTGCAAGCCACATGGGTTTATATTCAACTGCTTTTAAATAGGCATGTTCCGCATCATCGTATTTTTTCTGAATCTCATACACCCTGCCTGACAAATTATAGGCAAGTGCATCTTTTTCGTTCATTTTAATCTGTTTCCGGCAGATTTCCAGGGCCGGGCCAAGCTTATTCCGACTGATCAGCACCTGCACGAGTCTGGCCATAATGTCCCTGGAATCCGGAATTTTGGCAAAACCGCTTTCAAGTAATTTTTCAGCCTCCTCGAGTTTTCCCTGTTTGGCATACAGCTGGCTCAATTTTAAATAAGGAAAAGGATTATCAGGCATCCGTTCCAGGATTATCTGATTTTCCTCCTCTGCTTTTGAAAGGTTTTTCGCATACACATAAAAATCCGCCAGATCGGACCTGAACCGCATATCGTCCGGGTTGTTATTTACCATGGTCGTCATTTGCTGCAAGGCTGCTTCCGATTCATTCGCTTCCATTAAAAGTCCTACCAGAGCCTGTGAAATCTCGCGGGCACCAGGGTTTATTTTTATGGCATTCTTGAGTGTATCGATGGCCAGTGGTTTTTCTCCGTTGATATAATGGGCCTGAGCCAGCCTGAGATAACCGTTCATCTCCTCCGGATGTGCATCGATGATGGTCCTGAACGCCATAATGGCATTCAATCCGTCTTTTTTGTTCAGAAGGATATTCCCCTTGATGTAAAGGGCTTCTGTATTATTGGGATTATCCTTTAAAACATCATTTATGTACTGCAAGGCGCCGTCCTGGTCATTTGCGTCGAGGCGGTGTCTTGAAAATGCAATTTTGGCAGCAACAGTCCCTGGATGGGATGGGTCCTTATTTTCATCAATCACTTCGTTTAACAATGGTATGGATTTTTCCGTCTCATTTAAAGCGCTATACACATCGCTCAGCGCCAATTTGAGTGTATGGCTGGATTTATTAATTTTCAAACCGTTGGAAATGGTTTCAGCAGACAGTTCCGGTTGTTGTCTATCAAAATAGAACTTGGCCACTTTTAAATAATTGTCTTCATTTTCACGATCCGCCTGAATGATCTGGTTCAGAACGTTAATCGCCTGCTGATTGTCTTTATTTTTCCAGTACAATTCAGCAAGTGCCATTTTATAATCGACATTTTCAGGATCGATCGCGATCATTCTACGGAATGTTTCAACTGTTTTTTCATTATCTTTAGCCTGAATATAGAATTGAATCAAAGCGCGATGTAACCCGATATCTTTTGGATGATGGGAAATACCTTCTTTCAGCAATTTTTCTATCGACCGTTCGTCATCTTTCTTTTCTGATGAAATTCTTGCCAGCATCAAATAAATTTCAGGTCTTGAGATATGACTTCTGATTAATTTGTCAAGCAGGGCATAAGCCTCATCAAATTCTTTTTGGGCCAATAATACAGAAGACTGAAGAACAAGCCCGTCAATATTTTTGGGATCAGTGTCCAAAATTACCTTTACTTTTTCCTCGGCTTTTTCGATGGCATGCACAGCCAGAAACAGTCTGCCCAACTCATATTGGGCATTCAGGTTATGCGGCTTCAATTCTACTGCTTTGCTGTAGTTTGCAAAAGCCTGCTTGAAATTACTGTCTTTTAGTGAAATTTTTCCCAACATATAATAGGCTTCCGAAAATTTCGGATCAATCTGAATGGCATTTTTAAATTCAATCTTCGCTTTGATATAATCCTCTTGTTCAAATAATTTTGTACCCTTATCAAAAAATCTGTTTTTTTTCTGTTCAGGAGATGCGCAGGCAACAAGAAGCATGATCATCATCAAAAGTGGCATTTTAATAATAAATTTCTTTTTCATATTTGTTTGTATCCTTCGCGTGCCTGAATATATTTTTTGCACATATAATTTACATCCGTAATGGACCCCCTTCATAAACCAGAGAATTTTTATGAAACGGTTAGATTTGTGTTAAATATTTATTAAATTACAATTGGATTTAAAGACGCCAGATATTCGGCAATGAAAAAAAGACATCCATCAGGAAGGATTTGGAATGTATTAAAGAGAGGATAAGAAAGGAGATATGGTAAAAGGTTAAGGGTTAATGGCGTTAAACAGTTGAATGGTTAAATAGTGAAAGGAATTCTGTCAATTTTAACCAATGTAATATTCAACCCAATAAACCCAAGCAACCCGATAAACACGCTATGCCGGTACATAACCTTTAAGCGTTCCCCAGACATCTTGCAGAAAACCGTCTATAACGTCATAAGCCGTATTCAACGATTGCCCTTCCGGCACAATCATCTCTATTCTTACAAGTGCACCATCGGTTCTTCTTTTGAATATGGCATCGATCATGAGATACAATTTGTTCATAAATGGACTTGAAATCACTCTGCCCCGCTGAAAGAAAAAATAGAGACTCAATAATTTTACATCCCCCTTTTGCATGAGCATGCTTTTAAGTGCTATGGGGTTATTTTCACCAACATCTACAGAGCGGTTTTCAGAGGAAACAATTGCCCACCCTCCGGCAAGCAAACAGGATTGAGGTGCGTGGACGGTATGATGTGTTTCCTGGTACGAATAATAAGGTACGAAAAGGGTAATGGTGTTATCTATGTCTTCTTTTCGATAAAAAGCCTGGATATAATCATCCGCCCACAGCCCTTTTAAAATATCCTCAGGTAAATATGTACTGTATCCAGACCATTTTCCTATTGCCATAGGAAAAGATTCAAACGTCGGTCTTTCGGGTATGACAAGTGTGTCTGAGGCATAGTGAATCGCGAATCCTGAGAAAATAAACAATCCTGAAAAAATTACCGATAAGACAGTGGGCTTTAGCCATCCTGTCAACATGACGCCTCGATCACTGATTACCGGAGTTTCATGCGGTACGCTTTTTATCATTTTCAGTACAAGGGAAATACCAACCAATATAGCGCCGGCGATCATAAAGACCAGCCATCCTGAAAAATCATGGTAGAAATTCTCGGCATATTTTTGATATCCGTTGACAGTAAGTATTCCTGTAACGAAAATCCTGAAACTGTTGACTAAGACCGACAAGGGAATGACAAGAAATATTAAAAACAACCGCTGAAACAAAAATCGCTTGTTAAAAAAATAACCAATCAAAATGGCCATCAGCAACAATGGCATTAAATATCGCAGCCCGCTGCACGCATCAACAACCTGTAATTGGCTGACACCCAGATCAATTATATTTCCTTCCCTGAAGGCGCTTATGCCGGAAGCCTGAAGCATTTTAGCAGAAATCGCGCTGGCGGCTATTCTCAGTTTAAATGTCAGGATACGGCTTATCATTGGCGGAAGGGGCACGATAAACGCCAAAATTAAAACAGGAAAAATCAGGTGCGAAACACGCTTTCCATAGAGCACGACCAAAATACTGACCAAACACCCCCAGAGTCCCAAAAAAACGAGGGTTAAAACCGAACCCAGTTCGCCAATGATGATAATCATGGTTGAAAAAATGACGGGTAAGAGTGCAACATAACTCCAGGAAAAGGATGCAAAATGAAAGGACATTCTTTTTTCCCAAAGCAAATAAAAAACCAGGGGGATGATCATATAACAATAACTGTCATCACCCGCATCCCACTGTGAAAATAATTTGGGGAAAAGAGGCCAAAAACCGGCCATCAGAAAAATCAGAATAATGGCAGGAAAAAATAACTGTCGTTTACTATCTTTTTGTATAACTGTGTCTGTCATTTGTTGACTTTTCTGCTTTTTTACCTGTCGTTTCCTTCTTTTTTCTACGAGGAAATGACAGAATGATGTTGAACTTCATGGTGAGTGTTTGTTTCTAATTTAAAAGGAACTGATTATTGCAGAGTTCGACCAGCGAGCTGTTATTTTTTAACGATTCATCGGACGCCTCAAGAATTTTAACCACCTCCAGTCCTTTTTCTCCACTGCTCATGGGGGTGAGGTCTTGTTCGATGCAATCCAGGAAATGTGAGAGCTCGGTTGAAAGGGGCTCTTTCCCATCTATTTTGGGTATGATAATATCTCCGTATTTATATGAGTATTGGAATTCGGCAAACGTATCATAATGCTTGGGCATTTCGACCGCTTTATCATATATCCTTATTTTTTCAGTTGGCTGCACATCATCATAAACCATCATTTTTTTACTACCGACCACTGTCATTTTTCTGATTTTATCCGGGTCAAGCCAACTCACCTGCGTGAAGGCAATCAATTTGTCATTGAACTTCATGGTTAAAACGGCCACATCCTCAATAAAGCCATTGATGTTTGAAGAACCGGCCGCACTGATCCATTTGGGCTCCTGATCCAGCAGATAAAGAATAATGGAGATATCATGCGGGGCAAGATCCCATAGCACGTTTATATCCTTTTGAAACAGCCCCAGATTTAACCGCTGGGAATTGATATAGTAAATGTCTCCCAGCTCACCGGACTGAACGATTTCCTTCATTTTTTTTACAGCAGCCGTGTAAATAAAGGTATGGCCGACCATGAGTTTCAGGTGGTTCTTTTTGGCGATATTCACCAGGGATTCCGCATCCTTTGCAGATGATGCAATCGGTTTCTCTACAAAAACATGCTTTCCGGCAGAAAGCGCTTCAGAGGCGAATTTATAATGCGTGCTTACAGGTGTGGCAATGGTTACGATATTTATTTCAGGGTCATTGATAATATTCATATAATCGATTGTGGTTTCAACCGATGGATAGAGCTTTTTCATATGCGAAAGCCTGTCTCTATCAAGATCGGCAACGATTTTCACACGGCTTCTGTTTAACTGGGTATAATTTCTGATGAGATTCGGTCCCCAATACCCGCATCCGATAACGCCTACATTGTACATATCTCCTCCTAAAACCCGCCTTTTCCAAGAAAAATAACCGGGAAGGTCTTTAAAATAATTTGAAAATCAAGCCATAAAGACATATTACTGATATAAAAAAGGTCAAGAATCACCATCTCTTCAAACGTGACAGAACTTCTACCCAGGGTCTGCCAGATTCCTGTGCAACCCGGAATCGCGTTCAGTCTGTTTTTATGCCATTCTTCATAGCACTCCCATTCATAAAGCAGGCAAGGTCTTGGTCCGACCAGCGTCATGTCGCCTTTTAATACATTGTAAAGCTGCGGCAGTTCATCCAGACTGGTCTTCCTGATGAATTTGCCGAATTTGAAAATTCGCGGATCATCCGTAATCTTGAATATTTTGATTTCCTTCTCTTTTTTCTTATTACTGTTCTTGATAAAATCCGTCACAAAACTTTTATGCTGCTGATTGTCACTGTTAAGGTGCATTGACCTGAATTTATAAAAAGAAAAGGCCTGTCCTTTTTTGCCTATTCTTTTCTGTTTATAAAAAACCGGGCCTTTTGATGAAAGCTTGATACCCAGCGCAATAAAAAGAAAAACAGGCGACAGCAGGATCAGGGCAAGGGCGGATATCAACATATCAAATGTTCGTTTATCGACCCATTCCCTGCTGTCTATTGGTTTTTGAGAAAGAACTACAACAGGAATGTTAGCGTAATATTCAGCGTTCATTTTTTCTACGATAACGTTCGTAAGATCTGAATAAATTCGAACCGGCAGACCTGTTGCCAAGCATTTTTCAACGATATGTATGAGCCTGTTGTAAGGCGCATGTTCAATTGCGATTAAAATTTCATTAACGCGATGTGACCTGACCACTTCTTCAATATCTTCAAGCGTACCCAGATTATGAAAATCTTCCTTGATCAATTCCCCTTTTTGTTTATAATCATCTAAAAATCCGACCACTTGAAATTTGGATATGGTATCATTTGCAAACGATTCTGCCGCATATAGCGCGGCCCCCTCAGAACCAACGATCAATACGCTTTGAGGAAAAATATTTTTTTCCAATAAAAACAAAAATAGAATTTTACCGAAGACGCCCCGTGCCCATGTAAAGAAAAACAAATTAATCAGGAAATTCTGAATGATCAGTTCTTTTCCATTAAGCGCAAGATAATTGACATTAAAAACAGCCAATAAAATAGTGCCGGCCATACTGCCATAGACCAGCGATTTAACCACCAGAACAAACTGCCGGTAGTGTGTTACCAGAATATTTCTGAAATACAATCTGTTGTATCGAAAGGCATAGATGAATATCGAAATAAAAATCAGGTAGAACAGCATATGGCTGAAGCCAAAATAGATATTTTGTTTTGTCAGTTCGATAAATTCAGGGAACGTCAGATAAATAGAAATAAAAAGGGATATGGATAGAAAAAGTATATCTATTAACAAAAATACATATTTAAATTTGGGACTTTTTTTAAACATTTATATGAAATGTCTTTTCGTTTTTATCCTAATCATAATCTTAATCGAGTTTAGAAGCAAAATGGATTGAGATTGAAAGTAGGATTGAAATGTTGATTAAGAGTACTTTAAGAATATAGGAAAACTCACGTTTGACACTACAGTAGTGTTGGGAGATGTCTATAAGGTTCAGGAAGTTTTAAAATCCAGACGTTAGTGATAAATTGAAGAATACGACTATACTATTCGTTTGTTGATTTCTCTGGCTGGATTTCCTGCAACAACCGTGTAGGGGGGAACATCTCTGGTTATAACTGCACCGGCACCTACCAATGCGCCTTCTCCAATGGTGACACCACATAAAATAGTTGCATTGGAACCAATGGATGCCCTTTTTCTGACAATCGTGGGAATACACTTCCAGTCAGCCTCCGCTTGAAGAGAACCATCAGGTTTAACGGCTGAAGGATCAGGATCATTGATAAACATAACGCCGTGGGCCACCATTACTTCATCTTCAATGGTAACCCCTTCACAGATAAATGTATGGCTTTGGATTTTGCAACGTTTTCCGACTTTCACGTTTTTCTGGATTTCCACAAACGCACCGATTCGTGTTTCATCCCCGATTTCACAACCATACAGATTGACAAAATTATAAATCTTTACATCTTTTCCGAGTTTGACGTCTTCAGTTATGATGTTTATTCCGGTTGACATTCTATCTCCTATTCATACTTACCATTCACCAATGGGTAAACCAATGTAGTAGAAACCATCATGCCAGGCTTTCCGTTAATCCTTTTTGAATCAAAAGAGATTTCCACGTTATTGCCACTTAGTGTATAAGGCTCAGGGTAAAAGCACAGCGGTTTTACGATATTGTTTCAAAAGAGAATGGATTCAGGAACTGACGTTTCCATAGGTATTTTTTATCTATCTCGTTAAGCTCTGCTTCTTCGCACACCGCACCCCAATGGTTACGAATAACACCTTCAATATCCTCAAATATTTCCAGCGCATCTTCTTTAGACATTAGGAAATGGTGTGCAACCTCAAGACAAAGCTTTAACTGGCTGAGATTATGATTTCCCGAAATTTTCATGGCCTGGGAGGCTTCATTTCCTGTTCGGCCTTGTGGGCAGATATCATAAGCCGGCGTCAGGGTAAGCTCTTTTCCATCCCAAAAAGCCGCGTGATTGCGTGCGTGATCATCGGTATTACCGCATAAAATATTAAATACCAGCCTGCCGTACAACTCTTTAAGCGTTTTCTTTGGTTCTGTGAAACGGTACCGTATAACTTCCGCAAAATTTTCGTAGCTGGCATAACGGGCTGTCATGTCGTTAAGGCCAAACATGGTCAAGGCGGAAACCATGCACTTACGTGCCCATCCTTTATCAACACGAATTCGATCAAAGCGCTCGATGAGCAAGACATCTCTTCCTGCGGCCTTAACAAGCCTAACCGATGCGACATCCAGACCTGCAAGAGCAGCCAACCTCATAGCGATATATTCCGCCTTGACAACACGATACAAATCCGTGCTGGACGAAAATTTAGCGATGTATTTTTTCCCCTGATCTTCGATCAACGCCTTAGGACGCGCACCGCCGATTGAGCTGCCATGAAATAGTGCATGATCCAACTCCGGTGTTAAAGGCAAGCCTTGCTCAACCCTGTCTGCAGATTTCAGTAATTCTTCCAAACTCGCATTATCAGATAATCTAGGGACATATTCAATCGGTGAGTGCTGAAAATCAAGTGCGCCAATGCGATCGGAACCCGATTCCAAAAGGTAGGCCATCTCACCCAAATCGGTTGTATCGGCATCCTTTCCTTTTCGCCCTAACAGTTTATTAATGATAACGCGCCGCCCCCATGCATCGGGTGCCGCATCCCGTATACAGCCCGGCATTTCTAGACCGGGTAAAAGCGGTAAACCGCCTGACCTTAACGGCAATTCCGGTTCATAAATCGGAATGGCCGAAGGAGTATCATTTACGCGCTCAAGATAGCTCTTACCATAGTTAAAATGAATGGCGCCACTATCTGTTTCCAGCTTTCCAGCAACAACCGGCTGTGTTTCCCCAGGCAACCAAATCCATACAAAGGCTTCTTGATGCCGGTGTTCAGAAGTCATCATCCACGGCCTTTGTCTTGCTCCGAATACGTTTAGGTAACAATAAAATTTTGCTTTGTGTCAGATCGATGCTGGTTGCAAGAGGCTGTTTGTCTTGCTCAAACAAATTCACACCAACCAGTGACGCAACTTCAAACACAAGGCCAATTGCCGGACTCATTTCACCCGCTTCTATTTTCTGAAGCGTCGCTCTTGAAATACCCGCCCTATCCGCAAGGTTTTGCTCAGACCAATTATGTTCCTTACGTCCAAGCTTGATTTGGTGGCCGAGCAATAAAGCCGCTTCTTTTGCATATTTTGAATATGTTCTCTGTTTCATCACCGGTATACACAGATAATTAATGGCCAATATAGCAGTCATAGACACTATTTATGACCACTATATTGATCATCTGCCAAATTTTCAAGGACAAATTGAATTTTGGCCAAAATAAAAGTCATTAATGCTATTATTGACCAATATTATATTCAATACTAGTAGATAATAATTGCTTTAAACGCCTTCCATGTTTTTTTTTATCTTATCGCAAACATACCGAATCTGCCCCTCGGCCAACTCCGGAAACATGGGCAATGATATAATCCTTTGCGCGGCCTTCTCAGCCACCGGGAAATCCCCTTCCTTATATCCCAAATATTTGTAGGCGTCCTGCAGATGCAAAGGGATGGGATAATGCAATCCACAAATGATATGGTGTTCTTTTAAATAGGCCATCAGCCCGTCACGATCCGCCACCTGAATGACATACAAGTGATACACGCTCAAAACATCATCTATTTCCTTAGGAATTTCTATGCCGTCAATACCGCCAAGCAACTCATTATACAAGCGCGCATTTTTCTGTCTTTTTTCCGTCCACGCTTCGATATACTTTAGTTTCACGCCCAGAGCGGCCCCCTGGAGGGCTGACATTCTATAATTATGGCCAACCACCTGATGATGATATCGTTCAATTTCTCCATGCTGCCGGATCATTTTGGCTTTATGATATAATGTCCCGTCATTGGTGATCAACGCCCCGCCTTCTCCAAACCCACCAAGATTCTTTCCCGGATAAAAGCTGAACGCGCCAAACACGCCAAGTGTCCCCACGCGTGTCCCATGATATGACGCCAGGTGCGCCTGGCAGGCGTCTTCAATCACGTTAACATTGAATTTATCCGCCAGCCTCATAATTGTTCCTAATTCTGCCGGCTGCCCGTAGAGATGCACTGGAATGATTGCTTTAATGTTTAATTTTCCTGTTTGTGCATTCTCTGACAGGATCTTTTCCACATGGTTCACATCGATATTATAATACCCATCACAGTCACAAAAAACGGGTACAGCACCGCAAAGAGACACCGCCTCAGCAGTTGCAATAAATGTATGCGTGGGTACAATCACCGCATCACCGTGACCGATACCAAGCGTCATCAATGCCACATGAAGCGCATCCGTTCCGCTCGAAACACCTATGCAATACTCCGCCCCTTGAATCTCTGCAAATTTCTCCTCAAATTCGGCCACATACTTTCCAAGAATAAAACCGGTATTGGCAATGATATCCGCATATCGATCATCAATTTCATTATATATCTGGTGATGCTGGGCCTTTAAATCCATAAATGGCACGTTTACTATCTGCGTAAGTTTATCCGTATATATCTTTGCCATAAAATCTTCCGGCGTAAAAACAGGTAAGGAACATGTCTCAAAAGCAGTCACATCCATCGTAATACAATAATCCATATGCAGCTCACCAATCGATGCCAATTGTACGGCCAAACCAAAATCAACTGAATTCTGTTCAAGTGCTTTCAAGAATACCGACTGTCGAAAAGGAATGATTGAAAAATGCTTCTTGATCAGATGAATCAGTTTATCAACACAGGATTTTCCTCCGTATTCACTGATCTTCTTTTCAGCATCGGAAATGGAACTTGCAGAAATCCATAGATGCGTATCATTGTTTTCGATAATTTCTTTTATACATTTAAAGCTTTCTGAATGATCTTCATCATTTAATACAGCATCTATTAATACATCGGTTGATAAAAATATGTCCAACTTCATCTCCTTTTATTTATAATGCTTTCATTGAAATAAATATTCAACAGATAACCGTTAGTGTGATCGCGCTTGCAATGTGTGAATTATATTGATGTAAACCCTTTCCTTTTCGCGCCAATTATATTTTAAATTAAATGTATTCGCATTTTTAACCAGCATGTTCCGCTTTTCCTGGTTTTGATATAAATCGATGATTCGGCGGGCCAAATCTTTATAGTCCCCGGCATCGAAGTAATTCACCATTGTCTCATCAAAATAATGCTGGATAATTTCAAGCCTGGGGGCGACGACGGGTATTTGAAGTGCCACATATTCCATTAATTTTACCGGCATCATAAATTTATCCGTTGCAACCGATTTTTTATTGGGAACAATCCCCAAATCTATATCGCTTAACAACTCCGGTAGATGTTCAACCGGAAAGAAGCATTCGCTGAAATGAACATATTCCGTAAGTTCCAGATCTTTTCTCAGTTGCAGGCATTGGGGCAAAAAATCCCCGTCTCCATAAACATACAAGTATATGGGATACTTTTTCGATTTGATTTCAGCCATTGTCTTTAACAGAATATCTATCCCAAGCCGTTCTGCTATTGTGCCATGATAGGCGATTTTAAATTTGTCAGCGTGATTCTTCTTCAAAGACTTTTTCCTGCCATTAAATATTTCTTCGCAGGCAATATTCATGATAACGGTTATCTTTTTTTCAGGGATTCCGTATTCGACCAGTTTTTTCTTTTGTATATGATCCGCACAGATAATTTGGTCTACAAACAATGAAGATATGATTTGTTCTGCCTTTAACAATTTTATCAGAAAATGATTTTCATTAACTCCAAATTTCGCCATATAATTTACGGTCATTAAATCATGAACGTCGAGTATCAGTTTTGCGCCAAAAAGTTTGGGGATAATTGCGGCAAAAACAATAAAATTTGGCATATTGTGGACATGAATAATCGAATATTTATGTTTGGCATGTAAAATAGTCACTTTAAGAAATGTAACTATAAAAAATAAAAAATACTGCCAAATATAAAGCAGACCATTTCCCCCCTGGTATTTGTCCAAAACATAATGGATATCCCCTGACATAAAATCTTTGCTATCATCTTTACGATTTTCTTTAAGGGCAATGATATCTGTATTGATATCATTTTTTTTTAGAATCCGGACATAAGACTTGATTCGGGCATCCCGAAAATATGTCGCATAGCCGATCATGCAGACCTTCATTGTATATTCCTATAGACCTTTAATTACGCTAATTTTATTTTAATTGCATCTTCGACGGAAAACGAAAAAACAACCGACACACGATAATAGCATTATCAATGCCAGGCTTACAAAAATCGGAGTCCCGGTTAGTGCCTCTGAAACAAAAGGATATGAATTGGAGTCAAGGGGGTTTGTATTCGCAATGTACTCATCGTAATTACTGTAACCATACAAATCACATCAGTAAATTTTTATTCTTTGACGATGTATTGAAACTTCTGATTGGTCGATCGGTGAAAGGAATCATCCCGGATGATTTTAAAATTAATTTTTAACTCATCTGATATGAACTTTTCAATGTTTTCCAATGCAATAGTTGAACTTTTTTCATTCTCTGAAAGGCGAACTTTTGCGTATATATCTTTTGTCGGCTTTTGAACGATTTGAAAAAGCAAAACAGAAGGCACATTTCGAAAGCGTTTTGTAAAATAGCTGCCATCAATTATTTTACCATTTGGTAATTCGATAAAATCCTTAACTCTTCCCGCTATAGTTGTCAGACGATTCAATCCACGACCGCATTTACATGTCGCATTGGTAATTGCCCCTCTATCGCCAACTTGATAGCGAATAAAAGGCATGGCATAATTCTCCAGATCGGTTAAAACGATATTCCCCACTTCATTTGCAGGCAACCTTTTTTGCAATTCATCATCGACTATCTCAGCTATGCATTTCTCCATACACAAATGATAACCATCAAAATATTCACATTGAAATGATAAAAGTCCACCGTCATTTGCGCCGTAAAAATCATAAACTTTACAATTAAAAGCCTTTTCAATTATTGCACGATGATTGGGGAAAAGCATTTCCGAAGTTGTAACGATATGATTGATTTGCAGTTTCAGTTCATTTTTTAACATGAATTGGGCTAAAAACAGCAGCGGTGTTGGGTAGGCATATATCATTTTACACGAAGATCGCTTAATCTCTTCATAAATATAAAATATATTATTTTCATTGAGTTTAGTAATTGGAAGGACGTTCCAATTATTCAAAAAATAATAAATTTTTGTTTTGTAATTCCTTTTTATTATCGAATCTCCACCTAAAACAGCAACTCTGTCCCCCGGCTCATAGCCGCCGACATTCCATGCACGCCAGATACTCCCCCATGCATAACTTTCAACGTTTTTGGATATATAATATTGAAGTGGTGCGCCGGTAGAGCCGCCTGTTATTTTTTTTACAGGGTTAAAAGACTGGTATATTGATGAAATAAAAGACAAATAATTTTGTTTTATGATTTCCTTGGTTAAAATGGGCAGTTTCTCCAGATCACTCTGATTTTGGATATCGCGTGGCTTTAATTTATATTTATCCATTAGCGTGTGATAATATTCAACCGTATGATACACATGTTTTATCAAATTTTGAAGTTTGGCATTCTGTAGATGATATAGCTCATCATAAGAAAGATATTGAGAATGCAATAAATGATAATACTGATTTGTTGAACTGCGATGGGTTAAAAAATCCAAAACTTGGAGCTTGCTTGAATGAATTTTCATATTCTTAGATTTCATTTGGAAATAGTATTTTTTCAATCGCAGGCACTCTTTTGAATATAGGTATCAACATTGTACTAAAAGAAACTTTTGGTAAATGAAAAAATACTTCTTCTTTCATTTTATATCTTGCCCAATGGTTTCTTTCCTTGACATAATTTCTATATTCGTTATCTTTTTGATAATACTTGGAAAAATTTTGCAAGATGTGTGAATAAGAATGAGATTTCGAAAGATTAGGAATATATTTATTGTCTTGTTTTACAAGAAATGTATCGAAGGCGTTAACCGTTCCATTTTTTAAATAAGCATTAAGGATTAAACCCGTTTTTGTGTCCTCACTCCAATTTTGATCAAAAATGAAATTGCCGAGGCTATAGGCAATCAAGCTTCCATTTTTCATCTCAATTCCCTGAATAACGTGCGGATGATGTCCCAATATTAATGATACGCCTCTTTTTATCAATTCATGTCCCAATTCAATCTGCTGGCTTGAGGGATAATTTGAATATTCATCTCCCCAATGAATAGTCACTATTTTATAATTAGCCTCACTATATTGAATTTTGCATAGATCGTCATTCGTAATCTGATTTTTATAAAAGTCATTAGGATATCTTTCTTTTACTAAACTGAAACCATAGATCTCTATTGTTTGGTCGGCAATAGTTGATGATCGTGGATTAACAAGACCACATGTGCGTATTCCTTCTGAAGCCAGCAGTTTATTCGTAATCAAAGCGCTATTACACCCATGCTCAAGTATATGATTATTCGCAAGGTTTAAATGGGTAAAGCCCAATTCTTTTAACTCTTTCGCCTTTTCAGATGATGCTAAATAGATCCTTCTTCTGGGATTTAAGGAAATAGGTTTACCTAATACACATTCCAGATTGCCAAGGATGACATCACCGGATATTATTGGATTTAAATGGGAAAGTAGAGAAGTTAACGATTCATTTTTCCATGTAGATGCAACACCTCTTCCAATATGAAGATGATTGTCGCCCAGCATCATATCTCCCACAGAAGAAACTTTTATAATATTTGAATCCATTTCCTCAATTCATCGACTCTCGAATCCCACGTTTCATGCATCACCCTTTCTATTCTCATCCGTCTTTTTTCATGATTATCTGAATGGATGCAATCTTCAATGGCAGTTAAATATTCTAAAGGTGATGTGGCAAATGTTACAAATTCTGAAAAATTATTTTTGACTTCATCTATCGGTGTTGAAACAATAGGCAAACCAAGTGCCAAATATTCCAACGTTTTAAGAGGATAACAATGCTTGATCCAATCATGGGGTATCCAGTTCATCAATCCCACATCAAAGTATTTCCCATAATGGGGTATATCTGTATGATTTATTTTTCCCATAAAATATATATTTTTTATTTTAAAAAGTGCTGAATAGTCACCTTTAATCGGCCCACCGATAAGAACAAAACTCCAATCCGGCTTTTTACGCGCACAATACATGATAGCTTCTTTGTCATTTGCATCAGTCAAACTCCCGAAATAGCCTATAACAGGCTTAGGGATCTTTTCCATTTCAGGAATTTGCTTAAAATGACTGCCATTTTGTAAAAAGAGGTTGATATCAACCCCATGTGGAAAATAAGCCAATTTATTCGAATTGGAAATTTTGGACAGACTATTTCTAATCGCTTTGGAGGAACATAAAACGATATTGCTCCTCTCGATAATTTTTTTATCTTTAATCAAAAATTCAATTCTTTTAGGTTCCGGCAAATGACGGTAGGAGCTGATCATATCTGCAAATTGAAAAATTATTTTATTCTTTGCAATAATATCTAAAATATCAAGTAGCAAGTAGGTTGACGTTGCAAATACAATATAATTGTTCTTAAGAATGGCCTTGACGGCTAACCAAATTTGAGTTCGAATTAGGATATAATTTATTTTTTCAATAAATGTATTGCCATATACCGGAAGATAAAACGGGGATAAAATATACACATTATTTTCCTGATGAAAGATTTTCATATGGACCCTAACCTTGTTAATAATTTTGTTTTGTAATCCTTTATCTTTAAAAATGCCTTTTAGTTTGGGAATTTGAATTGGAAGTGGATTTATCCATAAAATTTTCCCGCCATTTGCCAACCGGAGAACAATATGTTTTGTCGAGAGGGGCTTTATCGGGTCCCACTGATTTCCCAGGCAGAGTATATTTGTTTTTATCATAGATAGAGATTTGAATTGTAAATTGATGAAATTTTTGAAAATGAATAGTTTGCCTCCATCAAATCTTCGAGCAATTGCTCCAATATCAAAAAGTGATCTGACTTTAGATTTATATGATGAACGAGAATGCCAATATTGTTTGTAAAACTTGAAAAATGTCTTATTTTATTTATTATTTCTCGAATATCTCTTATTTTATCAGCTTTATCTTTCCTCATAATATTAATGGATATGGATATTTCTTGTAAATTTGTATGGCAAATTGTTCTATCGTGGTAGGAGACTCTTTTGTCTTTAAAAAATTTTATCCCAAATATGTGGCCGATCGTATTAAAAATCCTGTTTTTTATATCATATTTCACAGAGCTGCTTACTACCTTGAAGTTTAATTCTCTTAACACATTATAAGTAATATTTGAGTAAATTCCATAAGGTGCAGTAAAGGCGGAAAAAAATTTATCTCCAAATATAGTTTGCATTTTAATTCTGCCGGATTTTATATCTTTATGTTGTTCAAAATATGAACGAGTGGCATCAAACTCACCCGTAGCATACTTTCCATGACTCCAGCCATGCTGAATGAATTCTAATAAATCAGACTGTCTATCTACCTTCAGCAAATAAGATATTGTTTGGTCAGTAATACTATTCGGCACCACGGCATGTACTAAAGGGATATTTTTTTTGATAAACAATTCCGTTAATTGATAAAGTTCTTGTCGTTTATCGCCATAATAAAAAACATCGGGATCATCATTTCGGAAAAATATTTTAACATTATTTAATGTCATCACATTTTAAATTCTTTCTTACAATAATTCCTGAATTTTTATTTGCCTTTCGAGTTCATCTGCCGAGATATCATTCGATACAATATAAACAGGATATTCCGTTATCTCTATCATTTTACCAACAATTGGTTTTGCCACTATATCAAATGACTGTATATTTCCTTTTTTTATTTCTAAGGTAAATTTTTTTTTATTACTAATATTCCATAAGACAAGTATCAATTTGTTACTATAGCCAAACAAGTACAATTTAACCCCATCATTCGCTACAATCTCTTTTATAAATTCAGCATCTGATGGAACCAGACTAGTTAAGCCTGCGATGGATGAATATATTTTACGGGGCTCACCACCATATTCAAAAAACATACCTTCGATATTTTCGGTATTAAGCCGGCTTGTTTTTCCCGAATGATAAAATATTTTCTGAACGCCATTTGCCCGTTGAATGACAGCAAATCTAACTGCATACGCAGCTTGGATTTTTTCATTTTCTAATGGAGAAGCATGAGCATTCCCATTGAAATCTGGAGGCAATAAAGCAAAATCATCGTCACTGTAGTATCCATGTTCAGTGATCCATATCGGTTTATTGGTTCCATGCACCTTCATTAAACTACTAATTTTCTTAATCGATTCTTCAAACTTCTCGGGGGGTGTTATTCCTGGATAACAATGTACGGTAATTATATCGCAGTAGTCTAAAATGCCATCATCGAAAATATTTTTAAAATCATTTATAATCGGTTGATACCCTAATCCTCTAAAACCAACTAATATTTTATTTTTTGGATTAACTTCTTTTATGGTATCCGAGGCGATCTTAACCCATGTAGAATAATCGCTTGTGTTATAGCCATACTTTCTGGGTAGAGCATAACCCAACGGTTCATTAAATATTTGCCAATACTCAATTTTACCCGAATAATGTTTTGCAATATCCTTAAGATAATTAACGAACTCAGATTTATTTTCCGGTGCATAAGACATTCTAATTCTATTAAAAGCATTATTGGTAGTTGTTATATTCATATTTCTGGGTGCTTCTGAGGACCATTGATTAGATGGTAGCGGTATTAACCCTAAAATGCTCATCTTTTCTGAAAGTATCCTATTCACTTCTTTATCGGATACAGAAAAATCCTTTTGATTTTTTACCGGTTCAATATCCTGCCACTTTAGAGCCCAAGTCCTGCACCAACCGATTCCACCGATTTTGCATAGGCCTAAAATATTATTCATTCCATAAGCATGATTAATACCAAATATGGTATCAATCGAACTGCATAATGGTAAAACCGCCAATCGTGATTTCTTTGCATTTTGATAACCATTCAGGTTTGTTTTAATTGAGTAAAATCCTGGCTGGAGAGCACCTATCTCTATTTTATCATTTGTGGAGATGTTTGGTCCTAATTTTTTTTTTATCAAGAATTCGTCAACTTTTTTATCCCAAAAATCATATAACGCTACTTTTAAATCAATTGTCCTATTTTCTGATGTTGTGTTCTGAATGTAAGTATCTATTATGACAGGTTCATCATGAGTGAATATATTACCTGGCTTATCAGAGCATATACCTGTTTCAATCATACGAGATGGTTGGTAGGCGCTAGCTGTTTCACCTTTTTCAAATTGGATATTATCCAGCCAAAGTTTACCATTTTCACGGTTAATCAATTCCAAGTCAGGTCCTACCAGTATAAAACAGTATTCGACTTCTGGAATTACGGTCATTGAATACCGTTTCCAATCGGATGAAACCGACCTTGTTTCTACTGTCACTTCATTGCTATGAAAATTTTGTATTCCCATATATACTTTCAAGCCGGCTTTATCAGCCTTCAGGTATGCGGAAAGAGTGTAAGGTTTTCCTTTTTCGACTTGAATCCAACCCATATTTCCAAGCAGTATATTTTTCATTTTGATTTGAAATGTTTTAGGGTGATCAAAACTGTATATAGGAATTGAGTTTTGACTAAGCTCGATTTTCATGCTATTACTACCATGGTAAACATTTTTATGGTCCAGTTTACCGATTAGAGCATCCAGTCCGCCATAACTTCCAAGGGAAGTGAGCGTTGTCGATCCCCATCTTTCAACTCCACATTCGAAACCACTATTTAAAATTAAATTTTTGCATTTTTCACAAGAAACGATATCGTTTGGTATTCGAGAATTTGATGGGACCTCTTCCAATACAACATCATCAATATATAAAATACCAGGTTGCCGAAACCAGTATTGCAACACAGCTTTGGAAGAACAGTCATATTTAGGTTCAAACATAAAACTGTACATTTGCCATTTATCATTCTCAACCGGTAAGCGAAACATCGTATTTAAGCTGTCTTTAGTATTATGCGAAGTGTTTCGAATTGCGATTGATATTATTCCCGCTATTATTCCCGACTGTTTGGCAAAAAATGATAATTTATATAATTTATTCTTCGTTAATGGCGATATATTTGACTGACAGATCATAAAATGCGAATCAGACCTACCATTAATAAATTTTATTGCTGTTAATTGGGCACAATGGCCACCATTCTGCCCCATGCCAATTTCAAGCTCTTGTACAATTTCTCGTGAGCCTTTTGTCTGCCAAAAATCAGGGATGCCATTATTGTCATCATCCTGTTCAAAATTACCATTTCTAACCAAATTACTCGCATGTGCATATGTAAAATCCAAAGACAGCAAGACAAATAATAAACTGTAGAATATCACCAATACGTAAAAAATTACCGATTTGAGTTTTTTAAATTTAAGGAAAGACATTAATATGAATAATAATAAATGAATTTTAGTGATAAATTGTTATCATAAGTAAAGCACTGGCATTTTAATGTTTTTAAATTAATATTTCTTGTTCCCGGAGAGCAGCAATTAACTTATTTGTACTTGCAGCACCGGTAAATTCATTTAGAACTCTTTCTCTTCCTGCGGTTCCAAGTTTTTGCGAGAATGTTCGGTTTTCTAGTAACTGAACAGCTGCTTTTGCAACTTCCTGTATGTTATCCGGGTCAACTATAATTCCTGTTTTATTATGCAAAACCGCCTCTGAAATCCCGCCGCTATTACCTGCTAAAACAGGTTTACCAAAATAATTTGCCTCGAGAAATACGATACCGAATCCCTCAATATCGCCAATACTTAAGCATCGGCTAACCAAGACAAACAAGTCACATACACTATAGTAAGCATTTATCTCTTCATCCGGTATAAACCCTGCAAAAGTAATGTGTTTATTAAGTTTATACCGGCAAACAAGTTCTTTTAATTTTTCTCCGTATGAGCCTGTGCCTACAATCAGATAATGCGCTTCTGGGAGTGATTTGATAATGATGATCATTGATTTAATAAAAGTATCTATACCTTTTCTTTCGACTAATCGGCTGACAGTCAGGATAATTTTTTTATTATGAAGGTTATGCCGGTCAATGATTGTTTCAACTGATGCTTTATCTTTAAATTTTTGAATATTGACATTAGGGTAGACGACTTTGATCTTATGGGATTTCAGTCCGATTGATAATAATATTTTTTTTGTTTGTTCACTATTTGAAAATACGATCTCGGCAGCATCAAGTAATTTATTGAATATTTTTGAGTACACTTTCCCTTGATGTTTCAGCAAATCGGTTCCATGCGTGAATACACCAAACGGTACCGCATAAAATTTAGAAAAAAGTATGGCCGGTATTAAAAGTGTATGATGTGCACAATCGCATAAAACGACACTCGAATTTTTATATTTTTTTAAGGTCCAAAAATAGACGGGCCAAATAAATTTGAAAAAAATAGATGACGCGCTATTAACTGGAACATTTAAGCGACTAATTTTGAAGTTTTGATTTGAATGAAATTGTTTTGAATTTTTTGTTGGGAGCCCAATGATTCTTATATTTTCATTTGGTAAATGCCTAATGATTTCATAAATATAATTAGAAATTCCACCACGAACCGGCATAAAATTGCAAGTTAAAAAAATTATGCTACTATCCTTATTTAACTTAAGATTTCTGTTGTTTTTATAAATCATAACCTAAAGACTCCATAACAGGGCCACAAATATTTCTAAATTTTTCTTTTTGATGCCCTGACCAGTTATCGTAATGTGGAAAAATAAATTTTCTGCTTACATTTTTCGGTTTATTTATTTCTTTTTCCCAAGTGGCTAATGAAATATAAATGTTTAATGGTTCTAAAATTTGTTTACAAAAATATTGGTAAGAAGTAATACTTTTATCAAAATTTATGATGGGTAGATTTTTATTCAGAAGATATGTATTGCCATGTGTCCAGTACCAGCACGCCTTTTCAAATCTATCCATATGATTCCAACTATTGACGAAAGGATCATGCTTATGCGGTGATATCTTACCGGTGTGGTGCTTATCATTTTCAGTAAATGTATTTCTATTCATCATAGAACGGACGACTAATCTTCCATCTCGAACAATATGGTATATCTCAGCATTAAACACTTCTTTTAAAATTTCGACATGATATCGCAAATAGCTGTTTGATTCACAATACAATTGACCACTTGATAATAAAAGTCTTTTGGCAATTATAAGCTTGCGGTATCCAGCAATATAGTCATATGCTTCAGACATACTGCAATAAGCGTCTATCAAAGACTGATTGTCACCCGAAGTCTCGTGAAAAGATAGAATATTATTTTGCTGATGTAATAGATTCGCTAAAAATGAAGTCCCTGATCTGCCGATTCCAGTAATAAAAATGATTCTATTTTTTCTAATTATTTTATTAACAGGTATATTCAATAAGCTATATAGTATTTTACTTAAACATATCGTAGAAAATTTTAAAAATTTATTTTGAAATATAACCGTATTGCCTACTTTCTTAAAAACATTTATTGCGTTATCCAATACGAGTCTCCGATGGAAATTCCCATAAGGGGTTGTTTTGCCGAATAAGATCATTCAATTCATTATTTGCCCAAATCCATCTTTTATCATCAGGCCTAACTACTGAAGATGGTTTTAAAAAAGCGTCTTCTCTAAAGTTATATTTGGAACAATCAAGTTTTATCCATTTACATATTTCTGCCATGATATAATTTGGATCATGGCAAATATCTTCATATCGTATCAATGCGAAATTTTCACTGGGAATAATTTGCCTTGCCTTTTCTACAGCTTCCACAGAATCATAATATGAAATCATTAATTTAAACCATATAGGATAATTTTTAAATTTCCGATATTTTGGATTGTGATTTATTATGTAGTTTGCAATCAAGTCATGTGACCAGAATCCAGATTTTTGTTGTAAATGTAAATATCTATTTTTAAAAATGGATTTTCCAATAAATTTATATATTTTCAATGCATTGTTAAGAATATTTGAGAATAAAAAAGGAGTATCTCTTATTTGAAACAAGTTGGAGGTCTTTTGCATTAATGAGCTTACAACACCTTCCGGACTTCTCAATATCCAGATAAATTTTGCACGTGGGAAGTTAGCATGCATTGATTGCAAATGATAATTAACCCTTACAGGTTGAATTAATACATTCTTAGAAGTATTGAATAAATAACTTAAATATTGACTATGACCTTGTGTCCAATATTTTTCATCTATTTCCTGTTTAACTGGAAGTACCGGAGCCCCAATGGGGTAAAAATATTTATTCAACTCCTTTTCCAATAATTTGTATTCATGATATACTTGTTTCTCATCTCTTTCGATTTCTGTGCGGCCATTCCAAAATGCATGTTTAATTAGTTTGGGATGAAAAGGTTCGTAGTAACATCTTAATTCCTGTATTTTACGAAACATGTTAAACGCCATAGTTGTTCCATTCCGTCGTTGACCGAACAGTATTACTTTCATGATAGACTTAATATTCCTTCTAAAATATATTTTAATGGACCAATAACTTCTTTCTAAAGAATGGAAATAAAACAATATAATAATATATGCTTGATATAATAATTAACGATAAATATATCATCCAATTCGTCCAGCAGTATTTAATAGTAAAATAATAGGATAGACATGTTAAAATTAGCGAAAATGCGGTATAAAAAACCATATCAGATAGTATTCTTTTAAATTCAACTTTAGACAATTTTAAAAACCAACCAATGTCTACCATTCTTACAACAATTGACGAAATCGCAAAAAGTGATACGGCTATAAAGACGTTGTTTGTCATTCCTCCGATGATTAAAGCAATGGTGTGCAAAACACATTTTATAATATTCAATATTAAAGCAATGCCTTGTTTTTCATATACCGCATATAATGGCCCTAAAGTAGACGCTATGAATAAAACCAAGCTGACAGGGCCCATGATTTGAATAAATTGTCCGGTAGTTTCCCATGTATTGCCTAAAAGAAATACCGTCAGTTCTTTTCCCCAGAATATGATTATTAAACAAGGAAAGATCCCTATCATATATATTTTTCTAAATAATTGCTGAACGAGCTCTGATGGAATTATATTTTTAGCATAAATTTGTGCTGCTCTTTGAAAAAAAACTTTCGACAAAGCATTGCCCATTATTTCGATAGGCATCATTTGCATTTTCATACTGATAGCGAAAAAACCAATCACTTTAGAATCAAAGTATACTGCCAATAAAAAAATCGGTATTTGTGTTGATAAATTATTTAGAAAAATTCCCCATGATGAATATATTGGAAAATTTTTATATCTTACTGCAAGCTTTAATAAATTATCCTTTTTAAATTTTGTTTTATTATTTTTTTCCCCCCGGCAAAAATCGATTAGGAGATACAGCACCTCAATTATTCTTCCCGAAATATCACCAGCCAATAATGAAACACCAAATACATACCCTTTTAATCCTGCAACTAACTTGATACTATTGGCCGATATAGGCTTCAGAACACTTGCCATTGATAAACTACTAAATTGGCTTTTACGTGAAAACCAATATGTAAAAGACAGATATAATCCCTGCACAAAAAGAATGATTGGAATCAGAAAAATACAGTTTCTGATTTTATCGTTTACGAATAAAGAAAAGTTAAAATATATTATACTTATTATTATCATTGAAACAAAAGTGAGTATGACATTGATAATAACACAAAGCTCAAATAACTCTTTTGCTTCATCTTCAGATTTCGGAAGCATTATGCTTAATTCGTAACGTAGGCACATTACCGGTGCAAAAACACTAACTACTGATAAAAATATTGCAGCCACTCCAAAGCTTTCAGGATTATAGATACGGGACAATATAGGGATGATTGCGATATTGATAGCTTGTGCTGTGGCCGTCCCGGATACTAGTTTTATGAAATCTTTTGCAAAAGTCATTATTAAACGATTAAATTACGTTAGGTTGTTAATATTTAATGATTTTGAAGTGTTTGATATCAATGCCATATATATTCCTAGTAACGTAAATGATACATTATCATGAATTGGCCTTGAAACACTTGCAATTACCAAAGAGATAATCGAACCACTGATTCCAATTTTAAGGCTCTCAAAATCCGTTAGTGGGAGACCTTCTCGGTTCCTATAGACTAAAGTTTTTCTGTAGAAACTAATTAGCCAAGTAATATATAATAAAAGACCTATTACACCTCCTTCATACAGCATTAAAATATATTGATTATGAATATTGTAGATAATCTTTGTTTTGTTTCTCTTATTTTCGGATGACTTATCAACCAGGTATTGCTGTGGCCCGAACCCCAAAAAAAATTGATCCATTTGACTGTTATAAAATCGATTCAATACTTCCGTATTTTGATAAATACGGCCAATATACGTTGGCCTATTCATAATTTGTTGAAAATCCTCCCCTCCAAAAGAGAAGAAAAATATAGTGAGTACAACAAATGCCAAACTGTACAATAGTAATTTAAAATTAACTTTAATCACCCGATAATATTTAAATTTATAACATATATAACCAACACCAGCTATCGTTGATAGCATAGGTCCCCTATTGCGAGTTAATGCTAGCGCTATGATTCCTAATACAAACGAAATCAGCATTACCATTTTTTTATATTGATTTTTCGATGTAACAATTTGAGTAAAAATTAGCGGTAAAGTTAAATATAATAATGAGTGAAGCTTTACACGTCCAAGTGTACCACCGATTCTATTGAATGAACCGGCAATATATGTATAATTTGAATCCATATAATGGGAAAACAAATCAATTCCAAATTCTTGACCGATGCCTATTGTGCCTTGTGTTATAATTAAAAATGCTATTCCATAAATTACAAATGATTTTGCCTCGGGTTCTCGATCTTGTATGTACTTAAATATACTAAATACAATTACTATTCTGCTGAAATTTATAAATTCAGTCATTGCAAATATATATTCTTTGGAATGCAATGAAATCAGGAGAAAATACATCATAAAAACGATGTAGATCACGATTGTCGAAAGTGATTCTTCAGAATCAGTATTTTGTTTTTTTCTAAAAGAAAAAGTTAGAAATAACCATGATATCAGGATAAACAAATCCGGTATCATAATGATATGGTTCTTACTTATTACTTCCATATCTGGAGAGAAAAAAAGATATATAATCCCGAAATTGGCACTAATAATTTGGAACCAAAAGAAAACAGCAGATTTGTAAAGACCAACCCAAAATGCAAAAAAAATCATTGCACAAAACATGAGCACTATTACGATATATTTTTTAAGCTCATCTGAGAAATAAATACTTGGCGCAAATATAACAATTAGGGCAATAGCTGAAAAATATCCCGTTAAAATAATGGAATAAATAATCCGCATATTTTTTTGTTCAAATTTATCCGTCATTTGTTATATGTATTCCCTCTGACCCAAATACAACAAAATTTCCTGAGCAGATTCGTCGGGTGTGATGTCACTTGTGTCAACATACAATTCTGGTGATTCAGGGGTTTCGTAAGGATCATCAACGCCTGTAACCCCTTTTAAAATACCTGCCTTAGCTTTGGCATGCATGCCTTTCCTATTAATCATTAGAGCATGCGCTGTATCGCATTGCAGATCAATCAGAGTGCCGCCATGGGGGGGATTTGTATGCGTTGCCATGTAGTCTATCTTAAGTGTGCTCAATTATAAAAATGATTTTGTAATTCATCAATGCTGATATGGTTATCCAATTGATGGGGTGATTCGCTACAGCTCCGCTCTCTGGGTTACATGAAGTTTTATTTTATAACTATTTGATATTATAGTCATATTATTTTACTGAAGGCATTTGGTCCCTTCCTTGTCTCAAGTCATATGGAGCTTTATTGGAAAATTATTAATGATTTATTAAGGCCCTGTTAGATATTTATGTGGGATAGATTTTCACAGAAGACTTCTTGCGAGAATTAGACTTGTGTTAGAAAATTGTTTGAATTGAATTAAACGTAATTTCAGACCCATATATGGCAGCCAAAGATGAATTCGATAAATTCAATTTACATTTTTTGTTTATTTTGACATGAACTTGGATAAAGAATGATCAATCCATGATCACGCAAAATGTGTCGGTATAAAATTATCTGAAAATTTTGCCTTATTATAACAGGAATGCAACCATCGCTTTTTATCTGCTGGTTGATATCACCCCCAATGAAACTAAAAATGAAACGCATCACGATTCTTGCCATTACATTATCAGTTATTTTGATCCAGACGTCTCCAGGATCATCCATCTGCAGCGATGTCGAAGTGCCTTCTGATACTGAGCAAGATCATCCATATACAAACGCTGAAATGAGCCAATGGTTTTTTGCAGAAACAGATAACCCTAAAGCGCTTGTGCTTGTTATTCACGGCCTGAATCAAAAACCATCCAAGTGGAAGGAAATGATTTCCTTCCTGAATTCCATAGACATGCACGTATATCGTTTGACGCTTAAAGGGCACGGCGGTGCTCCTTTTGAGGATATGGAAACAATTACAGCGGATGCATGGCGAGACGACTTTATCAACGGATATTGCAGGATCGAGTATCTTTTTCCGGAGCTCCCAAAGATACTTCTCGCATATTCAACAGGTGCCCTGGTAGCCATTGAGTACCAGCAAGCGCATCATACTTCCCTTTTCGATAAGCAGATTTTGCTCGCGCCTGCCATCAGTCTCAGGTTTTATGTTTATTTGATAAAACCATTTACATCTGTATATTCATATATCCCGTCCGGCTCGCCCGAAGCTTACCGCGCCAATCAAAAAGGTACATCCATGGCAGCCTATCAGGCATTGTTTGATTTACTGAAAGATTTTGATGGTCAAATTGATCGTCAACTTCTGGATACCGAAACAATCATTTTGACAAGCCCTAAAGATGAACTGGTCAGTTTAAAAGGCATCCGTGACATGTTACAACAAAACCAGACAAATAAATGGGCAGTTATGCCAATACAAATTGAAGAAAGTACCCTTACCCCTGCATATTATCATCTGATTATCGATTCAGCTTCTTTAGGCGATTCTGGTTGGAAATTGATGACAAAAAAAATAAAAGACTTCATCGACCTTGACCAATAACCGTTAAAGTATCACCCTGCGCCTGTAATGATGATTTAGACATTCATTTTCATATTATGCTTCCTCCATTTCAAATATCCTATCATCTATACCTTTTCGCTCTATACCTGCCTTCAAATTTCAAGTAGGTTTGGTAATGATGAATCTTTCCCTGTCGGTATTGCTTGAGCTGCTATCAAATGTTAGGATTGCATTAGCTGAATATTAGAAGGAAATAGGGTCCGGCCCAATTTTAAGGATAAATACACAAAAGAGATCTCCACGATGGACTTCAAAAAATATATAAACGTAAAAATAATTGTCACCGGTGTTGTGGTTTGCCTGATCGCATTACCAATTATTGTGGCCTTCAACAATAAAAGCCAATTTAAATCCAAATCAGAACACTGGATCAATATCGCTTTCGGGTTTCATGTCAATCTGTATCATTCCTTCAGGAATGATACGAATGACGAGAGTGGTTTTGGAAAGGATATCCGTATTATCCGGCATATTATCCGGACGTTGGACCGCTTCAACCAAAAAGGGATACCTGTCAAAGGTGTGTGGGATTTTGATAACCTTTTTTCCCTGCAGGAGATATTGCCTCAATATGCGCCTGATATTATAACCGATATTCGGCGAAGGGTGCAGGAGAACGGCGATGAAGTGATTCTGATGTCCTATAACAACGGACTGGTCTCGGCCATGACGCCCCGGGAGCTTGATAATGCCGTTGGATGGTCCATCAGCAACCCCTGGCAAAGCGGGGTCAGGGATGTGTTCGGCAAGTTCTCCCCCATTGTGCGCCCCCAGGAAATGATGACAACGCCGGGTAGCTTTGCTGTTTATAAAGCACATGGCATTCAGGCGGTTTCCCTTTACTACAGTGCGACACCTTTTGATGCCTTCAGGGTTTTCAGCCGGCCATTGAACCAAACAGAGGCTCACAATCCGCTGCTCTATTGCAATATGACAACCAGGGAAGAGATAATCGTGATTCCGACCTATCATTTTGGTGATTTGACGGAGCATACCAGCCTGAAACACTGGGTTCAAGAACTGCGGGATCTTCAAAACAAGGGGTCGGTCAACCACGACGCCCTGATTTTTATCAATTTTGATGCTGATTCCCAATTGTGGGATGGCATTGATCTGCCGTGGGCACTTAGTTGGCTTCCCAATACCGGCGGCCTTGGCGCATTGATCAGAGAAGTTTACGACCTGCCTCATGTGGCCTTTACGAGTTTAAGCACGTATCTGGCAAAGCATGAAGCGATAGGCACCATTTCTTTCAATCAGGATACGGCGGACGGCAGCTTTAACGGGTATAATTCATGGGCTGAAAAAGCCGATACGTCGCGTTACTGGACCGCCATTCAGCGTAGTCGCAGTATATGTTCGGCAGCAAGAGGCGCAGTGGCGGTCTTAAATGATAAAATTGACGCCCGTCAACTGGAAACCCTGATAACCTTTGCCGAGATGAAGCGATTGCGGGCGCTCTCCACAACCAATTTCGGCATGGCCACACCTTTTCTTTCCAGGCAGCGGGAGCAGGTGATGACTGATCTTATAAGCGAAATGGAAGACTATTCGGAGCAGATGGAGCAATTGATGGCAGACGGGCTGAATATTTATCTGAAGCGACATCCGTCTCTGCTGGAAGAAGACGGAAGCCAGTCGCCCCTGGATACCGTGATGATTTTGGGATCGCACGGCAAAGAAGGAGATATTGGCAATCGATTTGTCAATATCAAACCTCCCGAAGGATACCAGGAAGGCATTAAACTTTCATTTGTAAGGCAGGATGGAAAAATATTTCCCACAATTGATCTGGGCTTAATAAAATTTCCGGCAGGACTACCGCGTCTCAGTCTTTATATCAGCGGTTCAGAGACCCTTTCAGATGGCATTTACCAAATTCGTGAAGTTACAGATACCTGCACCTCATCCAAGGCCCCTCAAAATGATCAAAAGGGAGAGATATCCAATGAAAGGGTATCGGTTCGCTTTGCAAAGGGTGGGATAGACGTCTATCTGGATGGTGTCCAACAGGTTGATACCGGTAGTTTCATGCCTTATCTAAGATGGAACGATGCCATCTACAAAGCAAAAGGAACGATTATTTCGTATGCTACTTCAAAGGATCGTCGATCCCAATCGTTTGATATCACCGGTCCGATTCCCGGCCCAAGGCATCGAACAATTATGAGCGGATGGATGAATTACCGCTTCACCCTGATCGAGGATCTGCCCTATGTCTTCTTAAAGGGGACCATTCAATACCCGACAACTGAAAAAGAAAATATTTTGAAGGCAGCGGACCCGGGGCTGATGCGACGAATTGATGCCAACTGGCAAGACGCTGCACCAGTCGAAATTCGTTTTTCTTCTCGAACCACCAGAGACGATCCCATTCGGGTGTTGAAACAGAACTATCTGGGAGTTGCCACCGAATATTCGCTGAACTATTTCCGGCACAGCAGGCGTAATTTCAATCTGGACAATATCAACAATCACATTACAGAAAGTTACGTTGGTGTGGTAGCGGGCAGTCGCGGGATGGCCGTTGCCATGGACACCTGTGTTCAAGCCAATTTCGCCTTTGCACCGCTGCAGATGAAGTATGATCAAATAAACGGTTTCTTCTCAGTGCGCGCCAATCCTTTTGGGACGTACACCGGCGATCAGTATACCCCCTTTACACGGGGAAACAGAAATGGGTTTGATGTCACGCTGATGGCTGGAGAGCAATTTGCCGGTGCCGGTCCCACGTATAATGGTTTTGAACAATATTTCAGTGTCCTGGTTGCTTTTTTCAATGACAGGCATTTACCTGAAAACATTCGTCAGGATATGATCCGTTATGCCCATCCACCCGTGGTGGTTTCAGCCTCCGGTATGCGGATGCGAGCGCCCCAACCTTTACCTGCGAAACCCTCCGGCCTGGTAGCTGCCTATGAAAACGGAGTAGTAAAATTCAGTTGGGACAGCGACGCCTCTTCTCAGAGCCATTATCGTGTCTTTTGCGGATCACGTCCAGGACATTATGAGGCAGTCTATCCTGCTGTGGGTAACCGCCTGCAGGTGTCCCATTTTATCGAAGACCTTCCATTCAAAAAAGGAAATAACTATTACGCCACCATTGAAAAGGTGTCCGCCAACGGAATAACGTCTGAGCGTGCCAGGGAGGTTCATTTCACTATCAGCGGACAAAAAGAAAAGACTCCCGCTATGCCGTTGATCCTTGGCGCAAAAATTATTTGGGCAAATCTGATAGCATTGTTTTCCTAATATTATTCATCGTCGCAATCGATTATCACTTCTCTTGCTGTATATCCATGGCAATGAGGGTATCTGGCGCATCGAAAGCGGATTCGCACCCTTTCCCGTTTGTATATATGCATGTTGCCTCCGCATAGGGGGCAAAAGGTACGCTGTTTGAATTTCTGCAAAGGAAGGTCTTTTATAAATTGTCGGCTGCAAAGTAGACACAGATAACGCTGTTTGCCGTTTTTTGTGTGTCCGTAACGATAAATGGCATCTGAATCACAGCGAGGACAAAACACATTTTCGATCATTTGATCAGAGCATCCTCCTATTTTGTGAACCGTCTTATTTGAATGATGTTAGAGAGATGTGAGCTATAAGTGAGTATTATATTAGCGTGGCAGCGAGTTATGGATCATCTGGAAAAAACTTTATTACTTACATTTTTTTAACAACCCCTTAATCAAATCCTAGTCTTTTTGCGCCTATTTACCTCAAACATACTCTTTGGATACTTCGCTGACCCTTCCCCATAGGGAAACAGAAAGTCCTGATCATCTGCATCAAATTCATGGTCAGATTTTTCGTTCTGACCGTAGCATTTAAAAACCTGCAGGGAAAAGGAGGTGATGTTGGAATCTGAAAAGCTGGTTTAAGACTTTGCAACATACCATGAAAACTAAAAAAAACTTTTAGAGTGAGGAATGAAAAAAATGAAGCAATTCAATAAGAAAAAACTAAAAAAAATGTTAATGGGAACCGTTCTATCTGCCTCCATCGGTATGACGGGATTATCACCTGCGTTGGCCAATCATTTTTGTAAACCCGCAACAGATTGGCTGGCTGGGGATTTTCATCAACACACATTATATACGGATGGGTCCACTTCCTTTGGTTTTGTAATGGATAAAAACAATGAATTCGGCTTGGACTGGTGGGCCAACTCAGAACATGGCGGGAAAAGAAACAGAGATGGGGAAGGCGTTTCATGGAAAGACACTACCAAATACCCTGAAAACCCTATTTTAGGCGATAATCCGGACTCCGGCTACATGTATCGTTGGCAGTCCCTGCGAGACTTTGTCTACCCGGATATACTATCGGCCCGTTCGCTTTTTCCCGAAAAACAAATTTTTTCAGGTGTGGAGTGGAACGTCCCGGCGCATGAGCACTGCAGTGTAAGCATAGTCTCTGATACCATGGGACCTCTTGCCGTCAGTGCCTTTGAGTATCAGTTCGACAAATCCGACGATGACACCTCAAGAACCGGCGAATGGACACCCTTCGGTGTTCTGTCCAAGCACAATTCAACCCACGAAGACTCTGTTGCGGCATGTGCCTGGATGCAGGAACAATATGAAAACGGACTCATCGACAATGCCTGGATCATCTGGGCTCACATTGAGCGGGCCGAAGCATACCAGATCGAACATTTCCGTGATTTCAACAATGCCGCGCCGGACATCTGCTTTGGGTTTGAAGGTGCTCCCGGTCATCAGGTCAACTCTAAACGTGGTTTTGGACGTAACCCTGGTGAGGCATATGGTGGTGCATACGGCGGTGTAGGCTCATTTACCGCTCAGGTCGGCGGCCTTTGGGACGCCTTATTGGGAGAGGGACGACATTGGTTCAATTATGCCAGCTCAGATTACCATAAACATTATACAGCAGGTGGGGATGACTTTTACCCTGGCGAATACCAGAAAACCTACGTTCAGGCCAAGGACAGCGACCGCGATGGTGAATATTCGCTGAACGAAATCGCCGATGGCCTGCGTTCCGGAAACGCCTACTTTGTACATGGGGACCTGGTCAACCATCTGGATTTCAATGCTGCCAGTACCTTTGGTGTTGCAGCCATGGGTAATGATCTTCATATAAAAGACAGACGTCATCGCAACGAGCCGCTGGTTCTCACCATCAGGTTCAAGAGTCCAGAGGCAAATAACAACAATGACGTCCCAGTGGTAGACCATATTGATCTTATCGCCGGCAACATCACCGGCAAGATCGATCCCGACAGCCCGGATTACACCAAGGCTACCAATGAAACCACAAAAGTCATGAAAACCTTTACGGCAGAAGACTGGGAAACGGATAGAGACGGTTACAATGTCATTAAATACCGAATCAAGGATATGGATTCGAGCATGTACTTTAGACTTCGGGGCACCAATCTGGCCGTGAACACCCCGCATGAAACAGATGCCCATGGAAACCCTGTGTCCGACTTTGAGGCTACTGACTATCTGGGTCTTGACGGCGCAGATGAAGCCTGGGCCGATCTGTGGTTCTACTCCAACCCTATCTTTGTCTATGTGGACTAACGCATTAAGGACTTCAATTGACAGGTCAAGTTAATACCAATGGGGGGATAAAAAATGTCCCCCCTTTTTCTGTTCATGAACCCATGATTACAAAAAACGTCCTTCCGTATGCATTGATGTTTTTGTCAGGATTTGCCGGTCTGGGCTATGAAATGGTATGGATCCGCGCCCTGTCTGCCGGACTGGGTCATGAAATTCTTTCTGTGCTGGCCGTCATGGCTGCCTTTTTCGTGGGCACAGCAGCTGGTGCCTGGATTCTGGACCACCGCGTGCGGCTCAGTCCTACCCCTGAACGCTGGTATGCAGCTCTGGAAATAATTATTGCTGTTTGGGCTGTGGCATTGTCTTTTTTGATTCCCCGAATTGCCCCCTTGGGCGCCATGCTGATGGGTGTGGAACCTTCAGGCCCCTTACAGTGTACGATAACCTTTCTTCTACCTCTAATTTTATTGCTGCCGGCAACCATGGCCATGGGAGCTACGTTGCCTGCCATGGATTGTATAACCGTACGTCTACGGCAGAAAGACCACGTGGTGGGTGGTTTGTATGGGGCCAACACCCTGGGGGCTGTTTCCGGGACCTTGATTCCGACTTTCTTGCTCGTACCGGCCGTAGGATTCAGTCATACCCAATACCTGCTATCGGTTGTAAATATCCTTTGCGCCATGGGTGTATTCGTTTTCCGGGATGGTGATGCACCCCCTCGTAAAGGAACCAGGAAAAAAATCCATGCCGACCATTCAATTGATCGATTGCTGCCGGTTCTATTTTTTACAGGTTTTTTAAGCATTGGTTATGAGGTGATGACCGTTCGCATCGTCAGCCAAGTGCTGGAAAACACCGTTTTCAGCTATGCGATTCTGCTTTCCGTCTATCTTTTGGGTACCGCTGCCGGTGCAGCCTTTTATCAGGCAAATTTAGTGGACCGAAAATTTTCAACTACGCTTTCCGGTCTGTTGACGGCCCAGGCTCTGGCTTGTACGGCCGGCATGTGGATACTGAGCTTCAGCGAGGATATATATCAATTTTTAGGACGAATGGTGGATATCCGTCTGGCCGAGATAGGGGTGGCGGGAACGGCTTTTATCGGACCGACGTTTATTATGGGTGCACTGTTCAGTCACTTGAGCCAGGCTGCAAAAAATCATCATCCCAAAGGACTGGGTGCGGCACTGGCTGTAAATACCCTGGGCGCTGCACTGGCTCCTTTTTTGTTCGGCATCGTTCTGATGCCTGCATTGGGGCCTGCCAGGGTCATGTTCACTATATGTGCAGGCTATCTGTTGATCCTTTTCACCGTTCACCGAAAAACCATTTGGCCTGTAGCGGGCTGCACACTATTTGCCTTGCTGATTTATACTCTTTCAGGACATTTAGACGATAACCGACCGGCGCTTGGCGAAGAAGTGGTGACACATCGTAACGGTGTCATGGCCGCGGTTACTGTGGTGAAGGACAGAAAGCAGGACTTTCATCTCAAGGTCAACAACCATTACCAGATGGGAGGGACAGCCTCACGGTATTCGGACCAGCGCCAGGCGCATATTCCCTTGATGCTCCACCCTGATCCTGAAAATGTTCTGTTTCTGGGTTTGGGAACGGGGACCACCTATGCCGCTGCCGGACAATATGAAGGCTTGAAAGTGGACGGCGTGGAATTAATTCCTGAAGTCGTTCACCTGATGTCCTATTTTCTGCCTTCAGCAATAGATCGTTCAGAAAATATGCACGTTTTTGTTGCTGACGCCCGCCGGTTTGTCCTGGCCCAAACACAGCGATATGATGTGATCATTGCCGATCTGTTTCACCCTTCCCGGGACGGAGCAGGTTTCCTCTATACAAAAGAACATTTCAATGCTGTTCGTCAGCGTCTTTCCGAAAACGGTATCTTCTGCCAGTGGCTTCCCCTCTATCAAATGGATCTGAAGTTACTGCGTCTTATTACGCGAACCTTTATAGAGGTTTTCCCCCAAGGCACGGCATTTATAGCTCATCATAGCCTGACTCAGCCCATCATAGGACTGATCGGCGGCAGGCAGGACATTCAGGTTAACGCCGATGTCTTTAATAAAAGGTTAGCCCTGCATCCCGGTTTGGCCGGACAACTCCGATCCGTGGATCTCCCCAGCATTTACACACTCCTGGGGTGTTATATTGCAGATGCATCCCAATTACGCGAGTTTGCCGGGCAAGGACCGGTGAATACCGACGATCACCCCTGGGTCCTATTTCAGGCACCTGAATATGTCTATACATCTTCCCATACCTCCTATATAACCGACCGTATAATGACCCTTGTAGAGGCATTCAGTCCCCAGGCAGAGAATATCATGGCGCCGATCACCTCAGATGCCGAAAAAATGCGTCTGAAAGCCTATTGGTCGGCCCGAAACGAATATCTGCAAACCGGCGCTCGCACGTCCCCTACCCCTGATCTGCAAGGCATGGTCAACCAGGTAGCCGGTCCGCTGCTTGAAATCGTTCGCACCAGTCCGGATTTTGAGGCCGCCTATCAACCCTTGTTGATCATGGCCGCCCGGCTTTACCGACAAGACCCGCAAAGGACTTATAAACTGCTGAGGGATTTGGAAGCAGCCAGTCCTCAACGACTAGAGGCCCTCAACCTACGATTGAAAATGACCAAAGGAAGATAAAAAAATCGTCTATGGCTAATGAACAGAAATACGTTCTCGCAAAATTATGTATCATCGGATAATTCTGTTAAAATAGTCTGGGCATCGGCATCTTTTTTTTCTTCGAGCATATCGGTATCCTTGCTCTTCCAAAAAAGATGCCGTTGACTATTTCCACACTTTTGAGCACCCTTCTCACCCACTGGACACTGCAACCGATCAGGTCGGCGATTTGCTTTTTGTCTTTGATCTGGTCTTTGCTATTTTTGATTCCAGTTATTTCTGTGATTTGGGAGTCAAACTGATTTTGTATAGATTCGCCAGTTCGGCCACGATTTGGCTGATGGTAATAGACTCATTTTTCAGCTTCTGATTACCACCAGATGATCGTTGTTGACCTTGGTGCCCGTGAAGGGAGATTGTCTCCCTTATGGGATGGTTAATAAATAATCATGAATGTGTATGGATGATGCCACTTTTCACCAATGCTTCCTTTACGATATTTACGACCAGATCACCCCGTTTGAACCTTAAAAGTGTTTTAAAGGCCCGTTTTTTCGGAGTCAGTTTTTCAAGACATCCTTTGCGTTCGCATGTCATATCTGAAGCGCCCACATAGGTTGACCGGTCACCCAGTTCTTCCTTGGGTTGCAACAGACTCTTCTGAATAACGGTTTTCAAATCCATGGTTTCCTCCTTTTGCCGTTCAATTGACAGGAAAGCCAAACCTACGCATGATTTTGAAAAGCGTTGATTATTGATTGCATAGGAAGGAAAAGGACCAGACTATTTTCTGGAAGAGAAATAAAACCATATTGTTGATAATATCTTTTTGCCTGCTCATCCTTGGCATCAACCATCACGCCTGTCAACCCCAGGCTTTGATGGACAATAATCGCTTGATGCAAGGCAAAAACGATAAGCTGATTTCCCAGTCCTTGTTTTTGAAATTTACGGGAGACTGCAAGTCGGCCGATTTTAGCTCCTGTAACTTTTGAAGGAAACTTCTTGTGATAGGGATGGGGAAGAGACTCAGCCACAATTTCACAGGCGGTAAGGGTGACAAATCCCAAAATAATTGAAGGATTGTCAGTTTCAATAAACACAAAAGTCCTTGAAATGCCTTTTTTTGCATGTTGGGATGCGGTTGTCCGCAGGTAATTGTTTAATTCTTCCACACCGCAATTAAATTTTTTCCGGTCATGTTGTTTGCCTAAAGCCTCGATTTTCAGTTTATTCATACAATTCGGATTTTTTGTATTTTTTGATTGCGGCTTTTAATTTATCGTTTGCCTCTGGCGAATTTTCAATTGCATTAAAAAAGGTTTCAGCATCCTTATATGAAAGCCTGACAACTCTTTCTTTTTCGATAACGGACTGAGCTTTCTCGACAGCGGCCTGGACCAGAAATTGATTCAATGTCGCACCGGATATGGCAGCAGCTTCAACAAGCCTATTCCTCATCTCAGCCGGGACTCTTGCTGTAATACGTTCTGTTTTTTTGGTTGCAGGTAACATATCATACTCCTAATAAACCGTTCATTGAGTTACAATCTAAAATGGTGACAATTTGACACCATTAAGGTCAGATTAAATCATTGACAGTATTTTTGCAACCCTATTCTTGTTGTTAATGATTTTTCTCAAAATCACGGTGCACAGATCATGTCATTCACCGCGTCTTCCAATACCTGCATGTGGGATACGGCATTTGCGAATTCATCCAGGCAGGCACAATCCTGAATAAGGGTCTCTCCGGTATCGAGCGGACACAATAAATTGGCCCCACAGGATTTATAGATGATCTGAACATCCGCGATGGAATTTTGATAATCCCAGGTGTTGGCTTCCAGCCCTGCTTGGGTATTGGTGGCGTTTTTCTGAACCTTGCAGGCCATTTCGCAGGAGGCGCATCCCGGAATCTGTGGCAGGCTCCCACTTCTTGGTGAAACGATCCCTGTGAGCGGGTCGTATTCGCCATAGGAAATCAGGTTTCCGGACTGGCTGGCAGAGCCGGACACCACATTTGCGATATCGAGAGCGTCACTTGTATTAAGGATTACACCGGTGTCACACCGGTATGTGCGGTGGATGTTCCACCACAAATCCGGACCCGATGCCAGAGGATATGTTGTGCCGGTCAACTCATATGAAATATCCGAACCGGTCGATGTCACCAGATAAGAGAGACCGGTATCCGTGTCAGTGACAGACACCTTCGGGTAAATGGGTGTCAATCCGGTGGCCGTGGCATTGGTAACGGAATATATGCAATTCTTGTTTGTCTGGTGTTACCCAAAAACGCACCCAAAGAATGGGTTGTCGACTGCCGGTATACTGGAAAAGGAATAACCAAGTATAAAAAGATGGCTTTTTAAAAAAGTCCCACACAGAGTCCCACACAAAAATAAAAAGGCCAGCCATGATTTGGCCAACCCACTGAAATGATTGGTGGAGCTGAGGGGGATCGAACCCCTGACCTCATGGCTGCCAGCCATGCGCTCTCCCAGCTGAGCTACAACCCCACATCAAAAGGCACTTTGTTAAAAAGCGCTATCTAAATAATAAATAGTTGATGGTGTGTCAATACAATTCTACAGGTTCACAAAAAAGTTACGCCCTTCCCTGTTTTCATCTTTTTTTTTCAAACAGATACAGGATATTGACAAATTCGAACAGGCGTTCAATAGTGTTACCTTATATTTTTTTTAAATGCAGATGTATCAGGTGTTCACACATGCCAATGCGTTTTCACCTTCTATTTTAATGCTGCAATAGCATGCAGGATTTAAAAACAGGCATACGAAAACAACATGAAGCCAGATAACAAAGAAAGGAGCCCCCGTCTCACGCAGATTGCGACCAAGCTGTCGCCGCCCAGGACAACAGGCCCCTATGTATTGCGCTCAAGACTTCATGATACGCTTTCCCTTTGCCGATTCAGGGAATTTGCGCTTATTCAGGCACCGGCAGGATTTGGGAAGACATCGCTTCTTGCCAGATGGCGCCAGGAAATCGTCGAGGCCGGCGGTCAGGCAGCCTGGTTTTCAATTGATGAGGATGACAACGATTTCTACCAGTTTTTTTCCTATGTGACTGCGGCATTTCAGCAGGCAGCACCAGGCCTCTGCATGGGGACCCATTCTCTGCTGCAGGCTGGCCCCATGATTCCTGAAAAAGCCATTATTTCGACAATGATCAATGAGCTTTCCAGCATTGATTCACCTATATTTTTAATTCTGGACGATTATCACCTGATTACGGAAAGCATCATTCATCAGATTCTGGACTATTTTATTTCCCACATCCCTGAGAATATCCATTTAATGATGGCAAGCCGATCCGAACCACCCCTTCAGATCGCTAAAATGAGGGCCAAAAATAAGCTCATTGAAATAAACGTCCAGGAAATGCGGTTTACGGTAAGTGAATCTTTCGAATTTTTAAACCATTTGATGGGGCTCCGGTTGAGCCAGCCAGATATCGACCGGCTTCATGATATCACGGAAGGATGGGCAGGCGGCCTTCAACTGGCCTCCATATTGCTGCTCAAGCAAAAAGACAGGACCCAGTTTATCGATTCATTTTCAGGAAATATCAAATCTGTCAGGGATTATCTGGCCATGGATGTTCTGTCCCTTCAACCGGAGCCAGTGGTATCATTTTTGCTGAAGACCTCGATTCTGAAACGGTTTTGCAGTGATCTGTGCAATGAGGTAACAGAGAACACCAACAGCCGAAAAATGCTTCGTTATCTTGAGACCAACAACCTGTTTACGTTTCCCCTGGATGAAGAGCAAATCTGGTATCGGTATCATCATCTCTTTTCCCAGTTTCTTCAAGAGCAGCTTCACAGCAAACATCCTTTAGAGGCAAAAGTCCTTCATACAAATGCCTGTCAATGGTTTAAAAATCATGGGTTGATGGATGAAGCGGTTTATCATGCCCTGGCAGCCGAAGATAATGAACTTTCCCTCAAATTAATTGAAGACTGTGCCATGGACCTCATATCCGAGGGACACCTTGCCCTGCTTACTGGCTGGATCAAAAAGCTCCCTGATCAACTGCTCAAAAACCGACCCAAACTGCAGATGGCCATTGCCTGGACACACTGCCTCACGAACCGGACGGAAGAAGCGGAATCCATCATGGATGCCATCGTGTCAAAAGGAATCCCCAATGAACCCGCCATCCTGGTTGAACTCAATGCCATTCGGGCCGTATGTGCGGCCTTCAGGCAGGATATTATCCGGGCAGAACAACTGGCAACCCGCTGGATGGAAAAATCTCCAAAAAATGACCCCTGGATTGTGGGTGTGATCGGAAATGTACTCACCTATTCCTATCTCCATCTGGGAAATTTTGATAAAGCCAGAGAAATCAATTTGTGGGCGCTCAAATATCAGAAATCTGCCAGAGGGTTATTTGCATTTGCCTATGGCATTGGTTTATTGGGAAGGATTCACACGGTCGAAGGCAGGCTTCACGGGGCAGCAAGACAATACCGGACGCTGATCCAGCTTGCCGAAGACATCATGGGCACACGGCCGGGTATTATATCACTGGCATATGCTCTTCTCTATGAAATTTATTATGAATGGAACGATCTCGATGGTGCGCAAAAACTTCTTGATAACTGTCTTGATCTCATCGATTTTGGAACAGCTGTTGACCCGATCGTTGCCTGCCATATCCCCTACGCACGGACACTTGCCAGAAAGGGAAAAATGACAGAGGCCTTAACGCTTCTTGAGAGAATAGAGGATCTGGGAAACCGTCAGGACAGCAAATGGCTTCTTGCAGCTGTTTTCAATGAACGCATTCGCTTGTTCCTTGCCGAAGGCAGGCTTGAAGAAGCCCAAAACATCCTCGCATCCAAGAAAAACAGGATGAATCGAAGAGAACGGGCGTTTGTCGGCCTTGAAATGCTTTCAAACGAACTTGAAAAAACAGCGGAAGCCCGCATTTATATTCATTCAGGGAAAGCGGACCAGGCCATTGAAATTATTGAACAGCTTCTGGGAGATGTGATTGCTTTTGGTTTCAAGAAACGACAGATCGAACTTGAAGCCCTTTTGTCTATCGCCTGTTTTGAAGCCGGAAGAGCACAAAAAGCATTGCAATGCCTTGTAAGGGCACTGACCCAGGCCAAGCCTCAAAACATGATACGGACCTTTGCCGATGAAGGAGATATCATGAAAGGGCTTATCAGGATGATAATGAATAATGAAGCCCCCATATATGACCTTGTACCTGAAGTCATGTCAACCCCGTGGCAGAAATACCTGAACGACATCCTTTCCGCTTTTGAGACAGAAAGTCCTCCTGAGAACACGTTGCCAATATCCAAAGCACCTCAACCCGAAAAAACGGAAGCCGCCGCCATAGACGCTTTAAGTCAGAGGGAATATGAGGTATTAAGCATTCTGTCAAAGGGACTTTCCAATAAAGAAATCGCAAATGCACTCAATATGACTATCAACACAGTAAAATGGCACCTGAAAAACCTGTTCGGCAAACTGGGCGTATCCAACCGTACAGAAGCCATCAATGAAGCCCGCCAAATGGGTATTCTCGAATAGCATAGCCTTTTACAGACAGACCAAATAATCAAAACCCATTAATAAAATAACCGCTTCATAACTTAGCTTATTAAAAAAAACTTGCGTAAAACGTAATAAATATCGTATATTAATTAATCAACTCGATTCATTCTTTCTCAAACGAGGTCTTTTAAATTAACCTTGAAGACGTCACCACAATAATCACAAAACAAAACAGATAGGATGATTGTCATGCAACATTTTTCAACCAGACTGACCTTAAAAAGTATCCAATCAAAAATGATGATACTCCTGATCCTCTCAACATCCCTGATCATGGCTCTGTTTGGAGGCATTAATTATCATTCGTCCCAAACAAGAATCCAGGAAGACCTGAATTCGTTTGCAGATATGGTCATCATCCAGCTGGCGCAAGGATTGGCCAACCCCCTTTATAACATGGATGATGCTTATACAAAGGAAACGTTAAAAATCCAGATGATGGACAAACGGATTGCCGTCATTCTGGTCAAAAACCCGGATAAAAAAATTATTCTGGACGGAATGGGAAGAAATGAAAAATGGGAACCGGTAACCGTAAAGGAAAATGTAACCGGCACATACATCACCCGGGCAAAGGACGTTGAAAAAGACAAAGAAAAATTGGGCATTGTTGAAATATATCTATCGACAAAATTCATGACGGAAGAATTAAACCAGTTCCTTATTAGTAATGTAATTTCTATTATTCTTGTCAATATTGCACTGATCATCATCCTTTTTGTGAGCACGCAAAAGATCGTCATTCAGCCGATCAATCAGGCAATAGAAGGTCTTGAGGATATTGCCCAGGGAGAGGGCGACCTGACACGCCGCCTTGATGACAACAGACAGGATGAGGTGGGAAAACTGGCAGCGGGCTTTAATCGGTTTCTTGAAAAACTTGCCCAGATGATCCGGGAAATAGCGGGAAATGCAGATACACTGAATGTCTCGTCAACAGAACTGGCAAGCATTTCTGAACTCATGAATGTATCTGCGGATAAAATGTCCGAGCAATCCAATATTGTGGCTGCTGCAGCCGAAGAAATGAGTTCCAATATGAACAATGTGGCAGCAAGCAGTGAAGAAACAGCCACCAATGTGAACATGGTGGCTGCCGCCACCGAAGAGATGACCGCAACAGTCAATGAAATTGCCCAAAATTCGGAAAAAGCCAGAGCAATGACCATTGAAGCGGTTTCCCAGGCCAAAAGCGCGTCTGAAAAAGTCAGTGAGCTGGGCGTTGCGGCCAATGATATCAATAAGGTCACAGAGGTGATTACGGCAATATCCGATCAGACCAATCTGCTGGCATTGAACGCAACCATTGAAGCAGCAAGAGCTGGAGAAGCCGGTAAAGGATTTGCTGTTGTGGCAAATGAAATCAAGGAACTTGCCAAGCAAACGGCAAGTGCAACCTCTGATATCAAAATCAAAATTGATGGCATTCAAAGTTCAACTTCTGACACAGCCGAGGAAATAGAACGGATATCAAAAATCATCCATGAAGTGAATGAAATTGTGGGCTCAATTGCCGCTGCCATTGAAGAGCAGGCCACAACGAACAGAGAAATCGCCCAGAACATTTCCAATGCATCGGAAGGTATAAGGGATGTGAACAAAAACGTGGCAGAGAGTTCTTCCGTAGCAGGAAACATTGCAGATGAAATAGCAGGCGTCAACTCCGCCGCAAGTGAGATATCGAACAGCAGCTCTCAGGTGAATCTGAAGTCAGATGAACTGATGCGACTGGCCAATAAATTAAAGGAAATGGTCAGCCGGTTCAAGATGTAATAATTTGCTAACCCATCCAATAAAGGAGATGCATGATGAAAAATCTTTACCGATTATCTTTTCCAATGTTTGTTTTGATGCTTGCCACGTGCATTTCCGCTGTGCCTGCCAGGGCATTTAAAGCAAGTCTCGCTCAAATGCCTGTTTATGCAGAAAGTGACACAAAAGGAATCCTCGTGGATTTTGTCAAGGCCATATCAAAAGTTTCTGGTGAGCCTGTTGAAATACACGTCGTGCCTTTTAAACGATCCATTTACAATGTTACAAGCGGACAGGCAGATTGCCATATTCCTCTTATTGCAAACCCGAATGCAGACATCGCAACACTGCCTTATGATTATGCAAAAGAAACCATCTTTCACGTCAATTTCATCCTGTATACCCATAAAGACAAACCCCTGGATATCAATAAAATAGACCAGCACATCATTGAAACTGATGCCGCCCACACACCTTATTTTCACGACAATATCATACCGTCGTCAAGCACCGAAAGCAGTTTGAAAAAAGTAAACATTGGCCGCATTGACGGTTTTATCTTTGCCGATGATGTTTCAGATCCCTTCATTCGGGAATTGAAGCTTACCAATATCAAACGCCAACTCTATAAAAGATTTGATGTAAAAATCGTCATCCCCAAAGGGTCATCAGGGAAATCGTTTGATCAATTTTTAAGTGATTCCATTAACAAATTAAGAGCAAACGGGCAGTTTGACGCAATTATGAAGGAAACGGATCATCCCTATGATGACTGGCAGCCCTGATATATTTTATTCGGAAACGTACGCCCAATTGCATCTCAATTTTATTTCCAATCATATCCCGCCACATACATGAGCCTGGTAGAATCCAAATCCAGTTTGACGGTTGAGAATAAAAAGATATTCTTTGAAAAACCTTTTTGTTTCATATATAATGCGGACATTCAACCTAACTGGTTTTAATAGCGTGGTATCGTTACATGACAATAAGAGCGTTCTTTCTGGTATTACTCCTTGCGGCCCTCTATCCAGTATCTGTTTTCCCTGAATCAGGTGAGGCAAATCCAAAAATAAGCCAGATGGCTCAGGCCACCCCCTTTGAAAATCAAGACACTTCCGGGCAAGATATCCTGAAAACCGGGGAAGCATCTTTACGGGTTCAGCTGGCAGAGTATTATGCAAACGTACCCAAAAATATTGTCGAACTGCAGCCCTTCAGAACAACGACCCAGATACCGGTGAAGGATAAGTATGATCAAAAAGGCACGGCAACACTGATCAACCTGAATCCTGAAATAAACGTATGGTTTCTTCTTTTGCTTGTCTGGGATAATGGCGCAAAGGAAGCATTTCATCTGGAAAACAGATTGCCGGATAAAGTGCTTCTTTCCCTAAATAAGACTTTTCCTTATGGACTGGTCATTACCGACAATCAGAAGGACTTTTTCTTTGACCTCTGGAAAAATCCCCGGGACAATGCACTTTTACATGCAAAACGTTCAGGAAAGCCGTTTCAACAGATATGCAATATGTATCTTTTCCTCAGAAATTCTGTAGCCGGAAGAAAAACAAATTTGGAATATGTCACCGATGTCTTGAGAAATCATGTATGGCAGGGTGACCAGATTGTGTCATTGGTTCGTGAAACATTGTATCGTGATGCGTACCTGATATCGTCAGAAGCGTCTCCGGCACAGGAAGTGAAACAGCCGAGGCCTCCGGGGGCACCGGAAAGGCCTTTGATCAATCCCGTTTTTATTAACTATGCCCAGGATATTGAGGAACTGGGTATTGAACTCGATGAAAAGGAAAAAGGAAGAATACTCATTGGACGCTGGTATGAAGTGAAGGGGCTGGAAGGCATATACATCAGTGTTGTTCAGCCCCGATTTATTGCTGAAGAAGTTATTCATAGTCAGCGAAAATTAACCAATCCGCTGGATGAAGTGGAATCCGAGGCTGTCTCCTATATGGTTGCTTTTGATCTTGATCGTTTCAATGTCGGCTTTTCCGTCGGCACGGAGCATCCCAAGGCAGGCTGGTCCGAAAGAACCCTTGAAGGGGTTCTGGACCCGGGCATGCCCGGTCCGGATGGTATTGATACGTTTTTTCCGCTTGTCATGACAGGTATGATCAGTCCGGACAATGCCCGAATGGTGAATGTGGCTTTTATTGGCGGTTTCAAGCGGTATCACAGCGCATTTCATTATGGCACACTGGCGTTGAACAATTATGGCCACCACTCCGGTTTTATCGAATACGGAACCATATTAAGCAAACTTCAGCCCGGACTGGCTACCATTATCGTTGATGCGGACGGACAGGTGAACATGAAAACATGGACCGAAACCGACAACAAAAACCTGAAGGAAATCAGGCATGCCCGGCAGAATGGTGTCCCGATAATCGATTATGACCCATCAACAGGCATTTCAAAACCCGGAGAATATGTGCGTTTCTGGGGGAAGGGAAACTGGTCGGGCTCTATCAGCAAAAAATACCGCACGTTGAGGGCAGGCCTGGCGGTCCATGAAAATGATGGCAGGCGTTTTCTGATGTTCGGTTATTTTTCAAGTGTAACCACATCTGCCATGGCGCGAATTTTTCAGGGGTATAAATGCAAATATGCCATGCTACTGGATATTAATGCCCTTGAGCACACCTACCTGTCAATTTACAAAAAAAACAATGGCAGTTTTTCGGTAATGAATCTGATTAAAGGCATGAATGTTCTGGACAAGGTCTCGGACAATCAAACCATCCCCCGTTTCATCGGTTTCCCGGATAACAGGGATTTCTTTTATCTCACGAAAAAGGAAGAAAAATGAAAAAGCCCTTGTTTTTCTTTTTGATGGTTTCTGCATGCGTGTTGATTGGGGCCATTTCTCTCTTTTCCCAAAACAGAACTGCTCTCATTGAGCAAAATGAATCGCTTTTCAAAACACTTCAATCGGTCCACCACCTTACTGTAAAACAAATAGAAGACGTTCGTAAAATATTTGCCCGGTCAGGATACATAGGTCAGGGAAATCCTTCAATGACAAAGCATCCGGTCAGTATTGACCAGTGTGAGGAAAAATTGAAACAGGCCGGAGTTATGTATGAAAATCCGGTTTTTGAAAAAATCTGCGGTGAAAAATACATGGCCCCGCTTTATAACCCGGCTGTTGAACATCCTGAAGACGCCTGTGACTGCATCGATCAGTTTGAATTTCCGGATATCCCCTGTATCTACCCGGTGGTATGGGTACGGGCAAAGGAAGCAGCGGAAATATGTGAAGCCATGGGAAAGCGTTTGTGCGACGCGCATGAGTGGGAAGGTGCTTGCGAAGGTTGTCTTGAACCGCCGGATTACCGCTTTGATCTCGCCATGGGGCAGACACCTGAAAAAGCGATACAGAAAATGAGAGAAGCCCATAATCAAAAATACAAAGCAAGGAAATCCTGGAGTTATGGACCGGATTATCAAAAAGGAATCTGCGGATCAGCAAGCGAAAAAAGCCCTGGCTGACAGGGAGGGGAATGGCCGAGTTGCGGCTCAAACACCTATCCTTCCGGATTTTTCCCTGATTGCATAAGCCCGCTTTTTGTTTATGATCTTCATGGAAATGCCGCAGAACATATGAATCTCCCCCTGAATGAAAGTCAAATGGCAAGCCAGGGAAGCAAGGAACTGGGATATACGGAAATGAAAGGAAGCTGGTTTATTTTCGATACATACAGAGCCCATGAGGACTGGTGCAGATGGCGGGCGCCATTCTGGCACGGTTCCCGGGTCATGGACCCAAAAAGCCATCACAATTACCATTTGGGGTTCAGGTGCTGCAAAACCATTGAGAAACAAACCCGATGACAACTCTTTTTATGGCCTCTCTCTATTTTTTAAGCCTAAGCAATCGTTTTACATTGGCAATCAGGCCCTCATAAGTAAGCAATGGCGCAAGCGAGGCATCCTGCAAAACATCCGCAATCTGCCTGGGATTTCCATCAATCCACACAAACGGATAAATCAACCGGAGGCCATGACTGTAATCCGCATATTCTGATCCATGAACGGTGCTCAACGGCTGAATAGGTTCGCCATTTTGTTTTTGCCATCCATAAATGGCAATCCTGCCCGGTTTTTTGTTCAATCGATTGGTTAGAACAATATCCTTTTTATGCCCTGAAACCAAGTCTCCCAGTTGACACTCATTTTTTTCACGCTGTTTTCGTATCATTTTCTGATGTTTCATATAATATTCGCTTGATCGCATTTCAGGACAAGGTGGCAAAGGTTCGGGTTTCATACGGCATGTGGATTGCCAGTAGATCGCATCAACCATTTTCCGGGTAGGTAAAACAAAACCATACTCTCCGGCGATTTCAACTGACGAAGGGTATGTGAGGGGAATACGCATGAAATCGTCATCAGAACCGATGGCCAGGTAATCAGGCATTACCCAGATAACCCCAGATATTGATTGACCATACAAAGGACTAAAAAGAAGTGTGACCGGCTTCAAGTTTCTTAAAAAATCGGGAATATTGCCTTTTTTCAGCTCGCTTATGGCTTCTTTCTGCCTCTCTTTTCCTGACATGCCGGATGTCAGCTTCGCAAACTCAGAGCCTGTTATGGCATCTGTTTGCCGCTCGGGAATATGGTCAGCAATCGGGTGCTCACCCGCATCATTTTCCATGCCGTAAGAAAAAAGAATCTGAGGGTAACCGACAAGGAAGAAAAAAATAAAAACAAGACATGTTTTCATAATAGTGCCGTCAACTTTGCGATTGAATTCATACCCATTCCGGTATTCATCAAAGGAAGACTATATGGATATTTCTTTAAGGTGTCAATCAAACCTGATTGTTGTTTAAGAAAAAGCATCACCGTATTGCTATTAAATAAGGAACGGGGTGGGTAACTTTAAAAATTTGCCCACCCCACCTTTATGAGCAGTGACAGCTTCCTTTCGAACTTATATTGTGCAACCATTAAAAAAACAGTTTCTTGACACATTCAAGATAATTGGAATCGGTTTATGAATATCCTGACAAATGGATATTCATAAAAATGAAACACCCCAACGCTATACCCAAGTTAATACCCATAAAGGAGGCCTTAGATGGTGACCCGAAAAGAGATAAAAGCATTGACAGAAAGAGAGCCCCGGTTTGACGACATGACGTCAAGTGTCCGTGCCGTTGGGAATCAACCCAAATGGATTACAAACGAGATCCGTGAGGTCATGGCAATTGCCAGAAAATTTACGGATGAAGTGGTCAGACCTTATGTACTGGAGCTTGATCTGGAGCTGACAAAAAACCCGGCCTATCTTCCCTGGGAATTTATAAAAAAAGCCAATGAATGGGGACTATATACCCTTTTTGTGCCAAAAATGTTTGGCGGCCAAGGCTATAACCTGTCCTGCTGTGGTGTTTTCTTTGAAGAACTCGGCTCGGCCTGTCTGGCCATGGCGAATCTTGTGGGGGTTCACTATCTGGGATATACCATGCTCACAGCGTCGTGGAATGTTCGCATGCTGAATAAAATTTCCCTGGACATCGTTGACGGACAAAAAAAAGGAGAGCCCTGCCTTCTCACTCTTGCCATGACCGAACCGGATGCAGGTACAGATTCCCAGAACCTGGAGATGATGGATACCGGAAACCTGAGATGCCACGCCAAAAAAGTGGATGGCGGATATATTTTAAATGGTACCAAAATTTTCATATCCTGTGGTCATCTGTCCCAATGGCATATCGTTCATGCCTATACGGATTTGAAAAGGGCGTCTGACAATACGGTGATGATTGCTGTTCGAACCGGCACAAAAGGGTTTTCCTTTGGAAAAAAAGAAAAAAAGATGGGTCAGCAAGGGTGTCCGGCCAGCGAACTGATTTTTAGCGACTGTTTTGTTCCGGATGAAAATGTCTGTCTGGACAATCGGGATGCCATACGCCTGAAAAGAAATATCGCCGGAACCAATGAGCAGATTTTTGCTTATATCTGGGGCGCCTCCAGAATGGGTGTGGGCAGTTTCGGGACCGCTGCAGCAAGGAACGCTTATGAAGAGGCCCTTAAATTCGCATCTGAAAATGAACTTGACGGGCAGTTATTGATCAATCATGAATGGTGCCAGTGCATGCTTGCAGAGATGTATAGAAATGTCGCCGTCTCAAGAGCGACCTATCTTGAAGCCACACAAGCCAACGCCATGCACGGTTTATGGAAACCCATGAACAGGAAGTCCCTTTATTATATAACGAAATTCACCCCTGCCAGGCTGATGGAAAAACTGGTCGGCTGGGTCGCCGAAAAACCCATCGCCACAACCATTTTCAGAAAACTGTGTCTTGATGGTCAGACTGAGGAGGAAATAGACCGTATTGACGGGTGGGGATCGATCGCCAAAATTACCGGCACGGATGCTGGCAATAAAAACTGCCAGATAGCCCTTGAAATCATGGGACAGGCCGGACTTCGCCATTCAAACCGGGCCGAGAAGATTTTAAGAGACGCCAAACTCCTCCAGATTTATGAAGGAACCAATCAGGTAAACCGGGTCAATGTTTTTAAACGACTGATCAAACGTTCCTCCAGTCAGGCTGAGGCGTTTTCACAAAACAACATCTAAACGATTATTTTTGGAAATACGGAGGAGACCATGATTGCAAACACCAATAAAGAATTAAAACTCATAGAAAAAGCAGCCTATGATTTTTCAAGAAAAGAACTCTGGCCTGAAAGAGAAGAAAATGACAAATTCCCCTTTGGTCCATTTTTTGACGCTTCGTTGAAAAAAGCATATGACCTTGACTTTTTTCATTCGATTCTTCCTGAAACCTATGGCGGTATCGGACAGGGCATCAGTACACTTTGCGTTATTCTTGAAAACATCTGCAGGGAAGACTCAAGCCTTGGCGGCATCATATTCACAAATTCTGCTGCCTATGAAATCCTCATTGAATCCGGAAGTGAAGAAATTCTTAAAAAGCTTACTGAATCGGCGGATCAGGTCAATAAATTCCTTATCGCCTTTCCGGTTTTCAGTGATCCCTCACAGGTCCGCCATATGCTGAAGGCAACAAAAGGAAATGATGGCTATGAACTTTCCGGTTCAATGGAGTATCTTGTGCTTGGAAGTATTGCCAATCAGGCGATTGTGCCTGCACGTATTCAGGGAACGGACAGCTATTCGTTCTTCCTTGTCGACCTGAAGGGAAAAGGCGTCAAGGTGAGCAGTCCCATCCACAGTTTGGGCCTTCATTCGTGTCCTGCTGTTGACCTGACACTCTCAAATACACCCGGAAAATTGCTCGGACAGGAAGGACAGGGCCAGACCTATTTCAAAAAAATGGTAGACAGGCTTTCTGTAGCAGCCGCATCCATGGCCACTGGCATCATGAAAGGTTCTTTTAAGGAAGCCATGGACTATACCAAAGAACGATCCCAGGGGGGGAGAAAAATCATTAACTGGTCTGAAGTCAAACTGATGCTTGCCAATATGTCGATAAAAATTAAAAACGCGGAAATGTCGGTGGCAAAAGCCTGTCAGGCTTTAGATACCAAGGAATCCGGATGGAAGGAATGTTCGAGAGCCGCAGCGCTCCTCACTCAGGAAACAGCCTGTGATATTACAACAGACGGCATCCAGGTCATGGGCGGTGTGGGATTCATGAAAGATTTTGGTCAGGAAAAACGATTCCGTGATGCCAAGCATATCCAGGCTGTATTTGGCATCACACCTGTTAAAAAAATAAAACATTTCGAAGAACTTCTCTGATTTTAAAAAGCCCGGTCGCTATTGCTCCCGCAACAACGACCGGGCTTTTTCATAAATGCATAAAGCAGGTAGCCATCCATGACAGAAGTATACATCATCGGCACGGGCATGATAAGGTTTGGCAACTACCCTGGCCGGAATGTCAGTGACATGGCCCAGGAAGCAACATACCTTGCACTGAAAGACGCTAAGATAGAAAAAAAAGCCTTACAGTCCGTATTTTTTTCGAACACGTTCTGGGGACTTTACTCAAATCAGCATGCCATCAGGGGCCAGGTCGCCATGCGAAAAATGGGCATTGATGCCATACCGGTCATCAACGTGGAAAATGCCTGTGCCGGTGGCGCAACCGCACTGCATCTGGCCTACACGGCCATTAAGGCAGATATGCATGATGTGGTTCTTGTGGTGGGATCGGAAAAAAACAACCCTGAAACAAAAATTGGATTGGCCGATGTGTCTTTAGCCCTTATGGACACCCATGATATTGACGGATATCTTAAACGCATGGAAACATACACCAGAGAGTTTCATAATGACGTACCCGAATACCAGGCACCCGGTCAACAGAAACGTCATGATTTGCTGATGAATACGTTTGCACTGTGGGCGAGATGGCATATGAGCCGGTTTGGCTCCACTGTAAAACAGCTTGCTTCAATATGCGCCAAAAATTATTTTCATGGTTCCTTAAACCCCATGGCCCGATACAGGTCGTTCCTCACAGCGGAAGATGTGATGCAAGAGGATCCGATGTTCTATCCGCTTACAAAATCAATGTGCACAACAGAAGGAGACGGTGCGGCCGCAGTTATTGTATGTTCCGGAGGCTATCTGAAAAAAATCAGCAGCAGACCTTGTGTAAAACTTTTGGCTTCAGTAGTGGGTTCAGGCAGGGAAAGGGATATCGATGATGAAAGCATGGGAGAACGCCTTTCAAAAGTGGCCTATAATATGGCCGGTGTCGGACCATCAGATATCGATCTGGCCGAACTTCATGATGCCACATCTTACGGAGAACTTCATCAAACAGAGGCAATGGGATTCTGCCCCATCGGAGAAGGCGGCTTGTATGCCGAATCCGGTGCGACCCGGCTGGGAGGTGAAAAACCGATAAATACCAGTGGTGGGCTGGAATGCCGGAGCAATCCTATCGGCGCAACAGGCCTGGCACAGATTGCTGAATTATGCAGCCAGTTAAGGGGGATGGCCTGCAATCGTCAGGTCGAAAACGCCCGTATCGCTCTTGCTGAAAATGACGGCGGTATGATTGGTGTTGAAGAAGCGTCCATGTGCATTCACATCCTGGAAAAAGTAAGCTAAAAAGAAACCTCCCTTTCCCTAATGATCCTTTACCCTTCCCCCCTGTCTTTATTTCCTGCTTTTATATTTACACACTGTAAAAAACATCGACACGCCGTTGTTTTCAAAACCGTCAGGCTAAAGAATCTTGACAAGAATTATATGTTATTTTAAATAGATGATAACAAACTCCTCTGCGCTTCACATGGCATGAAAGTTGCCCTCCAATTGATCAGGAAATGTTTTCCAAAGGATATTTGACCAAACCGTTTAAACATCAGAAATGGAGGCTTGATATGACAATAAAAATAGGCGGAAAAAATTACGTTCCTGGAATGTATTCCCATAAAAAATTTACGGGCGCCCAACTGGCTGATAAATATTTCAGTGATGTGGAAAAGAAACTCATTGAAAAACAAAAGGCGCTAAAGCGGCCTGAAATTCACCCCTGTATTTCATTTTCACGAAAAATCGGTGTGGGAGCGCTTGAAGTTGCCGATATACTGGGTGAAGACCTGGGATATCCGGTGATGGACAGGGAAATTCTCACTCATATTGCATGCGAGGCGAATTTAAGTGAAAAAACCGTAAAATACTTTGATGAACGCTATCCAGGTATGTTGAACGAATTTATGAAATATCTTTTTGGAGAAAAGGCATTCATCAAAAGCGACTATTCCAGACACTTGTTCAGTGTGGTTCTTTCACTGGGAGGAACGGCCTCGACCATTTTTGTAGGCAGAGGAACCCACCTGATATTACCCAAAAACAGAACATTGGCGGTAAGGTGTACCTGTTCGGATGAATACCGAAGCAAACGTCTTTCCAGAATGCTTGAGGTATCCGAAAAAGAAGCTGCAGCCAAACTGGCGCAAATCGATAAGGAACAGCAGGAATTCTTTAAAAAAACATTCGGCAAAACTTCTGTGGAATCCCATGAATTCGATCTGGTCCTCAATTTTGACCTTTTAAAAGAACCGGCATCTGCTGCCAAAATCATTAAAACAGCATTCATGCAGAAATTCCAATCCGAGCTTTGCGGATAGGTTAATGGAAAAAGAAAGAAAGGCAAAGGGGCCCGTACCAGCAGCCTCTTTGCCTTTTATATGGTATGGATGCAAATCATATACACTATGTCCATGACAGCATCCATAAAGAAGGGCTTGAGTAATACGGAACTACCTGCACACCAGAAGTTCTTTCCATCCTTCTGAGGTAAAAAACACTTTAATCAGTTCTTCGTTTTCAAACTCCAGATACTCTTTGAGGCCCTTGTAGTTATAATTCAAGAGACGCTTTATGCCGATAACGGATCTCAACGGTTTTTCAGCAAACGTGATTGCCTGTTCAAAAAGTGCGTCTTCGAGCTCGTCATCAGGCACCACCTGATTGACGATACCTGCGTCAAGGGCTTCGTCTGCAGTCACCCCTTTATCACTCAGAAGAATGTCCAATGCTTTTCCAGTGCCAACCATTTTTGAAAGAAAAAACGGGCCGCCACCTTTTGGCAACAGCTCCAGATCAAGACAGGGATTACTGAAAACCGTATTTTCGCTGACAATGCGATAGTCACAGGCAAGACTTAAATTGAGGAACAGGGAAATCACTGCCCCCCGGTTTCCATGGACAACCAGTTTATCAAGGGATACCAGTTTCAGAATCAACTGGTTGATGACGTTATACATGCGCAGGAGGGCAAGGTGTCCCAGTTCCTTCTTTAAAATTTTTTTGAAAAAATCATAATATTCACTACACCCTTTTTTTTCAGAAGACCCCATGATGATCAGACTTCGGACATCATCATCCTTGTTGACCATGCTTAAAAAATCCAGAAGACGGTCCCGGACACTTAAATCTGTTGAACGCAGCATAAAATCATCCTTGAATGTCACGATAACAATATGGTCTTTTTTCTGACTTTTAAACGTATTGCCATCGGTCTCGTAATCTGATGAATATAACATATCCCCTCCTTTCATGAGTTAATGGTTACAGAGCAAGGAATATGCCATCCTCGGTATTTGAGATCTGCTTGTATCCAGTTGATTATATTAAAAATATAAGGTCAGATGCAAAATGATGGCATTATTGCCAAACAACGGTCTGTCGATTTTTTTTACAGGATGTCAATCTGAAAAGAAGATATTATCTGTTTTCGATTTTAAGTGAAAGCTGCCGGATCATCTCTATATCGTTTTCTGCGGCCCGCCCAAGGGTCGTCAGATAATTTCCGATCATCAAGCCATCTGCACCGGCCTGAAACAGATAGGACTGAAAATCAGAGAGTGTAATCTCCCGTCCCCCACAGATGGTGATATGCCTTCCGGGATTCAAAAAACGTGTTATTGCGATAGCCTTGAGACCGTCAAACGGTTTTAAGGGATTTCTTTTTTCAAGCCGTGTGCCCTTGATAGGGTTTAAAAAGTTAAGAGGGATGGCATCCACATCCAGTTCTCTCAAATCGCAGGCCAGCTCCACCCGCTGCTCCCAGGTTTCACCCAGACCAAAGATCCCACCGCTGCAAACATCCATGCCTTCCTGTTTTGCAAGCAAAACCGCATCAATATCATCCTCATAGCGATGGGTGGTGCAGATGGCATCAAAATAACTCCTGGATGTCTCAAGATTGTGGTGATAACGGGTAATGCCGCTCGATTTCATCTGACGGATATACGGAATATCGATGACGCCTACGGATGCACATACAATCATGTCTGTTTCTTTCCGGACCCGTTCTGCGGCCCGGCAAATGATATCCATTTCTTCCTGTTTCAGTTTGAATCCGGAAGTCACCATTGAATAACGGGATGCACCCTGTCGCCGGTATTCAAGAGCCTTTTTTACAAGGATATCCTCATCCAAAAGCGGGTAGGTTTTAATATCGGTTGTGTTGTAGGATGACTGGGCGCAAAATGCGCAATCTTCCGTACAGTGACCGGACTTTGCATTGGTGATCGAACAGGTGAAAATCGTATTGCCCAGATAATGTTCCCGGATTTTCCCGGCATGGTAAATAAGGTCCAGATCATATTCGGTTGGCAGCAGTGCCAATTTTACAGCATCTTCAGACAAAAGACGATAAGATGAATTGGTGATAATATTCTCTGCTATTTTTTGAATCATGTCATCCTTCATACTGATAAACTCCTGTAAATATAAATCACCCGAACATGCCGGTTTTGGTTTGTTATCGATACGTCCAAACCGATGCACTTGTCAAGCGCGTTTAGTGAATGGATATTCTTCAATATATATCCGGAGAGAATGCCTATATACCGATATCCTTTTTAAATTTGAGAACAGCCTCTTCCTTTGCCTTGGCTTCAACCTCCAAGGTAATATCAAGATTTCGCCAGCATTCAGGAAAATCACCTGGCTCAATAAAATCATGATGTTTTCGCTGATCATTCCTGTTCCGGCCGTTTTTAGAGCTTGATATATGGAATAAGGGTTCCCGGTTCCAGGTCTTTAATACAAGAGGCGTTACATCACAAACAGCAAGATCGTCCGGATTCACCCGGTGATGGTGGACATCATAGACAAGAGGGGTTCGGGTTTTCAGGCAAACTGGCAACAGATCAGACGGTGTATAGATGCGATCGTCATTTTCAAGAGTCAATCGGGACCGGACAGGCTCAGACAATTTCAAGATCTCTTTTTCAAGCCGGACAAGCGCATCCTTTTTGTTGCCATACATGCCGCCCCCGTGAATATTGATGACATCGGCATTGATCCATTCGGCGATCTGGGCCTGATATTCAAGTTCTGCAATTGAATTCCGGGTCACGGAAAGGGTTTTAGAAGAAAGGAGTACAAACTGATCCGGATGAAAGGTCAATCTGATATCCCTGGTTGAGGCAAATTCACCACAAGTCCGAAAATGGCTCTTTATGGCATCGGATAAAGGGAGGTCATCAATATCGTATCCAACCTCCGGATGGGTCATTAAGGGCAAAATCTGACTGTTCACCCTAAAGCTCCCGATGCTGTTTTCATCACAAAAACGGAGTGCTTTCGACAATGACCTGGCATTCTCAAGACAAATATCTGAAAGCCTATCTATCTGACCCTTTCGGGTAAAGCCTTTCATATATCTGGCAGTCGTCCTTCTGAAACGGATGGGTTGATTTTTAAAAATACAGCATAACCCGAGTCGAATCATGATAGGCCTTTTTCCTTCAAACAAAAAAAGCAGAACCGGACATCATTCTTTGATATATTCGTGTATCTTGAGAATTTTTTCCTCACCGATTGAATTTTCCATGATTTGATTCAGCTTATCTTCATCAGAAGTGGTTATCACCTTGTCACCGGCAATTTCTTTTTGCGATTCCGGCGCAAGGCGCTTGACGGAAAATATGGTGTTATCATGGATCTTCTGCATTCCCCGATCACTGGACTTGATTTCATAAACGCCTTCTGCATAATACATGATTTCACCTTCTATCCGTGTACCATCATTCAGGATTATTTCGACTTCCTGTCCTGAAAATGCAGGCATGCAAGTCAGTATCGCGATGAAAAAAAAGACCTTTATACCTGTTTTCATTTTAAACGATATTCCCCTGTGTCATTCATTTTCCCGGGATAATTTCTTTCTGGATTTCTTTTATCCTGGTGTTGTTTAAAAGTTCCAAAAAGGCCGGATTATTCATGAGCGCATTAATATCTCCTGTTTCAATGGCGTTTTTCAGGTTTGGATCATTGATGATGGATTGAATGGCAGGATCGTTCTGAAGGGCCATAACCATTTGAAGGATATTTTCATTTTCAAGGATGTTGTTCTCAATGGCTCTAACATCTATGCCTTGTATGGTATCCGGCAGACCGGAATTTATGCCCTGCCCATTTTCCTGTGCCTGGGGTTCTCCCCCATTGTAATTAAAGGAACGAATCTTGGATTCTTCGATGCTGATCATACCCAGTGTGTCTGATCGAATTTTATATATCCCATTATCCAGTGAAATCACCTTGCCGACGATTTTGCTGCCGTCATTCAGAATAAACTCCCCGCTGCGGTCTGCAGAGGCCTGAGCCACGAAACCGGTCAGAGCCAGAATCAAGATGATAACAGATAAATATCTCATGAACATTCTCCTTCTATTTTTCAAACAGTATATGACAAAATATTCTGATTTCAATATAAAAACGTCAAGGAAGCATGATGAAAAAAAAGACAAAACCGGAAAAGCTGAACCCATTGCCCGCTTTTTAAAAAAGGAAGAGATTTTTTCTAAAATCCTAACTGCTAACCGGCATCACTGACGATCCAGTCATCCTGTTCCACCTGAAGCAAGTTAATGCTGTCCAGTTCCTCAGTACCGTCAGGCAGGGTTGTGATGTAATACACTTTATAGTTGCCATCAAAAATTTTCTGTTTGGCAACAATACGACAGGTCAACCCTTTTGGAATATTAATGTGTTTTAAAATCACCTGTTCGGAAAGGCTGGAATAATCCTCTTCTGAATTATCTGCAACGCTGGTTCCTGAAAAAAATGCCAGCATGGCGAAACACATAAAAACAAGGGTCAATAATGGTCTCATTTGCTCTCCTTTTATGGTGTTTTTTTATGATTCTGTTGTTCCGGTATTCATTTTAATATGATATATTCAAAAGGACTCTTTGAGATAGAAATGAAAGAGCCTGATGTTGGAATTCATAAGCTATAACATCTTGTATGTCAACTCTAAAACTGCACAATATATAGTATTTTCAGGTCGATTTTCTAAAAACATTTTTTTTTAAAATGAATAAGCATGCCCCGGAGAGCCTATGAAACACCATGAGGAAAAAATCACCCAAGCCGCCCTGATCATTAAAAAAGCACACCGTATGACAGCAGCTTCAGGGGCCGGCATATCTGCTGAAAGCGGCATTCCCACATTCAGGGATCCGGGAGGAATATGGGATCATATGGACATGCTTGAGGTCGGAACAGCCAGTGGATTTGTGAACGCCATTGAAAGAAACGCAGAAACACTTTTTCCGCTCTTCATCAATATTCTCGATGCCTTTCAATACGCCGAACCCAATCCGGGTCATATGGCCCTTTCGGATATGGAAAAAATGGGTATTCTGAAAACAATCATCACCCAGAATGTGGATAATCTCCATCAGGAGGCCGGAAATACAAACGTCGTTGAAGTCCACGGAAATGTCTTCAGATCCAGATGCATTAATTGCAGTCATCGGGTAACGGTTGATCGGAAAATATATATCAGAGAACTCAAGGAAAAAATCGACAGACTCATGTCATTCAACCTGGAGAATCTGTTGTCACTGGTGATGATATGCGATAAATGCGGATCAATGATGCGGCCGGATGTTGTCATGTTTGGTGAACAGGTTCATGATCTGCAAAATGCGTTTGAAGCGGCAAGAAACTGCGATGTCATGATTATTTTAGGCACTTCCGGCGTTGTATACCCGGCAGCCTACTTTCCGGTTGAGGCCAAACAGAATGGTGCAAAAATTATTGTAATAAACCCGACTGTCAATGCCTTTGTGCGGGAATCAGATATCTATATTCCCATGAAAACAGGGGAAGCCCTTCCCGCGATACTCAATCTGATCCGTAATTAAAGGGCCTTAAAAAAAATAACGTCACTGCTATTTAAAAAAGGTCCTAATGCTTTGCAACGGAAAAAATATTTCCTTTTCTGAATGCATCGGCCATGGCCATGGGGACTTGCGCTTCTGCCTCAACAACCTTGGCCTTCATTTCCACCACCTTTGCCTTCATCTCCTGCTCTTCGGCAAATGCCATGGCTCGACGTTCTTCGGCTTTGGCCTGGGCGATTTTCTTGTCAGCTTCCGCTCTATCTGTCTCTAAAACCGCGCCGATATTTGTTCCCACATCCACATCCGCGATATCGATGGATAAAATTTCATATGCAGTACCGGAATCAAGCCCTTTTGCCAGAACGGTTTTTGAAATCGTATCCGGATTTTCAAGAACCTGTTTATGGGTATTGGATGAACCGATGGTAGAGACGATGCCTTCCCCCACCCTTGCAAGAATCGTTTCTTCACCAGCACCGCCAACCAGCCTGTCGAGATTTGCGCGAACGGTGACCCGCGTAATCGCCCGCAGTTGAATCCCGTCTTTTGCCATGGCGGTTACCATGGGAGTTTCAATAACCTTTGGATTAACACTCATCCGGACAGCCTCCAGCACATCTCTCCCGGCGAGATCAATAGCAGCCGCCCGGTTGAATTCCAATTCCATGTTTGCTTTGCCTGCCGCAATAAGTGCCTGTGTAACCCGGCCCACATCACCCCCTGCCAGATAATGGGTCTCAAATTCGTCCGATGTAATGGATAGTCCTGCCTTTGTTGCCATTATTTTGGATTCAACAATCAATTTGGGAGGCACTTTTCTGAATCTCATGAATACAATATTGAGAAGTCCCACACGCGCCCCTGAAACAAGAGCCTGTATCCACAGAGAAATGGCAGAGCCGACAAAAAACAAGGTAACAATCACAGCAATAACGATAACCAAAAGAATAGCGTTATTAATATTGATCATGATGAATCTCCATATCGTTTGGTTGTACCACTAAAAGACGTGCTGCCGGAAAGACGAAAAATAGATTTTTCTCATATTGAACGGACTAACAATACCTTCTTTGAACACCCCCCGTCAATAGTAAAAGTATAATCTCTCAGCACGTGCTTCCGTTGTACTCTGAGTGATCCGTCACAGAGGCTGCATCAAATCTCAAGCTCATTTCGTTTGACACATCCGAACCTTTTTATTACAACCGTCTGAATTTGTTATAGGTCATGCTATCAATGCCAACATGGCTTTCATTTAACCGCATTATGGATCTGAATAAAATATGGGAATCAGGGAACTCAGAAGAAAAATCGAAAAAGAACGAAAGTATATCATTCAACGGTTCATCAAGCAGAGAAGAAGAAATATACTGGCCAAGCCCGGTGCAAATGAATTCATCATTGTGCTCGACAACCTGAGCCCACTTTTCAATATCGGAAAAATCTTCAGAAGCGCGGAAGCCTTTGGCGCTCATGAAGTCCACGTGATTGCCACTGAGTTCTTTGATCCTGCCCCGTCCAAGGGATCATTCAAATATGTGCCTGCAAAATTTTATGTGGATTTTGACGACAGTTATAACAATCTCATGGATCGGGGATACACGATCTTCACTATGGAGCCCTCAAAAGGCGAATCGCTTTATACCCTTAAAATGCCCTTAAAAAGCGCTTTTATCTTCGGAAATGAAAGGGACGGCGTCAGCTTCAACTGGGAGAAAATCAACGGAATAGAAGCCATTCATATTCCCCAATACGGGCATGTAGAAAGCCTGAACGTAAGCAATGTCGCATCTATCGTCATGTATGAATACATCAGGCAGCATGGGAAAGGATTAAATCCTTAGTACGCCTATGCCCAGGATGCACGGATTGAGCAAGAAAAAACAAGCCTGATATTACCCTTATGGGTTTATTTTGTAAAAATACGGGTGTACCCCCACAAAAGAAATATTCCCACAACCGGAATCGCGAGTACATTCAAGATACCATGATAGATCATGAAACATGAGGCAGCCACAAGGGTGGTGATGCAGATATAGGCCCCGGGCCGTATCAGTTTTGGGAAAAAAAGCATGGATGCCCCACCGGCCTGAACCAGACCGAAAATCACACGAAACATATCCGATACCCCAAAAGCCCGAAAGAGCTCGACTTCGCCTTTTACGCCAACGACTTTCACCAGTCCCACACATATACCAAAAAAAGGAATAAATATCCGATAGAAGGCAAAAAATCTCAGCTTGAATTCAGATGAACGTTCCATATCATTCCTAATTTATGCTTTTTTCAACAGAATTTCTACCAGGTTATGCTCACCATCGAGCAATTCAGGCCGCTTCCAATTCCCATCAGGGCGACATGATCTCCTGATTTAATGCGTCCTTCCTCTTCGGCCATCTTAAGAGTCACCGGAACAGCCGCGGGCCCCATATTCCCCTGGGTCATAAAATTCAGGTAATGTTTTTCAGGAGTAATACCAAGGGTCTTATTTAACAATTGAATGTTTTTTGCACTGACCTGATGGGGGATGTAAACATCAATCATGTCATCACGCCATTTCGGCAGAATGGTTTCAGCAAGCGCCCATGTTTTTTGGGCAAGCTTGACACCCTGATTCATGATTTCCGATGCATCTGCAGTCATGAAATCCCTTTGCCCCACACATAGCCTGTTGTATCGCGTATCTGCCAGGTTTGCAATTCCATTAATCGTGTGATTTGTCCGGGAATGATCTTTATGACCGATGATCATGGCCACAGCCCCACTGCCAAGTGTCAATGTGGCAAAGTTCTCCCGGTATATATCCATTGTCGTGTCCGGTTTCCTGAGCCGTTTTATCGTAGCCTCCAGAATTTCCCTTGATCCTTCACCATCCACGATTAAACCGTACTTGATCTGCCCGGCATCTATCATGAGCATCATTGTCCGCATGGCATTGATAAACCCCAGACAGGCATTGCTGATATCAAAATTGAGACACCGGGAAGATAACTTCAAGTTGCCATGTACCAGGCAGGCCACAGAAGGTTCGATGTAATCCCTGCACACAGACGTGTTGATGATGCATCCGATGTCTTCCGGGTCGATACCGTATGAATCAATCACCTTCCGGGCAGCTCGTGTAGCCACGTCACTGGGCATTTCTCCGGCGGACCAAAGTCTTCTTTCTCGTATACCGGTCAACATGCCAAGAAGTCCCATGGGAAGCCGCAGCCGCGCCATGGTTTCATTTATTTCTTCTTCTATCTCTTTTGAGGTAACCACGCAGGGGGCCAATTCATACTGAATCGCTTCAACTGTAGCATTTCCTGATGTCATCAATCTTGTATATTCCGCTATTTCTAAAGGATTAAAAAAACCGGATAGCTATTTCATGCCGGGAATGCCTGTTGACAAAACAATTTGAAATGCCTGTTCTTTGGTAAAACCGGCCTCTACCAACGCGTCATAATAATTTTTCGCAAACCTGGCCAGCATTTTTACGGTATCCGGCTCAGATAGCACGGCAAACCGCCCCATAATCATGCCCTTTGAAACATTACCGAAAATAGGCGCCATTTGTTTCATTTCTTCATTGATTTGAGAATCGCCCGGCCTGTTCTCAACAGGCGGTTTATCCTCAGCAAAAGCAAAAGGAAAGGATAAAATAAAAAAAGTAACCGTCAAATAAAGGATTCTTTTCATAAAAAACTCCTTGGGGAATTATTCCTTATGGCTATTATCTTTAAGAAACAAGGTGTGATATTCTGCTTCAGTCAGGTGGGTTTTAAGCAACCTGCTTATAAGTGTAAATATTTCTTCAAGATCTTCTCCAGACAGTTTGTGGACCAGATTTTTCAGAAGCGTGTCATCGGAAAATTTCTGAAGATAAAACATGATTGTTTCTTCATCCGTTTTTCTGTCCCATCCAAAAGCCCCGATACCGTCATATGTCTCTACAAATTGATGTGTGTGTGTTGTCATCTTAAAAAAAGCCTTGTTACTTTGTCGTTTTTACAATACGAAATCCCAGGTTGTTCTTTTTGGCAACCGGCTTGTACGACGTCCGTTCAGCCGATCTCAGCCGGTCGATCTTGGCGTTCCAGCTTCCGCCACGAATAACGCAATTTTTCCCTTCACTTGACAATGGATTAACCGCGCCATCCTTATACGTCTCTGTCATCACACCCGGAAGTCCGGTCCAGTTTCTCCAGCCGCACTGGTCCAGGCACCATTCCTGAACATTGCCATGCATATCATAAATGCCCCAGGCATTTGGTTTTTTCACACCCACGCCATGGGGTTTCAGATCGTAAATCACGTTTTCCGCCTTGCCTGAATTTCCGCAATACCAAGCCACCATGTCAAGAAGTTTTGAGAATTCACAGTTTTTTTCACTGACGTCACCAACTGTAAAGGCCGACTGACTGCCAGCCCGGCAGGCATATTCCCATTCCGCCTCTGTCGGTAACCGGTACTGACTGGTATTTTCCAGATGATTGAGCTTTTTTAGAAATTCCTGGCAATCATTCCATGACACGGTATCCACAGGGCAGTTGTTTCCACATGCCTTAAATGCAGATGGATTAACCCCCATGAGTTTTTCATATTGTCCCTGGGTAATTTCTGTCACGGAAATGTAAAAACCTTCTGTAATATTTACTTCATGCTGTTTTTCGTCCCATTCATGGCCACTCTCTTCTTCCGGGCTTCCCATGATAAACATGCCCGGCTTTGCGTAAATGAATCGAATCCCCAGCTTATTGGTAAAGGCGGATGATGCGCCTGTTGATTCATCCGGATGCAGAAATGTACCTGCTGATATGAGCATCATCATCAAGCATGACCTGATTGCCATCAACGATATCGTTTTAGTGTTCATCCGTTTCATCTGGTGATTCCGTTAGCGGTTAAATGGTTAAAGGCTCAACCCGATTGCGACAGTAATGACTGTGTTGCACAGTTGCTGACTTACTAACATCCTTTAGCGTGGATCGTCAAATACAAAACCGGATTCTTTCTTAAACGGTTTTTAGAAAAACAATCATTTCTCTCTTGCAACGCAACAAAATCCGGTATAGGAATTCTCAAGCGTTCGCCAAAAAAAAATTGCCGGATCACGTTTCACTGGAATCGGCATTGGTTCTAATTAACATGCTTAATCTTTATTTCCTTAAAAGAAAATTGATTTTAAATGGATGACCCACTGGAGGAAAGCTCATGAATGATAAAATCGATTTTGATACCGCAAACATTAAAATCAGCCCGGATGACGATCAAAGCACAAGCACCAAAAAAAAATCATTGGCAGCCCACCTTAAAAATAAAAGCGCCGCAGGCATATTCAGCAAAATTGAGACGCCCTTCATACTTTTGGGTATCGGTCTTATTGCCTTTGTCGCTGTCTATATCGGATCGAGTTTCATATCCGGCGGCAAATCAGGAGGTGGGGTGACAGGCAATATAGAAGAACGTATGGCTCATCTGGAAGAACAGGTCAATCGATTGAGTGCATCCGGTGCCATTATTTATGATAATACGCACAATCTTGACGATATCGTCAGCCGTCTGGACCGCGTTGAGGCAACAGTGGCGCTTAAACTGAGTGTTATTGAAAAAAAACTCGAACAGATTAAGCCTGAACAGATATCCGGAAATGTTGTTCCGGAAGTTTCCCAGAAAAAGGTACTTTCACCTTCAGCAACGCCCACTCCCCCAACTGCTGAAAAGAAAACAACCGCAATCTCCAAAGTCGTCTATCACACGATCAAAAAAGGAGAAACATTTTACAGTATCAGTAAAAAATATGATGTAGCGGTCGAGACCCTTCAAAAAATGAACAACCTAAAAAAAGGGGACACCATTTATCCCGGTCAAAGGCTCATCGTAAAACAATGACACCATTTCTCTATAAAAGACGTTCAGCGTATTGATAAGGGAGTCCCAGTTCCTGAATTCTTTGAACGGTGTTTGATGGGTCGTAGAGCACAGACCGGACTTCGAGGGTATTTTTTTCTTCATCCAGAATCACGTATTTGGCACTTTTGTCGCTACATCTGGGTTGCCCGACGCTTCCCACATTAACAATATATTTTCTGGAATCATCCAGATAGGTGATACCTTTCCCAAGACTTTTCCGGATCATTTTATCCTGGCCAATATATGCGATATTCAAATCATGGGTATGACCGATAAAACACACACGCGATGTCATGTGATTTAAAATCGACATCATCGAATCATCTTTAACAAAATAAAAGTATGTGGTGACCGCATCAGGCGGAAAACCATGAACAAAATAAAAATTACCTATCTGAAAATGGCTTTTTAGTCTTTTAATGTAATTGATAGATTCTTCTGACATCATGGAGAAATTCTTCAAAAGGGCTTTTCGGGCATGAGGATTAAGACAGCTGAGGTAAGATTGATCCAGGGCAGCGAGCTCATGATTTCCGAGAACGCTTGGAACTTCCCTTTCACGTATCTTCCGGATAACGGATTCCGGGTCCGGGCCATAGCCTATATTATCTCCAAGGCTCATTATTCCGTCCACCAAAGAAACGTCTATATCTTTTAATACGGCATCAAGTGCATCCGCATTGCTGTGAATATCTGAAATTACCGCAATTCTCATTTTTCAATACATGCCTGAATAATAAATTCACATTGAAATTCTTCAAATCTTTCTTGATTCGAACCGTATTTATATTATCAGGTGTTGCTTACCCATGTCTATAAGATAATTATCTTATGATATCAGTGTATTCACCCTAAGGAAATAAAACCATCACGTAATGAGGGATATCCGGAGAGAATCGTGGCAAAACACTATTCGTCTGTTTTTCTTTTTCCCAGCAAGGCATTCAGCCATTTCAACTCATTTTCCATGCTGTTGGCAGATGATCTGTACAAATTTTTTATCCTGTTCTCATACTTGATCTGGGAAAAAACGGTTATTATCAGCCCCAAAAAAAGAAAAATCGCAAATATCAGGATAAATTTAAAATAGGTCATTTTGTTTCTTCTATTCCATAAACAAAATTATACAAATAAAATAAGAATGTTTGATTCAAATAAATAAAAGAAAAAGGAAAATAATTCAAGGTTTTTGCTATCATGCACTTTGATATTTGGATATTCAGAGCGGCATTGCTGTTGATATTTAATATCCTGCCAGGCACTGAGAAAAGCTATGATGAATATAAGTCATTACTTATGCCATATACATCATATGTTTCCCAATGCTTTGTCACAGGCCCGGCAGAATACCACACGGTTTTCTATATCATACTTCACCTTCAAGAAAAAAATTGTATTATCTCGTTAACACATCACCCCCTTTCTTTCAAAAAATGGCATCGTAATGGATGGCCTTTTCGTAAACCAGGTACAGAAAAAAGGCATATTTTTTCACGATGTGCACACGAGTGCTTGCCATTTATATTAACAAACATAATTCCTTTTTAAAAACGTGATTTTTTCCGATTTTATCGCATTTTATTTCTCATATGTCTCGCCAATTTCTCCAACTTCCAAAATTGACGATAATTTTTTTTTAAAAAAGGTTGTTTCCATGCAGGATATACTATCTTCAAATTTTGTTGTATTTATAAACTATCTGGATATTTAGTAAAAATTTAAACAAGTTCAATATATTAAACTACACGATTTCACCATTTCAAGACGTATTGATTGGCATGCCATGAAAGTGCGAAAAATTCTGATTGACATCAAAATCAATTCCTGGTCAATTTTATGAGGATAATTTATGTAACGCAGGGAAAAAATAGCAAACAATGATGGTCTTTGCAAGTGCTGCCATCGATCGATATATTTAAATTACCATTCGGGTGATTCAGGTTATCGTGCAAATTCCAATAATCGGCTGGCTGGTATATGCCATTTATCCGTTCGCGACTCCAAGAATTAACATACCGTTAGAAGGCAAATGGAAGATAGCGCTCGAAGATAATCATCGGTTTGCGTCTTCAGATTATGATGACTCAGGATGGGAATCTATTCAACTTCCCGGAAGTATTATTAATTATTCAATAAAAACAAAAAATGCCCTGAAAAGTGTCTGTTGGCTCCGGAAGACCGTTGATCTTGACAATATATATTTGCCTCTTGGGCTTTGTCTGGGCAGAATCGCCAATGCTGATGAAACACACTTGAATGGCGAAAAATATCGGCGGCCTGGGCTGATTCCCACCAAACGAACTATCCACATGGAATCACAGGAGAAATATCAGATACTGGCATCTTTAATCAAAAAAGACACGCCAAATACTATCGCCATCAGAATATCCTACTATACGTTTGGCGATATTGTCGGCAAACTGATGGTTGTGGATATGGATTACTGGGAAAAATTGTCAAGGGAAGGGCTTGCAGAAACGGTGAAAGTCCATCCGGACAATCTGGGAAAACAGTTTAAACAATATACAGGTAAAAAACTGGGGGATTATTTTTATGAACTCCGGGTGAACTATGCAGCCCAAAGGCTTCGGGAAGATGACAGCAATATTATCGATATTGCCTTTGATGCCGGATTTGAAAGCCTGTGGACATTCAACCGGGTATTCCCCAGGTTCATGGACATGACCCCCATCCAGTACCGCAATGTCCATAGCAAACAGAAAAAAAATCTGAATTGAAGTCAGGTGTTCCTCTTGTGAAAACGAAGGGTTGCCAGTATAAATATACTCACACCGATTGTCAGAAGCGAGGCGAGTTCCGGCCACAGGACATTTATTCCTGCGCCTTTCAGAAAAAGTTCCCTTAAAATCTCAATAAAATACCTTAATGGATTGAACAAGGTAATCGTTTTGACCCATTCAGGCATGTTTTCAATGGGATAAAAAAAGCCGCTTAGCAGAATAAATGTGACCAGAAAAGACCAGGACATAAAAAGCGCCTGTTGCTGGGTGTTCACCAACGTTGAAATAAAAATACCAAGGCCTAACGTGGCCAGAATAAATGTAGCGGCGAGAAATACTAATAGTGGCAGACTGCCCACGATAGGAATCTTGAACCACAATACGCCAAATGTCATGGCCACACTCATCTCAATAAATCCCAGACAGGCAAAAGGAATGGTCTTTCCGGCAATAATCTGACCTGAGGTAATCGGCGTTACCATGAGCTGTTCCAGGGTACCGATCTCCCGTTCCTTGACAATGGCAAGACTCGTTAACAGCATGGTGATAATCGTAAGGAGAATCGATATGATTCCCGGTATCATGTAATAGACGCTTTTCAGTTCAGGGTTATACCAGGTTCTTGTGACCGGTTCGATAAAATGAACAGATCTGGCCAGATATGGCGATCTGGCGATTTTTTTCTCAAGCGTATCCTGCATGAACTGCAAAAAAATCCGGTTTGCGTATCCAAGAGCCACCGCACTGGTATTGGAATTCTGGCCATCTAAAAGCACCTGGACCTCAGGCTGTTTTAAGGTTTCCAGATCCTTTCCGAAATTTTCAGGAATAACCAGGGCCAGCACTACCTTTCCCCTGAAAAGATATGACTCAATATTTCCATGGCTTGCAGCGTATTCTTTCAGGGTGAAATACTCGGTGTGAGAAAACCGGTCAACCAGATCCCGGCTGATTTCGGATCTGTCAAAATCACAAATCAGAATATTCAGATTTTTAATATCCGTTGTAATGGCATATCCCAAAACAAGCAGCTGAATCATAGGAACAATAAAAATGACCCTGAGCATGTTGGGATCTCGCATAACCTGCTTCAATTCCTTTTTCACCAGATGAAATACTTTTCCCATCATCCCCCCCGATTCACTTGAGCTTCAGTTTAAACCGTCTGACCGCAAGCAAGATAAAAAACAGCCCCACAGCACTCATTGCCGCAACTGATGGCCAAAGTTCAAGGGGACCGTTTCCTTTCAGCATCACGCCACGGATAATTTTTAAGAAATGGGTGGCCGGAATAATCTGGGACACCACCTGCAAGGGTCTTGGCATGGATGCCACCGGAAAAACAAATCCCGAGAGCATCACGGAAGGCAGCATGGTAATGACCAAAGACAGCATCATGGCCACCTGTTGTGTGGCCACAACCGTTGAAATAAGAAGTCCTATGGCAAGTGCCGTAAACACGTAAAATACGCAAAAAAGAAGGAGAAATCCCCATTTGCCCAGCATGGGAACCTTGAACCACAGGTGGCCGAACACAAGAATAAAAACCGCAATGGTAAATGACAGTACAAGGTAAGGTATGGCTTTTCCCAGCACGACCTCGTAGGGCCTTATGGGGCTCACCAGGATCTGCTCCATGGTTCCGGTTTCCTTTTCACGGGCAATGGTAACCGAAGTCAAAAGGGCACCAATCATAATCAAAAGAATCGCCACAATACCGGGTACGACAAAGTGGGATGATGTCATATCCGGATTGTAGAGCATCCGGGATTTGACTGAAACCAGCGGGCCACTTCCGTTTGTTGCAGAAGAAATCGATTTCCCCATAAAAAGTCCATCCAGATAATTCTGGACAAGAGTGGCGCTATTGGCATCTGTTCCATCTGTAATTACGCCAATATTCGCAAATCTGGAACGGGCATGGCTTTTACCGAAATCAGCCGGAATGATAATAACTGCTCTGACCAGACGCTTCGTAAAAAGGGCTTCGGTTCTGTTCGGGTTATTATAATATGTCACAATTTCAAAATAGGGGCTCATTCGAATCGTTTCAATCAATTCCCTGCTTGAAGGTGTTCTGTTTAAATCACATATGCCGATTCGAATATGTTTAAGATCCATATTGATGGCGTATCCGAAAATAAACATCATGATTAAAGGCATCAATAGAAGAATCACAAGCGATCGCGGATCCCTTCTGATATGGATGAATTCTTTTCTGATAAGGGGAAGAATCCTTGTATTGATCATTAAAGGTTTTCCTTTCTTCTACCTGTCTACCAGTTTGATAAAAATGTCCTCAATGGAGACGCTGTTATATTTTTTCTTGATGGCTGAAGGGGAATCCATCTCGATGATCTTGCCTTTATACATGATCGAAAGCCGGTGACAATACTCGGCCTCATCCATGTAATGGGTGGTGACAAAAACCGTTGTGCCGTCTCCAGCCAGGGTGGAAATCAGATCCCAGAAGTATCTTCTGGCAATCGGATCCACACCGCCTGTGGGCTCATCAAGAAACAAAATAGGCGGTTTATGAAGAATGGCACATGCCAGGGCCAGGCGCTGTTTGAACCCCAAGGGCAAAGACATGGTTTTTCTGTCCGCTACCGCCAACAGGTTCAGGGACTGATCCAGTTCTGCCACACGCATCCGGATATGTTCCCTGCTCAGGCCATAAATCCCTCCGAAAAAATAAAGATTTTCCACTACCTTCAGATCGTCATACAGGGAAAATTTCTGGGACATGTATCCGATACGCGTTTTAATTTTCTCATAATCCTTATGGATATCAAACCCACCGACCTGCCCTTCACCTGACGACGGTTCCAAAAGCCCTGTAAGCATTCTGATGGTGGTTGTCTTGCCCGCACCGTTTGCACCCAGAAATCCGAAAATTTCTCCTTTTTTCACATCAAATGAAATGTCATCCACAGCCACAAATTCACCAAAACGGCGGGAAAGGTTCCTGACGGTTACGGCAAGTCCGTTCTTTGTGAGATCAACGGACGGATCAGGAGGAGATGGTCTGGTCATTTCGTTTTTCCCTTTCTGCGATCAATGTGATAAATGTATCCTCAAGTTCCGGATTTTCTCTGCCAAACGCATCAATAACCTGTCCGGACGCTTTTGCATCTTTCACCAGATCAGATACATTTTTTTCTGTTGAAGAAAACAGATTGAGCTGAACCCTGTCTCCCAGAATTCTCACCTGATCGGATCGCAGCTGCCTTTTGAACCATCTTGAAAGCCCCAACAGATCAGGACCGGATACAGAAAAAATAGAACCTGAAAATTGATCGATCACACTTCTTGCCGTTCCCATGGCAAGAATTTCACCGTGATGAATCAGCGCAATGCGATCACAGCGTTCCGCCTCATCCATATAAGGTGTCGTAATAAGGATGCTCACCCCGCTTTTCTTAAGGGATTTTAAAATTGACCAGAATTCGCGCCTGGATACCGGGTCCACACCGGTTGTGGGTTCATCCAAAACCAGAATTTCCGGAGTATGAATCAACGCGCATGACAGGGCCAGTTTCTGTTTCATACCACCTGAGAGAGCCCCTGCCCGTCTTTTGACAAAAGGTTCAAGACGGCTGAATTCAAGAAGTTCTTCTGTTTTCTTCAACCTTTCTTTTCGTGGCACCCTGAACAGATCCGCAAAAAACCTCAAATTTTCACCTACCGTCAAGTCCGGATACAATGAAAATCGCTGGGGCATATATCCAATAATTTTTCGAATGCTTTTAGGATCTTCATGGACGGAAATACCAAGGAGACGGCACGTTCCCTCATCCGGGTCCAGAAGAGAGGTCAAAATCCGGATCAAGGTGGTCTTGCCAGCGCCATCAGGACCAATGAGCCCGAACATTTCTCCCTTTTCCACGGAAAATGTCACCGACGACAGGGCTGAAGTACTGTCATACCGTTTTTTTAAACCTGTCACCTGAATTGCCTTGTCACTCATCCCTTTTTCTGCTCCGTAAAATATACTTCTGCCGGCATACCGATCTTTAATGCAGACACATGTTCTCTTAACGTAATCTTTACAGCATAGACCAGTTCCGCCCTGGCCTGTCGTGTCTGCACATTTTTCGGCGTAAACTCCGCTTCCGGAGATGTCCATGTCACGATTCCAGAAATGGGGGCCTCCAGCGAATCAACCCGGACAGAGACTGCCTCACCCAGCTTAAACCGTCCCATATCCTGCTCAGCCGCATACACTTTTATCCAGAAAACATCCATATTCGCTATTTTATATAATGCACTGCCCTGAACAGCCACCTCACCTTCTTCCATATATTTTTCAACGATGACGCCTGAAAGCGGAGACAGGACAGTGGCATCCTCAATCTGACTCTCCAGAACATGAATCGTGGCCTCGGCCTGGGCTTGCTTGGCGTCGAGTATGGGTTGCTGGGATTTCGCAGCCACCAGCTGGTTCCGTGCCACGCTAAGCTGCGTTGAAATATCATCAAACTGCTGCTGAGTCGCAGAACCTTTGCCATGTAGTTGCTTTATTCTTTTGTACCGGGTTTCCACATTTTCAAAATTTTCCGATGCCTGGTCAATAGCTGCTTTTGCGCTGATTCTCCCTGCATCAATTTCTTTCAGGCTTGCCTCAATTTGCGCTTTCTGCAGCGTCAGTTTTTCCACATCAATGACAGCAAGGCATTCTTTCTTGGCCACCGGATCACCTTCTTCTTTCAAAAGTTTTAAAATAACACCGGTGGATAAAGAACTTATGGTAACTGTTGTTGCCTCAAGAACGCCTGATCCGGCAAACCCTTCCGGCAGCTTATCCGTGCATCCTGAAAATATAAATGTCATGATGACAAGAAAAAATGCAGGACGGTCTATAAATGATTTCATTTTAATTTTCTCCTCTTTCTGATTTAGCAGTCCAGTTTTCTTCTCCCATGGCTCGTAAAAATTCAGACCATGCAATCCTCATTTCAGCAGACACCACCACCTGGTCTGCCTGGGCTTTTACAAGCTCCATATGGGCATCCAGAAAATCGGTGTTGGTCGTCATGCCCACTTTAAAATTATCGTTTTTCAGCCTGTAATTTTCTTCAGCAGCCAGAACCTTTTCACGGGTAATCTTCATATTTCGATAGGATTCCTCATAGGCAAGCCTCGCATTGATCTGATCCAGCGAAATCTTGTGGTCCACGGATTCCTTCATCTTTTCAAAACGCGCTTTTTTTATCACAGCCGCCTCTCTTTCCTTTCTTTTTCTGTCCATATCAAAAATAGTGAAAGAGACATTCACACCTGCCTGCCACCATGTATCCCAGTCCGGGTCCGTGGTATTGAACCCCGGATATCCATAATGCCCGGAGGCCATAAAACCGACTTCCGGTTTTAATGCACCTTTGGCCATATCAATCTCAGCCGAGGCGACCTCGATTTGTTTTCTTGCGATACGCTGCTCTTGCCTGTCTCCACTTTTTCGGATCAGGTTTTCAGGAATCGGCCATGGCGGGACAAGGCCCCAGTCAACCAAAATGGCCAGCTCTTTTTCCGGCGGAAAGCCCAGCCGCTCGGAAAGAGCAGCTTTTGCCCGTGATATGGCATTGTCTGCTTTCACAATCATCAGCTCCGTATCAAGCCGTCTGATATCTATCGGGTAAATATCACTTTGAAGAAGCATTCCCTGATCCACCATGTTTTTGGCGTCTTTAAGATGTCTTTCGATCTGATCACGGCTCATTATCGTCACTTTTTTGTATTCCACGGACTTGGCAAGCTGATAAAAGAGGGTTGTTACTTCATTTCTGATCCTGTTTTCTTCCAAAGATATCTGATGACAGGCAATTTCAAAACCTGCCTGCGCCATCTTTATGCCACTTTCAATCCGGCCTCCGGTATAAATCGGCTGAATCAGGGAAAGCGCAAGGTCTGCTTTCTCATTTTCGCCCATTTCCATTTCTCTTCCAGGTATGGTAACCGTTGAAAGTCCCGGTATGTCAACCGTCATGTCACCAAGCCCGATTCGATTCAGTTCCGAAATGTAACCGGCGCTTGCCTCTGCTTTCACTTCAGGAAACCTTTTTGATTTTGCCTGGGCCAGTTTGGAGCCGGCTTCATTTTTCATGAGTCGGGCACCTTCAATATCCTGATTGTGTTTAAAGGCAATATCAAGGCAATCATTTAAGGAAAGGGCGTTCTCTTCTGAAAATGCCTGTTTTTGATACCCGCTTAAAGGAATGATAATTGCAAATGCCCAGACAATCGCACTTATAATACGTCTTCTGTCCATTAAAAACTGAATCCATTTCATAATCGATCCCTCTCTAAAACTCATTCTCTTTTGATTTCGTTTCTCTCATTTTTTAAGACCTTCCAGAATAAATCTGACCATTTCATTTGCAAATTTTCCGGAAACCGCCAAAGGCAGGTTCCTGGCTATTTCCGGAAATGCATGGTGTTTATCTCTTATGGGGGAACTTGTTTTATAAAACATCAAGGCCGGAATGATCATAAATTGCACCAGCATGGGGTTTATTTTTTTAAAGAGCCCCTGTTTCTCGCCTGCATCCAGTATCAGTGCCAGATTTTCAATCATTCCTGCAATTTCTTGTGCGATAATTTCAGGCAGGCTCATGCCACCTGAGGCATGCTCCCACATGACGATATTTGGGATCGCCGGATTTCTGTCTATAGCCTCGGCAATGCTTGTGATATACAGTTCAAGCTTCTCTACTGGAGAGGATATGCTTCTCATTTTTTCTTCAGTATTTGAGAGTTCATTTCCAAATATGGACTGGAGCACTTTTTCATACAGTTTTTCTTTGTTGCCAATATTATAATAAATGGTCGCCTTGTTCACCCCTGCCCTTTCGGCGATCATATCCATTCTTGCCCCGGCATAACCGGATTCGGCAAAGACAATCGTTGCCGCCTCGAGTATCTGGTTCAATTTATCCTGTTTCTGATCCATGGTCGCCTCATTTTAAACCGAACGGTTAAACTTTTTGGTTAAACTTTTTGGTATAATATAGACCGAATGAATCTCTGTCAAGGGTTTTAAAACATTTTTGACTGGGTGGACACAAAATTGGCATCGGCACTGCCGGTGTCGGGCAGATCGTTTTGGGAACCGACTATCCATTTGATATAGATGTTTATGACATCGAAGATCTGTTGGATAAGATGCCGGACCTGGATAATACCGGCCACAAGGTCATACGGAGCAAAAATACCGAGCGGATAGTCAATCTATAAGGAATAGACCGTTCGATATGCTATCAAGCGGCCAGCTCGGCTTTAAGGAAGTCTTCTATACGCGCGCCATATTCTGAGATGACCGGATACACGGTCACTTCAAATAAAAAGCCATCCTCTTTTTCTTCCAGAAACTGAATGCGGGGATCAGTTTTTAAAGACACCCATATCAGGTTAAGTGCCGCTTTCCGGATAATTTCCCTCATGGCCCCGGGTTTGGCAATTTTGGGAACGACCAGTGAAAATGTATACGGATCCGTCTGCTCTGATGGAGGAAGACGTGTCACGATTTCCTTTGCGACAGTCGAATACGGAACAAATACATACGGCCCATCATCCTTTTTAAGAGAAAGGCATCTCAACCCTAAAAGCTGAACCCGTCCTGACAGATTGTTCAAAAGGATATAGTCACCCACCGAGATCTGGTTTTCAATTCTCAGGAAAATCCCGGCAAGCACATCCCTCATGGAAGACCACCCTCCGGCAACCAGAATGACCGCAAACACGGCAAATAGAGCCAGGACATGGCCCGAATACTTACCGGACAACAGATAAACGGATAACGCCAGGAAGAAGACGCATATTGTGAACCTTAAAAAACCCGAAAACCGGTTCCTATCTTTCATACGTCCCTCCGCCTTCGAGTATATAAAAAAAACGCCTGCCATATAGAAATACGGTCTTCATAAAATCCCCCTGTCTTCCAGATAGTCTGCCAGATAAGGTTTTACAAATGAATTGATTTCAAAGATATTGGCAACGGTTTCAACAAGGAGGCCGCATCTTTTCAGTGTTCTTATATGATGCGCCAATTCTTCCGGCACCATTTTTGTCACCCGGATCAATCGCATCAGGCTTAACCGTTTGTGGATATGAAACTGCCCCAGAAGAACGAGATGAACAGGCTCCATGTTTCTGAAAATGCCAATGTCAGGCTCTGGCTTGATATCAATCACAATTCTTTCCCGGGTGACCTTTTCGATGCACCATATCCAGTTTTGAAGCGCAACACCTATATTTCCCCCACTTCTTTTAGAAAGAAAGATAAAAAACCGGACCATCTTCAGATCGGTCAGCATCTCCTCGTCCTTTTCCAACCAGCTGAATTTAAGACCGGTAGACCGGTGCCTCAGAAGAATAACCTGCTTCATGGTTTCCACATCAAAAGGAGAACAATTCAGAATATCCAGAAAATAATTTTTGAATTTTTTATTTATCCGGCTCATATACCGGTATGCGCATACATTCGCGTTTAAAATGAAGAAAAAACGATGACTATACTGATCGATAATACCAAGGATACGATCAATCACCGCAAAACCGCGCGTGCTTCTCTCCCACCAGAGTTCGCAATCGTTAAAAATAATGACGCTCTCATTTTCCAGTGCAGAAAAATTGTCTGCCACATCTCCGGCATCCTGAAACGCGTCTCTCAAATGAATATTGAATACAAACGGGTCAATAGACCCTTCATCCGGAGGGTTAATCTGATAGATGTTCCTGCCGGCGAAATACTTGGACGCAATATATTGTGACAGGGCTGTCTTTCCGGAGAAACTCTCTCCGACTATCATCAGCGCCCCTTTATACATATTCCGGTATCTCAGAACCGTTTTTTCAGCCTGGGCAATCTCTTTTTTCCGGCCCAGCCAGAACTCTTTGGTCACGGGTGGTTTTCCAAGAAAAAGGTGCCTGTAATAAAAGGGAATGGCATTTAACGCACTTCTGTCCGGCGACACAGATTCCACAAAGTCAAGGAGCTTCTCAAATAAATCAAACTGAAGCGGCCTGTTGTCAATCTCGATTTTTTCAAGATGCTTCTTGTGCCTGTAATAGAGAAAGCGGATATTCAATTCATTCACCCGGGCCAGAGTGGATGCCCTCACCGTTTCAAAGTGGGTCATTACCTTGGCACTTTGCAGCTTTCGAAAGTAATGGGGCAATGTTTCCACATCTTTTGCGATTGAGGAAGGGTTCAGACGTTCAAATACGCTATTCGAAAATTTCGTAAAATCGTCTGAAAGATTTTGATCCATGGTTTCAAAAACGCGATGTTCGTCCTGGATACGCTCGACGCCCATTTTTAAAACAGATTTAAAGTTGTCCAAGGATTGAGATTCTGTGGCGCCACTTAAACCTTCCATCTCTTTTTGATGAAGTGTAATCAGGCGCACGACTTCCATCCCGGTAGTGTTGGCATGTGTCATCAATCCGAAAATATCTGCTGTTTTGTCCTCAAGAGGGCTTAATAATTCTGTTTCGATCAGGTATTCGATCAACTGCTGCAAAGAAAGAATTCGCGTTTCCAGTGGATCAAACGGTTTTTCTGAAATCCTTCCGATCTGATCATAGTCAAGCACATCCATGCTTTCAGGCAAATCAATGATCGCCGCATGAATTTCTGTTTTCATGGATTCAAAAGTAGACCGGACATCCACGGTTTCCTTGAATGTATAAGGAATTTTCAGCTTATCGCATGACGCATCCTGACTTTCTTCAAGATAGGTTTGAAGACACTTTTGAAACCCGTTTAGTTTTTCCCGGTAATGATTCTGAACGATCAGTTTGTAGTTGACTTTTGCACGCTCAATAATCGTCCGCAGACGATTCTGAAAAGAAAGGAGAGTCAAGTCCAACGACGTGAAATTGAGTGCGTGTGTCATGTTTTCAGACCATGCGGACGGTACGGGAAAAAGCTCTTTTTCAAAAAAGGATATCCATTTAACCTTCCCCTTAAAGATGGTTGACTTTTTAAAACCAATGTCCGGCTGTTTCAGTTCATCTGACAAGGCACTGACCAGCACCCAGGGAGAACTCATGAACACATCTGATATATTTTTAAAATCACTATTAAATGAACTCTCAATTTTTTTGAATTCTTCGGCGATCTTCTCCTTTTCGGGGCGTATCATGTCAGACAAAAACAAAGGATCTGTCAGTTGCCTGTTTTCTATATTCCGAAGCATATCCATGAACATATCGATAAACCGGTTCAAATCCCTTATCAGAAGATAATTATTGATAGCAAGCGCCGTATAAAGTCCCCTGAAAGATGGCGCCATATTGCTTTTTAGTGCGTTATCTATGATTTCTCTGAAGTGAATATGATACCGCACATTGCCATTGTTAAAGCGGGATAAGACTGTTTTGGTACGTTTATAGAAAGAGAATTTGACTGTTTCCGTCTTACAGGAAAGGAGTGCATCAATGGTGCAGTTTACCATGACTGTTTTTGGGAAACCGGAAGCCACGCCCGGCAATTCACCGTAAAGCTTTTCAATACTTACTGAAAGATTTTTTTCAATAGCAGCGAGTGTCTCTTTTGTGAAATCGGAAAAAATCTTCCTGACATGAAACAAAAACTCACTCTGGACACGAAGGATCAACCGATGATTTCTCTGTTTCTCGTTCGCGGAAAGCTTTTTTTCCAGAGTCGTAAAACTTCCCTGCATCAGATCATGAATTGTATTTGACAACCCCTGGTGATGATTCAAAATCACCGCAACGCAAGACTGATCCACTTTCTGGCCGATTTCCTGAAGCTTGTTAAACAATTTCAGGACAACCGGCTTGAGGCCTGAAGGGACGTCATTAACGGCTGAAGGGATTGCAAGCGTGTAAATCGCAGCATCCTTGCCTGTATCTTCCGGCACCATTTTAGGTGATAGTGCATATGACACGGTGTCCGACATATGAACCGGTTCAAAAAATGACGACGCATAAATAAGAAGGGCCGTTCCCAGAGGATCGATAATCGTGTTGACTTTGTTGATATAATTTGCGGGCGCCTCAATATGAATATCTGGAATACCTATGACCACCAGGTCAGCTTTTCCTGATTCTCTTGCCAAAATTTCCGCAAATGGTTTCTTTTCAGCCGCGTTGTTGATGATTTTTACGACCCCTTCCAACCGGTAGTCCAAAAGGAGTTTGTTCATTTCATCAAACAATCGGTCAACAGAGGCACTCTCTTCGGTCACCGTAAGAAAACGGATCGTCACATCTTGCCAGGTCTGGGATGCGGTTAAAAAACGGATCAAGGCAAGCGCGAGGCTGATATTGTTTCCTGATCCTCGCCACCATACGTCAATGGTTTCATGGTTGCCAAATCCTCTTCCATCCACATAGTTTAACAGCATCAGATTCAGGTCAAGACTGATTACACTTGTTAAGACCTTCAGGAATTTGTCCGGTTTCTCTGTATTATGCCCCCAGCCAATCAGGACCGTATTGGGTTCGATGCCGGAAAATCCATAATATTTTGAAATTGTCTCCATGCATTCGAATTTGTCACTGCATTCGATCCGTCTGGCAAATATGCCATCATCAACATCATCTCTGATACTCTGGTCTGTTTTTCTGAAAAGGACATTCAGGTCAGGGTTTTCGTTGAGATCAAAGTTAGATAAAAGTCCCCGTTTATCCACAAGCCATTTCCCTGTTTCTATGAGATGGGGGCGGGCGCTCGTTCCCCCGCTGAACAGGATAATATTGGGACGCCAGTTCCGTTGATGCGTCTCCCGCTGGTTTAAACGATGAAGCCCGCTTCGAATCATGGATGACCAAATGCCCTCCCATGTATCGCCGGTTTCAAGGGTCAGTTCCTTTCGCTTTAAATAGAAAAAAACGCTAAGAAGAATGATAGTCGCACCGATCATGGCCAGAATATCAAGCTCAACCATAACGATGAAGCAAGTGACAGAGCCTATGATACTGACGGTTTTTGGCGTTTTAAACTCAGGTCTGAAATCCGGACTTGCCCAGCTCTCAGCCGCACAGCTCAAATTTAAAAATCCATAGGTCGTGATAAAAAACATGGAAACGACGCGGGCGATCACATCCAGTTCACCAATCAAAATACCGGCTTCTGCAATGACAAAGGTCAATAGAAGTGCATTTCTGGGTTCATTTTCTTTTCCGTATCCCACACCAAAAAAACCGGGCGTAATATGGTCATGGCTTGTTGCCTGAAGGATTCTTGGTGCACCTAAAATGCTTCCTAATGCGGATGAGATGGTCGCCCCCCAGATGCCAGCCACCACGAGATGGGGGTTCAGGGAAATATCAAGAAGCACTTTTGAATTCCCGGTCAACTGGTCAGAATTCACGCTGAATGCAAAATAAAAAGCCAGCCCCAAATATACGAAAAGCCCCACGACAATCGCTATAATCGTGCCAAGAAGAATCGATTTTTTAGGATCTTTAAGATCACCGGACATGGAAACCCCTGACTCAAATCCGGTCACTGCAGGAAAGAATATGCCAAACAAGACAATAAAGGGGGCACTGTCTTTAAGAGGCAATAAAAGAGGGGCTGTCGGCGAGTACTCGTGGTTTCCCAAAAAAATCGACCCCAAAGACACCAGAATGGCTGCCATAATCAGAAACTGGGTTTTAATGGCCAGGCTGGTACTGATTAATGTGATCGTTGTCACGCAGACAAGGGCAATCGTTCCGGCTATCCGAATGGTGTTTTTGGTGATTTCCATGTTAAAAAAGCCCAGCAGGCTCTCTGAAAAACCGATCAGATACAGGCTGACGGAAAATGAAAGCCCCACAAAAAGGGCCAGGCCCAGTGTTCCCCCGATAGGAAGCCCCAAGCTTCGCGAAATCATATAATATGTGCCGCCTGCTTTTACCCGTTTGTCTGTGGCAATGGATGAAACACTCATTCCGGTGGTGACAGAAATCACATGGGCCACAAGAATGATACCTATGGTCATATAAAGGCCTGCCTGCCCTACAATCCAGGGGAGCCTCAAATACATGATCACGCCTAGAATCGTCAAAATAGACGGCGTGAACACGCCAGCAAACGTACCGAATTTTTTTGCCTGAGCCATGGTAACGGTTACCTTTTACAAACTGGAATTTATAAGATTTATGAGCGTATTGCTATGTAACTGATTGTTATCCATAATGGGATTAAACATTTGTCCGACAAGATTGGAATTGACAATTTGTAAAAGAATATACCCATTTTCCGATGTCTAATATGTCATTACCCAAAAAAAACATCAAATCCTTTTTTACAACAAAAGCATTGATTTCAGGGGCAGGTATTTGATAGTAAATGAGACAGGTCTGTCTCAAGAAAAGGAATACTATCATTATCGAACCGTCATGCTGATCATTGACCAAAGTGCAACATCTTAAGCACAACGTATCATTCAAATAGTCTGAAAATGCCCGGCAATTGGTTTTAATTCCACCCGATCATCACATCTCCTAAAAAGGGCATGAAACTATTGTTTGAATCTGGCATGGAACTTGATTAACCTGTTTGTCAAAGATATTTGAAAAGCAGTTAACTTAAATCATAAAAAATGGAGGTAAACGCCATGACAACCACAGCAAGATGTCCGGGAAACGAACTGAACAAGAGTGTCCAAACCCTTTCATGCAAATGCCCGTCATGCGGCAAGGAAAACGAAATTTTCAGTGATGAGTTAAACAAAAAACACACATGCACGGCCTGCGGCAAGAAGCTGGACACGTCCGCATGCCATCTTGACGGCAAAGCATAAACTTTTATAGACAAAGGGATTCATCGAAATGGCGCTTTCAGTTGTGGATCTGTATAGAGATGTTCTTCCAAAAACAAATTGCAGGGATTGTGGATTTTCCACATGTATGGCATTTGCAAGCATGGTCGTGTCTGAAAAATACCCGCTTGCCAACTGTCCCCATCTTGACAAGGAAACACTCAATCGATGCACGGTTGAACTGGAAGCGCAATATGCTGAAGGGAAATGGCTCAAGAAGGATATGGCCCAGGATGCTCTGAAATGGGCAAAAGAAAAGGCAGCTTCAACAGATATAAAGGATCTGCCGGAACGAATAGGCGGGATGCTCGTGGAAAAAAACGGGGACATGCATCTTGAACTGCGTTACTTTAACGATGCCGTGTTGATTTCAAAAGATGGCATGGTGAAAAAAAATGGAGAGGCGCTGACCCGGTGGGAAAAGGTATTTCTATACAACCATGTGGCTCAGGGTGGCAGAAGACTGCCTGCAGGTAACTGGAAAGGATTGGTGGAATTTCCAAATACCGTATCCAAAATGAAATCGATGATTGCCCATGTGGAAACACCGTTGATCGAAAAATTCAGGGGGCACACGCGTGCCCTTCTTGAAAAAGCCCTGGCCATTGGTGGACAGGATATAGGGGACAACATTGATTCCGCAGATGTGGCTGTGTTATTTCAGCCACTTCCCAAAGTGCCAGTAAGGCTGATGTTCTGGGATAAAGCCACAGAGGAGGGAATCGAGGCAGAAGTGAAACTCTCCTTTGACGAAACGATTACCGAACATCTGGATATCGAATCCATCATGTTTTTAAGCGAAAGAATACGACAGCTTCTCTGTGAGCCTTGATGCTGTCGCCTAAAGCCGCTTCAAGGCCACCATTGTGATGTCATCGGTGGTTTCATAGGCTTTCAGCGTTGCAATAATCCCCCTCAGAACGTGGTCGGTGGACACATCCCCCAATTCTTTTAGCGCTTGTTTGAGTCTGTCCTGGCCAAACATGTTTATATCAGGGGATCTCTTTTCCGGATCGACCCCTTTTTCCCAAGACTCGGTCAGCCCATCTGTAAACACGAGAACCATATCATCCTGATCCAGCTCAAACTGCTCGTCTTTTAAAAAACCGCGAATATCTTCAGCAACACCCAACCAGAGACCGTTTGTTTCAATCACTTCAATCTCGCGGTCCTGGTTACGGTAGATCAGGATATCCTGATGCAGACCGGAAAAAACGAAATGTCCGTCTTCGTATGCGGCCATTACGGTGATCGTCATGTATTTATCGTCACCCATCATCTGGATATTTTTGGTAATTGTTTGATTGATGATCGAAAGGAGTTTTGACGGTTCAAGATCCGGATTCTGACTGACTGTCACGTGAATGGCCGTCTGAACCATCATCATGATCAATCCTGCTGGTACGCCATGGCCGGACACATCGCCTATGACGATCCAGTTTTTTCCATGGGAATGAATGATATCATAATAATCCCCACCGACTTCTTCGGCCGGTTCCATAAAAACAGAGATCTCATATCCCGGTATTTCAGGATTCTTGGGCAAAAGAATCGTCTGAATCCGTTTCGCCAGTTCCATTTCTCCCCAGAGCGCCTCGGTGGTCTCTGTCAACTGACGGTTTATCTTTTCCGTTTCTTGCATGGCCTGGCTGAGTTCTTCTGTGCGTTCCCGAACCTTGTCCTCCAAGTTTCTGTTCATCTCATCTTTCAGCCTGTCCATCTCCTGAAGCTGTTTCAGCATTTTTTCCTGAGCCGAAAGTGCTTCCTGCTGGGCAAGAAACCGCTCCTTTTTCATAATATTGATTCTGTCTGCAAGACCCAGTGAAAGCAGGATCACTTCCATGGCTGAACCGATTTGAACCGCATATTCCGTAAAAAAGATGCTTGGGAGCACACCAAAATTTCTAAGGGCCAATACGAAAATCCCCAGTAAAAGGAATATCCAGGCAATCAGATAATATCTGGCTGCGGCAATTCCTTTTCGCCAGCAGACAATACCTGCGATGAAGGTGGGAATGGGGCAGCTTACACCAAAGAGAGCCACCATTTTAACCCCCAGCTCGTATTTGATAAATAAGGATAATACTGAACCGGCAAACCCGAAAATCATCAGAAAAACGATACTTTTATCAAGGCGGGGGGCATTTTGCTTTGTATTCAGGTATGTCCTGCTGAACAGGCATAGCATGGACATGGCAAGATAAAGACTTACCAGAAGGATCTTGTTTGCAAATACCGGCAAGTTATACCAGAGATATTGTGCTGTCACACCATTTAAAGACATGATGCCAAACCCGAATGTGCCGATATAGAGCACGTAATATAAGGTGGCTTTATCCCGGATGCTGAAAAACAAAAAGAGGTTATACAGGACCATGACAATCATGATGCCATAATAGATCCCGTAGCCCAGCTCCTCCCTGTACACTTTCTCGGAAAATTTTATCGGTTCCCATATGGTCAGCGGTACCTGAAAGGAGCTTTGTGTCTTGACCCTTAAAAATACTTCCTGACTTTGCCCGGTTTCAATGTGAAGCTTAAAAAGAAACAGTCTGTGATTGATTTCCCTTTCGGTGAATGGCAGCAGATCTCCTGATTTTTTAATATGATACCCCCCATTCCCATCTGGAAAAAAGAATTTCAATGAATCCAGATGAGGATACCCTATCTCTATTAACCAGTTTTTGACTTCAGGATTTTCATTTTCAACATTGAATTTTATCCAGTAAACAGAAGACGTAAATCCAAAATTGATCACCCCGGTCTCATTCCTGACAAAACTTTCCGCCATCTCCGGTGTATCCACATCCGCTATGGCCAAATCGCCATTTTTATCTTCCAGATACGCCAGGCCTGCCCCCAATGGATAACTGCTTATTCCCCGTTCCAATATTATTTTCGGTGCAGCAAGCAGTTCCTGATTTACAAAAACCGAAAATATAAATATTAAAAGAAAAATGACCCGTGCGTGATACGCTGATCTCATAAATGTGCTCCATTTAAAATAAGACTGGCTATAGTTATCTTGTTAATTGAAAAAAAACATGCTTTTATCTGAATCTTGCTTGAATGAAAGGTATAACATTTGCAGTTTCCAGGACTCAAGACAGGCTTATTCAGGTGTATATTTTTATAAGCCCTTTTTTTTAAACCCAAATATATCCAAATACAGGTCATGTGTCAAACGATAACCCAAAGTTACACATCACAAACAGACATGAAGTGAGGGAAAAATGGTAAGCCAGATAAAAAAATCCACAGTTTTCGTCACACTCATTTTACTTATGGTTCAACCGGTATTGTCACAGCCGTTCGATCAGCAGCACGCCATCTGGACTGAGCTTCTTAAAAAACATGTTGTCATGAAAAATGAAAATCGTATATCCCAGGTCGATTATCAGGCGTTTAAAAAGGATATAGCCCCACTGGATACATACCTGTCAGGCCTGTCCCGGATAACGCATGCGGAATTTAACGGCTGGTCTTCAGACGAAAAGCTATCCTTTCTGATCAATGCCTATAATGCCTTTACCGTCAAACTGATTCTTGATCACTATCCGGTGAACTCTATCAGGGATATTAAGACATTTTTCAAAGGCCCATGGAACATCGAATTTATCAGCCTGTTTGGAGAAATTGTTTCTCTGGATGACATTGAACACAATATGATCCGGAAAAAAGGCGCATTTGATGAGCCCAGAATTCATATGGCCGTGGTCTGTGCATCCATCGGATGCCCGGCACTCCTGGACGAAGCGTTTACACCGGATAAGCTTGATAAACAGCTCGAAACCAATGTTGAACGATTTTTAGGAGACAAATCGAGAAACCGTTTTAATCCTGAAAAAAAGACACTTGAAGTATCAAAAATATTTAAATGGTATGGCAGTGATTTTGAAATGACATTCACCTCCCTTGAACGATTTTTCGCCCATTATGCCACTCTTTTTACGACTGTCGTCAGCGAGCAGGATATGATAAAAAGGCAGGCTGTTAAAATCGAATATCTTGATTACGATTGGCGATTGAACGATATAAACTGAGCGATTCCATGGATATCATATTTTATTCCGGCCCATTCGTTTTGATATATGCAGCGACATGGATAACCTGCTTGATGATATTTTTTCTTTTCCCGGGGAATATATCATTTAAAAACGCAAGCCTTGTCATTTTTGTGTTGGCGATCATGTGCCGTAGCGCCATCCTGTCTTTTTTACCGTCAGAAGGTATCATTCCCTTCCTGTTTGAAGACAAACCCATCCGTGAAATCAAAATACTCATGGCTATTTTCGATATAGGCACCCTGCTTATTCTGATTGAACTCCTTGAAAAAAGGAAACTCGATATCAGATGGGCCTGTCTGTATGCCTTTAATCCACTCATCCTCTATAGTTTTTCAGGTCAGGGTCATTTTGATGTCATGATGATTTTTTTTCTTCTGGCATCGGTTTACTGCCATGATAAAAAATATTTTGTACGGATGTTTATTTTAATCGGCATATCCGTACAGATCAAAGATGTCTCTTTTCTCGCGTTACCGTTTCTTGTAAACCGCGATAACTGCAAATGGTTGCCTATTTCGATTATTGTGGTGATGCTTCCTTTCCTGCCGTTTTTGCACCTTGGCTGGCAGCCTGTTTTTTTTAAGGATTTGTTCGGGTTCGGGAGTGATGATGCCTTGAACGGATCGATCCACAATCTCATTCTTTTGGGTGTAAATGATATCCGAACGGCCACGAGGATTTCGGGCATACTTTTTTGTCTGTTTTTTCTGGCTACGCTTTATGTCTGGTATTTGGACAAAAAAAAGCCTTTAGGCCATGATCCGGTTCAGGGAATTTTTATCGCATTTGGGGCGTTTATTCTTTTTTCGCCAACCCTCCATTTCTGGTATTTATCATGGATACTCCCCTTTGCCATACTAAGGATGAATGGCTCATGGATTTTCCTGTCCCTGTTCCTATGCATTTGCTTTCCAGCCATTGGCATCTCACACCCCACAGAAGCATGGGCCTTGCCCTGGTATTTCCAGACAGCCGGATGGCTTCTCTTTTATATTCTTTTTTCGTTTGAGGCCTATTTTTTTTCAAAACGGATCATTTTCTACGAAACATTTTTGCCACCTGAAACACTGTCCGTAGTCATCCCTTCAAAAAATGAGTCTAAACGGATCGAAATGGCTATCAAAAGCATTCGACAAGATCCTGCGGTAAACGAAATTATTGTTGTGGATGCCGGGTCATCGGATAATACCCGGGACATTGCAGCAAAGGAGGGGGCAACTGTTATCTTAAACGATCATTTGCCGGAAAACGGCGGAGGACGGGGGGGGCAGATTTTCTCAGGTGTGAAGGCTGCAACAGGGGATGTTGTGGCTATTGTTCACGCAGACACTTTAGTTATATCCCCTGTATTTACCCGGATACTTACAACACTATCTGCACATCCGGATATCGCGGGTGGCTCTGTTGGCGGGAAATTTGATAAAAAAGGACCTTTTATGACGTGGATAGAGCTGATGAATGCCTTCCGTTCCGTGTTCCTTAAGATCAGTTTTGGTGATCAGATTCAGTTTTTCCGGCGGGAACCTGTCCTGTCACATCATCTCTTTCCAAATATTCCCCTGATGGAGGATGTGGAACTGAGTATACGGCTGAACACAATCGGTCGACAGATATTTTTATTTGGGGATACAATTTCTTCAGCCAGGAGGTGGCAGACCAGAGGGGCCCCCAATTCATTGGTGGTGGTGGTATTTGTTTTTCGATATCTTTTTCAAAGGCTCATTAAACCGCCAGATACTGTGACGATGTATTATACATATTACAAAAAAGAACATGATAAAATTGAGGGGAAATCCTCGAAAAATAGTAAAATTGACGTTTAAAAAACTGAAAATTGCATCAGCCAATCGCTATATTTTTCCCATAAATCTATGAATTTGTTTTCTGCTTTTTATTACTTTCATTTCCTAATACCATCTAAGCCTTTCATCACATATTTTTTTAAATTATTGATTTTTTATGAAATAATTCAAAATCAACCATCGGCACAAATCTTGCTAAAAGTAAGACTTAAACTCAGGGTAATAATTTAGCAAACAACATACGGATTAAATTTTCACATGGCGAATAAACATATAAGCGAAATGTTGTCTAACAACAGGTTGAATGTTTCCAGGAAGATACTCTGCCTGCATCATCAAGAGCTGGCCAAACTTCCCAACAGGAATAAAGCTGAATCATACAAAATAAAACAATGTCTCCGAAGGGAAATTCATAGAAGAAGACAGGCGGAAGAACAGATCAAAATTTATGAAAAACGGGTTTGCGCCCTGTCGCACCAATTTGCAATCATGGAAGACCTTCAAAGACGTTCAATTGCCTCTGACCTTCATGACAGTGCGATTCAGTCTCTGGCTGGCGCGCAGATAAAACTGGGGGCTTTACGAAAATTCACATCCAAAACCGATTTAAAGGCGCTTATTGATGATATCAGGGGACAGGTTGATCAAACCATTGACGACATTCGAACCCTTATCTTCAAAATTGAGCCCCCCATTCTGGAAGAAGAAGGCCTGGAAGCTGCCCTAAAGTGGTTAGTAGATAAAAAATCCAAACAGTACGGTGTTAAAATCATCTTTTCGCCCGATGGACGACTGAACCTGCCTGAAGGCTATCTTCAAACATTTTGCTATCGTTCAATTCGTGAATTCATTTTGAATTCCGTCAAGCATGCCCGTGCCAATATAATAAAACTGTCTATTCGAAAGACAGGATGCAGGCTGCGATTTGATATCATTGATGATGGGATTGGTTTTAATGCAAATGATATTTCATCATATGCAAGGAACGGTCATTTTGGTCTTTATTATATGATCAAACGTGTCAAACAATATGAGGGATATTTGAACATACAATCTCAACCGGGAAAAGGGACACATATTTCCCTGATAATGCCCCTGTTAGGTGAAAATGACGTAGCGGTTAATGAGGAATGGAACTATGAAGACAAGAATACTTGTAGTAGATGACCACAAAATCATTCGTGACGGACTCCGGCTTCTGTTTCAACAACAATCGGATATGGAAGTGATCGCCGAAGCGGATAATGGCCAGACAGCATTGCAACTGGTAAGAAAACTGAAACCCAATGTCATGGTACTGGATATCAGCATGCCGCAATTGAATGGCATTGATCTTGCCATGCAGATCTCCTCTGAATTCCCTGAGGTTAAAATGATCGCGCTGTCCATGCATACAGACAGACGCTTTGTGGAAGCCATGCTTGCTGCCAACGTTTCCGGTTATGTTCTTAAACGTAGCGCTTTTGAGGAACTGGCGGGTGCCGTGCGTTGGGCCCTGGCAGGTCGTGTTTTTCTGAGCCCTTATATTTCGGATATCGTGGTGAAGGCATATATGAATGGCCAGAAAATAAGAGGGGAATCCAACAATAATCTCACAGCAAGAGAACGCGAAATCCTGCAACTGCTGTCTGAAGGCAACAAAACCAAGGGCATTGCCTCACAGCTTCACATCAGCATTAAAACTGTGGACACTCACCGCAGACAAATAATGACCAAGCTGAATGTAGAAAGTATTGCCGAATTAACAAAATTCGCCATTCGTGAAGGGTTAACGTCTTTGGAAGCCTGATGAATAATTAATTTCTCAGAAGCTTATCATATTTTTGTTTTAAAAGCTTATACTCCTGGATCAACCTGGCATTGCGATTTCGCTCCTGGGCTAATTCCTGCTTCAACTGACCGGCCTGCGGGGACTCTGTTTCATCAGCTTCCGGTTCCAGGTTCTTTGTATGGTCGGATAGATCCTTTTTCAAATTGACTATCTCTTTTTCAAGAGAGTGCACCCTTGCCTCAAGACTGCTGTCACCAGAAAGCTTTTGCACATTTTTCGATTGGCCGCTTAAGGCCTCGGGTTCGCTATCTATACCAATGGTAAGATTATCATCCTTGATCTGCTGGATAATGTCCTGACTGATTCTTTTGGCCTCATCCGCAAACCCATACACAAGTGCCGCCTGGCAGATCAAATTGATCAATCGGGGGATACCCCCGGAAAATTCATAAATTTTATCTGCGGCAGCGGGTGTGAACAAATTGATGCTTGCACCGGCAATCTTTAAACGATGCTTAATATAAAGTTCTGTTTCTTCCTTATCAAGGGCCGTCAAATGGTAATGAACGGCGACTCTCTGGTTCAACTGACGTAATTCAGGCTTTTTCAGCATGCTAAGAAGCTCGGGCTGCCCCACAAGCATAATTTGCAGCAACTGATGACTTCCGCTTTGAAGATTCGACAGCATCCTTACTTCTTCAAGGGCCTTAAGAGATAAATTCTGTGCCTCATCAATAATCAGCACCACGCGTTTGCCTTCCGAATAATTTTTAACCAGGAACACGTTCAACGTTTCGATAAGGTTTGCTTTATCCTTGTTTACGGTTTCAAGACCATATTCCCTGAGAATCATGTATAACAACTGATCGACATCTACATTTGTATTTAAAATAAGCGCTGCCTTGAATTTTTCACTGAGCTGTTTCGCAAGGAAATGAATCGTAATCGTCTTCCCGGAACCGACCTCCCCGGAAAGAACCATGAATCCTAAATTTTCGTTCAACCCATATTCTATATAGGTTAATGCCTTGGTATGCTTCACACTGGCATACAAAAAATGAGAATCCGGCGCCAATTGAAAAGGATTTTTATTAAAATGATAAAACGCTTTATACATATGGAGTTACCTGTTATCAAAGCTATCAAGGAAGCATATAGGGAAGTTGCAAGCTATGCAAACCACTTTATGGTGTTAATATCAAACGGCAAGCCAATCACTTTAGCACAGCATGATAGTTTATCGGATCAAAGTAATGCAGCCTTTATAATTTTTCAAGGACAAACCCTGGATAAAAACGTAATATCTCTAAATGCGCTCTTATTTGATGCCTGAAAAATGAATAGAATATATCCCGGTTTTTTTAATATACTATCCATTGGTATTGATTTTTGAGAGATATCTTCAATTACAACTCCACTGGAAAACCAATCTGAAATTCGAGCCAAACACTATTGCACTCTACCTCTTTGTTGTTTTTTAAGGAATCATCATAACTGTTTTGGTATCGATAATAAAAAATTAAGGAACTTGTTTCAGTCAGGTGATAATAAACATGTGGTTCAATTTGATAATATATTGTTCTTGATTTATCTGCCACAGAACTGGTTAATTGATAGGAATTGATAAGCCGGCCGGATATCCCCACTCCCCAATAGTATGTCAGGCTGTGATCATATTTCAGATAGACATTATCCGTGTTTATAACATCACCATCGACCGTTGTTCTCAGGTCATGGAAATAATTTATTTTTATGCGTATTCGCTCTGCCCTGTTCCATGTCAAATCAAAAAGGGCCTTAGCGCCTTGATAGTCATCATCTTCTGAACTATTATCATAAGATACTACGGTATGCCGTAAACCTATCATCATCCTTGCATAAAACACTTCGGTCAATTTTCGAGTCCAACCCATTGAAAGCGATAAATTTTCAGTATTATTCCAACCTGTTTTTGTATAAGAATAAGCGGGGTCTATACTGAGGGTGTCAATTTCATTTGTCATACGATGCCTGTATGACAAAAAAACGGAATGCTGATTATAGTCAAAAAAATCAGGGTCAGAATAACTGGAATTTAAATAATTATAACTACACGCGATACTGGATCTTATAAACATTGCATAGGCAACTGTTCCACCTATCTTATACAAATCATGATCTTCTCTTCGTATCACACGACCTGTTTCTTCCAGATAACTATCAAGTGTCGTATCTTTAATAAAGGAACTTTCTATCTCCGAACTCCATTTCTCGCTTCCCTGAAAATCGCCTGCCAACTGATACGCGCTTTTTATATCATTTAGTTCTTTTTCATCTGCATAACCAAAAAAATCAAAGGAAAAAAGCGATGAGATATGTGAGACTTCTGAACGATAATCCAGCTTTAAGTCCGGATGAATCTTTACGACCGCATCACCGACTTTGCCATTCTTTTCCCAAAAAAGGTTATCATTATAACCTCCGGCCAAACTGAGAGCAGGTTCCAATTTCAATTCATTTGCAAACAGGCTTTCGGCAGGACAACAAACAAAATATAAAACAAAAAGAACGATCCTAAAACTTTTTTCAAGTGTTACCCATCGCATATTAAAAGCTGTTTCCTTAACTTAAAGAATTATCCTTAAACCGATTATGTGGAAAAGACAAAAAAAAATAAAGGAGACTTGTTCAAAGAACTAATAAGGTCTTAATGAAATGTTAATTGGCAGGCAAGTAATAATAAATTGTTTCATAAATTATTTTTTGCAGGTTGACCCCAAAATCAAAGATAAACTTCTCATAACATTTTTAATTCTTGAGAATTATTAAAAAAATAATACTTGTCAATCAATCTATTCTTCCATCACCTAACAGGATGAGTCTGATTCCAACTTCAATTACTTCTTAATGATGAACCTGATTCCGCATACTCGTGACAACCTGCATTGGCGCAATCACGGATGAAATTTTCCAATTTGGATTTTATTATAGTTGATATCTTTTGAAATTGAACCCCCCGGCGTCTGTTACCTGTTGAACTTTGGTAAAATTCCTCGTTCATTTCAAAATCATAACAATTTTTATATGCGATATCTCCTATTATTAGGTTTTGATCACTATCAACAATATCTAATTTTTCATTCTCCTCTATCATCAGTGCCTCTAAAGGATATAAAAAGGCAAGACCGGTCGTGTTTATATCGACAATTGTCCCTATCACCTCTCCACTACCCCAAACCTGCACAGAATATTGCCCACGTTTTACACAAAACCTCTGACTCTTTCTTTTTTCATTGTTAAAGTTCTGATTAATCTCACCATCCATTGCCACAGAAAACATTCGGTTTTGTTTGTTCATTAAACTCATTCCCATCCATAGCAGTAATAGAAAACCTTCAATTCACGCGCTTTTCAATAGCGCTATATCTTTTAAAAAATCAAGTTGACCAAACAAAGATCTTTTCACAAACAATATCGTAAACTGTTATCAAAATCAGACCAACCTTCACATATATCAATGCAATAAATATGCTTCCGGGCAATTGCTCTTTTTCATGTATCACCCTTCCTTCTTATAGAAAAATACCCGATTAATCCAAAAGCCAATAGAACATGTTTGATTTCCAATACCGACCAAAAATCAGAATTACCCAAAAACATACTTGAGTCATGGAATTGACCAGCTTTTTGATTAAAGCGTAAAAAAGATTGATTGGTTATATCTCTTTGAGCCACTTTGGTTTCATCCGATAGCCCAGCAAAAGTCAAATCATTTATAGAGCCCACCTGTCTTTTTGGGCCCTCAGTCGCGAGGGGAACCAGAGCTGATTTCCTATCTTTCCTGATTAAAATTATGTTTTCAGGACTCACTATTTTCCCCTTAATATAACCAGAATTTTCAATCGGAATTTGCGTGTCTATTTTTAATTGTTTATTGTCAGTTTTCTTTTCTAACGGTATTGACCACGTTGAAGGATCATTTAATGTCGAAAATGAAGGCCTAAGTAACACGATAAAAACCACTGCCAGAATATAAATACATACCGGCAGAAACATATGTGTCATTTTTGTTCTTTTTGAATATCTCACGATCTGATCCAATATTTCTAACCTAAAAAAATAATTCATCGGCAGATAAAGCTGCCCGTTTATAAATTCGCACTACCTTGTATAAAGTCAGCGAAGGGCATCCATATCGCATCAAGATAAATACGTCAATATTGATATAAAAACCCAAGATAAATTTCAATTTTTCTTCAATGGGTGTTTAGAAGACGCCAATAAAGCTACTCTTTTGAAATTACACAACCCCTCTAAAATAAAATATCTTTTCATGTAGTAATCGCTAAGGCCAACTTACAACTATTTTTTACAACAGATTAGTAAGCTTATGAAAGTGAGTCAATCAGAGAAAGTCTTATTTTAGGGTTCCAGATTACCCAAAACCCCTTACAAAAAATAATACTTTGGGGTTAAATTGGCTTATCCTTTATTCTTATTCAAAACAGTGCCAATAATGGGGATATCCTTCAAGTTGGCTATTACTTTTCTCAAATCCTCGCTTGATGTCTTCTCTGCTTCAACAATGAGCAAAACGCCATCTACGAAGCGAGATAAAATAATGGGATCAGGGTATTGTATTAGAGGTGGGCCATCGACAATGATTAACCTATCTGACGGGTATCGCTTTTTAATTTCTGCCATCATTTCCTGCATCTTTGCTGAATTCAAAAGCTCAGCTGCATTCGGAGTTGGTTTTCCGCTTGGAATCAATGTTAATTTGGGTATACCCGGATTGATCAGTATTTCCGGAATTTCAGCATTTCCTTCCAAATAATCGACAAGCCCTTTATCTACATCTAAATCAAAAAAATCCTTTGAAAAAACGCAGTGATTATGTGATGATTTTCTGAGATCTGCATCAATAATTAAAACCGTTTTATCGAATTCTTTGGCGATGCTCACACCAAGATTAATGCTGGTAAACGTTTTACCTTCATACGAGTTGGCACTGGTAATCAATAGACTATTACCCCCTATTGCTTTAAGCTTATCCAGTACCTGTGTCCGTAAATATCTCAACTGATTGGTTGTTTCCCTATCATCGTCGTTTATTGATAATATTTTGTTTTTCTTTAGTATTTTGGGATCATTGGTCTGGACTTTTGTTTTTGAATACTTTACCTGCACTTCACGATTAGGAGAAGATTCTTTACCAATAAAGGTTCCAAGAGTTGAAAATTCACGCTCAATTCGTTGTTCATCAAAACGTATCGGACTAGCATGCTCGCTTTTTCTGACTTTATCCATCGCCTGCAATAATTTATTCATTTTAGTTCACCGGTTATATTTAAAATAATAATTTTATCTCATTAGGATTTTGAAATGATAGATAGTAATTTCTTCAACCAATGGATTCCTTTTTAATACGTGGATTGAAAATTGAAATAGTCCCTATGACCGGCACACCGGTAATACTTTCTATATCATCCGCTGATTTAACTGAATGGTCCAATCCCTCTTTCAGGGCAGCCAAAGCTATCCCTGTTCCCAAACCCAATACGATACCTAACAGGATTATCTTAATTCGATCTGGCTTGCTTGGAGCTTCAGGTATTACAGCCTGTTCGGTAATCGTAAACCGTTCACCACTCTGCCCCATATCCATTTCCCGCGAAATTTTTGCAGTGAGTAATTTATTTAAAATTTCATTGTACTTGTGCTTAGCATTCTCATAGTCCATTGTCAGTTTATTATATTCCTCTTCAACCAACGGAACCATTTCAAGCTTTTTCCGATAATCCTCCAATTTTTCTTCTATTTTTTTGCGCTCACTATATGCGGCTTTAATTTCTTCCTCTGTAATCAAAATTTGAGTTTTGAGATTCATATACGCCGGGTTGTCCGGTTTTTCATCCGAAATTTGCGTTATTATTTTGGCCATCCCAAGTTGATCGACTTCGTTGGATAGTATTTCCACTTCTTTTGATAAACGCACAACGTCCGGATGAGTTTTCCCGAGCTTGGCCTGGGATTGGGCCAATTGACTTTGTAAAGAAACAAGCAATCTAATCTTTTCAACTGAGGCGTCCGTCTCACCAACCTGCGCTTCCAACTCAGCTATTTCATTTTTTAGTGCCTTTATATCCGGATGCTTAGGCAATAAGCTGGCTTGCAAACGAATTAGTTGTAATCGTAGATATTTCAAGCGCTCGCTGGGATTGCTCGCCATCTTTCCGTCCTCTGTCATGACAGGCATTAATGCTTCAGTATTCGCGATTTGTCCTTGAAATAAAATCTTTTTTTGCCGCAATGTTTGAACACGTGTATCAATTCTGTCCAGGTCCAATTCTAAACGAGATATCGCCTGAAGGTTAATCGTTGTAGAACCTGGCAGTTTTTCGATATTTTCTATTTTAAACTCACTGATCTTTTTCTCATGACGTAAGACTTCTTGCTTAAGCCCTTTCAACTCTTTTTCAAAAAATCCCGTCGTGGTACCCGCCATTTGCTCTCGCGCCTGTTTATCTTCCTTAATAAACAAATCAGCAAGCAAATTTGTTACTTTTTCCACAGATACAGGATCACTACCCTCATAGGATAAAATAAATGCAGTTGTTATCATCATTTGCCTACCGCTTTGTTTATCCGAAATCTGGATATCAATGGGGCGTAATTGAATAGCTTTCCGCATTTTATCTACCATTTCAGCGGTTGAATCCATTTCAGGATAAAGACCATATGTATGAATAATCTCCATAAGCTTATCTCTACTCATGACTCGCTGTTCTATATTATGAAGCCGCTCGTTTACATAAGTGGTAATTGTCGATTTAACATATTCTTCCGGGATCTCCTGATTTTCAATGACAATTGTGGCTTCAGCGCTGTAAATGGGTGGAAGATAAACCGCTATCGCCGATACTATCAAAATTATCATTAAAAAAGTGACTAAAAAAATTCCTTTACGACGCCGGATTATCCCTTTAAAATCCATTATTGTGATATATGTGCTCATTCTGTTCTCCGTTTTGTAATGCAATGTCCTTAACCCCTATCAACCCTAAACCCATTCTCTATTACATCTCCACCGAATGGCTAATTGTGAATTCCTATGCCCATTATGGCACAACAATCACGTCACCGGGTTTTAATAAAATATTCTGTCTAAGGTCTTTCCCTTTCAGGATCATTTTGTAATCAAAATCAATTTTTTCAATATTATTCTTTTTTTGACGAAGAATATGGATGTTGCGTTCAGCCGCAAAAGGAGTAAGCCCCCCTGCCATGGACAAAATCTGCATCACACTGGTTTCCATGGTTATCGGGAATACGCCAGGACTCCTGACCTTGCCTATGACATATGCATTCAGGCTGTTAATCTGTTTGAACATTACCGTAACTGAAACATCAGGTAAGTATTCTAAAAGTCTCTCCGACAGCTTTTTCCGTAGTTCCGGTACTGACATATTGGTTGCATCCACATCCCCAATTAAAGGGAAGGAGATGATACAATCTGGTGGAACAACAACATCACGACTCAAATTTTGATCCCTCCAAACAGATATCTCAAGGATATCACCAGGGCCAATTCGATATGTATCGCCATATGATATAGTTACACTACTCGCTATTATTATAAAAATAAAAAAATATCCTTTTATTTTTAACATATATTCTCCTTCGTAATGCCGATTTATACGCAAATAAGTATGTTTGCTTTTTAAGATATCAGCTTCTAAATAAAAAAATAATCAACCTATAAAGGAATGATCACACGCCTTCACTAATAAAAAAAATGCCGACCAATTAAGTCGACCAGTCCTATGTCTCAGCTTAAGTTAATTTAATTAAAATTACAATATGCAGTGTTTGAAATACAAATCCTATAAAATAATTTTAACACTCGCAAGGAGAATCATCAGCATGGCAGTTATAAATGATAAATTCCTTGATTTCAAACGCAATTCGCCTTTTAAAACTTCATAGCTGAAAAAAAGTACAATTGTTTTTGCAGCCACAAGACCTAAAAAGTAATCATGCAATTCCGTATTGGGCAAGTTTGGGATCAACATAATAATAAATACTGTTAGAAAATCCATTGGCGAACTCTTAAACCGTGTCGCTCTGCGTGTCAAATTCAGGGTCAGAATTACAAACAAAAAAAGAATCAGATAAGAAAAATGATATAGTTTAACATATATTGAGTCCATATATGCATGGATACCCCTATCGCTGGCATAAACCAAAAACGGCGTGATTAAATATAATCCCAACCGAATCATGGTATCCAGAAAAGGAGTCTTTAAGCTCCACATCAACATAATAATAATGCACAATGCGCCAAAAACGAACAGATATACTTTAGACGGAGGAGCGGCAAGCAAACAGTTCGCAAGCAACAATGTCGGGAAACCTACTTCTACAATTCTAAATGAGAATTTGATTGCTGTACCACCATCTCTAAGAGACCGAAGCTGCATCTTAATCGGATGCAGCAAAATGTTTCGATTGAGACGATATTTTTTGATGGACGTCACATAAAAAAAACTGATTACACAACCTGAATATATAAGGTAAGTTGCCAGTGCCTGCCATTCGCTTGCATGCCGTAAAGTAATCGCTAAAATGATAAATACCGACTGAATGACATAAATGGATAGTACCGCTTCTGTATGGTATAGTCCCATGTCCGTGAGTTTATGATGGAAATGATTCTTGTCTGCTACAAAAGGGGAAATACCATTTGCCAATCGTTTAATCATCACTGTCAGAGTATCCAATATAGGCAAACCCATGATCAGCAATGGCAACAACACATTAAGCTGAGTAACTTTCTGTGTCAGGTTAATGGAGAATAAAATCGCCAAAAAACCAAGTAGCTGGCTTCCAGCATCTCCCATAAATAATTTTGCGGGATATGTGTTAAATCTTAAGAATCCAAGAATCGCCCCACCAATGGCGATTGAAAAAATGGTAATAGGAAAATATTTTTCACAAAACGCCAGGTACCCGATACAAATAAAAATTAAAAGGGAAATACCGCCGGCTAACCCATCCAGCCCATCTGCCAGGTTTGTGGCATTCGTAGCGCCAACAATTACAAAAATCGTAAGCGGGATGGCAAGCCAATCCGGCAATACAACACCCACGGGCAATATATTGCCCAATGAACTGATTTTAATACCCCCCACAAATATAGCAATCAATGCCACGGCAATCTGACCGCTAAATTTCATCATCGGATTGAGATCTTTAATATCGTCCATCACACCAAAGGTTACAATCACAATCGCTCCAAGCAATACAGCCTTGGTAAAAGGTGTCATCGGACCCCACAGTACAATAGGTGTCATTGCCCCTATCGCCATAGCCATACCACCACATTTGGGCATAATACTTTTATGCACCTTACGGCTGTTCGGCTCATCCACAGCCTGAAGTCTGTAAGCCAAACTGATAAAAAAGGGCATCAGCGCAATCGTAATACTTGTGGATACTAATAAGACTGTAAGCAACAACATAACAACTCTTCACCCCAATTCATTAAAAAACCTGAGAATTCAATTAGATTAATTATGAATATTCGTTTTCCGTAATAATTAAGCACTGGGTTATATTTAATGAACAGATATAACACACAGAACCAAGGTGCAATCAGGTATTTCCCTAATATCAACTTTCTATTTCCTTATAATAGGATAAGAAAATAGGCAGAAACGTATTTCGCTATATATTGGTATTCTTTTCCCAGAATTGTTTTACATGTCTGATATAGGCCCAATCAATATAGATTCCCAAAACAGTCCCAATAGAATTTGCACAAAAGTCGATTGCAGAGGAGTCCCTTTTTACAGAGAAATACTGCATAGACTCGAAAAAAAAGCTTAAGCATATCCCTGTAATCAAAACAAAAATTGAAATCCGCCATGATAAGAAATATGTGTTCCTCATCATCCCATGCCCCAAAAAACCAAACAAAATAAATCCCAGCACATTGAGCAACGTATCTCTATGGTTTAATGTGTATACCAAATTATCACTTGGCCATCGCAAAAAAGGTGCTGTATAGGGGCGTGCATATTTAGGGATTAAAAAATCCAACGCTATTTCTGAATCCTTTGCCCCATGAATCGAGTTTCCGTTCCCTTCACTAAAACGATATTCTGTAATGATGCCATTTCGATTTGGCTTCCTCTTATCCAGTGTATTTAACCTTGATATTTCATTTTTATGAAATAGGGAATACACTTCCTCAGCGTCTAAAGGTCTGTTATAAAAGGAAATATGCCGCAATTTACCCCGCCAGGGACGGTTACATGTACCTTCATTTCCAAGGATTAGATAATGGGTTGGGTCCCAATTTGAAAAAGTTCCCCCGGGAATTGACTTGGCCATGCACATTATGCCATTCACAAATACAATTTGCTTGGTCCAGTCATAGGTAACAACAATGTGAAGCAGATCATTTCTTTTATTAAATACATTTTCTACAACCAAATGAGGACGCACACCATTCATATCTGTTTCAGTCGTACGAAGCCTCACTATCAAGGCATTTTTTTCCTGACCCAGCGTAAAATTCCTTGAACCAGGGTTAAGCGAATACGATACAATCCTTGCCGGGCCTTTTTGACCGATATCAGCTGTTTCCAGCCATAGTTCAATTGTTAGGCCCTGCCCTGTGGTTAGCTTTTCATACAGGTCCAACGGAGGTACCGAAGTCATCACGATACCATTTCCTGTAAATTCAATTCCATTTGTTTCCTGAAGCCATTGAACTCGATTTTCACTAAAAAAATCAAACGGCCATATCACGGAAATCACCAATAGAATCGAATAAACCCAGAACCATTTTTTATATAGGTTAGAAAATGGATCGAATATGCGATATTGGTTTATTTCTTTTGGACGGGACTGGTGATTCTGGATTGGCAATAGTAGCAACTCGTTATGTATTCAATGCCTTCAACTGCAGCTATTTTTTTTGGGAATTTGAATGGACGCAACTATACTTTTCATTACCAGCCTTTTTTTTGAAAGGGGTATTGAAAAGCCATCTGATCTTTGCGGCCAGAACAGATAATGCAAATCAAGGTAGCACGATTTGTCTTCATATTATAGTGGGTTCTAATAGTAAACGGTAAGATGATGGCAAATTAATTCTGGCGTAGATTACACAATAATTTCGGAAATGAAATATAAATTCCCCCCTAACTTTGACCCCTTTTTGCTCACCTGAATGCTCATCAGCCATCTTGTTAGGAAAAGTTAAAAATCCACCCACTATTAGGCAACCGCTTAGCACTGATTTTCGCACCGGTTTTAAGCGACAAAATTTTATAAAAATTTTGTGATAGTTAATAGGCATCTGATTTATTTTTGAGATTGATAAAAAAATTTACCCCTTGTTCCAATCTTTTTTGGTATGATTCAATTGTAAATTTCTTCTCATAAATTTCTCTGCCAGCAGTCCCCATTTTAATTCTTAATTTACGCTCTATAACCAACTTTAAAACACGATCAGTTAACATATCAACATCTTTTGGATCGATAATAAAGCCGTTAACACCGTCAATAACAACTTCTGGGATACTACCTTCATCGGAAGAAACAATTGGGAGTCCTGCGCGCATTGCTTCTAAATTAACCAATCCAAAGGCGTCATCATGCGTGGGGAAGACAAATATATCGCATTCTGCAAATAAGGCTTCCTTTTTTGCCCCATATACTGGCCCAGTTAAAGTAATAACGTCCTTAAAATTTTCATTCTGAATGAATTTAACCATTTGAGAATAAAACTGGCTACACATAATAGGTCCTGCTAAAATAAATTGAACATTTTTATTCGTCTCATTTATTTTTTTTGCCATTCGTAAAAAATCCATCGGACCTTTCTCGGGCATGAGATTCGATAAAAACAGTATTTTGATAGGACAACTTTTATTGTAATTGATATTACTTTTGTTTGATTTTATATCGGGTATAGCATTGGGAAGCACAAATAAATATTCATCAGGAATCAAATGGCTTAAATCCAATTTTAGTCTTTCACCTAAGACAATCGCTCCCAAGGAAAGAGAAATTGCTTTCTTAACTAAAGATAGTAGGGGCCAGCCGATTTTTTCATTTAAGTCAATAAGACCTTTGGCGTGTAGATATGGAATATACTTAATTCGAAACATTATGATAATAAAAAGGAAAAAAGCGTCAACAAAAATCGAGGGTGGCTTTACAGAAAGGAAGTAGAAACACAAATCATATTTATTTCTAACCAAACAATAAATCAATCGTGAAGTTATTACAGGAATTTTAAATATCTTTGAGATCGATAATTTACGTACCTCTTCAATTTTATTAGAGAATGTTTTCTCGACAATTGTAATATTACATCCTAAATTCTTAAGTGATTTGATGAACATTTCTGTCATTACATTCGAGCCATGATGAGGAGGTGGTAGCTGGCCGATTATTAGAAGTTTATAATTCACTTTTAAACCCTTAGGGGCTATAAGGTCTTATTATAATTGCTTAGAGAGCAGCCAATTTGATCGTTTTGCTTCCTAAGCCCCATTAAAAAACATCTTTGGAATTACCTATTTCCAGTTGCAGTCCGGTATAAGCTTGGTGCCATTCTTCGTAATAGCACCCCTACACATATTGAAATAATTGTCGCAGAAATTGGAACAAGAAAATAAATAAACGTTATAATAACAGTTTCTTGTGGTTTAAATATCATGATAGATAATTTTTTTAATACTGTTACCAATGGTTCGTGAAACGCAAATACAAAAAAAGATATATATGAAATAGATTGCAATCTTTTTGACGTCCATGTTTCAATGAATTCGCTCGTCAGCGACCATATCCATAAAATGCCCAAAAGTATAACTATCTTGTGAAAAAAACTGTCTGTTGGCGGTATCATAGAATGGGACATTATGTTGTAGGTGTCAAAAAGGGCACAAGGGAGAAATGTTATCGTTAGCTTCCAATGATAGTTGTCAACCCGGGTTGTTGAAATACCGTTTGTGCAGATAGCACAGCCAGAATAAAAGAAGAATATGGCCTCATTATCGATTATGGAATTTATGTTAAAGAACCATAACAAAAACAGCAAAAAAAATGACAATTTTGGAAGGTGCCGTGCAAGAATAAAAATAACTGGTGAAAAGAGCATAAGGAGAATCAGGTCTCTTATAAACCAGAACTGATAGGATATCGGAGATCTGCCTATCCCGAATATCGCACACACATATTCGATTGCCCTATACGAAAGAATAGGTTTTTTACCAGAGTTGAAAAATGTCTCGGTAAAGGAAATATTCTGTAATAGAATGATAACTGTTAGTAACAATATGTTCCAAAATAAAAAGGGTACCAGCAGTGTCGATACCCTTTTCTTTATTTTGCTTAAATATGCTCTCTTGGACCCATCAAAACTTTGAAAGAAGAGGTAGCCCGAGATAAGATAGAACAACGGCAAAGATATCCTCCCAAGGACTTGAGAAAATAAAATTTGTAAAAACAGACCAATTTGGTTAATTTGTTTTATGCCGTGGACACCATTGCTAAAGGAGGCTTGATAGCCATAACTATGAATAAAAACGATACCAACGATGAGCGGGAAGCGTATCATCCTTATTCGTTCTGAAAGACATTTATTAATTTGTTCAGTGATAATATGCACCTGTCTTGTGCGGGTATTTCTTCGGTTTCATGATAAAATTTATATGGCTTTGAGCGTTTGGAAACGAAAAACTTGCAAACCCTCTATCAAAAAGCTACGCTTAATGATAGTTTTTTCTATAGCTTAGGATGTTTCCAGGGCCGACTACTTAGCGTCATGCATGGTGAAGAAAATTTATGGACATGCGATCATTCCATTCCTGCCTCCGGTTTGGCGGCCTTAGAAAGAATCCCGCATGTCCTTTTTTCCAATTAAAAATACACTTCATTTTGAAGAATCATCGATTGTTTCTATTCGTACACCACTTGGTGGATCAAGTTTGGCAATGCCTTCGACGTAGTCTGTATAAGTTTGATCGGTGGTGTCGAGAGGTGTACTGTCCAAAGCAACAGCATAAGAGGATGTGGTTCCACTACAATCATTTGCACCCGTTTCGAACAGAGAAAAACCACCTGTGTTTCCAGACGAATAGTAATACTGATAATTTATTGTTACCTTACCGGTTATTGTGTTATTTACAAGGGCATTGCCGTACGAATTGTAAGGACTATAACTACCGGCAGCACCATTGCAGCGATAGCGAACATAAATAGCATTTGCTGTGTTGTTTCGAATAAGATTATATCCAGCTGGTCCTCTTCCAGCAGCGCCGGTTACACTAATATTTGAAACTGGCCCCCTGTCTAATGACTTGATTGTAATCCCATTTTCACTTGCAATCCCGACGTCATTATATTCAATACGATTATGGAATGCACTCCCATAAATCAAAATTCTGTCGGCTCTGAACCCCCCCGTTACGGTATTGTGTGCGATAACATTCCCGATATAAAGCGCGTTGATAGAAACCCCGTCTCCAGGTACGAGATCAGAAAACGCGCTTTCCACCGTAAAAGTAGCCCCGGATTGCGCCATGATCTTTTTATATTGTCCTATAGCGGAACCGGTACACGGTACGATGTAATAACCGACATAATCGGGATCGTCGCCCCCTCCCCAATTAACGTTGGAGAGAGTGATGCTGGCCCCGTTTACTGCTGAAACTGTATCATATTCAAGCTCAGGGGTGCTGGCAGAAATTGCAGCGTTGGAGTCGAGAGAGATACCCTCTTCTTGATGCGGCCCAACATTATTATACGCAATGATGTTGTCTTCAAACATCCCATCGGGGGAAGTATTATGCCTGCGGTCGTACTTAAGGATGATCCCCGTAAATCCACCGTTTGTCTTGTTGTTTGTTATTCTGTTTCTCTTGCCGCCAAGAAAACAGATGTTTTGCCCTGTGCCAGTATTTGTGATTGTGTTATTATTAATTATGCATTCATTCGCGACCCAGGCGAGTATGGTTGACCAGTTTGAACCTCCGAAAGAACAATCGTTAATCTCTGCTCCTGTTACCAGTCCACCCCCGGCAGTTCCTATTTGAACTGTAATATATCCACCAGTGTTCACAAAATCTATATTGGTTATCTTGCTATAATCTTTTAATACAAGGCCTGGTCTCAGATTAAACTTTGCGCCATCAGCCCCCACTACTGAAACACCTGCAGGTACCGTTATAGTACTATTAAATTTAAAGGAACTTGCTCCAGCACTTGGAATATTAACGATTTTTTCGGGTTCGTTTTTCGCTGCATTTAGGCATGTATTGAGAGCAGCGGTGTTGTCTGTCGAATTATCAGCGACCAAAGTGTTGCACGTTATGATAGCTGCATAGGCCGAAGCATAAATCAAGGAAGACCCGATTATCAGTAATATAAACATAATTAATCTATAAGACGCTTTCATAATATATCTCCCTATTGATATTTTAAAGTTGCCCATGCATTCGCAAATAATGACCCGGTTTTTGACCTGGCCTCTTTTTAAGTGACATAATAAACTTTTCCTTTGGAATTCTATTAAACAGCCCAATAGGCTTTTTCAATCCAAATATGTCTCAGTTGGAGATTGCAAAATCCATGCAAGGTTTAAAAGCGATCACGCTTAATCTATATAACTCTTTAATTAAATTAGTTATTAAAAAGTAGAATTTCAAAACAACATGAATTTTGAGAATTTTTGAACATATATTGGACACTTTTGTGCAAACTCTAAACAAATAGCAAGTCAAAAGGACCTTTGCATAATCCACCTTTTTGAGGCAACCATTTTTGGGCAAAAAACTATTGTGCCGTATAAAGTAATTGTATCCTTCAACTATTAAGGCTTTAAATTTGTTAAGCATTCGTTCAGAACGAAGAGCATCCATAGATGATTACCGTAATCTTTTTGGCCGCCATTATTTTCGGATATCATTTTTTTAATCGTGTTGTATCGGAATCCGAAATCTTCCAGAGCCTTCAACTTATTGAAATGTTTTTGAAATTGGCTCTCCTTCATCCATTCTCTCAATGGAATGCCAAAACCGCTCTTTTTTGCCTTCAATATTGGGCGGGGCAATCTTTTACCGATAGTATTCCTAAGCACTGTCTTACGCTCGAAACCTTCCATTTTTACATTCATATCCACTTTGAAAAGCAATTCAACCAGGCGATAATCCAAAAATGGAGATCGAGCTTCAAGAGAATAAGCCATGGTCATTCTGTCAACCTTTGTAAGCATCCTATCCGGTAACGAGATTTTCAAGTCGAATACATTTAGTTGATAGAACCCTTCTTGTAAACTTGTCTTAATAAAAAAATCTGAAATATAATCCTTAGGATTAATAATTCCATCTGTTTTTATGAACAGGTCGTTTAATAAGTCTGTATCGAAATAACTTGCTTTTTTAAGAAACCTATCTGGAAAATGTAAATTTGATGTGTGGACAACCCGTTGCATCCTATTCAACATATAACGCATGTCATTTTTAAAATAAGGGCTTATGAGCCCAACAGATTTTGGAAATTTTTTCCTAATAATATTAGGTAGTTTTTTGTAGTAATATGCTATTTTTTCAGCTTGATAGCCTGGATATCCTGAAAGGCATTCATCACCGCCATCTCCCGTTAGAACCATTTTTACATGTTTAACAGCAAATTTAGACACATAACCTGTTGGTATAGCTGAAGAATCCCCGAAAGGCTCATCATAAGAATTAACTACCTTTTCTAATGACTGTAAAAAAGAATCATGTTCCACCGTTCCCTGATGGTGGTGTGTTGAAAACTTTTTAGCAGCCTCATTGGCAAGATCGCTTTCGTCAAAGGTTTTTTCTTTAAAACCGATTGTAAAAGTTTCTACCGGATACGACGACAACTCGGACATAATGGCGACAGTACTTGTTGAATCAAGACCTCCACTTAAAAAAGCGCCGTAAGGGACATCGCTCCTCATTCTTAACTTCACGGAATCCCTGAACAAGTCATCGAATTGTTCATATACACTACTTTTGTCCTTAATCAAATCTTGTTCATCAATGTCTGGCAAATCCCAATATCTGGAAACCTTATAATTACCGTCTTTGAGCAGCAAGCAACAACCGGGTTCAAGCTTGAGTATATTTTTGTAAAAAGAATGGGGTGCCGGAATGTATGATAAAGTCAAGTAAAGACTAATTACACTTAGGTTTATTTTCATTCCCGGGAAAACGCTCAATATACTTTTTATTTCAGATGCAAATGAAAAAGTATTATTATAAACAGAGTAATAAAGCGGCTTGACACCTATTCTGTCGCGAGAAATAAAAAGTGACTTATTCCTGTTATCCCAGAGGGCAAAGGCCCACATTCCATTAAAAATTTTCTGGCAATCTAAACCCCACTGTTCATAAGCATGTATGATTACCTCAGAATCAGACGTGGTGAGAAAAGTGTGCCCAAGTTTTTTTAGATCTTCGCGTATTTCAACATAGTTATATATCTCACCATTGAATACCAGAACTAACGATTTATCACGGCTATATATTGGCTGGTCTCCTGTAGAAAGGTCGATAATTGACAAACGCCTGTGTCCCAGACCAACATTGTTATTTATATAAAACCCCTCGCCATCAGGTCCCCTGTGGGCAAGAACATCGGTCATTGTTTTTAAGGTTTTAAGAGCAACCTTTTTATCGCCTCGAAGATAAGCTATTCCTGTAATACCGCACATTTTAATTGCCCTCTTCGTACCACGCGCACAATTCATTATGTCTCAAGTTTCAACCTCCATAATTGGGTTTCACTACTAATATTCATTTTCTCTTATTATTTCCTTATAGCAATCAAGTGACTCTTCTTTATAATATATGCAAATATTCATAAATAAGGGGACCGAAACCACTATCACCACAAAACGTTAAACATTTAAAGGAAAATGGATTTTTCGGATTTCAGGATAGCGGATTCCAAATACTTGCTAAATCAGGTGCAAGCGTTTTCGTTGAATATCGTGCTGCGATCTCCAAACTGACATCTCTTGCATTTTTTAACTCCAATGCTTTGCTGATTGCATCGGCAAAAAGGTTTGGATTTCTTTCTTTAACTACGAATCCATTGTGTCCGGAACGTATCATTTCATTTGCCCCGCTTACATCGGTGGATACAATAGCTTTGCCGCAAGATAGCATCTCAAGCATTGCCAACGACCACCCTTCATTGTGTGATGTCACTACACAAAGGTCAGCGGCATTCAGGTAACTTTGAACTTCGCCATTTGGTATAAACCCGGTTACGAAAATGTTTTTTTCAATTTTTAGTTCTTTTGCTTTTTGGAATAATTTCAGACGATCTTCTCCATCGCCAACGAAAATGACCTGAAAGTCTCTACCGTCCTTCTGTAAAAAAACCATTGAGTCGAGCATGAAATCCCAACCTTTAACCCAATTAAGTCTCCCACAGGACACAATTATGATCTTATCATTATCTAAATTAAGTACCTTTCTTTCTTCTATTTTTGAAAATGGTTGAAATAAATCACTATCGACTCTAGTTGGGAAATGATGTATCAAACTTCTGTTTAATAAACCTTTGCTACGTGCAACCACTTCATCAATAGCCTTATGATCAGCAGAGGCAAGGATTGAATCAACGTTAATTTTATTTAAATCTAAAAACATTTTTCTTTCAAAAAAGGCGCCAAACAATCTAGCCCACTTGTATCTTGAATTAGCAACCGGGTTGCTTACACCAGCGAAACGATAGCAAACACTATTCCATTTATAGTTTGCTGCAGCGAATAGTACTTCTGGAGATTCAATAAATATATTTTTTACACATGTTGAGTGTATTATAGGCATTGATATTTTTGCATAATAGTATACAACTACTCTTAGTGGTATAATAGGTTTGATTGAGTCTTCTTGATGTAATTTTCCCATATTAAAAAATTTTATAATTTTTCCTTCAAAAGGACGATCAATCCACCTCCTCAAGGGTAATTTTTCGTTTGTTACACCTGCAACAGCAATTCGTCCACTAAAAGCATGTAACATTTGTCTGGCGAATCTAGCCTGCCCATTCTTTGGCTCTTCCCAAGGATCCATACATACACAAAAAATCGCATCAATGGACATAATTTATTTCTTTCGTTTTGATTTCAATTTGATAATGAACTACCCAGCAAAAGAACTGCGAAGAATTCTTTTGATTAAATCTTCTTTTTCAACGAAAAAAGAATCCGATGCTGTATTATCATCGAGATTCATGACTGATACACACGCATCAGTTATATCACCAGAATGTAGAATCATTCGGCGATCATATTTATGGAAATCTTCATACAGCCTATATGGCTGACGGGTGTGTGTAGTTTATGAAAGCTGACTTAGACTCACAATATAATGGCCCGCCCATTTATCCCGAAAAAAAATTATTTCCGTCTAATCTTCCGCTCAATCGCCAATCTGTAAAGAAATTTCGGGGTTGAAATGAAATTCCTTCTCCATAGCCTGCTCGGCTCTTGGATTAGGCGGGGCAGCCATTCAAGACCTAAGCCCTGAAACTTAGGGTGGGATCGTTTCACTCGTTCCGTATAAAAATCAAAGACAGCGCCTACAGCTCCAGCGAACTTAACATTTAAATTCTGTCGATTTTTAATTAGCCATTTTTCCTGTTTAGGAGCAGTCATTGCTACCCAAAGTACATCCGGCGCAACAGCATTAATAGCTTCCAGCATTGCTTTGTTATCCTCGCCGGAAAATTCGGATTTAAATGGTGGCGAATATGTTCCTGCAATTCGAATACCCGGCCATTCGAGTCGGACCTTATCGCAAATGGCATTCAGGGTAGCTTCCGTGGAACCGAGAAAAAATACTTTACCACCAGTATTATTGAGCTTTGAATTAAGGCCATGGAATACATCGCTACCTGTTATCCTTTGATTGATACGTCCCCCAAGAATCCGAGAAGCTATTAGAATTCCTATCCCATCGGGAATAAGCCAGTCGGATCCATGAAGAGCAAGAGAAAATTCGGAGTCCCTCAATGAAACAACATATGAATGTGGGTTAATACAGGCAAGCAACCTGCAGTAGGTTCCTTTCGCTGTCCAATTTGTAATAGCATCCAGAAGATGGAACTGGTTCGAGCTGAATACCCTGTAACCCATTATGTCCTCGGTCTCTAATTGCTTCAATATTTTAAGCTCCTCACTATTTGAATTAATTATCCATGAACCGGTAGGGCGATTAATCGATTGTCGAAGGCAGATAGAGATTCAACTTCTTCACTCCATAGCTTCAGGCATATATTCCAGAGGTCCTTTCATAGGCCGACTTTGTCAGGTTATCATTTTTTAGATTGATGGAGGAGGTTGCGTTGAAATCTTTAAATACATACAAGAACCCCATTACAAACCAAAATTGTTGTGATGACCCTACCTGATAAAGAGTTATTCCATCTGTAAAGTTTATAAATGTTATAGAAAAGATTACCGCATAATAAAAATATTTTATACTTCCATCCATACTAGACATATAAACATCTTTCAGTAGTACAAAAAAGATGAGAAGATATGCTACCAGGCCAACGCCCCCTAATGCCATCAATAGCTGAAGATAATCGTTATGGGAAACCCAAATTTCATTATCTGAACCAAAAACACCCGTAGATCCAACTCCAGCACCATGTCCTAACAGTTTATTTTCAAAACTTGATTCTAAAAAAAGGCTAATGTTATGTTCCCACAGAGTCAATCTTCCACTTGAAGCGACATTGAGGTCCATTTCCTGGGATTTTAAAAAAATCTGTTGGATAGTACCTATATAAATTACTACTATGATTAATGATGAAATTAATAAAATAAAAAAATATTTTTTATTATATCCACACAAAGCAATGGCCCAAAATAAAAATAAGCCTAAAGAGGTAGATCTTACATAAGTTTTTAAAAGGCAAAAAAATGAAATGATGAGTAAGAATAGCAAAGTCCTTTTTATTTGTCTGTTTCTTAACTGATTTATATTCACTTGAATATAAAAAAAAATAGAGATGAAGAACATGGCCTGGGAAAATACATGGATTCTCTTGAACATACCGGCAAATCTTTCAATTCCGGTAATCGGATCAACATCTAAAACGTTGAATCCTTGAATTATTTTATATAAACTTCCGAATAAAGGAAAACAATAAGCAATTAATAGCACTGATAGCAACAGTTTAATCTGTTTTGGTTCGTTAACCATTACTCGTATGGCAAAAAAAAGGACAAATGGCAAAGTAACTTGTGCAATGCTTCTTACGTGAGAACCCCATAATATACTTATAAAACAATATGAGCAGAACAATAAAATAGACAACGAAATAAAATCAAATTTTATTTTTCTTAAATTAAGTACAATAAAAATTAACAATATATAAGATGTGATAATAGCAAACACTTCCAGAACATTTAACCCTGCTATTTCAATTTTTAAATCAATAAGTGTTAATGGGCGGAAGGCACAAAACAATATTAGGAAAATAAATCCTGTTGGATAATTTGCTGTTTTTTTTTCTGGCAACATATTATATTATTTAATCCGATAAATTGATTATTCTCTTGTGCCCAGATAATATCCCAGAAATTGGCGTTAATTTTCTTATTTTTAAAGACCAGAATATAGCTAAAAAAATCACCCCTATGTTACTCCACCAAAAATAAATCCAGTCACTTTTCTTCATCTTGACATGTTTTACAAATACATAATAATGGTTAACGATTCGCATCTCAAACAGTTTTTTGAGGCCTGTTCTCGCGACAGGAGATTCTTTATGAATAAGTTTTGCAAATGGTGTAATAACCATTTTGTTGCCTTTTCCTTTGCTTACCCGATAGGAAAACTCAACATCTTCACTAAGCCCATATCCATCAAAAAACTCGTCAAATAAATGATCATCCAGAATTTCTTTTCTAAAGCTGTAATTACATCCGGAAAGAGTTTTAGTTTCTGTCATTTTTGTTATCGTATTGTATGCTAAGTTGTTTACAAATCCGGATTTTTGAATATATCCTTTCTCATCATTCTCCCTTTCTAAAAGAAACATAGTAAAAAACAATTTTTTAGAGCCCCTGAGCGTTGAACTGTTGGTTATATTTCCTCCCACGGCTACTATATTAGTTGATGAACAAAAAGCATTTATTATTTCTTTGAAATAGTTTGATTCGAGAATGACATCATCATCTAAGAATGTAACAATATCACCATGAGCCATTCTGATCCCTATATTTCTCTGTTTAGTCAAGCCAGGGGATGTATGAATATATTTTAACGAAATATCTGTTCTGGTCTTGTAGTCTTCAGACAGTTCCCTTGTTAGAAGGTTGTCACTACTGTCAACAATAATAATTTCATCAACGGAATGTGTTTGATGGATTACAGAATCAAAACAATCCCGAAGATCCTGCACACGGTTTCTGGTGCATATTATTAGGGAAATACTTAGATTATTTTTGGCATTCTTCTTGTCGGGCATTTTAGGACCTCTTGTAAATAAGATAAGAACTTGCTTTTTGCGGGGGAGTATGTCAAACTGACGCTTGTGTGTCAATCTAAATGTAACTACAGCATATGGTGCAGGTCAGCTCCCGAAATCGAAATATTTTTGAACCGTTCAAAATATTCGACTATCTTCTGAAAGTAATGCTCATTCAGTACGACATCATCATCAAAAAACGATAGGACATATCCCCTGGTGTATGCTACACCAATGCTTCTCTGTTTCGTCAAACCAGGAGGGAGATGAAGGAATATGCTTTTTAGTCAGAGCACCGTTCGCCTCCTAATTTCTTGCGACAGCCTCAGATCTACTATCATCACTGGCATCCACGGTGATCGTTTCATAGGGCGGATATGTTTGTAGCGATATTGAGTCAAGACACGCCTCAAGTTCAGAAGGACGGTTACGTGTGCATATTACTATAGAAAAACGAATATCTTTCATTCTTGCTGCTATTCCTTTTCTTAGAAGCGTAAAGCGCGTATAAACGCTGTCAGCCTGCTGTAGAACGGGCCGGTCAGAAGCGCGCCAAGCAGATAGGGATAAATGCGAAGATATAAAGGATAAGAGAAAAGGGCCTTTAAAAAATAAAACACCGCTGTTTTTCTGTCACCGGATAGATTAAAATAATGGCCTATTGTCAGAGTTTGTTTTGCATAAACAAAACGATCGCTTTTAATTTGTCCTATATATTTGTTCAAGATGAATTCATGTCCAATCGCTTTTGCCCGTGGGTTTGCCGTGATGGAATCCTTGTTTAAATAATAATTGACCAGCGGATCTTCTATAAATAAAAAGTGGGTTACACTGGCAAGGCGAATGCATAGGTCCCAATCCTGGCACGATGGCAATCGTTCATCAAAGAAACCGGAATTGCCCAGACAGCTCCGCCGAACCATCAAACTGGAAAGAGGACCAATTAAATTTTCAGCATAAAGCGCGGGTTCGAGATCACCGGAAACGGACGGGATGCGATGATTGATAATTTCATTATTATCCTGCGAAATCACTGTCAACCCGGTATAAATCGCGCCGACATCGGCAGAACTGCGCTTAAACAATTCTACCTGCAATTTGAGTTTATTCGGCAACCACTCATCGTCACTGTCAAGAAAAGCAATATATTGCCCTTGTGATTCTCGAATGCCGGTATTTCTGGCAGCAGCCCCCCCTTTATTCGTCTCATGTCTAATATATTTTATTTTATCGTCGTCAAATGAGGCAACCAGGTTCCCAGTTTCATCTTGTGAGGCATCATCTATGACAATAACCTCAAAATTGCTGTAAGTCTGATTCAGAACGCTATGAATTGCCCTTTTGATGGTTTTCATCCGGTTATGCGTCGGAATAATGACACTAACAAGCAGTCTTTCACTATTTATTTTTTCTTCAGGCATTTGGAATATTATTTATGAAAGAGGGACGTTGATTTGCTTTTTTATCAGTTAAAAGTTTTTGGTAAAGCGACGCCAAGCTGTCATTCAGAATGTTGATATCATAATTTTCATGGACTGCCCTGTAGCCGAAGCTTCCCAATTCTTGCCATTTCTCGGGGTGTTCGATGAGGTAAGCAAGCTTGTCAGTTAATGCATCTACATCTCTTTCCGGAACCAGAAGACCGGATACACCATCTTCGATTAATTCAGGAATTCCGCCGTGATAAGTTCCGATAACCGGAATGCCCATTGCCATAGCTTCCTTAAGTACATTGGGGATACCTTCCTGGTCGCCGTTTGAAGTTACACTAGGAGCCACAAGAATATGAGACTGTTTAAGCAATTGAACGATTTCCTCATGGTTCTGCCAGCCCAGCAACCTGACATCACCCTCAAGGTTCAGATCTCTTATCATTTGTTCAAGTTGGAGCCTAAGTTTTCCATCTCCAACGATATCGTAACTGAGAGTGTATCCTTGACGCTTAAGTTTGGCAACAGCTTTAATGGCATAGGGAATCCCCTTTTTTTCTATCAGCCTGCCAATAGTCAATATCCGGATTGGATCTCCATTTGGAGGTTTAGTAATCGTCAATTCAAATTTACTGCAGTCGATGCCGGAACGATGGATTTGAATTCTCTCCGGGTTGCAGCCGGCCTTGAGAATCCGCTTCTTTAATGAATCACTAACCGGCAAAAAAAGGTCTCCTTCTTTAAAAAGATCATTATAGATGTCCGGATATTTATCTAACAAAACCGTTGCATCATACCCGCGAAAAGATGTGACAAGTTTACCGGAGATAACACCAATATGTTTAAGATCAAGTATAGGCGGCCCCAGTTTACCAAATTGACAATGAAGTATATCATATTTGGAATGCCTGGGGATTAAAAATATTTCTCTAATTGTTCGGGGCTTTAAAGAAAATAGGCCATTACCGATTATCTTACCGATCACCTTTAAGACTCTTAACGGCAACCAGGGAAAGCATTTTATCATTTCTCGAATGGCGAATATCATAAAAGCAATATTTTTTCGTGGTATGGTGTCAAAGTAACGCGTTCTTTCCAAAAGATTATATTTTTCTATATCCGGATGGACGACGTCTATATCATTCCTTGCAAATGAATAGATATCCACCAAATGCCCTCTGTCTATTAATCCTGTTATTTGATTGAGGATAAATGTTTCTGATAAGGTTGGGAATATTTCTAAAAATATAGCTATTTTCATATATATCAAATATGCCTTTTTCTTCGTATCAATTTAATTAGTGTCTGACCGAAAACCCCTCATTTTTGATTTTTTCGAGAGGGCCGAATCGGCGTTTCGAGTCATAAATCTTGCCTCAGGATCTCCGAGGAGTAGATTTAGGAACTCTTTTATTGTATTTCCCTGTTTTCAGAT